>JAJTFA010000001.1 GCA_021299635.1 Sphingobacteriales bacterium
AAGACTTATTTGCTATGTTTAAATAGTACCCGTCTGTTATAAAAAAACCCCACCATATTGGTGAGGTTTTTTTATGAAGGGTATTTCTTAATTATTGTTGTTTCACAACCTTGATTGTACTGATTTCTGTTGCTCCCATCACATTCACAAAGTACATACCTGCCTTAAGGTTTTCTAATCCCTGCAGCATGATCTGGTTGCTTCCTGATGCTGCTTCTACAACCTGTTCTGTTATCAGCTTGCCCGTCATGTCGGTTACCTGTAAGGTTACCTTTTCCTGCTTGGCAATATTGATATTGATGGCAAGTGAGTGCTGGAATGGATTCGGATTGGCAGTTACTGTCATTCCGCTCAGGTCTTCTGATATGTCTACATTGACAGTCTTTGCTTCATTGATGCTGCCATCCAGATCAACTTGCTTCAGGCGGTAATATGCAACCTTAATCTTGTTGCTTATCAGTGTAGATACATCATCCATTAACTGATATGCTGTTGTTTTTGCAGTTGTTCCCTGACCTTGCACTTTGCCTACAACCGTGTAGTTGATATTGTCAGTTGAGCGTTCTATGATGAAGTAGTCGTTATTGTGTTCGCTTGCTGTTGCCCAATCCAATGACACCTCGCGGCCTTTGCGTTCTGCGGTAAATGTTAGCAGCTCAACCGGTAAGGTTCCTGTACTTCCCACACCAAAGTAGCTGAATGAAGTGATGCCTGTGCGGGTTTGGGTGTATGGATTGCTTCCTGCTGCTGAAGTTGCTGCAGTTGCCATCCAGGTGGTGCCGTTATGTAATGCTACATAGCTAGCTGCTCTGGTAAAGCCGGTCAACTCGTCTACTGCTGACCACTCCACTGTTACGGTTGCATTTGATCCACCTGCTACTTCTTCGTTGGCTACCCAGGTTCTGCCTACAACGTTATTTGTTAGGCTCAGTCCTGTTGGTGGTGTATTGGTTACATTATCCAACACCCTAACCGTATAGTTATCGCTTGTGCCGGTATTGGTTAATGTCAATGGATTATAGCTGCTATTACCTACAGGGAAACTTACTGCTCCTGTGCGGCCTGTGCTTCCTATGTTTTGTATGATTAAGGCGCCAGTTCCGTTGGTTCTGATATAACGGCTTGCTGATGCATTGCTCACCACACTTGCAGTGCCGCTCAGGGTCAGGTTATTTGATCCCAGGGTTACATTTCCGTTGCTGAGTTTAAGCGAGTCGCTCATACTTACGTTTCCTGTTAAGGTTACTCCTACAGCATTGTTCACATTGATTTTGCTGTAAGTGCCTGCAGGAATATTCTGAAGTGCAGCTCCTGCAAAAACCAATTCACCTGCGGTATGTGTAAGCGTTCCGTTATTGGTATATGCACCACCAATAGCCAGTACAGATGCTGCATTGTTAATGGTCAGCGTTGCACCGGTATTAATGGTTAAATCATTGGCAACGCGTCCGCCATCCGTAATAACAGGCTGGTTGGCTGCCGGTACAATAACCACATTATCGGTAATTACAGGTATTCTTCCGCAACCCCAGTTGGTTGTAGTACCCCATGCTGTTCCGGTAGTGCCTGACCAGGTATTGGTATTGGTTACTGTTACAGCTGCTGCCAAGGAAGTATCCGTACAACCTCCTGAAGAAACCAATCTGCGCAACCATGTGTTGGCTGTTATAGGTGCAGTGGTATAGTTCTGAGTATTGTTGGTTCCTGATGCGATGCTAAATCCGGAAGTAGCTCCGGTTGATGATGACAACCAGCTGTAGGTATAGCTACCACTACCACCTGCAGGTGCAGTTCCATTTATGGTTGTTGTGTTGCCATTACATATAGTTGAACCACCTGTAAGTGTATTGGTTGTAATAGCAGGGTTTACGGTAATAGCTGCTGCAGCTGATGTGTCTGAACATCCACCCGAGGTTACTAATCTGCGGTACCAAGTACTTGCCGTGAGTGCTGCCGGTGCATAGTTCTGCACATTATTGGTGCCTGTTGCTGAGGTATATCCTGCAGTGGCACTTGTGGTGCTGCTTAGCCAGCTATAGGTATAGGTTCCGCTACCGCCTGTTGGGGTTGAGCCTGCAATGGCTGTTGGGGTTTGGCCCGTACATATTGATTGTGTACCTGTAGCTGTATTGGCTGCTATCACCGGACTCACCGTAATTTGTATGGCGGCTGAAGTATCAGATGCTGCACCCGATACCACATATCTGCGATACCAACTGGTTTGTGTTAAGGCTCCCGGTGTATAGTTCTGCGCATTGTTTGTACCAGGTGCTGCAGAGAAGCCTGTTGATGCACTGGTGGTTGAAACCAACCAGGTATAAGTAAAGCTTCCTGTTCCGCCTGAAGGGGTTAAGCCTGTTAAGCCTGCAGGAGTGGTACCTGAACAAATGGTTTGAGCTGCCGATATAGTATTGTTGGCAATATTGGCATTTACCGTAATAGATAATGCGGCTGTCGTATCTGAACAACTGCCTGATGTTACCAACCTGCGGTACCATGTATTTTGAGATAATACACCGGGTGAATAGTTCTGTGTATTGGTAGAAGCAATGGCACTAAATCCGGAAGTAGCTCCGGTGGTTGATACCAACCAGCTATACGTGTATGAGCCTGTGCCGCCTGTTGGCAATGTGCCGGTAAGCTGTGCAGGGGTTGTATTGATTAAGATTGATTGATTTGAGGCAATGGTATTGCCGGCAATAGAAGGTACTACTGTTACAGATACTGCGGCTGAAGAATCGATACAGCCATTGGTATTAGTAACCACCACACGGTATGAACCTGAAGTAGTAGCGGTCAAACTTGCATTGGTAGCAAGTGGAACATTTACACCTGCATTGCGCCACTGGTAAGTTAAACCTGCTCCGGTATTGGCATTGATTACCACACTACCACCTTGACAGAAGGTAGTGGCAGTTGCTGCAGTAGCAGTAGCTGTTGGTAAAGCATTTACCGTTACGTTTACAGCAGCAGATGAGTCAATACAACCGTTGGTGTTTGTAACCACTACTTTGTATGCACCTGCAGCGTTTGCAGTTAAGCTGGCATTGGTAGCACCTGAGATATTGCCACTGGCATTGCGCCACTGGTAAGTTAAACCTGCTCCGGTATTGGCATTGATTACCACACTACCACCTTGACAGAAGGTAGTGGCAGTTGCTGCGGTAGCAGTAGCTGTTGGTAAAGCATTTACAGTAGCAACAACGCTTGTGCGCGAAGCAGTAGTACATCCGTTATTGGTTGCATCTACAAAATAAGTAGTAGTTGAACTAATGCTTGGTGTTACAAATGAATTACCGGTGAATATACTGGTTCCTCCTGTTGAGGTGGTATACCAGTTTACAACACCTGCACTGGCTGTTGCATTCAATGTAACAGAACCTGTACTGCAACGGCTTGCTGCAGTGGTACCTGTGATCGTTGGAGGCGCACCTACTGTAACAATTACGGTATCAACAGGCGAGTTACATGAGTTAGCCCATCTGATGGGGAAATCCATATAGCCACCGGTCTCATTAAATAGAGTAGAAGCCGTAGCAGCTCTACCTCCCTCATGATGGAAGTAAACCCTGTTGTTCCATGGCGAATAGGTTAGTGCCGCGAGATCTGCATAAACATTATTACCTCCTAATGTACCCGGATCAAATACCATAGTATTGGTGTTGCCTTCCACATGGAATCTGGCAATTCCGCTATTGTATAATGCAATGGCACGATAAGTTATATAATGGTTGCCGTTTTCCAGCGTTGCATAGCCTGTAGCAGGACCCATTTCTGCAGAATTTGGTGCTAAAGCTGTACCGGTAGTAGTTAATGTGGTAACTGCTCCCGTTACCGGATTTACCTTTACAATTGTTGATGCTCCTACCAAAACAAAATCGGGACCTGAGGCAAGTGTGCCTGTTAAGGTAACAGAAGCTGATAAGGCTACTGCGCTTCCTGCAATGGTATTTAATGCGGAATCTACTCTCCACACATGCGTAGCAGTGCCAACTCCATTACCAAAAGGCGCACTTGAGTTTCCAAAAGCATAGAGTGTTCCTGTGCCACCGTAAGTAGCAAATAAACCATCACGCAAAGGCAGTACGGTTCCGCCTGTAAGATTTGATGCATTATATCTTGCAATGTTAGCATCACCAAAGAAGTAAACGTAATTTTGTGTAACCACAATATTACCCCTGTCATCACCTGTCAAATTATTGTGATCCACAGAATTAACCCCTGAAAAGAGTGTTCCGGCAGGTTCATAACGCACAAACATGGTATCAGTAGCGGTAAGGAATCTGGTATACGCATTTGTAGTTGAAAGCAAGGTGGTTAACCCCGGATTATCATACCACCTGATATTGTAGCCGTTAGGTATGGTGCCTGTATTGGTTAAAGTAACGTTACCATTTGTGGCACAAATACTCCCGTTTGCAACGATAGGTGCCGGAATATTGGTTATGGTAACTAAAGCAGTGTTACTGGTTGCCGTGTTCAAGCAAGAGTCGGTTACCACTACTGAGTATAATCCTGTATCTGCCGCAGTTGCTGAAGGTATGGTAAAAGTACTTGCGTTTGCCCCCGGTATATTGGATAGGCCTTTGCGCCATTGATAGGTTAGTGTTCCTCCTCCTGTTGCATTAACCGACAAGCTCAAAGGAGATGTTGGCCCGCAAATGGTTTGTGGTACAGGCTGAACGGTTATAGCCGCACTATTAATGGTTGCCGTTACACCTGTTCTGGTAGCTGTTGTACATCCATTGTTGGTTGCATCAACAAAGTAAGTGGTAGTAGTGCTAATGCTTGGTGTGGTAAAACTATTGCCTGTGAATAAACTGCTTCCACCCGTTTGCGCTGCATACCAGTTAATAGTTCCGGCACTTGCCGTAGCAGCCAAAGTAACTGTACCTGTGCAAAAGCGACTTGCAGGTGTAGTACTAGCTATGGTTGGTCTGGCGAAGCACGTTCCGGAGGCTGCAACATTAACTGTAGTGGCACCTGTTGATGTTAAGCTGATGTTTCCACTATTGCTACCTGCTATGGTGTTGTTATATCTGATAAAAATTGTTCTTGGTGCAACCGAACCAGATACCGGAGGAAGGGTTAAGGTACTGGCATAGGTAGTATCATTTAATGAGTACTGGAAATTTGTTAAGGCACCGATGCTGATATTGGTTGTTAAATTCTCACCACCAACTGTAATAGTTTGTGAGGCAGAGGGTGTTCCCACACATTGATTGAATGCAATTAGAGTTCCTGTAACTGTTATTACCGGTGGCGGGGTCATTGTATTTTGTCTGATAGAAAAGTTGGTATTATTTCTGTTTGATGAAACCAAATCAACTTTATTATCACCATCAATGTCAACACCTAATGCTGAGCCGGTTTCACCCATACTAAATCGAGGATAGGTGTTGGTAGCTATTGGTGTTGTGGAATTTCTGATTAGCCAAACTTTATCCCATGATGTTCCGTACACGATATCCACTGCGGTATCACCATTGAAGTTTGCCATTTGAACCACAATATCATTTCCATCACTTGCATGTGAAAATCCGGTAAATGATGATGCTGTAAATGTGCCTGTGGTATAATCATTTCTTACTGCGAATGCTGGGTTACCCGAAGAGTAAATGTCTAAATCTCCATCGCTATCTAAATCTCCTGTGTTAATTAAATGCCCGTATGCTCCCATTGAAACAGGGGCACCAAAACTTACATTACCTGGGGTTGAGGCATTAATCATCACACGCATGTCTCCATACTTAGAAGCCACAAGGTCAAAGTCTCCGTCTCTGTTAAAGTCTGCAACTGCTAAGCTTACAAATCCCGTTGAAGGCAGAGTAAGCGCTGTTACCGTAGCTGAAAATGCAATGGTTCCCGGAGTTGAGATATTTAAGCGAATATTAATGGTATTGCTATTCAATGAAATCAAGTCTTGTTCTCCGTCATCATCTACATCAAATAACCTAACGCTTGTTCCCACAGTAGCATTGGTTACTGCTGCAGCAAAGCTAACAGTGCCTGCTGTGGTTGATGTATTACGCAGCATGCTAATGCCTGATGGCGATATTGCAACAATGTCAAGTCTACCATCACCATCAATATCTTCTACTTGTATATTGGTTGGTAGGCCTGAAACCGCAAAGTCTGTTCCTGCGCTGAAGGCAGATACAGTAATGGTTCCTGGGGCTGTCATTAAATTGCGATGAACACGCACATTATTTGTTCCTGCCTTTACGATGTCTACATTTCCATCTCCATCAAAATCACCGGCTCCAATGATTATATCAGAGTGGGAGAAGTTGGCTGAAAGTGATGTAAATGCAACTGCAGCGCCAAAGTTCCCGTTTGTAAATTGAACAGGAGCGATCTGATTGTTTGTAATATTAAAATATGTCTTTGATTTAACAGATTTCCCTTGTTTAACAACTGTAATCGGGCCATGCAATGCGCCTTTTGGTACAGTTACAACCAATTGTGTATCATTGGCTGAAGTAACAGTGGCGCGTACACTTCCAAATATTACTATGTTATTGGCAGCTATACTGCTGAAGTTAGTACCTCGTATGGTAACAGAAGAACCCACCTCACCCCTTACTGGTGTAAACGTGGTAATGGTTGGTATTGGAACAAACACCGTAACAATAGCTGTTTGTGAGCAACCGGAAGAATTAGTAAACGTGATAGTAGCTGTTCCTTCTCTAATTGGGGTTACCAAGCCTGTATTGCTTACGGTAGCCACTGTTGTATCACTTGATCTCCACGCATTTGTTGCTGCCGGAGTTCCTGTTGCCGTTAACTGTGAGGTGCCGCCTGATAAAATATTTAATGTACCACTGATAACAGGTCTAGGATTTACTGTTACCCGTACACTATCCGTGCAGGATCTGCCATTAATGGTTGAGGTAGCATAATAGGTTGTATTTGCAGATGGTGTAACGGTGATGATTGATGCTGAATCTCCGGTTGACCAACGCAAGCCTGAAGTACCATTTATACCTGCAAATATTTGTACCCTGAAGTTGGTAGAACCGTTGGCAATAT
This sequence comes from Sphingobacteriales bacterium, assembly GCA_021299635.1. Taxonomy (GTDB): domain Bacteria; phylum Bacteroidota; class Bacteroidia; order UKL13-3; family UKL13-3; genus JAJTFA01. The sequence continues at coordinate 7,033 of JAJTFA010000001.1, forward strand.
CACCGGTATAGTCTGTGTTACTTGTTGAAGAGTTACCAAAACCAATTTCAGCAGGTCCACCTGCGCGGTGCATGTTCCATGCCAGTATGGTTTGTCTGGAACCTGAAGTAACATTATGAACCTGGAATGAACCATGATCTCCTCCCCCGTTGCCGTGGGTATCATCCCAATCATATATACCACCATTTCCTACAGGAAGCAGTCCTGATGTAGAAGGGCTATAATTCCATGGCCACATTTCAATCCTGCCTGTGTCAAACCTGCCGGTATTTACTCCAGGCATATTGGAGGTAACCTCCACATTGAATACATTTCTTTGAACTACCAATCCATTTACCATATCAGGTACCTGAAGACCTGCAGGTGTTAAACCCGTCCAGGCATCATATGAAACTTCGGCCCAGCGCAATACGCCCCCAACATTGTTTTCCATGCGCACCCGAACCCTATTAATAGATGAAGAAAAGGAAGATGCAGCACCACCTGTTTTACCAAATCCCGGCAAATAAACAATTGATCCTGATCCATTCCTGCTTGGGTTGGTGGTTTCATAGAGTTTGGTCCAGTTTGTTCCTGCATTGCTATTCACACGCAGCTGCACACTTGTACCCTGACAGATTGCTGTATCGTTTTGAATGATATTATTAAAGATAAGGTTAACAAAAACAGAGTCAACCTGGGTTCCTCCGCAAGCTCCACCTGTTACCGTACACCTAACCCAACCCGCTGTTTTAACCCACTGGTTTCTGGTATTGCTTCCTGCCGACCAAGCATATGATGTATAGCCTGTATCAGCCTGAACCAACAGACTATCGCCACATGCAAAGAGTGAATCGGGGAGATTAAAATAATTTGTACTAACCGAAGCTACTGCTGTTGCCCTTGTAGCACTTACACATCCACTTCCATCTGCTATATAAGAGGTAATGGGTATATTAAACCTATCACTTAAACTGCCTTCTACCAAACCACGGGGGTTATCATTTATTGCGGCATTGTAAATGAAACATTCGAAAATATCTACGTTTGATAGTTCATTTGCCAAAGCATAGCCATTTAATTGAAATCCGTTTGGCCCTGTAAATCCTCCGTTTGTATTGGCCAGCATTGTTCCATTTTCAAACACACGATTTGATGTGCTGCCATTTACTGATGCTGAGTAAATATAAGGTAATGTAAGATTTGTATTAACATTACCATTAAGCACCCAACTGTCATAGTGAAACTGATTACGACTTCCGGCATGCCAGCCGTGTAACCAATTGTTATTTCTAGCACCAAATACCCTACCGGTTGCACCGGTTGCTCTTGCCGCAGCCACTATAGAGAATGGTGCCGGGAAGTTTACAGTGTTAACCAGAAATTGAGAGCTATTAAACCTTAATACGGGCCTGCCATTAAAACCATTTATAACCAGTGTTGGTTGCTGAGCAGCATTGGTTTGAGACACATGGTTGTTAAATCCACTTTGATCAAAAAAAGTTTCAACAAAACCGGTGGCCGAACCCAGCCAAGCTTTAATTGCAACGGTGTCAATCTCAAAGCCAACAAAGCCAAAATTTTGAACAGCGTTATCGGTTGACCTTCTTAATCTAATAGAAAAACCATTGTAATTTGACTTAAGTTTTCTTAAGCCAACCGCGAAGCGCAATGAAGTTAATGTATCACCTGGCAACACATCTGCAACAGCGTCTGCATAATAGGTTGTAGTGGTTGCAATAGAAGGGGTATTGAAAGTTGTACCAATTCCGATTGGATTACCACCCGAGGCGGTACTATACCATCTGACAATAGTATTAGGATCAGAAGTTGCGGTTAGCGTAACAGAGCCTGGGGCACAACGTGCGCCAGCTGTAGTAACCGGTGCCGAAGGCAATGGGTTTACTGTTAAACTGTAGCTCGTAGATGTTGAGCATCCTGCTGCTGCATTAACAGCTGTAACCGTATATGAAGTTGTTGTTGTAGGACTTACTATGATAGAATCTGCAGTTGCCGAAGTTGACCATGTATAGTTTGTTGTGCCGGGTATAACAGGAATTGTACCCTGAAAGGCTACAGGATTGGTAACCGGAATGGTTCCAATCAAATCTATACGAATTCTGCCGGCACTTCCTGCACCTCCTAAACCTCCGCCACCATTATTACCGCCACCAGATCCGCCAGTTGCTGTAATTAAGCTACCAGACATTGATATTGAATTGCATTGAATTTGCACCGACCCACCGGCCCCACCTCCGCCTCCACCCATACCATATGGCTGCCCACCAAAATTATTGGTAGCATTGCCTCCATTAAGCCCATTTGAATTGATAGTTCCGGAACCTGAAATAGAATTAGCTGACATAAACACAATGCCACCACCATTAGAGCCAGGGCCAGGATGTCCACCATCTTCATCAGCACCACCTTCGCCACCTGCACCTCCAAAATACAATCTGGTTAACTGTGTAGAGCCAATAGCTGTTCCGCCTGTCCCGCCAAGGTGACCGCCCCAGTCTTGACCATTTGTACCAACTGAAGCATAACCTCCTCCGGCTCCTCCTCCAGCATCGCCTGTACCGGTTCCGCCACCACCTCCATTGCCATTTGCGTTATTCCAGAAACCATTGGCCCCACTAGATGCCCCACCCATATAACCTTGGCCAAAAATGCCTTCCCCCTGAGCCCCATTTGCCATTCTGTACTGTGAAGTATTGTGTGCAACACCTCTATATCCTTTTCCAGAAGCAGTAATAGTGCCACCATTATTTACAATTACATTTCCTGTAGCACGAAAAGCGAGCACACCACCTGTCGTTCCATCCCAATTATTACAGGTTAAAGTACCACCACTATTTACGGTTACACTGGTATAATTTAGTACCCTGATTACCTGATGCTTTACCGTAGCTGAAGCATTATAGGTATTCGTTTTTGGTTGCGTCAGGGTTAGTGTATTTCCTGCAACAGAGCTGATTGTAGCAAACTCATATTGCCCAACGAGATTACCTGTTGCAGCAGCATCAACCATGGTTATGATTAGTACCTCTTGATTGGCTGCGAATCCGGTAGCACTTGAAACAGTTATAGTGTTGGTTGCTGATGCATTATTACCCGTTACAGCACTTCTAACCGCATCTGTGAATGTAGTACCTGTAACTGTTATTGAACCATCTGCGCCTGTGCCAAGATTGTTGCTAAGAAGTCGGGCCCTGAGCGTAACCGGATTGCCTGGACAAACATTTGCAACAGATTGGGTTACGTTAATTGTGCGATCGATTCGTGTACCGGATGCCGATAAAGTTCTGCTTATTGCACCAGTGGAAGTGATTGAAATATTTCCACTGTTTGTACCTGCACTTGCATTGTTGTAACGAATATAAATCGTCCTTGATGAAACAGTTCCTGATACAGGAGTCAAAGAAAGTGTGCTTGAATAGGTTGTATCGTTTAGAGAATATTCAAAATTGGATAAGGCATTAAACACAACAGGCGCAGTAAGAGCGGACCCTGAAACTGTTACCGTTTGAGCGGCTGATGGGGAATTACCGCATTGAAAGAAAGGACTTAATGTGCCTGTTACTGTAATATTGCTAGGTAGTACATTTTCTAAAATTGAAATACTATTAGAAGTCCAATTTGCTGTAATGATATCTGACATGCCATCACCATCCACATCACCAATAGTAGTGTACTGGGGGCCGGTGCCGGTATTAAAGTCAAGACGGGTATCAAAGCTGCTTGATGAAATAGTGCCCACACTGCTAATATTTCGGAACACAGATACGGTATTAGGAACAAAACAAGGAGCGGCTATATCTGGTTTATTATCTCCATCTAAATCTGCAATTGCAACCGACCATGGGGTTGAACCGGTGGTTAAATTTACAGCTGCAGCGAAGCTCCCAGTATTAAGAACACCGCTTGTCGATATGTTACGAAACACCGAAACAGTATTAACTGTGCGGCTAACTATACATATTTCTGGTTTACCATCGCCATCAACATCACCAATTGCCATTGAGGTTGGATTTATAGAAGTGGCAATGTCTACTTTGGGTGCAAAGCTGCTAGTATTAATTACACCATAGGTGGCGGTATTACGTAATAATGAGATTGTACTTGCACTTTCATTCAGTACTGCTACATCAATTTTACCATCTCCATCAAGGTCTCCTGTTTTAACGCTAAATGGGTTTGCACCTGTTGTAATATTTACAGCTGCGACAAAGCTGCTACCATTGATGATACCTGCCGTAGATGTATTTCTGTAAACTGCTAAAGCGCTTGAGTTAAATGCAGTTGCTAATATTTCCGGCTTGCCGTCACCATCAATATCTGCAATGGCAATTGAACTGGGAGGATTTGAAATCGCAAAATCAACTCTTGAGCCAAAGGAAATATTACCCACTGAAGAAGTATTGCGGAATATTGAAATTGTGGATGATGATTGATTGGCAACAGCCAAATCCGGCTTCCCATCCCCATCCAGGTCGCCAGTGGCAATATACCTGGCACCGCCAGTTGGTGTGGCATAATCAAACTTAGTTGCAAGGCTGCCACTATTGATGCTGCCAAGAGATGCTGTATTACGAAGCACAGAAATAGAACTGGCGCTAGATGCCATATTAGCTGATACGATATCTGTTTTACCATCACCATCCAAATCAACATTGATAACGTTGAATGGATTGGTTCCAACTGCGAAATCAACTCTAGGAAGCATGGTAATTGCAGCACTAATGGGGGTAAAAGTCGGATTGAAATTCGCACGGGTTGAGGATGATAAATAAGTGCCAGGACTTACAAGTGAGGAAACAGTAATTGGACCGTATGTAGCCCCAGAAGGAACAGTAACTGTTAAACTTGTAGCAGTGGCTGCGGTTACTGTAGCCCCGGTGGCGCCAAAACGAACAATATTATTGGAGGCTGTAGTGTTGAAGTTTGTGCCTGTTATGGTTACCTGGTCACTGGGTTTTGCAGAAACAGGGGAGAAGGAGGTGATAACAGGTGGGAGGGGTGGAATATTTGCAGCAGAATACCAAACGGAGATCACTTTATTTCCCGCTGTGAAAGTAGAAGGTGTAGCATCCCAGTTTTGGTTAAAAGCATTGCTGAAATTTACAAATAATGGGTTACCAACAATATTCTTAAAGTATAATCTAAAACTTACGCTAGTGCCAGTGGTTACTGCACTTTGTGAGCTCAGATCATAAGATACTAATGAAAAATTATTCACTTCATTGGGTAATGCTTTATTGCCTAAAACAGTAGCATAGCTATTAACACTCCAGCGCAGCTCAACATCATAGGCTTGTGTACCTACATTTAATCTTATGCCTCCTAATACAAGTCGGCTAAAATTAATACTGCTTGCATTATGATTTACTGTAAACTCAAAATATGGGCTTGTTGCTGTATTGACTGTTCCGCAGATTGGGATTTGATAACCCCCACCAACATTTGAAATGACCGTAATATTTGATGAAACTGCATTTGAGATTGACGTAACACCTGGCCCGGAGAACGAGCCATTAAAGCTTGGTGGTGTTGGTGTGGAAGTCATGAAGTTATATCCTGCAGGAGTAAAAGACCAGTCGGCCCATTTGGTTTGCCCAAAAGAGTTGATGGTTCCACCAAAATAAAGCATGGATAAAAGAACGAAAAATTTGAGTTTTAATAGTTGATTCATATGTAGATTATTAGTATTTGTAATTTTGAGTTGCGAATAAAGTCAAATTCTCAACAAGTTTCAATAAAAACGGGTTGTTAAGGAAAAATTAATTTAATTGAATAACAGCAATTTAGATGCTATTAAAACTATCTATGGAGAAAAGTAGCTAAATAAAAAAAGCCATCAGCAGATGGCTTTTTTTATTGGTTGCGGAGCCAGGACTCGAACCTGGGACCTTTGGGTTATGAGCCCAACGAGCTACCACTGCTCCACTCCGCGATGTATTTTTTATTCTAATTGAATTTTTAAAGAACTTAGTGTTATGTAAGAGGTAGCAAATATACACCTGTATCGTTAACTGTGCAACTTATTTAATTTTTTTAGCTCTTTCACATTAATGCCAAAACCCCTTTAACACCAATTGGAGTAAGGGGTTAGGCTATAATCAAACAATAAAAGCTAATTTTCATCATGCTGCATGGCGCGTCTGTTCTGCGTGCAGCAATTCCAATCTTTGGGCAGATTTCAAATCTTGTAAGGCAGCATCTACTTCTCCGGTGCGCATGCGCAGATGCGCGCGTTTGCGGTAGGCCTCTGTAAATTGAGGATTAATGCTAATGGATCTGTTTAAGTCGTTTATGGCAACCTGCAATTTGTTTAAACGCACCAGTATGATGGCACGCCAGTAATAATACTCTTCTTTAAATGGGTTAATGACTATTGCCTTATTAATTAAACCAAAAGATTCAACATAATCTTGCTGAAGGTAGCAAAGCTCTGCTGCAAGTCGATGATAGGTGGCGTTTTCTTCATCCAGCATCAGTGCGTCTGTTATATAAGTTAATGCAAAATCATAATCGAGCATTACTTTATAGTATTCTGCAAAACAGTAATAGGCTTCAGCGTATCCTCCTGTTTCATCCAAAACCTCATTAAACAATTGCCTTGCTTCATTGAATTGCTCATTGTATAAATAGCACAATCCCTTTTTTAAGCGGGCGTCTATATTCCCGGGATGAAATAATAAAAAAGTGTTGAGCAGGTGCAGAGCTTCTTCATAACGACAAAAGGTAATGGCTACTGTGGCTTCATCAATTAATTTTAAGGGCTTAACAGTGTTAAGGTTTTTTGTAATGGTTTGCATACGTTTCTTTTTTGGTTTGAATTTCTATATGCAAAGTTTTTCAACTGCTTCGCAACCTATTTGCGAAGTGTTCTTATATTTATTAAATATCAGGAAAACAGATATTTATGCGGATTCGGAAGTGATTTTATGCCTACTGTTTGAGGTTTTTTGCTTGATGTAACAATGGTAATTTGGTGTGATATATCTTACCGGTGATTATTAGATTTATAAACTGCAACGCATCATTGTCTTAAAAAGAATGTTATATGGAGAAGGGAGTTTAAGAATGAGCGTATCATTATACATTAAAACGGAAGTGCATCACATCTCCATCTCCTACCACATATTCTTTCCCTTCAACACCAAGTTTTCCTGCATCACGGCAGGCTGCTTCAGAGCCCAACTCAATAAAATCTTTGTATTTAATTACTTCGGCCCTGATAAAACCTTTTTCAAAATCGGTATGGATTACGCCTGCAGCCTGTGGTGCCTTTGTTCCTATTGTGATGGTCCATGCTCTAACCTCCTGCACTCCTGCAGTAAAATACGTTATCAGATTTAGCAGTTTGTATGCTTCTTTTATCAGTTTGGAAACACCGGACTCTGCCAATCCCAAATCGCTTAAGAAAGCCATGCGGTCGTCATAACTTTCGAGTTGTGTTATTTCTGATTCAATAGCAGCACTGATAATAAGTATACCCGCATTTTCATTTTTAACTGCCTCTTTCACCATCTCTACATATTTGTTTCCGTTAACTACGGATGTTTCATCTACGTTGCATACATACAAAACGGGCTTATCGGTAAGCAGAAAAATATCTTCTACATGTTTTTTTTCTTCTTCTGTTGCCTGTGCACTTCTTGCAGATTGACCGGACTCCAGATGTTGCTTGTACTTTATTAATGCTGCTTCGGCTTTTGCGGCATCTTTATCTCCGGTTTTAGCTGCACGGCTAATGCGCTGCAATTTTTTTTCAATTGATTCCAGATCTTTCAGTTGCAATTCCGTATCAATAATTTCTTTATCGCGTACAGGATTTACGGAGCCATCTACGTGTATGATATTATCATTATCAAAACAACGAAGCACGTGCAATATGGCATCTGTTTCACGTATGTTGGCCAAGAACTGATTGCCCAAACCTTCGCCCTTACTAGCTCCTTTAACCAAACCGGCAATATCAACTATTTCAATTGTAGTAGGCACAATTTTCTGAGGATTTACAAGCTTGGCAAGTTCATTTAGCCTTTCATCCGGAACAGTTATGGTTCCTACATTTGGCTCTATGGTGCAAAAAGGAAAGTTGGCAGCCTGTGCTTTTGCATTGCTCAGACAGTTAAATAAGGTTGATTTACCTACGTTTGGCAATCCTACGATGCCGCATTTTAAAGCCATTTTGTTTTAATTAGTTATAACCGATGGGTTAAGATTTGATAAATTGTTTCATGTCCATTATTAATTTTTCTGCCAGGTTATTGGCAGTGGTTTCACTCCGGCTTTCGGCATATATGCGGATAATAGGCTCGGTATTGGATCTGCGAAGATGTACCCACTCTTTATCAAATTCAATCTTCACCCCGTCAACAGTGTTGATGGGGTGTTTTTTGTACTTTTCCTGAATTTTGCCAAGCAGGTTGTCTATATTAATTTCCGGAGTAAGCTCTATTTTCTTTTTAGCAATAAAATAATCAGGATAGCTTTCCCTAAGCATGGAGCATATTTTGCCAAACTTAGCCAGGTGCGAAAGAAAAAGAGCAATACCTGCCAGTGCATCTCTGCCATAGTGCAGTTCAGGCACAATAACACCACCGTTACCTTCGCCTCCAATTATGGCTTTGGATTCTTTCATCAACTTCACCACATTCACTTCCCCAACCGCACTCGCACTATAGCTGCCTCCATGTTTTTCCGTAACATCTCTGAGTGCCCGAGTGGATGAAAGATTAGATACTGTATTTTTTTTGAGTCCTGATTTTTTTAACTGGTCATCACTTATATTTTTTAGCACGTAATCGGCAATTGCAACTAGGGTATATTCTTCACCAAACATGCTGCCATCTTCGCTAACTAAAGCCAAGCGATCAACATCGGGATCTACTACAATACCCAGATCGGCTTTATTGCGTTTAACTTGTGTGGAAATTTCATTAAGATTTTCAGGTAATGGCTCCGGGTTATGCGGAAACTTACCATCAGGTGTACAATAAATTTCAATTACCTCCTGCACGCCCAATGCTTTTAAAAGCATTGGTACTGCAATACCACCAGTTGAATTTACAGCATCTACCACTACCTTAAACTTTTTAGCTTTAATAGCTTTCACATCCACCAATTCCATTTCCAGAATTTTATCAATATGCTTTTGGATATAATCGGTTTTTTGGGTGTAGGAACCTAACTTATCTACTTGTGCGTATTCAAAAGCTTCTTTCTCTGCCAGCTCCAGCACCTGTTTGCCTAACTCATCGGAAATAAATTCACCGGCATTATTTAATAGCTTTAATGCATTCCATTGTTTGGGGTTATGACTTGCTGTGAGGATAATACCTCCATCGGCTCCTTCTGCAGTTACAGCCATTTCAACTGTAGGGGTGGTGGAGAGGCCCAAATCAACCACATCAATTCCTAAGCCGATAAGTGTGCCGGTAACCAAACGATTTACCATGTCTCCGGATATGCGTGCATCACGGCCAACCACAATTTTGCAACTTTTTTTATTGCCTTTTATCATACTGCCGAAAGCAGATGTAAATCGCACCACATCCAGTGGTGTTAAAGCATTACCTGCTTTACCACCAATAGTGCCTCTGATGCCTGAAATAGATTTAATTAACGTCACGAATGTTTTTTTAGGGGTTGCAAATTTAACCTATACAAACAAACCTGCAAACGCACAGGTTAAATGCCTGAGAATTAATAGCGAACAGCATATTACTTGGTGTTTAGCTGCTGAAAAGCCTAAACTTGCATGAAATGAGCATGGAAAAAGAATGGTTTACCGAGTGGTTTGATTCCCCCTATTATCATATGCTGTATCAGGATAGAGATGAAAGGGAAGCTCAGCTGTTCTTAGATAATTTAACCCGGCATTTTCATTTTTCTCCTGACACCAAGGTAGTTGATCTGGCCTGTGGTAAAGGTAGGCATGCCATTTACTTAAACGCACTTGGTTTTGATGTTACGGGCATTGATCTCTCTGCGCAAAGTATTGCATGTGCCACACAATTTGCCAATACGCGTTTGCGATTTGAAGTGGGGGATTTGCGCAACCTGCGTTTTGAAAATGCCTTTGATGTGGCTTTGAACTTATTTACCAGCTTTGGTTACTTTCAATCGAATGAGGAGAATCTGCAAGTAATTAAACAGATGAATCGCAGCATAAAACCGGGCGGTTATCTCTTGATTGATTTTATGAATGCTCCTCTTGTTATCAGAGATTTGGTTGAGCATGAAAGCAAAACCATCGATGGTATTCAGTTTAAAATTACCCGTTGGGTTGAAAACGGATTCATTTATAAAAGAATTAATTTCACGGATACCAATCGCGAGTTTGAGTTTACTGAAAAAGTACAGTCGCTTACCAAAAAAGATTTTGAATTGCTTTTTGCATCTTGTTCCTTTAACTTGGTGAACGTGTTTGGTGATTATACATTCAATTCATATAAAGAATCAACATCGCCCAGATTAATAATGGTTGCTAAACGTTATGCTTGAAATCATACAGCAAATTGATAAACAGTTATTTTTTGCCATTAATAATGGCATGCAAAACGGACTACTTGATTTATTATGTCCGTTTATGCGTAAGCAAAGCAATTGGTATTTGCTGTATGCCGTGATGGGTTATTTCCTGTATGAAAGATACCGAATAAAATTTTTATGGATTCTTTTTGGAACTGCTTTATTGGTTCTCATAAGCGATCAGCTAAGCGCCAACCTTATTAAAAATATGGTGCAACGTTTACGCCCTTGCAATAACCCTGAGCTTAAAAACCAATTGCGATTGTTGGTACCCTGCGGTGGCGGATTTAGTTTTATATCAGCGCACGCAACCAACCATTTTGCCATCGCATTTTTTATTAGCAGTTTTTATAATGAAATAAAATGGGCCAAACCGGTAGGACTATTATGGGCTTTTTTCATTGCCTTTTCTCAGGTATACGTGGGTGTGCATTATCCGCTTGATATTATTTGCGGATCTGCTTTAGGCCTGGTACTGGGATATACTGGGTTTAATCTTATAAATAAAAAGATTTCATTTACAATACATACCGCAGCTTGAGTTTTTGGATTATCATATTGCTTATTTCTTTTCCGCTGGCAGGTGGCTTGCTTGCATTATTTACCAATTACCGCTCAGAGCACCGGCTAAAACTTGTATTATCATTTGGTGGTGCATACCTGCTTTCTATTGTTGCTTTTCATCTCATTCCGCATATCTATGAAGATGCCAATTTTCTTACCGGAGTTTTTCTGCTTGGTGGCTTCTTTTTTCAGATTGCTCTGGAGCGCTATTCACGTGGTATAGAGCATGGCCATTTGCACCTGCATGGCGAAAAGACGAAACTTATACCATATGAAATTTTATTTAGTTTAAGCTTGCACAGTTTTATGGAAGGCATGCCGTTGGGTACAGATGTGTTTTTTAATTACACCCAAAAACTATCATTTGCCATAGGTATCGTTTTGCATGAATTACCTGCCGCTTTTGCTATGATTAGTTTATTGAAAGCGGCCAAACTCAGCACTAATATACTAAGGATATTTGTTGTAGTATATGCATCTATGTCAACACTGGGAGCATTGAGCAGTCGCTTCATCATTCACAGTGCAGATGACCATGTTTTTGATTATCTGATGGCTTTTGTTGTGGGTACTTTTCTGCATATTGCCACCACCATATTATTTGAAAACAGCGAGAATCACCGTTTCAGTTGGAGTAAAATTTGGGCAATACTGCTTGGTATTTTGCTGGCAGTTATTATTAGCTGAAATTATGCTTACGCCTCACTTCTCAGGCGAAAAAATCAGATTTAATTTAGAAACAAGATGGTTGTATCATTCAGTATAACTCCCAGCAGTTGAATTATCAATGTTAAATGAATAATCAAAAAACTTTTTGCAGTTCAAAGCCATCAGCCAAAGGCTAAATTAAACAAACCCAACACCCAATCCCCAACACCTATATCCCTTATTTCTTTAGAGCCAGGCTGGCATCTACCTTCACATCTATTTCTTCGGCAATTTTGGCTACCACCAGTTTGGGAACTTGTATTTGGTGGGCAGCAAGCTGAACCTTAAAGTCTGATGCAATATGAATAACACCATTTTTAACGGTTACCACACCTGGGATGTTTCTGTCTTTCTCTACCCCATGAAGATTCAGTTTACCGGTCACATTCACGTTGTATATGCCGTCTTTTGTTAAATCAACTTCCTCAATAATTTTTCCTTTAAAAGTGCTCATGGGATATTTTTCACTCTCCATATACTTTTCATTAAAGTGCTCTTGCATGAGTTTGTTTTCAAACTGAAACGAAGTATTGGCAACCAGGAAAGCAATATCTCTGGTTTGCACATTTACAAGCGCTTTAATTTCTTTACTTTCTGCTTTGATATCTTCTACAGGTGTTTTAGAAAAAAAGCTGATTACAGATTGAGTTGATGAATACAGCTGGGCTTGGGATGCGTAAGTTGTGCATATAACAAGCAGGGTAAGAATGGATTTTTTCATTTCAGGTGTCTTTATGTTAATCATCATTTATCAAATGAAAATGTTCTGGAGATATTAAACCCGAAACGCAATTGTGTAAGATTAAATTGTGATGGGTTGCGTGCAATGAACTGTTGTTCAATTAAACCATTTCCGTTAGTGAAATGCAGCTGAAAAACATGACCACCGGTTTCAATATCAAAGCCAATGGCAATGGCATCATAGTAGGTGGGTTTATCTCCATTCTTAGGTTGGTTACGTCCATTTAAACGCGGAATGTATTCGATATTAAAGCGTGTGCTGCGGCTTATTTTTATAGATGTGCCAATGCCCAAGGCAAAAATATCATTGGGTGTTTCTTTGGTTTCAACCAGGTTATGATGCACCATAGTGGGGGTTAGTATGAATGAAAAATAATCATTCATTTTTCGGGTAATAATGGTTTGAAAAACATATGAAAGTCTTGAGGTTTCAAAGTTTTGTCTGTTCTTATCAGCAAACGCTTGTGTGCTTATTCCGGTATTGCCAAACAACACCACACTCATGGGCATACCTTTGGTTTTTTGCTGCAGCAACTGGTATTTTACAAAGCCATCATAGGTTTTACCGGCAGTGCTTCGGCCCAGGCCAATCATCAATTTATCGGTAATGCCATATTCCAGCCCCAGCCTGATTACGGCACCATCCAACCCAAATACATCATATAATCCATAGTTATTATCCTTATTTATATTCATGGAGCTAAAACGGTGCTGAATTCTAAAATCAAGGTGTTTGGCTTTCATGGTTTCATTGCTTTGCAAATTAACCAACCGTGTTGATTTAAACGTAGCATAAACTGCTGTTGGTTTTTGAGGTGCTTCGCTGCTAAGCATATTCAGTAAATCATCTTGAGCTGAAACAATACCGCTAAATAGCAGCCAGTAAAAAAGGTAGATTGTTTTTTTCATCTGGTGGGTTAATTGTTAGGTGCTCCGGCATCAATCCACTTAGCAAGTGCGTCTCTCATCGAGGGATTCAACGGTGCTGATATGGGCATTGTTCCTTCAACAACGGCTCTTACTTTTATGCGATCTCTGTTGGCAAACACTCTTTCATAAGTTGTAAGATCAGGAGAAATTGCAATTGCTCCATGGCAAAATTGGGTGGCACAATTCACATCAATAATCGGCTTAATATTGGTCGACCATTTCACTTCTGCAACTATTGGCTTTGGATATAAAGATTCTTCGTTATCGTAGTAGCAGCCGGATAGGCTTGCTACTACAAAAAGTCCTATAATGGTTTGTCTTTTATTCATAATTAATTAGATTTAATAACATCTGTTGTTGCGCCATGACAGCTATTGCATGCCCCCATGGTGATGCTTGTGCTCATTTCTTTGAAAGAGCCATCTTTTTTCACAACAACAGGGTATACACCTGTTTTGAAATCAACAATTTTTGAAGTGTAAAAATTCCCTGATGGTTCAATTTGCAATTTATAAACCAGCTCACCTTTGCGGTTTGGCTCGGTCCATAATTCAATATCTTTTCCGCTTCCTCCCACCACTGTTCCTGCTACGTGCCACCAACCGCCCTCTCTTACAGCTTCGCTGTATTCGCTTCCGTTGTGGCAATTCATGCAGTTTTGTCCTGCATTGTGGCTTTTACTTGAATACGTACTTTCTTTACCGTTTTTCATGATATCATCATAATGAGAGCAGGAAATAATCACCAGCATAAGGGTAAAGAAAACAACTGCTTTTGTCATAGGTATAGGTTTTATTGCGGGCAGCCTGAGACTTTCCATAATTGGAGTTTACGAATATCACAAAAACTTAGTTTATTTCCGTACTTGGGCATTGGTGAGCACCCGCCTGCTTGCTGAACGGAGCAAATGAGCTTACCATTCATGGTTTGGCTTTGCACATTGCTGTATGATTCCAGATTAATACCACCACCTGATGTGGCCGCACCACTATGGCATCCCAGGCAATTGGTTGAAATCACAGACGCAATATGTGTGGTATACTTTACCATAAACGTATCGCAATTGTTGGCGCATATTTTTTCTGTTGCACCTTGTGCAATCCATTTTTCTATGAGTTGTATTTGTGCAGCAGGCAGCGGTCCGGCAGGTGGCATGCGATCTCCCGGTTCGGTAGCTTTAATGGTTTTTAAAATTTTGTTGTTATTTATGCCGGGCTTAATACCCGCATAATCTGTAAACTGATAACCATCTGCCCTGCTGATGGTATTGTGGCATGCAGTCATGGTACAATTAGATACAAAGAGAGGAAGAATCTGGGTATTGAAACATACCGAATCGCCTGATATAGGCATTTGGGCAACCGGTTCTGCAGGATCATGTTTGCAACCGCACACCAATAGAATGATTCCTGAAAAAGGTAAAACAATACCGCACACAACGTATTTTATAACTGACATGATGGTAAAGGTAAAAATTTCAATTGAATTCCAGCATAAGCATTCTATACTGCCTACCCCTCAGACCGCAACCTTAATGTGGAATTAATTGCTGATGATAGGTAATGCCTGATAAGTTGACTACATTTGCCACCCAATTTTACTAACATGATTTCAGTTTCCAATTTATCTCTGCGTTATGGCAAGCGTGTATTGTTTGATGAAGTGAATATCAAATTCACTCCGGGCAATTGCTACGGTATTATTGGCGCCAATGGTGCCGGAAAATCTACTTTTTTAAAGATATTATCTGGCGAAATTGACCCAACTACAGGTCATGTTTCTATTACGCCCGGAGAGCGTATGAGTGTGCTTAAGCAAAACCACTTTGAATTTGATCATTTGCCCGTGCTGCAAACAGTGTTGATGGGTAATAAGAAATTGTGGGAAATCATGCATGAGAAAGATGCCTTATATGCCAAGCCTGATTTTAATGATGCCGATGGAGAACGCGTGGCCGAGCTGGAAGGACTTTTTGCTGAAATGGAAGGATGGAATGCCGAGAGTGATGCGGCTAATTTACTGAGTGAATTGGGTGTTAGCGAAGGCAATCATACCAAACTTATGAGTGAATTAAACGGTAAAGAAAAAGTGCGTGTATTATTGGCCCAGGCATTATTTGGTAATCCGGATGTATTATTGCTAGATGAGCCTACCAATGATTTGGATGTGGAAACCATTACCTGGCTGGAGAACTTTTTGGCCGATTTTCAAAATACAGTTATTGTGGTTTCGCATGATAGGCATTTTCTGGATGCCGTATGTACCCACATTGCAGATATTGATTTCGGTAAAATTCAACTTTATACCGGCAATTATACCTTTTGGTATGAAAGCAGCCAGCTGGCTTTGCGTCAGCGCTCCGATCAGAATAAAAAGATTGAAGACAAGCGCAAGGAATTACAGGAATTTATTGAACGTTTTAGCGCCAATGCGTCTAAATCAAGACAAGCAACCAGCAGAAAAAAATTATTGGAAAAACTGGTGGTTGATGATATTAAACCTTCTACCAGAAAATATCCGGGCATTATTTTTAGGGCCGACAGAGACTGCGGTGACCAGATTTTACGTGTGGAGCATTTAAGCAAAAAAACCGATGACGGAACCGCACTATTTAATGATCTGAATTTTACGCTGGATAAAGGAGATAAGGTAGCCATACTTGCAAAAGATCACTTGGCTATAACAGCTTTTTTTGAAATCATTTCAGGTGAAGACACAAATTTTAGCGGGGAATATATTTGGGGCCAAACCATTACAAAATCTTATTTGCCAAATGAGAATATCAAATATTTTAATGGAGATGATAACCTGATTGATTGGCTGCGCCAGTTCTCAGCAGAGAAAGATGAAACCTATATACGCGGTTTTTTAGGCAAGATGTTGTTTAGCGGTGAGGAGGTATTTAAAAAGTCAAATGTATTGAGCGGAGGTGAAAAAGTGCGTTGCATGGTTTCGCGTATGATGCTTACCAACGCCAATTGCTTATTGCTGGATGAGCCAACCAATCACTTAGATTTAGAAACCATCACTGCATTTAATGATGCGTTAAAGGATTGGAAACATGTGGCCATTTTTGCTTCGCATGACCATACGTTTACACAATCTATTGCCAACCGGATTATTGAAATTACACCGCATGGCGCTTTGGATAAACGCATGACTTATGATGAGTATCTGGAAGATGAACGCGTAAAAGAGCAACGTAGCAAACTGTATGCAGGTGTGGCGGTTTATGAATAGAAGGCTGCTGTAAATTATTTCACTACATCTTCTCGGCTCACTTTAATTAAAGGGCTGGACGCTTTAATTTTATTCATGAGTTCTTCCAAGTGCATGGTATCATATACTTCCAGTTCAATCATACCTTCAAACATGCCTTCTCTGGATGAGATTTGAATGGCATGCATATTAATTTCAAGTTGTTTGGAAATAATATCTGCTATATTACTTACGATACCTACACTGTCAATTCCCTGCACCTTAATAGTGGTAGTAAATGCACGATCAATATTAATTTGGTTGGCCCATTTTGCCTTAATAAGCCTGTATCCGTAGTTGCTCATTAAACCAATGGCATTGGGACAGTTGGTACGGTGAATCTTTACACCTTCGCCAACCGTAATAAATCCAAAAATATCATCACCCGGTATGGGGTTGCAACATTTGGCAAAGCTGTAGGGCAGTTCAATTTCTTCACCCAAAATCACTGCATCTTTGGCATAGTTGCCAGATGCCTTTGCCAGAGCCTGCTGCTCTTTTTGTGTTTTAATTTCATGCGCATGTTCTATGCGATGCTTTTTAACCTTTTCAAGAATATCGGCAATATGCAGTTTGGTTTTATCAATTTTCTCGGTTGCTATCTGATAGTATAGCTCTGTAATATTCGGTAGGTTAAAATAGACGGCAATATCCTGCAGGGCTTCGCTGTTAAATGGTATTTTATCTTGTGCAAATTTTCGTTCCAATATTTCTCTGCCCATTGATGAAGCCCTTAGTTTTTCCTGCTTCATCCAATCGCGCACTTTTGATTTGGCTTTGGCGGTAACAATAAAATTCAGCCACTCTTCTTTGGGTGTTTGTTTAGATGAGGTCAATACCTCTACTTGATCTCCGTTTAAGATTGCATGGTTTAGTGGCACCAATTTATTGTTTACCTTACCACCTATACATTTGGCTCCCAATTCGGTGTGTATGTCAAATGCAAAATCAAGTATGGTGGCATTGGCCGGTAGTTTGCGTAAATCACCCTTAGGCGTAAACACAAAAATTTCTTCAGCAAATAGGTTTAGTTTAAAATCATCCAGAAAATCCAATGCGTTCGATTCCGGGTTTTCCAGTATTTCACGAACCCGCGCAAGCCATTCTTCCAAACCTCCGTCAACGGTAGTGGTTGCTTGGTTAGGCTTATCTTTATATTTCCAGTGTGCGGCATATCCTTTCTCTGCAATTTCATCCATCCTGCGGGTGCGTATCTGCACTTCTACCCATTTACCTTTAGGCCCCATAACGGTGGTATGCAATGATTCATAGCCATTGCCCTTGGGTGTAGAAATCCAGTCTCTTAGTCGGTCGGGGTTGGGTTTATAGAAATCTGTTACAATGGAATAGACTTTCCAGCAATCAGGCTTTTCTGTCTCTTCGCTTTCTGAATCAATAATTACCCTTATGGCAAACAAATCATACACCTCTTCAAAAGGTATATTTTGCACTTTCATTTTATGCAAAATAGAGTGTATGCTTTTGGGTCGTCCTTTAATTTCAAATTTTAATCCACTTTCAGTCAGTGATTCAATAATGGGTTCACAAAATTGCTTGATGTAGCGGTTGCGTTGAGTTTTGGTTTCCTGAAGTTTGTTTTTAACAAAGCGGTAATTTTCTGGTTCCAGGTATTTCGTGGCAAGGTCTTCCAATTCAGTTTTAATGGCATATAAACCCAAGCGGTGAGCCAAAGGTGCATACACATATTGTGTTTCACTTGCAATTTTCAATTGTGATTTTGGCGACATGGAATCCAGCGTGCGCATATTATGCAACCTGTCGGCCAGTTTTATCAGTATTACCCTTACATCATCACTCAGTGTAAGCAGCATTTTCTTAAAGTTCTCGGCCTGCATGGATTTATCCTGCTGGTCAAAAACTCCGGCTATTTTGGTTAAGCCATCTATAATTTTAGCCACATTTTCACCAAAATTTAATCGCACCACATCTAAGGTGATTTCGGTATCTTCTACGGTATCGTGCAGCAATGCACAAATAATGGAAGTAGCACCCAACCCCATTTCTTCGGAACAAATTTGTGCAACAGCAAGGGGGTGAAGAACATAGGGTTCTCCGGATTTTCTGCGCATGGTTTTGTGCGCCTCAAGTGACATCTCAAAAGCTTTTCTAATATGCTTTTTGTCATTTTTTTCCAATGTGCGCCTGCAAGATTTGAGCACATTGCGATACGCTTTTACTATTTCTTTATTTTCTTTTTCCGGATCTGTAACTACCTGCATATTGCCCGAAAATTAAGGAATATTACCCTATTAATGCAATTATTTGCAATATATTTAAAATGTAATACCTTTGCCGTCCCTTTTGCGGATGTGGCGTAATTGTTCGTGAGACTGCATTTCGAAGAAATGCTAGTGGAACAATCCCGACTAGTCGGGAGTAGCCGAAGCTGAAATAGGGAAGTGGAATTTGAAATATTGCGGATGTGGCGTAATTGTTCGTGAGACTGCATATCGAAGAAATGCTAGTGGAACAATCCCGACTAGTCGGGAGTAGCCGAAGCTGAAATAGGGAAGTGGAATTTGAAATATTGCGGATGTGGCGTAATTGGTAGCCGTGCCAGACTTAGGATCTGGTGCCGAAAGGCGTGGGGGTTCGAGTCCCTCCATCCGCACCAATCAAAAAATAAGACTGAA
The DNA here is from genome assembly GCA_021299635.1 of Sphingobacteriales bacterium. Classification (GTDB taxonomy): domain Bacteria; phylum Bacteroidota; class Bacteroidia; order UKL13-3; family UKL13-3; genus JAJTFA01. Next base: position 26,409 of record JAJTFA010000001.1, read on the forward strand.
TCGGGTCTTATTTTTGTTTAAGTGCAAATACAAATGAACGTAACGTTTGAACAAAAAGACAATCTAAATGGCACGATATCGGTTAACCTTACTGCAGCCGATTATGCACCTGAGTTAGACAAAAAAATTAGCGATTATAGGAAACGTGCCAATATTCCTGGCTTTCGTCCGGGTATGGCTCCAAAATCTATGATTGAAAAAATGTTTGGTACCTCAATGTTGCTCGAAGCTGTAAATTCAGCTGCTTCTAAAGGCTTGTTTGATTATATTGATGATAAGAAACTGAATATCTTGGGTCAGCCTGTTTTAAATGAAAACAGCAAAATTGATGAATTGGTTAAAGGCAATGATTACACCTTTACGTTTGATATTGGTTTGGCTCCCAATTTTTCTTTAAAAGTTTCTGATAAGGATGTTTTTACGCGCTACGAGGTAATGATTGATGATAAAATGATTGATGAGGAGGTTGATAGATTGCGCAAACGTTTTGGAATCCTAAATGATGTGGAAGTTGCGGGCGATAATGATGTGGTATATACTGCAATGACCGAGTTAAATGAGAATGGTGAAGTTTTGGAAGGAGGAGTTCATTCAGCCAGCACGCCTGTGCTTACATCAAGCATAAAGGATCAACCTTCAAAAAGTTTATTTATAGGCACAAAGAAGGGTGCAGAGTTTAATGTGAAGCTTTTTGATTTATTTGATAATGATGAAACTGAAATTTCGCATGCGTTGGGTATAAACAAACAAACAGTTGCCGATTTGGGTAAAACGTTTAAAGTAGTGGTGAATGAAATTAAGCGCAACGAAACAGCAGAGATAAATCAAGCATTTTTTGATAAGGTTTATGGGGAAGGAGTGGTAACAACTGAAGAGCAGATGCACGAAAAAATTAAAGCAGAACTTTCAACTTATTTTGGTGGTCAGGCAGATCATTTGTTTGAACATGAGATGACAGATAGCATTGTTGCCAAACAGGGTATTGACTTGCCTGATGCATTCTTGAAACGTTGGCTCATCGACCGTCATCCGGATAAATTCAATACCGATAATGTTGAGCAGAATTATCAGCATGAAGCGTCTTATTTGCGTAACCATTTGTTTGAAGAGAAACTGCTTTCGGAGAACAATGTAAAAGTAGAAGAAGTTGATATAAAGCAGGCGGCCATCAATTATACCAAAAACATGTTTGGTGCATATGGCAATACCGGCATCAGTGATGAAATGCTGGCAAGTATTATAGAGCCGAGTATGAAAAAAGAGGAGTACCGCTCACGTATGATAAATCTTGCTGTTTCAAACAAGGTTAGAGAAGTACTAAAATCTAAGGTTACTATAGAGACTAAATCTGTATCAGCCGATGATTTTATTAAGCTGGTGCAAGAGCATAACTCGAGGCACCATAAATGAAAATCTTTATTCTAAATTAATTTCCTCCGTTTTGGTTTGGAATCGATAGTGAATACCCTGATACCTTATATTTATTTTTATTATAATTGGTAAATCCTTATCATTGAAAAGTGAATCAAGCTGTTTTAAAACGAAATTCTTTCTTATCATGCATTATCTTCCTGAGTTTTTTTACTCGAGGTGTCTACGCCCAGTATAGCTCTCTATCGGTTTCAGCGAGTGCAGGATTAGCAATACCAAACTATACACTTGGCCCCTTACCAGGCTTTTCATTTGATGCCAGTTTGATTTATAGCCCATTAAGGTTTGTGTCGCTCTCGGCTGATATGGGTAAGCATTTCTTAATGGGTGAAGGAAATGTTAATTTTTCTAATGAGAATTCTGGGAGTTTTATTGAATCTACCACCCAACTTTTCGTTTATGGCGGAAGTTTGCATGTAAGTCTAAATAACATTTTAAAGCGCAATCCTCCTCAAAAGTATATGACATACTTGTTTTTCGGAACAGGCATGACGGATTTAGAACGCCAATGGACGGTTAATAAGAACCAGAGAAGGGTAGACGTTCCCGGATATAATAACTATATTAGTTGGCTAGGCTTGTCAACAAGAATTAAACGTTCGAATCGATTAGATTACCAATTTAAAATTCAATACTATCGAGTTGAGTCTAAGTATTTAGATATGGTCAATGTTGATGATAAATTAGACCATTATTTAACACTTAGTTTAGGCATATTCTTAAATTACAGCGGTAAACCAACGCGTCCTCATATCCAATGGAGGCCAAAAGACAGGTGCCCATCAAATAATTTTTAAGACTTAATTTAATAATATCAGCATCAGTGATGAAATCATTGATAGGGATGCTGAGCGGAGGTGTGAATTAAATTAAGGTGATTTTAATCAGGCTGCTTTTCTCCTTTGAAACTAAAATGATAGGTGTAGGTAAGCCAAGGTATAGCAGAACTTTCATCTGATCCATTCAGCAAACCAATTAGGCCTGCATCAACACTAAAATTACTTCCAAAAAAACGAAACGCAAGGCTAGGTGTGTTTAATACATTAAAACGCGTATTGGCTCGGTTGGCAATGCTATAAAACCAGTTATCAGTTACCACAGCCATAAATTTAGTTACTTGAATATTTGCACCTAAAGTATATGCCTGGCCTACGCTGCTAAAATTGTAATTGGGTGTGCCGCTGCCCGGAATAAAACTAACGGTCACCAAAAAATTTGAGGTACCAACACTGGCACTGATATAGGGAAAATAAACATATCCGCTATTCTCAAAATGTATAGAGGTAAACCCGGCTGCAGCATAGAGAAAATCACCCAGTTTGGTACCACCGCGAATAGAGGCATACCACGTATTGGTTATTTGCTTTGGTGTCAATAATACGCCTGCATGCATATTTAAGTAATCGGTAACGCCATAGGCAGCACCATTAATAAATAGCATTTGATTTAGGTAGTAGCCTTCACCCTGTTTAAGCATTCTGCTGTTGTTAGAAAAAAGCAAGCGGGTATAGTTGGGGTCTCTGTGGGAATTGAAACGATCTTGAATTTTAGTTCGGTCATCCGTAGGGTTCTCATCAACCGGGTATTGTTTGCTATCATTAATGCATGTGCGCATTTCAGGCAACAGATATGCAATAGCAGGTACTGTATGTCTGGTTTGTGCGTGTAGATTTTTGCATACAAGAAATAACACACAAGAAGTGCAGGAAATGAGCAGGCTAATGAAATGCGGCATGCCTTTACTCAATATCCCAGCAGTCAAATAATTTTTGTATGAGTTTGTTTTCGTGTTGCTGCATGGACTCATCCGCCATTACCACTTCCATTGCAAAACGCGTAATGGTATGTCGCTCATCTGCTGAGCTTATGGTGTAAAAGTGTTCGGCTGTTTCGGTAAAATGATTTTCGTGCTCGGTAGCAGGCAATGCCCTAAGGAAAGCCTGCTCTTTTATCAGGTCTACATCATCTTTGAAATGATCATTCAGAAAATCAATTACAACATCTGATTCAGATTCTTTCAGATTGCCATCGGCCAGCGATAACAGCATCAGTAAATGAAAACCTGCTTCGGTTTTATTCATTTTTTTTATAAACTGCGTCTGCATTACGGGTTATAAATTATTTGTGTGAATTTAATAGAAAAATAGCGATAAGCAAGTAACTTAAATACTATTTTCGCAAAATCAATTTGCTAACCCAATTTTAAAGCAACCAATATCTGATCATGAAATTTGCAACCAAAGCCATACACGCAGGCCAAGAGCCCGACCCAACAACAGGAGCTATTATGACACCTATTTACCAAACTTCTACCTATTGGCAGGAGAGTCCGGGTAAACATAAAGGATATGCATATGCAAGAGGAAAAAATCCTACACGCACTGCTTTGGAAAAATGTTTGGCAGCGCTAGAAAACGGAAAGTATGGCTTGTGTTTTAGCAGTGGTATGGGAGCAACCGATGCTGTAATTAAATTACTTAATCCGGGTGATGAAGTTATTACAGGAAATGATTTATATGGTGGTACCTACCGCATGTTTACCAAAGTATTTGCCAAGTACGGAATCAAATTTCATTTTATTGATTTGACTGATGCATCAAACATAAATAACTATATCAATGCAAACACCAAACTAATTTGGATTGAAACGCCAACCAACCCTACTATGCAAGTGGTAGATATTGAAGCCTGTGCTGCAATAGCAAAAAAACACAACCTGATGCTGGCAGTAGATAACACCTTTGCATCACCCTATTTGCAAAACCCCTTAGACTTAGGAGCGGATATTGTTATGCATAGTGTTACTAAGTACTTAGGAGGTCATAGCGATGTGGTTATGGGTGCGCTTATTACAAGTAATGATGCCATTTATGAGCAGCTGGCTTTTATACACAATTCATGTGGCGCCACCCCCGGGCCTCAGGATAGTTTTTTAGTATTACGTGGTGTAAAAACCTTGCATCTGAGAATGAAAGCGCATTGCGAAAACGGAAGAGAAATCGCCCATTTTTTACGCAACCATCCTAAAATAGAAAAAGTTTATTGGCCAGGTTTTACCGACCATCCCAAACATGATATAGCCAAGAAGCAAATGCGCGATTTTGGTGGCATGATTTCTATTGTATTAAAAGGCGCAGATTTAAACGAAACCTTTCGTATAGCTTCTGCATTCAAGGTGTTTTCACTTGCCGAAAGTTTGGGTGGTGTAGAAAGTTTAATTAACCATCCGGCTACGATGACACATGCCTCTATTCCAAAGGCAGAAAGAGAAAAAGCGGGTGTAGTTGATAATCTCCTGCGCCTAAGTGTGGGTGTAGAAGATTTAGAAGATTTACTGGATGACCTGAAGGCTGCGCTTGCCTAAGCCTTGCTGTATATTCTGAACCAGCTTTTTATTTTCATAGATAATACGCCCCAAACGGCTTCTTTAATAATACCTCCGCTTATTTTAGATTCACCTCTTGTGCGGTCTGTAAAAATAATGGGTACCTCGGTTAATTTAAACCCATGTCTCCAAGCGGTAAATTTCATTTCAATCTGAAAAGCGTAACCGCGAAATTTAATTTTATCTAAATCTATGGTTTGAAGCACTTTTCTGGTGTAGCAAACAAAACCGGCAGTGGTATCTTGTATATTCATCCCGGTAATGAGCCTTACATACATAGAGGCAAAATAAGACAGCATTACCCTGCTCATAGGCCAGTTTACCACATTCACTCCCGTAATATACCTGCTGCCAACCGACATGTCTGCACCATCTACGCAGGCTTCATATAACCTTGCTAAATCATCTGGGTTGTGAGAGAAGTCGGCATCCATTTCAAAAATATATTCGTAACCTTTATCTAAGCACCACCTGAAGCCGGCAATATATGCAGTGCCAAGTCCGTTTTTTTCTTTTCTTTCCAATAAGTGCAGGGCTTTATAGTCATTCATCAAGCCCTTTACAATATTGCCTGTACCATCGGGTGAGTTATCGTCAACTATTAATACATCAAATAATACAGGCATGGAAAAAACCTTACGAATCATCAGTTCGATGTTTTCTTTTTCGTTGTACGTGGGAATAATGACGATTCTTTGGTTCAAAATATTAAAATTTGTTCAATTATAACTTACCGGCCTTATTAATCAAAACAGAATTACATGAACAAAGCCATTTTTTTAGATAGAGACGGAGTAATCAACGAGGAGGTGGGTGAATATATTACGCGTGTGGCAGACTTTAAGGTATTGCCGCATGCCGTAGAAGGCATTAAAAAATTTAATGATGCCGGTTGGCAGGTGGTAATTATTACAAATCAAGGTGGTATAGCAAAAGGTTTGTATACCGCTGCCGAACTGGATCAAATGCATCGTTTGATGCAGCAGCAATTGGCCGAGGTTACCGCCCATGTAGATTTAATTTATTATTGCCCCCACCATCCTGATTTTGGGAAATGCCTGTGTCGCAAACCGGATTCACTTATGGTTCAAAAAGCACTTGCCCGCCTAAATGTTTCACCCGTTCATGCTGCATTTATTGGAGATAAGCAGCGCGATATAGAATCAGCTGCGGGTGCATCTGTGAAGGGTTATCTGATTGAACCCAATGAAAATTGGGTACCTCTTGCTGATGAAATTATTCAAAAAATAAGCTAATAAGGCTATTTTCGCAACATGAAACCAATTATAGCACCAAGCATTCTTTCAGCAGATTTCGGAAACCTGCAAAGGGATATTGAAATGATTAATAACAGTAATGCTGACTGGTTCCATGTGGATGTGATGGATGGGGTATTTGTACCCAACATTTCTTTTGGTTTTCCTGTAATGAAAACGCTGCAGCAGCATGCTAAAAAAACACTGGATGTTCATTTAATGATAGTTGACCCCGACCGTTACATCAAAGCATTTGCGCAGGCAGGAGCTAATATTCTTTCAGTGCATTATGAAACATGTACACACCTGCACCGCTCACTGCAGGCCATTAAGGCAGAAGGCATGAAGGCAGGTGTGGCTATTAACCCGCACACTTCCGTGCAACTGCTTAAAGATATCATTGCAGATATTGATTTGGTTTGTATGATGAGTGTAAATCCTGGTTTTGGTGGACAGCAGTTTATTGAAAACACCTACAGTAAGTGCGCAGAGCTAAAATCGCTTATCATACAAAAAAACAGTTCTTGCCTGATTGAAATTGATGGCGGTGTAAATGATAAAACCGCACCGGTTTTGCTTGCGGTAGGCGCAGATGTGCTGGTGGCAGGCAATTATGTATTCAGTGCTAAAAATCCGGAAGCAACCATTGCGTCACTTAAAAATACCACTCCACATACGCTGCAGGCCTGAGTTTCGTTCAAAACATATTGATTCGTAAATTATCTTTTGCTTTTTTGCTCCTTTTCTGTGGCTTGGCTGCCATTGCACAGCAAGCTACCATAAGCGGCTATGTGCTCGATTCCATTGGTAAACCCCTGGCAGATGTCAACATTGTCGTTATTGGTACAAACCAAAACACCATTAGCACAGAAGAAGGATTTTATTCCTTGAAGGTTGATACAAGTAAAGTTGTTGAACTTGCTTTTTCATACATCTCTCGTCCTTCCAAACGCGCTAGCATAAGGCCATTGCGCAATAATGAAAAATACCGTTTGGATGTGCAAATGGAATATAGCGTTACGCTGCAAACATTTGTATTTACCGAAGAGCTTAACAGAGATAAAGTAAGTGTAATTACCATTGACCCACGCACCTTGGCCACGCTGCCCAATATTTCCGGTAGTTTCGAAGCCATACTCAAAACCCTGCCCGGTGTTTCATCCAACAATGAAATGAGTTCGCAATACAACGTACGAGGTGGCAATTATGATGAGAACCTGATTTATGTAAATGATATTGAAATCTATCGTCCCTTTTTGCCCAGAAGCGGTCAGCAGGAAGGCTTAAGTTTTATTCATTCAGAGTTGGTGCAAAGTGTGAGTTTTTCTGCAGGCGGTTTTGAGGCAAGATATGGTGATAAGCTTTCTTCCGTTCTGGATATAAAATACCGCGATCCGAAAAAGTTTACCTCATCAATAAATATGAGTTTACTGGGTGTGCAGGCTCATGCCGAAGGTTCATCCCAAAACAGGAGATTTACCTACCTGATCGGAACCAGATACTGGACCAACCAATACGTGGTGGGTACATTGGATACCAAAGGCGATTATCAGCCTTCCTTTATTGATGCCCAGACTGTGCTAACCTATCATGTAACAGATGAGTTAAACATTAGCGCTTTGGCAAGCTATGCGCAAAACAAATATATGGTTGCCCCCCAAACACGTGAAACCACATTTGGAACAGTAAAGACGGCTCTCGCACTGCGCATGTTTTTTAATGGAGGAGATTTAATGGAATACCGCACCGCTAGCGGTGCATTATCTGTTAATTATCAGCCTAATTTTAAAACCAAACTGAAATTATACGGTTCGGCATTTTACTCGAACGAAAATGAATATTTTACCATAGAAGGCGCATACAGGCTTGAAGAATTGGAAACCGATTTTGGTAAGGATAACTTTGGTAAATCAAGAGCAAGTAAAGGAATTGGATATTTTTTAAATAATGCGCGCAATAACCTGCAGGCATTGGTTTACAACGCAGGCCACAGAGGATATTTTACCCAAGGCAATCATTATGTGCAGTGGGGGGCGCAAATACAATCTGAGCAAATACAGGATAAGATGAATGAATGGGGTTTTATTGATTCCCTTGGTTTTGCCAAGCCAAGTTTGGTTAATGGTGAAATAGTGGTAAATGATTATATCAATTCCAACAATAATTTTAGCAGCTATCGCATAAACGGATATATACAAAATAGCCAAACACTAAGCAGAGACCATCAGATGAAAATTACCTATGGTGTGCGAAGCAATTGGTGGAGTTTAAATAACGAAAATGTTATAAGCCCAAGGGCACAGTTTTCGTTTGAACCAAACAGAAAACATAACAGAGCCGTGCTAAACGGACAAAAGCAGGAGCCATTAAGAAAAGATATTACTTTTAAAGTAGCAGCTGGTGTTTATTATCAACCACCGTTTTACAGAGAATTCAGAAGGTTTGACGGATCATTAAATAAAAATATAAGGGCTCAGCAATCCATCCACTACATTGCCGGTGGCGATTATAATTTTCTGGCATGGGGAAGGCCGTTTAAATTTTTTGCCGAGGCTTATTACAAGCAAATGAGTAACCTTATTCCTTATGAGATTGATAACGTACGAATACGCTACTATGCCGAGAATATTGCAGAGGGTTATGCAACCGGGCTCGATTTGCGCATGAATGGTGAGTTCGTAAAAGGTGTGGAGAGTTGGGCCAGTTTATCTGTTATGTCTACGCAAGAAAAAATCCCTTCAGCTATTATATCAGATGGCAACGGCAATCGCATTACACCTGGATTTGTTCGCAGACCAACCGATCAGCGTGTTAATGCCAGTATCATGTTTCAGGATTATATGCCCAAATTTCCAAGCATTCGTGTGTACCTGAATTTGGTGTATGGCAGCGGTTTGCCTTTTGGCCCGCCAGACAGGAACCGATATGGAGATACACTTCATATGCCCAGCTACCGCAGGGTTGATATCGGGTTTTTAAAAATATTGGTGGATGAGAATGCCAGAAATAAAAAAGGCTGGAAGCATTATTTCAAATCAGCGCTATTGGGTGTGGAGGTTTTTAACCTCATTGACATTAATAATACCATTTCCTATTTATGGATTGAGGATGCCGAATCCAGAACTTGGGCAGTGCCTAATTATTTAACTGCCAGACGCGTAAACATCAGGGCTATTCTGAAATTTTAGGCAATAAAAAAGGCAAGCCACATCTCAGCGCTACAACCTCACGCCCTTGCTTCGATCAAGACCTGGGGGTTTAGAGGGAGCTGCTAGTGCGACCTGCCATCCGCAAAAGTATAACAATTCAACAAAGCCTGCAAACCAAACTTTAATTAATCTCTCATTTGATTACCTTTGTCTTTGTCAATAAAATAAGCTATTACACAAAACTTGTGATGGCTTTGCTTATTGATATTTCCTCAACCTAATATAAAAGTAACATGCAAGAACTGGTTAATGAATTGCACTTACGTCTTGAAAAAGTAGCGGAAGGTGGCGGCAAAAAAGCAGCAGCTAAACAAAAAGAAAAAGGGAAAATGCTTGCACGCGAACGTGTAAGTTATTTACTCGATGCAGATAAACCGCAAATTGAGATAGGTGCATTTGCAGGGTATGAGATGTACGAAGATCAGGGAGGATGTCCTGCTGGCGGGGTATTGGTGGTAATAGGATATGTGAGTGGCAGGCAGTGTGTAGTGGTCGCAAATGATGCTACCGTAAAAGCCGGTGCATGGTTCCCAATCTCCGGTAAAAAGAATTTGCGTGCCCAGGAGATTTCCATTGAAAATAAATTGCCAATCATTTATCTGGTTGACAGTGCCGGTGTATTTCTTCCCATGCAGGATGAAATATTTCCGGATAAGGAACACTTTGGACGCATTTTTAGAAATAATGCCGTAATGAGTAGCATGGGCATTACCCAAATAGCTGCGGTTATGGGCAGTTGTGTAGCAGGTGGTGCTTATTTGCCCATTATGAGTGATGAAGCCATGATTGTAGATAAAACTGGTTCCATATTTTTAGCTGGTAGTTATCTGGTAAAGGCAGCCATTGGCGAAGACATAGATAACGAAACGCTGGGTGGGGCATCCACCCATTGCGAAATAAGTGGTGTAACGGATTATAAATTTGAAAACGATGCAGCCTGTCTGGACAGGATAAAACGCATCATGGGAAAAATAGGCGATTATGAAAAGGCAGGATTTAGCCGCATAGAATCAAAAGCCCCAACAAAAAGTATGGACGATGTGTATGCTGCCGTTAATCATTTCTCCAAACCATTTAATGTGCTTGAAATAATTGAGCGTTTAGTTGATGCCGGCAGTTTTGATCCTTACAAAGAACTTTACGGTAAAACCATTACCTGCGGCTATGCACGTATTGATGGCTGGGCTGTTGGAATTATAGCCAATAACCGCGAAGTAGTAAAAGCCAAAAAGCCTAAACAGAGTGCCAATGATAATCCGGTGGAAATGCAAATTGGCGGAGTAATTTATTCTGATAGTGCCGATAAAGCAGCACACTTCATTATGAACTGCAATCAGAAAAAAATTCCTTTGGTATTTTTACAGGATGTAACAGGTTTTATGGTAGGCAGCCGCAGCGAGCATGGAGGTATTATTAAAGATGGAGCCAAACTGGTAAATGCACAGGCCAACTCTGTTGTACCTAAATTTACCATTATTACAGGAAATAGTTTTGGTGCAGGTAATTATGCTATGTGCGGCAAAGCTTATGATCCGCGTCTGATAGCAGCATGGCCCAATGCAAAAATTGCGGTAATGGGTGGTGAGCAGGCAGCTAAAACATTGCTTCAAATAGAAGAAGCCTCGCTAAAAGCTAAGGGAGAGCAAATCAATGATGCTAAACAAGCAGCACTGTTAAAGCAAATTACCGACAGATATAATAAACAAATGAGCCCTTACTATGCAGCAGCGCGTCTTTGGGTTGATGCCATCATTGACCCTATTGAAACCCGCAAGTGGATAAGCATGGGTATAGAGGCAGCTAATCATGCCCCCATCCAGAAACAGTTTCGTCCGGGTGTGATCCGGGCCTGAGTTTATTGAGCCTATACAAGTCATTTCGTGTTAATGGCATAAATCTAAGCGTTACCTATCAGCAAAATTCAAACCTTCTGTAGCATAGCTTAAAAAGCGTTATTAACTTTATGTTTTTAGACTAAACATTTTGAATAAATAAAAATATTTATCATTTTGCATATGGTAAATAAAGTTTATCTATTTATCACACTATATTTTATGATATAATAATGATAAAAAAATGTCGCCTCTACTCAATTGCTTTATTGTTTTTAACAATACAGGTACATTCCCAGCAAATTACAGATAGTACAGCAAAAAGTGCTCCCCAAGATGATATTACTATGTCTGATGCTTGGTCGATAGGCATCGGAGCAGGCACATTGGGTGCAGGCATCAAAATTAATAAATCCTTTGGGACAAAATTTTCATTGAGTTTGGGGTGTTACTTATTCTCATATAAGTATTCAGCTCAAACCAGTATTCAAAAAGAGCAGGTTTCAATGAATACAGATATTAGTAGCAACACAATCCCACTTCTGCTGGCTTATTATCCTTTTAAAAATAGCATTAATATCAAGGCTGGTATAGCTTTTAGTAGCCACAATACTGCTGTTGAAATTGCACCTTTGCAAAATTATGTATATGGGAATCTGACCTTTACTCCTGACAATATCGGAGCAATCCGTTTTGATATTAACAGAGCCATCATACAGCCTTATCTCGGCTTAGGTATTGGCAGGGATAATCCAAAGAAAAGGCTGAATATGGCTTTTGATCTAGGTTTTTTCTATCATGGCACACCTCAAATAAAATTAATGGCTACTGAAGCTTTGAGCCCAACTGCAAATGAAAATAATCAATCTGTTCTAACAAATGCATTCAGTCAATTTGTGCTTTATCCTTTTCTTAACATTTCTTTCAATATTAAAATTCTGTAATCGATAATTTAGCATATGAAAAATTCATTTTTAAATTTCATTCTTCTGTTTATTATCTGTTTTCCTATTACGTTTTGTACCAATCCCTTTAATGATATTTCAGATTTTAAGATGGGAATTGATGCAGGTAAACTGCTTGACCCTGCAGTTAAAGTTTCTTTTGGTATTATAGGGGAAAATAATTCAGTGCCAGAAAATATTATAGTAAGGATAGAAGGTGAAGGTGCTCAATCTCTAACCGATGTAAATGGAGAAAACTTTTTTAATGTAGGACAGGATGGTATTCTGAATTTATTGCTGCAGCCAGGCATCACTCCGGATAATAACAATCCGTTAATGATAAAAATCATTGCTGAGGCAAAGGGTTGCTTGCCTGTTACTGAAGAAATCTATTTGTTTGGTAGAGATAAAAATCCTGATATTAAATTAAACTTCTATCGTGCCACAAACCCTCCTCCAGGTTATAAAGTAGAAGAGCAAATGGCATTGTTTGCAGGCAAAAAAGCAGCCGATACGCTTGTGTTTCAGCATCGCGACTTAAATGGTGTTGATTTTACTTTTAAGTATCCGGTTCAAGGTGCTGTTTTTGTTGTAAATCGATACATTCAATATATTGTAGAAGAGAAAACAGTGAACATTGAGGTGGAAGAAGACTCTATTGTTGGTGCAGCATATTACTACAAAAAGCAACTTTTAAGTCCTGTTGTTAAGGTTAAAAGGCTAAAACCGGTGCAGAGGATAACTTATGGAAATAAAGTAATACCGGATACCATACCCGTTGAAAATGTGAAAGCAAGGATTTGGTCAAATACCAATCCTTATCTTGAAACATCTGGTTTTAAAGATGCTGAAGGAAGAGATATTGAATTGCCTCGTTTATTCACTGGAGTTGTTAGGGTTCCTCGAATTGACTTTATTTCGAGTAAGGGTGAGTACATTACTGTCATGTATCCGGGAGATTTTAACAAAGGAAGATTAATCACAGCCAAACTTACTGACCCGAATGTTTCTTTATTCTTATCAGGTACATTTTACTCAGGTGATAAGGAGTCTGAATATATTTCCGGGAATTCAGTGATTCCTAATAGCAAGCTTAAATTTAATAATGATAATTCTATAACATTTAAGGATGACTATGTTTTTGATAAGGAATTTTTCTTCTTCAAGGATATGCTGGTGGGTTGCGGTTTTGTTAATGTTGTAGTTCGTCCAAGTTTCAATCTCATAGGTTTTGATATTGATTACGGCATAACACATGGAATCATTCAATATAACAGATATGGAGTTTATGATGAGCCAATTAGACTACCTTCATTTACAGAACTTGGTGATGCGGAATTATATGTTAAGGTTAACCATTATTATAACCAATGCTTCTTGAAAGAGCCCCCATTATTTGAAAAAACACAAACCTTAACGCCATGTAATTATGTTGGTGGCAGCTATAATTATTTTATTGATTACAATCCTTCTTTATTTTGGCAAAAATATCGTAGCCTTTTTTCACAAGTTAATGTAACTGCTAGTGTTTTATGTAGGTTAGGGAATCGGGTAACGCTTCCCGAACAAACTATTGGTTATGAAATATTGAATGATCCGTGCACCAAACGCTACTTTAATATCTCCAATAGCAAAGTTGAAGTCTTATTGGTTAAAAATAAAACATACGTTTTATATTTTTATAATAAATACAATAATAGGACGATTATTGATACCATGAGTATTAATCAAACTGATAAAGACTTCATTGGCTTTATAGATGGACCTACGGGCTCTTTCAGAGCCTATACCGGCAAGATGCTATACAATCCTGCTACAGAGGAGTATAATTTGAATGCAGTGTTTGAACAACCATATTTCAAGCATTTCATTCCCGGCTGTGGTAATTAAGCTAATTTGGTTCAATTAATAAGTAGTTTAGTGTATTGATTTTAGCTTGTTGATTCAACACTTAGCTCTAAGACTATATTAGGATATACCGGAGTAGAGTAATACATTGCCATTCATCTCATGGGGTATTTTAATATCCATTAAAGTTAGCAACGTAGGCGCAATATCCGCCAACCTTCCATCTTTTATTCCTTGTGTTATTTGAGGCTCAATAAGAAGACAAGGCACTTTGTTTGTGGTGTGAGCAGTATTGGGAGTGCCATCACTTTCATTAATCATGTATTCTCCATTTCCATGATCGGCAGTTACCAGAAGCGAATATTTTTTTGCAAGGGCAGCCTCAACCACTTTGCCCAAGCACTCATCTACTTTTTCAATGGCTTTAATTTCTGCTTCAACTACACCCGTATGTCCAACCATATCCGGGTTGGCAAAGTTTACACAAATGAAATCAGCCTCTGCTTTTTCAATTTCCTGTAAAGTAAAATCACATACCATATCTGCACTCATCTCAGGTTGTAAATCATAGGTTGCTACTTTTGGTGATGGGGCCATATGTCTTGTTTCGCCTATAAATGGCTGCTCTCTGCCTCCGCTAAAGAAAAAAGTAACATGTGGGTATTTCTCAGTCTCTGCAATTCTTACCTGTATACAGCCGTTTTGTTCCAGTACCTCACCCATGGTATTGTTTAACTCTATGTCCGGAAATAATACCTTAACATTTTTAAAAGTTTTATCATACTCCGTCAGGCTAATATAATGTAGGTTTATCTTATGCATGTTATGTTCATGAAAATCCTGCTGCGTAAGTGCCATTGTTATTTCCCTACCCCGATCAGTTCTAAAATTAAAACAAATAACCACATCGCCTTCTTTGATAGTTGCATTCTTATTGGCTATAATGGGCTTTAAAAACTCATCGGTTTCATTGGCTGCATAACGTTTATTAATAGTGGCAAGCAAGTCGTTGGATTCTTCACCTATGCCATTCACCAGCAGATCATAGGCTAGTTTTACACGTTCCCATCTTTTATCGCGATCCATTGCATAGTAGCGTCCAACCACAGAAGCAATTTGCCCACCGCTATGCTGAAGGTGCTCATTCAGTTCTTTCAAAAATGCTATACCACTTTTGGGATCTGTATCACGACCATCGGTAAAAGCATGAATATAGAAATTTCTTATCTGCTTCTCTTGAAGTAAGCTACACAAATCTTTTACATGTGAAAGTGAAGAGTGAACGCCTCCATTGCTTACCAACCCTATTAAATGTATATTTTTTTGATGGCTTCGGGCATACTGAATCGCTTCATTTAATACATGATTTTCATTAACTTTTTTTTCGCGAAATGATTTATTGATGAGCACAAGTTGCTGATATACTACTCTGCCTGCACCGATATTCATATGGCCTACTTCTGAGTTCCCCATCTGCCCCTCGGGAAGTCCAACATCCTCGCCTGATGTTTTTAATTCCGCATAAGGATATCTTGCATATAGTGCATCAAAGTTTGGTTTTCTCGCTAAATTTATGGCATTACCTGAGTAAGGTTTTCCATTACCCCAGCCATCCAATATGAGTAAAATTGTTTTTTTCATTTCTTCTATTTGTTCCTGAAACAGACAAATTTGAATTGATAGAAAATTAAAATCAGACTGTTATTCAACAAAAATAAGGATATAAACCGGATATGAACCCCTTGTAAAAGGAACATTTTTGTTAATTTGCGATGTGGCACAATTTTAGCCGCTAGCAGGTATATGAAAAAAACACTCTTCTTTTTGCTACTGCCGTTTATGTTATTAGCCTTAACTGCAAAGGCTGATATTTTTGATGATGTTCTAAACGCGCTAAAAGCAGGTAATGCTAAACAACTCAGCACCTACTTTAATAACTCTGTTGAGTTGACTGTTCCCGGTAGTGAAGGGGTTTACAGCAAGCAACAGGCAGAAATTATTCTTAAATCTTTTTTTGCCCAAAATCCGGCTGAAAATGTAATCCGGCAACACGATGGGGCATCTGCTCAGGGTGCTAGATATGCTATAGCCGTATACGAATCGTCTCGTTCTGTATACCGTGCTTATATTTTTATGAAAGACTCAGGTTCAGGATTCAAAATTCATGAACTTCGGTTTGAAAAACAATAATTGTTGTTAATGAACGCATTACTTAATAATCCGCTGGTTATAGGTCTGATTGAGCTTGCCTTTAAGGAAGATATTGGCGATGGTGACCACACTTCAATGGCTTGTATTGAATCCTCCAGCAAGGGGCGTTCAGTAATTGTTGCAAAAGAGGAGGGTATTTTAGCAGGAGCATTTCTTGCTGATTATATTTTTAAAAAAATAGATCCTTGCTTGCTTTTTAAGCAACTTGTGCCGGATGGAAGTAAGGTTACAAATGAGCAGGTGGTGATGGAGATTGAAGGAAGTTCCATTTCCATGCTAACTGCGGAAAGGACGGTGCTCAATTTTATTCAACGCTTAAGTGGTATTGCTACCCAAACCCAAATGTATGTTAGTACTTTAAAAGGCTTACACACGCAAATCCTTGACACACGAAAAACCACTCCTGGCATGCGTATGCTGGAAAAATGGGCGGTTGAAACCGGAGGCGGTGCAAACCACCGCATTGGTTTGTATGATATGATCTTAATTAAAGATAATCATATTGATTTTGCCGGAGGCATTCAGCCTGCTCTTGAGCGCACGCATGCTTACTTAAAAGCTCATAAGCGTAATCTGAAAATTGAAATAGAAACACGCTCACTCAATGAAGTAGAACAAGTGCTATCAGTCGGAGGTGTAAATCGCATTATGCTCGATAACTTTTCACCTGAGTTGCTTAAAGAGGCCGTGCTGCTTATCAATGGCCGATATGAAACCGAAGCATCTGGTGGCATTACGCTGCAAACACTTAGAACCTACGCTGAAACAGGAGTGGATTTCATTTCTTCTGGTGCGCTTACACATTCTGTTAAAAGCCTTGACTTTAGTATGCGCGCAGTGTAACACTTGCAAAGATGAAGTTGCTGTTTCGCTGTTTCTTTTTCTTCTCCTTATTTTTCAGTTTGTTCGCCTGCCGCACAGTTCAGCTAAATCCAACCTATAAGGTAGTGCCAGATGACTCTGCCTATAAAAAGCCCCTATCGGTTATTGCACTTCCTGTAACCATCAGCTATCAGACGTTGAGGCAGCAAATACACAACAGTTTTTCTGATGTGTTGTATGAGGATTTAAGTTTTGAAAATAACAATACGGATCAAATCATGTTGCGCATTACGCGAAAAGATACCATTGGCGTAAGCGCAGCTGAGAACCGCCTGCAGCTGGATGCACCTCTGCATGTTTGGCTGGTGTATCGTTTCAGAACACGGATTCTCGGATTGCCGTTAGAGCAATTAGTAGAAAAGCAATTTGATGCGCACGTAAAAATAACTTCTTTGATTCAGCTCAATACACAATGGCAAGTTGTTTCGCAAACACAAACCAATATTCATACAAGGTTGCTGCCTCAGATTAATATAGCAGGCCTGGTAATTGACATCAATAAAATACTTGAGCCTGTAATAAATGCACAAGAGAAACGGATTAACAAATTAATAGATGAAGGATTACCAACATGGATAAATATAAAACCACTTGCAGTGGAGCAATGGCAAGCTTTACAAAAGCCAATCTTTATTGATTCGGCTTATAAAGCGTGGCTCATCATTCAACCCGATTACATTACGCTTTCTCAAATACGTTTTGAGAAGGATGCCGCTGTTTTTGGACTAAGCTTTTTACTAAATGCAGAATTACGAACAAGTGAGGATGTACCTGTCACTAAAGATAAAACACTTCCACCGCTGCAGTTTACCAAAGGCAGCATTAGCGGATTTAATATTTACATGCCGGTGCGCTTGTTCTACACTCAGTTAAGTGCTGCACTCAATAAACAACTTGTAGGCAAGTGGTATACATTTGAGCAAGATAAACATAGTCTGTTAGTTGAGCATATTGAGCTTTTCCCTGAAAATGACAAGTTAGGTATTCGTCTATTATTTCATGGCGTTTCAGGTAAAGGGCTATTTAGAAAAAAATTAAAAGGCACACTTATTTTTTATTGTGTACCTGAATATGACCTCGTATCAAAAACGTTATTTTTCAGAAAGGTAGAATATACTTTGCAAACAAAAGATGTATTGCTTAAGTCGGCATCATGGTTGTTAAATGCAGGATTATTTAAGCAATCTATAGAGGGAAAACTGAATCTGCCACTAGAAAAGCAACTGATGCAATTGCAACAATTTGCATATAAAGCCATCAATATCCAGCTGTCAAAAAATGTTTACCTGCATGGAAATGCACTGGCTATTGATATTGAAGAGGTGCAACTACTACAGCAATCTTTGGTTGTGTATTTAAGAGCAAAGGGCAACGTAAATTTGGATTTTAAATAATAATACAGGAAGTTAGTATCATGAAATTTACAACAGCTTCATCAACGGAAAGAACTTCCTTTAATGACAACCTAATGCTGAAGGTTTATCTTTTAATTTTTAGCATTTGCTGGGCATTAACTTTTTTATACACTACAGATGTAGCCAACTGGTGGACGGAGAATATGCTCACCATCGTTTTTCTGATTGGAATAACGACAACGTACAAAAAATTTAAATTTAGCGACCTGAGTTATACACTCATGTTCTTGTTTATACTACTTCATATTTATGGCTCGCAATATACCTATGCCGAAAATCCTTTTGGTAAATGGCTGCAGCAAATATTTCATACAGAAAGAAACCACTACGACCGTATAGTGCATTTTGGTTTTGGTTTTATGCTTTCTTATCCGATGCGCGATTATTTTAAGACCTGGTTTCAATGGCCGGTTTGGGTGTGCTGGGTATTACCGTGCGAAATTACACTTTCATTTAGCGGCATGTATGAATTGCTTGAATGGGGAGTGGCCGATATCTTTTTCCCTGCACAAGGACATGCCTACTTGGGTTCTCAAGGCGATGTGTGGGATGCACAAAAGGATATGGGCTTGGCTTTCTTTGGCTCCGTTTCAATTATGATTATCGGTTATCTGTGCAAGAAAACATTTGATAAACGACCTATTGTTTTAAGCTAGTTAAAGGTTCAAAGTTCAACCTATTTATCCTCGAAATTTAGTATTTCGCATTTCCGCTCTCCTCTCTTTTTTCTAATCAATCTTACTGCACTTTTGCTTATCATTGCACCTTATTCAAGGTATTTTTTACCCATGCAATTCAATAAAAAGTCATACAATAACGAGGTATTGCTTAATCTTTATAAAGGCATGCTCAAGCCACGCATGATTGAAGAGAAAATGCTTATTCTACTTCGTCAGGGGCAAGTTAGCAAATGGTTTTCCGGAATGGGTCAGGAGGCAATTAGTGTTGGAGTTACCCAGGCCCTGCAAATCGATGAATATATATTGCCCTTGCACCGCAACTTAGGTGTATGGACCAACCGCAACATGCCTTTCAATAAGTTATTTTCACAGTGGCAGGGAAAATTAAATGGCTATTCAAAGGGTCGTGAGCGTTCCTTTCATTTTGGCAGCAATGCGCACCATATAGTTGGTATGATATCTCACTTGGGTGCCATGTTGGGTGTTGCAGATGGCATCGCATTAGCCAACAAACTAAAGAATGAGAAAAAGGTTACGGTTGTCTTTAGTGGTGATGGCGGAGCGAGTGAAGGTGATTTTCATGAGGCTATTAACACTGCTGCTGTTTGGGATTTGCCGGTAATATTTCTGATAGAAAATAACGGTTATGGCCTTTCTACACCAAGTAATGAACAGTTTCGCTGTGATTATTTTATAGATAAGGCTCCGGGTTATGGTATACAGGGCTATAAAATTGATGGCAATAATATTTTGGAAGTATATGATACCATAAATACCATTGCTGAACAGATACGCAACAATCCCAAGCCGGTTATCTTGGAGTGCATCACCTTTAGAATGCGCGGGCACGAAGAGGCTTCCGGAACCAAATATGTTCCAAAAGAATTGTTTGAAGAATGGGGTAAAAAAGATCCTATACTCAATTATGAAAATTGGCTGAAAGCGGAAGGCATATTAACGGATGCTATGATTGCAGAATATCGCAGCGCATTTAAAATAGAAATAGATGCCAGTGTAGAAGAAGTACTGGCCGAGCCTGAAGTGATCCCAAATACCATTACCGAAATGGCTGATGTATTTGCACCTGTTGCAGAGGTAGCTTCGCAAAATTTTGGAAACCTACAGCATGTAACGGTTCTTCCTGCTACACAAAATAAAACAGACAAGCGCTTGGTTGATGCCATTAGCGATGGCTTACGCCAAAGCATGCGCAAGCACCCTAATTTGGTTTTAATGGGTCAGGATATTGCAGAGTATGGTGGTGTGTTTAAAATTACGCAAGGCTTTTTAGAGGAATTCGGTAAGGGCCGCGTAAGAAATACACCGCTATGTGAAAGTGCTATTATTGCTGCTGGCTATGGACTTTCTATTAAAGGCATGAAAGCCATGATCGAAATGCAGTTTGCCGATTTTGTGAGTGTAGGATTTAATCAGATAGTAAATAACTTGGCTAAAAGTTATTACCGCTGGGGCCAGCAGGCAGATGTGGTGGTGCGCATGCCCACAGGTGCCGGGGTAGGAGCAGGGCCGTTTCACTCACAAAGCAATGAGGCTTGGTTTTTTCATGTGCCTGGTTTGAAAATTGTTTATCCATCAACACCGGCTGATGCCAAAGGACTGCTGTGTGCTTCTTTCTCAGATCCCAATCCGGTTATGTTTTTTGAACATAAAGCACTCTATCGTTCCGTTAGCTTAGAAGAGCAGGTGTATGATGATTATTACGAAATTGAAATTGGTAAAGCCCGTATAGTTACCTCAGGTAAAGATGTAAGCATTATTACTTATGGGTCTACTGTGCATATTGCAACAGACGTTTGCAGGGAACTGGGTGTTGATGCGGATATCATTGATCTTAGAACGCTGCTGCCATGGGATAAGGAAACTGTGCTGGCAAGTGCACGCAAAACAGGCAAAGTACTGGTGCTACATGAAGATACTCTTACAGGAGGCATAGGTGCAGAAATTGCTGCCTATATCTCAGAACATGCGTTTACCTCTTTGGATGCTCCAGTTATGCGTTGCGGCAGCCTAGATACGCCTGTGCCATTCAATATTCAGCTTGAACAGAATTTTCTGCAGAAAGATACCTTTGTTCAAACCCTGCAAACCCTGCTGGCTTATTAGTTTATCCTAGTTAGTTGACTTGTTGCAGGCTTTGGCATACTTTTCCTGTGTAGCTTAAAATTGTGAATTAGTTGTAGATAGCTTTCGTAAAAATAAAATAAACTTGCGGCAAATAATAACACATGAAGTTTTTTATCGATACTGCAAATATTGCACAGATTAAAGAAGCCAATGATCTGGGTATTCTAGATGGCGTAACAACCAACCCTTCTCTAATGGCTAAAGAAGGCATAAAAGGAACCGATGCCATTATGAAACACTACGTGGATATTTGCAATATTGTAAGTGGTGATGTAAGTGCAGAGGTAATTTCAACTGATTTTGATGGCATCATTCGTGAAGGTGAAAATCTGGCAGCGCTTCATGAAAATATCGTGGTTAAAGTTCCAATGATAAAAGATGGTGTAAAAGCTATCAAATATTTCTCATCTAAAGGTATACGCACCAATTGTACCCTCATTTTTAGCCCGGGGCAGGCTATACTTGCTGCCAAAGCAGGTGCTACCTATATCTCTCCGTTTGTAGGAAGGCTTGATGATATTAGCTATGATGGCATGAGCCTAATTGCAGAAATTGCGCAAATTTTTGCAGTACAGGGATACCAAACACAAATCCTTGCCGCATCCATTCGCAATCCTATTCACATCATCAAATCGGCACAATATGGCGCACATGTAATTACCAGTCCGCTTGATTCAATTCTGGCTTTACTTAAACACCCGCTCACCGATATTGGTCTTGAAAAATTTCTGGCCGATCATAAAAAGTCTAATGGTTAGTATAGTTGCATAATCTTCTATGCATCTGGTACTATGGCATTAATTGAATGCCGCCTTCAACCAATTTTATTTTTTTCTGCCTGTATAGGGTGCCAATGGTCATTTTAAATGTTTTTTTGCTAATACCAAACATTTTGTAAATCTCGTTGGCATCACTCTTATCGTGATAAGGCAAAAATCCTTTATGCGCTTTTAAAATTTCTATAATACGGGTGGCTTCATCCGTTGTTTTTAAAAATCCGGGTTTGCCAGGCACCACATCCAGTTTGTTATCTTCCTTTATCTTTTTAATAAACCCCGTCAGTTTATCGCCCGGAAAATATTCGGTAAATACCTCATTGTGGTGCATCAGTCCAAGATGTTTGTTGTTTATAATTACCTGATAGCCTATAGGTGTATCTTTATAAATAAGCATCTCCACTGGTTCTTTTTCTTTTACCGTCAAGGCTTCATTGCTCCATTCATTATCCAAATTCTCTTTAGCCAATACATTGCCAGATGTTTCATCTAAAAAAACCTTAACCAAGCATTTATCGCCCGGTTCCACGTCATCAAAGTGGAGGGAGCGTGGCATAAATAAATCTCTTGCAATACCCCAATCAAGATATGCTCCATGGGCTTTTACGGCTACCACTTTTAGGACAGCCAAATCACCTGCGCAGGCACGAGCCTTTTTGGTAGTGGCTACAAGCTCATTGTTTTGGTTCTGGTATAAAAAAACGCTAATCGGCATTCCGGGCTGTACTTGTCTTGGTGCCTCTCTTGCTGGCAGAGCAACTGATGTTCCGTCAGCATCCAGTAATACACTTTCTGGCTTAACCTCAGTAACGGTAAGAATTTGATATTGGGCAATAGGTAGCATGCAGCAAAGGTATTTATACTATTTAAATAAAATCAGCTGAAATAAAATGATTGACTAGATTTAACCTGAGTCCTAATTTTATTTTAAAAAAAACAGAAAATTTTCATTCAAAGCATATAGCCTCACCAATCTATTAGCTGCGCAAGGCTGCTGTTGATGGCGTTTTCACCGGGACTAAAGCCTTTGCCACTTGGCTCACATATAATATAATGTTCATTGTTAAAGGTAAAATTGGCTTCATCGTTTTTACGCCAAGATACAACTGCAACATTAATATGTTCAGCATCTTTATAATAAAGAGCAACTGTTCTAAGGCCTAATACCTCTTGAGTTAATTTGGCAAATAACGCTGCCTTGTCTTCACAATCTGCATAGTTTGAAGCGAGCGTTTCCTCCGGAAAAGCAAATTTCTCGCGCAGGTCTCTTCTATATTCAATGGCCTGTTGTGTAAATTTCAGAATAAAATCAAGTGCGCGTTCTTTAGTCATTCCCGAAACAGCCTTCTTTATTTCTTTCACAAGTGTTTCTCTCGCCTTCGTAGATAAACCATAATTTAAGTAAACAGAACTAATGCTAATAGTTGGCAGTTCCTTATAATAATTAACCATTGAAAGATTTATTTTAGTAGTGAAGAAGTAAACAAAACCATCATATTCATAAGGAAATATTTTAGTTACTGTCAATGCATTGAATTTTGGTGGTTCAAACATATTCATCACCAGTGGCACATACTTCTTCTCATCTCGCTTAGCATTGAATTCTTGCTCTGCAACAGGCATGGCAGCTTGCGAGAAAGATAAATCATAGTATACATGCGGGCCTTTTTGAATGAATAGGCAATTATCAATAGCCAAATTTGCCCGACCATACAATGTTAAGGAATGATCAGAGTAACCAAGCAAAACATCTTTGTGCTGCTCAATGAGTACGCTAAACATAAATAAAGTTTGCAGTCTTGGCTCTTCATTCTTGTATGCAACCGAGGTAAACTTTTTCAACAACAAAAGCTTGGCCATATCATCTGCTGCAAAAGGCAACATTAAGCTATCAAGTTGTCTAATTAAGCTATTGGTTTGAGAGCTGTTTCTATAAAAGGTGGTAATTGCTTCAGTGCTTGCAGCAGTTGTTTTCTCAGGCTGATAGTTAAAAATAAGTTCATGTCCGTAAAGATCTACGCATATTTTTTTTCCATCAACATGGGCGTTAGAGTTCAAACTCCAAACGAGGAATAATGCTATAGAAAAACTTCGTATGTTTAATATAAAGGACATTAATTAATATTGTCTTTCAGGTTAATACGTACGAATTTAAGATTTATTTATTTAAAATTAACAATTATTTAACATTGTATTTGTTTTTGTATTCACTCTGTTGCTTTGATATTAGAGCAACTTATTCGCTTTAAAACGCACAATAACGGTCATATATATCAATAAATGACGTTTCCCTTCTTCTACGCCTTGCGCAGTGAAAGTGGCGCCTTAACCTCGGTGTTGGGCAATCCGTTATTGGTCCTCATTCGCTTCGCTCTATGTGGGCTTTTCGCTTCTATCCCTAATGCATGTATGCTGCTTATCATTTATTCTCAACAGATAAAAAACTTTAATGCTCTTCGGTTTGGCAGCGGGTGCTCACCCTTGAACATTAAAAATCATAAGTTACCAGGAATAAACCAATATTGCTGTAAATTCTAGGTTAAAAAAATCTACTCAAATTGAACTTGCTAAGAATTTTACAGGTTTACCAGTTTAAACTCCAATTTATCAGCAAGCGAGCGGTAATAGGTTTTAATATGGTGCAATACACTGTCAATGTTTTTAAATTCCTGCAGCAAATCAATCAATAAAATGTCGAACACGCAGCCTTCTACAAATTTTATTTCTTTGCCAAACCCGCACACACACAAGGCGTTTGTTTTTTTAAGAAAGCGCTTAATGTGTCTGCGATCAGTATTGAGTGTGTGGCATGTGCCGAAGTGAATGATTTTATTGTGGCAATTGGGTCCAAGCATATCTGCCAATTCATCCAGCGTGACTATTTCCTTACCTACCAATATCTGATTCGGCTTGCCATGAAATGCAATGTATAGAATGGAGTAATCCTTATATCGTTTAAGGCTCCACTGGTTAATGTAGTATAGCAGGTTTTCTTTGGTGCCGCAGTGGCGGTGAATATATTCGATCTGCCGATTCTGTTTTAAAAACATAAGCACTGCCTGCACAGAAGTTTGATGCTTCAGGTTTTTACTCCAGTCGCCCTCCAGACAAAATACTTCTTTGTTATATGTTTTGGCAAATTTCAACTATACGAAGGTATTGAATATAGCAATGCAGAGTTATCTTTCACATAAATAAAAAAGGATGGCTATTGCCATCCTTTAAAATATAAAATATTGATTTACTTGGTTTTACGAAACAAATACCGGGTAATAAAGATGCCATTACTGGTATTGCCATTGCTTTCGCTGGTGCTTGAACCGGTGGTTACCTGGTACAATTCCCACCCATCACTGCAGTATTCATTTATCTTATCTACAATTAGTTTATCGTTGTTAGATATGTTGCCAAAGTTTATACCCACAAGGCTGTAAAAGTTCATCAGGTCCTTCTCAATCATGGTTCCGTTTTTATCGGTTGCAAGGATGCGGGAACGCCCCAAGCCCCCCGGAACGATTGATTCAACGGTAGAAAATTGTTTGAATTCATAATTGGTTGTTTCTTTTTTCTCTGAAGGTTTAAATGCCCAGATGGTAAAAAGGCATAAGGTGAAGGCAGCACCCAGTGCCGCATACTTAAAATCGTTTTTCATAATATTTGGTATTTTTGAGTTTAATACGAAATAAAAATAAAACATGAAAATTACCTCATTTATTATTTGCCTGGCCGTTGGTTTGATGGCTCATGCGCAAAGCGAAGATTATACCCGTTTGAATATTACGGATGTTGTTGTTAAAGAAAATAATATGGAATCTGCCGGCATTGGAGGTACCATTAACCTAAAGAATAAGAGCAAGCTGCATGATGTGGAGCTTTATACATCATCAAACCTTACCATTACTGCAGATTTTAAGGTGTCCACCAACTACTCGCGCAGAAGTTCATCAAAGTCCGGTTCCATTACGTTAGATGTTGTTTACTTTACTGATTATGGTGGAAAGAAAGACAAACGTACGGCACAGTACATGTTTTTTCTGGATGATGAGCGCAGGTTTGAAGCAAAGGAGCAATTTGTTTTTAAAAATGGCCTTAAACCCAGGCAAATAAAGCTAAGCTATAAGGGGCAGTTTCAGGATTAATAAATAAAGCAGCTATACTGCATATCAACTTTTGCGGCAAGTAATATATATGCAGAACTTGTAGGACTAAAAAACAAAAAGGGACTTAACTTTCGTCAAATCCCTTCTTTGTGAGGTTGTAATTTAATATTAATCTACATTATCGTGTAAGAAAGAATTGTTGGTACGTAAGCCGGAACGATTATTGTCATCAAACAAAGTGAGCCGTGATATCTGACTTTCTGAAGAGTGGGGTACATCATTCAGTTTTTTGTTTTTCCTTTTGTAGGCAGGTTCTTTTTCCAAATCTCTTATGCCACCCGGAGAGTTGAGGGTTACATTCAGGTTTTTTAATTCTTTAATGCGCTGAATTTGTTTTTCTATTTTTGCTTCTTGCTCATCGTTTTCTGAAGATTCTTCTTCCTGATGCATTTCAAAGATTTCAAAGACATTTGTGGGTTTTTCAGTAATGTCATCTGATGCAGGCAACTCATCCGATTCCATTAAAAACGGGCTAGGATTTTCTTCTTCAAATGCAGTCTCATCGTCCTGAATATCATTCACCACTGGTGTTATATCCATTTGCTCTTCTGCAGCTTCATCCAGTGGAAAAATTTCTTCTTCTTCAATTTTTAATTCAAACCTTATTTCTTCTGTGGTTTCTTCAGCTTTAGGCTCGGGAGTTATTTCGATCTCTGCAACTGGTTCTACGTTTACAGGCTCATCAGTGAGTAGAGTAGGAGAAACCTTCATTTCCTCTTTTTGTGTAGGTACATACAATATGTGTTTGGTGCCAGGCTCTCTTTCTGTTTTGTCTGAAATAATTTTATTCTGACGGGTTTCAAACCCGGTAGCAATGAGGGTTACAGAAATATTGTTGCCAAGGGATTCATCAAATGAAGTTCCGAGAATGATATCTGCGGTAAGACCTGCTTCATTCTGAATGTAATTTGAGATAATATCTATTTCATCCATCAATACTTCTTCGCTTCCTGAAGTAATGTTTAATAAAATATTTTTTGCACCGATAATCTGATTGTCATTCAATAATGGTGATGCCAATGCAGATCTTACGGCTTCCATGGCGCGGTTTTCACCTTCGGCAGATGCTGAACCCATAATGGCTACACCGCTGTTTTGCATAACTGTTTTTACGTCTTCAAAATCAACATTAATATAACCCGGATAAGTGATGATTTCAGCAATGCCTTTCGCTGCTGTGGTAAGAATATTATTTGCATGGCTAAACGCTTCGCGCAGTGGCAGGTTGCCATACATTTCTTTTATTTTGTCATTATTAATAACCAACAAACAGTCTACACTTTTTTTCAAATTTTCCAGACCTTCATCGGCAAACCCTTTACGCCTGCGTCCTTCAAAAGCAAACGGAGTGGTTACAATTCCTACAGTTAAAATATCTAACTCGCGGGCTGCTTTAGCAATGATGGGTGCTGCACCTGTTCCTGTTCCGCCACCCATACCTGCAGTAATAAAAATCATTTTGGTGTTCACACCTAAAATTTCAATTACATCTTCAATGGCTTCCATGGCAGCCTTTTTGCCAACTTCAGGGTTTGCACCTGCACCTAAACCGGAGGTAAGACCGGCCCCCAATTGAATTTTATTGGGAATAGGGCTGTTTTCAAGCGCCTGTAAATCGGTATTGCATATCACAAAGTCTACACCTTTTATGCCTTGTGCAAACATGTGGTTAATTGCATTACCACCACCACCACCTACGCCCAGCACCTTAATGATGCTCGACTTATCTTTGGGTAAATCAAATTTTAAAGTCATAATGTTACGTATTATGAAGAGTTGTTGCCAACCCTTCCGTTAATTTTGATAATCTTTTATATCGTCATCGTTGAGCCATGCTTTGCCTTTTTCAAGCCACTTGGAAAGAAAGCCGCTGCCATGTTGTACGGGTTTATGTTCCTTCTTATCTTCATCTTCATGTGTGATCTCAACTTCATCTGCAGTATGTAATCCTTTTAGCACAAGGCCTACACCGGTAGCATACATTGGACTTTTAATTTCCTCTACAATAGATTTTGCAATATGCTCATTCGGATAACCGATGCGTGCATCAATACCTGTTACAAACTCAACCAGTTTATCCAAGTGTTTCAATTGCGATCCACCACCCGTAATAACAATACCGGCATTGAGTTTGCGCTCAAGTCCTGAGCTTTTTATTTCATATAAAACCGATTCGAAAATTTCTTCTACACGCGCCTGAATAACCATGGCTAGATTTTTTACCGATACTTCTTTTGGCGGTCTGCCGTGGAATCCAGGTATACACACAATTTCATTTTCTTTATTCTCCTCTGCCAAAGCAGAGCCAAATTTTAGTTTAAGCAACTCAGCTTGATTGCGTAATACTTGGCAACCCTCTACAATATCATCAGTGATGATATTTCCTCCGAAAGGGATAACAGCAGTATGCCTAATGATGCCATTTTTGAATATGGCTACATCTGTTGTTCCGCCACCAATATCAACCAGGCATACACCTGCTTCCATTTCTTCCATGGTTAAAACAGATTCTGCTGATGAAAGCGGTTCCAGAATTAAATCGGCTACATCAAGTCCTGCGCGGTTTACACTCTTGTAAATATTTTTGATAGCATCTACATTACCTGTGATGATGTGAAAATTTCCTGATAGGCGCACGCCTGCAATACCAACAGGGTCGGTAACGTCAGTAAATTCATCCACCTGGTACTCCTGTGGTAACACATGAATAATTTTATCACCCGGAGGCAATGCCAGATTAAAGGTATCTTTAATCAGTTTCTCAACGTCCTCTTTATTAATTTCATCTTCGGTATTGGTGCGGCTGATGGTGTTGCGGTGTTGTAAACTTTTAATATGCTGGCCTGCAATGCCTACGTGAACAGAGTTTATCTCAATGCGTATTTTGCCGTTAGCCATTGATTGTTTTGCCTTTTCTACGGCTTCACGAATAGCTTTAACGGTTTTATCGATATTCCTTACCTCACCGCGAATAACTCCCAACGATTCGGCTTTACCCATTCCGAGTATTTCTACTTTCCCATGCTCATTGGTTGCTCCTACAATAGCACACACCTTTGTTGTACCTATGTCTAATCCTACAATTACTTTTTTGATATCCTCCATATGAGTTGACTAATTTTTTTTCTTACAAACAATTTGATTCCTGAATCTTAAGTCAATGCTGTTGTACTTATCCCATCCTACACGACTCAGTGCTTCTTTGTAAAACACCATCAGCTTATTAAACTTTGCCTCCATGTCATCCGTGTTCCCGAAATAGATGGTATGATTACCCACCTTTGGTACAAGGATTAATTCACTTTCGGCAGTAACAAATATCTGTTCGATCTGGGCTTTCCAGAAAGCATCTTTATCAACATATGTGGCTATCTTAAACAGTTCACGCAGCACAAAAGATTCAATGGAATCGCGGTTTCGGTAACCTTCAAATATATTTCCGCTGGCCACAGGTACACGGGCTGTAAATGCAGTGCTAATAGGCATTTTGCCACCTTGTTGGTCAAGATAATAGCTGTCCCCTTCATTGTTCACAATACGTAAAATAGGCTCTCTTTGAGCAATGTGGATATGTACAATACCGTTCATATCTGTGAACACTTCTGCAGCTTTGATGAGCTTATTTTGTTCAAGTAATACTTCCAAACCTGGCAGATTCAATTCTGTTATTTTTTTACCAAGTAGTTTGTTTTCATCACCATCGGCACGCATGCTTCGGATAACTGTTTCCCTGTCGATAAACAATAGCTCTTTTTCCGGCTGAATATGAACAACAATTTTGCTGCATGCAATTTCATCATGTGCTTTGTTAATAAACGCAAGGCTCATCACCATCCCTGTAAGTAGGAGCATCCATAAGAAAACGATGCCTGCCAAGCGCAGCCTTTTTAACCATATGTGTTTATCAAATTTCACTTTACTGTAATGCGTTGCTCCAATAATATTTTAAGTGGTTCTACAAACTGATCTATATCTCCTGCACCAAGTGTTAGCAATACTTCTGGCTGTTTATGATCAACGGTACTTAGTAGGTTAGCTTTGCTGCATAAACACTTTTCTTTAAGAGTCATTTTATTTAAAATCATTTCTGAACTAACGCCTTGTATAGGCAACTCGCGTGCAGGATAAATATCCATTAAAATTGCATCATCTGCCATAGAAAGACTCTCCGCAAACCCATCGGCAAAATCGCGTGTACGGCTATATAGGTGTGGTTGGAAAATGATGGTAATTTTTTTTCCGGCATACATTTGTTTCACTGAGCCTATAATAGCTCTGAGCTCTTCCGGATGGTGAGCGTAATCATCAATATAAAGAAGGTTTTTTGATTTAATGATGTATTCAAACCTACGTTTCACTCCGGTAAATGAGGATAGTCCTTCACGTAACTCTGTTTCAGTAATACCTGCATTAAGTGCTGCTGCAGATGCAGCTACAGCATTTTCTACATTATGTCTTCCTGGTATACCCAAGTAAAGTTTGGATATGGTTTGATTGAAGTAGTGCAAGTCAAACCAGTACCTGTCGCCTTCAATGGTTATATGATTAGCCCATACATCTGCCTGCTGAATAATGCTGTATGAGTATACCTGCTTTTGTTCTTTCATCTCTTCACTGAACTCATCAAATAAATTCAGTTCTTTTTTTATGAAGAGCGTTTGGGTTACCTGTATGGCATAATCGGCAAATGATTTTTTCAGTGCATCATGTTCGCCATAAATATCAAGATGGTCTGCATCGGTTGAAGTAATGATACCGATAGCAGGATGAAGGGTAAGAAACGAGCGGTCAAATTCATCTGCCTCTACAACCATCCACTGTTCTTTGCTAGATTTATTTGCTTTATGCAACAATAAGTTGGTACCATAGTTGGTTGATATGCCACCAAGAAATGCGGCAGTATCAATATGGCTTTGTTTAAGCAAATGAGCCAGTAGGGTGGAGGTAGTTGTTTTTCCGTGTGTGCCGGCTACGCCAATGGTTTGATAAGCATCGGTGATAATACCCAACACTTGCGATCGTTTAAGAATGGTATAGCCTTGCTGTTGTAACCAGTTCCACTCACGGTGATCTTTCGGAACGGCCGGTGTAAGAACAACTAAACAATTTTCCTTGTTTAACTGCAATGCCTGCAAGTTTTCACCTAAATCCTCATAATGCACTGCAATACCTTCTGCAATAAGCTCCTTGGTTAGTGAAGTTTCTGTGCGGTCATACCCCAACACCTGAATACCCATGGAATGAAAATACCTTGCTATGGCACTCATACCAATACCACCTATTCCTAAAAAGTAAGCTTGTTTTATGGCGGCCTGATTCATGCTAATCTTTCTTTAACAGCTTAAGTAATTCATTGACTATACTCTCGGCAGCATCTGGCATATCAAACGTAGTAATATTGTTTTTTAGTTGCACCTGTTTTGCTTGATTCTGCAAGAGGCTTATGGCTTCGCCTGCCAGATTTTGTAATGCATCCTGATCTTTAATTAAAATGGCAGCTTGTCTTTCAACCAGTGCCATAGCATTTTTGGTCTGATGATCCTCCGCCACATTAGGCGATGGAATTAGTATAACAGGTTTTTTTACATGTGCCAGCTCTGCAATACTTAAGGCGCCCGCTCTTGAAATAACTATATCTGCTACTGCATAAGCTAAATGCATATCATAGATGAACTCATATACTTTCAACCTCCCCGACTCCAATGCTTTACCGGTTTGATAAAATGATTTTCCTGTTTGCCAAAGCAGCTGCACACCTGCATCCATATACTCCGTAAGTTGCTGCTTTATGCTTTGATTAATGGTTCGTGCACCTAAGCTTCCACCTATTATCAGAATGGTTTTTTTATCCGGGTTTAAACCGAAATGCTGGTACGCTTCAGTTTTATAATTTTCTATGTGATGCAAATCTTGCCTGATTGGATTTCCTGTTTTAACAATTTTACGTGCAGGGAAAAATCGCTCCATACGATCATATGCAACGCAAATGGTATCAACCCGTTTTTTTAGTATTTTATTGGTAATGCCTGCATAGGAATTTTGTTCATGTATTACGGTAGGAATTTTTTTCATGGTAGCAGCATAAAGCAGGGCACCGCTTGCATAGCCACCAAAACCAATAGCGGCATCAGGTTGGAATGATTTTATGATACGAAGTGACTTCCAAACACTATGTAAAACCTTAAAAGGAAACAGTAAATTCTTAATTGATAAACTTCTTTGCAATCCGCTAATCCATAAACCTATGATTGAATAACCTGCCTTGGGCACTTTCTCCATTTCCATTCTGTCCTTAGCACCCACAAATAATATATCTGCATCAGGATATTTTTTTTGTAAAGCCTGCGCCACTGCAACTGCAGGATAAATATGCCCTCCTGTTCCACCACCACTGATAATTATTTTAAGATTTTTATTCATTGCCGGTTATAAGTGCATGTTCTTGGATACTTTTTTCTGTCTCTGCTTCAGGCTCGTCTTGCTCTACATATCTGCTAACACTCATAATTATGCCAAAAGCCACACTGGTAAGTAAAATGGAAGTACCTCCCTTACTCACCAATGGCAAGGTGAGTCCTGTTACCGGAAAAACATTTACGGCAACCGCCATATTAATAAGAGCCTGAAGCACCAGTGAAAAACTTAAACCCACAGCTATTAATGCACCAAATGCTTTAGGACTTTTTAATACAATACGTAGAGCACGATATAAGAAAAACAAATAGAGCATAAGCATTATTAATGCGCCAACCAGTCCATACTCTTCTGCGATGATCGCATAAATGAAATCAGAATAAGCTTCGGGAAGAAAATTTCTTTCCGTGCTGTTGCCCGGCCATTTGCCAAATAATCCTCCGCTTGCAATGGCAATCTTTGCATGGTCGTTCTGGAAAGTTTTGTCGGGATCTATCTCAACTTTTCCAAAAGATTCTATTCTGTTTTTCCAGGTAAGCAAGCGGCCTGTGCCTTTCAATGCGCTTTCTGGCAGCAGAAATAAGGTGGTAAAAAACAAACCGCCAGCAAGTGCTACTATTCCGGTAATTAAAAGAAGGTGTTTAATTTTTACTCTTCCAATAAACATAATAAGAAAACAAGTAGAGAAGAGTACCAATGCAGTTGATAAATTTTCGGGCGCAATAAGCAGGCATATTACCGTGATATGGCCAAGAATGGGCAGAAAGGTCTTTTTAAAATCATCTATGGTATCCTGCTTTCTTGATAGTTCCCGCGTTACAAACATAATAATAGCAAGCTTGGCTATATCTGATGATTGTATGGTGATGCCGAACAAGTTTACCCATCTTTTGGCACCATTTATCTCTATGCCGAAAATGAGTGTATAAATGAGCAGCGGATAAGTAATCCAAAGCAGCAGTTTAGATAAACCGATGAAATACTTGTAATGAATGGAGTGAACAAAAAACATGATGAAGAATCCTGCGCAGAGTAAAACAGCCTGCTGCATTAAATAGAATTCAACATTGCCTCCATTCTTTTTATAAGCAAGTGCACCTGTTGAGCTGTATATGGCAAGCAGTCCCCAAATGGAGAGCATGAAAATTACGCCCCACATAAACATATCGCCACGCGGCCTTATGCGTTCCCAGGTACTCATGTTTTTCTTAGAGTGCTTTTACTTCTTTTTTAAACTGACGACCTCTGTCTTCGTAGTTTTTAAATAAATCAAACGAAGCACAGGCAGGAGAAAGCAGCACGGCTTCGCCCGCTTTCGCAAGTTTCTGTGCCACATGCACCGCTTCATTCATCGATGAGGTGTTCACAATCATGTCTACCTCGGTTCCAAATGCTTCATGAATTTTTCGATTGTCGGTTCCAAGGCAAACGATAATGCGTACCTTTTCTTTTACCAGTTCTTTGAGTAGCTGATAATCGTTGCCTTTGTCAACACCACCTGCAATCCAGATGGTAGGTTTTTCCATACTTTCCAACGCATACCAGGCTGAGTTAACGTTAGTAGCTTTAGAGTCGTTAATAAATTCAACACCTCCAACGCTCATTACAGGTTCAAGTCGGTGTTCTACATTTTGAAAACTCATCAGACTTTCGCGGATGGTTTCCTTGCGGATGTTAAGCACCTGGCCAATAATGGCCGCAGCCATGGAGTTGTAGCCGTTGTGACGGCCTTTTAGTGATAGTTCATTCATATGCATAATAAAGGGATTGTTTAGTTGTTCAGGTATTGTACAGATCATCAAGCCTTCTTTTACGTAGGCTCCAGGCTGTAAGGGTTCATCCCATGCAAAGGGTATGAGGGTAGCTTTGCCTTTTATCTGTTCTAAATTTTTTGAAGTGAGTTCATCGTCTGCACAATAAATCAGTACATCATGCTGTAATTGATTTTGTGTGATACGGAATTTTGAATTGATATAATTCTGCAACTGATAATCATATCGGTCAAGATGATCAGGTGTTATATTCGTGATTACACCAATGTCGGCTCTGAAGGCGAACATATCATCCAATTGGAAACTACTCAGTTCAAGTACAACGTATGAATAATCTCTGTCAAGAAGAATACGGGCATAACTTGTACCAATGTTTCCGCCAACTGCTACATCAAGTCCTGCAGTTTTTAATACATGATATACCAGAGAAGTGGTTGTCGTTTTGCCGTTGGTACCGGTAATACATATTTTTTTTGCTTGAGAGAATCGAGCTGCAAATTCAATTTCAGAAATTATTGGGATATGTTTGGCGAAAGCTTGTTTAACAACAGCTGCTGAATGAGGAATGCCCGGGCTCTTTATCAGTTCATCGGCATTCAGAATTAATTCAGCTGTATGTCTGCCTTCCTCAAATGCAATGCCTGCTTCTGCTAATTCTTTTTTAAATTCCTCGCCAATTATTCCCATATCACTCACGAATACATCATACCCCTTCCGTTGCGCCAGCAATGCCGCACCGGTTCCGCTTTCTCCGCTTCCTAATATGACGATTCGTTTTGTCAAGCTTATCTGATTTTTAATGTGAGTATGGTGAAGATGGCTAGCATAATTCCGATAATCCAGAAACGCGTTACGATTTTTGATTCGTGATATCCACTTTTTTGATAATGGTGGTGTAGGGGCGACATTTTGAAAAGCCTGTGCTCACGCGCATATTCAATACCGTGCTTGCGTTTCTGGTATTTAAAATAATATACCTGTAGAATCACAGATAAATTTTCAATAAGGAATATGCCACATAAAATAGGTATGAGCAGTTCTTTACGAACCATGAGTGCAAAAGATGCTATGATGCCACCCAATGCAAGACTTCCTGTATCGCCCATAAATACTTGTGCGGGATAGGCGTTATACCATAGGAACCCAACGCAGGCACCAACAAATGCACCGGCAAAAATCACCATCTCACCAAGGTGAGGGATGTACATGATGTTTAAGTATTTTGAGAAAAGGATATTCCCAGATACATATGCAAACACACCCAACGTTACTCCAATAATGGCTGAAGTGCCTGCGGCAAGTCCATCTATCCCGTCCGTAATATTTGCGCCATTTGAAACAGCAGTAATAATGAAGATTACTACCAGCAGATAAATCCAATAGTTGTAATCTTTATAGTTTTCTCCAATAAATTTTAGAATATCGGCATAATCAAAATATGTTTTTTTGAAGAAAGGTACTGTAGTAACGGTTGATCTTACATCTTTTGCCAACAAAAATTGGTTATCAATTATGGTGGTCTCCAGTTTGTTTTGTTCAATGAATTCGCTTGTAACTTGATCAGGTTTGTAGAATTCGCGCATCTTCACATTTTCATTATAATACAAAGTGGTGGCTACAATAATTCCCAATCCAACCTGCCCCATAATTTTAAACCTACCAGCAAGGCCTTCTTTATTTTTCTTAAATACCTTGATATAATCATCAATAAAACCAACCAGACCTAGCCAGATGGTTGAAATCACAATCAGTATGATATATACATTTTCTAGCCGGGCGAATAAAAGCGTGGGCAATAAAATAGCTCCCAGAATAATCAACCCGCCCATGGTTGGAGTACCTTGTTTTTGTTTTTCACCCTCCAGGCCAAGGTTTCTCACGGTTTCGGCTACTTGCATCCTGCGCAGCATTTCAATAAGTCTTTTACCAAAAACCATGGATATAGTAAGTGATAAAATAATAGCCAGTGCAGCTCTGGTTGAGATGTATTGAAATGCTCCTGCTCCGGGCATATCAAATTGTTTATCTAAGTAGTTGAATAAATAATATAGCATAGTTGGATTTTATTTTTCAAACAGATTAAATAGTTCAATAAGGTTTTCTTTATCATCAAAGTGTTGCTTCACTCCTTTGGTTTCTTGGT
The DNA here is from genome assembly GCA_021299635.1 of Sphingobacteriales bacterium. GTDB lineage: Bacteria > Bacteroidota > Bacteroidia > UKL13-3 > UKL13-3 > JAJTFA01. The sequence goes on from JAJTFA010000001.1 coordinate 62,912, forward strand.
AATTCTCATGGCCTTTCCCTGCTATCAGAATGATATCTCCTTTTTTTGCTGCTTTTACTGCGGCTTTAATAGCTTCCTTTCTATCGGTGATGCGCAATGTTTTTTTAAAGTGTATGGGTTTTACACCTTTTTGCATGTCATCCAGAATCAGTTCGGGGTCTTCGTTTCTTGGGTTATCTGAAGTAAAAATTACGCTTGTACTCAGCTCACTTGCTATATCGGCCATTACCGGACGCTTGGCTGCATCTCTGTTGCCACCGCAACCCACCACGGTAATTAGTTGTTCATTCTTTGTGCGTATTTCATTAATTGTATACAATACATTTTTGAGTGCATCAGGTGTATGGGCATAGTCAATGATTCCAATAATTCCTGTAGCGGAACGCACATAGTCAAATCTTCCCTTAACCGCTTCAATGCTACTCAGGTGGGTTATTATTTCTTTTTTATCTTTACCAAGCAAAAACGCTGCCCCATAAGCTGCAAGGATATTATACGCATTGAAATTGCCTACCAGTCTAAACCACGCTTCTTCACCATCAATATTCAGCAGCATACCGGTGAAATCGCTTTCAAGAATTTTACATTTAAAATCACCAATACTATTTAATGCATAAGTGTATCGTGTTGCTTTGGTGTTTTGCAACATCAGCATACCATTCCTGTCATCTTTGTTGGTTAGTGCAAATGAATCTTCATTCACTTCATCAAATAATTTCTTTTTGGCTTTGATATAATTATCAAATGTGAGGTGATAATCGAGGTGATCGTGAGTAATATTATTAAAAATGGTACCGGCAAAGTGTAGCCCTCTTATTCTATTTTGATCAATAGCGTGAGAACTGGCTTCCATGAAGCAATATTCGCATCCACGCTCAGCCATCAGGTTCAGTAGTTCATTAATTTTTATAGAATCAGGTGTGGTGTGAGTAGATGGTATTACCTCATCATCAATTTGATTTTGCACTGTTGATAACAAACCCACGTGATGGCCAAATGAACGGAACAAGCGGAATAAAAGAGTCGCTACTGTTGTTTTACCATTGGTTCCGGTAATGGCAGTAAGTTTTAATTTTTTTGAAGGATGATTATAAAAAGCTGCAGCCATTAAACCCATGGCTTCGCTGCTGTTCTTTACTTTTATATAGCTAACAGCTGTATGCAGCCTTACAGGTAATTGCTCACATACAATAGCAGCAGCACCGCTGGAGGCAACCTCATCCATAAATCTGTGTCCATCTGCAGAGCTTCCTTTGATGGCAAAAAATACACATCCGCTTTGCACTTTTCTGGAGTCGTAGGTTAGCATGGTGATATTTTTATCCGTACCTCCGATTATTTCTGCATTCAGTTTTGATATGATTTCAGCTAGCGGTTTCACTTTTATCCAAGTCTGAGATTTATGGTAGCACCTTTGGTTGCTGGAACTCCAGGGTTAATGGATTGAAATTTTACTTTACCATATCCTTCGGTTTGAACTCGGAGTCCGGCATTTTCAAGCAGGTAAATGGCATCTTTAAGCCCCATACCTTTAACATCAGGAATAACATTTTTCTGCGACTTAATCACATGCAGTTTTACGAACTGCTGCTGCACTTCAGTTGCTGCCCATTCGCTTCCGCTTTCTTCTTCGGAATCTGATTTTAATTGTGATGATATACTCAGTTTATCGAGTATGGCTTTTAGATCTGCTGCATAACCATTTCCGGCAGGAGGCAACTGCATGGCAGATGTGGTTACAACATATTTTAATTCCTTATGCAGGTTGGTGCTGGTTGCATACACTTTATCGGCAAGTTCTTTAAATACCGGACCTGCAACAAGCGAACCGTAATAAATGCCATTTGATGGTGCGTTTACCATAACCATGCAGGTATACTTGGGCTGATCAGCAGGAAAAAATCCAACAAATGATGAGCGGTAAATTTGTTTTGCATAGCCTAGTCGGCCATCTGCAACTAACGCTGTTCCTGTTTTTCCTGCAACGGTGTAATTGGGATTTTTTAAATTGGTTGCAGTGCCATGTTCTACGACACCCTTCATCATGGCATATAAATTTTTAAGCGTAGAAGGTTTGCATACCTGCTCTACCATCACACTTGTTTTAAATTCCTTCACCGGCTTACCTGTTTTTAGAATCTGTTTTACAAAAACCGGTTTAACCATTCTACCATTATTGGCAAGCGCATTGTAAAGTGTAACCATTTGCAGAGGTGTAACTTTAACCTCATAGCCTATAGACGACCATGGCAGGGTGGTACCATACCAATCTTTGTCTCTTGGATGCTTGATGCGGGGTTTACCTTCTCCACTCAGCTGAATGCCAATTGGGTCGGTTAGTTTAAGACGCTTGAGGTGGTTATAAAATTTTTCCGGATTGTTTTTATAAGCAGCAAATACCGCTTTTGAGATGGCGACATTTGATGAAATCTCAAATGCCTGCTGAAAATTTACCAAGCCATGGCCACCTTCTTCTGCATCATACATAGTGGCATTGGCAAAATACTTTTTCTTGCCACCTTCGGTATCATACATATCTGTCATCTGTGCTTTGTCATCTTCAAGCAAAGCCATCATGGAAGTAATTTTAAAAGTAGAGCCGGGTTCTAAGCTTTCGCCAACTGCATAATTGTACTTTTCGGTATACTGCCCTTCGGTAACGCGTGTGAGATTGGCTATCGCTTTTATCTCACCTGTTTTTACTTCCATTAAAATTGCTGTGCCCCATTCTGCATTGTTTTTCATTAGGGTATTAAGCAATGCCTGCTCTGCCACATCCTGAAGGTTTACATCAATAGTGCTTACCACATCAAGACCATTTCTTGCCTCTATTTGTTGTTCTTCATCATTTACCGGAATCCATGTGCCGCCTGCAATTCTTTGCATTACACGCTTACCCGGTTTGCCGGCAAGTTCTTTATCAAACGCACCTTCAATACCAACCGGTGCAATTCCTTTTACGCTATAACCAATGGTTCGTTCAGCCAGATAGTCAAAAGGTTTCTCACGTCTGTTTTTTTCTTCAATGGTCAATCCTCCTTTGTACTTTCCTTCTCTAAAAATGGGAAATTGCTTTACGCGTTTCATCTGGGTATAACTAACCTTACGTTTGAGCAGATAATAACGATCACCACGATTTTTAACTCCGCTTAAAATGCGTTTGTATTCCGCTTTGCTACGGTCTTCAAACTCGGTAGCTAGGCAGTATGCAAGCGAGTCGAGTTGGTTGGTGAAAATTTCCTCATCCGCAAACGCAGGGGCTTTGCCATCTAATCTTAAATCATAAATAGGTAAAGATGTTGCCAGTAAGCTGCCATCAGCTGCAAAGATATTTCCGCGCGAAGGCTCAACTGTTTGTATGCTTGTACTCAGATGATCGGCAAGAGTAAGCCAGTGCTTTTTTTCCAGGTATTGTATCTTAAACAGATAGGCTACAATAACCATAGCAAATACCGCCACAAATGCAAATGCGGTATAGGTTCTGATTAATATGACTTTTCTGATATTAGTTGCCACCAGTGGTTATTTTTATTGGAGGAGTTACTAGTTCTTTAATGCCAAGCGTATCGAGCTTTTTTGCAACTGCAGACTGTTTGCTTTCACTCATTAGTTCGCTCAAAATACTGATGTACTCTGAGCGTAACTCTTTTATTTCCTTGTTGAGTTTATCTGTTTTTCTGATTACCCTTTCTGTGTTGTGACCATTCCATATATGCAACAGAAGCAATGCCACAACAAAAACTCCGAATGGAATTTGTTGTAGCAACCAGGTGTTGGAAATGTTAAAGTCAAAATCGGCCACCTTTTGCATGGTGCTGCTCAGCCTCGATTTCTCTCTTGGTTTTTCCTCAACCAATGGTTCTTCTGATTTTTCTTTCTCTATGATTATTTTGTTGGTCAACTTGTGTATGTATGCTGAGTGTTAAACTTTTTCTGCTATTCTTAATTTCGCACTTCTTGCGCGTGAATTGGATTCCAATTCTGATTCTCCTGCCGTAATCGCTTTTTTGTCTACCGGATGAAAGGGCCTGATGATTTGACCATAAAAATCTTTCTCCATCTCGCCATCAAAATTTCCACTATTCATAAAGTTTTTTACCAATCTATCTTCCAGCGAATGGTAACTTATCACCACCAAACGGCCTTTACTTTTTAATACATCTTTTGATTGTTCCAAAAACTGTTTTAGTACCTCCAGCTCCTGATTTACTTCAATGCGCAGTGATTGAAATACCTGTGCCCAGAATTTGTAGTCTTTAAATTTGGGAGTAAACGGCTGCAGGCATGTTTTTAAATCGGCAATGCTTTCAAAGGGTTTACTTTTTCTTCTTTCGCCAATGGCTTTGGCCAGTTTACGGCTATTCTTAAGCTCACCATACTGATAGAAAACAGAAGCCAGTTGTTCTTCTGTGTATGTATTTAATATATATGCAGCACTGCGTTTATTTTCTTTGCTCATGCGCATATCCAGCAACGCATCTTCAAATCGAAATGAAAATCCGCGCTCATCGGTATCAAATTGATGAGAGGAAACCCCCAAATCAGCAAGAATGCCATCAACGGGAATGAGTTCCTGATAACGAAGGTGATTTTTAAGGAAAGCAAAATTTTGATCTATAAAAACGAGACGTGCATCATCAGGTAAATTTTTTCGTGCATCTTCATCTTGGTCAAAGGCAACCAGTTTGCCTTTACTGCTAAGCTTATTTAATATAGCACGTGAGTGTCCTCCTCCGCCAAAAGTTACATCGACATAAATTCCGTTAGGGTTGATATGGAGGCCTTCTATACATTCATTCAGCATTACAGGAACGTGATACTCAGTCATCGTTCCTCCTTTCTTTCTTGCTCATTACCTCTTCTGCCAGGGCAGAAAAATCCGCAGGCTCCTCACTTAGCATTTTATCGTAATTGGCCTTACTCCATAATTCTATTTTGTTGCCATAGGCCAGTAAAACCAGATCGGTTTTAAGTGCTGCATATTCCTGCAGGGGTTTAGGAATAAGTACCCGCGAGGCACTATCCATTTCGAGTTGGCTGGCACCACGCAGAAAGTAACGCTTAAACTCACGCTCCTTCTTTATATAATCACTCAGCTTATTGATCTCTGTGGCAATTTGCTCCCACTCATTGCTTGGGTAAAGCACACAACATTTCTCAAAACCTCTATTAATGAAAAAGGTCTCCTTGGCGGCTTTGGGCAGCTGCTTTTTGAGCGCTGCAGGTATAATTAACCTGCCTTTCGCATCCAGCTTACATTCATATTCTCCGTGTAGTTGAGCCATTTTTTTGGGTTCGATTCGCCTGCAAACTAAAAATAAAAAACCACTTTTCACCACTTTCCCCCACTTTGTGGAAAAAATGTGGTTTTATTCCCGGCCATCATGCATTGCAAAACAGCTCAATTGTTTGTTTTACTAGGGTTTATGAAGAGTGGGGGGCTGTGGCGCATTTTTTATGCATGCAGCCTAAAGCATTGCCTTTATGTAAACCTGCTTTGTCAACCTTTTTCATACTTTTGCTGACCATAAACTATATGTCGATACAGGTAGAGCAGTTAACCAAGGTTTACGGGGTGCAGAAAGCACTCGATTCCATTTCTTTCTCAGTAAAGCCGGGTGAGATTCTTGGATTCCTTGGGCCCAATGGTGCAGGTAAATCAACCACCATGAAGATTCTAACAGGCTATATTCCGCAAAGCAGCGGAAAGGCCTCAGTTTGCGGTTTTGATGTAGCTGAACAGTCTATTGATGTTAGAAGGCATATTGGATATCTGCCCGAGTTAAATCCACTGTATACCGATATGTATATAAAGGAGTATTTATTATTTGCTGCCGAAGTACAAGGCGTTAAATCTCATGCACAGAAAAAAGTTGATGAAATGATAGAGCGTGTTGGCTTGTTACCGGAGCGCAGCAAGAAAATTGGGCAGCTTTCTAAGGGATTTAAGCAACGCGTTGGCCTGGCTCAGGCCATGATTCACAACCCGCAGGTTTTAATTTTGGATGAACCGACCACCGGTTTAGATCCTAACCAAGTGGTAGAGATTAGAGCATTAATAAAAGAGATAGGTAAAGATAAAACGGTAATTCTTTCTACGCATATCATGCAAGAAGTAGAGAGTATGTGCAACCGTGTGGTGATTATTAATAAAGGTAGAATTGTTGCTGATGATGTGATAGGTAAGCTGAAACAAGGCTTAAGTGGCGATATGCAAATTACCATTGAGTTAAAGCAGCAGATATCTGTAGATTTCTTAAAAATGATTCAGGGCGTGAAAGAAGTAAAGCAACATGGTAAGAAATATGTATTGCGCTGTGAGGGCGATTTGCGTGAACAGATATCGGTAGCTGCTGCAAGCAATGGATGGATATTGCTCTCCATGAGTGCAGAGGGCGAATCATTGGAAAAAGTATTTCAAAATTTAACTAGGCGGGCATAATGTTTATTATACTTAAAAAAGAAATTCGTGCATTCCTTAGTTCACTTATTGCCTACGTGGTAATGATTGTATTCTTGGTAGCCACCGGATTATTTATGTGGATATTGCCCGATTATAATGTGTTTGATATGGGCTATGCCAATATGGATACATTATTTAGCATGGCTCCTTGGCTCTTTATTTTTCTGATATCTTCCATTACCATGCGCTCATTCAGTGAAGAAAAAAGAGCTGGCACCATAGAAATTTTAACAACCAAGCCTTTAACCGATTTACAAATTATTTTAGGTAAATATTTTGCCGGAGTGGCATTGGTTCTGTTCTCTATTTTACCAACGCTTATCTATTTCTATACTGTTTATCAGCTGGGAGCCACCAAAGGCAATATGGATATTGGTGCCACCTGGGGCTCTTATCTAGGTTTGTTTTTTCTGGCCAGTTGTTTTGTTGCAATCGGAATTTTCTCCTCCAGCATCAGCGATAATCAAATTGTCTCTTTTATCATCTCTATGTTTTTGTGCTACGGATTTTATTCTTTGTTCGATCTGTTTGCTGATTTTAAACTTTTGGGATCTCTCGATGCGGTTATTGCATCGCTTGGTATCAGCGCGCATTATCAATCCATCAGCAGAGGAGTGATAGATTCAAGAGATGTTTTATATTTCTTATCCATTATAGTGGCTTTTATCTGGGCAACTAAAACAGTTTTTGGTTCACGCAAATGGTAAAGGAGAGAAGGATATGAAGAATAAAATACAAGCTATTAAAAGAAGGAAATATAAATCACAGGCAATTGTTGAACTGGTATTGATGCTATCTGTGCTCGTATTCCTGAACCTTATTTTATCCAGATATTTTTTTAGAATAGATTTAACCAAGGAGAAGCGCTACTCCCTTTCAACATCCAGCATTAATCTGGCTAAAAAGGTTGACGATGTGTTGTATATAAAATGTTATTTGCAAGGTGAATTTCCTGCAGGCTTTAAGCGGCTAAGCAAATCAACCCGCGAGATGTTGGATGAATTTAGGGCTTATTCGGGCGGACAAATACAATATGAATTCATTGATCCTTTTGCCGAAGCCGATGCGAAAAAATCCGGTGATATTGTGCAGGAACTTGGAGCCAAAGGCCTACAGCCAACCAGCGTACAGATCAAAAAAGACGATGAACTATCGCAGAAAATTATTGTGCCGGGGGCTCTCTTTTATTATAAAGGCAAAGAAATTGCAGTAAATCTGCTCAAAGGACAGTTCGGTGCAGCGCCTGAGGAAGTAATCAATAGCTCCATTGAATTACTTGAATATGAAATTGCCAATGCGTTAAGAAAGGTAACTGAAAAAAAAGTGAAGCGAATTGCCATACTCGAAGATCATGGTGAGCTGGATAAATGGGATGTAGCAGAGGCCAAAGCTGAATTAGAACAATATTATGATGTAAAGCGCATTCCGCTTACCATGGTTCCGCCTCAGGAGTTAAATAATTATACGGGTATAATTATTGCCAAGCCTACAACCGCTTTTACCGAGTATGATAAGTTTAAACTAGATCAATACATTATGAATGGTGGAAAGATATTGTGGTTTATCGATTCACAAATTGCCGATATGGATAGTTTGCAAAAAGAACCTATGTTCATGAGCGGCAGTTATCAGCTGAATCTGGATGATATGCTTTTCAGATATGGTGTGCGGGTTAATTATAATCTGATTCAAGATATTCAGTGTGAAGCCATCCCCATTTTGGCCGGAATGCGCAATGGCTTGCCGCAGCAAAAATTATTACCTTGGTTATTTTATCCAACAGCAGCTTCGGTTATTGATCATCCAATTGTAAAAAACATGGACCCGGTTTGGTTTCAATTTGCATCCGGAATAGATACAACATCAAACAAAAAAATAAGGAAAACAGTATTGCTGCAAACTTCACCTTTTGCGCGTGCGGTGCCATCTCCCGTTAGGGTTGATTTAAATATGGCTCGTGTAAGACCTGAGCCGGATATGTTTACCAAAGGAAACATACCTCTTGCAGTATTGCTTGAAGGAGAATTTACTTCCATCTTTCAATATCGGATGGGTGCAGGTGAATCAAGTGAATTGCCATTCAAGGAAAAAATCAGCTCTAATAAAATGATTGTAGTTGCTGATGGTGATGTGATTCGCAACCAACGCAAAAAATCAACAGGTGAAATTTATCCCCTGGGATATAATCGGTATACCAATCAGCAATACGGCAACAAACGCTTTGTGCTCAATTGTATCGACTACCTATGTGATGATTCAGGAATTATAGAAGTACGCGGTAAAGAGATTACCCTAAGACTGCTCAATAAAGGGAAAATTAAAAAGGAAAAAGGAACTTGGCAGGCAATCAATATGCTGGCGCCATTGGCTTTGGTATTATTTTTCGGAGGCATTAACCGTTGGGTGCGCAAACGCAAGTACGTTTATAAGCAGGCAGTATAAATATGAACAGAAACATTATAATTTTATTGGTATTGCTGATGGCAGGCATTGCTTGCTATTTACTGGTGATTAATAAACCCTGGACAACTTTTAAAGGTGAACTAAAAGATTTTGCCATTCATGATACTGCCTCCATAACCAAAATATTTTTAGCAGATAAAACAGGCAGGACCGTATTGCTGCAGAAGCAACCTGACCAAACTTGGCTTGTAAATGGCATGTATAAGGCCGATCAAAAAAAGATTGACTTACTCAAACAAACCATGAAACAAGTACAGGTTAGAAACCCACTTGCAGAAAGTGAGTTTAACACCGTTGTTGCTAGAATGGCTGCCAATGCCGTTAAAGCAGAGTTTTTTAACGAAGATAAACTTATTAAAACCATCTATGTAGGCGGTCAAACAAATGATAATACCGGAACTTTCATGATGATAGAGGGGGCTTCAACACCATATGTTACGCATATTTCAGGTTTTGTAGGATACCTTACACCACGCTTTAACACGGAAGCCATCAGGTGGAAAACAAAAGAAGTATTTGTGTTACCGGCTGAAGACATTTCAACCATCAGCATATCTTATCCGCAAGATATATCGGCATCTTTTATCATTGATAATACAGGAACCACCCCGGTTTTAAAAGATAGTAACAACCGGATACATTCAGCCGATATAGGCTTTCTTAAATATTATACCGCATCTTTCAGCAATATATATTTTGAAGGTTATGTAGAGGATATTAAACCTATTCAGAATGATTCAATCCGTACAACACCTGTTTACTGCATCATGGAAGTTAAGCAAAAAAGTACGGGGAAAGCAATACGGCTTCAGATACATAAGAAAGGTGTTAATCGAAGATCAACTCAGCAATTTGATGAGGAAGGGAATAAGTTAACAATAGACCGTGATAAGTATTTTGCTTTTCTGAATAACGAAGAGGATGTAGTATATATTCAGGATTATGTTTTTAGAAATTTATTTAAAACATTAGCAGATTTTAAGGCAACATTGAGGCCAACTCCATAAAAAAAGCGACCCGTTAGAGGTCGCTTTTTTTAGCTGGAATATTTTTTTTAGTAAGACACAACGGCAGTTCTTGCATTTCCTTTTCTGTCCTCCCAATTTATCTTAAAACCATAAGGGCATCCGGTACCGCTGTATGGATTTCCTGATTCATCTACACCAAAAGTAACGGAGATTGATTTAACTAAACCATTGTGTACCTTAATACCTGAAACAGGCCTGCTTGTGCATTGGCTATTAAATGTAAGCGGAGTAGTAAGTTGTGTATAGAATGCCGTTCCTCTTCTGTTAACTCCCCAAACCACCACATTGCTGTATCCGCCAACTGCAGTGTCGCCTTCTACTTTAAGGCCAAGCTGTCCACTAGTATTGGTAAATGTTCTTTTTCTGGCTACCTGCCATGTGCGCATAGTACCATTATCAAAACTCACTTCGGTATTTCCTCTTACCTTATGGATTACGTTGCTATTTACATAAGCTTTGCCACCGGTAACATTGGTGATATAATGCACTCCATTAATCACTACCGATTTTCCTGTACTAACGCGTGTAACTTTCAGGTTTTGTGCTTCCACTTGAAGAACCGCACCTGCATCACTCCATTTGTTACCGCTTATGAGTTGTAAAACCACCACACCACTGCGATTTCTTAATCCGTCACCGCTTAATCCATCATAGGTAATTACAATTTTCTTTTGGCTGATAAAAGTGCTGTCGTTAACCTTTGCCCCGGGTATGCCCGGGCCTTTGCCTAAGCCGCTTGAAGAAATGGTAACATCAGCCTCGTTTAATGATGCTTCCAGCTCATTGCTGTGGCTGCTTTCATCAGACGATAATTCTGATTGCTCAAGACCATCGTCCATGGTGTCGTCATCTTTTTTACAACTGTTTAATGAAAGGCCCGCAACAACCATTGCTGCCAAACCGAATTGAATTATTTTTTTCATATGCATACTACTTTTTGCTTTTTATACTGCTTCTGATAACCAAAGATACAAAAGGTTTAACGGGTATTTAAAATTAAATTAAGGTTATTAATAATAATATCGCACGCTTGTGCAATTTCCTCACGGGTAATGATAAGGGGTGGCGCAATTCTGAGTTTATGGGTGGCAAATAAAAACCAATCGGCAATTAAACCATCTGATATACAGGAATCTATGAGTTTTTTATTCAGCTCAAAGCTCTCCAGTTCAGGTGCAAGCATGAGCCCTTTTCCACTAATTTGCCTGATAGCAGGGTGTTTTAGCAAATGCCTGAATAATAATTCTTTGTCTGCCACTTCAGCTATCCAGTTATGTGAAAGCAATTCTTCCAAACCAGCCAGCGCAGCCGCGCAAACCACCGGATGACCTCCAAAAGTAGTGATATGGCCTAGCATAGGTTGTTCTGCCAATTGCATCATCATTTCTTTGGAAGCAATGAATGCGCCTATTGGCATGCCAGCACCTAGTGCCTTGCCTAGCAGCAACACATCAGGTACCACTCCGCTGTGCTCAAAGGCAAACATTTTTCCGCTCCGGCCCATTCCTGATTGTATCTCATCAAAAATGAGTAATGCGCCAGTACTGTTACATTTTGCACGAAGTGCCGATAAAAAATCAGGATCTGATACAATATATCCGCTTTCTCCTCTAATGACCTCAGCCACCACACAAGCTGTTCGTTGTGTTATACTATCTAGTTCGGCAGTCTGGTTGTGCTCAAGAAAACGGATATCAGGTAATAAGGGCCTGAAAGCATTTTTATAATATTCTTCACTGTTCAGGCTAAGAGCTGCATGTGTGCTACCATGATAGGCCTGCTTAAATGCGATGATTTCCGTTCTGCCTGTAACCCGTTTGGCTAGTTTAAGCGCACCATCGGTTGCCTCAGCACCTGAGTTAACAAAATACACGCAGTTTAATACCGATGGTAACAACGTTGTTAGCCTCTCTGCAAGTTTTACCTGTGGAGCCTGAACATATTCACCATATACCATCAGGTGCATGTACTGGTCAACCTGACTTTTAATAGCATCATTTACCCGCTTATTGCCATGCCCAAGGCTGCTTACGCTTATTCCCGAAATTAAATCGATGTAAGCTTTGCCACTTTTGTCATACAAATAAATGCCAGATGCTTTTTCAAACTCAAGTAATAATGGGAAATGTGTCGTTTGTGCCTGCCTGTTTAAAAATAGTTGCCGATTATTCAGATGCATGCTTCAAATATGCATATAAATTAATCGGATGAAAAATATGATGTAATTCAGACTACTTATTTAAAGTGAGTTTACAAAAAAGTTGACTAATTTGCTTAAAAATAAATTCGCAAATGGAACAGGTGAAAGACGAAGACATTTTGGGTAAGGCCTATGATGAGGTATGTGATTATGTTAATCTGCGGCTAGAATTGCTTAAAATAGAAACTGCTGAAAAATCGGCAAAGGTTACTGCTTACATGATTAGCAGCTTGGTTTTATTATTCACCGGATTTTTTTGTCTGCTCTTTCTAAGTGTAGGTGCAGGAATTTATTTCAGTGCATACTGGGCTGATTATTCAATAGGCTTTGGCGTAGTGGGTGCTTTTTATGTACTTTTATTTTTAATGGTTCTGCTGTTTAAAAAAGCAATGATTCACCGCCCGGTTATCAATACAATCATTCGTTTATTCTTTTCAGCCGATGAAACCAATTAAAATTATAGATCTGGAAACCTTGCATCTAGAGAAAGAGCGGGTGCAGTTATTGCTGGAAGCCAAGCAACAGGATTTGTCAGAAACAGGTGCTTATATTAAGGCCAATTCCCGTAAAATACTATGGGCACAAATAAATCCGTTTAAGGGCAATACCTTAATCGAAACAGCAGGAGAGGTAGTAGCACCACTTATACAAACCGCAACAGGAGGAACGGTAAAAGATACCCTCATTCAGTTGCTTAAAGAAGTGGTGCTTAATTATGGAGTAGATGCTGCGCAAAAGTTTTTAAAGAAAAAGAAGAAACGAAAAAAGGCAGCAAAAAATAACACCAATAGCAACGAAACCGGACCTGACGCATAGACATTTTGTCTTTGCATCACTCAATTGCTCACAGATTAAATCGTGTAGTAAATTCTTTACTTAACTGTTCACGGTGATCAGGGTGTGCTATGCTGATTAATGCTTTGCCGCGTTGCTCCATGTTTAATCCATACAAATTTACTTTACCATATTCGGTAACTACCCAATGTATATGGCCACGTGTGGTAACCACTCCGGCACCTTTTTTTAAATAAGTCACAATGCGCGATTCTCCTTTTTTTGTTGTTGAAGGAATGGCAATGATTGGTTTCCCACCTTCCGATAATGCTGCACCTCTCATAAAGTCCATTTGTCCGCCAATGCCTGAATACTGATAAGCTCCTATGGAGTCTGAACAAACCTGCCCGGTTAAGTCAATTTCGATGGCACTGTTAATGGCAGTAACTTTGGGATTTCTGCTTATTACGTTCGGGTTGTTCACGTAGCTGATGTCAAGTCCTTTTATCAGCGGATTGTCATCAATAAAATCGTAAAGTTTTTTGGTACCCAGCACAAAACCAGTCACACAGTAATCTTTAATAATATTTTTTCGACTGTTATTAATAATGCCATTTTCAATCAGCGGTATCACGCCATCGGAAAACATTTCCGTATGCAAGCCCAGGTCCTTTAGATGTCCAAGATTTTTAAGTACTGCATCAGGTAAGGTGCCAATACCCAGCTGCAGGGTAGCAGCATCTTCAACCAGTTCTGCAACATTTTTTCCAATACGGTCATACACATCATTAAAATCTTTTGCATAGCTCACTTCAGGCAAGGGGTCTTCAACCCATACCGCATAATCAATCATCCATGCAGGTATAAATGCATCTCCGTGCATGCGCGGCATGTTTGGGTTAACCTGTGCAATAACCAGATTGGCGCTTTGCATAGCTGCACGGGCCACATCAACAGAAGTGCCCAGTGAGCAAAATCCATGTTTATCCGGAGGAGAAACATGCAGTAAAGCCACATCAAGGGGCAATATATTTTTAGTAAACAGCTTAGGTATCTCACTTAAAAAAACCGGGATATAATCTCCGCGATCTGAGTTTATTGCTACTCTCGTGCTCTCCGAAACAAAAAGTGAGTTTATGTAAAAGCGGCCCTCCAAGATATCCTTATTCAAATCAATACCGTAGGTACTTATGCTAACCAACTCCACATTTTCCAAATCGGTTCTATTTATAAGTGCATTCACTAAGGCCACAGGCGTAGCGGCACTTCCATGTAAAAATACCCGCTGCCCGGATTGGATATGAGAAACCACTTCTTCTGCAGATAGGTAATGTAATTTTTTGTTAAGCATTTACACTTGATATTTTCAACGAATATGGTGCTTTGCCTTCAATCAAAATATAATTAATATCAGTTTTTACTCGTCCATTTTGTTTGTATTGATTCTGTTTTATAGGAACTAAGTTCTGCTTTAGCTCTTTTCTGAAAAGTAATCTGCAGGTATTTGTTAACTTTGCCGGCTATGGGTGCTCACCTCCATTCAGATTTAAACGATACCATTTGTGCATTGGCCACACCGGCAGGCACAGGTGCTATTGGTGTAATACGCGTAAGTGGCAGCAGAGCAATAGAAATTGTGAATATTCTTTTTAAAGGGAAAGACCTTGCAGCGCAGGCAAGTCATACCATTCATTTTGGCAAAATTACTGATGGTAGCCGCATTATTGATGAGGTTTTGGCTTCTTTATTTGTTGCGCCAAAATCTTATACCGGTGAACACACGGTAGAATTAAGTTGCCACGGATCAACTTATATACAGCAACAAATTTTACAGCTGCTGGTGCAGCACGATTGTCGTTTAGCCAAGCCGGGCGAGTTTACCCTCAGGGCATTTTTAAATAAAAAATTAGACTTGAGTCAGGCTGAAGCAGTGGCCGATCTCATAGCCAGTGATAGTGCCGAAAGCCACAAAATGGCCATGCAGCAAATGCGTGGCGGGTTTGGTGCACAAATAAACCAGATGCGTACACAACTGGTAAATTTTGCTTCTCTCATCGAACTTGAATTAGACTTTAGTGAAGAGGATGTAGAGTTTGCAGCACGAGAAGAATTATTGGTATTGGTATCTCAAATTGCTGCACTCATACAAAACCTTCTCGATTCATTTAATTATGGAAATGCCATTAAAAATGGAATACCAACTGTTATTGCAGGCAAACCCAATGCAGGTAAATCAACTTTACTCAATGCACTTATCAATGAGGAGCGTGCAATTGTAAGCGATATCGCAGGAACTACAAGAGATACAATTGAAGAAGCTTTTGTAATAGATGGCATTACTTTCAGACTTATTGATACAGCAGGAATCAGGCAACATGCCTCCGATGCCATTGAAGAGATTGGGATAGAGCGAGCATTTGAAAAACTACAAAAAGCGAGCATTATTATGTATGTTTTTGATGCAACGTTAACAACTGCTGAACAATTAACAGAGGAACTAAAATTGTTCAGTTCATATCCGGCTATCGTTATTCCGGTTGCCAATAAAACCGATGCACTTACACATACTTCGGCATTTAATCAGGAAACGGTAAGCATTAGCGCAAAAAATAATATCGGAATGGAATTGCTTAAACAACGTTTGGTAGTTGCGGTGCGAAAGGATGAAATTAAAAACGATATAATCATCACCAACCTGCGACATTATGAAGCGCTCAAACATACTGCTGACACACTTCAGCAGGTGCTTAATGGAATTGACATGCGTATCAGCGGAGAGCTTCTTGCTCTTGATATACGAAAGGCTTTGTTCCACCTGGCAGAAATAACAGGCGAGGTAACTACAGATGATTTATTGGCCAATATTTTTTCTAAGTTTTGTATCGGAAAGTAATTTGTTTTTCTATTTCTTCTAAGTGCTTGTTTTTGTTGAGTTTCATCCGTTTTTACTTTCCTTTATTTGTTGCCAAACTACTCTTTTTTGCTTATATTTGTTGCCAGATTGTTGCCCTGAAAAGTTGCCCTTTTTGTTGGGCAACAAGTTGGAGAGAAAATGTCACACATAGACACACTCTGACACACAAAGGCACTAAAGGACAAATACAGGCACATGGCAAGCAACATAGAAATCACCAAAAAATGCCTCTACTGCGGTAAGGAGTACACAGCTAAAACGCTAACTACAAAGTATTGCGGCCACACCTGCAACAGTCGCCACTATAAGCAACTGAAGCGGGAAGAAAAGTTGAACAACTTCAAAGAAGCTCAGGCAAAGCCCGAGCAACAGCCGCAGCAATCATTTGACATTGCATTACAGCAAAAAGAGTTTCTCAGCATTGATGAAGCTGCAAAACTTATTGGTGCAAGCCGCAGAACTATACACCGCCTTATATCCGGCAACAAACTCCAAGTTGGAAAGGTTGGCAGTCGCACAATCATCACACGAAAGGCAATTGATAATCTCTTTAATACACAAGCCGTATGAAAGTAACACTCAGACAACGCACCAAGGGCGATAAGGTCAGCCTTTATCTTGATTACTACCACAAGGGAAAAAGGGAGTATGAATATTTGGAACTGTACTTGTTTCCAGAGCCGGAGAAAGGCAAGCTCACAAAGGAGCAGAAAGAATCCAACAAGGAAACCCTTGCACTGGCTGAAAGCATCCGTTCAAAGCGGCAGATAGAAATACAGAACGGTATTTATGGCTTTCAGGATCAGAGCAAGTTAAAAGGCAGCTTCTTGCGTTATGTGGAGTACTTAGCGGAGAAAAGGAAAAGCAGCCAGGGCAATTATGATAATTGGGACAGTGCATTGAAGCACCTCAAAAAGTATGTGAAGTTTGACGTTTCATTTGGGCAGGTAGATAAGAACTGGTTGGATGGTTTCAGGGAGTACTTAATGAAAGAGGCAAAGACACCAAGCAAGCAGCCACTATCCCAAAATTCACAAAGCAGCTACTTCAACAAAATCCGGGCAGCATTAAAGCAAGCATACAAAGAAGGCATCATCAAGCAGAACCCTGCCGACCTTGTGGACGGCATCAAGCCCGGTGAACCTGAAAGAGAATTTCTCACCTATGAAGAACTGCAAGCAGTTGCAAAAGCTGAATGTGAAATACCATTATTAAAAACCGCTTTCCTTTTCAGTGCAATGACTGGCCTCCGTTGGTCAGACGTTCAGAAGTTGGTTTGGTCAGAAGTTCAGCATAGCAAAGAAGTTGGTTATTACATACGCTTCCGGCAGAAGAAAACCAAAGGAGCAGAAACATTGCCAATATCAGAGCAAGCCTTCGGCTTATTGGGTGAAAGAGGAAACCCGGAGGACCGTGTTTTCATTGGCTTAAAATACAGTGCATGGCATAACCTCAAATTGCAACAATGGGTAATGCGTGGAGGTGTAACAAAAACAATCACCTTCCATTGTGCAAGGCACACCTACGCCACATTACAATTAACTTTAGGAACGGACATTTACACCGTATCAAAATTATTAGGTCACAAGGATTTAAAAACAACGCAGATATATGCAAAGATTATTGACGACAAGAAGAAGGTAGCTGCTAATAAAATTGTACTCGACTTATGAACAATGAACTAAATCTATATCACAAAATTTTGTTCTTGGAGCTTCGCCCCTGGACTAACAGAGAAGTTGCAGAAACCAAATACAAAGAACTGATGCAAGGCATCAGCAAGGAGCATTTTTCTTTTCAGCCACTTTATGAAGTTGATTTTCCAAAACCATTGACAGCAAAGCGGAAGTACTATTTTTCAATAATTGAGAATGAAGCAACAAACTACCTAAACAACTTTCAGCAAATCATTGCCGGTGCATTGAATGAAAAAGAAAAGCAGTATTGGGTACATACCACACTTACAAAAGTCCTATCACAAAAACTGAGAGAAGTAAGCAAGGTAATTGATGATAGCCAATACTTTTTTCAGCAGCTTTCAGCAGCTTCAAAAGCCTCCACACCTGAAAGCAAAATTCAAGATGAAGCGTACATTCTCCAATACCTCAAATATCAACTCATAAGAATTTACTTGGAGATTCAGGAAACATTCTCCAGCCACTTAAAGGAAGAAGCCATATCAGAAGAAGAATTGCATCAGCAATATTTTTCGGAGCAAGCTCCTTCAAAATCTTTCATTATAGAAGCAGTAAAACTCAACTTGCCTTTACCTGCTTCGCAGGTTACGGCAAAGCCTCAAACGGTGCAGTTTACAGTAAAAGCATTTGATTTTCGTACAGAGAAGAAAGGCATCATTCCTTATGAAGCTATCATCAAAGATTCAGGCAGGTTCTCCCGATTTGAGGAGGAACTTTTCTCACATGAATTGATTGATGAAAACTACAACTTCAAAAACCAGCACGGCCAAATACAAGAACTGGCAGCCATATTCCAAACCCTGATTAAGAAGGGCTACTTCAACAAGCGGCAGTTCCCAAAGAACAAGGAGATTAAGCCTGTTGATATTCGCAAGTTTTTAGACCACCGCTACAACTCCAATACAGATAAACAATTCCGTACCTGGGCGAATAAGCCTGATGAATTGGCTGATTTTGTAAGCAGCAAATATTGGATTGACAAATTACCGACTTCCTGAATTGCGGTAATTTGCTGTCAATTTACCATTTCAAATTTCCACTCTTTTTCTGAAACCCTTTACTGGCAAGGCTTTTAGCCTTGCCCAAATTTCCATTTTCAAGACTACCAAAGCCTTATTCTGAGCTTTGTATCGTCATCGGGAATCGGTGATGACTTTTGGCCAGAAGTCCATTTCTAACAATTAATAAGTAAGACAATGGACGAAATATTAAAACGTCTTGAAAAGATTGAAAAGCTCATTGAGAGCCAGAACTTGGTACGCAAGGACGTACTGAATTTTAACGAGTGTTGCGACTACTTAGAGTTGTCGCAGTCACACCTGTACAAGCTAACCAGTACCGGGGCTATACCGCATTACAAGCCCAACGGGAAGAAAATCTATTTCAGAAGGGCGGAACTGGATGAATGGTTGCTTCGCAACCGCACCACTACGCAGGATGAAATAGAAAGCAAGGCAGCAGATTATCTCATTAAAAAAGGGAGGAAACAGCTATGACAGAAGTTATGAATCTGCTCCTGCAACTCTCCCAGGACTTTGAGGTAATCAGGGCTTATGTGTTGGCACTAAAGAAATCCAAGTTGGAGAACTTCAAAGAAACATGGATTGATGGCCAAGACGTAATGCACACCATGCACATTAGCAAGCGTACCCTTCAATCCCTTCGGGATAACGGAACGCTTCCATACAGCCGCATCAATGGCAAGTTTTACTACAAGGTTGAGGACATAGAAAACCTGTTGCAATCCAATTACTCACAAGCTAAATCAACAGGTGATGGAAATAAGTAAAACAGCCATTTTGGATAAAACACACTACGGGCTTAGAATCTATTCCCATGTGTTGCGGCATTACTATCCGGGTGAAACAGTCCTTTCCCTTTCGGGAAGGGACTGCCAGCCCACTAAGAACCCTTTCAATGACAACAAGCCAACATTGAAAATTCAGATAGTAAATAATTGTGCAGAGCATTACGATTTAGAGAACAGCATCAGCAAAGGCGATGCCTTTGACTTCGCTGCATTGCATTACCAATTACAAGGTGATGAATTGTGCCAAAAGCTGAATGAAGAACTCTACTTGCGTATTGGTAAGCAAAAAGGCTTTTACAGTGATAATATCATTGCTCCGGTTGCTCCGCAACCTCAGCCTGTAAGAGTGCCAATCCCTGCTTTCAGTTATTTCAAAGCACCAGTAACAAATACGGTTCCATTCAAAGAAATCAATTTGTTGCAAGTGTACCACTTGCTTAAAGGCAATCAATTTGCTCAGTGTACAAGTACACTTCGCAGCATATCCGATAAGCAGGAAGCAAGGAAATACAAAGCATCCGTTTTTGATTATGTGACCTTTTCAGGCACATTCTCAAAACGCAATGACAAGTCATTGCTCAGGCACTCAGGCTTAATCACAATTGACTTTGATCACATTGGTAATGTACCTGAATTGAAAGACCGGCTACTGAAGGATGAATACTTTGAAACAGAATTATTGTTTGTTTCTCCTTCTGGTGACGGCCTAAAGTGGGTAATACCAATTGACTTGACAAAGGCAAAGCACCATGATTATTTCAAGGCCATTGCCAATTACCTCAAGCACACTTACCAGTTGGAAGTTGACCAATCAGGTAAGGACGTTTCAAGAGCCTGCTTCTTAGCAGAGGATGCAGGTGCATTTATCAATCCCAAATATTTATAATCAATGGAGAAAAAGATATTCAATCCGTTGGATTGGTTGGAGCAACCAATCCAACAACAAATAAATACTGAACCGCAGAAAGTAGAAGCCACTACCGATGCAGCAGAAGTTGAAAAAATCATTCAGCAAATCGAAGCGAAGCAAATTGACATTGCAACCGCTTACAGCGATTGGCGGGATATTGGATTTGCTTTTGCAGATGCTTTTGGTGAATCAGGCAGAGAATATTTTCACCGCATCAGTAAGTTTTATGCTGATTACTCAACAACAGAATGTGATACACAATACACCAATTGCCTAAAGGCAACTGGTCACGGTGTTACGTTGAAAACATTCTTCTTTCATGCAAAGCAAGCAGGTGTAAACATTGCGGTTACACCGCAATACACCGAGCAGCAAAAAGTACAGTTACCAACTTTCCCTGAATCTATCTATCCTCAGCTTCCTGAGTTTCTGCAAAAGGTTGTCAAGATTGCTTCATTCAATGAAGAAAGAGACATTCTTTTGTTAGGCACTATCGTTTCACTCAGTGCCTGTTTTCAGAAGCTATACGGTATCTACGATGGCAAAAAGGTTTTCTCAAACCTGTACATTTTTATCACGGCTCAGGCATCAGCAGGTAAAGGCAGGTTGGTACACTGCAAACAACTGGTAAAGCCCATTCATAAACATTTGAGGGAGCAAGCCAAATTGATGAAGCAGCAGCATGAATTGGAAATGATGGAGTACAACGAAAAGAAAGGCAAAGATGCAAGTGCTGAGAAGCCCAACAAGCCGCCTGAAAAAATGTTGTTCATCCCGGCCAACAACAGCACAACAGGAGTATTTCAATTGTTGTTCGACAACGAAGGCAGAGGCTTAATGTTTGAAACAGAAGGCGACACCCTGGCACAAGCATTCAAAACCGATTACGGCAATTACAGCGATGGTTTCCGCAAGGCTTTTCACCACGAAACAATATCATACTACCGGAGAACAGACAGAGAGTATGTAGATATTGAAAGCCCATGCCTTTCAGGCATGTTCACCGGAACACCCAAGCAAGTATCTGCCCTTATCCCGAATGCTGAAAACGGCTTATTCAGCCGTTTCATTTTCTATTTCATGAACATTCAGCCGGTATGGAAAAATGTATTCGCCAATTCGTCTGATAATGGCTTAGACGATTACTTTGACCAGTTAGGCAATGACTTTTTTGGTTTGTACCAAACCCTGATGGCAAACCCTGAAATACTGTTCTGCCTTACGGCAGAACAGCAAGAGCAGTTCAACGCCTTCTTTGAGCAAATCCAAAATACCTACCTCAGCTTGCAGGGGCTTGACTACATGGCAACAATCAGGCGTTTGGGTTTGATTGCTTTCCGTATTGCCATGATCCTATCCGCTTTGCGGATTATGGAACATGGAGACTTGCCGGAACGCATCATTTGTGAGGAAAGAGACTTTCAAACCACGTTGGAGATGGTCCGTGTATTGGTGAAACATGCCAGTAAGGTATTTTCCGAACTACCACAAGATGCCCCAATGCCCAAGCGTAAAAACCAAAAAGAAAGGTATCTGGATGCCCTGCCAGCCAGCTTCAACAGGCAGGAGTACCTGAGAATTGCCGCCTCTATGTCCATACCCGATAAAACAGCCGAAGGGTACATTACCGACTTCTGCAAACGGGGGCTGATTCATAGGGAAAAGCAAGACCATTACCTGAATCCCAATGCTAAGGAAACTCAGGATTTAAGGGAAGCTAAGGGCAGTTAGCCCTTAGTTTCCTTAGCTTCCTTAAAATCCTGAAATCCCAAAATCCCACCAGAATCAAACAAAGGAAAAAAAGAGAAAACATTTGCAAAAGGTAGTGGATTTCACTACCTTTCGCAAAAAATTACTCTCTTGGAAGATTCAAGGCAACATAAGAGTGCAGAAGATTGGGTAAACCACCTGCTGGCTAAGGGTAAATATGCTTTTGCGCTGCACCAGTTCCGTGCGGATTTTCCCGAGCAGTCAGATACGGCCAATAAGTTTGCCTTGAAAAGGCTGGTAGATAAAGAGCAGATTATTTCCATCCACAAAGGGTATTACCTCATCATACCGCCCCAATACAGGTCAAAGGGAATCCTTCCCCCCACCTTGTTTTTAGATGCGTTTATGAAGGAATTGGACCGGCCTTATTACCTGGCTTTGTTAAACGCAGCCGCTTATCATGGAGCATCGCACCAGCAGCCACAGGAGTTCTTTGTGGTTACAGGTTTTCCTGTGCTGCGGCCTATGCAGAAAAAAGGGCTGAAGCTGAACTACATCAGCAAAAAAGATATACCGGCAACACTATTAGACACCCGAAAAACCGAGGCCGGATACTTAAAAATTTCAAACCCTGCCCTAACAGCCACCGATCTGATACAATACGCCAAACGGGTGGGTGGCATCAACAGGGTGGCCACTGTTTTGGCTGAATTAGCCGAAAGTATTCAACCCAATACATTTGATGCCAATCTGCTGCAGCATGTTCCGGTAACTGCCTTGCAGCGTTTGGGGTATCTGCTGGATAAAGTATTTGACAACCAGCCGCTGGCCAACGCCTTGTACATGGCCTTGCAAAAGAACAATGCCCCTTTGTTTCGGATACCGCTAAAAGCCTCAGCATCGGCCAAAGGTTTTGCATCAGACGAAAGATGGAAAGTAATCGTAAACACTACAATAGAACTTGACGAATGATACCACAGGCATACATAACAGAATGGGCCAGTCAGGTGCCCTGGCAAACCAACGAACAGGTAGAACAAGACCTGGTGATTTGCCGTGCCTTGGTAGAAATATTCTCCGATGAGTTTCTGGCAAAAAGCCTTGCTTTCAGGGGTGGTACGGCCTTGCACAAGCTGTATTTAAATCCGCAACCACGCTACTCCGAGGATATTGATTTAGTGCAAATCACTGCAGAGCCATTCGGCCCTGTGGTGGACCGTTTACGAGAAAGGCTGGCCTTTTTAGGAGACCCTGCCCGGAAGCAGAAAGAAAACAATTTTACCCTGCAATACCGTTTTGAATCTGAGTTTCCTCCGGTGCAAAACCTCCGCCTCAAAGTAGAAACCAATTGCCGGGAACATTTCACCGTATTGGGGTATCAGCAATTTCCCTTTCAGGTAAATTCCTCATGGTTTACCGGTGCCTGCAACATCACCACCTACCAATTAGAAGAACTATTGGGAACAAAGCTCAGGGCCTTATACCAACGCAGAAAAGGCCGTGACTTATATGATATGTACAAGGCACTGGTGCAAGTGCCCGGTATGGATAAAGATGCCCTGCTCCAATGCTATCATGCCTATATGGATTTTGTAGTAGATGAACCTCCAACGCAAAAAGTATATCTGCAAAACATGGAGGCCAAAATGCAGGACGATGAATTTATTGGTGACATAGCAGCCCTCATACGGCCAACAGAAAAATACGACCAGGCAACCGCTTTTGAATTAGTGCGAACGGAGTTGCTGGAGAAAATAGAAGAAATTAAAATAAAACAAACGAAGTAGTGGCAACAAATAAACATGCTATAATAAGGTATCATGCTTTAGACCAGTGTTTTAGCAACCCTGGTCGTAGGTATTTTATTGACGACCTTATTTCAGCTTGTAATGATGCATTATATGAATACACCGGAGTTGCAGAAGGGGTAAAAAGGAGGCAAATATTCGAGGATATTAAATTCATGGAAAGTGAGCAAGGCTGGTCCGTGCCGCTGGAAAGATTGAAGGATGGGAAGCAGGTTTATTACAGATATTCTGACAAATCATTTTCAATCAAGAATCAGGCTGTTAATGAAGCAGAAGCCAAACAATTAAAGGAAACCTTGTCCATCCTTACAAGATTCAAGGGAATGCCTCAATTTGAATGGATGGAAGAAATGCATGTTAGGCTTGAATCAATCTTCAATTTTAAAAGTAACACAAATGTTATAGTTGGCTTCGAGCAAAATCAATACTTGAAAGGTCTCAACCATTTTTCAGAGTTGTTCCATGCAATACAATATAAGAAAGTATTGTCCATTCAATACAGGGGTTTTAAACAAACTAAACCTTCACAGGTAAACTTTCACCCTTATTACTTGAAACAGTATAATAGTCGCTGGTTTCTTTTTGGTTACAATGAGAAGTACGACAACATAAGCAATCTGGCTTTAGATCGTATTATTAATTTTAAACCAATCAATAAGAAATACCAGGATAACAAGACCATAAATTTTGAAGAGTATTTCGAAGATGTTGTTGGGGTAACTGTTTCTAATCGGGCTTCGGTTGATAAAGTTCATCTTGAAATAGCCCCTTCACTTTGGCCTTATATTGAAAGCAAGCCAATTCACGGATCACAGCGTGTAGTCTCAAAGAAGGGTGGTGAAGTAGTAATTGAGCTTACAGTGCAGTTGAACTATGAATTAGTAACCACACTTTTTGCTTATGGCGAAGGGGTCAAAGTATTGCAACCAGACAGCTTGAAAAAGGAAATGATAACAAAGGCAAAAGCCTTAATAAACAAGTATTTATAACCTATGCATATACACTGCACACATAGTATTCATATTTGCTTCGTCAATCACAAAATAGTATATGATGAAGGAATTTAAGATAGAAGAGATATTGCCAGTTGAAGCATTGAAGTCCAAAATTTGGTCAATGTTTGATATTCTAAGAAGTGAACGAATCGCTTCAGAAGATTATCATGTGTTATTGTTCCTTCTGTCTGCATATAAAGACGGATTATTCAATACTGAGATTCTCAATGAGAACAGTAATTTGAATGAAAGGCTTGTACGTTGTTTGCATAACTCTGAATCAGAGTTAACAAATCAATACAATGCAATACTTGCAACTTTTGAGCCGCTTGTGATGCGACTATCTGAAAACGGCACAAGGCATATAATAAGTGCATTGGGTGAATTGAACTTGGCAATATTGGATGAACACTTTGCTGATATTTTTGATGCTGTTTTATATCGTATCACACAATCTCAAGGCAGATTTGGCGGTGAGTTTATACAGCCTGTTGAGTTGACTCGCTTCATATGTGGCCTGGCCGAATTGCAACCCAATTCAAAGGTTTACAATCCTTTTGCCGGATTGGCTTCATTTGGTGTATACCTTGATCAAGGACAAGATTATTTTGGTCAGGAATTAAATCAAAAAACATGGGCTTTGGGGGCATTGCGTATAATGGCATATCAAAGACCCGGCACTTCAAGATATGTTTGTGACGACTCTATAAGTCATTGGCCGGCTACATCAGAAAAATTTGATTTTATTGTAGCCAATCCTCCTTACGGAATGCGTCTTGGCAACCAATACAGGGAGATAGAACCTGAGTTCCGCACTATAGAACAGTTTCTGCTCGAAAAAGGGGTGCATTCTTTAAATGAAAAGGGCAAGCTGATTGCATTATTACCACAGGGAATTTTGTTTAGGGGTTTGCATGAGCAGCGTTTAAGAGAATTTCTCGTTGATGAGGATTTGATTGATACAATTATATCATTACCAGGGGGCTTGCTTTTAAATACAGGTATTCCATTAATAATAATGGTATTGAATAAAAACAAGAAGATACCTGGCAAAGTTAGATTTGTAGATGCGAAGAAATTCGTTGATTCTAAGAGCCCGAGAGAAAGAGTGCTTAATGATTATGGGTTGAATAGTTTTCTGTATGGTAGTAAAAATGATTCTGATATTCTCCGTCTTGTTTCTAACGATGAGATAAGAGCATTCGATTATAATCTTAGTGTCCCTCGTTATTTCCAAAAGCAGGTTGAGGGGGTGAAACTTGGTGAAATCATAGAGTTTGTTAGAGGCCAAAGAGTAAACTTGCCTCCAACAGGCAAGCTAATTCGTATTCGAGATTTAAAGGATGATAAAATTGATTTTCGTTTAGACGAAGCAACAATTGAAGATGTAGAACTGAGAAGGCCCGATATTCATCAGATAACAGAATCATGCTTACTGTTAGCTGTTCGCTGGAAGACCTTAAAGCCCACATATTTCGAGTATAAAGGTGAAGCAATCTATCGAAGTCAGGATATATTGTCTTTCAAAGTAAATGAGGCAATTGCAGATAAGGCATTTTTAATTAATGAGCTTCATGCTGATTATGTTCAGGAACAATTGGAGTCCTATCGTTTAGGGGCATCTGTAATGCCTTTTCTCCGAAAGGATGACCTGATGGAAGTTGTTATCAAACTGCCTTCTCTTCAGGAGCAAAGAGCGAAGGTTCAGGGTATATATGAACTTTCCGATAAGATTAAGAGCCTGCAAGTTGAAAGGAATGCTTTGGCTCATGGTAAGTCTCTAAAGCAATTCAGTGAGTTTGCATCGCTGAAACACACACTTGGCAGGCCAAGACAAAATATCCTGGATTGGTCAGATAATCTGCTTCATTTTTTAAATGAAAAACGGGAAGGTTTTGAAGCATTGAATAAAGCCTTTATTGAGTTTTATGATACTGACATAATCTCCGCTTTAAAGGAAATTAAGAGGGATGTTAACTTCATAACTGATGTTCTCGAAAAGGGCGAAAATGGGTTTGTTTTAAGTGAATATGAGACAAACACTATTCCACTCTCAGATATCAATAGCCTGATTAATGAGCTTTCTAACAATGGATTCAACTTTAAAATCAAGAAATTGCCTTTAAAGTCGGAGAAGCTTAAAGACCGTGGCATTTCAGCAAACCGGATATTATTCAAAACACTTTTGGATAACATCTTAACGAATGCAAATAAATATGCATTCAGTAAACGGGAGTCAGGAAATGAAGTGGTTGTGGAATTAACTGAAGTAGATGATATTCTCTCTATGGAGGTGAAAAACAACGGGAAGCCATTTCCCAAAAACTTCGATCGGGAAAAGTTTATTACAAAATATTCCACGGCTGATTCTGCTGCGGGTACTGGTTTAGGTGGCTACGACATACATCGCATTGCCACGCATTTTAGTAATCCTGATTGGGAATTGTCATTAAATGAAGATCCCATCTACCCGGTAAAATTCAAGTTTCAATTTCCAATTAAATTAATGAATTGATTATGGAAGATATACTCTACAATATCCTTTGGATTGATGACGAACATGAATCACTTGCAGGCACAAAAGGGCGTGCAAAGAGAAATGGCATTAATCTGATACCTTTTAAATCGCTAAATAGCGGTATGTCTGAATTGGAAAACAATTATCCTTTTTATGACGGGGTATTATTAGATGCTAAGTTTTTTGAGAACGAAGACGATGTGAAAGGCTCAGAGGATACCTATAATGTGCATCGGGCGAAGGAGCGATTATTACAGCTCAAAAAGAAATTTGAAGTATTCATTCTTACAGGTCAGGCGGAAGCATATGAGGATAAGACTTTCAAAAAAGCCTTCACTAAGGTTTACAAGAAAGGTAGTGATGACGAGATAGACCGTTTATTTGCCGATATTAAATTAGCTGCAGCAACCCAGGAGGACACTCAAATACGCCATGCATACAAACGGGTTTTTGATGTTTGTACAGAAAAGTATATTGGAGAATTGGCAGGTCAGGATGTATTGAATCTCCTGAAGGTTAACGATGACTTAAACATCGACAATCACTTTAATGCTATCCGAAAAATCGTTGAGGATTTGTTTACAGCTTTCAGTAAGTATCGTTTACTTCCGCTTGAATTTGTTACACCTGGTGTTGCGTTAAATGAGAGTAGCAAATTTTTAGCAGGTAAAGCCGCTGACGGTACTCCTTTCATTGAAAAGGGCTATCAGCATTCAGAAGAAACTCATTTGCCGTTGCTAATTGCTTCTTCTTTGAGAAGCATACTTTCTATAACGCAAGCAGGTTCTCACAGGTCTAATATCGATTTGCATGTTAAAACCATCAAGACCCCATTCCTTTTTAGGAGTGTGCTATTTCAACTTTTAGATGTGCTTACTTGGTTTAAGCTATATGTAGATTCAAACCCTAAGACAGAGAACTGGATAAGAATTGCCAATGTAGCTGAGTCTATACCTGAATCAGCTGAAGATTCCGTAATGGGCAAAGTGATAAATGTAAACCAACAAAAGGGCTTTGCTTTTTTCAAGCCAGATGTTGTTGGTGATAATGTTTTTATACCTCCACACTTGGTAGCAAATAATTCATTAGAAGATCAAATGCCTGTTCGTGTGGTGACTGAAGAATACATTGATAACAGAACGGGAGAAACTAAAACAAGAGTAAAACGAATTGTGAACTAATAAAACAACTATGGCAAGAGAATTAGAAAGAGATGAACTGCACCGCACCATCTGGCAAATTGCAAACGATTTAAGAGGTAGTGTAGATGGCTGGGATTTTAAAACCTATGTATTGGGTATGTTATTCTATCGGTTCATTTCAGAGAACCTGACCTCCTACATTAACAAGGAGGAACAACGTACCGGCCATAAGAACTTCAACTATGCCGATATTTCGGATAAGGATGCTGAATTGGGCAGAGTGGATACGGTGAAAGAGAAAGGCTTTTACATTCTACCATCTGAGTTGTTTGTAAACGTTCGTAAAAAGGCGAAGACAGATGAAAATCTGAATGAAACACTGAGCCGTGTTTTCAAAAATATTGAGCATTCAGCCAAAGGAACAGAAAGCGAAGGCGATCTGAAAGGCTTGTTCGATGATATGGATGTGAACAGTAATAAACTGGGTGCAACCGTTACCAAGCGTAATGAAGCACTGGTTAAAATATTGGATGCAATAGGCGACTTGAAATTAGGCGATTATCAGGACAATAGCATTGATGCCTTTGGCGATGCTTATGAGTTTCTGATGACCATGTATGCCAGTAATGCTGGAAAATCGGGCGGTGAATTTTTTACCCCTCAGGAAGTTTCTGAACTATTGGCCGAAATAACGGTTGTGGGCAAAAATCAGGTAAATAAAGTATATGACCCTGCTTGTGGTTCAGGCTCACTGTTGTTGAAGTTTGCGAAAGTGCTTGGTAAAGAAAATGTACGACAGGGATTTTTTGGGCAGGAGGTAAATATTACTACCTACAACCTTTGCCGCATCAACATGTTTTTGCATGACATCAATTATGAAAAATTTGATATTGCACATGGCGATACACTAACAGACCCCAGGCATTGGGATGATGAACCATTTGATGCCATTGTTTCCAATCCGCCTTATTCCATTAAATGGGAGGGCGATGCCAATCCTTTGTTGATTAACGACCCCCGTTTTTCACCTGCTGGGGTATTAGCCCCCAAAAGCAAAGCCGACCTTGCCTTTACCCTGCACATGTTGCATTGGCTTTCCACCTCGGGTACTGCTGCTATTGTTGAGTTTCCCGGTGTGTTGTACCGGGGTGGTGCGGAGCAAAAAATACGCAAATACCTGATTGATAACAATTATGTAGATGCGGTGATACAACTGCCTCCCGACCTGTTTTTTGGAACTACTATTGGCACTTGCATTATCGTATTGAAGAAAAGCAAGAAGGATAATGCTACACTGTTTATTGATGCATCAGCCGAGTTTGTACGTGGCGGTAACAAGAACAAACTGACCGATTCCAACCGCAAGAGAATCCTCAACGCCTATATTGAACGAAAGGACGAGGCTCATTTTGCGAAGCTGGTATTGAATAGCGACATTGCTGAAAACGATTACAATATTGCCGTAAGTAGTTATGTGGAGCAGGAGAATACCACAGAGGAAGTGGACATAGAAAAGCTGAATGCCCATATTGCCGAGATAGTGATTAAGCAAAACAAGCTGCGTACTGCTATTGATGAAATAATTGCTGATTTGGAAGGAGGTAGCATATGAGTAGAATTGATGAATTGATACAAAAATTTTGCCCTGAGGGTGTGCCGAATAAATCTGTTTGGGAAGTAACAATTTGGGACAAGAAATTTAATGGCATTGAAAAATCAATGCAGCCCAAAGTCATTAGCTATCCTTATGTGTTAGCAAGTAAGTTAAAAGAATTAGAACGAATGCAGGGCAACGTATGCTTGCTTTCAACAGGAAATTATATTGGTTGGACAACTGAAGAGCTTGCAGGAAAACATTTATGTGAAGGTGAAGTTGTTGCAATCCCTTGGGGTGGACAAGCAAACGTTAAATACTACAAGGGTAAATTTGTGACAGCAGATAATAGGATAGCTACCTCAAAGGACACTAAAATACTCTTGAATAAGTTTTTGTACTACCTATTCTTAATAAATAATGATTTAATTGAAAGTTTCTATAGAGGTTCAGGTATAAAGCATCCAAATATGAAGTCGGTGCTGATGATGAAAATACCCGTACCACCTCTTGAAGTTCAAGAGGAAATAGTCAAAATCCTTGACTTGTTCACTGAATTGGAAGCTGAATTGGAAGCTGAATTGGAAGCTAGGAAAACGCAATATACGCATTACAGAGATGCTTTAATGAGTTTTGAAGGCAAAGAGGTTGAATGGAAAACGTTGGGGGAATTAGGTGATTTTACAAGGGGGAAGCGTTTCGTAAAAACCGATATTCTTTCTGAGGGTGTGCCATGTATTCATTATGGTGAGATGTACACACACTATAAAATATGGGCAAAAGAGGCCAAATCATTTTTAGCTCCTGAATTAGCTGCAAAACTTCGTGTGGCAAAAAAAGGAGATGTGGTGATTGTTGCGGCTGGTGAAACAATTGAGGATATTGGGCAAGGAGTTGCCTGGCATGGCAATGATGATGTGGTTATTCATGATGCATGTTTTTCATTCAGTCATAACATGCATCCCAACTATGTATCGCATTTTACGCAAACGGATATTTTCCATTCTCAGATAAAGAAATACATCTCTTCAGGAAAAATTTCCTCTATTAATGCGGCAGGTTTAAGCAAAGCCAAAATACCTGTTCCTTCTATGGAAGAGCAAATACGCATTGCTTCAATTTTGGATAAATTCCATGTTTTGATAAATGATATTTCTGTAGGAATACCGGCAGAAATTGAAGGCCGCAGAAAGCAATACGAGTATTATCGCAACCGATTGTTGACATTTAAAGAAATAGCCAATGGATAAATACTATATAGTTGCTGAAAATCCGGAAAGTACCGTTGTAGCGGAGTATCAGACTCCCTACATACGAGAAACGGCCTACCAAACAGAAGACCAGTTGGAAAAGGCATTTATCCAATTGCTGCAAGGTCAGGCTTATGATTATTTAACCATTACCAGTGAAGCAGCACTTACCAATAATCTTCGCTTGCAATTACAGAAGCTGAACAACTATATCTTCAGTGATAAAGAGTGGGATCATTTTTTTAAAAGCAAGATTGCAAACCCAAATAGCGGCATTGAAGAAAAAACATCTTTGATACAGGAAGACCATATTCAAATCCTGGATTGCGATGATGGAACCAAAAAGAATATTTACCTGCTGGATAAAACGAATATCCATAACAATCAGTTGCAGGTCATCAATCAATATGAAGTAGCAGATGGGCAGCGACCAAACCGATATGATGTTACCATTTTGGTAAATGGTTTGCCGTTGGTACATATTGAGCTAAAGAAACGGGGTGTAGACATTAAAGAAGCCTTCAACCAGATTAACCGATATAACAGGGAATCATTCTGGAGTGGCTCAGGGTTGTTTGAGTATGTACAGTTGTTCGTTATATCCAACGGAACTTATACCAAATATTACAGCAACACCACCCGTTTTTCGCATATTAAAGAGCAAACACAAAGAGCCGCTGCCAATAAAAAACGTACCAGTAACAGCTTTGAATTTACTTCATGGTGGGCAGACGCCAATAACAGACCAATTACCGACCTCATGGATTTTGGTCGCACTTTTTTTGCCAAGCATACGCTGTTGAATATCCTGTGTAAATACTGTGTATTTATAAGTGACAAACTGTTGTTGGCTATGCGTCCTTACCAGATTGTGGCTACAGAACGGATTTTAGGACGAATCAACGTTGCCAATAACTATAAAAGCTATGGTAGTGTGGATGCAGGTGGTTATATATGGCATACTACAGGTAGCGGCAAAACATTGACTTCGTTTAAAACGGCACAATTAGCCAGTAAACTGCCATTTATAAATAAGGTGCTGTTTGTGGTAGACAGGAAAGACCTGGACTATCAAACCATGAAGGAATACGATAAGTTTGAAAAAGGAGCTGCTAACAGCAATACCAATACTTCCATTTTAAAGAAGCAACTAAGCGACCCTAAGGCAAACATCATCATTACTACCATTCAGAAACTTTCCATTCTGATAAAGAAAGAAAAGAACCATCTGGCGTTTAATCAGCCCATTGTTATCATATTCGATGAATGCCATCGTTCACAGTTTGGTGATATGCACAAGGCAATCACCAAAGCCTTTAAAAAATACTTTCTGTTCGGCTTTACCGGCACACCCATATTTGCTATTAATGCAAGCAGCAGCAACAAACCCGATTTAAAAACCACAGAACAGGCTTTTGGTCAAAAGCTGCACACTTATACCATTGTAGATGCTATCAATGATAAGAATGTGCTGCCATTTCGTATTGACTATATACGAACGATGAAAGAGCAGGAAGAAATTAAGGATGAAAAAGTTTGGGATATAGACAGAGAAAAGGCGTTGGCAGCCCCGCAACGTGTAAGCAATGTTGTAAACTACATTTTGGAGCATTTTGACCAGAAGACCAAGCGAAACAGTAAGCCTTACAGCTTTACTTCCTTAAAGAACATTTACGAAGTGGTTTCTGCAAAGGACCGTAACAAAATTGA
Organism: Sphingobacteriales bacterium; assembly: GCA_021299635.1. Classification (GTDB taxonomy): domain Bacteria; phylum Bacteroidota; class Bacteroidia; order UKL13-3; family UKL13-3; genus JAJTFA01. Next base: position 95,898 of record JAJTFA010000001.1, read on the forward strand.
AGAAGTAAAACAGAAAATCAGGCTTACAGGCTTCAATTCAATTTTTGCAGTGAGTTCCATCGACTTTGCCAAATTGTATTACAATGAGTTTAAAACGCAACAAAGCAGTTTGCCCGAATTGCAGCGTTTGAAAGTGGCCACTATTTTCAGCTTTGGTGTAAACGATGATGATGAAGATGGGCTGCCTGATGAGAACTCAGAAGGTACAGATGGCCTTAGTGTATCGGATAGAGATTTTCTGGAAAAAGCAATCAGCGATTACAACCAGATTTTCAAAACCAATTACGACACATCAACCGAAAAATTCCAGAACTACTATAAAGATGTATCCCTGCGAATGAAGAACAGAGAAATTGATTTACTCATTGTAGTAAATATGTTTCTCACGGGTTTTGATGCTACTACGCTCAATACACTTTGGGTAGATAAAAACCTTCGATTACACGGTTTGCTGCAGGCGTATTCCAGAACCAACCGCATTTTAAATTCGGTAAAGACGTTTGGAAACATTGTTTGCTTTAGAAACTTAGAGAAGGCAACCAATGAAAGCATCGCATTGTTTGGCGATAAAGAAGCAGGTGGAATTGTATTGCTAAAAACATTTGATGAATATTATAATGGCTATAAGGATGGTGAAAAAACCTATCCTGGATATGTTTCACTCATTAACGAACTCACTGCCAAATTTCCGGTGGGTGAACAGATAATAGGAGAGCAAAATCAAAAAGCCTTTATCCGTTTGTATGGTTCCATTCTAAAAGCAAAAAACATACTCACCACTTTTGATGAATTTGCTGGAAGGGAAATACTGAGTGAAAGAGATGTACAGGATTACCATAGCATGTACATTAATCTTTACCATGAGTTCCGAAACAGAAATACGGGTGATGCAGAAAATGTGAATGATGATATTGTGTTTGAAATGGAGTTGATAAAGCAAGTAGAGATCAACATCGACTACATTTTAGAACTTATCAGAAAATATCATGAAGGTCACCTAAGGGATAAGGAGATAATCATCAGTATCAACAAGGCAATTGATTCCAGTGTAGAATTGCGGAACAAAAAAGACCTTATTGAAAAGTTCATTCAATCACTTACACCGGGCTCAAAGGTTACAGATGATTGGGAGAGTTTTGTTGAACAAAAAAAGCTGGAAGAATTAGATCAAATTATTGTTGAAGAAGAGCTTGATAAAGAAGAGACCTACAAGTTTATCCACAATGCTTTTCGGGATGGATATGTACAAACTACAGGTACTGGATTAGCAAAGATTCTTCCACCGGTTTCGAGGTTTACACCTACTGGCGAAAGAACCCAAAAAAGAGAATCTGTTATTGAGAAAATTAAGGCATTCTTCAACAGGTTCTGGGATATTTCAGGTGGTATGTTGGAATAACTTTTCAAAGGCAAACCAACCTGAACATTTAATAATGAAATAAAAAACAGATATGGCACTATACATAAATCACACCGGCAAACTCAAGGAGGTAAAAGAAAAGCCCTTCAAATTGGAAAAAGACATACAGAAAGTGTTTGAAGCCAATCTGTATGATATTATGGGGTTGGAATTGGTGAAGAGTGAGTTTACCATCAAAAACAAGCGTATAGATACGTTGGCTTATGATACACAGGCTTCCGCCTTCATTATTATTGAGTACAAGCGGGACAAGAATATCAGTGTGGTGGATCAGGGTTTTACCTACCTGAGTCTGATGCTGGAAAACAAAGCTGATTTTATTGTAGAGTATAACGAAAGTCTGAAACGCAACCTGAAACGGGAGGATGTAGATTGGAGCCAAACAAGGGTTGCATTTGTATCTACCAATTTTACCGACAACCAGGTGCAGGCAACAAACTTCAAAGACATTGCCATTGAATTATGGGAGGTAAAACAGTTTGAGAATGATACCATCATGATCAATCCTGTCAAGAAATCAAATGCAGCCGAAAGTATCAAGCCATTAACCCAGAATAAGGAAGCACTTAAAAAGGTAACCGAAGAAATTAAGGTGTACACAGAGGAAGAACATCTGACGAAAACCACCGAAGCCATTGCCGAATTGTATGAGAAATTCAGGCAGGGAATATTGCAGTTGGCTGATGAAATTGAGATCAAGCCCAAGAAGATGGAAATTGGTTTCAGAAAAGACAGTAAAGTGTTTGCAGATATATGTATCCTGAAAAACTCCCTGAAAATATGGGTTAACTTAAAGAAGGGAAAATTAGATGACCCCAAGCAGCTGGCAGAAGATGTATCAGAAAAAGGGCATTGGGGCAATGGCGATTATCAAATTCAGGTGGATACAGATAAAGACCTGGAGTATATCATGAGCTTGATTAAACAATCTATAAAACAATAATGAAAACGGTCGAATATGCAAGAACAAAACCTATTCTTCAACATTCTCACTTTTCACTGGCCAAAGCAGCCGGTTACTTTTTATTTTCACGAAGAAGAACAGGATAAGTTTCCACGTATTCACAGGTCATTATTCCCGAAACAAATAGCCGACATTTTCCCGCAGGTAGCTGCAAATCCGGCCAAAGAGTTTATATCATGTGCCTTCACAGGTGAAACCGAGGGCTTCACACCGTTGGATATAGATTTCAAAACGGACAATCCTGACCTCATCAAGCGTTTTTACAACAAGCAGATTGGTTACTACTTCCGTAAAGTCAGGGAGAAGATTGTAAAGGTCGGTTTCATCAAAGAGAATCAAATTTGGTTGCCAGTACCCAAGGAATCAAATGCACAATACAGCGTGTATGATAAATATACCCTCAAGGTCCAGCTTTGCACTGTATCAGGTTTTCCTGAGATTCACCTGTCTTATGATGGCAAGTCAAGAGTGAGCAAAAAAAGCATTGCCGTACTGATACAAGACATTGCCCCCGAAAACTTTAATTGGGTACTGTATGAGAACCAGCTTTGGAAGTATGAAACGCTGGACAAGAAAGAAGATATTGATTACAATAAGGCTTACCCTGTTTTAGGGAGGAGATTAAAAACTGCTATGGGCTTTCCTGCGGAAGCCCCGCCACGTCACAACAGGTACACCGAATATCTCAGGAACATCGAAAAATTCTATAAGGACTATTTAGACACCGATTCGTTCCGGGAGTTTATACCACTGCACACCACAGGATTATTGCCCGTAAACACTACAAGGTTAAACTACACTTCTCCCGATAGCAACAAGTTGGCATTTGGCACGGGTCAGGATATTGTGCCGTTTAACGGAGTGAAAACCTATGGTCCATTCAAAAAAGCCCCATACAATAAGGTGCATTTGTTTTTTATCGTCCATCGTGATGATATAGAAACGGCCAAAAGATTGAAAACCTATTTCCAGTCAGGGCTGAAATTCTTCAAAGGCTTATTCGATTTCTCCAAAGTGCTGTTTCACACCAGTGAAGGATTCAGCATAGCCTTTACTGACAAAGAGAATCCCGTAGAGGAGATTGAACAGAAGTTATCTCAGCGTACCATCGACCCCGATGTGAAATACATTGCCATTTACATTACCCCATACAACAAGTACGAAGCCGACCTGCAGAAGAGAGAAATTTATTACAAAGTGAAAGAACTGTTACTGAAGCGAAGAATTACTTCTCAATGCATAGAGGCAAATAAGGTAATGGAGCAAGGCGAAAACTATGTGTACAGCTTGCCAAACATTGCTGTCGCAATATTGGCAAAGTTAGACGGCATTCCGTGGCGTTTGAATACGCCAATCAGGAATGAATTGATTGTAGGCGTAGGAGCTTTTAAACACATAGCAACAGATGTACAATACATTGGCTCAGCCTTCAGTTTCAACAACACAGGCGGATTCAATCGGTTTGAGTACTTCATGAAGCATGAAGTGGATGTATTGGCCGGTTCTATTTCCAGGGCCATCAGAGATTATGCAACAGTCAACAACAGCCCCGACAGGCTAATCATTCATTTCTACAAAACCATGAATGAGAAGGAGCTTGAACCCATTGAAAAGGCTTTGGCTGATTTAGGGCTGGATATACCGGTTTTTGTAGTCACCATCAACAAAACAGAATCCGAAGACATCGTTTTATTTGACCGTGGTTGGGCTGATTTAATGCCCATGAGTGGCACGTATGTGCATATAGGAGAGAACAGGTATTTGCTTTGCAACAATACCCGTTACTCAGCCGCTGGCTTCAATAAGAATGATGGCTTCCCCTTCCCGATCAAATTAAAAATTGACTGCACCGACAAAACACAATTAACAGAAACCAAAGTGGTAAAAGAACTCATAGACCAGGTATATCAATTCAGCCGCATGTACTGGAAATCAGTGCGGCAGCAAAACCTTCCGGTAACCATCAAATACCCCGAAATGGTGGCCCAGATAGCCCCCCATTTTGATGGCGATGAAATACCACAGTACGGCAAGGATAATCTTTGGTTTTTGTAATTAGTAAAATCTAAAGCTGAATTTGAAATGAATGCTAAGCAGAGAATAGAAGCCTTCTTAAAGGAAAACAATATAAAGGGCAACCGATTTATAGGTCGCTGCATATTAACAGAAAGGGGTAATCTCATCCTTGGCGATATAATATCCAAAGATGGTCACGTACAACTTCTTAAAGCAAATGGTGATAGAATTACCATTAATGCAACTAATTCCACATTTGAGTTTTTAGAAGGTAAGTTTTACGAGTTCAGCGTTTATATACCTGCACCTAATGCCAATGGAAAAAGTATTGTGGTGCTTGATCTTCAATTTAACTTACCATCAGAGTCTGACATCAATTCAAAGGATATTATTATAAAAGCAAAAAGGGAGTCACAAAGCAAGCTTTCTCTTGCGGATTTTTTATTGAGAAGCAATTTGTCAAATAATCGCTTTTATGGCAGATGTGTTCAGTCAGAAAGTGGGCAAAAAATGCTAAATGATATAATATCAAAAAATGAGGGTAATTTATTGTTGCGGGATGATGGAGATAGGTTATCAATTTACATTAGCAATATAGATTTCGATTTTGAAGCTGACCGATATTACGAGTTCTCAATAAGAGTATTTCATAAGGGAGTTAATAGGGACGAGATTATTTCAATAGAAATGAACGAAAATCCCCCCGTTAAGTTAGATATTAATCCATACAAAGAAATAACCCGGTTAAGATATGAAAGGTTAGATAATCCAGAAGCAAATCGAATGATTGCACATTTGATGCGTGAAATCGGGAAGGGCCTCTATTCGTCAAAACAACGAATGATATTTGAATTACTTCAAAATGCTGATGATACTCCTGCAGGTGATATAGTAAGTTTTCATATAGATGCATATAACGATTATTTTTTAGTGATGCATAACGGAGTTCCGTTTAATCAGGATGATGTTGAGGCAATTACAAGTGCAGCAGAAAGTACAAAGCGGAACGACAAAAAGAAGACAGGCTATAAAGGGATTGGCTTTAAATCTGTATTTACGGATAGTGAAGAAGTAATTATTAAATCTGGAGGTTTTCTTTTCACTTTTAAAAGGAATCATACCGCTTACAATAATTTTGACACATTCTACTTTGGCAAGAAACGGTATCAGGAATATCCTGCTTTGTTAGAAGAAGACAAATTGAAATATGCAAAGCAGCGTAGAACCTTTAATGGTAATACTGACATACCCTGGCAGTTAATACCAATATGGTTAGAGGAACTGCCACGTGAACTCAACGAATCAAGACTTGCAAAGTATAATAACAATGTTGGGTTTGCCATTAAGTTTGGAAGAGAGAAAGTTCAGGATTACTTGGAAGCGGTTAACTACTTTGTGGAAAAACCTCATTTCATGCTTTTCCTCAGGCATGTAAATCTCTTCAAATCTTTTAAGAATGCGGTTACTGTTCGTAAGTCAGGCGAAGAAATTGTGACAATTGAAAAGATTACACTCAATGGCGAAAATCTTAAATTAATTTATTACAAGCATTTAATTGATGATATTCCTGTAAACGACAATGCCCTTTCAGAAGAAGGAATCGCCATTTACAAAAAGGAAAAAGTGAATGAATATGGGGAAGTATCACACTACTTCAGTTCGGATGAAGAAGGTAAACAGGTAATTGAATCTATACCTCCGAAATTAGCTGCATTTGAAATGACATCAATTTCTTTCGCTGCTCCCATTATAAATGGAAATATTTCATGTGAACCGGCATATCTAACGGGCAAAGCTTTTTCAAGTTTCTATACTTACCTTCCCATGAAGGAAACACGGATTCAGCTGCCGTTCTTAGTCAATGCTGACTTTGTGCCATCCTCAAACAGAGAAGAACTTCAAGGGGATAATCAATGGAATGAGTATGTTATTTCTAAAATTGCATTTATCCATATTCGCTTTCTTCGTCAAATAGCAAATCAATCAATCGAATCTGGTCGTTTTGAGCCTGAGTACCTTTCCCTGCTTTTGAGTAAATTGTTGGAAGATGATTCCTCTATACAATTACTCATTGGGAAGTATAATGACGTATATGCTCAGTCTTTACAGGTTGTCCCCTTTGTAATATCAGATAAAGAAACCCTAATTACAATTTCGGAGGTAATTCTTGATGTTACTGGCATCTCTGATGTACTCGGAAGCAATTTATTTTATCAGATTGCCGCAACGGAAAAGCATCTTCCCCATACTTCAATCAATGCAAAATATTTGAATTATGCTTATCTGCAAATTGATAAATATTCGTCCATCAATCTTATTGCTGATTTATGTGAAGAAGACAATTTGGAAGTACTAAAGCAGGAGTTATTAGCTTTAGAAAGCAAAAGGTATTTAAGCTTTGTAAAGTGGTTAAATGAATTTTGCCAACTGTATGTTGAGGATTCCGAATGGGTATTATCCTTCCCTTTTATTGTAGTTGATGATATATGTTTATCATTCAATGACATACTCACAGTGGACGATATTTTTATCCGTTCTTATCGTACCAGACCGATTGAAAATTTATTAGCTAAGTTGGGTTTTAAGTTATCATCTTTTTACGTTGATGACTACAAATATTTGTTCGAGAAAAGTTGGCATATAGACTCTTATTTACACAAGGATATTAAGTTGTACGAACGATTAGCATCAAATGCTAACCTTTCACTACTTAGTCCAACAGAAAAGGCAAGTCTCATCTCATTTATTGAATCTTTAAAAGGCATTGGAGAAGTTAAGTTTGCCAATACCTTACCTCTATTCAATACCCAGGCTGAACAAGTTGGTTTAAAGCCTCTTGCAAGTCTTATTACCAATAAGTGTGAAGGGCTTCCGAAATGGCTATTGAAATTTGTAATAAATGAGGAGGAAGAAAATGCATTATCTCAGGAATTTAGAAATTACCTGATTGATGAATCTAATATTCTTGAACTGCTTTTTTGTAATTCAGTATTGTTTGAAGAAATAACCAATGGTTTGAGTTCAACTGATATTGAATCATTTTATGACTATGTTCTCAAACTTCATAGCGTACTTCCGGCAGATAAAGAACTTTCATACACAGGAATACCTTGGTTGTACGTACCTGCTTTACAGTTATTCCAATTGCCATCAGCTGTATATTGTCCGGATAGCTTATTGAAGTTGACAACGGAAAAATATCAGGCCATTTGCCCTGTAATTGAAGGCTTAACAAACGAATACACGGCTCATTCCATCTCTTTACCCCTTATTGAGAAGTTTTCTTTAGGATGTAAGAAAGGGCCAATTGCAAAGCTCATTGCAAAATCATCGAAACATTCTATCGAACAGTCAAATGATTTTCTTGATTGGGCTTCCACAAACGGAGATAATTCTCTTTTGGAGTTACTACAATTTCAAAAAGATGATGCTGAAATAGCGTTTAATCATGTTGCCAGCTGTAAGACGTATTATACAAGTGACACCGAATTAATTTCTTTAATAGAAGTTAGCCCAATTGGTAAAAGAACCCTTTACTTATTGCCATCTGAACTTTACGATAATACCAGGTCAAAGATAGGTTTAATAGAAGGTGAACAGTTAATCAACCACTTACTTGAAATTGGCTTCGCCACATTGTCATTTGTGAAGCATGTTCGAAAAGTTAAGAATGAAGAAACAGGCAGGCTTTTTGTTCAAAAGTTAGGAAGTATTGATTTATCTTCTGAAATAGTCTACAATAAGGAGAGTTTTGAACATTTACTATTTGAATTGATTATTGATTTGGGGAAAGAAGATGATAAGTATTTTGATTCGTTAATCTCTAAAATCACAATTGATGGGCATGGTCTTTCAAAGAAAAATATTTCAGATGAAGTTGTGTTTCGTTTTGCTGCTACGGATACAATAGCTGAGAGGCGTTATGTTTTGAAGTTATCTGAAATTCTACCTTCTTACAAGGATGAAACCGCTGCATTAACAAAGGTTATTGGAAACTTTGTCGACATAAAAAATACCGGGTCGTTAAGAAAGGTTTTTAAAACATCTCAGAAGAGAACAGAGGATATTTTCAATGAGCTTCATTCAATACAGCTCGATTGTTTATCGCCTCAACAAGTAATGTTCTTGTTATTGTACCAGGAAGACAAGCCAAAATTGGATTTCAAAAAGGGTAAGCCTGATTTCAGTGATTATTATTTTGAAACGAATAGGACTGAATACGAAACGCAGTGTATGGATTTTATTTCGTTGCTATTTGCTCATAAGTACCCCTACTTTAAAGGGCGGTTTCATTTTAAAGATCTGACATTTCAAAATACAATCTTGGATAGTAATTATGCTATAGAAAAAGAGTTGGCTCCTGCATGGCTTCAGAAATGGATGAACGATGAGGAAAAGGAATCGAAGTTGTCATTTCTAAATCTCTTAGGTTTAAATAAAGCCGATAGTCCTATTATGTTGCTCCGTAAAGGGCTTGCTGAAAGAAATAGAGAAATTTTTCAAAAGGGCTTGGTGAATTTGGATAATCCCATTTTGTTGGGTAATACAATGCAATGGTTGCTAAGATTACAGACTGAAAAGGAGACTAAGTACGATAAAATATTCCTCAAAGATTTATATGCTAAACTTGAAGAAAAGAAGCTGCTGGGTATAGATGTTCCTTTGGCAGTGATGGTTGATTTAAATCCTGAATTTTATAAATTGGTAGTTAAGACTGAGGATAGCATTTTCCATACTTTGAATGCTGGTTGGGGGGATTATTCGGCAGAGATATTTGCCTCAATTATTGAATCGGGCGGTCATATTATTGATGATGTATTGCCCGAGAGCCTACACAAGTTTGTGAAATCAACTAATGAGAAAACTCTTATTGCAACGGATGGTGAAAAGATATTAGGAAATAGCACCCTCTTTTCAGAGCCGTATTATACGAAATGGCAGCATAGTGCTCAGTATCCTATTTACATCTATAATGGTGAATTATTGCCTAATAAGCTAACGTATAGCAAAATATTCACAAAGTGCATTTTTCAAGGCAAGGTTTCCGTTGTGAGTAATACATACTACGTCACATCTGATACAGCAGATGAACTGCCTTATCCGTTGAAAGGGATTCTTCCAAATGATATTTATACTGATCTAATTAGAGTAAAGGATGAGTATCAGAATAAAAAACACAAGGAACAATATGAAGTAAGTTATTCAGATGAAGAAGCGAATGCACTCAAACGATTATTTGGTGATGAAATACCTCGTGGTTTTCATAAAGACCTGAATCTTGCTTCTCTGATTAAAGGCTTAATTTATTTGTCTAATAGCGGATATGATGTTTCGGAAGCTGAGGAGAAATTGAAGAATACACACGAATATTCACAATTATATCCGGTTTATAAGGCAGGTGTTGATAGAGAAATTGTTAATGCCCTTAAAATTAAATGCAGGTCAGCTAAGTCTGGTTTGCTATACCTCCGTGCATCAAGTTGGCAGGAATTGGAGAACTCAAATACCTATTTGTATATACTTACAGGCAATGATAATACTGATTGCCGATTCTGTACTACCAGAGAAGAGGTCATACGAGATTCTAAAGCTGATTACAGGGTTTTAAGAATCGAGGCAGGGAATGGGGTATCAGATATTGATGATATTATTGAAGGCAAGTTTGATCCTGAAAATCTTTGGTTGATTATTCGTATGTCAGACAAAAAGGAGTATAAAGCAATTTTCGAGAAAATCAGAAACAGTGAATCCAGTGATACAATCTGGAATGTAAATATTGGTAACGAATCTGAAGATTAATAAATGCAAATACCAAATCAGCAGCATATTGAGTTTTACGAATGGCAGATAAATGTCATTGAAGAAGAATGGGAGAGATACGCCAACACTTCAATGAAGTTACTCATTCAGGAAAAGCGTCTGTTTGTTGGCCGCATTTGGGGGCTGCAGGAGTCACAGGGTAATGTTGTACTACGGTTTAAAGCAGGTTTAGTTCCAAGAATGAAACAACCCTATATTCTCTGCATGGTAGGGGCTGAGGCTCCAGCCAATTCTTCTGATTGGGATTTCACTTACTTACAATTCAGAATTTCTGACAATCCAAGGCTAAGTGGTTTCAATACCGAAATAAAGACGATAAACTACCTCAAATCCGATGATGCAAAATGGTCTTATATTCTGGTGAATGGATTTGAGCAGAAATTACTCAGCCAGATTAAAGATAATTATTTGAGCAAGGGCCATCATCCTCTTGTAGTAGTGGCCGAGTCTGACCCGCCTATTGACTATTTGATAAATCTGAAAGACTTTGTACTAAAAAATCCTTTTGATGGCATTCTCAATTTAGATGTAACAGTCAATGAACAAGAATGGTCACCCAAATCATTAAATAATAGTAAATCAGTAACTACAACAGTCATTGATTTATTGGATAGGCACAAAACCATTTTAATTCAAGGCCCTCCAGGTACTGGAAAATCACATTTAGCGGCTGAAATCTGCGAACAGTATCTTTCAAAAGAGTTGTCTATATGCGTAACAGCCCTGACCAATAAGGCTTTGATGGAAATAGCAGATAAAGATGGATTAAACGCACCGCTTGACCAGGGAAAAGTGTCCAAAACGAATTTGTCGTCAGATGAATTTAAGCTTATTCCCAAATTAAAACCGGTCGATGATTTAGCCCCGATACAAGGTGAACTTTTACTATCTACCTATTATAAGTTATCTCAAAAGCAAGCCGAATTAGCAGCCGGTAAAAAACGTTTTGACTTATTGATTATTGAGGAGGCTTCACAAGCTTATTTGGCTACCATTGCAATGTTTAGTTCTATCGCAAAAAAGTTATTGATTATTGGCGACCATAAACAGCTTACCCCAGTTGTAAAGCAAAAAGAGCAGTCTTATAAAATACACCCTGAGATAGATGGTGTAATTAATGGTCTTGAAACATTTGCTTTTAATAACAATGACATTTCTAATCGCTTGACTTTTACACGTAGGTTAACATCAGAGGCTGCAAATATTACTGCTGTTTATTATCAGAATACTTTGAAAAGTATTTCAAAAGACGAAGGAAATACAAAGTTCACTTCCCGGTATTTTGATATGTTTCACTCAAATGGTGGTATTTCAATTGCTAAGTTGCCAGCTTCTATGCAAGGTTTCAATGAAAAGGATGTAATCCGTTTTATTTGCCAAATTGGTCATGAAATACTCAGCAGCAATAACAAAATTGAGATTGCTCTTTTATCGCCCTATATAAAAGTCGAATCCGCCTTATACGAACAGTACAGCCGTTTGTCTTCTGATTACAGCAGGGTAACTTTAAATACAATTCATAAAATTCAAGGTCTTACAACGGATGTAACTATTCTATATCTACCATTGAATAATCCATCCTTTGATCTGAATGCTAACCTTTTTAACGTTGCAACGAGCCGGGCTAAAAAGGGGACATTGATTGTAACTTACAAACAAATTGAGTTGCTGACTGGAGCATCTCCGGAAACTATGACGTTTATTCATAGATGTCAGGATGTTTCACCCCAATTCGATTGGGCATTTAAAAAATTCCTTGATTAAGACAGATTCCAGTCGCTTTATTAGATGAAATACAAAAGCAAGGTGTTCGTTCCTCACGAATTTATTGAACCCACCCGGCCAACGCACAAGCACGGCTAATGCAGTGGCTAACCCACAATGCCAACCCTTCCACTGCATCTGTGGTGTTGCCGCCATTTTTAACTGTCATACTTTTTGTGGCTATGCTCCCCACGCTTTTGGCACATTGCCTGTTCCGCTTCGCTACACAGCCAAAGAGCCAAGCCAACCCAAGCATAGCAACAAAAAGACGCTTCACTCCAACCACCACCACCGTTCCGCTTATGCCAGTATAAAAATTGGCGGAAGCATACTTAAACATAATGCGGTCTTATGTGTTCGCTTCGCACAGCCACCCCACGCTTATGCAAGCATCCCAACGCAGTGGCTGTCACATAAGTCGCCATTATGTTAAGTAGCCAACACCATAGCACTTTTTATCAAAAGTGTAGCCGTGCTTTTTGCCAACGCACCCCACCCGAAGAACCCCTACACCCCGCCACCCTTTCAGCGGTGCAGAAAAAAATAAAGCATGATTTGTTTTATGGCCATGTGCTTGCGGTCAGTTCATTCTCTTCGCCTCCATTTCGTTCAGGCGTTCCGTTCATTCCGCTTCTCTTCATTCACTACACCATCCTTCACTTCATTTCGTCTACGTTCATTTCACTCACCTCAGCACCGCACGGCAAAAGCAATTCCTTCTCTGCGTTTCGCAAAGCAACCGCACTGGCTTTCCGTGTCATGGCATTTGCTTAACCCCCGCTGCAATGGCTTTTGTCTTTGGATAATTTATAAAAGCCCACAATGCTTCTAAGCAAATTGCTCATGCCACTCCAAGCCGCCAACCCGGTTTGCTTCACTCCGTTGCGTCATTGCATTTGCCCTTCACCCCCCGCACATTTGAAAGCGGTATGCTTTATTTTTTCTGCGACATGTTTACCCCATTGCCGACCCACTAAAATCCGTATCCTTCAAACCAAGTATCTACCTCCTGAATGGATCTGAGTAATACTTCATCCTGAATTGGAAATCCTTCAATCTGATTGGTGATTTTGATTTGATGACCTTCATTGATTTGGTCTTGCATTGTCCTTTTTAATTCCTCAAAAATGTGAGGTTGTCCGTTCTCCAATGGAGTTAGGATTGATTGTTTGTTGTAATTGTAAACCATAGATATAATGTTGTTTATTATAAATATGTCGGAATTGAGGAAAAATCACTTTTTATCAAAAAATATTTTTGAGGCCCACTTTTAAAAAATAAAAAAGGCAGCAAAGTTAGGGCGGCACACACAAGCCCGCGCTGATAAAAAACCAAAAGACTACGGCATAAACACAAGGCCAACGCACAAGGCTATCATTTATTCCGTTTCCTTTTGGTTTTTTGCCCTTGCCGCCCTGTCAAGAGGCTTTCTTTTTTCTTTTTTTTTCCGGTTTTTTTTCTGTTTTCTTTTAAAAATGTGTGCGAAGCGTAGCGGAGCAAAATTTTAAATCCCTACGTGTATGCAGTCAGCAAAAATTCAAACGTACAGCCCCAAAAATGAAGTTTCGCAGCACTCATTTTTCATTCTCTGTAAAGGCTTAAATAGTGGTAAGCCTCTGGAGCAACCAACCGCCAACTGTTTTGTAATGTCATGCGAAAGCGAAGAAGAAATGAAGCGTTACTATTGGCTTTGTTTCGGTTTATGGCAGTCTAAAGCCTTTCACCCTCACTTGTGCGGCTCAGTCATTCCATTTTTACGCATCAATGATTTTAGAAAGATTTTTGCAGAGGCAGCAGCCCAGGCAATCGGCAACGAACCAAAGGAGCAAAAAATGGTTTCCGACCTTCAAAAGTTGCAGCAGCTTGAAAAGCTATACAAGGAAAACTTGCTTCTTATAGCTGATGCAAAAAGGGCAGTATTTTACAAGTTCATGCGGAGGCGTTAATCGCTTCCGCCTGTTTCGCCTTTATCCCGACCATAAAGCAAGGATGAAGGCAAGATGATTCGCCTCTAAACGTAAAATATAGGCAGCTATGCCAACAAAAAAGCCCCGGATAAACCGAGGCTTTTTCAATGGAGCAGATAATTCAATCCTTAGAAAATCTCCTGAATCTTCAACGCATTACCTGAGTTGAACAGGTAATAGTTGGAACCAACTTGCTGATAGAATTCGATACCGATACACTGCAACACACTTGCATCAGCCGTAAGGGTTGGAGAACCCGGCAGGGTAGCAGTTACAACAGTTGACGTTGCAACAGGTGAGAACAAATCAATGTAGCCAGAATACTGAACGTCTGAAAGTTCATTATTGGCTGCGTCAATCGGTTCGTAAACTCCGGTGGTGTCATTGTACGCAAAATCCGATACACAAGCCAGAGCATGGATTAAGCGAAAATGAGTAGCACCAGCAGGAGCATTCACCAAGTTTGCAGGGTTGAAAGCTGGAACGGTTAAAGTACCGCTGTCACGACTTGGAGTGTGGGACAGAGTGAACGGAGCAACAAACACACCTTCCAAGCTCACGTTTTTGTCAAACGCAAATCCGTTCAGGTACTGGCTTTGCTGCGAAATCAGAATTGCACGGTAACCCCTTGCTTCAGTCTGATCTTCCAGATTGATTTTTTTCATTATCGCAGTGAGGCGACCTGTCATTTGAGGGTCACTCATTTGCTTAATGATTTGAGAGAGGGCAACCCGAACAGATTTACCGGCTGTTGCACAGCCTCCGAACTCGTTCATGTTTTCACGAGTACGTTCAAATTCGGGAGCAGTTAAGATTTGGTCACCATTGGGACCGCCTACAAGTCCTGCGAAGTCGCCTTGCAGTCCTTTGATTTTGAAATGTCGTACACCGCCCATTGTGCCGGAGTAACGAACGAGACCAGTTTGTCTTGCCATTTTGCTATTTTTTTAAGAGTTTGAAAATTCAAATATCTTTAGCAAATTTACATTCTATTACATTGATTTTCAGCAGTTTACGCAGTGCAAAATGGTGCAATTCAAAGCATACGGACAAGCAATAATCAAAACACACCTCAAAATCACTAAAGTGGTTGATGGGGATGGTCTGTTTGTAGTGAATCCATTCAATAAACAGGAAGAAGAAATTCGCTTCCTGGGCATTGATGCACCCGAAATAAGACGGTCTAAAAAGCTGCAACAGGATGAAAGAGAATCACACTTACCCGGCCAGCTTCTGTTATTGTTGGGTAAGAAGTCAAAAGATTTTCTGAACTCAATTGCACCAGTTGGAACGTCTGTTACGATCCAACTTGAAAAGCCTCACAGCATTGATTCTTTTGGCCGTACACTGGCTTATGTGTTTCTTCCTGATGGTACATGCTTAAATGAATTGATGATTAAGGAGGGCTTTGCAAAGCCTTACAGCAGGTATTATTGTGAAGCGTTAGCAGATTTTCAGCAAATCAATATATTTGCAAAGTCGAATCGAAAAGGACTGTACCAAACAGTCAACGACTTTTAATCAGAAGCACTATTTTGTTACCAGTTTTCCCTTGTTTCATTCAACTTTGTTGCCTATTTGTTGCCCAATCGGCTGAAAGCCTTGATACACAAGGGTACTATACTTTTTGTATCGGAAAGTAGTTTTAAGCATTTTGCACATTCTATTGAGATTTTTATCCAAATTATTCCTCAACAGATATTCAGATATTTGTTTTGTATCAGGTTGCTTAAAAGTATTGACATAGCATAAAATAAAAGTGTTTATTTTTTGGTTAATTATTTGTTAGTAGATAAGCTTTCTCCTTTTTAAACGAATTATTCTCTATATGTTAATTTTCATCTGCTACTATAGTTTCAAAGGCATCATCTATCTTGCATTCTTATTAAAATTTCTTATAACTTAGTCAAGCATTTCTTATTTTATTTATGCGCCAATACTTTTGTTTAATTCTGTTAATCTTTTGCTGTATATGTATAATGCCTCCTGTGACCTTTGGTCAGCAGCAAGCTACCACTGCAAGTGGCAAAAGTGTTTTTCTTTTTAATGATGGTACTTGGTTTTATGCCGATAGTGTTCCCTTGTTTGGTATTAAGCCTTTAGGCATATCTGGTTTAGAAATTCCAAAAACAGGGGCTAAAGAAAAAATCATTTCGCACACAGGTTTCAGTCTTAGCTATAACGAGAAACATGAGCAGGCAAACTGGGTAGCCTATGAATTGACCAAGGAAGAAACAAACAAACTATTCGACCGCACCGATAAGTTTATACCTGATCCCAAGGTCCGTTCCAAAACTTCAACCGATAAAGATTATAAAAATTCAGGTTACGATCGCGGGCATCTGGCACCCGCATCAGATATGGGTTGGTCGGCTGCAAGCATGGCAGAGTCTTTTTATTATAGCAATATGAGTCCGCAGGAGCCCGGCTTTAACCGTGGCATCTGGAAAAGGCTTGAAGAGCAGGTGCGCAACTGGGCCTTACAAAACAATGCCGTATTTGTGGTTACAGGTCCGGTGCTATCCGATGGGTTGCCCACCATTGGTTCTAATAAGGTATCTGTACCAACCTTTTATTATAAAGTAGTATTGGATTATACCGAGCCTGGCATCAAATCCATAGGCTTTATCATGCCCAACTTCGGTACCAAAGATCCGTTACAAAAATATGCAGTAAGCATCGATAGCGTAGAGCAACTTACCGGTATCGATTTTTTTCCGCAGTTACCCGATGATCAGGAAGCACTCATAGAAAAAACAGTGTGCACCAAATGCTGGGAATGGGGTGGTGCAGAAGAGCGGATGCAGCCACAATCCCAGCAGAA
This sequence comes from Sphingobacteriales bacterium, assembly GCA_021299635.1. Taxonomy (GTDB): domain Bacteria; phylum Bacteroidota; class Bacteroidia; order UKL13-3; family UKL13-3; genus JAJTFA01. The sequence goes on from JAJTFA010000001.1 coordinate 112,673, forward strand.
GAAGCCGGCAAGTACTTCTGCGCAGTGCAGCGGCATAACCAAAGCAGGTAACCGCTGCCGCAACAACACACTAAATGTAAATGGCTACTGCCACCTTCACCAGGCGCAGACCGGTGGGGGCCCAGCCCCCGCTAAGGATACCTATCGGGCACCCACCCAAAAAAGTAGCAGCGCGGTGCAGTGCAGCGGCACCACCAAAGCCGGCAAGCGCTGCCGCAGAATGACCACCAGCGCAAGCGGCAGGTGTTACCAGCATTAGGTTATGAACCTGAATTTGTACATGTGACAACAACTAACAGTCTTGGTGATTTACAAAAGAACACCTGGAGTCAAGTCATGGGAATACTAAACTTTACTTTTGGCGTGGCCTTGAAGATAGATTAGCACTATAAACTTTTGCCAGCATCCGGCTGTTTCGAATTAAAAGTCCTTCAAATTTCTTTCTCCCACTTTGCAATTACATAAGTGGCCAGGCAGTTGCCAATTAAATTTACTGAGGTGCGGCCCATATCCATTACCGCATCGATGGCTAAAATTGCAAAAGCCTTTTGCGGGTCTAATCCCAGTGAGGCTACCGTACCCACCAATATTAAAAACGAGGCACCACGCACACCCGCCACCCCTTTAGAAGTAAGCATTAAAATTAAACACATTTGTACTTGCTCTGCCACACTCAGGTTTACTCCACATACTTGCGCAACAAAAACTGCAGCCAGTGAAAGATATAGGGTAGTGCCATCCAGATTAAAACTATAGCCAGTGGGCAAAACAAAAGAAACCACCTTGCGTGGTATGCCCATTTTCTCTAAGTTTTCCATTGCTTTGGGTAGTGCAGCTTCAGAGCTTGCCGTAGCAAACGCAATGGATAGCGGTTCTGAAATATGCGCCATGAATTTTTTAAAAGGCAGTTTTACCATCAGGCCAACAGGCACCAGCACCAACACAATAAATGCAAACAAAGCTGCATATAAAGTGCCCACCAGTTTTAGCAGGTTTTGCAATACGCCATAACCCATGGTGGCTATGGCATAGCCAATGGCACCGCCAACAGCCAAAGGTGCCATATACATAACCAGGTTGGTAAACTTAAACATAACCTGTGCAAGTCCCTCAATGGCATCAACCATTTTATCCTTGCGCTCACCTTTAACCATGGCCAGCGCAATGCCAAACAAAATGCTAAACACCACAATTTGTAAAATCTGATTTTCTGCCACGGATCGGGCAATATTCTCCGGAAAAATATCCAGTATTACGTGGTGTGTTTGTTTTTGTTGCAATAGGGCTGTTGCTTTTTCAACCTGTGCTTGTCCGGCTTCAAAGTTGGCACCTACACCCGCTTCAGAGAGGTTAATAGCCACCAGTCCAATAATTAAAGCGATGGTGGTAACAGCTTCAAAATATATAATTGATTTAAGTCCCATGCGGCCCACCTGTTTTAAATCGGAGTGGCCGGCTATACCAACAACAAGTGTAGAAAAAAGCAGGGGTGCAATAATGGTTTTGATGAGTCGCAAAAAGATATCGCTAAATACTTTGAGCTCTTTTGCAATATCCGGAAACCACTCTGCCACCTCAATGCCCAGAAACATGCAAAGCAAAATAGCAGCAGTTAAGGAGCGCAGGCGCCAGGTGTATAAACCCATCAGGCTAATAAATATCCAGCGTATCAGGTGCAAAAACAAGTTGCTGAAGGAAGCAATTTCAAGCCATTGCAATACATGCAAGGTGGAGTCGAGAAGAAAAATGCCAAGTACGGCAAATAACAGATTGCGGTTTTCTTTCATGCTGCTCAAACCTAACACAAATGGCTATGAATTCAAAACAAGTGGGGGGTGGGGTAGCACCTTGCATAAAAAATGTACAGGTTATGTATATTCGGGCACTGATGAAAAAAGCAATAGCCTTTTTGATGTTGAGCGTGTGTTTGGTTTCCTTTAAACCACATCAATCGATTAAAATAGCCCGTTTAAAATACAATGGCGGAGGCGATTGGTATGCCAATAAAACTTCGCTGCCAAACTTAATTAGTTTTTGCAACCGTAACTTGGGCACTACCATAGCCAGAGAAGAAGATGTGGTAGAAGCGGGTAGTGCCGATTTATATAATTACCCCTTTATACACCTGACCGGCCACGGCAATATTGTATTAAGTGCGCAAGAGGCCGAAAATTTGCGCAACTATTTAATAGCCGGAGGCTTTTTGCATGCCGATGATAATTACGGGATGGATAAATTTTTCAGGCGCGAAATGGAAAAAGTTTTTCCGGAGTTGGAGTTGGTAGAGTTGCCATACAGCCATCCTATTTATCGTCAGAAATTTGTTTTTGAAAGAGGATTACCCAAGGTCCATGAGCATGATGGAAAACCGGCACAGGGTTTTGGATTAATTTATAAAGGACGTTTGGTTTGCTTTTATAGTTATGAGTGTGATTTGGGAAATGGCTGGGAAGATGCCGATGTGCACAATGACCCGGAGGTGATAAGGCAAAAGGCACTGCAAATGGGCGCCAATATCATACAATATGTGTTTGCGAATTAATAAGAGCTAGAGATATCCGCGAATAATCGGGTTACTGAAAATAGAAAAGCCACCTTCAGGTGGCTTTTCTATTTATACTAAATTGATTTTGATTCTTTTTCCAATCTCTTCAATATCTGATTTAAATTTCTTATCCGTTTCCATCAAATCATTTACGGTTTGGCAAGCATGTATTACCGTAGAGTGATCGCGGCCACCAAAATGCATACCTATCGTTTTTAGTGATGCCTTGGTAAGGTCTTTTGCATAATACATGGAAATCTGGCGTGCCTGTACAATTTCACGTTTACGGGTTTTAGATTTAACCAGATCAACCGGGATGGTGAAATAATCGCAAACCAATTTCTGAATAAACTCAATAGAGATTTCACGTGAAGAGTTCTTTACAAAGTTTTTCAGTATTTGCTTGGCCAATTCCAAGGTCACTTCTTTTCTGTTTAGTGATGATTGGGCAAGCAATGATACCAGTGCACCCTGCAACTCACGGATATTGGTATTGATATTATGTGCTACATACTCTACCACATCTCTGTTAAGGCTAATGCCATCTGCATACATCATGTGCTCCAGCATGGCCAGGCGTGTTTCAAAATCAGGCGATTGCAAATCGCATGATAAACCCCACTTGAAACGGGAAAGCAAACGCTCATCCATGCCTTTTAAATCCTTTGGCGCACGGTCGCTTGTTAAAATAATTTGTTTGCCTAACTGATGCAAGTGATTAAATATGGTGAAGAATATTTCCTGTGTTTTTTGTTTGTTTTCCAAGAACTGCACATCATCTACAATCAGCACATCTATATTCTGATAAAAGTTAAGAAAGTCCTGATTGGAGTTATTGCGAATGGCATCAACAAACTGGTTAATAAATTTCTCTACCGGTACATATAATACCACCTTGTTTTTATTTTGCTGTTTAATCTGATTGCCAATTGCTTGAACAAGGTGTGTTTTCCCTAAACCGGTTTCGCTGAAAATCATGAGTGGGTTAAAAGAAGTTCCACCGGGCTTATTAGCTACTGCAAAACCTGCAGAGCGTGCAAGGCGGTTGCAATCACCTTCAATAAAATTATCAAAGGTAAGGTTCGAGTTCAGGTTGGCATCAATATTCAGTTTTTTAATACCAGGTATAATAAACGGGTTTTTAATATTGTTGCTCAGGTTAAGAGGCATGTTTACATTTTGAGGCTCAGCCTTGGCGTTGGTGCTGCCTGGCAAATTAACCACATATGGATTGTTGTTATTACTACTGTTCTCAACAATTATATTATACTCTAGACGTGAGCCCGGACCCAATTCTGATTTCAGGGCTTTCTTTAATAATGTAACATAGTGTTCTTCCAACCATTCATAAAAAAACTGACTGGGGACTTGAATGGTTAAAACCTTTCCTTCAAGCTTAATCGGCTTGATTGGATCAAACCATGTTTTAAAGCTTTGCGGTGATACGTTGTCCTGTATGAGCTTCAGGCAATTGTTCCAAACATTTTCGGCTGATTTTTCTGACATATTCTTAATACTCTTTTCGACCCACAAAATGTGGGTTTAATTGTGAATAAAAAAATTTTTTTACAGAATTTATTTTAAAAAAAATTTGTTTTTATGTAACCTCTTATTTTTCAATTTTTTTTCTCTAAATAGGGCATTTAGTGCATACACAATTGAAAAAATATTTTTTGTTTCGGAATTTTTTTATAAACCGCTCAATATTGTCAATCCGCAAGTATCTAGGAACTTCAGCTTTTGTTATTTTGCAAGGGCAGCAGGGCAGAGGTGGTTTGCAAAGCCTGTTTTGGGCCAGTTGTAAAAATCAAATCAATACGCCCAAGATGGGTTCCGCCCCAACCAACCTGATTAATCATAACCATTTTATTTTCGGCATTTTTTTGTATATCGGGGGCCTGCAGTAATGTGTGTGTATGGCCACCAATAATCAGGTCGATATTTTTGGTTTGGGAAGCAAGCCTGATATCGCTTATTTTATTACTGTTGTATTTATATCCCAAATGCGATAGACAAACCACATAATCACACTTTTCTTCTTGTTTTAGCAACGCAGCCGTTTTATTAGCTGCGTCTATTGCATCACCGTATTTTATATTTCCGTACAACTCTCCAGGCACCAGGCCTTGCAACTCAATTCCTACACCCAAAATGCCAATTTTTAACCCTTGTTTTTTTATCACACGGTATGGCTTTATTTTTCCTTCTAGCAAGGTGTCCTTAAATTGATAATTACAATTAACAAAAGAAAACTGCGCATGCCTGAGTTGATTCACGATTCCTTCAATACCATTGTCAAAATCATGGTTGCCTAGAGTAGCTACATCATAACCCATTTCACTCATGAGTTTGTATTCCAGTTCTCCTTCAAAAAAGTTAAAGTAAGGTGTACCTTGAAAAATATCACCTGCATCCAGTAATAACACATTTTTTTCTTGTTGCCTTATTTTTTTAATAAGTGCTGACCTAACGGCAGCTCCGCCCATGCCTGCATTGTTGCCGGCATCTGTAGCGAAAGGATCAATTCTGCTATGCCAGTCGTTGGTATGCAGGATGGTTAGCTTTATCATTTCAGTTGATGCGAGTAGCCTAAGGGGTGAAGTGGCAAGCGCAGCTAACGCCATAGTGGAGGCACCGGTTTTAATGAATGTTCTTCTATTAATCAACACTGATTCGCCCATCTTTTTCTAATTGAATGGTTTGTTTATTTTTCAGGTACTCCAGAATCGCATCACGCACGGTATAATTAATGGGGTGGCGTTTCACTGCACGTTTTAGCATATCTGCCTTATCGCCACCATTCGCCACATAATCCGATGTTACTAGTAAATATGTTTTCTCAGATTCTATAGCAGCTCCGTTAATCGTTAAGTTATTTGCCTTTCCGTCTCTAATTGTAAATCGCATACCGCTAAGGGGCCAGCCTCCATTGGCTGCTATATGGTTGCACAGCAAATCAATGTCTGCCCCTTTTATTTCAAGCACTTCCAGTAAATTATCAAATGGCATAAGTTCGTAAACTTTACCAACGGTTATATTCCCTGCTGAAATTTGTGGCAAACGCACACCTCCGTAGTTCATCATGGCCATATCCGGTTTAAATTCTGTTTGTGTTGTCACATACCAGAGCATGGCTTCAGCCATTAGGTTATTTAGTGTGCCTTCAGGTTGCGTTCGCAGTAATGTATTGGTTGTAAGTGCAATCACCTCGTTCATCTGTGCATCCAGTTTTTGTTTGTAGGGAGCAATCAGCCTGAGCATTTGGCTATCGGCTTCCAGTGAGTCTGCTTTTATGCGGTTGTAGCTTACCCTGTGTTTGCTTATTTCAAAAGAAGAATGACAAGCGGCAAATACAAAGCTTAAACCAAGATATAAGAAAAGCCTGCGGAACTTAAGCATGATACTCGCCAAATACTTTTCTGAAAACGTCTGCTATTTCACCAAGGGTTGCATATTGCTCAGCTGCTTCAATGATACCGGGCATCAGGTTGCTTCCGTCTTTGGCTTGCTGTTCCAGTTTAGCCAATAATAGAGAAACAGCCACATTGTTTCTTTCTGCTTTTAACTGCTGTAACTTTTGTGTTTGAAGAACACGAATGGAATCGTCAATTTTAAATACAGGTGGGTTTGCATCATTTTCTGAGGCGAATTTATTTACACCTACAATTATTTTTTCTCCGCTTTCAATAGAAGTCTGATAACGGTATGAGGCATCGGCAATTTCTTTTTGCATATAACCTTGCTCAATAGCATTAACCGAACCACCCATGGCATCAATTTTATCAATGTAGGCCCAGGCGGCTTTCTCAACCTCATCGGTAAGTGCTTCAATAAAATAAGAACCACCCAATGGGTCAACCGTATCAACAACTCCGCTTTCGTAAGCAATAATTTGCTGTGTGCGTAATGCAATACGTGCTGCATTTTCCGTTGGAAGGGAAAGTGCTTCATCAAAACCATTGGTATGGAGGGATTGTGTCCCCCCCATCACAGCTGCCAGTGCCTGAAGCGTTACACGTGTAATATTGTTATCAGCCTGTTGAGCCTGCAAGGTTGAACCACCGGTTTGTGTATGAAAGCGAAGCATCTGAGCTTTAGGGTTGGTGGCTCCAAGTTCTTTGGCCATTTTTGCCCACATCCTTCTGGCTGCTCTGAATTTGGCTATCTCTTCAAAAAAATGATTGTGTGCATTGAAGAAAAAAGACAATCGCTGACCAAAAACATTAATATCTAATCCTTTTTCAATGGCTGCCTTTGCATAGGCTTTTGCATTACTTAAGGTAAAAGCAATTTCCTGCACAGCTGTGCTTCCTGCTTCTCTAATATGATAACCTGAAATAGAAATAGTATTCCACTTGGGCACCTCCTTGCTGCAATATTCAAAAATATCTGTTATCAGGCGCATACTTGGCTTTGGCGGATATATATAAGTGCCACGTGCTGCATACTCTTTTAAAATATCATTTTGTATAGTACCTGAAATTTGTTTGATGTCTGCTCCCTGTTTTTTTGCCAATGCAATGTAAAAAGAAAGGAGTGTTGCTGCAGTGGCATTAATGGTCATGGAGGTGGTAATTTTTTGCAGCTCTATGCCATCAAATAAAATTTCCATATCTCGCAGGGTATCGATGGCTACTCCAACCTTTCCAACTTCGCCTTCACTCATCGAATGGTCACTATCGTATCCGATTTGTGTAGGTAAATCAAAAGCCACACTTAAGCCCATCGTGCCGTTAGCCAGTAAGTATTTGTAGCGTTTATTGCTTTCTTCCGCGGTGCTAAAACCTGCATACTGCCTCATGGTCCATAGCTTGCCCAGATACATGTCTGGTTGAATACCTCGTGTAAACGGGAATGCACCCGCTTGTTCCTGCAAGGGTATGGGTTGATTATATAGTTGTGCAATTTCTATACCTGAGTCGGTGCTGTGCTTTGTCATATGCCTTGCAATAAAAATTAATCAAACAACAAATGAAATTCCTTGCGCAAAAACTCGAGTGCTCTATTGGTTGGCACATGTTCCATCTGAATCATTCTTTCAAAAATGGCTTTGTTCAAATCGATTCCTACAGCATTTGGTCCTAAACCAGCATAAGATGAATTGATAATATTTACCATTTCTTCTTTGGCTACCCTCACCATCTGCCATGCTTGAGAGGAAATATAAATCTGCTGCGACACATTGTGATTAAACTCGTTATTAATATCGCTTATCAATTCGATCTTAAGTTGTGAAGCAGAAATACCCGGTTTTGATACACGGAAAATCAGGCTGTTGGGATTCATGCGTTCCATTAAAATAACCAGCCTTTCATACGCTTGTAGTTTAAGTGGAGTAACCAGTTTATTTTGTTCCAATTTTAAGCGCGATTGCCTACGTATGAATTCATTATCAAAAAAACTTTTGAGTAGAAAATAAACTACCCCAAATACCACCAATGCAGGTATCAGGTATTTTAGAAATTCCATAAAAAGCTGAAAATAATTTATATTGTCCATAGGTGTTTTTTGGGAAAGCGAAATTACACGGATACATGGTATAAACAAGTCATTGTTTTTAAAAAATCCATCAAAATATACAATCTGTTAAAACGTGGGAAACTTCTTTTCTTTCCTCATTTCAGCAGGGTAAATTTGCCTATCGCTAAATGGTAAGAACAAAGAGAAATAATATTATTAGACCTGCCGATGAAAAGGTAACCGATTTTGAGCAGGAGGAAATAACCGATAAACCTGAACCAGCAGGAGCCAAAGGCAAATTGGCCTGGCTGAAAGATGAGCGTTTGCTAAAAATAACCGGGTTGGTTTTTTTTCTGTTTGCCTGCTATTCCGCAGTTGCTTTTATTTCTTTCTTAACCAGCTGGCAAAAAGATCAGAGCCTGGTTCTGAGTTTGGGGTGGGATATGTTTTTACAAACCGATCCGGATGCTGCTGAAAATTGGCTGGGCAAGACAGGGGCCTGGCTGGCCTACACTTTTATTTATGAAGGTTTCGGCATTGCCTCATTCTTGTTTTCTCTGATTGCAGGCTTAATTGGCATCAGATTGCTCACGGAAACCACTCCCTTGCCGCTGCTCAAAACCATGCGATATTCTTTCTTTGCCCTCATCTGGTCTTCTCTGTTGCTAGGATATATTTTCTTTAGCAATTGGCAAATTCTGGGTGGTTCATTTGGGCACTTTGGCTATTTATATCTAAAGGGTATTGTAGGAAATGCAGGTGTAGCATTGTTGCTCATTTTTTATCTGCTTGTGTTTCTTGTGGCTGCATTTAATATACGCTTTTATGAACCGCGCCCTGCTTCGGTAAATACAGAAGAGCAACTTACACCAACGGATGAATTGCATAAAGCAACCCTCATTACTCCGGATAGTGAGGTAGAAAACCTTCCCATCAATCCGGATGATTTTAAACTAGAGATTAAAGAAAATGTGGTAGAGGAATTACCTGTAGCAGAAGAGGTAAAAAAAAACGATGAAACCATAGAACTTACTTTACCAACTGAAACGGAGGAGGAAAAGAAAGAAGAACAGGAAACCCTGATACCACCGGTTGTACTATCTGCTGCCGGATTAGGTGCCGGTGCTAATGCAGTTACCACAGATAGTGGACTGGTGCTGGAAGTTCAGGAAACACCAGAGGAAGAGGAAGCTGTTGAAGAAAATCCGGATAAACCGGAATATGGTTCGCTTGATTCTGAGTATGACCCTACACTTGATTTTAGCAATTACCAGTTTCCCTCTCTTGAATTACTTAACGATTATGGCGATGATAAGGCCAAGGTGGAAACCGAAGAGCTGAACACCAAAACCAATATGATTGTTGAAACGCTGAAGAATTACAATATTGCCATCAAAAAGATTTCAGCTACCATTGGTCCAACCGTTACGCTTTACGAAATAGTGCCGCAAGACGGTGTGCGCATTGCCAAAATAAAGAATCTGGAAGATGATATTGCATTGAGTTTAGCTGCCTTGGGTATACGTATTATTGCACCTATACCGGGCAGAGGTACCATCGGTATTGAGGTGCCTAATGAAAAGCCGGCAATGGTATCAATGCGCTCGGTATTGGCCAGCGGTAAATTTCAGAATGCAGATATGGATCTGCCTGTTGCATTCGGAAAAAATATTCAAAACGAAGTATTCGTAGCCGACCTTGCAAAAATGCCTCATCTGCTTATGGCAGGTGCAACCGGTCAGGGGAAGTCGGTTGGCTTAAATACTATCCTGATTTCACTATTATATAAAAAGCATCCCTCTCAAATTAAGTTTGTTCTGGTTGATCCAAAAAAAGTTGAACTCAGCATCTATAAAACCATTGAACGACATTTTCTTGCTAAAATTCCGGGGGATGCCGATGCCATTATCACCGATACCAAGCTGGTGGTAAACACGCTGAATTCACTTTGCGTGGAAATGGACTCTCGTTACGATTTACTTAAAGATGCTCAGGTAAGAAACCTTAAAGAGTATAATGCAAAATTTATTTCACGTAAACTCAATCCCAACAATGGTCACCGTTTCTTACCTTATATCGTTGTGGTAATTGATGAGGTTGCAGATTTGATGATGACAGCAGGAAAAGAAGTGGAGCATCCCATTGCTCGTTTGGCACAGTTGGCTCGTGCCATTGGCATACATCTTATTTTAGCGACACAAAGGCCTTCGGTTAATGTAATAACCGGAATGATAAAAGCTAACTTCCCGGCTCGTGTGGCCTTCAGGGTTTCGCAAAAAACAGATTCACGTACCATTCTGGATGCAAATGGTGCCGATCAGCTGATTGGCAAAGGGGATATGCTTTATACTGTTGGTAATGATTTGGTGCGCTTGCAATGTGCTTTTGTTGATACGCCTGAAGTTGACAGGATTGCAAACTTTATTGGCAATCAGCAAGGCAAAGAGCCTTACGTATTGCCTGAGGTGAAAAATGAAAATGAAGAGGGTGGAGGCGAAGATTTTGATCCGAGAGAACGGGATAGCTTGTTTGATGAGGCAGCACAAATCATTGTGCAGCATCAGCAAGGTTCAACTTCTTTGCTTCAACGCAGACTCAATCTGGGATACAATCGCGCAGGTCGTTTAATCGATCAGCTCGAAAGAGCAGGGATTGTAGGTCCGTTTAAAGGAAGTAAGGCACGCGAAGTACTTATAAGCGACATCATGCAGCTAGAACAAAAACTAAAAGATCTCAGAGAGGAATAATACCAAATTGGTATTCTTTTTCAGCGCACCTTGCGCCTAAACAATATGCCTGCTACCTACCGGTTGATTTTATTGGAACCAGCTTAATAATACCAATTCGGTTCATTAATTTAATAATCGGATATACCGGGTCAATCTCCCACCATTTGGCTGCAAAGTTTGGCCTGGCACCGGCATGGTGATGATTGTTTTGAAACAGCTCACCCAACATCAGAAAGTCAAATATCAACGTGTTTTTAGACTGGTCTTTTTCATTAAAATTCCTGTAACCGTATTTATGACCTGCCCAGTTTACAATAGCGCCATGCACAGGTCCCATTAAAAAATGAACGGGCAACAATAAATACATCCACCAGTATTGGGCAAATACCACATAAAATGCAATGTATAAGCCTGCAAAGAATAATCTGGACATCCAGCTGTCGGCAATTCTATCTACTGCAGGATAAGTTGGATAACCTTTAAGGAATTTTTCTTCAACCTCAGCAGTTCCGTGAAGTACGCCATTATATACTTTGCGTGTATGCCACATCATGCTAAAAACTTCTTTGAAAAAATGTGGCGTGTGCGGATCTTTTTCAGTATCACTGTAAGCATGGTGCATGCGGTGAAGAATAGCATAAGCACGCGCATTCAGATAGGACGAGCCCTGAGTAACCCAAGAATAAATGTACCAGAATTTTTCCCAGAAGGGCGACATGGTAAACATTTTATGTGCAGCATAACGGTGTAGGTAAAAGGTTTGGCCAAATAAGGAAAGATACCAGTGGCCTGTAAAGAATAATAAGATTGCCATCAATGTTAATAATTATGCAAATGTATAACTATTCAGTTGATATCTGATATTAATTATTCTTCCGCCTTTCTGTGCTCCGCTCTTGATTTTGACTTTTCCAATTCTCTTTCAATAATCAACGATGCAAGTGCAGGCGCAATCGCTGTTGGGTTTTGCTGAGCAAATACGGCTTTAACCTTACTTTCATTTACATCTATGCGATACAGAATATGAAGTAGTTTTTCCATTTCGTTTAACATTAGGTAAACAATACAGGCGGTTAGATTTTCCTTTAACTCATCTGTGCTTTTAGCTTGTTCCAGTTTTTCATCGGCAAAATGTTTGGCAAGCATAATTGCTGTTGATTGAATCAATATGCCATCCTCATTCTTCATCTGCGGTGAGTGTCTTAAAATAATAAGTAAGTGAATCGTTTTTAACTACATCATATGGATTGTCTTCAATAAATGTTTCTACGTTTATTATGCGTTTATCCAGATCAGGGTGGGTAGAAACAATTTCCAATATTTCTATGTCAGACGCTTTCTTTAATTGTTCAAAAAGTGCCTTCATGCCTGATGCATTAATTCCGTTTGCTTTTAAAATTTGTAAACCATTGTTATCGGCTTCGTTTTCAAGTGTTCTGGAATAGCTAAGGCTTCGCAAATTTTCTGCATTTTGAAGTATGAGTGCGGTTGCGCCACTAAAATCTCCAATAATGATTGAAATTACCAGTGAGCCGGCAAGGCTTCTGAAAATATTGCGTGTGCTGTGTTTAAGTTGTACGTGCGAATATTCATGAGCAAGCAGTGCTGCCAGTTGCTCAGGTGTTTCCATGTCTTCCAGAATTTTACTGTATACCACAATGCTGCCTCCTGGTAATGCAAATGCATTGGGGATATCTTGTTTTACAACAGAAATATGCACTGGATAATTTCCCTCCACCTGTATTTGTCCGAAAAACTGGTTGATAGCAATGGTTTTGGCTGTATCAACTTTCTCGTTTTTTAGGATATTTTCATATAAACTTTTACCCATTTCAATCTCATATGCCTGAGGCACGCGTTTCGCAGCAATATCAACTGCCCAGGGTAACAGATATATGTAAATTAGTGCAATAGCTGCTACAATAGTTAACAATCCTGTTATTACCAGCATCATTCCCTGATTGGTGCGTAATCGTTTAATTAATGAGGCACCTCTGCGTGCGGTATACTCCCGATGAAATTCCTTATCGGTTATTTCCAGTTGTTCATAAGGAAACGATTCTCCGTATTGCAGTATAAGAATGGAACTGTTAAATTCTGTTTCACGTGTTTGTGCTTTCTTCCATTCGCTTGAACTTATCATTCCGTCCGGATTGCTAAAGGTAATATGTAAACCATTTTCGGTAATACTAATAACAACTGTTTTGGGCATGCTTGAATGCCCATCATAGTATCTGGCTTTATAAACGCTATCCATTATACAATTCCTAAATCAAAAAAATCAATCAAATCATCTCCTGCAGCATCTTTAAATTCATCTTCTGTTTGAGCAATATTATTGAAATTAATATCAGCCGGTATTCCCATATTTCTGATGATGAAATGGGTTGTTCGTATAATAACCCAGGGTGTTGCAAGTCCTAGTGTAAAAATACTCATTAATAAGTTACTAATGATGAGCATAAAATAACCACTGCCTTTGAGTCGGCCGGTAAAATAATAGCGTTCTCCATTTTGCTCAATATAGCAATGGTTTATATAGTAATTGGTCCATTCCTCTAAATACCAGAAATAATAAATACCAAAAGTAAATATAGAGAAGATGAAACTCTTAAGCTTGATTGCAAACAGCTCAGTACCGGAGCCATCATATCCAAATCTTAGGTTACCAAAACGAATATTACTGATAATATAAGTGCGCAGCCTGTTAACGAACCATGAATTATAAATCCCAAACGTAATCACAGTAAGTATGCATCCGATACAGAAATCGGTAATGAGTTGTGCGAGGCTCCCGCGATATCCGAAGTGAATACCTCGCCAAGAAGTTCGTGAAAGTCTGTAGCGCATAGCGCCATGAATGGCCAGCGGGGTAATGAATATGAGAGCTATTAGAAAAGCAAGAAGTGTAATGAAATATAGACCTAAATTCCCTGATAACTTGCCGTATAAAAGCAGTCCGTAAAATATGCCTATAAATAGCAACACTTTAATAAAACCCTTAAACAACTCTTTGCCGGTCCCATGAAACACAAACGGACTTCCATTTAGCTCGGCATTTTCCCAGAAAAATTTGAGCCGATTTACCCGTGCCCAAGGGTAATAAATACCAAATGTAATGATGGATAGAAGGGTGTTTAGCAGCATAATTCCTAGTAATTGGGAGCCTTTTCCGTTGAAGCGAAATTCATTGCTGTCTACCTCTTGGTGATTAGTCATGTCGACTTGCATAAATATTTTTAAATGCCTCTAATATACGTATGCAGTTAAATATTCAAAACTTCACTGAATAAAACTCCAAAATCCTGTTTATATAAGCTAGTAAATTCCTAAATTGCGCCCGCTTTTACTTTATCAGAAACAAAATTTATTATAAAACTAAATATGGTATTTGACTTAGACATGATTAAAGCTGTGTATGCGCGCATGGATGAGCGTATTGCAGCCGCGCGTAAGGTGGTGAATAAACCGCTTACCCTTACTGAGAAAATTTTATACAGCCATCTTACGCAAGGCAATGCAACTACTGCATATAAGCGTGGATCAGATTATGTAGATTTTGGTCCAGACCGTGTGGCCATGCAGGATGCAACCGCACAAATGGCATTGCTACAATTTATGCAGGCAGGTAGACCCAAAGTAGCTGTTCCATCAACCGTTCACTGCGACCACTTAATAACTGCAAAAGTGGGTGCCGAAACTGACCTTGCTATAGCCAATAAAGAAAGCAAAGAAGTATATGACTTCCTGGCTTCAGTTTCAAACAAGTATGGCATCGGATTCTGGAAACCCGGAGCAGGTATCATTCATCAGGTGGTATTGGAAAACTATGCATTCCCCGGTGGTATGATGATAGGAACCGACTCGCACACTGTTAATGCAGGTGGTTTGGGTATGGTTGCAATTGGTGTGGGTGGTGCAGATGCCTGTGATGTAATGGCAGGCCTGCCCTGGGAACTTAAATTCCCCAAACTAATAGGTGTGAAACTTACCGGAAAACTAAACGGATGGACTGCACCTAAAGATGTGATATTAAAGGTAGCCGGAATTCTTACTGTAAAAGGTGGAACGGGCTGCATCGTGGAATATTTTGGCGAAGGTGCTACTGCTATGAGTTGCACAGGTAAAGGTACCATCTGTAATATGGGTGCTGAAATTGGTGCAACTACTTCTACATTTGGATATGATGAGAGTATGGAGCGTTACCTGCGTGCCACCGGCCGTGCCGAAGTAGCTGATTTGGCCAATGGAATTAAACATCACTTAACTGCGGATGCTGAAGTATATGCAAATCCTGAACAGTATTTTGACCAGGTGATTGAGATTAATTTATCAGAATTGACACCGCACCTGAATGGTCCGTTTACCCCGGATTTAGCTACACCAGTGGCAAACATGAAAGAAGAAGCTGCCAAAAATAACTGGCCATTAAAAGTGGAGTGGGGACTAATTGGTTCATGTACCAATTCATCATATGAAGATTTGAGCCGCGCAGCTTCTATTGCAAAACAAGCGGTGGCAAAAGGGCTTAAAACCAAAGCTGAATTCGGTATCAATCCCGGTTCGGAACAGGTGAGATATACTGCGGAACGTGATGGGTTATTAAAAACATTTACCGACTTAAATGCAACAATATTTACCAATGCCTGCGGACCATGCATTGGCATGTGGGATCGCATGGGTGCTGAGAAGGCTGAAAAGAACACCATTGTACACTCATTTAACCGCAACTTTGCCAAACGTGCCGATGGCAACCCAAACACTTACGCATTTGTAGCTTCGCCTGAAATGGTGGCCGCTATTGCTATTGCCGGTGACCTTTCATTTAACCCCATTACCGATACACTAATCAACGATAAAGGAGAAGCAGTAAAACTCGATCCACCAACAGGTGATGAGTTGCCTTCAAAAGGTTTTGCTGTGGAAGATGCCGGATACCTTCCACCTGCTGCAGATGGCAGTTCGGTGCAGGTAGTGGTTTCACCTACATCTGACCGTTTACAATTGCTTGATCCGTTTGCAGCATGGGAAGGAACCGATCTAAATGGATTGAAACTCCTGATTAAGGCAAAAGGGAAATGTACCACAGATCACATTTCAATGGCGGGTCCATGGTTAAAATACCGCGGCCATTTGGATAATATTTCAAACAATATGCTTATCGGTGCGGTGAATTATTTCAATGAAAAAACCGACAGCGTAAAAAACCAACTTACCGGAACGTATGAGTCGGTACCCAAAGTGCAGCGTCAGTACAAAGCACAGGGTGTTGGATCAATAGTAGTGGGTGACGAAAACTATGGAGAAGGTTCCTCGCGTGAGCATGCGGCAATGGAGCCACGTCATTTAGGTGTGCGTGCAGTGCTGGTAAAATCATTTGCCCGCATACACGAGACCAACCTTAAAAAACAAGGAATGCTGGCACTCACATTTGCCAATAAAGAAGATTATAGTAAGATACAGGAAGATGATGTAATTGATATTATTGGTCTAGCTAATTTTGCGCCCAATACTCCGCTTACACTGGTGCTGAACCATGCAGACGGAAGCCGCGAAGAAATAAAAGTAAACCACACCTACAACGCTCAGCAAATTGAGTGGTTTAAAGCAGGTGGTGCCTTGAATATTATTAGGGCATCAGTTGCAGGCTAGTTTTTTATAGATTTTATTAATCATTTAAAGGCCGTTTCAATTTTTGAAACGGCCTTTAATTTCTATAGCATAGCTAAGTTAATTTAATTTAAAGACGTAGATATAACAAATTAATACGTCTTTATTCCTTTTTAGTGGCTGCTATAATCACTTAGATGGGAATTAAGTAATTTTTAAGTTGGCAAAAATTTTACATAAAATTAATTTCTGCCTTGTCGATATTGAAAAAATCGATAAATTTGAGAATGTAAAATAATTAATTATATTTAATTTTTAACAAAAACACCATATTCGATATAAAAACTGCATTGCTATGCATCCCTTTATCAAAAAAATCACATACTCTAAATATTAATAAAAACAAACAAAAATAAATTTGATTATGAAGCTACACTTACTTAAAAAACGAGAATTGTCTGCAGGATTATTAAATGTAATACTGTTTTTCTCCACGTTCTTATTAACCGGGTTGATAGGAAATCGCCTCTATGCGCAACCGGCAAACACGTATTCTTTTGCTGCAAGTTCAGGTACTTTTACACCTTTGGTTGGGGCAACGGCAACATCCCTTGCTTCAACCGCAGATGATGCTATTTCCACGGCATTTCCCATTGGATTTACTTTTGTTTATGACGGTGTGTCATATACGCAAGCAATGGCTTCATCTAATGGAGTATTGTTATTCGGTACCGGGAGAGCTGGAACGGCAAATAATAATTTAGCAACAGCAACCGCTACCCAACGTCCTGGGATAGCACCTTTATGGGATGATTTGCAATGTAGGCAAGGTGTTAATTATTTACTTTCAGGCACTGCACCTAACCGAGTATTAACTGTAGAGTGGTTGAACATGGAATGGAATTGGGGTGCAAACAATGCTGTTATGTCCTTTCAGGTAAGGCTTTACGAAACAACAAATGTTTTGGATATAATATACAGACAAGAAGCTAATGCAGGTAATCCTGGTGGATCCTCTGGAGCTAGTATAGGTATTATGGGTGTTGCATCAAATAACTTTATCTCACTTACAAACACAACTACTTCTCCAGGCACTTCAACCACAACCTCAACAAATAGTATTGCAGTTAGACCTACAACAGGTCAAATTTACACATTTACCCCTCCACCGGTTTGTTCAGGAACCCCGATTCCTGGTGTGGTTGCACTTACTAATATTCCGGGTTGTGGCACCGGCAACTATGTACTTGCTGTTACCGGAGCATCAACAAATCCGGGTTTAAGCTACCAATGGCAATCCTCACCGGACTCCATTACCTGGACCGCCATGACTAATGATACCTTAGTTGGATTAACCAAACCACAAGTTACTGCCTTAACATATTTCAGAAGGGTAACTACTTGTACAAACTCTTCGCTTAATGCAACGAGTAATTTTATTGCTGTGAAGCCTGTATATGCAGGAACCGCAAATGCTACTGCGCCAATTTGTGGGGATAGCTTAACACTTACTTTAACCGGGGCTTCGGCAAGTATCTCTTCTTTTCAATGGGAGTCGTCAGTTGATAACATTACTTTTAACCCAATTGCTGGTGCAACATTGGCTTCTCAAAAAGTTCCTACACCTCTTGCCAACACTTGGTATCGTGCCGTAGTTTTTTGTGCAGCATCATCTTCAGCTGAAAATTCGATTTCAGTACCGGTAAGGCCTGCACGTGGCGGAACCACCAGTATAATCTCATCAAACTGTCTTGATAGCACAACCTTAGGCTTAACCGGTGCATCAACCGGTCCGGTTACTTATAATTGGCTAAGTTCAACGGATAGCATCACTTGGGTTTCAATGGGTATTACTGCTGCCAGTGCAAAATTCCCATCTCCTAATGCAACGCGTTTTTACAGATGTGTCGTAGCTTGCGGCTCCGCAACTGATTCCTCGGTGGCGGTTCGTGTAAACGAGCCTTGCCAGGGTTTTGGCCCTTATAGTATTACCAGGAATGCCACTGCTACTTTCACAACCATCCAGTCAACAGGTACACCATTTACATGGGCTGGAACCAGTGCTGATGATGACCGAACCTTGCCCGTTTATTTCCCTTCAGGCTTTAACTTTACCTATGCAGGTGCAGTTAGGCCGGCATTCTACATTTCAACGAATGGTTGGTTGAGTTTTGATACAGCAACCATTTCTACTTCTTACACGAATAATTTGAATGCCACCTCACCAAAATTGGTGCTTGCGCCATTGTGGGACGATTTATATTGTTTGGCAGGCTCATCTGCCAATAGAAATAATTTGCTTAGATACCAGGTTACTGGCACTGCACCAAATAGAGTAATGACTGTTGAGTGGGCAGAAATGGAATTATATGCTTATCCGGCACCTAGTTTAAATTTCCAAATTAAACTTTATGAAGGAAGCAACAATATTGAATATGTCTATGGAAGAATGCAACCTTTTGATGGAACAGGTAGCGGTTCATTAAGCTATACATTGGGTATGAATGGAAACTCACCTGCATCAGGTCAGCGTATTTCATTACTACTTGAAAACTCAAGAAACTTCTCTTCTTCAACTGTAAATAATACCTTAACCATTGCATCACTTTGCAATACTTCTTATTTATTTACATCAGGAGGAACATTTAATCCAACCAACGTATCCAGCATACCATCAAATGATAGTTTGTCTACGCCTGTTGTGCTTACGGTTAATGCGGCTCCTTGCACGGATGCCTGCGGTACTTATTACTCTTCACTCAGCGCCACCTCGTCAAACACGCTTATTTCACCATTAAGCGGCACTCCTGACGATGATGTATGGTTTCAGTTTACTGCTCCACTTTCAGGTCAGGTAGGCATCTCCCTTGTTGGCAGCCCAAGTTATGACCCGGCATTTCAGGTAATGACTTCAACTTTTGATACTGCAGGAATGGGGCCAGCAGGGTCTAGAAATATTAGCACTAGCACATTGGAATCAGTTCAAGTAAACGGTCTTACGCCCAATGCTACCTATTATATAAGGGCATTTCATGCTGGTGTTGGTGCAGGTTCTGCAAGCGGTTCATTTTCCATCTGCGTTAACCAGATTGTGCCACCACCAGCTAATGATGACACTTCAGGTTCCGTTAACCTTAACGTGGGATTAGCTTGCACGCCAACCAATGGAACAACCGTAGCAGCCACACCAAGTCCACAAGCTGTTTGTGGAGGCTTAGCTGATGACGATGTTTGGTATCGTTTCACACCATCGGCTTCGGTAGATACCGTAACAGTTGTAGGCAATGGCACATTTAGGGCACATGTGCAGGTGCTTACCAGACAACTTGTTTCTGTGTCCTGCCAAAATACATCAATTAATGGAGGCATTGTACAAACAGTGCTCACAGGTTTATTAAGAGATTCACTTTATTATATACGCGTTTACCATACCAATGCTGGTACAGCCACAGGTGCCTTTACCATTTGTGTAAATGGTATTCAGGCCGCTCTCCCAGTGGTTCAAACAGGTACTAAAACAAACGTAATAACCAGCTCGGCCACATTAAGTGGTAATATCATAAGTGATGGGGGCTATCCGGTTACAGCAAGTGGTATTGTTTACAGCATGACCCCGGCACCCGTTAGAGGAGGTACTGGTGTGGTTGATTCTATAAACAATCCACTAGTTTCCTCAGGAAGTTTCAATAAAAATATTGCCGGTCTGTCACCTTCTGTAACCTATTACTTTAGAGCCTATGCTGTGAGTGTGATGGGAACAGCATATGGTGCAGATAGCTCTTTTACTACTCCTGCATCTGCTGTTATTCCTTCAGTTGCCAGAATTGCAGCTTCAAATATCCAAACTACTATAGCTACTGTGGGAGGAAATATCACCAGCAATGGAGGTGATCCCGTTGTCCTTAGTGGTATAGTTGTATCCACCTCCAGAAATCCGATAATTGGAGGAGTAGGAGTAGTCGATTCAACAACCAATCCTAATGTAGCCTTGGGAACTTTCAGTTTCAATTTAGCAGGCTTAGCCCATTCTACTAAATATTTCTACCGAGCATACGCAACAAATGGAGTAGGAACAGCATATAGCGCACAGGATAGTTTTACTACCCTGCCTATTATAGCAACCTTCCCATACACAGAAAACTTTGATGGAGCAACAACGCCTTGGGTGGCTTCCGCTATTAATGCAGCAACAAACGCATGGGTTAGAGGTACACCGGCCAAAACATTTATCAATGGCGCCTTCTCTGCTCCGAATGCTTTTGTCACTACACTCACAGGTAATTATCTAGGAACGGAAGATTGTGTTGTATTATCTCCACAATTCGATTTTACTTCATTAAGCGCAGATCCGGTGCTCCGTTTCCGTCATAAAATGGATGTTGATGCTGATGTAGGATATGATGGGGGTGTAGTTGAAATTTCTATCAATGGCGGGGCATGGACAAGATTGAATTCAGCTGTTGGAACAGGCACTAACTATAATACACCAACTAGCTTTTCATGGTATAATGATGCTAGCGCATTTTATACGTTAGGGGCAAATATGTTTAGTATGATTTCATCATCCTATTCAAGTAATACAAATGGTTGGATTGAGTCGGCAACTATTTTAACGGGTGCTGCGGGTCAATCTAATGTTAGAGTAAGATTCCGTTTTGTAGCTGATACTTATACTGACGAAGGCTGGGCAATTGATAATGTTGAGGTAGTAAACATAGTTACTCCAACAACTCCTGCATCAAATGTAACTATTACTCCTGCCAATACTTCTGCTACTGTGAATTTTACATCAGGAAATGGCCAGGGAAGGTTGGTAGTTGCTCGCTTAACAACAACTACTGCTGTGGCTCCAACCAATAATACCTTGTACACTGCAAATACTGCTTTTGGCAGTGGCTCAACTACAGGCACAGGAAACTTTGTGGTGTTTGTTGGAAACGGAACCAGCGTGAATGTTACCGGACTTACACAACTAACAGGTTATACCTTCGATGTTTATGAATACAATGGTAGGTACATGCATAATGCATTTGCATCAGCAGCAACAAACGCTACTACCACATTACCTGTTCAGTTAACTGATTTCAAAGCAAAAGTCAATGCTGCTGATGTGATTTTAAATTGGACTACCGCGGCTGAGCTAAATAACAAAGGCTTTGAAATAGAGCGCAGCACAAATGGTGATCGTTTTGAAATGATTGGATTTATAAAAGGTTCCGGAAATACAAACTCTGTTGTTAATTACCAGTTCCTTGATGAAAATGCATTCACCAATACCAATAGTTCAGATTTATACTATAGGTTACGTCAGATAGATTTTGATGGTACATCTGAATATAGTCCAACTGTGTTGGTTAAGAAACATACAGCAATTTTTGATGGCACTATCACGGCACAACCGGTTCCATTTAATACTGATTTGCAGATTTATATTAACCTGAATGGTCCTACCACGCTTCAAATCAGCTTAATCGACATTACTGGAAAAGTTGTGAAGCATATGAGCTATTCCGGTAAAGAAGGAAAGAATATGATAAGCCTGAATGAGTTGGCAAACCTAAGCTCTGGTATTTATATGGTTCGTATTAATGGTGCGCAACAAACGCATACCATAAAGGTGGTTAAAGAGTAAACAACATAGTATACCCTAGACTAAAAAAGGCTGCCTGATATCAGGCAGCCTTTTTTAGTAATACAATTAATTGAAAAAGACTGTATTCAATCAGTACCATAACGAGTCAAAGAAATGAATACCTCATGAAAAATAAATTGGAATGGCAGGTCTGATTTGGGGGTTGATTTAGTTAAGCGATCTTTTATTACTGTCCATACAAATCCCTGATTGCAACGGAAGCAACAGTGCATCCAAATACCGCAGGCATATAACTCATCGTTCCGGGTGATGAACGTTTATTTACGCCATTAACGGTTTTAATATTCATGTATGGCGCAGGTTTTTCAGCTGAGAATACCGCTTTAACACCTTTGCGAATACCAAATTTGTGTAGGTATTTTCTGGTATACTTTGCCAAGTGACAATTATAAGTATCAGCAATATCTGCTACTTTAACCATAGTTGGGTCAACCTTTGAACCTGCACCCATCGAGCTTACAATTGGGATCTTTCGGTCGAGACAGGCTTTGATGAAAAATACTTTTGGTGAAAGGGTATCGATACAATCCAATGCATAATCAAAATTACCTTCATCCAGTACGAGGTGGGTAAGGTCATCTCTAAAAAAATCGCTGATTACATTTAGTTCTATCTCAGGATTTATGTCCTTGATGCGTTGTGCCAACACCTCGGATTTAAGTTTCCCATCTGTGCTGATTAAGGCCGGTATTTGACGGTTGCGATTTGTTTCTTCTACTACATCTGCATCTACAATAGTCATTTTGCCTATACCGGCTCGTGCAATCATCTCAGCAGCAATCCCACCAACGCCACCAAGGCCAACAACTAGCACGTTTTTATTAATGAGGTTTGTTAATCTTTCTTCACCCAGCAGAAGCTGCGTGCGTCCCATCCACGATTGTATTACTTTATTCATTGCCTGTGTTTACCAAATATCTGTTCAAAGTTATAAAAGACTTGGGCTTTTAAAACTGCTGTTTCTGTTTTCCTGATCTCAGCAGCTTTTTCATAAACATCGCCAATATGTATATGGCACGCTGTATCAGTTTCTAGTAGGAAAGATGAATACGGTATATACCTCAGTATATCGTCACTTCTATAATTGAATAGATTTTTCCCAAACGAGAGTATACAGTTCATATCTATAAGTTTTTTTGCCTCAGTAAGGTTGCCGCTAAACTGATGTATAATGTGTTGAACCTTAGTTTTTTTAATAAAAGGCAAAATATCTGAATATGATCTTACCACATGCCATATAACCGGCAATTTTTTCTCCTCAGCAATCATAAGTTGAACATGAAGCATCCTAATCTGAATTGCGATATCAGGTCCATTTGAGCGGTCGAGGCCAATTTCCCCAATAGCCCAAGCCAATGGATTGGAAGCAAGCTCAGTCAAAGTTTGAGCTAGTTTTTCTTCATTTACAGTCTGGGAAAACCACGGATGCAAACCATATGAAAGAGGGTAGGAAGTAGCACGCACGTCTTTTAGGTAAGCATTTCGTATTGCAAATTCATTGCTCAATCTTGGTTTACGATGAGTATGAATATTGATAAAGGAATGGGCTGAAGCAAACACGTTACAAAGTTAAAAGAATGTGAATACTAATTTGATAGTTGTTCCTAAGTTGCAGGTCATTGAAAAAGAGCCATTTTTTTATATTATTGATAGCTTCCGTGTTGCTAAACTCTTGCCATTTCGCTAGAGTGGTGGTGTACCTTTTTCCTGATATTGATGATAGCAGGCGTTTCCCCTCAAATATACTGCATGGGAGCAATCACCCGTTCACATTTTATAAGGGTATGGTGGGTAACAATAATATTCCAAAATCTGCAGTAGTTCATGGAAGAGTGATACCTTTTGAAGAGTTTCTTTTGAAAAACAACACAGTTGCTTACCTGATTATAAAGGAAGATACCATAGTATATGAGAAGTATTTTATGGGAAAGGATTCATCCAGTATTATACCATCGTTCTCGATGGCAAGTGCATATACCTCAGCATTAATTGGGTGTGCATTGGCTGATGGCTATATCCAATCTGTTGACGAACCTATAACCCATTACCTTCCGGAGCTAAGTCTTAATGGTTTTGATAGCATTACGATAAAGCACTTACTACAGAGCACTTCCGGTATTAAATTCAAAGAAAGCTATAACGATATATTCAGCGATTTCTCTAAGTTATACTATGGAAATAATGTGAGGAAGAATATGAAGGATTTTTATTTGATGGAGAAACCGGGAACTGCTTTTCGTTTTCAGAGTGGTAATCTTCAATTATTGGGTTGGATATTGCAGCGTGCATTAAAGGGCGAAACAATAACACATTATTTGGATAGGAGAATTTGGTTTAGTCTTGACCCCCAGTTTGATGGATCATGGAGTTTGGATAAAGAGCAGGAAGGTCTCGAGAAAACTTTCTGTTGCTTAAATGCCACTGCTCGTGACTTTGCAAAATTAGGTAGGCTATATTTAAATAAGGGGAAGTGGCAGCAAAAACAAGTTATACCGGCAGAGTGGGTTAATGAGAGTCTTATACCTTCAACCACAGAGGGCGCCTCAGAGGGTTTCAAATACCAATGGTGGCTGCGTAATAAGAATGGTGAACAAGCATTTATGACTACCGGCCATTTAGGCCAATATATTTATGTATATCCATCCAAAAAACTGATCATTGTTAGGCTTGGTAAAGGTTATGGTAGTATTAACTGGCCAAGGCTCTTTTATGATTACGCAACGCATATGGATTAAATTGAATCTACCATATCGTAACAATAAAAAAGACCGGTTCAAAGAATCGGTCTTTTTTATATTGAACTAATTATTAACTAATTTATTTTTTTCTGGCATCTCCCAATCTATCCATTACACACCTAAAGCCTATGGTAGCCGTTGATAGATCCTGGTCAAGGTGTCTTCTGTTCCCCGGATGTAGCCAATATGCCTTATCATTCCAAGACCCCCCTTTATAAACTCTTGCTATATTACTAACCAATGAGGATGCCATGTATTCATATTGCTGATCCATGTCTGTATATTTTGTTTCGTCTTTAAAACCGATATTATCGGCTTTTTGGAAGTTTCTACGCTGTCCTGGAGTAATCTTTGTAGGGTCTACTTCTTTATAAGGGATTCGGCCCATACTATCTTTCTCACTAACCATACCATCTGCATCGGTTACTTTTGTTTTGTATACATTTCCTCTGAATGGATTCAAATCATTTGCATCTTCCCAAGTGAGCGGACGATATACATCCATTACCCACTCGCTTACGTTTCCAGCCATGTGATAAAGACCAAAGTCATTAGGCAGAAACTCTTCACTTTTAACCGGGGCTGAATAAAAGAAACCATCATTTAATTTCCCTGCAATACCGGCTGCATCACCTCTTCCGCGTGTGTAGTTCGCATACATATTACCCCTTGTTTTCTCAGTGTCGCTTCTACGTAATGTAAGACCATTCCAAGGATAGATTTTCTTCACATCAATATTCTCATTAAATTCAGGCGAAATGTATGAATATGCTGCATATTCCCACTCCGCTTCGGTTGGTAAACGATATTCCGGTAAAAGAATTCCATCCTCAATTCTTACCGATCTGGTTTTGCCGTTAGGCGCATAATCTTTTAGCTCCTTCTTTACATCTGGGGTATAAAGACCAAGGAGATAAGCTTCGGTATTGAAATTATTGTCATCAACTGATTTCTCTACAGAAAGATTAATCAATCCTTCTCTGGCCATAATCATTTCATTCACCCTGTCAGTTCGCCATTGGGCATAGGCAGTAGCTTGTAGCCAACTTACGCCAACTACAGGATATTCTCTGTAAGACGGATGACGCAAATAATACAATACGTGAGGTTCGTTATAGGATAATTTATTCCTCCATACCAACGTGTCAGGCAGTGCTGTTTGGTGAATAATAGGATTACTCACATAAACACGATTGAGCCAATAAAGGTATTCTAGGTAGTGGAAGTTGGTAACTTCGGTCTCGTCCATATAAAAACTGGGGATGGAAACCCGTCTTTTTAGGTTGTTACGTTCGTAGGTTACGTCTTGCTCGTGTGAACCTAAGGTAATAGTTCCACCCTCAACGAAAACGAGACCCGGACCTGTTTCCTGTTCAGTAAATTTGTGGCGTTCAAAACCACCCCATTTCGGATCATTGTATTTCCAACCGGTAGTTACTGATTTTTTATTTTTGTTACAAGCAGAACTTACAAGCAAGATCTGAACCAATAACAGAACATAAATAGATCTAGAAGCGTACTTCATAGTGATATAATTGTCTTAAAGATTTCAAAATAACAAAAAAAAGCAGAACATTCCTATACTTTACTTATAAAGTTGGGCAATTTAAAAACTTAAACGTCTTTTTTTGCTGTTTTTTTCTGGAGATTTCAAAACTTATGGACATCTCATGAGATCCATAAGTAGCTGATCTCGAATTTGATATGGTAGCGTCAAAACTGTAGCCAACCCTGAACTTAGGAAATTTTAGGCCTATTAAAAAAATGATAGCATCTGCATTATTACTGGTTTGTCTGAACCATAATCCAGCTGTTAGGGATTGCTTTTTATAATATAGTCCTATATTAAGTTGATTAAAATTACGCTGTTGCATGTATAATATTGCAGGAGATAATGCTGTTCGGAGTGCCTCATTTCTTTGTTTTGAAAGGAAAATATTACCTCCTGCATGTAAAGTGTATCTTCTAGGTAATTTGAATGCCTCATTACTTGCATTCGGGTTATAGAAAGATTGATTTGGTTCGGTGAGGTTGTGAATAGCCAAACCAGCATATAACTGGTTACTATAAACTAACATTCCGGTGCCGAAATTCATAAATCCAATTTGTTCTTGTCCAACTCTTTCATTGGTAGGCTTGGTAAATCCATACCTGTCATCAATTTGGTCTCCGAATCTGAATTGACTAAAATCATAGACCCTTTGATGATAATTTGCTTCTATACCAGCACGAAGTGAAATGTATCGGTTTAACGAAAGATGATAGGCATAAACACCTCCCACGATAGTTGAAGTAAGATTGCCATCCCCGGCCATATCTGTTAAAGCAATAAGTCCAATACCACCATTCAATTCAGCAATATTCATATCAAATGATGCAGCTCCGGTGCGATAGTTCTTGTTAAGGCCTATGTATTGGCTTCTGGCACTAACTGTAACACGTGCATTGGTTGCAGCACCTGTAAAAGCCGGATTGGTATAAATAGGATTGGCATAGAATTGAGAAAACTGCGGATCTTGGCCCATAACTGATGCAGGGAATAGAAAAAAAGAAAGATGTACCATTAGTCTCAGATTCATATATTGAGTGAGTTACTCGAATGCACAAAAAATTAAAATTCAGGACATTTAATGGATCTTATTGTTTTTTTAGGTGTTCGCTTGCGCAATTCAAAAGCTAATGAAACCTCATAAGATTGACGTGCACCCGGCCTTGCATCTGAAATAGTGGCATCATAGGTAAAACCAAGTCGTAACTTAGGAAGTCTGAGGCCTAGCAAAAATATTATTGCGTCAGAATTTACAGAATTTTGTCGGAAATACCCTCCTATTACATATTGTCCTTTACTGAGATAAAGGCCTGCATTGAGTTGATTAAACTGCTTTTGTTGCATGTAGAGAATATTCGGATATAGGTTGGTAGAGCGCTTCTCAAACCTTGTTTTAACTATAGGGATCATTAAGCCCAAATGCCCCGTATATCGCATGGGTACAACCGAAGGGACTGTGCTTTGGTCATTGTTGCCACTATAAAAATCCGGACTTGGCTCATTTAAATTATGTATGGCAAAGCCGCCATAAAAATAATTGGTATAAGCTACCACGCCAGCAGCGAAATTTGTGTAGAAAACGGTTGGTGCCGCAGGTAATTCCTGTGTCAGATATACAAAACCTCTTTGTTTAACAATCTGATCGTAGAATTTCAACTTGCCAAATTCAATTGATTTTTGAAAAATGGAGGCCTGTATACCTGCCCTCACCGTTAGGTATTTATTGATAACAATTTGATAAGAATACACACCACTTAAACTAAGTGTGCGCAGTGTTCCTTCTCCGGCTTCATCTCCGGTAATCATAATGCCAATGCCACCATTAATAATGTCATAATGCTCATCATAGGAGGCTGAGAATGTTCTGAAAGTTCCGGAAATGGAAGGCCATTGGCTTCTGTAATTAATTACTCCGCGGCCTACAGTTGAGCTTCCGGCAAATGCAGGATTGGTATAAACAGGGTTGGCATAATATTGTGAAAACTGAGGATCCTGACTACGTAGGTCAGTCACCAATATCAGTGCAGCAGCTGTTAATAATAATTTATAAATACCTAAAAAGTAACCCTTTTTCATTTAATCATTTACTCGGATAACGCATTACCCTGGTTTGAAGTTGCCATAAAACCTTATCAACAATCGCCTGTTTTGATTAATACACGCAATTAATTTCATTTGTTAAGCGTTTATTACAATCTTTCCCAATTTCAATAATAGTGAAAATTAATATTGTTATGCAATCATTATTTCTTAAAATAGATAAAATCCTGTTATTGTTTGTGCTGTTCTTTGCCACCGATGTATTTGGGTGGGAGAGTAAAACAAACCACCAAATAACATGGCAAACACATGATAATTATCTTTTTAGAAAAAAAAATTATGCCAAATTTACCACCTTCCCCACAGCAAATTTCTCTAAAATATCCTTAAACGGCTTACCTGAGTATCACACTTCGGTAAGACTCAATGTCAGTAAAGTTATAAATATACGCTTGACAGCCATTCAAACCCGAAGTTTAGCTGCTTCACAATTTCAGCTCTCTGATCCAGAAACCAAGGAGTTGAAAGACTTTACAGCAACTTATGAAATCACATACAACCGAGGGGAAACAGAGGTTCTTGTAAAGGTTGTTCCCGTTAAAAAATCAGTAATCGGTTCAGATATCGAGTTGCTTGAAAAATTTGATTTGGTTATTGAATATGAAGCTACGTCTAGCCCTCGTCAATTTGGTAAAAAGCCTGTATTTGCTTCCTCCTCTGTGCTTGCAACCGGTGAATGGATTAGGCTGGGTATTGTAAATACCGGTGTACATCAACTAACTCGTTCCTACCTTCAGTCAATTGGAATAGATATGGATAATTTCAATCCCAAAACCCTAAAAATTTATGGTATGGGTGCAGGAATGATACCTCAAAAAAATAGCCAAAAGAGATTTGAAGACCTTTTTGAGTTGGCTATTCAGGTAAATGGAGAAGCGGACGGCATTTTTAACGAAGGTGATGCGGTCTTATTTTTTGGCCAGGCTCAGCAAGATGTTTGGCGTTTCAATGCCACCAACTCCAGATTTACCAGAGAGAATAATATATATGCCGACACCACTTATTTTTTTCTTACTTATGGAGGAGCAAATGGAAAGCGAATTACAACGCAGACTGCTGCTGCACCTTCAACCGGATTATCAAACAGCATGGATGTTTTGTATGCCTATGAGAATGATCAGGTAAACCTAATTAAATCAGGAAGATTATGGCTTGGTGATGATTTTGATAAAACCACACAGCGCAATTTTTCAGTGAACCTGCCTCCGCTGGTAAATGGTGCTTTAGCCATCTTTACCTCATCAGTTGTTGCAAGATCATTTACTCCCAGCAGTTTTAGTGTGGCTGTAAATGGAATGAACTATATAACACACAGTATTCCCAATGTGCCTAGCAGATACGACTCAGAATTTGCTTCTGATGCAGATGGTCTTAAGACGGTTTCTTTTCCTGTTAATACCGGCAACTTAAATATTACGTATACATATAACCAAACAAGCCCAGGCTCTGTGGGTTGGCTTGATTATTTTCAAATACAAACAAGGGGCTCATTGCAATTGTTAAATAATCAGCTGGTTTTTACTGATGCACAAAGCATTGCCCCATCAGCCATTACTCAATTTGATATTGCCGGTGCAGCTGGTGCCAATGTATGGGATATTACTAATGCGCTCCGGCCGGATGTGATGCAAACATTTGTAAATACAAATAATCTAAGTTTCCGTGCGGCAACCGATTCTCTTAGGAAGTTTGTGGTGTTTAGAAATACAGGATTTTTCGGTCCGGTTTCGGCCAATAGAATAGCTAACCAGAATTTGCATGCGCTCGCACCAGCTGATTTACTCATTATTACTTATCCTGCATTTATGGGGGAGGCATCTAGGCTTGCTGAATTTCACAAGGGAAAAGGGCTAACTGTGCATGTGGTAAATGTACTTGATATCTACAACGAGTTCTCTTCGGGCTCACAGGATATTTCTGCTATCAGAGATTTTATAAGAATGATTTATCAAAAGGCAAGTTCTACTCAAGATATGCTCAAATACGTAACGCTTCTCGGCAGGGCATCATACGATTATAAACACAGATTGGCCAATAACACCAACTGTGTTCCAACCTTCGCCAGCCGCAATTCTTTTGATCCGGTTGGCACTTATAATACAGATGATTTTTTTGTTTTACTGGATGACAATGAAGGCAGATGGGAAACCGATGAG
The DNA here is from genome assembly GCA_021299635.1 of Sphingobacteriales bacterium. GTDB lineage: Bacteria > Bacteroidota > Bacteroidia > UKL13-3 > UKL13-3 > JAJTFA01. Next base: position 143,213 of record JAJTFA010000001.1, read on the forward strand.
GATAACAATGCAGAAAAACTAGATGTGGCCATTGGCAGGTTGCCTGCACAAGATAATGCACAGGCACAGGCCATGGTGAATAAAATCATACAGTATGCGTCTAAAAATGGAGCAGGCGATTGGAGTTCCCGATTGGTTTTTGTTGCGGATGATGAAGATGGAGGAATACATACTTATCAGGCCAATGGGCTTGCCAATGCAGCTATTCAGCGATTCAATCATTATAATGTAAGAAAAATATTTATAGATGCATATAAAGAAGAACTTGGCACCGGTGGTCAAAGGAATCCTGCAGCACAAGATGAAATTGTAAGAAGCGTAGAACGGGGTGCACTTATCATCAATTACACAGGCCATGGAGGTGAGGTTGGCTGGGCAGAAGAAAGAATACTCAACACAGATGATATTAATAGATGGAGAAATGGAACTAAACTTCCTGCATTTTTTACTGCTACTTGTGAATTTAGCCGCTTTGACGACCCAGCCAGAATATCTGCAGGAGAGTTGGTTTTACTAAACCCTGATGGCGGAGGCATTGCTTTATTTACAACGGTAAGGCTTGTTAACTCCGGAGATAATCTTGCCCTAAACACCTACTTCTATGATTTTGTAGGTTTGGATTCCGCTTCGATTCAATCTCCAAAAACAATGGGCGAAATTATGCGTCTAACCAAAAATGCATATTTGTCAATCAACACTAGGAATTTCACATTACTTGGTGATCCTGCTATTACTTTCTCCGTACCCAATCATTATGTAAAAACTTCCAGCATTAACAAATTGCCTGTAAACAGTTTAAACCCTGATACCATCAGTGCATATGAGAAGGTAGAAGTGAGCGGTGTAATTACAGACAAAACCGGAAAGTTGCTCAGTGAAGTTAATGGTGTTATATACCCTACTGTTTTTGATAAGCCTACTATCTATCGCACACTGGGCAATAATGTAACCAGTCCGGTAGTGAACTTTGAAATGCAGAACAATGTTATTTTCAGAGGTCAGGCAAGTGTTAAAAATGGCGCATTCAATTTTAGCTTTGTAGTTCCTAAAGATATTGCCTATGAGGTAGGCAAAGGTAAAATGAGTTATTATGCTTTGTGCCCAGGAGCTGATGCCATCGGGAGTTTTACTGATTTCTTTGTGGGTGGAACCGCTGATTCTTTTGCAATAGATAAGGTGGGGCCTGAAATGAAATTGTATTTAAATGATGAGAAGTTTGTTTTTGGTGGCATCACAGATGAAAATCCATTTTTGATTGTTAAAATCAATGATGAAAGTGGTATTAATTTAACCGGTAAAGGCATTGGCAGAGATATTTCGCTGGTGCTTAATGAAAAAACGGACAATGTGGTTTCATTGAATGATTACTACCAAACCAATTTGGATGATTACAAAAGCGGAGAGGTTCGATATCAGCTGAAAGGTTTGCAGCAAGGCACAAATAAACTGGTAGTAAAAGCATGGGATAGTTACAATAATTCCTCTGAGAGTATGCTAGAGTTTGTAGTAGCAAGTTCGGAAAAAATGGCTATTAAGAATATTTTGAATTATCCCAATCCTTTTACCACGCAAACCACTTTCCATTTTGATCATAATAAAGCAGGCCAGCCACTTACTGTTTTGGTGCAGGTGTTTACTGTTAGTGGTAAGCTTGTTAAAACCCTGAGTGCAGATGTAATCAATCCGGGAAATCATTTTGATAACCTGATTTGGGATGGTAAAGATGATTACGGAGACTCTATAGGTAAAGGCGTTTATGTATATAAGGTAAAGGTAAAAACCTCAATTGGCGAAACAGCAGAGGCCATACAAAAACTGGTGATATTGAATTAATTTTATAAATAACAGATTAGGATTTAATTTGCAGCACTTTATGAAGCGTAAGTTTGAGATGAATAAAAGGAGTATACTTTATTTAATTGTTTTCTTTTCAGCAATTGCAACACAGGCACAGATTAGCACAGGCTCGTTGGATGGGCGTCAAAACACCATCACCACGGCAGTACCTTTTTTAATGATTACCCCTGATGCCCGCTCTGGCGCAATGGGAGATGCAGGCGTTGCTATGCCTAATGATGTTAATGCCATACACTGGAATGCAGCCAAACTGGTGTTTAATGAAAAGAAGGGAGCCGTTTCTGTTTCCTATACTCCATGGTTAAGAGCATTGGTCCCTGATGTTTCTTTATCCTACTTATCCTTCTACTCGCAAATTAACCAACGTTCATCCTTCGGTATGTCGCTTCGTTATTTCTCGCTTGGCGAAATTCAATTTACTGATATTGTTGGAAACAGTATGGGCAATTTTAATCCCAATGAGTTGGCCGTTGATCTTGCCTATGCCCAGAAATTGTCCGATCAGTTTTCAGTTGGAATTGCCTTCAGATATATTTATTCGAATATTGCAGGTGGAGCAAACTTTTCCAATAATGCTATTAAGGCCGGAACCTCATTTGCAGGGGATATAACGGCTTACTATCAAGATAAAACGCGCATAAAGGCTTATAAAGTAAACTATGGCTTTGGGGCAGCTATTACCAATATTGGCAATAAGATAACTTATACAACAGCAGCTCAGGAAAACTTTATTCCTATTAATTTAAGAGTAGGAACTTACTGGCAGGTTGAAATAGATAAATATAATAAAATGGCACTGTTGGTTGATTTTAATAAGTTACTGGTGCCAACTCCACCAAAGTATAAGTTTGATGATAATGGTAAATTAATTATTGACCCTGCAACCAATGAGCCAGCCATAGAAAGTGGTAAGAAAAGTAACGTGCCGGTTGTGGCCGGTATGTTCCAATCATTTAATGATGCCCCCGGAGGATTCAGCGAGGAAATGCAGGAAATCAACACATCAGTAGGTTTAGAATACTGGTATGATAATCAGTTTGCACTTAGGGGAGGATATTTTTATGAGCCAATGGAGAAAGGTAACCGCAAATATGCAACGCTTGGTGCAGGCATACGCTACAATGTATTCAGTGTAGATGTAGCATATTTATTTTCTTTTCAGCAACGCCACCCTCTGGAAAATACATTGCGTTTTACACTGGGATTTGATTTTGATGCCTTCAAATCTCAAAAAGAAGGTAATAATACAAACGATAATAGCATCTTTACTCCACCTGCACCATAATGAGAATAGGCTTTGGATTTGATGTACATCAGCTGGCCGAAGGTCGCGATTTCTGGCTGGGAGGAATAAAAGTTCCTTCTGCAAAAGGTGCAGTTGGGCATTCAGATGCAGATGTACTCTTGCATGCTATTTGCGATGCTATTTTAGGGGCACTTGCACTTGGTGATATTGGTAAACACTTTCCTGACACAGATCAATCCATAAAAGGAATTGACAGCAAGATTCTGCTATCAAAAGTAATTTCACTGATGGACGAAAAAGGTTATAGCATTGGAAATATTGATGCCACGTTATGTCTTCAGCAGCCTAAAATAATGCCGTATGTTCCGCAGATGTGTGAGGTAATTGCAGAGATTTGTAAAGCAAGCACGGAAGATGTTTCTGTTAAAGCCACCACCAATGAGAAAATGGGTTTCATTGGCCGTGAAGAAGGAGTTACGGCCTATGCTGTAGTTTTACTGAAGAAATAATCAGTTGATACAATCCAGCAAGGTTTCAAGGCGCATGCCGCGCGATCCTTTGATGAAAAAATTAGCTCCCCTATAATTTTTACTTTGAATATAAACTTTAGCTTCTTCTGTAGTTTCGAAGCTTTTAATTGTATCAATTTTGTTTTGCGCCTCAAAGGCTTTCCCAACTAAAATAACCTCATCTATTTTTAATGCTGCTGCCAGCGAAATTATCTGGGCATGTTCAGCAGCTTCGTAGGCTCCCAGTTCAAACATATCTCCCAAAATGGCCACCTTATTTTTTACCGGGCTCTGTGCAAAATTTCTGAGTGCCACTTCCATACTGCTTGGGTTGGCGTTGTATGCATCCAGAAAAATCGAATTGTGTTCTTTTCGGATAATTTGTGAGCGGTTGTTTGAAGGAATGTATGATTCAATCCCTTGTTTGATGAGTTCATACGACAGGTTAAAATGAAGACCAAAAGCAACAGCTGCCATAATATTGTCAAAATTATAATCACCTGATAGAACTGAATCTATCTGCGCATGCTCGCCTCTGATTCTGAAAGATATTTCAGGATTAACGGAGTTTGCTTCGGCTGTATAATCTGCATGAACATTTCTGTTGGCATAATTGCCTGCATAGGTTTTTTTGTTGCTTAGCCTTGATGCCATGCGCATGAGCCATTCATCATGTGCATTTACAAATGCAAGGCCATTGTGTTTAAGCAGGTAGTAATACAATTCGCTATTGCTTTGCGCCACACCCTCTATGCTGCCAAATCCTTCCAGATGGTCTTTGCCATTATTCGTAATCACTCCAAGAGTAGGTTTTGCTATTTCGCATAGTGCTGCATTTTCTCCGATATGATTTGCTCCCATTTCAATAATGGCTATCTGATGTGCTGCATTTAATTGCAGCAATGTGAGCGGAAGCCCAATATGGTTATTGAAATTTCCTGGTGTGGCATGCACCTTATATTGTTGTGATAATACAGCAGTAATCAATTCTTTGGTGGTTGTTTTTCCATTGGAACCAACTATGGCTATAACTGGAATATTTAGTTGATCGCGGTGATAGGTAGCCAGTTGCTGCAGTGTCAGCAATACGTCATTTGTTAAAATGGTTTGCTCACCGGTAACATATGAGGCCTCATCAATAATTGCATAAGCTGCACCTTGTTTTAATGCATCTGCTGCAAAGGCATTCCCATTAAAATTAGGACCCTTTAGCGCAAAAAACAGGCAACCTTCTGTTATCTTCCTGGTATCTGTGCAAATAGTTGGATGATTCAGATATATCTTATATAATTCGGCAGCACTCATTTTAATAATTTATTATAATTTAATGCATTAACTTTGAATACAAACATCTGCAATATGTTTCGGATTATTATAGTCAGTTATCTACTCCTTGGTTGTGTAAATCTTTACGGCCAAACATATAAATTTTATTATTCCAATTACCCTAAGTTCCTAAAGCAAGGTAACAACGATACACTTAAGATGCCATTTACAGGAGGTTTAAACACTCCACAATTTCAGAATTTTGATTTTAATAATGATGGTAAACTCGATTTGTTTGTATTTGATCGTGCTGCAAATAAGCCTTTAACATTTTACAGGGATGGAAACTCCTATGTATACGCACCTCAGTTTGAGAGTCAGTTCCCCAGATTACACAGCTGGGCTATCCTGAAGGACTATAATGCTGATGGTAAGCCTGATATTTTCACAGAGGTAACACAAGACAGAAAAGAGCTGCGCGACACGGTGCAAACCGTTTTTCAAAATGGATTGCGTATATTCAGGAATATTTCTGACGCACAGGGTCTCAAATTCAGGTTAATGAGTAACCAGATAAAAGATACGGGTGGTATATGGCCTCCTCCGTTTTCCGTGCCAAGAGAAGCAGCCAATGTGGCCATAAATAGTTCAGATTTCCCTGGTATTGATGATTTAGATGGAGACGGAGATATCGATATACTGGCTTTCGCAGGATTTAGTTTTTCAACATCTTATTATGAGAACTTTGCCAAAAATAAACTCAATATCCCGTATGCAAATGATACCGTAATTTATATTCTGCGAGATGAGTGTTGGGGCTACATGCAGTTTAATGTAAACAGTGGGCAGTATGGTAAATTCTTTTTGCATCAAACCAAAGATCAAATGCCATCCTGCTTTTTTCAGATGTATGGAAAGCATGGTAAACATGCAGGAACAACTCAGTTGCTGATTGATATGAATAATGATGGGGTAAAGGATATTATTTACGGTGATGCTTCATACAATAACCTTGTATTATTAATAAACGGAAGAAAACAAAATAGCCTTGGAAGGGATTCTATTCTTTCGCAGGATACTTTGTTTCCACGAAATTCTGTCCCTGCTAACTTTATTCTTTTCCCGGCAGCTTACTATGTTGATATAAATGCAGATGATAAGCCTGAATTGCTTGTAACAACTAATGAAATAAGTGGTGTAAAAAGTGCCGACAATGTTTGGGTATATAATAACATTTCCACTAATGCATCACCTGTATTTACCTATGATGGCAAAACACTTTTTATCAATAACCAAACCATAGATTTAGGTACAAGAGCAGTTCCTGCATTTGCGGATATAGATTCCGATGGAGACCAAGATTTGATTGTTGGTACCAGTGGTGATTTTGAGTCTACGCTTAACCTAAATGACAGGCTGGTTTTATTTGAAAACATCTCGGATGATAGCAAGCCGGTTTTTGCACTCAAGGACACTAATTTTTTGCAGTTAAGTAAAGACACACCTATTATTCATATGCATCCGGTATTTGCCGATATGAACGCAGATGGGAAAGCTGATTTACTTATTGGCAATGAGGCAGGTAATATTATGTACTACCAGAACCAATCGGTTGGTAAGAATTATCAATTTACCCTGCAAACACGAAAGCTTGGTGATATTGATGTAGGCTCTCATGCTGCTCCTGCTGTATTTGATTTTGATAATAATGGGACGCCCGATTTACTTATTGGTAATAAGGCCGGTTTTCTGAAATATTTTAAAAATAACGGAACTACTACAGTTCCGAACTTTTCTTCTGTCCCACTAATTGATTCATTGGGTAAGGTGCTTGTAAATGATTCTTATCAGGATGCAATGGGAAACCATATTATACTTCCTAATGGTTATGCAACTCCGGTGCTTTTTGATTTGGACAGTAACGGTAAACCTGAGTTGATTATTGGATGTGAAGGCGGTAAGGTTTTTTTGTATGAGAATATCGCCATTCATCCCGATAGCGTTTATCGGAAAGTCGAAAATATTTTCGTGGATTACAGCAATGCAAATAATGCCAAATCACTGCTTTTTGGTTCCCGCACGGCTCCTGCTATAGCCAGACTGGATGGAGATTCTAAAGCCGATATTATGATTGGGAATATCAGGGGTGGATTAACTTTTTACGCAAGTACCAATAGGGGAGGAGTAACACCTGTTACGCCTGAAATACCTGCTATGAAATTTGATTTATATCCAAATCCTGCTGCAAATGAGTTTTATATTTCACTCAGTAATCATTCTGCAGATGCTACCTACCGGATTTATGATTTGGTTGGACGGTTGCAAACAGAAGGACGAATAAGTAAGTATCACACTTCAACAACCGTGCATACCGATTCTTTTGTAAATGGAATATATCTTTTGGTAATTAAAAGCGGAGATCAGATAAGTACTGGAAAAATAATTATTGGCAAGTAGCCGATTATTCAATTTGGCTTTTATCCTTGAATTTCTTTAACTGTTTTAAATCATTCTCCGTGCATTTGCATTTGCCGGCAGACTCTTGTTTAAAATACATCAGTTGGCCATCTGAGGTAACAACCAGTTTATTGCAATTCTTTTCATCGTTAGAGTAAAAGTAATGAATAACGGCAGCGTCCTGACCAACTATGGATTTTTGTATAGCTTCTTCATTCTCGAGTTCTTCAATTTCTCCGTCAAGCAAAGTTGCTGCGTCAACTTTGCCTTTTACTTCCAGTGAACTGCCTTCAATCAGCAATTTTTTGCCAATCATAGCACCTTTATCATTAGGGTAGCGTGATTGTAAAAACGACTCAGACATTTCTTTATCACCTTTTGCTTCAGCGGCAATACCAAAATAGTTATTGAGCAATTGCACACCCCTAATTAATTCAGATTGCCAGTCGAAAGTATCAATTGAGTTAGAACAGTACGCTTTGCCTAAAATCTCTAATTCAGTTGCCCGTTTCTTAAATTTATTCAGCACTAGTAATCCATTAAAATCAGGTTCTGCAGAACATAGTTTAGCTTTTATCTTTGCTCCTTTTGCCTTACTAAAAACCAGGAAACTATAATCGCCCTTGCTATATGCCTTAAGGGCGGTATCGTATACAAAAAGAAAAGCGCCATTGAAATTCCAGTAGCGTTCCACGGCAAACCTAATGGCTGCATTGTAGGTGCTATCGGAAAACAAGACCACCACAAGTCTTGAATCTTTAAACTTGTCTATATCGGCTTTCTTCTTGTTGCCGAATTGTGCTATGGCATTGCTGCCTAACAGCAGCAAACAAAAAAGGCTAATGAGATAACGGGTTTGCTTCTTCATAGTGATTGAAATTATTTTTAAAAATAATAAACTTATCTCAGACTAAAGTAATTAATTAATTTCGAAACATGAATAAAGAGTTCAGGAAAGCACTGATTGAAGCTTGTCGGGAGAAATTAAAAGACAGATTGCATGCGTTTGAAGAGGCCATGCTGAGGGCACAGGATTTTGCAAATGAGCAGGAAAAAAGCAGTGCGGGCGATAAGTATGAAACCTCAAGGGCTATGGCTCAGCTTGAACGTGAGATGAATGCAGCACAGGCTACTGAGGCCCAAAATGAATTACAGTTTTTAATGAAAATTAACCCTAACCTAATGAGCAGTAAAATTATAGTGGGGTCCATTATACAAACATCCCGAGCGTTATATTTTATCGGGGTTGGACTAAATGCGATAAAGTTAACAGGTACAGACGTAATCACACTGTCTGCAAAGGCACCATTAAGTAAAGCATTATTAGGCAAACAGGCTGGTGATATTGTTCACTTTAATAAAATGGATATTGCCATTATAGCTGTTTATTAATTTCTGAGGTCAATCACCTCAACTTTGGGATATTTCTTTGGATCAAAGGTAAAGAAACCATCTTCCATCTTGATATTGGGTACCTGATTGGTGATAATGTAAGTATGTATGGTGCCACTTTTATCATACACCACAGATTTGATGATACTTTGATTTATTTTATCTATGGTAAGTTTAATTTTAAAAAAGTTCTTCTTCTTGTCCTTGGGTATAAGCTCAACTATGGCTAGCTCTTTATTCCCATCTTTCTTCTCATCATCCAATTTATATAAGAAGCCTTTGTCGTACATCGTAAAAATATCATCCAGTCTGATTGTAGCCTGCTTGGGATTATATTTATTAATTTGAACCTCATTCACTTCTTTGCTGTAAGTCCAAACGGATTCATTATCACAAATAATAAGTTGACCTGCAATATCCAGTCTGAATTTATTTCCCTTAATAAAAATAGTACCTTTTTGTTTCTCTTGCGATTTATCAACTTTACTTTCTATGGTATAGGTAAAATCAGCTTTGTTGGTTTTGAATTTCTTATACCTATTGCTGATGGTGCCAAGCAGCTTCTCAGCCTTTTTATCCTTTTGGGCATAACTGCTCAGCACAGCAATGCAGAGGATCATCAGAATTGATAGTTTTTTCACGGTACAAATATCTGTTTTGTTATGAACTTAGAATAAAAATTATGTTATAGTTTAAATGCCTACTCTTCATTTGCCCTGTCAAGCAAGGTTTGTGGTAAGGACTTGGTAGCCTTAGCACCCAATGTTTTCAAGTTTTCAACCCTTTTAATCAGGTTGCCGGTTCCGGTAGATATTTTTTTCATCGCTTCTTCATAAGAGCGCTTTGAGTCGTCCATTTTCTTACCAATCTCAAGCAAGTCTTTCACAAATCCTTCAAACTTATCATATAAAGCCCCGGCTTGTCCTGCAATTTCAACTGCATAACGATTTTGGCTCTCAATTTTCCATAGGCTGGCAACCGTTTTTAGTGTGGCAAGCAGGGTAGTAGGAGATACAATTACAGTTCTCCTTTCCCATGCATAGTTGAACAAGTCCTGATCGTGCTGAATAGCCGCACTAAAAGCAGATTCCATAGGTAAAAACAACAAAACAAAATCAGGTGTTGAAAAGGCAGATGAGGTATAATAGTTCTTATCACTCAGTAATTTCACATGGTTCCTTACAGAATTTACATGATCCTTGAGTAGTTTTTCGCGCATATCAGAATCATCTGTGCTTGCCATCTGCTCATATGCAGTTAACGAAACTTTAGAATCAATTACCAGATGCTTCTCATCCGGTAAGAACACCACCACATCAGGTTTAATAGTTTCTCCATCTATGTTTTTAGTAACAACCTGCGTACGGTATTCTCTGTCTTTTACCAGACCGCTGCGTTCCAGCACCTTTTCTAAAATCAGTTCTCCCCAATTTCCCTGCCTTTTCGTATCGCCTTTCAAGGCTTTTGTTAGGTTGTTGGCTTCTTCACTTATTTTAGCATTTAGTTCATACAATTTCTTGACCTCTTCGCGTAAGGAGATTTTATCTCGCATCTCCTTATCATATGCTTCTCCAACCTTTTTCTCAAAATCTTTTATCTTCTCATTGAAGGGTTTTAATATTTCATCAAGATTGTTGCGGTTTTGCTCAGTAAATTTTAAAGACTTTTCATCCAGAATTTTGTTGGCAAGATTTTCAAAGTCGGTTTTAAAACGTTCGCCCATTTTTTCAAGCTCCTGTTTTTGCTCAGCTAGTTTTTTCTCCAGATTTGTCCCATTGCTCAGGGCTGCTGTTAGTTCATTGTTTAATCTAATAATTTCTAATCGGGCAGCTGTTACTTCTGCTTTGGCCTGTTCATATGCCAAGGTGAGTTGTTCAAAACGACTTTTCCAGGCGCTGGCTTCATTGCTGGCTTGTAAAATATCGTTGCGCAGTTGCACTGCATCTTCACCGGATACAGGTACATGAGCAGATTTTTTCATAAGCCATGCAAGTGCAAATCCAATGATTATACCAACAAACAGATATATTAATTCCATCATGCAAATATTGGTTAAATTTACTGCATTAAGCTACATGCATTTTAAAACATTTAATAAAGATACTGAGGAAATTATATTTTTATACACCAAAGGGTTAAACCCAAATCAATAAATCGTATCTTACACAGGCAAATGACGGATGCCTCTGCAATAAATGACCGCGAGTTGTTGGCTGCTTTTAAGCAAAAGGCAACAAGGAACATTGCTTTTGGTCAAATTTTAAAGGCCTACCAGAAAAAAACCTACTGGCATATCAGACGTATTGTAATAGACCATGACGATGCAGATGATGTGGTGCAGAATACCTTTATTAAAGTTTGGGAAAATCTAGAGCACTTCAGGGGCGATTCACAGTTATTTACCTGGATTTTTAGGATAGCTACCAATGAAGCACTCTTGTTTCTAACTAAGAAAAGGGTAGGGAAAAATATCTCTCTTGCTGACGTGGATTATGATTTGATTGAAACCCTGCATTCATCCGCTTATTTTAATGGCGATCGCGCAGAACGAAAGTTGCAAACGGCTATTTTGCAATTACCGGAAAAGCAAAGACTGGTTTTTAATATGAAGTACTATGAAAACATGAAATATGAAGAGATTGAAGCGGTTTTAGGTACCTCTGTTGGTGCTCTAAAGGCATCTTATCATCATGCCGTTAAGAAAATTGAGGAATTTTTAAAACGAGATTAAACCTCTGGTGTTTCATATTATCTATAATAGCAAATGTTTGAAAATAAAGAATATATAAATTTAGAAAAGATACGGCAGCATGATTCCGGAAAAACTTTTGATGTGCCTGAAGGTTACTTTGAGCGCATGCAAGCACAAGTATTGAGTAAAACTGCAGGAAATGGCTTTACATTGCCTGATGCATACTTTGATACGCTTAAAGGGAGAATTGAAAGTAGGGTAGCACCACCTGATAGATGGCAACCTATTTTGCTTATAGGCGGTAAAAATTGGATGTCGATGGCTGCCGCATCGCTCATTGCCATCAGTTCATTGGTATTATGGCTTAATTTTAAAACACCGGCATATGTGGCCCGATTAAACGAGTTGAGTGATGATGAAATCATTCATTATGTTGTAAAAGAGGATTTACATGACGAAGGCTTGCTGGAGCTTGCAATAAAGGTTGATGAAAAACATACCGATCAAACAGAACAATATTTACTTAACACAGCGGATACTGATTTAATAATGGAGGAATTATGAGACTAACGAATATTTTTTTACTGGTGGCTTTACTTAGTGTGTCAACCATCTTTGCTCAGCAAACAGATGAAGATGATGATGGCAAAGCAGATAAAATAGAGGCACTGAAGGTGGGCTTTATTACAGAAAAATTAAACCTGAGCAGCGCAGAAGCCAAAAGTTTTTGGCCGGTTTATAATGAGTTTGAAGTTCAGATGAAAAAACTCAGAGTCAAGGAAAGGGAAAATGTTAGGCTTCTTAAGGCTAAATCCAGTCTTACGGATGCCGATGCAGATAAATTTCTGAATGAACAATTAAGCCTGAAACAACAACAACTGGATTTAAACAAAAAGTATGTTGCAGAGTTTAAAAAGGTATTACCTGCAAAAAAAGTAGCCCGCCTGCTCATGCTGGAGCAAGAGTTTAAGCAGCAATTACTAAACCGGCTCAAAGAACGTAAAGGTAAAATGTAAAGAAATATAATCAGGAAAGGGGGCTCAGGGCCTCCTTTTTTATTTGGTTACTAGGGCTATATTTGCCGAAAATTCTACAGAAATGACCAAAGGACCTGTTTCTCAGTTTATAGAAAAGCATTACAAACACTTTAATGCAGCCGCACTGGTTGATGCCGCCAAAGGGTATGAAACCCACTTAACCGAAGGGGGCAAAATGATGGTAACCCTTGCCGGTGCCATGAGTACAGCAGAGTTAGGAAAATCGCTGGCCGAAATGATCAGGCAGGGAAAGGTGGATATCATCAGCTGCACAGGTGCTAACTTGGAAGAAGATATCATGAATTTGGTGGCACATAGCCACTATAAACGTGTTCCTAATTACCGCGATCTTTCACCACAGGATGAGTGGGATTTGCTTGAAAACCATTTTAACCGAGTTACAGATACCTGCATTCCGGAGGAAGAAGCTTTTCGCAGGTTGCAAAAGCATATTCATAAAATTTGGAAAGATGCCGATACCGCAGGCGAGCGCTATTTTCCGCATGAGTATATGTATAAAATATTACTGAGTGGCGAACTGGAACAGTATTATGAAATAGACCCTAAGGATTCATGGATGCTCGCAGCCGCTCAGCGCAACTTGCCTATTGTGGTTCCGGGATGGGAAGACAGTACCATGGGCAACATTTTTGCTTCTTATGTAATTAAAGCAGAGATAAAGGCCTCAACCATGAAAAGTGGAATTGAGTATATGGCATGGCTGGCCGATTGGTATGTAAATAATAGCAGCGGTAAAGGTGTAGGGTTCTTTCAAATTGGTGGTGGCATTGCAGGCGATTTCCCGATTTGTGTGGTACCCATGTTGTATCAGGATATGGAAATGGAAAACATTCCTTTCTGGAGCTATTTCTGCCAAATCAGTGATTCAACCACCTCATATGGTTCATACTCTGGTGCAGTTCCCAATGAAAAAATTACCTGGGGTAAACTTGATATTCATACACCAAAATTCATTGTAGAGAGCGATGCTACTATTGTTGCTCCGCTGATTTTTGCGTGGATCTTGGGTTGGTAAGTTAGGACGAGTAGTTGACAGGAATTTGAAGATTCGAATATTGCTACACCTATGGTTATCTTGTGTTTTTGAGTTCTAATTCCGCAGCATTAAAATTCAGTAATTAACATCCAACGTTTCTAATAGAGCAAATTCACAACGTTTCAAAAAAATTACTTCAGTGGGAATACAATTTCGGTAAGCCATTTGGCGGTATCTTTTTCCATCATCGGGTCTGTGATGTATATTTCCATAGGAGCACCGCTCATTTCCATTCCTTTTGATTTGAGGTGTTCAAATGCAGCAGCATAAACTTTTGCTGTGCCGGAATAGTCGCCCATATATTTTATCACAAGCGTTTTGCAAGCTGGTAATTCATGAAATTTAACCATGCCTACATCCTTACCCATGCTTGAAACAGGCATGGCAGCTTCCATGTCGGTAATTTCATTTTCAAAAGAATAATAAATGGCCATAGGTGGGCCGGTTGGAGCTATTTTCCCTGTTTCAAGTGTTTTACCAATAGCACCAAACCAATTGGCAAATTTTGCCGAGTTAAATTCACTCATCTTTACTGTTTCTCTTATACCCGCAAGCATCATCGGCTGTATATCGCGTTGTTCAAAATCAAAACCTGCAATGGTTTCTTTTACCGGAATACGTTCACTTATTTCTTTAATGGCTAGCAAGCCTTTTTCATAATCCGGACCAATCATCCGGTCCATAAACACGCCAAACCATCTGCCTATTGGGTTTATGCCCATGTCAGAATCCATTGTCCACGTAATTTTATAACCATCTGAAGTAGGTATAAAGATAAAATCTGAATGTGCAGGAGTCATTTTTTTAAATTGCAACTCCGTGCTGATGATTTCATATGGCTTGCTATTGGTGATGGTGAGTTTGCCGCTGCCAACATCCCTAATTTCACTTTCCCAGGTATACCATGCACCGGTTCCATCGGCTTGTTCGCTGTATGTCCAATTAGCATTCGGGTCCAGCTTATGCCAGGGCGACCATTGTTTCCAAGCTTTAGTTTGATTAATTAGGTTAAACGCGTTTGCTGGATTCCCTTTTATTTCTATGGAGCGCTCAATATGCACTTTTGAAGGAAGAAAAAATGCAAAAACTAGCAGCAGTAGAATTACTCCAAGTAATGCAATGCCAATGGTTTTTAGTGCTTTCATAGTGGTGGAATTGAATAGGTAAAGTTAGGAGGAAATTAGTTAAATTCAAAATTGAAAGAATACAAAATTGCATCTCATTACACCTTTATTATTCAATATTTTACCTCCCATCTTGCTTCTCTTTTCTCGAGTCTTGTCTCTCAAATCTTTTATCTTCCAGCGCAGCGGTCTTCTCTCTTTATTCTCTCCATTTATTACTGCCAATTCCTCATAAAAAGGTATCTTTGCGGCATGTTTAGTGCAAAAGGAAAATTCTATTTATTGGTTTTTCTACTTCTGGTGGTTACTGGGTTATTCATTCAGTCAAAATTGAATGAAGATGAAAAGCACAAGGAAGAGTTTGAAACATATTATAAGATATACAGTTTAAGTATGCCGGATAATCTCTCTTTTGCCGGTGAGGTGGTTCCATTATCCGATTTTGATGTGAAGGAGCGTTACGACAAGGAATTGCTTACCAATGTGTACTGGCAATCTCAAACCTTGCTGATGATTAAGCGTTCAGAAAAATATTTCCCGGTAATTGAACGCATACTCATGCAGAATAATATTCCTGCTGATTTTAAATATATAGCACTTGCTGAAAGTGGTTTGCAGCCTCAGGTGGTTTCTCCGGCCGGTGCGGCAGGCTGGTGGCAGTTTATTGATAAAACAGCTAAGGTTTATGGATTAGAGATTAGTGAAGAAGTGGATGAACGGTATCACTTGGAAAAATCTACGGAAGCAGCATGCGCTTATTTCAGGCAGGCCTACCGTGAGTTTGGCAGCTGGGCACTTGTTGCTGCATCATATAACATGGGAGTGGAGGGAGTTAAAAGACAAATGCAACAACAAGGGGTAAATAATTACTACGACCTGTATTTAAATACTGAAACCTCGCGATATGTGTTGCGTATTATGGCTATAAAAGAAATATTAGAGCATAAACAGAAATATGGTTTTAAGCTGGTTCGCAATCACCTGTACAGTTCAGTTCCAACAGTAAAGGTTAAGGTTACCAAACCCATTGATGATTTGGCAAAATTTGCGCTGGAGCATAATTGCAATTACAAGTATCTGAAGCTTTGTAACCCATGGCTGCGTAAAAATACGCTTAGCAATGCGGATGGGAAAACGTATATCATTGAATTGCCAAAAGAAAGATTATTGCCAACCGTTGATGCTGATTCACTGATGAACGATACGCTTAGTTTTGATTAGCGCTATATAGCATGTGTTTTAAAATATAGTCTTCTACTGATTTAGGCACCAGGTATCTAACTGATTTTCCTGCCTGTATCATTTCTCTTATATAGGTTGAAGAAATATTGAGCAGGGGCACTTCAAATATTTTTATTCTAGGATGATTGGCCAGTAACGGATTCTCATGAAAGCCGGCTCTACGGTAAACATAAACCTCGTGATGTTTCAAAATTGTTTCATAATCTTTCCAGAGATGAAAAGATTGCAGATTGTCTCCGCCTATGATGGGAATAAACGTATGTTGAGGAAAAGTTTCCCTTAGTTTTTGTAAGGTATGAACTGTGTAGGAGGGGCGAGTTAAATTAAATTCAAAATTACTTGCCTCAAAATGATCATCATGGGTTATTGCCAGCTTCAACAAATGCAGGCGTGTATTTTCATCCAGCAAGGTATCATTGATTTTAAAAGGATTTTGAGGTGATACCACAAACCAAATTTTATCGAGGCCTGCAAACTCTATGAAATAGTTGCCTATGAGTAGGTGTCCGGTATGAACAGGATTGAATGACCCGAAAAATAATCCGATTTTCATTTTCGTAAGAAGTCGTTTACCATTCGTTCTGCTTCGGCCAGCGCATGTTCAAGAAAGTCGTTTAGCAGCACTGCTTCAAATTTATGTTCATAATTCATCTCATGCACAGCTTTATCAATGCGTATGCGCAAGGTTTCTTCCGTTTCGGTAGATCTTTCTCTTAATCTTTTTTCAAGCGTATCCACATCAGGGGGTTTAACAAATACAGCCAGGGCATTATTGCCAAAATACTTTTTAATATTGAGTCCGCCTTCTACATCCACATCAAATAAAACAGCACGGTTTTGCGCCCAAATGCGCTCTACCTCCGATTTTAGGGTACCATAATAATTTCCTCCGTAAACCTCTTCGTACTCCAGAAATTCATTATTGGTTATTTTCTGTTTAAAATCATCGTGAGTAAGAAAATAATAATCCCTGCCGTGCACTTCATTGGCTCTTTGCTTTCTGGTGCACGCACTCACAGAGAATGCTAATCTTTCATCTATAGAAAGCAGGTGTTTAACAATGGTAGTTTTACCTGAGCCGGAAGGTGCACAAAATATGATGGCTTTATTCATGCCCGGAATTATATCACGTTATTAATTTGTTCCTTAATTTTTTCCAATTCATCCTTCATTTCTACTACACGTTGTTGAATTTTAAAATGATTTGCTTTAGAGCCTATGGTATTGATTTCTCTTCCCATTTCCTGTGCAATAAATCCTAATTTTTTTCCGGCTGATTTTGTTTTCATTGTTTCCATAAAATACTGGCAATGCTGCAGAAGCCTTGATTTCTCTTCGCTTATATCCAGTTTTTCTATGTAATAAATCAGCTCCTGCTCAAATCGGTTTTTATCCAGGTTGTCTTCATGCAATTGTTTTAGTTCGTTTTCAATTCTGCCGCGTATGGTTTCCATTCGTTCAGGCTCTATCACCTCAATTTCTTTTACCAGTTGAACTATAGCCTGGGTCATTCTGCTTAGTTCATCAGCAAGCATTTCTCCTTCTTTTATCCTGAACTTTTCAAATTCGGTAAAAGCCTTACTAACTGCTTCCATAATGGTTTTTCCGTCATGTTCATTATTTTCCTCATCGGCCGGTTGAAAGAGGTTAGGCATGGCAAGTAAGTTTGCCGATAACATTTGCGGATTGATGCCTGCATGATTGCATACATCTGTTAGTTCTTTTAAATAGTATGCTGCTACATCTTTGTTTAGCGGCATCACTTTATCTTCGGCATGTTTAAATTGAACTGTAATATTTACCGAGCAACTACCTCGTTCAACGAGCTTGGTAATTTCTCTTCGAAGCTCCAGATCTCTGCTTTGCCAAACCTTTGGCAGGCGAAGGTTTAACTCCAGAAATTTATTGTTTAATGATTTAAACTCTGCTTTTATGGTAAAACGCTCGGTTTCTTTTTCTGCCTGACCATAACCGGTCATTGATCGTATCATAGCATATATACTTTGGGCAAATGTAAACGAAAAGATGAATTATACCTCTTTATCTTGCCTTTGGTTAACCAGCAATACTCCTACAAAAATTATTAGTATATCTAAAGCCTTTACCCATGTGAGTGCATCTTTTCCTGAAATTAGCGCAATAAATACTGCTAAAACAGGTTGCAGATAAATATATGATCCAACGAGCGAAGAACTAGCATGTCTGAGTGCATAGGCATTGAGTACATAGGTAATAAATGTGGAGCCAACTGTTACAAATGCAATAGCTGCCCAAATGCTCGGAGTAAAGGTAGCCCATTGAATATTCATAAAATCACTTGCTCCAAATGGCATTACCAAAAATAAACCAAAGAAAAACGACCACAGGGTAACGGTAAGCGGGTGGTATTTTTTCATAAGTGATTTGGCATACACCAGATAAAATGCATAGATGATGGCATTAAGAGAAACCAGTATATCGCCTAAAACAGTTTCCGTACTGAAATTAAATTTACTGCCACCCATGAGCATAATGGCTCCTGCGGCTGCAATGAGTATGCCACTGATTTTTATAATGGAGAGTTTCTCTTTTAACAAAAATGCAGCAAAAACTACAACAAAAATAGGTGTGTTCATCATAAGCACTGCTCCATTGATGGGTGTGGTAATGCTTAGTCCTTTAAAAAATAAAAGCATATTAAACGCCACACCAAACATGGCACTGATAAATAATTTTTTGATATCGGTCCACTCGCTGATGCGCTCTTTAATGGTTACCGAATGAAAAATAAAAATACACAATGCAGCAACAGATACCCTCAGCAAGATAAAAGCAGAAGGTTTTACATGAGCAGGCATTACCTCTTTGGCAATGGTAAACGTACCTGCATAAATGAGGGAAACAATAAAGAGTGAAAGGTGTACTTTTAATCTAATGCTCATGCTTCGTTAACTAATTCTTTATAATGCTTTTTCATATCGGCAACAAATTGAAACGACTTTGATTCTTTTAAAAACCTTATACTTAACATAAACGCAGAAAAGGTAAGGCCTGCACATAAACCAAACCAAATACCATTAAGCGAGAGGTTGGCATATTTAGCCATCAGCCATCCGCTTGGTATACCAATTACCCAATAGGCAACAATGGTGATAATGGTTGGAACTTTTGTATCGGCAATGCCACGTAATATTCCTAAACTCACGCATTGTACGCCATCACTTAACTGAAACAGCGCTGCAATGAGCAGCAAATTGGCAGCCATGGGTGCTACAGCTGTATCGGTTGTATAAAAAGAAACCAGCAGTTCATTGCCAAATGCAAAGACTAAAGCCATCAGTGCCATAAAGCCAAATCCCATAATCAGTGAGGCGCGCCCTGCTTTTATCATGTCTGATTTATCTTTTCGGCCCCAGGCCTCTCCAACCAGGATAGAACCTGCAGCAGAAAATCCGGTGGCCACCATATATGTAACCGATGCAATGTTAATGGCTATCTGATGTGCGGCCAGCTGCTCTTTACCAAACCAGCCAATCATAATGGCTGCGCCTGCAAAAGCACCAACCTCAAAAAAATATTGCATGCCGGATGGCAATCCTACGATAAAGATTTGTTTAAATAAAGAGAGGCCAAATTGCTTATCCTTTACATGGAGCCATGTTTTGTAGATAGGATTTTTAAGTACATACCATATCATGCTCAAAGCCATCAGTAACCGAGTAAGACTGGTGGCAATTCCTGCACCAAACAGACCAAGTGCCGGAAAACCAAATTTTCCGTAAATCAAAATCCAGTTCCATAAAATATTAAACAGCAAACCGGCTATGGTGATGATAGCAGATGGTTTGGTTATGGAAAGGCCATCACTAAATTGTTTGGCAGCTATAAACAATAGCATAAAGAATGTACCCGCATTAAGCGTATGCAGGTAGCTACGTGTGAGTGTTGTTACATCGGCTGCCTGTCCAAACCAATGCAGATTCATGGTTAGCACCCACAATATAATACCAATACCTGCACTCAATGCAACGGAAGCCCATAAACCTTGTCTGAAAAGAAGTGCGGTTTCATTGCTATGTGAGGCGCCCTTTGCTTTGGCAACCAAGGGTGAAACAGCAGTGAGCGTACCTATGCCCAAAATGGTTATTAAAAAATAAACTGAGTTGGCAAATCCGGCTGCCGCCAAATTGGTTGCATCAAGCTTGCCTATCATGACAATATCGGCTACCCCCATTAATATGATACCAATTTGTCCGATGATAATCGGATAGCTTAGTTTAATAATTTGTTTGAAATATGGTTTATAAATTTGCAGCACACAGGAAAAATGAGGCGCGAAGATAAGGAAAGATACCATACCTGCTTATTTAATATCTGCAGCATTAGCTTCTTCTGGTATAACATGTTTCTTGCCTTAAAATAAAGGTATTTTGACAAGTTTTCACAGAGGTAAACGGTAAAAAATCACTTCCAATGTTTTATATACTCCTTACTTAAATCTACATAAGCCTGCGCGTTTCTTTTTACTTTTTCAATATGCTCCGGTGTGAGTTGTTTTTTTATCTGAGCAGGAGAACCCATCACGATGGAATAATCAGGAATCTTCATACCTTCTGTTACCAATGCATTAGCTCCTATTATGCAGTAGTTGCCAATTTGTGCTCCGTTTAATATGGTGGCATGCATGCCAACCAATACATGATTGCCCAGCGAAGCACCATGTACAATGGCCCCATGCCCTATGATGCAATCATCACCTATATGAACCGGGAACCCCGGGTCTACATGTAATACAGCATTTTCTTGCACATTGCTGCGATTGCCTAATACTATTTCATCAGCATCACCTCTTAGCACTCCACCAAACCAAACAGAGCATTCATTGCCTAGGGTAACTTTGCCAAAAACACGTGCTGTATCTGCAATCCAAACATCGTTACCTTTTTGTATGGGCGTGTCAAGAATGGATTTCATTTCTTTAAAAAAAGGATAGGACATAGTTTTATTTTCTTAAGGTAATAACTGCTTCACCACTACCAAATAATCCAGCAGGATTGGGTTTGATTAGTTCAACCATGATCTCATCTGCTTGCATGGTTTTCAGTACCTCATCAAAAATATTTTTGGCTATGGTTTCAATGAGGGGCTGCGTTTGCTTCATGTGCTTTTGTGCAATGGCAAATAGATGCTCGTAGTTGTACAGTTGCTCAAGGCTACTATAATTGATTGTGTCTGCTGCATATTTAGTTACCGCTATGCTCACATAAAATGTTGCACCCAATATTTGTTCTTCGGCATACAAACCATGATAGGCATAAAAAGCAACCCGCTTTAATTTGCAACTATAAATCATATGGGCAAATATGGAATAAAATAATGCACGCACAAACCTGATCGGTTGGGGCTTTGTTTTTTTGCTGGCGTCTTACAAGTTAAAATGCTGTAATACAGCACGTGGCAACCACTATTTTGTATAAGTAACCCTAAACGGATAAATAGTTAAAAAACCTTACTTTCGCAGCCATAAAAACCAAACGTTCATGAGTACATCAACATCAAAAGAGCAGTTCCATCAATCCAATAAGCCTGATCAATACAATCATCCTGATTATTATTTAATGGATGAATTGTTGAGTGAGGAACACAAAATGATTCGCTCTACCGTGCGTGATTATGTGAAAAAGGAATTGTCGCCTATTATTGAAGATGTAGCACAAAAAGCAGTATTCCCATATCATATTGTGAAACAGTTGGGAGATTTGGGTTGCTTTGGCCCTCAATTGCCTGTTGAGTATGGCTGTGGAGGTATGGATTATATTACCTACGGTATTATGATGATGGAGTTGGAACGCTGCGATTCCGGAGTGCGCTCAACGGCCTCTGTTCAGGGTTCTTTGGTGATGTATCCGATTTATAAATTTGGCAGCGAAGAGCAAAAGAAAAAATACTTACCCAAGCTGGCCAAAGGTGAATGGCTGGGATGTTTCGGCTTAACGGAGCCAAACCATGGTTCTAATCCTGCTGGTATGACCACCAATTTCCGAGACGCAGGTGATGGTAAACATGTGATACTGAATGGTGCAAAAATGTGGATTAGCAATTCTCCTTTTGCTGATGTAGCTGTGGTTTGGGCAAAAAATGAACAAGGTAAAATAAAAGGCATTATTGTGGAGCGCGGCATGGAAGGATTTACCACCCCTGAAACACACAATAAGTGGAGTTTGCGTGCCAGCGCTACAGGTGAATTGGTGTTTAATGATGTTAAGGTTCCTTTAGAAAATATTATGCCGGGTGTAGAAGGATTAAAAGGCCCGCTTACTTGTTTGAACAGCGCACGCTATGGCATCAGCTGGGGAGCCCTTGGTTCTGCAATGGATTGCTATGATACAGCATTACGTTACTCCAAAGAACGTGTTCAGTTTGGTAAACCCATAGCCGCATTTCAATTACAGCAGAAAAAATTAGCAGAAATGCTAACTGAAATTACCAAAGCGCAATTATTAACCTGGAGATTGGGTGTGCTGATGAATGAAGGAAGAGCAACTCCTGCTCAAATCAGTATGGCAAAAAGAAACAATGTTGATCTGGCATTGAATGTTGCCCGCAATGCGCGTCAGATGTTAGGCGGCATGGGTATTACCGGTGAGTATCCGATTATGCGCCATATGATGAATCTGGAATCGGTTGTTACCTATGAAGGCACACATGATATTCACTTGCTCATTACAGGTATGGATATCACAGGCGAGAATGCCTTCCAATAAACCAACCTGTTTAAAGATATAAAAGGAACAGCTATGATGCTATTCCTTTTATTATGCCTTTAAATCAGATTGTTTGGTTTGTATTACACTGTAATGCTGTTTGAAACCATACACAGGTTTGCAACCTTATATAATAAACGTGCGCCCACATTCGCATCCCATTCATCTTCACCGGGGCTCACTTCATTGATATCAAAAGCAATGATTTGTTTTTTCGCAGCTACCAGTTGTTTTATGAGGTAAATCAGCTGTTCAAATTCAAATCCGCCAGGTACAGGTGTACCCGTGTTAGGGCATAGTTTAGGATCAAGGCCATCAATATCAATACTCAGGTAAATTTTATCAGGTAAGGTTTTTATGATTTGCTGGCAGATATTTTTCCATGTGGCACCCTCGTATTCCTGATGTTTGATATCGGCATCAAAAAAGGTAGTAATGCGTTTGTTTTGTTCAATCAGATTTTTTTCATCTTCACAATAATCCCTGATGCCAACTTGAACAAGATTTGATACTTCTTTTAATTTTAGTGCATTAAACATAATGGATGCATGTGAATACTCAAAGCCTTCATAAGCGTCTCTTAAATCGGCATGTGCATCAATTTGTAAAATGCCAAATGACTTGTACTTTTCAGCAAGTGCTTGCATGAGTCCAAGCGGAGTGCTGTGATCACCGCCAAGCAATGCAGGAATCTTTCCTTTGTCCAGTTGTTTCAGTGCTTCTTTTTTTACCCATTTATTTAGTTCCCTGCATCCGGCATTTACTTCTTTCTGAATTTGCTTCATCTTATTATTCTTGGAAGCATCTTTGCCTTGTGCATACAAATCAATATAATGTGCAGCTTTTTTGCGTAGTTTGTTGCTGGTAGATTTTATCTTTTTACTTACCGGTAACATGGCCATACCCATTTTCCATGCATCCTTCACATTCGGGTCATACAGGTCAACCTGATAAGAAGCCTCATAAACTGCTTCTGGTCCGTTAGCTGTTCCGGCACTGTAAGAAACAGTCACTTCCCACGGCACAGGGATGATAACCAGCGAAGCTTCTTCGGGTGTAAATGGCAATCCATAAATATTATTATCGGCATTACCAATATCATTCGGGTTAAATGCTGCTATTTTCTTTTCCTTTGTCATACATGCTTATTTGCAGCGAAAATAGCAAAAGCAACGAAAGGATGATGCAATGAAACTTTTGAATGCTTAACGGAATTTTTTCTGCTGTTTTAAAGCAAATTGCACCAACAGTATTAGTACGGGCACTTCAATTAGTGGTCCTATTACAGCAGCAAAAGCGGCACCGGAGTGAATGCCGAAAATGGCAATAGCCACAGCTATACCCAGTTCAAAATTGTTACTACCTGCCGTAAAAGCCAGTGTAGTGGTTTCTTTGTATTTTCCTCCCATTAGTTTTAATAGGTAAAAGGTGCTGAAGAACATAAACAGAAAAAAGATGGTAAGCGGAATGGCAATTTTTATAACATCCATCGGAATCTGCACAATCATTTCTCCTTTTATACTAAACATCATAACAATGGTAAGCAGCAAGGCAACAAGTGTAATGGGGCTAACAGCTGGTATGTATTTGCGATTAAACCACTCTTGCCCTTTTGCCTGTATTAGCACATAGCGCGATATTAAGCCGGCAAAAAATGGTATGCCAAGATAGATGAGAACACTCTGTGCAATTTCTGCCATGCTAATGTTTACTTCATAACCTTGTATACCCAACATTTGCGGAACATAGGTTACATAAAACCATGCATATGTACTGTAAAATAAAATTTGCAAAATGCTGTTAAGTGCCACCATACCTGCACACAATTCATTATCACCTTTGGCTAGATCGTTCCATACCAACACCATGGCTATACACGGTGCAAGACCAATAAGAAGCAGGCCTGCCATGTATTGCGGATAATCTTTCATAAATACATAAGCCAATAAGAACATAAACAGCGGGCCAATAACCCAGCTCTGAAAAATACCCACTGCAAGCACCCTCGGATGTTTTACTATTTTCCCAATTTCCTCATATTTAACCTTGGCAAGAGGCGGATACATCATCAGGATTAAACCAATTGCCAGGGGGATATTGGTTGAGCCATTCTGAAAGGAATTGATATAACCAACAACTGTAGGCATAAAGTATCCGATGGCAACGCCAGCAAGCATTGCCAGAAATATCCATAGGGTAAGAAACCTATCCAGAAATGACAATCTTTTATTCATGTGTTTTCTTTTATTGATACTTTTTTTATTCAGCGGCCAGGTTGTCTGTTGTTTGTTTCATTTGATACATAAAGGCTGATTCTATTTATTTTGAATTAGTAGCTTTACGTTCAAAGCAACATTTAATTTCCAACCTTTTTAGTTCACGTATTGCAATGCAAAGTCTTTACAATAGGTTTTTATCTCATCCCTTACTTGTGCAAAAATCTGCATCACCTCTTCCGCTGTTCCGGTTGCTTTTGCCGGGTCGGTAAAATTATGATGAAACCTTTGTGCCTTCCCCGGAAAGTATGGGCAGTTTTCATTGGCATTGTCACAAACTGTAATAATGTAATCAAATGGAATTTGCAGATATTCTTTCAGGTTATTGGAGGTATGATAAGCGATGTCTATTCCATCTTCTTTCATAGTAGCAATGGCTTTTGGGTTAACCCCATGTGTTTCTATGCCTGCGCTGTAAATGATTGCTTTACCTTTAGTAAAATGTTCCAGATAACCATGTGCTATCTGACTTCGGCAACTGTTGCCGGTGCATAAGATGAGGATGTTCTTCATACTAACTTAATCGTCTTCAAATGTATATATGCTGTATTAAATTAATATAAATCAAATACAATATAATACTTACACGCCTTTAAACTTTGCAGAAATCGGGGAAACATATTATTTTGTGCCGTTAATTAAAAACTATGTATCAGATAAAGTTTGGAACAGACGGATGGCGTGGAATTATAGCGGCTGAATTTACCGTAGAGAATGTGAAACGAGTTGCTCTGGGAACGGCAACCTATATAAAAGCAAAACATGCCACCAATTTACAGATTGTATTGGGTCATGATTGCCGTTTTGCTGGTCCGTTATTTGTCCAGACGGTTGCCCAAGTTATGTGTGCCAATGGTATTAAAGTTAAAATGGCTAAAGGTTTTGTTTCAACGCCAATGGTTTCATTGGGTGCGGTAAAGCATGGTGCAGCTTTAGGTGTAATCATCACAGCTAGCCACAATCCACCGGAATACAACGGGTTTAAATTAAAAGCACATTATGGCGGACCTTCATCTCCTGCTGTAATTGATGAGGTGGAGCAGGCCATTCCTGATGAAGTGAACCTGAAACTGGAGGCTATTGCTACTTTAGAAAAAAGTGGCATGATTGAATATATTGACCTGGAAACTTTATATGTGAATGAGGTAGAAGATAAGTTTGATTTGGCTGCTATCAAAAACTCAGGAATGGAGTTTGCTTACGATGCCATGTATGGCTCGGGGCAAAATGCCATGCGCAGGTTATTTCCGGATATTACGTTGTTGCATTGTGAGCATAATCCCGGTTTTGACGGGCAAGCACCGGAGCCTATTGATAAGAATCTGAAAGAGTTTAGTGAGTTAATAAAAGTGAGTGAAGAAATTGATTGTGGCCTGGTAACGGATGGTGATGCTGACAGAATAGGTTTATATAATAAGAAAGGGGCGTTTGTTGATTCGCATCATATCATTCTATTGCTTATTCATTATCTGCATAAGTATAAAGGTATGAGCGGAAAAGTAATCACCACATTCAGTGCCACATCCAAAATTACCGCACTGGCAAAAGCTTATGGCCTGGATATAGAGATAACCAAGATCGGATTTAAATACATCTGTGAGAAAATGGTTACAGAGAATGTGCTGGTAGGGGGCGAAGAGAGCGGAGGCATAGCCATTAAAGGCTATATACCGGAGCGTGATGGTATCTGGATTGGCCTTACCTTATGGGAGTTTATGGCAAAAACCGGTAAGTCATTAGATGATTTAATTCAGGAGGTATATGATGTGGTAGGAAGTTTTGCCATGGGACGAATTGATTTGCATATCACGGAAGAAATTAAACAAAACGTATTGGCTAACTGCAAAGCCGGTGCATATAAAGCATTTGGCACCTATCAAATTGAAAGAACGGAAGACCTTGACGGATTCAAGTTTCATTTAGGCAACGGTGAGTGGGTGATGATTAGGGCCAGTGGCACTGAACCGGTGCTGCGCGTTTACAGCGAGTCGTCTTCTCAGGAAAAAGCAGAAGCTATTCTTCAGGTAACCAAGCAAACCATTTTGCAATAACCGATCGTGTAACTCAAGCTGTTGCTGCGTTATCAGACGATATTTTCAGTTTATGATTCATCCTCACCTGTAACATCTTCAAATCTGTCAAGTGTGGGTTCGCCAAGCACTGCCAGCATCTCATGTACTTCGTTCACCTTGGCTGATTTGTTTTGTTTTTCGTAGGCTACCACCAAATTGCGAAGTACACGTTTGATGATATCAATATTATTGCATGGATCAAAATATTCTATGCGTGGTTCTATTTGAATTTGTCTTAAAAACTGTTCCAAATTGGCTCTAGAAAAAACCGATCCTTGATTAAAAGCATTGATATAAAACAATACACGCGCATTTTCCGGAGTGGCCCGATTGGTAGTATTGAAATAATCTTCTGCAGGTAAATGGTGCTGTTCTTCCAAATAAGCTAGCACAAAGTGTTGAGGCAGATTTACTCCGTAAATGGGAATGTTTAAACGTTGTGCAATGAGCATATAAATAATGGCCAGCATAATGGGATTTCCGCGCTTATTCTCCAGAACCACATTAATAAAAGAGTTCTGCGGGTCGTGATAATGATCGGTATTGCCTTTAAATCCGTGTACGTTGTAAAGAATCTGATTGATGATGCGTACTTTTTCAAAACCGGTTAGGTCATAATGCAGTTCCAGCCAGATATCAAGTCTTATTCGATCGATCTCATTGATAATAGCCTGCTTGTCTAAATCGGGGTATCGGTATTGCGCTACAATTAAAATGCCTTCCAATAAATCCGGACGTGCATCTTTACTCCACACCCTCAGCTTATCAAGAATTTGCCTGAATTGAATTCGGTGAATGATGTTTTCTACCCTTTGCTGATGCTCACTGCTTTGTAATTGCCCCCATTCGCTTTCCAGCATGGGCACAACTGCTAAGCCTATATCAAGCAATTTGCTTTCTACATGCTGCACCACTTCCTCGTCTTCATCATCAAGCAATGCTACCAAGGATTTTACTTCATTCTCATTCAGCATAACCGAAGTTACTTCTTTTTAGCTGATTTTTTTGCAGCTGATTTTTTTGCGGGTGCTTTTTTCGCTGCTGTTTTCTTTGGTGCAGCTTTTTTTGCAGGCTTTTTCTCTTCTGATTTTGTTGGCTGTTGTTTGGCAGAAGGTTTTTTGTCTTTACTAATAATTTCAAGACAGGTTTCTAATGTAATGGTTGCGGCATCCGTACCTTTAGGTAACTTATAATTATTTTTGCCTTGTGCCATGTATGGTCCCCAGCGTCCGTTCAGTAATCTAACCGGTTCTTCTCCTGCTACTTCAAATTCCTTTATCAATTTATTAGCCTCCACCTCACGTTTATTGATAATGATTTCAACCGCTTTGCTTTCATCTACACTCCAGGCATCATCCGGTTTAGGTATGGAGTAAAATTTATTATCGTGCACAATATATGGGCCAAATCTGCCCACGCTTGCCTTCATGGGTTTGCCTTCAAACTCTCCCAGCATACGTGGCAATTTAAATAACTCGAGTGCTTCCTGCAGCGTAATATTTTCTATTAGCTGACCCGGACGCAATTTGCCATATTGTGGTTTTTCATCTTCAGATCCTTCACCCAATTGAACAAACGGACCAAAACGCCCAACCTTGGCATAAACAGTTTTTCCTGTTTCCGGGTCGGTGCCCAGGTTACGCTCTCCACTTTGTCTTTCTGCTGTTTCGGTAGTTTTTTCTACATCCTTATGAAAAGGTTTATAAAATTGTTCAATCATTTTATTCCACTGCAACTGGCCTTGTGCTATTTCATCGAATTCCTTTTCCACCGTGGCGGTAAAATTATAATCCATGATATTATCGAAGTGCTTCGATAAAAAATCAGTTACAATCATTCCAATATCGCTAGGAAACAATTTTGATTTTTCTGCTCCGTATTTTTCTGTTTTGGTCTCACGTGTAATGTTTCCGCTGGCAAGGGTTATGGTTTTAAAGTTTCTTTCTTTGCCTTCGCGGTCTTCACGAACCACATACCCTCTTTTTTGTATGGTAGAAATAGTAGGCGCATAGGTTGATGGCCTGCCAATACCAAGCTCCTCCAGTTTTTTAACCAAGCTAGCTTCAGTATATCGTGCAGCTGGTTTTGCAAATCTTTCTGTTGCATCAAGATCTTTCAGTTCAAGTACCTCACCAACCTTTAGAGGAGGTAACATACCTGCGTTGTCTTCATCCGACTCATCATCATTTGATTCCAGATAAACTTTAAGAAATCCTTCAAACTTAAGTACCTCACCTGTTGCAGTTAGTTCTTCAGAGGTGGTTGAAACGGCAATGGTAGCAATAGTTCTTTCCAATTGTGCATCTGCCATTTGAGAAGCAATTGCACGTTTCCAGATGAGCTCATAGAGGCGTTGCTCTTGCCTTGTTCCGTCAACTGCCGTATTTTCAAAATAGGTAGGTCTGATGGCTTCATGCGCTTCCTGTGCACTGGCATTTTTAGTGGTGTATTTTCTTGTATGCGAAAACTCCGGACCGAATTGTTCAGATACCTGTTTTTTAGCTGCACCAATGGCAAGATCAGACAAGTTAACAGAGTCAGTACGCATATAGGTTATTAACCCTGATTCATATAATTTTTGAGCCACGCTCATGGTTTGGCTAACAGAGAAACCCAACTTGCGGCTGGCTTCCTGCTGCAATGTAGAAGTGGTAAAAGGAGGAGCGGGTGATTTTTTTGCAGGCTTAACTTCAAGATTCTTGATGGTAAATGTTGCACCGCTGCACTGCTGCACAAATGCCTCTGCTTCTTTTTCAGTAGCAAATCTTTTAGGCAATTCGGCATTCATAATCTTACCTCCAACCAAAAAGCGGGCAGTGATTTTAAAAGCCGAAGAGGTGTTAAAATTATTTATCTCACGCTCACGTTCAACAATCAATCTTACTGCAACGGATTGCACACGCCCGGCAGAAAGATTGCCTTTTATCTTCTTCCAAAGTACCGGAGAAAGCTCAAAGCCAACCAGCCTGTCAAGCACACGTCTGGCTTGCTGTGCATCAACCAGATTTTTATCAATCTTTCTTGGATTTTCAATTGCTTTTAAAATAGCTGGCTTGGTAATCTCATGAAAAACGATGCGTTTGGTTTTTTTATCTTCCAGCTGCAAAACCTCACTCAGGTGCCAGGATATGGCTTCACCTTCGCGGTCCTCATCGGATGCAAGCCATATAATTTCTGCTTGCTTTGATAATTTTTTTAACTCTGCCACCACAGCCTTCTTATCATCAGACACTTCGTATTGCGGGTTGAAATTATTTTTAATGTCAATTGCACCATCACCCTTGGCAAGATCTCTGATATGCCCGTAGCAAGACTTAACGGTAAATTCACTACCCAAAAACTTCTCTATGGTTTTGGCCTTTGCAGGCGACTCCACAATCACTAGATTTTTTGCCATAATTACGCTTTCCTTATAAACACCAAAGTTGATTCCTGGTTAAAAGAATCAACTTTAGTACCCAATACCGGGCTTCAAAAATGAATCTTAATTCTTAATTTATCAATATTTTATGTGTAAACCGCTGTTGCCCTGCTTCAAACCTCAGGTAGTAAATACCTGATTTCAATCCGCCTTTGTGTAATTCTACCTGATTAAACCCTGCGGATAACATACTCTTTTCAATTGTTTTAACTTCTCTGCCCACCACATCAGTTAATGTGATATGGATGTTTTTCTTTTCATTCAAATCAAAAGTAATGAATGCATTTTCATTCATTGGGTTTGGTTGAAGGCTAAAATTTATTTCATTTTTCAAGGCATTATGCAATCCGGTTGAGCCATCTGAAATAGAAATCTGGTCGACAAAAACATTATTACCCTGCCTGTTTACAAATTCAAAACGGAAACGAACATTTCTTTTGCGGTGCATTTTCCAAACTGATATAGAAACTTTTTTCCATTGTGTTTGTGATGGGATAAAATCTGTGTTTATTGGGTTTGCTGTTGCCAGTTCAGGCCCGCGTTCTGCAAAAACTCGTTCTTCCGTCATGCCAAAATCAGATGACACCAACACGATTAATGAATCAAAATTGGTAAATGTTTTTTGTACCCATGCATAATAAAACTCTATAAAAGGTGAGTTTAAATTAAGCAAATCAATTTCTGGCGTTTGAAAACCGTCTCTGGTATTGAATACGGCTCCCGGATTAGAGAAATTCGGGATATACAAACTGGCAGTGCTGCTATAACCGGCAAGTTTTGTGTAGCGCCAGCCAAAGCTTGGGTTGTTGAAATTATTATAAGTAAATCCTTTGCTCAATAACGGATCTCCGTTTTCAAAATCAAATGCTATGGGAGCTATGAAAGTAGTAGCGGGTGGGGTTAAATAATTTCCGTTCGCATCTATACCAGCATAGGTAACATCATTGGCATAAATCAATGAGCGGTATTGTTGCATTTGAGTATAGGCAAAGGATTTCTGCCCTTGTGTAAACAATTCAAGACAATTCCCATCTGAGTAGTCCATGTAATTTTCTATCATGTCTCTCAAATTCGGATTATCGTTATTACATGAATTGCGTGTTTTGTCACATCCACTGCTTGCAGAAGCACAGGGAGGAGTATCTGAAACACCATCTCCACTGCCTGAACAACCACCCTGAAAGGTATGAAATAAGCCCATCCAATGGCCAATTTCATGGGTAAGTGTTCTGCCTGCCTGAGATTTATCTGCTGTGCCCAGCATGCCAATTTGATCAGCTCTCACCACAATACCGTCTGTTGTGGGTTGCGAATTGCGCTGAAAAGGAAACTGCGCGTAGCCCAACACTATACCTGAGGTTCCTGAGATTGATGCAATGGTATTCACTACCCAAACATTTAAATATTTTTCGCTGTTCCAATAGCTCAATGCCTTTACAGCATTGTTGGCATTATCGGTCTGATTACTGAATATGCGGTTAATGCCATCATGTTTATTGCCATTCGGATCATATTGCGCTAATCTGAATTCAAATTCCATATCAGCTGCAACGCTGTTGGTGCTTTTACCTCCATTTGTTCCCGGTTTTCTTCTAAAATCTTCATTAAGAATGCGTATCTGATTCATAATCTGGGCTTGTGAAATATTTTCCAAGCCATTTTTATGAATAACATGAAAAACCACCGGAATGTATCGGATTGTGCCAGTTTTTTGCAATGGTTGCTGTGATGCCTGCAATCCAATTTCGGTAGCCTGTTTCTCCAATTTTTCTAAATCAGGGTATATCTTTTTTGATAGGTTAAGATAATAATCGGTAACACATTTGGTATCCTGAGCTTGAGTTTGGAACGCAAAAGCTAAACTCAGAAAAATTATACAACGTTTAAGCATGTAAATGATTAATAATAAAATAAATACGAGGGTGCAAGATAGGAAATAGACTTGACAATGAAAATAAAGGATTGTAGCACGCTCGTTTATTTACCTGAAGCTTATACTTTTGCGCTGCGGTTTAGCAGAATAAAATCAGCGATTACCAGCGCTGCCATTGCTTCCACAATAGGTACTGCACGGGGCAATACGCATGGGTCGTGCCTGCCAATTGCTTCTAATAATATGGACTCTTCGCTTTTGCTAAGCGTATCTTGTTTTTTTTGAATGGTTGAAACAGGTTTAAATGCACATCTGAAGAAGATGTCTTCCCCGTTTGTTAATCCGCCCTGAATACCTCCGCTGTTATTGGTTCGTGTGGTTACCTTGTTCTCTGTTTTCACAAATGCGTCATTATGCTCACTTCCTTTCATGCTGGCAGAGCTAAATCCGCTTCCAATTTCAAACCCTTTACATGTTTGGATGCTTAACATGGCTTTTGCCAATCGTGCATTTATCCTATCAAAAACCGGTTCGCCTAATCCTGGAGGGCAACCTTTGATTATACAACAAATTACCCCGCCCACACTGTCTCCTTCAGAACGCGCTTGCTCAATGGTTGCTATCATTTTATCAGCAGTATCAGCATCAGGGCAGCGCACGGCATTGCTGTCTGTTTTGCTTAAATCTAGCTCTGTATAGGGGTGAGGTAATATGATATGATGCACTTGCGAAACATAGGCATGTATGCTTATGCCTTCATGCCTGATGAATAATTTGGCTATGGCACCTGCCATAACCCTCGCAGCTGTTTCTCTGGCAGAAGCTCTGCCACCTCCTCGGTAATCACGCAGACTAAATTTTTTTTCCCAGGTATAGTCTGCATGTGATGGCCTATATAAATCCTTGAGGTGAGCATAATCGCTGCTCTGCTGGTTTTTGTTTCTAATAAATAATGCAATGGGGGCACCGGTTGTTTTGCCTTCAAAAATTCCGCTCAGCCATTCCGGTTCATCCTCTTCGTTTCTTGGTGAGGTAATGGTCGACTGCCCGGGTTTTCTTCTGTTGAGTTCGTGCTGCACAAAATCTTTATCAATCTCCAGGCCTGCCGGGCATCCATCAATAACCACACCTATGCCTTCACCATGACTTTCGCCAAAAGTGCTAATTCTAAAAATACTGCCAAATGAGTTGCCTGCCATGGTTCAAAAATAATTCAATTCATTCAGTTATACTAAATCCTGCAAGCTGCAGGTGTTTCCAGAAATTCGGATACGATTTTTCAACACACGAAGCGTCATCTAGTTTCACGCTTTCAAAACAAAGTGAAAGCGGTGCAAATGTCATAGCCATTCTGTGGTCTGTAAATGTCTGCATATCTAAAACATTATTAGCCGTTATGGATGCAGCAGAAATATGCATTGATTCAGCATCAACAACTGAAATTTCTGCACCTGTTTTACTTAATTCTTTGCTTAATACAGCTATGCGATCCGATTCTTTTAATGCAAGTGTTTCAAGTCCATATAGATTCGCTTTGATGCCTGCTCCGCAAATAGCAGCTGATAGTGCAGGGGCAAGGTCAGGGTGATGATGCAAATTAAGGTTAACCTCATTTACTGCTGAAAACTGCTTCACTTTTGTAAGACGCATCCCATTGTTTTCAAAGGTAGTTTCTACACCAAAATACTTCTTCATCCATTCTGCGATAACTGCATCTCCCTGCAGGCTGTTTGGTATTAAACCTTCTAAAAACAATTCACATGATTTGCTTAATGCCGCAATCTCGTACCAGTAGGAAGCGGCACTCCAGTCTGCTTCAGTGGTCATCAGTATTCCTTTGGGTTTTTGTGTTGGTAGAACAACAATGATTTCTTCTTCTTGTAAAACCTCAACCCCGGTTAGCCTAAGCAAACCAATGGTCATTTGAATATATGGGTAGGATGCAGTATGTGCGCCCAATTTAAGTTTGAGCCCATTTTGAAGCAATGGCGAAATAAGCAACAATGCTGAAGCAAACTGACTGCTTTGCGATGCATCTATAGTGACTTCTCCACCTGTTAATTCTCTTGGAAATATTTCAATGGGTAGACATCCGTCTCTTTCTAGATAGTTTATTTCTGCACCCATTTTTCGCAAGGCATCAATCAGCGGCTTGATGGGTCTTGCTTTCATACGTTCATCTCCGGTTATAATTTTATGTTTACCAGAAGCAGCAAAATAGGCGGTTAAAAAGCGCACACAGGTGCCTGCATTTTTCAGATGAATGAGATGCTCATGGGTTGTCAATGCATGCTGCATGAGAACTGTATCATCGGCACTTGATAATCTATTGATTGATAAATCGGGCTGTATAGCTTGTAAAATGAGTAAGCGGTTGCTTATACTTTTTGATGCGGGAAGCGAAACCTGAGCATGGATATGTCCTTTGGGAGCAATGATGCAAATTGGTTTCATAAACTGTCGTAGTAATTCAACGCAGCAGTAATCTGTGATTCTGAACACGTGAAGTTAATGCCAGCCTTTCCGATTTTTTTAAGCAAGGTAAAGTTAATGGCATCCTCAATATTCTTTTTATCTTGTTTCATATATCCGATTACATCAGGAGATAAAACGCTCCTTAATGAATATTTCGGGAAGCACCTGCAAATTACATCAGCTATTTGCTTCAGTTCCTTATTAGATAAGTTTAGTTTCACCTTTGATAAGAATGCTTCGGTTATCAATCCAATGGCAACTGCCTCTCCGTGTTTTAATGGTTTTTTATCAAGGGCCAATGAGTAAGCCTCAATTGCATGACCGATGGTATGGCCAAAGTTCAATATTTTCCTCAATGATTTTTCATCCGGATCTTTTTTAACCACCTGCATTTTTAACTTAATTGAACCATTAATAAGCGGACTGATTTTATTTGGTTCCAAGGTTGAGATGCTGATGAGTTTATCCCAGTATTCTTTATCCAAAATCAATCCATGCTTCAGCATTTCAGCGTATCCGTTGAGCATTTCTTCTCGTGGCAACGTATTTAGAAAATCAGGATGAATAAAAACAACGGATGGCTGCTTAATCGTACCCACAGCATTTTTTATCCCATTAAAGTCAACGGCATTTTTGCCGCCAATTGCCGCATCAACCATAGCCAGTAAGGTGGTAGGAATATTTATAAAATCTATGCCTCGCTTGTATGTTGATGCACAAAAACCACCAATATCGGCAACCATGCCACCGCCTAAATTAATCAGAATAGCTTTTTTGTCTGCTTCTTCTTGCTGTAAGCGGCTCCATACTTTTTCTGCCGTGCGCAGCGTCTTGTTTTGCTCACCGTTTTCAATAGTTATAAGCCTGATGTCGAACAAATATTTTTTGAGCAGGGGCAAACAATATTTTTCTGTTTGCGTATCAGCCAACACAAAAACTTTGGTGTAAGATTTTTCAATAATGGTTTCCAGCAGAATGTCAAAAACATCATTGCCCGAATAAATACTGAAATCTTTGAAGCGGTATTCTTTCAAAATCTTACTTTTGCCCGAACAAATTTGAACTTTTACAGTTAATAACACAAATATTAAAAACCGCGTGGCCGTATCTATAACACAAACTACATCGTCAAATATATCCTTTAGCAACACAGAAGTTGCTTTTCGCTCCAAGTCTGATAACGATTTACGCAGGTCATACTTGTTGTTTAAGGCTATTGGCTATAACTGGCTTGTAAATGCAGGGCCTGCTTTGGTAAAAACAGCTTTTGCACTTCGTTTGCCCATAAGGGGTCTTGTAAAGGCAACCGTATTTAAGCAATTCTGTGGTGGCGAAAGCATGAATGCATGTGATGCAACCATGAGACATTTGTTCGATTATGGTATTGGTTCCATTCTTGATTATTCCGTGGAAGGGAAAGAAGCAGAGCAGGAGTTTGACCACACCATGGAAGAAACTATTGCTACCGTGCTTAAGGCAAAGGGCAATAAGCAAATTCCTTTTTGTGTATTCAAGGTAACAGGCTTGGCTCGTTTCGACCTGTTGGTTAAAGTAAACGAAGGCCTGCCACTTAGTGCCGATGAGAAATATGAATTTTCTAAAGTAGAGCAGCGTATGGAGCGCATTTGTAAAACAGCGTATGAGAATAATGTACGCATATTTATTGATGCGGAAGAAAGCTGGATACAAGTTGCCATTGATGGGCTGGCAACGCAGATGATGCAGAAATTTAACGGAAGCCGCGCAATTGTTTTTAATACCATTCAATTGTACAGGCATGACAGGTTGGCCTATCTCAAAAGGAGTTACGAGCAAGCAAGGCAGCAAGGCTATTACTATGGTGTGAAATTGGTAAGAGGGGCATATATGGAAAAGGAAAGAGAACGTGCTGCCAAAATGGGTTATCAAAGTCCCATACAACCCGATAAGGCGGCAAGCGACAGGGATTATGATGAGGCCTTAAGATTTTGTTTAAATAATATAGCATTTATAAGCCTTTGTGCGGGTTCGCATAACGAAAACAGTAGTCAGTTACTGGTGCAATTAATGGCTCAGGAAGGTTTAGCAAACAATGATGAGCGGATCTATTTTTCTCAGCTGTTTGGCATGAGCGACCATATCAGTTATAACCTTTCTGCAGCCGGTTACAATGTGGCGAAATATTTACCGTATGGTCCGGTAGAGGCGGTATTGCCGTATCTAATTAGAAGGGCCCAGGAAAATACATCGGCCAAAGGTCAGGCAGGCCGTGAGCTTACATTGATAACAAGTGAACTGAAAAGGCGCAGGCTAAAACAGTAACTGATAAAAGGTTAAGGGCTTAATTGGCCTGTAAACAAGGTTTTTTGAATCCATTATTTTTGTGAAACGCTTACCCGTTGCGATGAACGTTTCACGTCAAGCAGAATCTTTTCATTAATTCTTAAGTCATTAATCAACAAGCGTTAAAGTAATCAACAGCCCTGTTGATATAGCGTGCACAAGTACCCATTTCTGTTCCATTTATTTGAAGGAGTTAAGTTAATAAAAGTATAGCCGCGCTAATTGCCGTCTTTCTATCTAAAACATGGGAAAAATAATTTCAATCGTTAATCAAAAAGGCGGGGTAGGTAAAACCACCACAGCCATTAACCTGGCAGCAAGCCTTGCAGTGCTGGAGTATAAAACACTGGTAGTGGATGCCGACCCTCAGGCCAATACCACTTCAGGATTGGGTTTCGACCCAAAAAATGTAAAAATTGGTTTGTACGAGGTAATGATAAATGATGCCCTTGCCAAGGATGCCATTTTTAAAACAGAATTTGAGTTTCTGGATGTATTGCCTTCAAACATTGATTTGGTTGGTGCAGAAATCGAACTCATTAATATACCCAACCGAGAACGTATCTTGAAAGGGGCGATGGAAAAAATAAAGAAGAACTACGACTTCATTATTATCGATTGTTCACCTTCCCTCGGTCTCATTACCACCAATGCTTTAACAGCAAGCGATTCTGTTATTATACCTGTACAATGCGAGTATTTTGCATTGGAGGGTTTAGGCAAATTGCTAAATACCATTAAAATTGTTCAATCCAGCTTAAACCCTGAGTTGCAAATAGAAGGCTTGTTGCTTACCATGTATGACATGCGTTTGCGTTTGAGTAATCAGGTTGTTGAAGAGGTAAAAATGCATTTTCAACAATTGGTTTTCGATACCATCATTCAGCGAAATACACGTTTGAGTGAAGCCCCAAGTTTCGGTAAGCCTGTAATAGCTCATGATGCCGAATGTAAGGGTACCATCAACTACCTTAATCTGGCTAAGGAGCTGCTTCAGAAAAACGGAATGACCAAACTAAGCCAATTTGAACCACAAACCATTTAATTACCATGAACATTAAAAGAAACGCATTAGGTAGAGGCTTAAGTGCATTGTTACAAGATGCTACAACCGATATCACCACTACCGCAGGCGAAACCGCACCGGTTAACGCTGTGAGTGAAATTTTAATCAGCCAAATACAAGCAAACCCTTTTCAGCCAAGAACTGATTTCGAAGAAGAAGCATTGAATGAACTTGCCGAGTCTATTAGGATTCACGGTGTTATTCAACCCATTACGGTTAGAAAAATGGGCTACGATTCTTATCAGATTATTTCAGGTGAGCGCAGAACACGTGCATCTCTCTTGGCAGGGTTAAGTAAAATTCCGGCTTACGTGCGTGTTGCCAATGATCAGGAAATGCTGGAGATGGCATTAATTGAAAACATACAACGCGAAGAGCTAAACCCAATAGAAATTGCCTTAAGCTACAAACGACTTATCGATGAGTGCAGCCTGAAGCAGGAAGAGGTTGCAGGCCGCGTAAGCAAAAACAGAACTACCGTTAGCAACTTTTTACGTTTGCTCAAATTGCCGGATAATATCCAGCTTGCATTGAAAGAAGGCAAGATTACCATGGGCCATGCACGTGCCATTATTAGTCTGGATGATCCGCTAAAACAGCAAGGAGTGTTTGAGTACATGCTTAATCATGATTTAAGTGTACGTGATGTGGAAGGATTGGTAAGAGATGCCAATGGCGAATCTGATAAGAAAAAGTTTCCGCTCATCCAGAAGAAATCAGCTAAAAGCACCTTGTTTTTGGATTTTCAAAAATCATTAAGTAAAAAACTGGATGTAAAAATATCCATCAAAGCAGATGATAAGGGTAGGGGATCCATAAAAATTCCTTTCCGTTCCCAAGCTGATTTGGAACGCATTCTCCAATTACTCGACTAAATATATAATTGAATACGCGGCTTAGACCGCGTATTTATAGCCTCCGTTTCCTTACATTTGTATGTTGTCTCGTTTTGAAATATCTGTTTATCATATTGTTTGTGATTCTTCAGTTGGTTTGCAAAGCTCAAACCGACTCAGTAACTGTTATAACCAGACAAGCCACAATAAAGCCAAAAAAACACTCCCCTAAAACAGCAACATTCCTTTCTCTGGCTCTGCCCGGGGCCGGGCAAATTTATAACCGTAAAAACTGGTGGTGGAAAGTTCCTGTCATTTATGGAGGTGGAGTAGCCCTTGCCTATGGTATAGGCTTTTATAATAGAAATTATAATGATTTCAGAGACGCTTATAAATATCGTATAGAAAATAATGTTGACCAAAATGGTGATCCCAAGTTTGACCGATACCAAACCCCAACATTGCTAGCCATAAGGGAAAGTTACCGAGAGTCAAGAGACTTATTTGCCATATATATGGTAGCACTCTATGCACTACAGGTTGTAGATGCGGCTGTTGAAGCACATTTTTTTGATTTTAATGTAACCGATGACTTATCTTTGAATATACAACCTTCATTGAATCCGGGCCCCTATGGTTGGGCAGGGGTTCAATTTAACCTTAAATTAAAATAATATTGAAAATTGCATTACTGGGTTATGGTAAAATGGGTAAGGCCGTTGAAAAAATTGCTTTGGCCAAAAACCATGAGATTGTTTATAAGGTAAATCTGGAGAATGCTATGAACTTCATGCCCATCAGCCTGCAGAATGTGGATGTGGCAATTGACTTTAGCATGCCTTCTGCAGCAGTTGATAATATTTTAAAGTGTTTTGAGTCTCGTGTGCCAATAATTGTAGGAACTACCGGCTGGTATGATCAGTTTGATGAGATAAAGCATAAGTGCATTAATCAAGAGCAGGCTATGGTATACAGCACCAACTTTAGCATTGGTGTAAATATATTTTATAAAATAAATAAAATACTAGCAAGGATGATGAACGATCATCCTGATTATGATGTGATGATAGAAGAGATACATCATACAGAGAAAAAAGATTATCCCAGCGGAACAGCCATTTCACTTGCCAAACAAATTATCGAGGAGAATAAGAATAAAAAGGAATTTAAAGGACGCCTCTTGTTTAATGAAAATATGCCGGCCCAAAGTATTAAACCCAACGAATTATTGATTGAATCTAGACGTTTAGGTGATGTTACCGGTGATCATACCGTAAAGTATGAATCACTCATTGATGAAATATCTATTACGCATAAGGCCAAGTCGAGGTATGGATTTGCAAAGGGTGCATTGCTGGCTGCTGAGTGGATTCAGGGTAAAAAAGGCATCTATACCATGGAGGATATTCTAAATCTATAGTTTATCATCAGATACGTACTTTCATTACAATTATTTCAAACAAAATAAAGTATAGCCGCTAATATAGTCAAACGTTTATTTTATGACAGACCAAATAAAACCAAGAAGCCCTATTAACAGATTTATTGATAAACTGAGTAAACGTCAGCAAACAAATTTCTGGCTCATGAGCGGCATCAACCTTTTTTTTCTGCTGGTGATGTCCGTCTTTGGAGGTTCAAATTTACTAACAGCAATTAGTCTATGGACCATCATTCAAGCGCTTATTATTGGTTATTATATTTTTATTAACCGCTATGAGCGCAAATCAAAAACCAGAGAATGGATAGATGCACTCGCATTTGCAGTGGTAGCAGCAACCATCATCAGAACTTTTTTTATTGAGGCATACACTATTCCAACACCTTCAATGGAGAAATCTTTACTGGTTGGTGATTTTCTTTTTGTAAGTAAAGTGAATTACGGGGCAAGGGCTCCAATGACTCCTGTTTCCGTTCCTTTTGCGCATAATACATTACCTGTGGTTCAAACCAAATCTTATCTGAGCTGGTTTAGCATGCCCTATCTTCGTTTCCCGGGCCTTCAAAAAATAAAAAATAATGATGTGGTGGTGTTTAATTATCCGTTTGAAGATGGCCGACCTATTGACAAAAAGGAAAATTATATTAAGCGCTGTTTAGCCATTTCAGGTGATTCAATAACAATCATAAACCAGCAGGTTTTTGTAAATAATAAGGCAGTTGATAATCCACCTAAGATGCAATTTAAGTATTATGTAAAGCTAAACGGTCCGGGTTTGGATTTTAAAACCTTAAAGAAGTTGGATATTGCTTTAACCGATATACAGCAACTTTCCAATAATGGCGATTTGAATTTTGATTTAACCGCTGATGCCAAAAAAGGCCTTTCAGCAAAATCTTATGTTGCTGCCATCGACTCAACCCTTCAGCCGGCAGGACTTTTTGTTGACTATATTTTCCCATACAGGAAAGAACTCTCATGGAACGTAGATAACTTCGGGCCACTTTACGTGCCAAAAGCAGGAGATAAAATAAACCTTGATAGCGTATATTGGATATATGAACGTGCCATTAAGGTTTACGAAAACAACCCTGATTTTAGTATGGTTGATGGGAAGTTTTATTTAAATGGAAAGGAAATTAAAACGTATACCTTCAAACAGAATTACTATTTTATGATGGGAGACAACCGGCATAATTCAGCTGATTCACGTTTCTGGGGTTTTGTTCCTGAAGATCATATTGTGGGCAAGGCGCTTTTCATTTGGCTTAGTTTAGACCCCAACCCGGAAAATATTTTCAGCAAGATTAGATGGAAACGTCTGTTTCGTGGGATTAACTAAGCAGGAAGCCTGAAATTAGTAAATAAGCCATCTATTACTTTAATTTCTCCGGTTTGCAACTTACTAAAATTGGTTAGTGGTGCCTGTGCGTAATGATGCAGCAAAGCAATTTGCTCACTAGAGAATAGCCCTGATGCTTCTATCAATGCTTGTGCAACGTTATACTGAGGCAGCATTTTGCCATCATCAATTTTTATACATACCCCTATTTTTTGTTTGATAAAACCCATGCAAAATATTCCCTCTGCACCGGTTTTACCAATAATATCCGGAGCAGTAATTTGCAGCATATCTGTGCAATATCTGCCGGTTCCGGCTACCATAAACGGATATGCTGAAACAGCATCAATCACCATTTTGCAGGCTTCGGCTGTTTTAGGACTAAGTGTTTTTGCTGAAACCAAATTTTTATAAGCCAATGCCTGATTGTAAACAGGAATGGAGAAAATAGGAGCAGAACATCCATCCAACGCTGTTGCCATCTTTGTTTCTTCATAGGCATAGAAATCTGCACAGGTTTTTTTGATGAGTAGCTGAATGGGATGTTCAGGTGCCAGATAATTTTCAGTTGGATAATTTAATAGTTTACATAGAGCAAGCATACCTGCATGTTTACCGCTGCAATTGTTATGAATAGGATGAGGCTTTGTACCGGTTTTAATTAGTTCATCTGCAACTTTTTTAGCAGTAGGATATTGCGGTCCGCAGTGTAACATATCTTTGGTTGCTCCAATTTTATAGAGTATACTTTCAACCACACGCAGATGCTCTGGTTCTGCATTATGCGAGCCACACATCACAGCAATCTCTTCCAAGGTGAAATTGAAGTGTTCCATCCCGCCAAGTTCCAACAGCGGTATAACCTGTATTAATTTCATAGCACTGCGCGGATAGCAAATTTGGTGTGCATCTCCTGCAGAAAAAATAATCTCACCTGCTTCATTTACTATGCAAATACTGCCTCGGTGAAAACTTTCTAGCACAGTGCCTCGGTATACCTCAACTAAAATCGGATTCATTTTATTCATTAATTATTCCTTTACCTTGTCTGATGAGTATGGGTTCTTCTGTTGTG
This sequence comes from Sphingobacteriales bacterium, assembly GCA_021299635.1. GTDB lineage: Bacteria > Bacteroidota > Bacteroidia > UKL13-3 > UKL13-3 > JAJTFA01. The sequence continues at coordinate 186,034 of JAJTFA010000001.1, forward strand.
CAATCAATAATGGTAGAATGGGTGTATGCTCCTGGACCGCCATCAATCACAAGTGCCACCTGATTTTTAAATTTATCATGTATTTCAACTGGATCGGTCATGTATTCTAAAATTTCATCTTCATGATGTATGGTTGTTACCACCAAGGGCACTCCACATTGTTCAATAATGGTTTGCGCAATGATATTATTAGGCACACGAATGCCAATTGTTTTTTTATTGCCGGTAAACCATTTGGTTACATTTTTATTGGCATCCAAAATAAAAGTAAATGGCCCCGGTAAATTGTTCTTCATTAATCTGAAAACATTTTTATTTAATGGTGCAGTATATTCAGATAGATGTGATAGGTCTGCACACAATAATGAGAAGTTAACCTTTTCAGGCTTTTTACCAGCTACGCGGCACATCTGTTCTATTCCTTTTTTACTATCCAGCCGACACCCCATCGCATAAATGGTATCGGTAGGCAAAATGATTACACCATCTTTATCTATTATTTCAATAATTTTTTTTACGTCACGTATATTCGGGTTTTCGTTATGTAGGTGAAGCAGCATGTTTATGATAGCATTTCAAGAATCTCATCAATATCAATTGACTTGATAAAACTTTCTTCTGTGGTAATAATGGCGCTTGCCAGTTCCTTCTTTTTATGTTGCAATGCCAGAATTTTTTCTTCAACCGTATCTTTAGAAATAAACTTATACGTAAATACAATTTTATCCTGGCCAATGCGGTGTGTGCGATCAATAGCTTGCTGCTCAACTGCGGGATTCCACCAAGGGTCAATAATAAACACATAATCTGCAGCAGTCAAATTCAGACCAACGCCTCCTGCTTTAAGCGATATGAGGAAAAACTGAATACCGGATTCTTGCTGAAAAGCCTCAACAGCCTTTTGTCTTTGTTCATTGCTCATGCTACCATCCAAATAACTGTAATTCCAACCTCTGTTGTCAAATTCGGTTCTGTAAATATCCAGCTGTTTCACAAATTGTGAAAAAAGTAACACCTTATGACCTTCTGCCTTCGCAGTTTCTGCCATGCGCATTACCTCATCAAATTTTCCTGAAACACCTTCAAACGATTCATTGGTTAGCTTGGGATGATTGGCAATCTGACGTAGTTTAGTTAATCCCTGCAGTAAGGCAAATTGCGATTTATTTAAACCTACTTCTTTTATAGATTTCAGAATTTCATTTCTAAAGTAAGATTTAACAGTTTCATAAGCATCTGCTTGTCCTTCACTCATATTGCAATAAACCACCTGTTCCATTTTTGGGGGCAGTTCTTTTGCTACCTGATCTTTAGTTCTGCGCAATACAAAAGGTTTTATAATGGCCTTTAGTTGTTGCATTTTGTGTGTATCATTTGCTTTTTCAATAGGAGTAACAAATCTTTCTGTAAACGACTGAAGGCTACCAACCAAACCCGGATTGATGAATGATAGCTGACTCCAAAGCTCCTGAATACTGTTTTCAATAGGTGTGCCCGTTAATACCAGCTTGTGCGATGCTCGCAGTTGTTTAACAGCTCTTGAAGATAAGGAGTTTGGATTTTTTATACTTTGGCTTTCGTCAAGTATTACATAGTTAAACTTGAAGTCTTTTAAGATATCAATATCAACTCTTACTGTTCCGTATGTGGTTATGATAAGGTCATACAATGCAAATAGCTTCGGATTCTTTTCTCGGTTAATGCCTGTATATACCAAGGTTTTAATTCCCGGTGTAAACTTTCTTGATTCCTTATGCCAGTTATAAACCAATGAATTTGGTACAACAATAAGCGATGTTTTGTTGAATGATTTTTGCGTATCAACTGAGGATTGTGCTTCTTCCGGGTTATAGTCTGTTGATGTATCAGCATTAAATAAGCTCAACTGTGGTTTATTTTCATCACTCGTTTCTTGAAACTTCTCATTTATATCTTGTTTCTTGCCTGCTTGTTTAAATAGTTCCTTTTCTTTTTGCAAAAGGGCTAGCGTTTGGATGGTTTTACCCAGCCCCATATCATCGGCAAGACAACCACCAAATCCATTTTCCTTTAAAAAATAAAACCAGTCAAATCCTGCTTTTTGATAAGGCCTAAGTTCTCCTTTGAACTGTTCAGGCATTGGCATCTCTTTTATTTCCTCTCCATAGGCCTTTATTTTTTGCAGCTTATCACTTAATCTCAAATAACGGCCACCATCATTAGTTAACTCCTCAATAAGGCCTATGTGATGTTTTTCAAGGCGAATCTCCTCTTCTAAGCTTGAGAACTCAAGCATGCCTGCAAGATTACCAAACCATTCATCGGGTATAACTGCAATCAAACCATTTGGCAAAATAAATTCACGCTTGCCTTTCAGGATGTTCTCCTTTAAAGCAAGAAATGGAAACGTAAATTCACCAAAAGTTACATTCGCCTTAATATCAAACCAGTCCTTCTGCTCTTTAACCTCCAGTTTAATTTCTCTATTTCCTATAAAGTATTTGTTGAACTCATCGCTTTGTTCAATTGAAATACCTTTCTCAGTTAAAAGATTCGCATAATCATTCATCCACTCCAGAAATTCATATTTATTGGTGGTTTCCAGTGGAATTAACTGTTCTGCTATTTGGGCAATACCTTTAGCATGCAGCGTGAAATAAGCCCCACTTAACTGCTTTAGCCCAAGTGTCTCTATTTGATTCTTTTGCTCTTCTTCAAATTTTCTATCTCTCCTGATTCGTCTGAATAGATAGTTATCTCCTTTTTTCTCAACAAGGGCGCACACGTTATCCTGGGTTCCATATTCAAAAACTGCATTATTGTAGTTGAATGTAAGTTTTAATGAAACATTATCTCCTTCATATGGCTGAACCTTTAAAACAGATTTACCGGTAGTTTTTTCAGTCATTATCTGAAATCCCTCAGCATACACATCATATTTCTCTACCAAATGAGCAACAAATTTATTGAAGTAATTTTCCTCTGCATTTTTAGCTATTTGAATAAAGCGTTTGTTTAAAAAGGGTTGTAGCTTTTTGCCGTCTATTTCCTTTTCAAAGTCAAACAGAACCTGATTTAAAAGCATCCATGCCGGTTGATTGCTTATAATTTGTGAGCCTTTGTACATAAACTCAACCCTTTCGCCTTTAAATTTAATGGTAGGGAAATAACGCGTTCCTTCCTCATTGCGTCTGAAATGGAAAAGTACAGAGGCCTTTTCGTCAGCAACTGTAATACTCTGCGAAGTAGGATTATTATCGTTGCCCATTCTATAAATGGTTTTACCCCTTAGCAGATTCAGTGCCTTATTCAGTCTCTGTTCTATGTATGGCCTAATTCTGTCATTGAAGAGCTCTTTAGAACAATATTTTTCATTGGTAAAGAACTCAGCAGTTTTAATTTTCTTTTTACCATCGGTGTAAAATTTCCTGAAAACATGGTCATCATCCAACTCATCCAGTATTTTAATAATTTCTTCATCTTGTACATCAATATTATTGCTGAAATAGGATGAGGTTTTTGAGAAAATACGCTGATGAGTAAGCGTAAATTTGCCCAGGCTGTTTTTTTGTACCACATGCGGTTCAATTATACATCCCAGATATGGGTGGTTTATAAGTGTATAAACCAAATCAAATGGTTGTGTATTTACAACGAGCAAAATTATCCCAGATAAATGGGAGTAAAGTTATTGATTTGGATTGTATAAAGAAAATTTAACAGCAAAAATTTAAAAGGATATTTCCCCTTTAAATACACATTCCGCAGGCCCCTCAAGCCATATATCTTTAAAGGATACAGGATTTTGGCAGTAACTAAAGGTAACTGCTAGTTTACCCCCTGGGGTTTCAACTTCTGTGCGATAATTACCTTCTGAGTAATTATTAAATAAAGCAGAGCACAATACAGCAGCGGTAACACCTGTTCCACAGCTTAGTGTTTCATCTTCTACACCTCTCTCAAACGTTCGCATACTAATTTCATTGGGTTGTGTAGAGTTAATAAAATTAACATTAATACCTTCATTATTAAATTCAGAATTGTGCCTGATGGTCTTAGCCAATTTAATCAGGTTTAATTCAGCTACAGGTATACTTGTAAATGAGACATAATGAGGGGAACCTGTATTTAGCACAAAATCATGTTCATTTCTGACGGAAATGGATTTTACATCCTGCATTTTCAGTTTAACAAGCGGAGGATGAATGATGGCTTCATGCCAACCATCTGTCGCCATAAATCTTGTATTTGCTGAAACTATTTGCTGATGAAATGCGTACGCTGCAATGCAGCGACCGCCATTGCCACACATGCTACTTTCTCGGCCATCGCTATTAAAATACTTCATAAAAAAATCTCCATCAGTTTGCGGTTGGAGTAGTATGAGGCCATCGGCTCCTATGCCAAACTTTCTGTTACAAAGGCGAGCAATTAGAGAGATGTTCTTAGATGGAAATTGAAGGTTACGGTCGTCAATGATGATGAAGTCATTACCTGCACCTTGGTATTTGTGAAACTCAGAAATCAAAATTTATGAAATTCGTTGTCTTTGATAAGTTTTGCGGAAAAGCCATCCTTGAGTTTAAGCGAGATGTCTTTCTTTTCTATGTATAAGCTTATTGAATATGGTTTATCTAAACCATACAGCACTAATTTCTTCCCATTAAAACTATATCCTTTAAAGTTCACAGGTGATTTCCAAAATTCAACCAATACAGGATTATCTGAATGCAACTTACCTTGAGAGATTCTTGAGTAGGTAAGATTGGTAATACTATCGTTGTTCATTGAATCTGCCCTGCTCTTTACAACCTTGAAGCGCAGCTCATACACTTCTTTTTCTATAGGGGCCAGAAAAGTATCGTGCAACAATATATCAGCTTTCAACTTATTGTTTGGAATTGTTTTTTTATCTTTAGTATTAGTAGATACAGATGCAGTTTTATGGTCGTAACTAAGCAACGCATCTTCTAGCTCTATGTCTTCAGGTTGGGTAATGATGCTACTTGACTGCGATTCATTATTTGGCTTGTTGCCAAATACAGGCAGCTTATCCCATAACTTTCGCTCTTTCTGCTTATAATGTTTTTCCAGAGATTCGTTTGATAACTTGAGCTTTTCGTTGTTGATGTAATAATTAATAGTAAGGGCAAGACCTGTAACTGAAATTAGTAAATACATTGCAGAAAGAAGTTTGTTATTTAATGAAGTTTCTTCGCTAACACCAACTGAATTTTTCAATTGAGCCGCTCTATTCTTTTTATATTCATTAAAAGCACTTCTGAGGTTGGCATCCTCTGACAATTTTTCCACGAAACTATTTTTATCCGATTCAGACAGTTCGTCTCTCAGATACTTTTCAAAATAATATTGATGCTTGTCGTGGCCCATGTAATCAACAAATTTGCAGTATTTTTTCTAATCTACACAATTCAAGACCTTCTTTTTTCGTTTGGAGTTGCAATATAAATCACATTGGCTTGGAACAATTTTTGCCAATAATTCAAAAAAATTCGAGAAAAAGTATGTTGAAACGGTACATTACATTTTTTGCTGTTGCGGCTCTGGGTGGCCTAACAGCACTAGGAATCAGCAAATTATTCTCCGATTCGCAAGGAACGGTATTGCAGCAAGAAAGAATGGCACGATTTGCCGGCTTGAGTGAGTCCTCTACACGCCCGGATTTTGTAGAAGTAGCTGATTTAGTGACACCTACGGTTGTTCACATCATTACCCAAGTGGAGTCTCAACAAGTTGAAAGTCAGCGAGAAATAAATCCTTTTGACTTTTTTCATGGTCCCGGTTTTAGGTTTGAGATGCCGGAGTCAGGCCCACGCTCAGGTTCCGGTTCAGGAGTGATTATCAGTCAGGATGGTTATGTGGTAACCAATAATCACGTAATCGAAGGGGCCAGTAAAATCAAGGTTATTTTAAATGATAAGCGCCAATACGATGCAGATTTAATAGGCAGAGACCCTAATACAGATCTAGCCCTTCTTAGAATAGATGAAAAGAACCTTCCATACGCATTGGTTGGCAATTCTGACGATGTAAAAGTTGGGCAGTGGGTGCTTGCAGTTGGAAATCCTTTTAATCTCACCTCAACTGTTACCGCAGGTATTGTAAGCGCAAAGGGCCGAAACTTAAATTTGTTAAAAGACCCTAGAAGAGCGGAAACTCAATATTCCATTGAATCTTTTATTCAAACAGACGCAGCGGTTAACCCTGGCAATAGCGGAGGCGCTTTGGTAAGTTCAGATGGTAAGCTGGTTGGTATTAACACAGCTATTGCTTCTCAAACGGGTGCATATTCAGGCTACTCCTTTGCAGTCCCATCAAACCTTATGAAAAAAATTATTGAAGATCTTTTAAAATATGGCGAAGTACAGCGCGGATTTTTAGGCGTACAGATTGCGGATGTGAATGCTGAATTGGCAGATAAAGAAGGTTTAAAAGAAGTGAGAGGGGTGTTTATTGCAAAAGTTAACCCAAATAGTGCTGCTGAAGACGCAGGATTAAAGGATAAAGATGTTATTTTGAGTATTGATGATGTAAAAGTAAACTCTTCCTCAGAGTTGCAGGAACAAGTTGGAAAACGCAATCCGGGAGATAAGTTAAAACTTATAGTTTCAAGGGATAGTAAGGAAAAAATATTTTTTGTAACACTTAAAAGCAGGGATGGTAAAACAACTTTAGATGTGGAAGAGAAAAAAGATTTTAACAAGGTACTTGATGCCGAGTTTGAATCAATCAGCAGAGATGAGCGTTTGAAGTTGAAGATATCAGGTGGTGTTAAGGTGAAAAAAGTGGGTTCAAATAGTATTTTGAAAAAAGCCGGAATACCAGATGGCTTTGTTCTAACCGCTATTGATAAAACACCAATAAATACCACAATAGAGGTTAAAAAGTTATTGGAAGACAAAAAGGGCGGTGTATTGATTGAGGGTATTAATCCCGATGGCTCCCGCGGATATTACGGATTTGGGATAGAGAAGTAGCTATTTGATTTCCTGGCAAAGTTCTATCAATACCCCATTGGTTGATTTCGGATGAAGGAAGGCAATCAGTTTATTATCTGCTCCTTTTTTTGGATACTCATTTATAAACTGAAAGCCTTCTTTTTTTAGCCTTTCCATCTCTGTTGAAATATCATCAACTTCATAGGCTACATGATGCATTCCTTCCCCCTTTTTTTCAATAAATTTTGCAATTGCACTATCAGGGGAGGTTGACTCTAGTAGTTCAATTTTATTAGGACCAATTTGATAGAAGATGGTTTTTACATGCTCACTCTCTACCACTTCTGTTTTATAAGGTTCACCTTGGAATAATGCATTAAACAGAGTCATCGAATTTTCTGCATTTTTAACGGCAATGCCTATATGTTCTATTTTATTAAACATAACACAAATGTAAAGAATGTAGATTAACTAAAATAACAGTCTACTTGTTTGCCATTTTTGCATCGAACCTTATCGGTGAAAACCAATACAGCATCATAATGCGCGCATAACGGTAGGTGAGCGGAGAAGCCAGTATAAATGCGGGAATGATAATGGCCATATAAACCCAGAAATCCGGGTCATTAAGCAAAATTAACGTGGCGCCACCCAGTATTATTAAAATAGCACAGGATATGGCATAGCTTACGTACATGGCCCCCCAATAGAAGCCGGGCTCAATTTCAAAGTGCAGTTTACAAACCGGGCAGTCGGCAAACATTTCAGTGAATTTAAATGAGAATGCAGGTTTTGAGAACATTTTACCACTTTGGCATCGCGGACATTTACCTTTAATCATGGCATGCCATTTACCCGGGGTGTACTTGTCGCACATTTATAGAGAGGCTAATTTTTTTCTTTTCTGTATGCGAGCGTTGCGATACCAAATGATGCCGAATATAGCTGCTATGGTATATGGTAAAGCAAGTAAATACAAAATACCATTGTTGAGTGAACTTCCAACCGAAGAGCCATTATCTCTTGCACTGCTTAAAGCTGTTTTACACATAGGGCATTGTGCGAGTAAATCTTGGCTTAACAAAATCATACTTAAGATGGTGATTATTATGATTGCTTTTTTCATATGAGCAAATATAGAGAGATTATAAAAATACCTCAATGATTAAAGTCAGAAAGTATAGAAAGGAGCAATCATCAGGTAAACCACAACTCCAGTAATAGTGACATATAACCAAATAGGGAAGGTAAATCGAACTAATTTTTTATGTTTCTCTACATTCAAATGTAAGCCGTGATAGAATGACATGAGCACAAGCGGTAAAACCAATGCTGCAAGGATAATATGTGAGGTTAGTATAACCAGGTAGTAAGGCCTCCAAGGGCTATCAGCAGGGTAGGTTGTATTGTCTACAAAAAAATGAAACAACACATAACTCACTAGAAAAATGCTGGAAAGAATGAACGTAACAATATTGATTGTTTTATGTGTGCTGATTTTCTTCTGCTTGATGAAGTAAAGAGATAGCAGCAATAAAATGCTGCACATGGCATTAATAAATGCATTTAATTTAGGAAGGAAATATGCGAAAGAGGGCACCACTTCAGGTCTTGGTAAAACCTTTCGGTTTAGAATAACCACAGCGGCAAGGACCACAATGGATAGAATCATCACAATTCTAAAAAATAACTTATCGTTATTGAGCATGTTTGGCTTTGAGTTCGTCATACAGTAAAACTTTAATATCTTCTTTAATACGCCTGATATCTTTATCATCCAGACCATCATATATTCCCCTTATGTGTCTGTTTTGATCTACCAAAATTAACTGCTGGGAGTGATCAATTGTTTTGTCTTCAATAGAAACGGGTAATAAATATCCCTGACCTGCCTTGAAAATATCATCTTTTGAGCCTGTTACAAAATACCATATTCCGGCCTTTGCTTTGAATTTGGTAGCATATTGGGCAAGTACAGCTGCAGAATCATTCTCCGGATCTACGGTATGCGATATAAACTTAACCTGAGGGTATTCCGCGAGCTTAGAAACTATGGTTTCAACTTTTGCATTCATTTTTGGGCAAATATCTTTACAAGATGCAAAGAAGAAATTTGCGATATAAATACTTCCGTCAAAGTTGCTATTGGTGAGGGTATCACCATTCTGATCCACCAGTTTAAAAGGCGGAATGCTGTAATAGACTGTATCTTTTATTGCTTCACCATCTGGGGCTACTCGCTCACCTAGATAAGGCAGTGAATTATAGGTTTGCTTACCGGCATTGAAAATGTAAAAAATAAGAATTGGGACTATAAGGAGTCCCAATGCTGTAATGACGATGCGCTTATTTTTCATAAAGGTTATCTAACCAAACCGGTAAAATCTCCTTCTATTAGCATAAGAATTACCAGAAAAACCACAAAAAGCATCGGATAAACGATGAAGTTAACCAGCCACTTTCTTTCAAATTTCATGTGCATGAAGACAGCCACAATGTAAAATGCCTTTACAATACCCAAGGCAATAAAAAGGAAGTTTTTAAGCATAGAATGGGTACTTAGCAGCATAAAATATAAACCAATATCTACAATGGTTAAGGCAAACAAAATCCAGAATGTTTTCCAGATTTGTTGCTTCATATTGGAAGGTGTTTCAGTGTGTTCTAAGTGTTCTGAGTGTTCCATTTTAATATAAGATTTGTAGTGTGTGTTTAATTGAATATTAAATAAGGTAGAAAAAGGTAAAAACAAATACCCAAACCAAGTCTACAAAGTGCCAGTATAAACCAACTTTTTCAACCATTTCATAATGACCTCTTTTTTCATAGGTTCCTGCCAATACGTTGATGTATATAATTACATTCAGGACTACTCCTGAAAAAACATGGAATCCATGAAATCCGGTTACAATAAAGAACAGGGCAGCAAATGCCGTGGGGCCAAAAGGATTGCCATGCAATGTTGCACCTTCTGTAATGAACTGAGTCCATTCCCACGCCTGACAGCCAAGGAAAGCTGCACCGCCAAGAATGGTTAGCACCATATAATTTGCCACCTCTTTTTTAGCCATTCTGTGACCTGCTTCAACAGCAAGCACCATTGTAACTGAGCTAAAAATGAGAACGAATGTCATTAAACTCACAAAGAACAATGGCAAATGTATGCCATGTAGAAAAGGGAAGTGGTTAAATACCAATTCTGGCAGAGGCCAATGTTCAGTAGAGAATAGACCTGTGTGCTGCATCTCTTCAACAAACTGATCAGACACATGCGACATAGGTTTTACGATCTCATTGGGTTGAGATGACGGGAAACTATAGCGTATGAAGCCGTATGCAGTTAGCAAAGATGAAAAGGTAAATGCATCCGACAATAAGAAAATCCACATCATTAGTTTACCATAGCTAACACTGAAAGGAGATTTCCCACCTCCCCAAATGTTTTGTTTGCCTGTAGTTAGTGTAGTTGAGTTTGCCATATTGGTTTGTTGTTCTTGTTTATCTGTTTAACTGAAAAAATACAAAAAGGTATATCCAAAGAATTCCCAGAAAATGCCAGTATGTATTACATAAATTAATGGTGAGTAGGCTTTTCTTGTGCACTTTTGATCTCAAGGACTTAATGAATGTTACCAGCACAAAAATTACCCCGCCAACCATGTGCATTAAGTGCATGAAAGAAATGATATATACAAAAGATTCTGAAGGATTACCGGTAAAGTAAACATTGTTCTGCACCAACTGACTATAAGCTAACCATTGGCAGATACCAAAACAAATCCCTAAAGCAGCTGTGATGCCTAAAGCTATTTTAATTTGACCAAGCTCGTCTTTTTTTGCTGCCATATATGCCCACTGCATAAAAACAGAACTTAATGCGATAATGATAGTACTTGTAGTAAATAACTGTGGCAGTTCATATACACGCCAATTGCCCTCTCCATGCCTTACAATATAAGCACTAGTGAAACCCGCAAACAGCATAACGCTTGCCACAATTAGTAGCCACAATACGAATTTCTTCGGGTTAATTACGTATTCAGGTTCTTGGTGTGATTTGGCTGATTTTATACTTTGTGTCATCATATCTTATCTATTAAATAAGCAATTTGAACCAGCGGTAAATAAAAGAAGGATGCGAACATGAGCTTTTTAGCATCTGCATTTTCGCATGAGCGATAAAGTTTTAAAGCATACCAGATAAGCAAACCAGCGCCCGCAATGCAAACCAATGCAGACACCAAACCTGTGTATCCTTCAACGAAAGGAAGCAATCCAACAGGAAGCAGCATGGAAGTAAAAATGAGTACCTGGAATGCACTCTTTTTGTTTCTACCGTACACCGGTAGCATTTTAAAACCTGCTCTCTTGTAATCATCATCCAGTATCCATGCAATACTCCAGAAGTGAGGAAATTGCCAGAAAAACTGAACGCCAAAAAATATAATGGCTTCAGTTGTGATGCTTCCTGTAAAAGCTACCCAACCTAGAAGTGGAGGGAAGGCTCCTGGAAATGCGCCAACAAAAACGGATATGGGTGATACCCTTTTTAAAGGGGTATAGATGAATGCATAGCTAACAAGCGAGGCCAGAGAAAGCCAACCACATAGAGGATTTAGAAAAGCAGCAATCAGATAAACTCCTGAAATACCCATTATTAGACTTGCTAAACCGGCCTCCGTGCTGCTCATACGTTTGGTTGCAACCGGACGGTTTGCCGTGCGTACCATTAACTTATCAAAATCCTTTTCAATGATTTGATTGATTCCATTAGATGCACCAACTACCAATGTGCCGCCAAGTGCAAGAATCATTACTTCAAACCAGTTGATAGTGCTTCCGGTAGATGCTGTCAGGTAGGTAATAACCGCAGAAAAAACCACCAAAAAAGTCAGTCGTGTTTTTATTAATTGGTTATAGTCGGTTACCTTTTGCTTTAACAAAGAGATACCGGATATCCATTCGTTTTTTTCTGCTATTGTTCTTGCTTCGTTCATTTATTTACCCTTTGTTCAGGGTTTGTGTTTTTGAGAATAATAATATCGTAATAAACAACTGTGCTCCTCCGATTAGGCTTCCAACAAAAAGATGTAAACTCTGCACCATTTTAGGGAATCCCAAATTATCCAATACCTTACCACTTAAAATTTGCATTGCAACCAAAATAATTGTTGAGAGTGCTAGCCTGTAAATCAATGAAGATGAATCGAAATTTTCTCTAAACTTCTTAATCATCCACATGGTTAGTACAAGGCTCACAATTGAAAATGTTCTATGAAATGAAAAAATTCCACCTAATGCTTGAATCCAGTATTCGCGGTTTTGTTCACCCATAATCAAAGCAACCGAGTCTATGTTTTCACGCACCTGTGTTCCGCTGATGGTTTGTATGCCGGAAACAGATAGAATCAGAACCATTAAAGGTTTTAATGAAGCATCGGCTTTTAGTTGCACAACTGTAAAATTCTGAGAGCGGGTTATGGTAAAGATTAATAGCCCAACTATTACCAATGCAATTATCATATGAATGGTAACCATCCAGTGGGCTAAATTGGAACTTACAACTTTTGAACCTATCCACCCCTGAAAGCCAACTAACAGAAATGCTGCGAAACTTAACCAGAAAATACTTTTGTCTTTTTTCAGGTAAGGTATGGCAAAGAACACTGTAAGAAAGATAAAAAAACCTATTAGCACACCAATCAATCTGTTCACATATTCCGTCCAGGTTTTATACACGTCAAAGTCTGCTATTTCATGGCCTTCAACGCGAAATCTATCTTTATAATCGGCTGGCAGTTGGCTCACATCAGTGGGGGGAACCCAGGTACCAAAACACTTTGGCCAATCTGGGCAACCCATTCCGGAGCCTGTACTGCGAACCAAACCACCCACAAAAATCAGAATAAAAACAGAGGCTATGGTTAGAATACCGAAACGTCTGAATCTTCTTTCTGATTTTTCCGATAGTTCATTCATATTATGATCTGGCTAGTCCGAACAGGCGTTTCAGAGCAGCAAACAACACCACTTCCTGTTTAGCAGCAGGTGTACTTGTGCGTGAAGGTTCGAATTTAGCCGGATCCGGTTCCTGCATTTCATCCACTTGTCCCGGATCAGGAACGTTTTGTGGTATGAAATCATCGGATGCACCAGGTTTGCTATAGTCATACGCCCAACGATAAACGTGAGGTATTTCACCTGGCCAGTTACCATGCAAATGTTTAACAGGTGCTGTCCACTCCAGGGTGTTTGATTTCCAAGGATTTTGTGGTGCACGTTTACCTTTGAATATGCTATAAAAGAAATTAAACAAGAAGATGAGCTGAGCAAAACCTCCTAGTAAAGCAGCAATGGTTATAAACTCATTCATATCTATAAAAACATTGAATTGATCATATGCGGTATTCGCATAATATCTGCGAGGCACACCTGCCAGACCCATGAAGTGCATTGGGAAAAACACACAATAAGCAGATATAAATGTTAACCAGAAATGGATATATCCCAATCCCTCATTCATCATTTTGCCAAATAGTTTAGAGTACCAATGGTAAATACCACTCATCATACCAAATATAGCGGCACTACCCATTACCAAGTGAAAGTGAGCAACTACAAAGTAGGTATCATGCAGGTTAATGTCGAGTGCAGCATTACCCAAATAAATACCTGTTAAACCACCGGAGATGAAAAAAGATACAAGACCGATTGCAAACAACATGGCCGGTGTGAGTTGTAAATTGCCTTTCCATAGTGTTGCCAGATAGTTAAAAGTTTTTACTGCTGATGGTACAGCAATAATCAGAGTACCTAACATAAACACAGATCCAAGGAAAGGATTCATTCCGGTTAAGAACATATGGTGACCCCAAACAATAAAGGAGAGGAAACCGATTGCCAGGATAGAACCAATCATCGCACGGTAACCAAAAATTGGCTTGCGTGAGTTGGTTGCAATTACTTCAGAGGTAATACCCAAGGCGGGCAATAAAATGATATATACTTCAGGGTGACCAAGGAACCAGAATAAGTGCTGGAAAAGAATTGGTGAACCACCGGTTCTTTCAATTCCACCAGCTAGATCAGCAGGAATATCTGCTAAGTAGAAAGAGGTTCCAAAACTGCGGTCCATCAGAAGAAGCAACGAACCACCTAACAGTACAGGGAAAGAGAGTAAACCCAATACAGCTGTAATTAAAAATGCCCAGATAGTAAGCGGAAGACGGGTCATTTTCATACCCTTGGTGCGCATGTTTAATACAGTTGTAATGTAGTTGATACCACCTAGCAATGCAGATGCAATGAAAAGAATCATGGCTACCAACCAAAGGGTCATACCGTCACCTGAGCCAGGAACTGCTTTAGGTAAAGCGGATAATGGCGGGTAAACTGTCCAACCTGCTGATGCTGGTCCGTTTTCAACAAATAATGAAAAAGTTAATACACAAGACGAAAGGAAGAAGAACCAATATGAAAGCATATTAAGGAATGGAGAAGCCATGTCTCTTGCTCCTACCTGCAGTGGGATAAGCAGGTTAGAGAAAGTGCCACTTAACCCAGCAGTTAATACATAGAATACCATGATGGTTCCGTGGATAGTGATAAGAGCCAGATAAAAATTCGGGTCTAGCTTGCCATCTTTACCCCAATGACCAATAATACTTTCCAAGAAAGGGAACTTCATATCGGGGTAAGCCAGTTGAAGGCGGAAAATTAGCGACATAGCCATTCCCAGTGTTCCCATAATGATTCCGGTAATCAAGAATTGTTTAGCAATCATTTTATGATCCATGCTAAATACATACTTCGAAATGAAGCTTTCCTGATGATGACCATGATGAGCGTCATGGCTGTGGTCATCTTGATGTGAATGCGTTTTGCTCATACTTTAAATTATAATTATTTCTTAACTGTTAATGATTATTTGATGGCTAGTATTTTGTTATTTTTTGCAGGAACACGCACCTGTGTTTGTGTAGAAGTTGTATCGGCAACAGGAGCAGCGTTTTGTACATATTGTGTTTGGCTGCTCATCCATTTCTCATAATCGCCTGCTGTGTGCACGATAACTTTCATCTTCATACGATAGTGTGCGCCACCGCATATTTTGTTACATAGTAGGATGTAGTCAAAAGTAGGATCATTTAATTTGCTGCGCATATCAGCAGTTGTGATGGTAGGTGTAAATGCAAACTGAGTAGGTAGGCCTGGAACCACATTCATCTGCACGCGAAAGTGAGGCAGATAAGCAGAGTGTATAACATCCTTAGCTCTGAATTTAAGCATGACAGGCTGATCAACTTTTAGGTGAAGTTCATTCGTAACAACATCATCCAGTGCTTTCGGGTCTTTGGGGTCAACCCCAAGGGCGTTAACTTTTCCTATTTCACGGAAATCATGTTTGCCCAAAACATTATCAGCACCTGCATAGCGAGCATTCCAGCCAAACTGGTATCCATAAACCTCAATCAACTGCGCCTTCTCATCTTTGTGATACATAATATCGTTCCATGTTTTCAAGCCACGAATAACCAGTACGGTAAGCACAATGGCAGGAATAACTGTCCAAATAAGTTCGAGTTTATGGTTGTCAGGGAAATACAAAGCTTTACGGCTTTTGCTGTGTTTATATTTAAAAAGATACCAGAAAAGCAAAATTTGAGTGATGATGAACACCACTAAAGTGAGGTAAAAAGTGATATTGAACATGCTGTCGTACTCATTACTATGAGCAGAAGCACCATCATAGCTGTTCACGGTAAGTTTAGTGTGCGCTGCAAATTCCCAAATTACCGCACCCATACCGGCAATAAGGAATAGGAGTGCCATTTTAGAGTTAATGCTGTTCCAGTTGATAACCGGTTTTCCTTGTATTTGCCCAACCAACCCAAGTATATCAAGCACCAATGCAATAACCATAAATAAAAGAACTGCAATAATGATAAGCAACCAGTTGATTTTGCCTCTCATATTTGCGTTAACCTCTACAGGAGAAGCTCCCTCATTAGAAACAGATGATCCAGTTGAAGCTGCTGTTGCAGGTGCAGCAGGTTTTTCACTTTCGGCTTTAATATATGCAATAACTGATTTTATCTGATTGTCATTCAAGTTTTCAAAAGCAGTCATCAACGCTTCGTTGTTCTCTTTATAAATTTGCACAGCAATAGGATCACCGGCTTTAACCATCTTTTGCGAATTTTTAATCCAGCTAATCAGCCATTTCTCGTCTCTGCGTTTATGAGCATCTTTGAGCGCAGGGCCAACCACTTTTTCATTGATAGCATGGCATGAAGTGCAATTGGCATTGAATAATTGAGCGCCTTCTTCTGCGGTTTGGGCGAATCCTGAATTAAAAAACAGAATGGTTGCAAAAAGAGCTAAAGCGCGTAAAACGTTTGTAATGATTTTCATTGTGCTTGTTTTTGAAAGAATGGGTCTTTTTTTCAGCCTGCGAATCTATATTTTTTTATTGTAGTTCAATAGCGGCAACGATTTTTTTGTCCACTATTTATAATGAATAAAAAAAAATTGGATACAGACCAACGCGATTAGGCTGCTAAACTATTTCTTAGGTGCTGCATTATAGGGTTTTATGAGTGGAGCAGGCTTGGGAGTATTGATTTTGGCAGAACTCGTGTCTCCCTCACTTTCTGAAGTTTTTCTGGCAAGTTCAGGTAGCGGTAATTTGGTTTCCCAAACATGTACGCCAAAATCAGCACCTACTCTTATCATATTGGCAACAAGAAGCGTATTAGTGCTTTTACTAAACATAAGATCTCGAACATAATTACCCGTGCCTTCAGCAGAGGCTAATAGTTTTCCGGTAGAAACTTCCCAAACTTTAATACTGCCATCATTACAACCTGTAAAAGCATAGCTGCCGTCTTCACTTAAAGCTACCGCTGTTACCTTCCAGCAGTCTACAGACAATTTTCTTATTTCTTTCCCGGTTTTTAAATCCCAAAGTCGGGCACTTTTATCATTAGACCCGCTAATCATAATGGTGCCACTTTTATTGATGTCAATCGCGTTCACTATATCCGTATGACCATCAAAGGTACTTGCAATGGTATTGTTCTGCAAACTAATGGCTCTTATTCTAGGTTCTGCTCCTGCTATGATAAGTTGACGATTATCTTGGGGATTTAAGACCATTGCATTAACAGAACTGGTGGTATTGATTATCCTTAATTTCTTGCCGGACTCTACCTCCCAAATGACAATATTGCGGTCATCACTTCCTGAAAATAAAAATTTGCGGCTGTAATCAAATAGCAAGGTATTGATATTGCCGTTATGCCCTTCAAGAACCTTTATTAATTTATAAGTTGAATCCCATATGCGAACAGAATGGTCATTGGATCCGCTTGCTAATAAGCCACCATCGCGACTGTATTTAATTGCAGTTACAGGAGCCAGATGCGCCTCAAAAGATTTAATGAGATTAAAGGTAGAATCATCCTTATATATATTTATTTTTTTATCCCAAGAACCTGCGGCAATCTGTCCTCTCGCTGATATGCTGATGGCATCTACATCATTGCTATGACCAGGCAGAATGGCTTTGGGACTCGTAAGTATTTTTTGAGCACTTGCCAATAACGGTAAAAGCAAGATCATAAAAATGAGTTTTTTCATAGTGCAAGCAGATTGGTTTTTTCTCTGTCAAACTTTAAGAAAAAAATTTAACATTCCAAAGTAATTCATCATAGTTCATTAAATTTGTTTGTTCATTACAAATTCAATGAAAAAGAAACTATCAAGTCTTATTTGTGCATGCTGCATCCTGGTGCAATTGCATGCCCAAGAATCAGCAGTACCAGAAAAAATAACCTATTTGGGTTTCGGTACCGGTATAAATAATAGTTGCGGTTTAATTGGTTTAAACCTGGAGCAATTTGTAGCCGGCCGTATTTCTGTTTTTGGGGCAGCCGGTATTGGTTCATGGGGATTTAAAACAGCCATTGGTGGTAGATATTATTTAGATGGTAAAACCGGAAAAGCTATTGGTGTTTCTTTTAGTAATGCCAGTGGCTTAACTGATTTTGAGCCGGGTAATGTAAAGATTCTAGAGAACGGTCAGGAGGTAGATTCTAAGGGCAAGTTTAACCTATTGCCGGTTCAGCAAATAAATATAACATGGATTAGAATGTGGCATGTTGGTAAAACCAATCGTATGGGAATTGAATTGGGCTATTCAATAAATATAAGCGGTAAGGATAATGTTACCGGAGTAGATGTACCAAAATTAACCGATGAGTCAAGGGATAATTTTAACTTTCTTCAGCCTGGAGGGTTAATCTTTGGCTTTAGCTTTAATTTTGGAATTTAGTGGCTATGCCTAATTATAACAAGTGATTGGCTAAATTGGCCAATTCAGAACGTTCTCCTTTTTCAAGTGTAATATGTGCATACAGTGGATTATCCTTTATGCGATCTATCAAATACGAGAGACCGTTTGATTGTGCATCCAGATAAGGGGTATCAATTTGGAAAATATCGCCTGTAAATACAATCTTACTTCCTTCGCCTGCGCGTGTGATTATTGTTTTTACTTCAAGTGGGGTAAGGTTTTGCGCTTCGTCTATAATAAACAGGATGTTTGATAAACTACGCCCGCGAATGTAGGCAAGCGGTGTTACAAGGAGTTTTTCCTGATTAACCATATCGGTTATTTTCTGATACTCTTTATCAGTTTCCTTCCATTGGTTTTGAATCAACTTTAAATTGTCCCACAATGGCTCCATGTAAGGATTAATTTTTGATTTGATATCTCCCGGCAGATAGCCGATGTCTTTATTGCTTAGAGGTACAATAGGCCTCGCCAAATAAATTTGTCTGAAGTTTTGTTTTTGCTCCATTCCGGCTGCCAGAGCAAGCAAGGTTTTACCGGTACCTGCCACACCCTGAATAGTAACCAGCTGAATATTTGGGTTGAGCACAGCATGCATGGCAAATGTTTGCTCTGCATTACGTGGTTTAATGCCGTATGCGTTTCGCTTATCTACCTTTTCAATGCTTTCATTTTGCGGATTATAGGTACACAAAACCGAGGTCTTATTATTCTTTAGTATAAAGTAATGGTTGGCTGATGGCTTTTCATCAAATAATAAATCATATGTAATAAAACCATCGGCATAAATCATGTCAATAATGGATTGTTTCACCCCCTCCATTGTTGTTTTGCCGGTATGAAGCGTATCCAGATTTTTTATCTTACCGGTTTCATAATCTTCTGCTGCTAAATTAAGAGATTTGGCTTTAAGCCTAAGGTTAACATCTTTTGTTACCAGCACCACTTTACGATTATTTTCCTTCTCTGAAAGGGCAAGTGCTGCATTCAGGATACGATGGTCTGCCTTGCGTTCACCAAAAACTATCTGTGCATCCACACTTGCTTTGTCTCCCATCAGTACTTTGAAACGTCCACGTCCTCTGCCATTTATCGGAATCCAATCGGTGAGTGTATATTCTCCGGAGAGTTTATCCAGGTTTCTTATAAATTCTCTTGCTTCAAAATTGATGGTATCATTGCCTTTTTTAAAATTATCCAGTTCTTCTAAAACAGTTATGGGTATTGCTACATCATGTTCCTGAAAATTATGAATGGAATTGTGATCGTATAAAAGAACAGAAGTGTCTAATACGAAAATTTTTCGCTCGCTCTTTTTTGCCATAATTATGGTTTAAGGGGGTAAAACATCATCAAAATCATCTATACCAAAATTGATTATTGAATGTTAATTTTAAGATTAAAGTTGTAAACAGCTGTGGAGAATAATTTGGCTTGCTCAGGTGTCTGTGTTTTTGAGAAAGTACCTTATACTTGAACGATGAAATGGATGTTGGAATTTAGTGTTCCGCAGTTAAAGAAAAAAATCAACTACAGCAAACCAATTTTGCTTTCCGGATCCTGCTTTGCAGAGCAGATGGGTAATAAACTTAGGCAGCACAGGTTCCGTATTTCTGCTAATGCTCATGGCATTCTATACAATCCTTTGAGCATGGCACTTGGTATGGCTGATTTGCTACAGGAAAGGATTTATTCTATTGCAGATCTAACGAAAGGAAACGGGTTGTGGTTTTCTTGGCAACATCATGGAAAATTTTCTGCAAATACACCGGATGCTGCTTTAGCTATGATAAATAATGAAATTTCTGCTGCTCAGCCTACGCTTAAATCCGCTTCGCATATAGTAATTACATTGGGGTCAGCCTGGGTTTATCAGCTAAAGTCAAGCGACATGGTTGTGGCCAATTGCCATAAAATGCCTGCGGAGCTATTTACTAAACGATTGCTAACTGTTGATGAAATTGTTGGTGCATATTTGGAAATGCTGCACCATCCGCTGCTGAAAGAAAAACAGATTATTCTATCTGTGAGCCCGGTTCGTTATGTGCGTGATGGTTTGGTAGAAAATAACCTAAGCAAGTCTATCTTATTACAGGCAGTGCATACCATTTGCAGGCAGCATGAAAATGCTTTTTATTTTCCGGCTTTTGAAATTATTATTGATCAACTGAGAGACTACAGATTCTTTGAAAGTGATCTAGTACATCCCAATCAACTTGCAATTGATGAAGTTTGGCAACATTTTGTTGGGGCATGCATGGATAAGCCAACAGATGAATTTGTGAAAGAAATGGGCGAGTTGAACAAGTTGCTCTCGCATAAAGTTATTCATGCAGACACAACGCAACATCAGAGCTTTCAGAAGAAAAGATTAGCCAAAATGGAAGAGTTGAAAAGCAGATATCCGGAAATAGATTGGCGTGATTTAGGTTAATCTCTGGCAGTTTATCAGTATTCCATATCCATTCCACCACCCTGATTATCGCCTCGATTTGAACGCTTGCGTTTAAACAGCGATACATCCATTTCACCGAAACGCATGCTTACTGATAACCGTACAAATCGTATCTCACGCCTGCGGCTAATATCCTGAATCAGAAAATCGCTTTCAAAAGAGGTTCCGAATCTGCGTGTGTTAAAAACATCATTTACCATGAGATTAATGGTGATGAACTTCATGATTTCCTTATTCAGTGAAAAGTCTATACTGTATTGATCAAGTGTGGTACCTTGCGGTATTATACGAGGTGCTTCATAATTCCCATTAAGTTGAACAGTAAAGTTTTTAGGCAACTTGTATGAAGCCATTGCTTTGGTGTTCCAGCTGAATCCCTGATTTTGAATGGTGGTATTATTTGATGAAGCATTGATAATGGTGTAGAAAAAATTTCCGTTGATGCTTACATCCATCTTTCTTTGAAATAAACTGAAACGCACATTGTTTTCCATGCCATAATTATACTGGGTTTTCCCATTGATAAAGGTATTAACCAGCACATTTCCGTTGGTATCTGATGCAAGTGGAAAAGCGAAATTTGTAATTGGATTCTCGGTAGCCTTCATATACACCGATGTGAAGAAGTTGAATGCTGGGAGGATGGTATTATAATTGAATTCAACTGTATTGATAAACTCTGGGGCCAGATTAGGATTGCCGATGCGGTAATTTAGCTTATCGGCAAACATAATAAAAGGCATGGCCTGCATAAATCCGGGTCTGTTAATTTTTCGAGTAAAGTTGAGCTGAAATTCATGCAAGGCTTTTGTTCTGTTCTTGCCATCTTCCTGAATGGTTTGACCACCAATTTTTTTGTTCAGGAACAGGCTTGGGAAAAAGGATTGGTAAAGGTTACCTAAACTATCAGGATAATAATATTCAAAACTTTGGTTCTTATTCAGCAATTCTCCTTTAAATCGAATCTGCTCAAACCTCAATCCCATTTGATAGCCAATGCCCCAAAGCATGCTGCTGTAAGTAGCATATGCCGCATTTACATAATCAGTAATGCTGTAGTCATTGGTTAGAGCAGTATCAGATGTAAAATTAGCATTGTTTAATGGGTCTCTGTAGAAAACCTCCAGTTTAGATCGGTCGATTCGGATATTGCTGCGCACCCCAAACTCCCACTTGGCAGAATCGGTTATAGGGTTCACATAATCCAGCTGAAAGGTATAATTGTTACTATTGCCTGTACCATTGTTTTTCTGGTATTCTTCGCCTGGGGGTAGAAGCAGATTATTTTTGTCATAGTTCAGAGTTGAGAAGTTACTCAGGTTGTTGCGTTGACTGCGGCTGTAGGTAAAATCTGAGGTTAGTTCTCGGCCAATACGTGGAAATGTTTTACGAAACTGCACCTGTGAGGTGTAATTGCTCCAAGCATTATTTTGAGAGTTTGTTCTATCACCATATGAGACCAATTCTTTTAACGAATCAAGGGCATCAAAATGTTGCTTATCTATGATTTCATAAGAACCAAACATCATGGCCTGCGAAGCGGTTATGGCGGCTCGATTAGAAATATTATAGTCAATTGCAAGCCTTCCGTTGTGCATCATGCTGGTGGCATCGTTTTCATTGCTTTGCTTAAATGAACCTGTTTCAATTTTATTTCGGAGTGAAGTTCGATTGGTATATCCTTTTGCCACATTAACAGATCGGTTAATATTGTACATCATTCCCACATTAAATCTACCTTCTTTAATGTTCAGGTTAACCATCGCATTTTGCCTTGAAGGAAATCCGGCACCAACCGTAACCATTCCGTTGTATCCTGGCTTATTGTTTTTCTTTAGCACTACATTGATAATACCTCCAGAAGTGGATGCATCAAATTTTGCCGAGGGGTTGGTAATTACTTCTACACGGTCAATCTGATCTGCAGGAATTTGTTCCAAAGTTAATAGAGTAGGTCTGCCATCAACAAATATGGTAGGAGAGGAATTGCGCATATTCACATTTCCATCTGCGTCAACTGTGATTCCGGGTACATTTCTCATCACATCTAAACCGGTTCCCCCTCTGGATGAAATATCTTTCTCTACATTATAAATTCTACGGTCAATGGTCATCACTACACTGCTTTTTTCAGCCTCTATGGTTACCTCTTTCAAGGCTCTTGTATCTGGTTCAATTGCAAGATTTCCTAAATCCTGCTCGAGTAAGTTAGGCGTAACCATTACAGGTTTATAGAGTGTTTTATAGCCGATAAATTGAATGCGTAAGCGATATCTGCCCAAAGGTAATTTGTCAAGCATAAAATCGCCATTGCTTCGAGTGAGACCTCCGCTTAATACGGTATCTTTCTGTGCACCAAGTAAGGTAATGGTGCAAAATTCAACCGGAGATTTTTTACCTGATTCAACAATTTTACCATAAATTTTACCTATGGCAGGCGTGCGTTGCCCTCCAATGCCGGGTCTACCCTGTGCAAAGTGTATCAGAGGGAATAAAATCAATATTAAAAAGGGTAAAATATTTTTGTTCATGAGAGATATGGTGCGCAAATTAAGTAATCTGAAAGTATAGACAACCGCTAGTTCATAAGGTTTATAAGGATTGGTGGGTAAGTGTCTCAATCAGTTGAAGGTGTTGCGGATACAATTTGCAGAGCTCCTCGCGCTTGGCTAATTCAAAATCAGCAAAATCAAAACCAGGGGCTACTGTACACCCGACCAAACTAAAACCTCCTTCTTTCTCGCAACGAGAGCCAAACCAACTGCCTGCTTTTATAACACACTGAAAATGATCGCCAGCTTCTATATTTCTTCCAAGTAGATGCTTGTGCAAATCTCCTTTTCTATCAATCTCATAAATACTTAAGGTATCGCCATCATAAAAATGCCACATTTCATCAGATGCAATACGATGTAAAGCACTGAACTGACCATACTCAAGCAGAAAGTAAATACCTGTTGATGCCGGACGATTGCCATTAAAAGCTTCGCCCAACTTATGCTGTGGCAGAATAAGATCACTTCGGTAAGTTTCAGTAAAAGAACCACCCTCTACGTGCCGGGTTAGGTTTAATTTGCTGATGTAGAATTCAGCCTTATTCATTCGTGTTTGTGGTCAGGGCCAAACACATTCAGTTTATGGCCTAACTGGTGAGCAAATTCTCTAATTTCTTCCGCTACCTCACTGTTATCAGTAGAGCGTTCGAAAGTATCTGCTAAGGTAGCTATGGTTTGAAACAGAAATAAATTCATTTCTTCTACATTCATTTCCTTCGTCCATAAATCTATTCTCAATGCGTTTTGTTGCAAGCCATCCCATAAAGACAGAATCATGGCTTTGGCTTCCTGCTTACCTTCTATATCGGCATCGTCTGCTTCCCAATGGATGGAAACAGGCAGGTTTTCTTTGTCTAAGTTAACATCAAATTTTATTTTTGATGTTTTGGTAATTTCATTGGTATTGCTCATGTAATTGAATCTTGACGTATTGTTGTAAAATGGTCTTACAGCTGAAACAATAATGTTTCTGAAAAGATGTGCCGGCAAAAGTATTATTCAGTTTCTAAATGCGATTGTAATTCGGTTAAAAATTTTTTCACAGCACTTAGCCTATTCACAAGTTGGGTTGTTTCGCCAGCTTTCTTATCGCGCCTCAGGGCTTCTTTTGCTCCTTTTAAGGTATAACCCTTTGTTTTTACGTAGTAATGAATGAGCTTCAGTGTATCGATATCCGATAGATGATAAGTTCTGCTGCCACCCGGTGTTTTACCCGGTTTAAAAAATGCCTCAAACTCTTTTTCCCAGAATCGAAGCAAGGAGGTGCTTTCTCCAAGTATATTGGCAACCTCGCCAATGGTATAATATTTTTTTTCAATTTCGTCAGTCATTGGTTCAGGTAGGGTTTATAGAAACCAAAAGAAGTTAGTCAAACGATTGGGTAGGCCTTTCAGACAATACGCGCATGGCTGTATATTCACTCTCTGAAAGGTCGTTGAAGAAGTAATTGATTGGATTTATTTTCTTTCCGTTCTTAATAACTTCATAATGCAGATGCGGTGCTGAAGAGAGTCCGGTATTGCCAACATATCCGATTAACTGGCCGCGTTTTATTTTTTGACCGGGTTTTACTTTAACTCTGTGTAGGTGGCCATATAATGTTTTATAGCCAAAGCCATGGTCAATCATCACGTGATTGCCGTAACCGGCCATGCCATCTTCAGGATTGATTGCACGACCATTGCCGGTGGCATAAATTGGTGTGCCGGTGGGTGCGGTAAAATCAATGCCTGTATGCATTTTATACGTTTTGTAAATGGGATGCACGCGATAACCAAATCCGGAAGCCATGCGCCTTAAATCCTTATTTGCAACAGGTTGGATGGCGGGTATAGCTGCTAAAAAATCATTTTTATTTTCGGCCAGTTTTGCCAGTTCGTCAAATGATTTGCTTTGGATATATAGTTGCTTGGAAAGTTGGTCAACTCTTTTATGTAGGGCAATCAACTCGCCTGAACTGGCATATCCTTTCAGTTCCGTATACTTATCAACGCCACCGTACCCGCCTTTTCTGATATTTGCCGAAATGGGATCGGCTTCAAAAATGGCTCTGTAAATGGAAGCGTCTCTATCCTGCAGTTCGCTTAGCACGCCTGAAAGTTGGTCTACTTTCTTATTCAGCAGCTCACTTTGCTCCTTATAAAGGTCTATTTCGCGCTTAAGCATTTTTTCTTTCGGAGAGTCGATGTAGTTGTAAGCCACAATCAGTAAAATGGCACCTGCTACAATGGAAGCCGACAAAAAACCAAATACACGTATAGCCAGTCCACGCACATTGGTGGTAACTTTCTCAAAGTCTAAGCTATGTGGATTATAAAAGTATTTTATTTTTGCCATCTGTTTTGCTGATGCTGAAGCGTTGCCCTAAAAAACATAATAAGATGTTTTTTAGGAATAAGGCGAAAGTAAGGATTAAAAAAATGCTATCAAAATGTATATTTAAACAACTGAAAACCAAATAAATGACTAGTTCAGAAATTAGACAAAAATTCCTAAATTTTTTTGCTTCCAAGGGGCATCAGATTGTGCCTTCTGCACCTATTGTGGTAAAGAATGATCCAACGCTGATGTTTACCAATGCAGGTATGAATCAGTTTAAAGATTGGTTTTTGGGGAATGAAATACCTAAATACAAGCGAGTGGCCGATACACAAAAATGTTTGCGTGTAAGCGGTAAGCATAATGATTTAGAAGAAGTTGGTGTAGATACGTATCACCACACCATGTTTGAAATGTTGGGTAACTGGAGTTTTGGTGATTATTTTAAGAAAGAAGCTATTGAATGGGCCTGGGAGTTATTAACCAAAGTTTATCAATTACCGAAAGACCGCTTGTATGTAACGGTTTTTGAAGGTGATGCCAAAGAAGGCCTGGCATTTGACCAAGAGGCTCACGATAACTGGAAATTATGGATTGATGCAGACCGCATATTAAATGGCAATAAAAAAGATAATTTCTGGGAAATGGGCGATACTGGCCCTTGTGGTCCTTGCTCTGAAATACATATTGATTTGCGCCCTGATGCTGAAAGGATGAAAGTTGATGGCAAAACGTTGGTAAATAACGACCATCCGCAGGTAATAGAAATTTGGAACAATGTGTTTATGGAATTTAACCGCAAGGCTGATGGCACTCTGGAACAACTACCTGCACAGCATGTAGATACCGGAATGGGTTTTGAGCGCTTAGTGCGCGCCATAGAAGGTAAATCATCCAATTATGATACGGATGTGTTTGTGCCAACCATAAAGTTTATAGAGAAGCACTCAGGCATTGCCTACACTTTTGCCGACACCAAGCAAGATATTGCCATGCGCGTGCTGGCCGATCATATACGTGCCATTTGTTTTACCATTGCCGATGGGCAATTGCCAAGCAATAACGGGGCGGGTTATGTAATACGCAGGATATTGCGCAGGGCTGTGCGTTACCAATACCAATTTCTGAATCTGAAAGAACCATTTCTATGTAAGCTAGCAGAATTAATTTCCGATAGTTTTAAAAATGTATTTCCTGAACTATATGCACAAAAAGAATTTGTGGTGAAGGTGATTAGGGAAGAAGAGCAAAGCTTTTTGAAAACCATTGCAAATGGAATGACAATACTAAATGCAAAGTTTGCTTCTCCAGATAGGGTTATTAAAGGAGTTGATGCTTTTGAGTTATCAGATACTTATGGATTTCCATTAGACTTAACCCAGTTAATTTCAAGAGAAAATAAATTTGAGGTAGATGTTAAGGGGTTCGAAAATGCATTGCTTCAACAAAAAGAGCGCAGCCGAAAAGCCACTGAATTAACAACAGATGATTGGGTATTGATTGGTGAAGAGAAGCCTACCAGCTTTTTGGGTTATGAGCAATTGGTGAGTGAAGTAAATATCATCAAGTACCGTAAGGTTAAAGCCAAGGGGAAAGAAAGTTATCAGTTGGTTTTTAACCAAACCCCATTTTATCCTGAAGGAGGGGGGCAGGTTGGAGATACCGGAACAATTAGCAATGCCAACGAAAAGGTGAAAATCATTGATACTAAAAAAGAGAATAATCTTATTATTCATTTCACCGAACGTTTGCCGGAGAGTGTAGAAGCAACATTTACTGCAGTTGTAGATGAAAACAAGCGTAAGCTAACTGAAAATAATCACAGCGCCACCCATCTGTTGCATGCAAGTTTGCGAAAAGTATTAGGAACACATGTGCAACAAAAAGGTTCGCTGGTAAATCACGAATACCTGCGTTTTGATTTCTCGCATTTTGCAGCTATGACTACCGAAGAAATTCATGCTGTAGAAAAGCTGGTAAATGAAAAAATAAGACAAAACATAGTGCTTGATGAGCGGAGAAATGTTCCTATTGCTGAAGCTCAGACCATGGGTGCAATGATGCTGTTTGGTGAAAAATATGGTGAGAGTGTGCGTGTGATTACTTTTGATGAGCTGTATTCGCGTGAATTGTGCGGAGGAACACACGTAAAGGCTACCGGCCAAATCGGTTATTTTAAAATAGTAAGTGAAGCTGCTGTAGCAGCTGGTGTACGCAGGATTGAAGCCATTACCGCAGAGGCTGTCGAAGAATTGGTAAACCAGCAATGGTCTACGGTGAATGAATTAAAAGATTTGCTCAAGGCTAAGGATATAGTTAAATCGGTGGAAGTGCTGGTGCAGGAAAAAGCAGAATTACAGAAGAAACTTGAAGTGTTTGAGAATGAAAAAACAGTTCTGATTAAGCAGCAACTTAAACCAAATATTGAGCATGTAAATGGTATTAATAAATTGATAGCACAGATCGAAATAGGGAATGCTGACCAATTAAAGAACCTGTCATTTCAACTGCGCACTGAAACTGAAAATTTATTTTGTGTGTTAGGTTGTATGCTAAATGGTAAACCTATGCTGAGTATTATCATTTCAGATAATCTGGTTGCCAATAAAAAGTTACATGCCGGAAACATTGTGAAAGAACTGGCCAAAGAAATTCATGGTGGCGGAGGTGGTCAGCCGTTTTATGCTACTGCAGGCGGTAATAAGGCTGATGGATTAACAGCTGCCCTGCAAAAGGCGCGAACGTTGGTTTAATACAAATACAACTGTTAAAAGTCTTTTTAATGTTTGTATTTGTAGCTGATGATTGAGTAGGTTATTTCATATTGTGCCATACATTGGTCACATCATCATCTTCTTCAATCACCTCTAGCAATTTGTTTACTTCTTCTTCCTGTTCCTCGGTAAGCTCAACATAGGTAGTTGGCACACGTTGCAGTTCAGCATTTATGATTTCTATTTTTTTGTCTTCTAAACCTTTTTGCATGGCTCCAAACTCGGTAAACGGCACCTGTAGAATTAGATTGCCCTCTCCATCATCTTCCATTTCTTCCATACCAAAATCTATCAATTCTAATTCCAGTTCTTCCAGATTTAAATTGGCTTTGCTTATTCTGAAAATACCTTTACGCTCAAACAAAAAATCCAGCGAACCTGAGACAACCATTTGCCCGCCTTTTTTATTGAAATAGCTGCGTAGGTTTGCAACTGTTCTCGTAGGGTTATCTGTTGCTGTTTCAATTATCAATGCCACGCCATGCACCCCTTTTCCTTCATAGGCAATTTCTTCAAATTCCTTATCCTGTTTGCTGTTGGCACGTTGTATGGCGGCTTCAATATTGGCCTTGGGCATATTGGCAGCCTTGGCATTTGCAATGATGGCACGTAGGCGTGAATTGCCTTCAGGGTCGGGGCCACTGGCTTTAACAGCAATGGCTATTTCTTTACCAAATTTGGTGAACGCCTGACTCATTTTATTGTATCGGGCAAACATCTTATGCTTACGCTTTTCAAATATTCTTCCCATATTTTAAAAATTTATTTTTTCTGCTCCAAAACGCAGGTGCATCTATTTTAACATTAACTTTAAAACTGTTACCACTTTCCGTCACCATCAAGTAAGTTTCCTAAACCACCAAGTATACTACCCTCTTCTTTGCGGGCATAGGTTCCGTAAGCCATAATTCTTCCTGCGAGTCGGCTGATGGGTAAAGACTGTATCCACACCTTGCCCGGGCCTGAAAGTGTGGCAAAGAAAACACCTTCACCTCCAAATAAGGTGTTTTTAATACCACCTACAAACTGAATATCATAATTTACATCTTTGGTAAATGCTACCACACAACCGGTATCAATTTTTAATAACTCACCGGGCTGAATGGTACGTTCAATTACGTGTCCACCTGAGTGCACAAATGCCATTCCGTCACCTTCCAGTTTCTGCATAATAAAGCCTTCTCCACCAAACAACCCGGTGCCTAACTTACGCTGAAATTCAATGCCCACGCTAACGCCTTTTGCTGCACACAAAAAAGAATCTTTTTGACAAACTATTCTGCCGCCCAGTTCAAACAGATCCATTGGAATAATTTTTCCAGGATAAGGAGACGCAAAGCTTACCTGTTTTTTACCCTGACCAAGATTGGTATAGGCTGTCATAAAAAGGTTTTCACCGGTTAATAATCGTTTACCGGCAGAAAAAATTTTACCCAGAATGCCGCTTTGTTGCTGTGAACCATCGCCAAACAAAGTTTGCATTTCTATGCCATTGTCCATCATCATAAAACTACCGGGTTCTGCGATAACGGTTTCTTGTGGGTCGAGTTCAATTTCAACACATTGCATTTCGTTTCCTAAAATGCGGTAATCTATTTCGTGATTGGTTTTCATGGATTGCTTAATTAGCGCAGGCAAAAATAGGATTTTACCAAGTTAGTTCAAAAAGCCTACACTTTTATATATTCGTTGAATGAAAACAGCTTTAATTGCAGGAGCATCAGGACTTACGGGTAAGCAGTGTTTATTTAAATGTTTGGAGAGTGAGGCATATAGCAAAGTCATTGCTTTGGTAAGAAGTAAGCTTCATTTGAAGCACCCTAAACTAGAGCAGGTAGTAGTAGATTATGATAAACCGGAGACACTTGCCATTGCTGCCGATGACGTGTATTGTTGCTTGGGAACCACCATTAAAAAAGCAGGTTCAAAAGAGGCATTCAGGAGGGTTGATTATGCATATCCGCTTGAGCTAGCCAAACAAACTTTGACTAAGGGGGCAACTGGTTTTTTTCTGGTAAGTGCAATAGGAGCCGATAAGCACTCAGCTATTTTTTACAGCAGGGTGAAAGGAGAACTGGAAGAAAACCTGAGCGCTTTACCCTTTAAAACAATTGGTGTAGTACGTCCTTCTTTATTAATGGGAACACGCACTGAATTTAGGTTAGGTGAGCGCATAGCACAGGTGTTATTCAAGCCGCTTAGTATACTTTTTGTGGGGCCGCTCATAAATTACAAGCCGGTAAAGGATACTGAAGTTGCACAAAGTTTGCTGCAATTAGCTATAAATAATTTAACCGGGAACATTACCATAGAAAACCGAATGATTATTCAAATTGCAGCTGCAGGTTTGCCAGATCATTTGATAAAAAAGTAAGCAACTGCCATCGCGGAATATCATCTCAAGATAACCTTGCAAGGTTGATTGATGAAAGGTGGTTGGATATTATCCTTCCCAACCTTCTTCTCCAATTAGTGGGACAAATGCAAAGTTTTTCAATTCAATTTTCTCAAAAGTTTTCTCATCCTTCTTAATCATACAGATCATTATCTGAGAGGCTTCGTTTCCAACAGGAATTACCATAATGCCCCCAATAGCTAATTGCGTCATGAGCGCTTTGGGAATAATAGGAGCACCAGCAGTTACAATGATCTTATCAAACGGAGCCATTTCAGGCCAGCCTTTTGTTCCATCACCACATTTCAAATTTGCCTGATACCCCATTTTGTTTAAAAGCAGTTTGGCTTTCTTATAAAGCTTCTCATGGCGTTCAATTGAGTAAATCTTAACACCCATTTCAAGCAGGATTGCAGCCTGATAACCTGATCCGGTGCCAATCTCCAACACCTTTTCTCCTTTGTGCACTTGCAGAATCTGTGTTTGATAAGCAACGGTGTATGGCTGAGAAATGGTTTGCCCTTCGTCAATAGGAAAAGCTTTGTCTACATACGCATGGGCGTAAAACGTTTTATTAAAAAAGAAATGACGTGGAACTTTGAGCATAGCATTCAGCACTGCCTTATCCGTTATGCCTTTTGCTGCAAGTTCTTCCACCAGTTTCTTCCTTGCGCCTTTGTGTTTGTATTCATCAATCATATTCGCTTGCAATTAAGCCATGAGCAGAGCTAAAATAGGCACTCAATTGTAAACACCTGTTTGAAAAGGGCTATTCTGTGTATACTTTTCTGTTTTTTTATGGTTTAGCCGGCTGCTTTTCGTTAATAAGTGTAAATGGGAGCAGTATAGCCTGCCAATATCTTTGATTTATCAAATTATGATAAAAATAGGCATTATAGGAGCAAATGAGTTGTGCAAACAACATATTAGCCAGTTGCAGACATTAGAAGAATTTGTAATTACAGGCCTGTTTGATCAGCATCAGGATAATGCCCATGAAATCTGTCGCCAGTTTAATATCCCTTATATAAGTGATGTTGCTCAGTTGATAGAATCTTCAGATGCACTGGATATTCTCTCACCGGTTGGCACCCATTTTCGCTATGCTTCTAAAGCTATTATGCAATCAAGGCATGTTTTGCTTAATGGCCTTATCTCTGAAGATATTAGGGAAGCGAAGCAGTTAAATGAACTTGCTATTGAAGCCAATGTTAATATCAAGATATTGCATGAAGACAAGTTTCATCCGGAACTAAAAACGTTGAAGCGTATTACTAAAAAGCCTACTTATATAGAGTGTAACCGATTTCAGCAAAAAGTGCTTAGTATATCAAATGACTCTCTGATTTTTGGCATGTTATTGCACGATATAGATTTACTCATTACTGTAGTAGGTTCTAATGTGCGTAAAGTAGTAGCCAATGCATCACGAATTTTTAACACATACATTGATTTTATAAACGTGCGGATAGAGTTTGAGAATGGATGTATTGCTAATATAAACTGCGGCAACTTTGAGCGCAGCGGAGCCAATAAAATATTAATCTATCAAAAAGGTGATTGTATTTCATTGGATTTAGAAACTTTTCATATTAAACATATGGAAAAGAATGACAAAGGAATGCTGGAAGAGGCGCCTGTTAGTCAATCTAAAACAAAATCAGGAGATATTATTCGCAATGAGTTGCAGCATTTTGCTCAGACCATATTAAACAGGCAACGTATTACGCATGATACCTATCAATCCTTTCAATCGCTGCGGATTGCCCATCAGATAATAGAAAAATTGCACCCCACAACTTTGTTTGATGCATAGCTGCAGCCTGATATTAGTTTAATTAAACTAATCAAATAATTTTGTATCCGGTGAAAATCAATTTTATATTATTCTGTCTTTTTGGTTTTATTACTTCCTGTGCATTGCTTGATAATGAAGAGGCAAGTGTACCAGCCTATATTTACGTGCCACAGGTTAAGTTTATAGCGCAGCCAAGCAAAGAGGGCGATAGTATTCATAAATTTGTAGATGTTTGGATTTCTAAATCAGGTTTAGCTCTAGGCACTATAGGTATTCCTGCTTTGCTGCCTGTTAAGTTTACAGATTCAGCAGATATTACGATAGACGCAGGAATACTTAAATCCGGTATGAATGACGAGCGTATTCCTTATCCGCTTATTTTGCCATACACAAAAAGGATGAGACTTGTTCCCGGAAGGATTGATACCATCGTTCCTGAATTCATGTATTATCCTCAGGCTAAATTCCCGATTTTTGAAGATTTTGATGTGATAGGTTCTTTCTTCGAACTGAACTCGTTATACAAGCAATCGGGTGATACCATTCTTCGTGTGCAGGATAAGCGTGCACTGATACCGGGCAAAAATTCCGGGCAACTGGTGCTCTCGCCAACCACCACCACATACCAGTTGCTTGCAAGCAATCCGTTAAACAATTTACCCGGTGGCAATTCTCCCGTATTTCTTGAGCTTGATTACAATACCAATTTGCCTTTGGATATTGGTTATTATTACAGAGAGCCTGGTCAATCGGCCGAAACACGCTCATCTATTGTGCAGCTGTTCCCAACAAATAGCTGGAACAAAGTTTATATTGCATTAAATCTGGAAATAGCTTCACGCAGGGCAGGTACTTCTTTCAGATTTTATATAGGCATCTTTAATCCCAGATTAGAAAAAGCGGAGATTTTTCTTGATAACTTAAAAGTAGTTTACCTTGATTAAACTGAAACAGAAACATACCGCTTTCTTTGTGTTACTTGATTATGCTTCAGCTTCTATAGCATGGATTACATTCTTTGTTTACAGAAGATATTTTATTGATGCATTTGCCACGCAAGGCTACAGTATGCCGGTGGCCAACGACCAGAATTTATATGTAGGGCTTGTTTTTGTTCCTGTTTACTGGCTTACGTTATATTATCTCTCCGGAAGTTATTCCGATATTTGGCGTAGGTCAAGGATTAAAGAAATATCAAATACATTTTTACTTTCGGTTATGGGCGTAACCGTTCTGTTTTTTTTGCTGCTGCTGGATGATCAGGTTAGCTCTTACAAGGATTATTATTATACTTATGTTTTTTTGCTTATCCTGCATTTTGGCATCACCGCCTTTTGCAGATTGAGTATTGCTACCTATATAAAAAAACAGATTCTGAAGGGGGCGATTGGTTTTCCAACCATTATTGTTGGTTATAATGAAAAGGCTAGGGCTTTTATTAATGAAATGTCTGATCGTTCCTCTTCACAAGGTTATTTGCTAAAAGGGTATGTGCTCGCAGAGACTGACAATTCTGTTAATCATGCTGGTATAAGCTGTTTGGGTACGTATGAAGAGCTACCTGATTTGATAGAAAAAGAAGGGATAGAAGAAGTGATTCTGGCCATTGAAAGCACGCGCCATATGGATATCATCAGGGTGAATAATTTGCTGGAAGGAATGCGTATCAACCTAAAAATTATTCCTGATATATATGATTTAATGTCGGGCTCTGTGAAGATGCAGAATATTATGGGCACAGCGCTTATTGAAATTAAGCATGAGGTGATGCCCCAGTGGCAAAAGGTATTGAAGCGTGCCATCGATTTGGCTGCATCTTTGCTGATGCTAATTTTATTTATGCCATTATTTCTTATACTGGCATTGGCGGTTAAGATTTCATCACCGGGTCTTATGTTTTTTAAGCAAATACGTATTGGCATGCATGGCAAACCTTTTTATATTTATAAGTTTAGAACCATGTATGAGGATGCAGAATCAGAGGGGCCGGCCTTATCAAGTAAAAATGATAATCGCATCACTGCAGTTGGAAAGGTTTTACGTAAATATAGATTAGATGAGTTGCCGCAGTTTTATAATGTTTTAATTGGAGACATGTCGTTGGTTGGTCCGAGGCCTGAAAGAAAATATTTTATTGATCAAATTGTGCAGGTAGCACCGCATTATAAGCAATTGCATCGCGTTAGGCCCGGAATTACTTCATGGGGTCAGGTAAAATATGGCTATGCAGAAAACGTAGATCAAATGGTTGAGCGATTAAAGTTTGATATTTTATATATCGAAAACATGTCAATCGCAGTTGATTTTAGAATATTACTTTATACCATAAAAATAATTATACAGGGCAGCGGTAAGTAACTTATTTACTTTCCAAATCCTCTTAATCTCAACTGGGTTAATCTGCGCTTGGTGTCTTCAGAAAAATCTCCCTGCATCATCCAGTCATAATATGCCGGCTCTGCTTTTAGAACAAGTTCAACAGGTCTACCTCTGTGTTTACCAAAATTGAAAACCACTTCTTTTTTTTCGTTATAAATCATACGCCCTGCAAGATCATAGTTTTTTGACTGCCCGGTAAACTGATGGATAAAATCTACATCATTTTGCAATTGCGGGTAGCGTGTTAGCTGTGCCATCAGTACTTCGTATGTTGCACGAGTATCGGCCAGTGCAGAGTGCGCATCCACCAAATCCTTATTGCAATAGAATTTATAAGCTGCAGTTAATGTGCGTTGTTCCATCATGTGAAAAATGCGCTGCGCATCAATAAATTTTCTTTGATCAACATCAAAATCAACGCCTGCTCTTAAAAATTCTTCTACCAGCATTGGAAAATCAAACTTGTTGGAGTTAAATCCACCAAAATCACAACCTGTAAAAAGGTGGCTTAATTCTTTAGCTTTAGATATAAATGAAGGCTTATCTGCTACATCACTGTCTGTTATCCCATGCACCACTGTAGATTCAGGAGAAATCGGTATCCCGGGATTGAAGCGCATAACAGCTTCATCAATTTTTCCATCAGGATAAATTTTTATGTAAGCTAATTCAATGATGCGGTCTGAAGAAATATTGATACCGGTGGTTTCAAGATCAAAAATAACCAGCGGTCTTTTAAGCAGAAGTGTCATCCGATTTCTATTTTATTGTGTGTTTGTGGCTTCTGCCTCTGGACGATTTGCTTTCGTCACCACTGGAATGCTTGTAGCCCCTAAACGCTAAAAGAAACCAACCGAGAATAAAAGCTGTACCACCTACAGGTGTTATTACTCCTATCCACTTCAATTCGTCTCCAATCCATAGTGAGCGAGTAGCAAGTAAGTATAAACTTATACAGAATAGAGCAATCCCAAGAGAAAACAAAAGACGCACCTGCTTCACGGTCTTTTCATCCATTCTCCTCAAAAATACAGCAAGCATAAGCAATGCAAGCGCATGATAAAACTGGTATTTAACACCTGTTTCAAAAATAGCTATATCAGATTCGGATACTGAATTTTTTAATGCATGTGCACCAAATGCACCCAATGTAACAGCCAAGCCTGCAATAGAGGTTCCAATTTGAAAAAGTTGTTTTTGAAGTGTATGATTAGTCATAGGTTTACACAATTTTCTGTGCACAAATTAACATAATGTTACCAATCAACACAATTAATTTTGAAAACATAATTTAATGGATAAGGCATGAGTAGGTCACTGATTACAGGTATTGTAGCGACAATTCTGATTTTGGCGTCATTGGCCGTTATTTTTTATTACAAATTTATAAGGGTAAAGGATAGAGCAGCCATTGAGGCCGTGCCAAATGATGCAGCGATTATTTTGGAGGCAACCAATCTTCCTCTTGCTTGGCATAATTTAAAGTCAACCGATTTTTGGAGCGACCTTCAGCATAATGAAGCAATTGCAAATTTTACAAGCAAACTATCCTTGATAGATTCAGTGATCAAGCAGAATAACGCCCTTAGCTCCTTGTTAAATGAAGAAAGATCCATCCTTTCTTTTCATAAAAGCGGCAATGGAAACATTGAAGTTCTTTGGGTATTGGAAACCGGTGGGGCTCTCGATATGGGCGAAATTAGTCGATGGCTTTCTCAAGTAACATCAACAAGGGTTAGAAAAAGAAGTTTTGAAAAGGATGAGGTGTTTGATTTTATCCCTGCGGGCTCTGCTATAGCATCATTTAGCATTGCCATTAAAGACCGTCTGTTTTTATTAGCCCATGATGGTTCTCTTGTTGAGGAAGGCTTAAGAAAATTAAGGTATAAAATACCCGAAAACACCAGTGGATTGCAACAGGCAGTATCGCTGGCAAAGGCAGGTGCCCAACTTAATGTATACATCAACTATAACACTCTACCATCATTTTTCAGTGTTTTTACCAAAGCTGAAAAAAGTAGCATGCTTCATTTTTTTAAATCATTTGCCAATTGGAGTGTTCTTGATGTCAGTTTTGATAAGGAGCGCTTCGGCATCACAGGCGTCACCTTTACTGACGATTCCTTATTTCAGTTTCTTGATTTATTTAAGACTCAGGAGCCGGTAAACATATCATTTGAGAATTATTTACCAAGAAATACCGCATTTGCACTAATGCTGGGTATGAGTGATTATGCCCGATTTAATGCAGATCTCAACGAGTATCTTCAGGCAAATTTCAAGCTGCAAGGTTATATAGATTTTAATGATAGTTTGGAGAATCGGTATGAAATAGATATTGCTCGTCAGCTCATTTCGTTTGCAGGCAAAAAAGCTGCATTATTTATGACAGAACCTACAGGAGATGCCCCATCAGGGTTTTTAATGGCAGCTGTTCAGTTTACCAATCCGCAGCAAGTACAGCAAGTATTGCAGGGCTATATACAGGCTATCGATAAAAGGGGTGAAGGAGATTCTGTAAGTTTTTCGCATAACGGCATACCAATTAGCAGGGTAAAACTGGGTAATTTTCTAAAGCTCATTTATGGAAACACTTTTGAGCATATCAGCAATCCTTTTTATTTTATCAAAGATGATGTGTTTTATTTCGTCAATGATTTAAATGCAATGAAACTATTGATAGAGCAGGTAAACTCCGGTAACGTGCTAGCCGCAGATTCCGGTTATATGGCTTTTACGCAAACGTCATCAGCAATGGCAAATGTAGCTCTTTATATTAGTCCACCGCGTTTGCAGCAGTTTCCATCTTATATTGCAGATAATGAATTTTTTAGTGCATGGAACCGCTATCAGTACGATTTTAAAAAGGCAGAATATTTAGCTATTCAGTTTGCTGCTACAGGAAACAAGGCTTTTTATACAAATGTAAATTTCTCTTACAACGCTTCTTTTTCTGAGGGCAACAAAGTAATGTGGATGTTGAAGTTGGATACATGCCTGCTAAGCGCTCCTCAGGTGCTTTTTAATTCAGCACTTAATCAGAATTGTATTTTGGCACAGGATGCAAACAAAACTTTGTATTATATTAATAACTCGGGAACCATTTTATGGCGAACCCGTTTTAATGAGCTAATTTTAGGGGATGTTCATTCCGTAGATTTTTATCAAAACGGAAAAATGCAGTATCTTTTCCAAACGATTTCTGCAGTTTATCTTATTGATGAGAACGGACACAATATGCCAGGCTATCCTGTTCGATTGCCAGGTAAGGCTTCAGCACCATTATCATTGTTTGATTTTTATGGAGATAGCTTGCTTAGCTATTTCATACCTCTGGAGAATAAACGCATAATGGGTTATCAGCTTTCAGGTAAACCACTGCAAGGATGGAATCCTAAATCTATTGATGATAAGATAGCAGGAAATATTCAATACACATCAAGAGGTGAGCAACGAATTATTTATGCAACCGGCCAAAAAGGAAAGCTCTATGCATTTCAGTTAAAAGGAGGGGTTGTTGAATTACCTAAAGAATGGCAGCAGTCTATTTTTAAATCAGTTTACCTAAATTTCACTGATTCATTAAACGCTTATGCTGTTATTACCGACACAGCATCTGTAAGTTCACATGCACAATTGCAAAATGATGTGATTGTTAGTAAAAGACTGATTTCAACATCGATTAAACCCCAAACAATACGTTATTTTAATTTGGCAAATGGACTTCAGTATATGATACTAAAGTCGCCTGATGTTAATCTTTCTGTGATTGATATGACTTCAATGCCAGAAAAAGAAACCCAATATATTTCAAGCGATACCTTTCCTCTCATCCCAACATGGAAATTGCATAACGAACAATTTATTATGATGCGTGATGCTGAAGGCTTGAAATTAACTAACCTGAATGCTTCAAAACAGTTAACAATTCCTTTATACTACGGGCAAACAATTGGGCTTGGTGATTTGTATATGGATCGCAGCGCTTGTTTAATTTATACAGATGCAATGAATAACCTTATACTGTATAAAGTGAAATAAAGAAAAATATGTATATTCGGAACAAATATCCGATACATGAGGGTTCCAAAAGGTTTATTTTTTATTGTATTTTTATCATTATCGCTTGCGCTATCATCTTGCTTCAAAGATGCATTGGAAGAAATAGAAGGCATTAAATCCATTGAGGCGTCACCGGAGTTTGCAGTTCCTTTGGTCGATGCTTCGTTAAGCATCAGTAGATTATACAATGAGAATAGTGCTGCAGGTTTTTTAGAAACCGACTCAAATAATTTCATGACTTTTCTGTTTGCGGATTCAGATAGCTTAAGCCCAAGACAATTGGTAAAAATACCGGATGTAAATTTAGGGTATGAGTTGAAAATGGATGCAGGAATGCTTGCGCAATTTGATGCGCTTGGTCGTTTTTCAAGCACATTTAGTAGTTATGCTGTTTTTAAAACTGCTAATAAGGAAAGATTAAAGTCTTATCGAATAAGAAAAGGCTCCTTCATTGTTAATATCTCATCTCGTTTTAGGCACAATACCACTCTTATCACAACCTATCCTACCATTACTAAAAACGGCTTTCCTTTGATTGACACTATTCGTGCTATTTATAATGGACAACTGCCTCAGGTGGTAAATAAAACAATTGTTCTTGATGGTTATGATGTTGATCTTTCTGATGGGGGAATCAGCTATAATGTTGTTCCATATTTGTTAGAGCTTGATATTGTTAAGAATCAGGGTCAGCCGGTTGATGTTAACGACCTTATTACCGTAACCGAAACATTCGATATAGATGAATACAGTTTTATTAAAGGATATCTTGGCAAAATCAATATCATCAACACATCTGAAAATACCAGCCTTGATATTTTTGACAAGCAAATTGAGCATAATCTTTTTTTAAATGACCCCAAACTGGTTTTCAGGCTTGAAAATGCAATTGGCATGCCACTTACCTGTAAAATATCAAATCTTGTTGTTACTTCCGCATCCGGTCAGGATTTTCCTGTAACTATTGACCCTCTAAAGGATACCTTTACCCTTGCGTATCCTTTAAGAATTGGAGATAGGATTTATAGTGAATATATCATTGACAAAAACAATTCAAATATCGACTCTCTCATATCTACAGCACCGCAAAATATTAAGTATTACCTCGAGTTTACAGCCAACTATCTGGAGAGAAGTTCTGAAGATAACTTTTTAATATGGGATAATGCATTCAAGGTTTCATCTGAGGCCAGAGTGCCGTTAGATTTGAAAGTATTGAATTATGCAATCAAATCTTCTGGTACCTTGAGCCCGATAACCGATGTCGATTTAAAACCAGATCCTGGTATAGATCTAAATCTAGGACAAAATGGGGCAACGCTTAGTTTCATTGCAGAGAACTATTTGCCTTTTGAAGCGAATTTCCAAATCGATTTCAGAAAAAAAGCCGTTATTAATGGTAAAGATTCATCTATTTCCTTATTGCTATTGCCTTCTAAACCTTCTAAAATAATTGGCTCAACTGTTGATGCGAATGGAAATATAATAAGGCCTGGGGAGTCATTTAATGATCTTTCATTAACTAAGGAACAATTTGATTTGCTCCGACAATGCGATAGCTATGATCTTATAACCAGAGCGGCAACTTCAAATTCTAATGGTAGTTTTCCTTTTGTAAAGGTTTATAGCAATCAATATCTCCGTTTACGAGCAGGATTCAAAGGCAATGTTAAAGTGAAGTCAAGGATATGAGAAGGTTGTTTTTCTTTTTAATAATTGTAATAATTACTGATACTGCTTCGGTATACGCACAAACAGAAACAACGGTTT
Source organism: Sphingobacteriales bacterium (assembly GCA_021299635.1). Taxonomy (GTDB): domain Bacteria; phylum Bacteroidota; class Bacteroidia; order UKL13-3; family UKL13-3; genus JAJTFA01. The sequence goes on from JAJTFA010000001.1 coordinate 226,835, forward strand.
CTTTTCTAAGGCGTACCCGTCAGGCTTCCATGTATAATCCCGCATTTATTTCTCCTTACAGAACAAGTGTAGGAATGCCTGTTCCTGTATTAGGTAATATTAATCTGAACGTAAATTTACGTGGCATAGATATCAACACTGTTTTGTCTGCCAAATCTGGCGAAGTGCTCGACTTAGATAAATTAAGCAATGAAATTAATACAAACAGCTTTGGTGTAAATCAGTTTTTAGGACTTGATATTATCAATGTGCAATTACCCGTAAAAAATTATCAGGTAGGAATTAACCTCACAACCAGGGTTAGTAACTTTGTTGAAATTGATAAAACTTTTTTTGATTTTATCGTAAAAGGTAATGCCACATTCATTGGGCAATCGATTGATTTGAGAGGCCTAATGGTAAACAGTCTGGCATATTCGGAATTGGGTGTGAGTGTAGCCAGAGAATTTGAAAGATTTTCAGTTGGGGCACGATTCAAATATCTCTCAGGTGCAGGTTATTTATCAAGTAACGACTTAAGAGCCAATTATACCATTGGGGCTAACGCCCCATTTGAAACACGAGTTAAGCTAGGAGGTACGGTTCGTGCGGCAGGTTTAGTACCGGTACTGCTGGATACCATAGATGGGCGGGTTGTAAACTCAGATGAAAAGAATTTTAATGTGAGAGCCGATAAATTAACCGATAACAGAGGTTATGCTGTTGATTTGGGTATGACTTACTGGATTAATCCACGGCTGATGGTCCATGGTTCCATTCTTGATCTAGGATACATCAACTGGCAGTCCAGTGCGTACCAATATAAATTTAAAGAGGTAGATGTGCAGTTTGGAGGTTTCTCTTTTGAGCAAATAGAAGATGCAGATTTTCGCCAAAGATACTTGGATAGCTTGGGCGCATTGTTTGAAACAGCACAAGGAAGCAAAGAAGGTTTTAATTCATGGCTGCCAGCAAGATTTACCGTTGGTGCCGATTATGAGCTAACCTTCAGAGACAGATTGGGCGTGCTTTTGCAAGGGCAATATGCTGCAGAGCAATGGAGGCCGGCTTTTACCATGGCTTATTCCAGGCAAGTTGGCACCAATTGGGATTTAACCGCCAACTACAGCTATTTCAACGGCACTTTTAATAATCTAGGTTTTGGCACTGCCGTAAAATGGGGTGCAGCACAGATATATTTTGTTCAGGATAATATACTGTTTTATTTTTTTCCAGAAAGTGCTCGCAATGTCTCCTTGCGTTTGGGTGTAAATTTAGTTTGGGGGGCGCCCAACGCTCGCACACCAAGGATACACTAAGTTTGCCTATGCCTGAAATTTGCTTAGGTTTGTTTCCGAGAAATCATATACTATTATGAGAAAAATACTGGTAGCCAACAGAGGTGAAATAGCTTTGCGTGTAATGCGCACCGCAAAGGAAATGGGCATTAAAACGGTTGCTGTTTTTAGTGAAGCAGATAGAAATGCACTGCATGTAAGATATGCCGATGAGGCTGTTTGTATTGGCCCTGCTGCTTCCAGTCAATCTTATCTGAAGATGGATACAATTATTGAGGTGGCTCAAAAAACGGGTGCCGATGCCATACATCCCGGATATGGTTTTTTATCAGAGAATGCTGAGTTTGCAGATAAGGTTGAGAAAACGGGCATCACATTTATTGGACCAACTGGTGATGCGATGCGCACCATGGGAAGTAAAATTGGTGCCAAACAGGCGGTAGAAAAATTTAATGTTCCAATGGTGCCCGGAACCAAAGAAGCCATACAGGATGTGCTGGCTGCGAAAAAAATTGCAGCATCAATCGGTTATCCTATTCTAATTAAGGCTTCCGCAGGCGGAGGTGGTAAAGGCATGCGTGTAGTAAACCAAGAGTCGGAGTTTGAAGAGCAAATTAAGTTGGCCCAAAGTGAAGCCATCTCTGCATTTGGAGATGGAGCTGTTTTTATTGAGAAGTATGTGGGATCGCCACGGCATATAGAAATACAAATACTGGGAGATAACTTTGGGAATATTGTATACTTGTTTGAGCGGGAATGCTCCATACAGCGCAGACACCAAAAGCTGGTAGAGGAAGCGCCTTCTTCTTGCCTTACTCCTGAAATTAGAAAACAGATGGGTGAGGCGGCCGTAAATGTGGCCAAAGCATGCAATTATAGTGGTGCAGGCACAGTAGAATTTCTGGTAGATGAACAGTTGAATTTTTACTTTCTGGAAATGAATACCCGCCTGCAGGTAGAACATCCGGTTACCGAGCAAATTGTGGGTTTGGATTTGGTGAAGGAGCAAATACGAGTAGCAAGGGGCGAAAAGTTGGGATATACCCAGCAAGATTTAGCCATTCATGGTCATGCCATTGAGTTAAGGGTATGCGCAGAAGATCCTGCCAACAATTTTCTTCCCGATATTGGAAAACTAACAACTTATAAAGTTCCGCAAGGCTACGGTGTTAGGGTTGATGATTCTTTTGAAGAGGGTATGGAAATTCCCATTCATTACGACCCAATGATTGCCAAGCTTATTACTTTTGGTAAAACCAGGCAGGAGGCAATTACCCGAATGATAAGGGCTATAAAAGATTACAAAATAAGTGGTATAGAAACTACCTTACCATTTGGGTTATTTGTAATGCAGCATGAAGCATTTATAAACGGCAACTTTGATACCAAGTTTATTGATAAATATTTCAAGCCTGAGATGCTGAAGCATGAAGTTGCACACGATGAAGTGGCAGCCATAGCTGCTGCTCTGTTTCAAAAGAGCAGTGAACCTGCAGTTAATGCCAAGGCCAAACAAGATGAAAATGTTTTGTGGGTTAGGAAAAGAAAGGTTAATAATTGAGGAAAAAATTCTTTCATTTTTTGGAATTAATGTTTATTTTAGTAAAAATTTAAGACTCATGAAAAATACTACTCTTTATTTGAAAAAGTTTTACATCTCGTTTAGCTTGTTTTTGATGTTATTTGCAAATAATTTATTTGCTCAATTAACCTCAAATTATCCAGCATCTAATGCTGTAGTTGCTACTGGCGGTTCATATGTTGATTTGGGTACCACGGGTTCCATTATCTCAACGCCAAACAATGATGACGCAGTCTCTGCGCCAAATCCAATTGGATTTACTTTTAGTTTCAATGGAGTTAATTACACTGATTTTATCCTTAGTACAAATGGATTTATTAAGTTAGGGACACTTGCTCCTTCGGCAACTAATCTGTTCACGAATACAAGTATTGCAGGAGGAGTTTTTAATAGTACAATTGCAGGAGATTCTGATATGATTCTGCCTTTATGCACTGACTTAGAGGCTGCTGCTGGAGCAGAATATCGCACATCTACAACTGGCACTGCACCAACACGTGTTTGCACAATTCAATGGAAGAATGTTTCGGACAAGACCAATGGTGTTAATAAGCAATACGCAACTATAAACTTTCAGGTAAAACTTTATGAGACTAGTAATATTATCGAGTTTGTTTATGGAACTGCCACCCCTTCAGCAAATCCAACAGCTTTTAGAGTTGCTGCTGTTGGCTTAAGAGGTAAAAGTAATGCTGCAAATCAACTAGTGGTTGTTACTAAAGGTTCTACTCAAACCTGGAATTTGGCTACAATTCTAAATGGTAATTATACAGGCAATGGATTTAATTTTGGAAATGGAACTAGGCCATTACCTGTTTCAGGATTAATCTATAGATTCATCCCTGTATTCCCAAATGATATAGCTGTTCGTCAGATTTACACACTTGGTAAGCTCCCAATTGCATATACAATACCACATTTTATAAGGGCAGCAATCAGGAATTCAGGGAGCCTTGCTCAAACCAACTTTTATGTAAGGTGCAATATTACAGGAGCCAATCCTTATGCAGATAGCGTTATGATAACAAATTTAAATCCAGGGATTGATACAATTGTAACGTTTCCTGCATTCAGCCCATTTACCGATGGAACTAATAATATAGTTGTTTCTGTAGCTGACGATCAAAATAATTCTAATAATAGCCGTATTGCCGCACAAATAGCGAATCAGGTTGTTTATTCATATGCAGACCCTTCTATTCCTGCAGCCGGAGGAGTTGGATTTACAGGAGGTACAGGCGACTTTGTTGCCAAATTCCCTTATTCAGGTTCTGCAAATGCTATTAATCAAGTTGGAGTTAATTTTTTTGGAGGTGGCGTATCATTGAGAATTGGTATCTGGGCTAGGAATCCAACTACAGGTCTTCCTGGTACATTGCTATGGCAATCACCTTTGTTTACTACAACAGCGGGTCTTAACACAATCCCTGTAAATCCATCTGTCATTATTAATGATACGTTCTTTGCAGGTGTGATTCAATCTTCAACAACTAATGCAAATTTTGCATTTCAGAATGAAGTACCCATCAGAAATCAAACATTCTTTTATACGGCACCTACCGGTAATACTACCTGGACCGATTTCTTCACAACAGCCAGCAATTTCAGGTTTATGATAGAACCCCGTCTCCAGTCGCCAAACGATGTTGGATTTACGACAGTTGTTTATCCATGTCAAATACTTCCTTCAGGTCAATCTGCTTTTACGCCTGTTGCTACAATTTATAATTATGGCGTTTTATCACAAACCAATATCCCTGTAACCTGCAGAATATTTAACAGCTCAAACGTTCAGGTATATAGTTCTACAACCACATTACCAAGTCTGGCAAGTGGTGCGAGTGCTGATATTACGTTCCCAACTACATTTAATACTTCTACTGCTGGAAATTATACAATTAAGGTTTGGAGTTCGCTAACAGGTGATGGATCTACTGCAAACGATACGGCAGCCTCGGCTTTAACTATTTTCAATTCGAATAACACTGCTTCAGGAGGAACTAGACTTCAGTTTGATGGTGTGGACGACCATGTAGCTATTACAAGTAACCCTTCTATTCTGCCAAATAATCAGCTTACCTTATCTGGTTGGATAAATGTTACAAGTTTAACAGCAAATAGGCCTGTCGTTTCAAAAGACTCAGCCAATTTTAATAGTTCATATAGCCTTACTGTTAATACTGTAGGTCAGCTAATATTTTCATTAAATACAACTGCCGGTTTCCAAACGCTTACATCGTCAACAAGTATTACTGCAGGGACTTGGAACCACGTAGCAGCCAGATATGACAATGGCGTTATGGCACTATTTATTAATGGAGATACAGCAGGCACATTATTGCATAGCGGTTCAATCTTAAATAATAATGGGGATTTGTATCTAGGCAGAAACATTAATCTTGGACTATTCTACAATGGAGGTATCGATGAATTTAAACTTTGGACGAGTGCTTTAACCAATAATCAAATTAGAAGTGCAATGCATATCAGAGATACAAATTTTAGCAGTCCTAACCTTAAAGTATACCTAAGATTTGATGAGGGTGTGAATAGTTTGCTTTTATCTGACGCTTCAGGTAATTGTAATAATGGCACATTAATTAATATGGATGCGCAAAATGGTACAGCAGCTCCTGCTTGGTTTATTTCTAATATCCCAATTGGCAGACCAGTGGTTGATAGTATTCTGATGGCTACTTCCGGTACATTTAACCGAGTGAACTCACGTCTAAGTTTAACATCTTATAATTATAGTGGATCAGAATTGTACTATGTGCATATGTTTGATACATTGCCTTATGGAACTCCGCCAACCACTAATCCTGGAGGTATAGCTGCAGTTTTTCCTCGCAATTGGATAATTTATCGATATGGTGGAGCAACATATGATAGTATATATGCGCAATTTACACTTCGCAATGGAGCATTAGCTCCGACTGCAATCGCTTCTGATTTAACTCTATTTGCAAGATCAAATGGAGAGGCCGGTGCGTGGACCGCTTATCAAAATCCTGCATCTTTGGTAAGCCCTGCTGCAAGCACTGCAACTTTCAGGTATACGAATGCTGCACAATTCAAAGCTCAGTTTAGTATCGGTGGCAACAACAATCCACTCCCAGTTGATCTGTTGCAATTCAATGCAATGCTTCAAAATAAAGATGTTTTATTAAATTGGATTACTGCCAATGAGCAGAACAACAAGGGCTTTGAAATTGAAAGATCAGCCAATGGTAAAGAATTTCAAACCATCGGCTTTGTTAACGGCAGAAACTACAGCACAGAAAAAACCAACTACCAGTATACAGATGAAAGTGCATTTGCACAAGCTCAGGTATTGTACTATCGACTCAAGCAACTGGATTTTGATGGCAAATTCAGCTATTCAGATGTGATTCGCGTACAATCTGGTAATACATTATTAAATGGGGTTTCTGTATCGCCTAATCCTTTCACGGCAAACGCTCAGGTGCAACTAAACACCTTATTTAATGGTTCTGCACGCATCACTATCTGCGATGTGCAAGGCAGGGTGGTACTGAACGAAGTACATGAAGTAAGTGCCGGTAATAACCTGATTAATATGCAAAATATGGAGAGCCTGAAGCAGGGTGTATATTTTATGCGCGTTGATTTAGGTGGAGAAAGCATGGTTATAAAGATGGTTAAATCAGCCCAATAGTATTTTATTCTATCTTAGATACAACGCCCCGTGCAAATTTGCACGGGGCGTTGTTTTTTGTACTTTCGCAGACATTAATTCTACTATACATGAATACAAATGCATTAATTGAATGCGTACCCAATTTTAGTGAAGGTGCTGACCATAATATTATTCGTCAGATTACAGATGTTATTGAAGGGGTAGAAGGAGTGATGCTCCTGGATGTAGATCCGGGTAAAGCAACCAACAGAACAGTGGTTACGTTTGTAGGCCATCCGGAAGTAGTAATTGAAGCAGCCTTTCGTGCCATTAAAAAAGCTGCCGAAGTTATTGATATGAGGAAGCATAAAGGTGAGCACCCAAGAATGGGTGCCACAGATGTGTGTCCGCTCATTCCCGTATCAGGAATAAGCATGGAGGAAACTGCTGCTTATGCGCAAAAGCTTGCAGCAAGGGTTGGAGCTGAATTAGATATACCTGTTTATTTATATGAGTATGCCCAATCCATTGGGGCACGTAAGAATTTATCTGTTATTCGTGCCGGTGAGTACGAAGGTTTTTTCGATAAAATAAAACTGCCTGAATGGAAACCTGATTTTGGCCCGGCTGTGATGAATGAAAGAGCAGGATCAACTGTTATAGGCGCCAGAGATTTTTTAATTGCATACAATGTAAACCTCAATACAAAATCGGTACGTTTAGCTAATTCAGTTGCGTTTGATGTGAGAGAAGCAGGACGTGTAAAGCGAGAGGGAAACCCTGTAACAGGAAAAGTAATAAAGGATGCACAAGGAAATGATGTACGTATACCAGGAACATTAAAAGCGGTAAAAGCAATAGGATGGTTTATAGAGGAGTACAATATTGCGCAGATTTCAATGAATTTAACCAACTATAAAATTACTTCCGTGCATCAGGCTTTCGATGAGGTTTGTAAAAGTGCCGACAGACGTGGGCTGCGCGTAACAGGCAGTGAGTTGGTTGGACTCATTCCTTTAGATGCAATGCTTGATGCAGGCAGACATTATTTAATAAAACAAAATCGTTCAATTGGTGTAAGTGAGTCTGATTTGATACATATAGCAGTTAAATCTATGGGACTAGATGAACTAGCTCCATTTGATCCTTCAAAGAAGATCATAGAATACAAGCTTAAAGATGTGGCACAAGAAAAACTCATTGGCATGAACTTACGTTCATTTGCCGATGAAACAGCCTCTGAAAGCCCTGCACCAGGTGGCGGTTCCATTAGCGCCTATGTTGGTGCACTTGGATCAGCACTTGGAACCATGGTGGCCAACCTATCTGCCGGAAAACGTGGTTGGGAAGAACATATTGCTTTCTTTAGCGATATGGCATATCAGGGCCAGCAGCTTAAGGATACTCTTTTAAAACTGGTTGATGAGGATACAGCTGCATTCAATGAAATTATGAAAGCTTTTGCATTGCCTAAAAATACGGATGAAGAGAAAAAGGTTCGTGCCGAAGCGATTGAGACGGCAACCAAATATGCTTGTGAAGTGCCACTGCGTGTAATGAAAACTGCATATGCATCGCTGGATATGTTGGGTGCAATGATTGAGAAGGGGAATCCCAATTCTATTACGGATGCAGGTGTTGGTGCGCTTTGTGTTAAAACAGCCGTTCGAGGTGCGTATTTTAATGTGCTGGTAAACGCCAAAGGGTTAAAGGATAAAGGCTATGCTGAGCTGATTGTAACAGAGGCCAAAAACATATTGGCAGAGAACCATAGTAAAGCAGATGCAATGCTTAAGATGGTTGAAGCAGCATTGGTTTAATTATTCATAGGCACCTGGCGTAGGTGCACTGTTGCTTCGGTTATTGCCTTCTATATCTTTACTGATATTTATAAATATTCCCTTGCCTCTGGCAGGGGAATTTTGTTTGGGCTTAAATTTATATTGATTCACATTTTCAAACAAAGGGTCGGTATTTAGGATGTTTCCGGCCGGGAAATCTGTTAACTTGGTTCGCATAATATTGTTGCTGAATAATCGGGTATCAAAAGTTTGCACCCCATCAGCTACAAAATTCAATATAATCTCTTCTTCCTGACTTCCATAAATAATATTGTTAATGAACGTGAAGTTTAGGGGGAAGCTTGCTACGATTTTTCCTGTTTCATTTTTAAACGGAGAATTATCGAGTACCAGCTGCGGATTTTGCCTGTTGAAACCTACGTTGTAAGCCGCAAGTGTGTTGTGATAAAGTTTATAATCACCACCCAGCGCACCATAAAAAGTAAACTGACCACAATTACCGATTACATTATTTATGGCAACAATTGAAGCGGAATAACCAACCAAACCGGCTGATGACATATTTTGAATGATGCTGTTTTGCAAGGATAGATTTGGTGCTGAATTAATAGGCACGGAATCAACTTCAATTCCCAATTGACCGTTTTTTATAATTGCATAGTTGATGCTGTTATTGATGCTTCTAGGCAGTAATCTGATGCCCACCCATTGGCCGGTGTTATCTTTATAATCAGGGTCAAGTCTGTCGCCCTCAAATACAACTGGTTTATCTTTAGAGCCATTTACAATTAAAGTGCCCTGAACATAAATAGTACTCTTAATATGAGAATGAATGCGTGTCCCTTCATTTATGGTAAGGGTGGAGCCCTGCGGTACCAGAATTGAATTGTAAATGATAAAGGGCCTGTCACTATTCCAGAATAGATTGCCTGGCGCTAATACACTATCAGTTAAATAATGAGCATCCTGACCCCATGCAACAAGATCTACATCTTGTGTATTTCCGTTGGTTTCAAATAGAAGTTGATCAGCAACAATAAATGGCAATTGCTGATTTTGCTGATTAAGATATGCCTGCACAAATATCACAATGGAATCATTCCCTCTTATCTCTTTGCCGCTCATGGCAGCGGCTGGTACGCCATCAACATTCAGTTTATATACACCCAGTCCGGTACCTTTAAGCCTGATATTTACCCTCACGCCTTTTTCATTTGTATTTACCACCCACAGCTGTTTGGTTATCGATAACGGACGGCTTTCTCCCACCTGCGAAAAAACGGTATCAAACATCACTGTATCGGTTGAGAAGCGCAGACTAATACCTGTATCGGTTGTAAATTCGTCTTCAGTTCTGCAGGAAGAAAACAACAGAATGCATGCAATAGCAATAATAAATATGGATTTATGGCGCGTAGGTAGGTGCATGAAAGAACTGCTAAATTACGCAAAAAAGAGCTATTTATTATTTTCCCATCAGCTCGTCCAAGGCATTATCAAGTGAGGGGTACTGAAAATTGAATCCGGTTTGCTCAATCTTTTTTGAATCAATATACTGGTTAGCAATTAGCATTGAAGCCATTTCTCCGAAAATTATTTTCATGGCAAATGTTGGTACCGGAGGAAGTAAGATAGGCCTGTGAAGCCTTTTAGCCATTGCATTGGTAATGGTTTTGTTGCTTTCAGGATGGGGAGCTACCCCATTGTATATGCCACGCATCTGTTCGTCAAAAACTGCCTTGATAAACATCCCTGCTAAGTCATGAATATGAATCCAGCTGATATACTGATTGCCACTGCCTAAAGCAGCACCTGCATAAAATTTGATTGGCTTAGCCACCTGAGGTATAAAACCTCCTTCTTTGGCCAGCACCACCCCAATGCGAATAATAGTGGTTCGCAAACCAATGGATTCTGCATGCAAAGCTTCGGATTCCCAATCTTTACATACCTTGGCCAGAAATGTATCCGATGCAGGTGCATTTTCACCGGTAGGATAAGGGCAGTTATTTCCGTAAATACCTATTGCTGATGCTGATATAAAGGTTTGTACCTGGTTAGGTGTATGCTTAAGGGTATTAACCAATAGCCGAGTGGAAAGAATGCGGCTGTCATATATTTCTTGTTTGTAAGCTTTGCTCCAAGCTTTATCTGCAACCCCTGCCCCGGCTAAGTGTATTATGGCTTGAACACCTTGCAAAGCAGTTGTGTCTATTTCCTGCCTAGCCAGATCCCATTTGTAGCAGGTTAATCCATTGAACTTACCAGATTTACGTCCTAGCAAAACCACCTCATTCCCAGACTTAACAAGCTCATTTGCAATATGTTTACCTACAAGTCCGGTGCCACCGGTTATCATTATTTTGCTCATTACCTACTTAAAATCAGTTCTTAAAAAACAAAAAGTGGTCATATATGTTTGCTTGAGTAGTTAGGAGGTAACAAATTTTGGGGATTTTCTCTATTAAAGACATTGAAGCGGTTTCGGGAATAAAGAGTCACACCCTGCGCATTTGGGAACAGCGCTATGGTATTATACAGCCTAAACGTACCGAAACCAATATCAGATATTATGATGATGCTGACTTAAAATACATCATTAATATTAGTATTTTAAATAAACACGGATATAAAATCTCCGAAATAGCCAAAATGAGTATGGACGAGGTGAGAGAGGCTATTATTAAATTTTCAGGCAGAAATACAACGCATGATAGCCATATTAAAGGCCTTATTGCCTCTATGCTCTCATTTGATGAGTATCAGTTTCATAAAGTTCTTACCACTGCTATTATTCAGATGGGTCTGGAGAAAACCATGCTCAATATTGTGATTCCATTTTTGCATGAGGTTGGGATATTATGGCAAATTGGTTCAATTCATCCTTCACACGAACACTTTGCATCAAATATTATTAAACAAAAGTTGTTTGTTGCGATAGATGGACAGGTTGGAAAATTTTCTGAAAACAGAAAGAAGTTCTTACTTTTTCTACCGGAACGTGAACAGCATTCTATTGGTTTGTTATATGCAAATTATCTGCTTCGTTCGCGTGGTCAAGATGTTTTATTCCTAGGGCAGGAAGTACCGCTAGTAGATTTAAAAGATGCATGCGAAGGAAGAGCTGTAGATTATATTTTTACCATCCTAACGGCAGCCCATATTGATATTGATAAGCAAAAGTTTGTTGATACCCTTTGTGAATTTTGGCCTAACTCACAAATTTTCTTAACAGGTATACAGTTCAATAACTGTGAATTGAATTATCCTTCAAATGTTCGTGTCATCAGGAAAATGGATGAATTCATTCAGTTTGTTGATAGCCTTAGCGCAAACTTTAACCATAATTAAAGTAAGGTTACTATTTGCCGTTAAGCATGGCAGGGTCTATTTCTTTATAGCCATCAGGTATCGTAAAAACTTTTTCTGAAATGCTTTCAGCCTTCACTTTTTCAGCGACCATGGTAATGGTCATTCCTTGTTGTGAAGTGTTGTACTCCATCATGAAACCTTTGATGCCGGCATAAATTGGATTATCAGCTAGCATGGATGAGCTCGGTAATTTATCGGTTACATAACAAAATGAAGTCTCTTTTTTTTCATCTATTTCATAGCTTACAATATGTTTGGTACATGCGTATCCGGCAATGGTTTTGATTTCCTGGGTTGCCTTCACCTCAACATTTTTAATTCCTTGTGTTTCAAATGTAGCTATCTGTTTTTCCTTAAATTGTTCTTCGGTAATTTTAAACTTCATTTTCTGCCCCATCATATCCATCAGCATAATCATCTCTTTTTTTTCTTCATCAAACAACATGCTCATTTCACCTTGTGCCATTAGCATTTCAGTTTTAAACTGATTGTTTTTAAAATAGAGTGTAACTTTTGATGGCAAGGTGGATTGTATTTGTTTCATCTCCTCAGGAAGGTTGTTATAGATAAGTTTGTATTCAACCGTCCCTTCTTTCAGTAATTGCTGTGCATTTCCAACCAAGGCAGTGCATAGTAGTAAGCATAACGTAATCAATTGTTTTTTAAATTCCATAGTATTTAGGTGCTGTTACCAGCTAAGTTTTTCTTTGTTTAAAAATGCCGCAATTCCTTTTTTACAGTCTGTACTCTTACGTGCCTGAGCATTCATTTCTGCTGCATAGCTTAAGCCCTCATCCAAGCTAAGGTTTTGAACCCGTGCCAGCATTTGCTTAACCATTCCCAATGATTCTGCGGAAGCAGTTTTTACCAATGCTGAGGCAAATGAATCAACTTTTGATTCTAATTCGTTTGCTTCGTATACGTCATTAATAAGTTGGTAATTCTTTGCTTGCAAAGCATTAAATACATTGCCACTTAGTAATATTTCCCTTGCAGTTTTTTCGCCCACTTTTCTTATCAAAAATACCATAACGATGGCTGGCACAAAACCAATTTTTACTTCAGTGTAGCCAAACGTTGAAGCTGCTGTGGCAAAGCAGAAATCGCAAACGGTAGCCAAACCGCAACCTCCGGCAAGCGCAGGTCCGTTTATTTGTGCAATTACCACCTTTTTAAAAAGATAAATCATCCTGAATAATTCCATGAGATTGTTGGAATCAGCCAGGTTCTCTTCATGCGAATTAGTTTGTAATTGTTGTAAATAAGCTAAATCAGCACCTGCACAAAAGGCCTCTCCATTTGCGCGTAAAACAATTACCTTACAACTGGCATCTTTTTCTGCTGCTGCAAATACAGATTTAATTTCACGCACAAACTCAAAGCTCAGTGCATTACGTTTTTCCGGTCGGTTAAGGGTAATATAACCGATGCGGTCTTTCACTTCAAACAGAACCAGATTACTCATAGCCATGCAATGATAACTGAATTGCACCCGAATCACCAACAAATTTTACGGGAATATTTAATGAAGCACACCTTTTTTTAATTTTTTCAGCCTGCCTAGCCGATATGGTGCTGCAAAGCCAATGTTCGCTGTCTTTCCATCTATCAAGTTCTGCGTTTTCAGGTGGGTATCGCCAAATTATGTAATCACTTCTTGAAGTGTTTATAGGCTCCATGGGAGTTAAGCTGCTTATAGTGAAAGTATGATTACTCATGTATATTTCTTTCCAGCCGCTGTCGCTAAAAATAATCTGCTGCTTTTTAATATCAGACTTCCACCAATGTTGCTGCATATGAAACTTGATTTTTTCTTTGTCTTTCCAAAGCAATGAATCAATATATAGCCAACCAGAGTTTCCACTGATAGCTTCTAGGCCAAATTGATTAGGCAGATGATATAAAATAATCCGGTTTTGTAAATTATTTTCAACAAGCCTATAATACTGAAACCCGCAGAAAGTAATGATGCCAATTAATGCCATTTGAAGCATACTTATATTGCGTGTGAGTATATAAGCTACAACACCTGCGCTTATGATATATAAAATGATACTTTGAAAAATACTGATATGAATTCCGCTTACATATGCATAAGGAATTGACTCTACAAATTTTACTGTATAATTTGTAAACGCAATTAGTCCAAACATTATTTTACCCAAAATGGCTGCTATAATATGCACTTTTGAAAGTATAAGCATAAGGATGCCAACATAAAGAACCAATGTGGTAAGCGGTATGATAAGCAGGTTGGAAAAAAGAAAGCAGTTGGGAAATTGATGAAAGTATAACACGCCAATTGGCGAGGTGGTAACTTGGGCAGCAATGGAAACAGATGTTATCTTCCATATTTCGTTGGTTAGCCATCTTTTAGGAGTTAACCACTCGTAAATAAGCGGATGAAGAAAAATAATACCCAATACAGCTGCATAACTTAACTGAAAACCTACATTGGCCAGCATATTACAATCTATCAGCAATAAGATAAATGCAGATGTGGCCAGCGTATTATAAACATTGGTCCTGCGTGTTAGCATATCACTCATGATGATGATTGAAAACATCACTGTAGCACGCAAAATAGAAGGGGAGAGGCCACATAAAAAGGAATAGGCCCAAAGGCAAATCAATATAATGACAAGTTTTATTTGCTTTAGGCTTTTCTTTCGGTTAAACAGTTTAAGAAACCAACCCAATATGATAAAGATGATTCCAACATGCATCCCGGATACGGCCAATACGTGCAGCGTTCCGGTATTAGCGTATGCCTGCATAGTTTCAGCATCAATATCATCGTCATATCCATAAATCAAAGCTTGTGCTACGCCTGTTTCTGACGCTGAACCGATATGGGTAGCAAGCGTTTCTTTAAAATATTGTTGCAGGTTATAGATGAAACTAAAGATGGCATTGGCTGCTACTTTCTCAGTTAACACATACTGATTTGGTTGCAGGTAGGCCTGGTAATATATCTGATTGAAGGCAAGGTAACGCTTGTAGTTAAATTCATCAGGGTTTTGTGGTGGAGCGATATCTCTAACATTGGCAGCAGGGATGAGCATCACTGTGCCATATTTTGGCAGATTGGTAGTGCCTTTATTTTTAAGATAAATAAGCAGTTTACCGCTCGATGGGAGTGTCGTCCCGCTGCTGTCACTAACAGCTATTACTTCTGCTTTTATTTTAACAGATTTTATTTTGGGAATAGGTGGTTCTGTAACTCTAACCCAAATCCATTGTTTTTGCTGAATATGAATAAAGTAATTTTCTGCCAGACGAGCATCTCTCAAATCGTGCAAAAGCCATCCAGAAAACAGGAGGATTACATTTAGGATGGCGCCATGTATCCAGCGTTTTTTAAACGATTGAATGATAAAGAAAGCCATTAAATAACTTAGTATACATATTAGTAAACCGTTTATCAGCAAGTAAAGGGATAGCTTATAAAACATAGATAAGCCTATTCCACAGGTAAATGGAATGAGCAATCTAACTACCGGAACTTTATGCCAAAAACTTAAGTACATAAACTGGCGTGTGCCTTTACTAAATGAATAGTCAATTTACCAAATTATTTTCTTTCCGGTAATTGAATTTACTATATATCTTTTAGTTTCAGGTAATCGTTTAAGCATTATTTTTGGAATATTTAAAATAGGAATGCACCAACTCAGCATCATTTATATATTTTTGTTTAATCAATAATATAATTTATGTACGAAAGTTTATTAAACTTACACAACGCTTTACGCTGGGGTGTATTGCTTGGTGGTATGTATGCAATTACCAAGTCTGTTTTAGGAATAATTCATAAAAGAGAATTTACCACAAACGAAAACAGAGCCCACGTTATATTTGTACTTTTTTGTCATACACAATTATTGCTTGGTTTGTGGCTGTATTTTATAAGTCCGGCTGTAAACGATGCCCTTGCTCAAGGTATGGGCGCAGTTATGAAGGATAAAGCATTACGTTTTATAGCAGTAGAGCATATCTCTACGATGATAATTGCCATTGTATTGATACAGGTTGGACGCTCCTTAAGTAAAAAGGCCACAGATGCAATGGCCAAGCACCGCAAGGCAGTTATCTTTTATTCTATTGGTTTTCTGCTGATACTTTCCCGTATACCTTGGAATAAGGCATTTTTCCCTGGAATGTAATCCACGCTTAGCCTAAGCGTAATTTATAAATTAGCAGGTTCTGAATTAAATTAAACCTTTTTCACTCCAACATTACACGGTCTTTACCATCAAATAGGGGAGCCTGTATAGACAACACTTTGAGTGGTATGGCAGAAATTGTTTTTACTGCATGAGGCGTGTTTTTTGGAATAAAAATCAAGTCATTCTTTTTTATAACAAACACCTCGGTCCCTAGTCTCATTTCACCCTCACCTTCCAAAACCAAAACATGTTCAGCATGTTCTAGGTGTTTATGCAATTTTACCTCTTTGTTGATGCATATAACTGAGCTGCTCACGAGAGAATCACTGAATACGCTTTTGGAGAAGTTTATGCCATTTTCTGTTTTTGTCTGAGGCAAGAAGTCAAGATTTATTGCACCTTGTGCCTGAATGATTGAATTATTAATTAGCAGCAAGACTAATGTAATAAATATTTTGTTTTTCATATAGTCAGCGAAGATAGCATATCGATACACGTAAATCTTACTTGTTAGCTTATACTTTATAACCTCCAGTTTTTTTTGAAGCTAATTTCAATATTTTTGAGCCTCAATCTTCAATTAATATATGAAAAAACAGTACATGCTTTTAGGAACAGCCATTGTAATGGTTGCTGCCGCATTTGTGCTTTCCGATAAACTTACAGGTGTTGATACCGCCTCTTTGAACCGAAAAGCAAAACCTCAGGATGATTTTTTTGAGTTTGCCAATGGAGGCTGGATTAAAGCCAATCCCATACCAACAACTGAGGGTCGCTGGGGCAGCTTTAATGCGCTTGCAGAGCGTAATAATGAATTACTAAGAAAAATTTTGGAAGAAGCCGCAGCTGATAAAAATGCCGAGCCGGGAACCGCTCGCCAGAAAATTGGCGACTTTTATTCCATTGCGATGGATACACTAAAGTTGGAAAGAGATGGTTTAGCTCCTGTCGCTTTAACTATGCAACTAGTTGAATCTTGGCAAAATACAAATGACTTGGCAACAATTTTGGCCGGTTTTCACAAGCGTGGTATTTCAGGCTTCTTTAACATGTATGTTGGTTTAGATGTAAAGAATAATGAGAAATACGTTACCTGGCTTTCTCAAGGTGGCCTTGGTTTGCCTGATAGAGATTATTACCTGAAGGATGACGAAAAGTCAAAAAAAATAAGGGAAGCATACATGAAGCACCTTGCAAAAATGTTTATGATTTTTGGCGCAGCCGATGCAGATGCTCAAGCTAATGCAGCAATGGTTCTGGAACTGGAAACCGGACTTGCTCAGAATAGCATGAGCAGGGTAGAGAACCGCAACATGGAGAAGAAGTATAACAAGTTTGCTTATGCCAAATTAAAAAACGATTATGCTTCTTTTAACTGGGATGCTTATTTTGAATTAACAGGTCTGGCAGTAAAAAAGGTAGATACGGTTATTGTTGCCCAGCCTGATTATTTTACCTACCTGCAAACTATATTCAACAAAGAGCCTCAAATCATCAGGGCTTATTTGAAGTGGAAAGTTATGTCGGCTGTATCAAGCTATCTCACTGCTGAGTTGGAAAAACAGACATTTTCTTTTTATGGTACAGTTATACAAGGTGTAAAGGAACAAAAGCCACGTTGGAAAAGAGCTGTTGCTTCAGCCAACGGTATGCTAGGTCAATTAGTTGCGCAGGAGTACGTGAAAGTGGCATTTAGTCCGCAATCAAAGGAAAAGGTTAATCAGATGGTGGATCACCTGCGTGAAGCATTTCGCAATCGCATTAATAATCTGGAGTGGATGAGTGCTGAAACCAAACAAAAAGCACTAGAGAAATTAAATTCATTCAATAGAAAACTGGGTTATCCGGATAAATGGGAAGACTACAGTAAGTTAAGCGTTAAGCGAGATTCCTATTTAGACAATTATTTCAGGGCACAGGTATTTGGTTTTGAGGATATGGTTGATCAGCTGAACAAGCCGGTAGATAAAACTAAGTGGAGTATGTTGCCTCAAACAGTAAATGCGTACTACAGCCCGGTTATGAATGAAATTGTATTTCCTGCAGCCATTATGCAGCCACCATTCTTTGACCCCAATAGGGATGATGCTGCCAATTATGGAGCTATTGGTGCAGTGATAGGGCATGAATTTTCTCATGGTTTTGATGATCAGGGTAGCAAGTATGATGCAAAAGGAAATCTGAACAGTTGGTGGACCGATGAGGATAGAAAGAAATTTGAAGAGCGCACAAAAGTGCTGGTAGAACAGTTTAATAAATTTGAAGTGCTTGATTCTGTTTTTGTAAACGGGCAGTTAACACTCGGTGAGAATATTGCAGATTTAGCTGGTTTAACAGTGGCTTACGAAGCGTATCAGATGAGTATAAAAGATAAGAAACGTGTGATAATAGATGGATTTACTCCTGAACAGCGTTTTTTTATAGGATTTGCACAAGTTTGGCGCACCCATGCCCGTCCAGAGTATTTGCGTAACCAGGTGCTCACCGACCCGCACTCACCGGCACAGTATCGTGTTTTTGGTCCGCTTTCTAATATGCCACAGTTCTATGCTGCGTTTGATGTAAAACCTAAGCACAAGATGTGGCTGGATGATAACAAACGTGTTAAAATCTGGTAATGGATTTAATTTAAATAAAAAAGTTGCTTCAAAATTGAAGCAACTTTTTTTTTATCCTATTGCGGTATGAAGGTCTGGTAGCTTCCCAATTTCCTTCATAAACTTGAAATGAGATCGAATGGCTTGAAATAGGGTATTGTTTTCGTGATAAGGTATGCCAAACTCCTTTGCGGTAGCTTTAACAATAATTGAAATGGCAGGATAATGTACATGCGATATTTTAGGGAACAGGTGGTGTTCTATCTGGTAATTTAACCCGCCAACATACCACGAGAGCCATTTGTTGTTAGGAGCAAAATTTACGGTTGTTTGCAGTTGATGAATAGCCCAGTCGGTTTCAATCACTCCGGTTGAAGATGGCAGTGGATGCGCTGTATGTTCTAAGGTGTGTGCCAACTGAAAAATAACAGTTAAAATGATGCCTGCTACAAAATGCATAAGCAAAAATCCTATTACTATTTGAACAAGCGGGATTTTACAATAAGCATATGGGGCACCTATAACAGTGCAAAAGTAAAATACTTTGATAGCTATAATTTTTACCAGAGAAACAACTTTCTCAGAGCGTGACTGGGCATTTACGCCATTTTTAGAAAACTGTACAAATTGCACAAAGTCTTTAAACAGCGCCCAGTAAAGCGTGAGCAGCCCGTAGAAAAAAATTGCATAGATCCATTGAAAGCGATGAAACCATTTGGTTTTTGTATGGGGCGAAAATTTCAGCACCAGTCTGTCTTCTATATCTTCATCAATATGGGTTATGTTGGTATAGGTGTGGTGGAGAATATTGTGCTGTAGCTTCCAGTTCAAAACAGAACCACCAATGGCATTGAGGGTGTGCCCCATTAGAAAGTTTATTGTTTTATTGGAGGAGTAGGATCCATGGTTGGCGTCATGCATTACGCTCATGCCAATACCTGCAATACCTATACCCATAAGAAACCATACAATAAGGGATAAAGGCCATGCAGGAGTAAAAAATATCAGAATCAAAAAGGGAATGAAATAAGTGCTAAGGAGAATGATTGATTTTATGTACATCCGCTTATCTGCAAATTTACTTAAGTTATTTTCCTGAAAATACCCGTCAACTCTCTTTTTTAGCATTGGAAAGAAGAGGCTCTTTTCGTCTGGAGCAAATTTAATTTGTTGTTTTAGCGGAGTTTTCATCTATAGATACAGATACAATTTACAAGATATGATTTCCAAATCAATTGGTACTTATTATATTTACGTTATTTATTTTTAACATACAATCCCTGCACCCAATCCGGAATAGCAACAGCCCTCCCGTTTTGCAATTCAACAAGGGTAAAGTAAAAATAGCCATTGCAGCATAACTTGTCGGATTTTCTATTCAGGATTTCAAACTCAACTTTCACATCGTTTTTCCGCACTTCTATAATTCTCGTTCTAACACACATGGTATCGCCTAGTTTTAATGCACGTTTAAATTCGATAAAGCAGCTATTGGCTACCCAGCCCAGCCCCTTTTCCAAGTACACATGCATGGGATTTCCGTAGCAGCGTTCCATCTGATCATATCTTGCGGCCAGCACATAATCTAGGTATCGTGTACTGTGCACGTGTTGAAACATATCTATGTCATCAGGTCTTACCTGCAATTCTGTTTCATAAAAAGTTGTATTGAGTTCCATTATTTTACCTGAATGATTTGACCTTGCTCAGCCAACTGAAATCCGCTATTCTTAAGCAATAGCCCTTCAGAGCTTTTTTTACCTAATAAAGGATTGGTGTGATTCAAATGGATGAAATAAATTTTAGAGCTAACGGTCCTCAGAAACTGCATGCTCTCAATTACCAGCGGATGTGGAATCTCTGCCATGTTTCTGCCGGGCAATTCAGTTGCACTCCAGAAAGTGGCATCTACAAAAGCCAGATCAACGCTGCTTAATAACGCTATTGCATTTGTATCCCATTTTTCCCATTTATCAATATCCGGTAAGTATAGGATATTCCTTTTACCTGTGGTAATCATAAACGCAGCTGTTTCACTAAACTCATCCCGGTGAGGAACCGTTAACGGAGTTACCTTTAAATCTTTTATCAAACCCTTTGTGCTATCTGCAGTTAATGGTATCAGCTGTATGTTTTTTAGCCGGACGAGTTGGCTCCATGGACCGTTATTTTCAAGATAGTTCTTCATACGGGGTAGCACATATACCGGAATAGATTTGCTCCCCATGGCTTCTCTGCCCAGATGCATTAACCCGGAATAATGGCCCATATGTGCATGTGTTAAAAATATTCCGGCAAGCTTAATAGAATCATTTGTTTTTTGTTGGAGCAACTGCCATTGTTCCCTGAAATCAGGTGTGATATCAAACAGCCATGCTTCGTTGCTACTTTGGTTTATAATGGAAATGCAGGATACCCAACGTCTTTGTTCAGGATTATTCCATGCAGTTTTACAACAAGATTTATTGCAACCGGCTTGCGGATAGCCTCCATCTTGTGCCGTGCCCAATACCATCAGCTCAATTTGCTGTGCCTGCAAAAACATGCAAAGTAAAAGAAACGCTATGAGGCCAAGGGCTTTCATACAATTAGTTATCTTCATTTCTTTTTACCAGCATAAAGTAATCGTGCTCCAATGGCAGGTAGCCATACTCATAGCAGAATACATAGGTTGCACCGGCCTTGGTTGTATAGGTATGGGTGTGGTAGGTAAAGCTAAATCCTTTGTCGAGTAGTTTTTGTCGTGTGGTTTTTGATTTACCTTCAACAGGATCAATTAATGATTCTATAATTTTTCTGTTCTTTCTAAGTGCATTATTAATATTGCGCATATGGGTGGTATCTGCCTTAAGTTGGTTGTTATAGGAGGTACGACACTGATCATCGCAGAACTTTTTATCGGCACGTCCCTTTAACTCACTGCCGCAACTTAAACAGGTTTTAATATTTTTAGATTTCATCAGCACTTTTGAACTTAGCTTGCAAAACGAATATAGGAAAAATGGGCTATTTTTCGCGGATGATATTGGTATCGTGCGTTAAAGCCTTACCCCGTAGAACCAACAACTAACTTTCAGCACTAATTTATGTGAACAATTTGTAGATTATCCAATACCCATGCAGCCTATTTTGCGTGAAATTTGAAAACATGATTCTTTCAGACAAGCGTATTTTAGAGGAAATAGAAAAAGGCAATATTCTTATTGAGCCTTTTAAGCGAGAGTACCTCGGCACCAATTCTTATGACGTTCATTTAGGTCGCTACCTAGGAACTTATAAAGATAGGGTATTGGACGCCCGCGAGCACAACAAGATTGAAATATTTGAAATACCAACGGATGGTTTTGTGTTGCAACCCAACACACTATATCTTGGCGTAACTGCAGAGTATACAGAAACGCATGCCCATGTTCCTTTTTTGGAGGGCAAATCAAGCACAGGCCGTTTAGGAATTGATATTCATGCTACGGCTGGTAAGGGCGATGTAGGTTTCTGTAATACATGGACACTTGAAATTTCCTGCGCACAACCGGTAAGAATTTATGCAGGTATGCCTATTGGACAGCTTATTTATTTTGCAGTAGAAGGAGACATTGAAACCATGTACAATAGCAAGAAAAACGCCAAGTACAACAAGCGCACAGTGAAGCCCGTGGAGAGCATGATGTGGAAGAACAAGTTCTAAGGTATACCTTGCCATGAAAAGCTCGGTTGCTATCATAAGACTTCATTTTCTAGCTCTACTTACATTGGTTTGCTTAGCCGGCAAAGGCCAGCAGGTAAATAAAAATACCCTAAGTGGTTACATTCGTGAAAGTGGCAGCGGAGAGTTTTTAATTGGAGCGACAGTATATATACCCAAATATAAAAATGGCACGGTAGCCAATGTGTATGGTTTTTATTCAATAACACTACCGGCTGATACTTTTGAAATTATTGTATCATATGTAGGCTATACAACAAGAGCCTTTCGTATTGATTTGCGCTCACCCGTGAATTTTAATATTGATTTGGAACGAGCCACTACTTTACAAGAGGTTGTTATTAGTGCCAATAAATACCAAAAGCAATCTGAAACCACACAAATGAGCGTGATTGAAATTCCGGTTTCTCAGGTTAAGGATATTCCTGCATTGTTGGGTGAGAAAGATGTGTTGAAGGTCATACAGCTCCTTCCCGGTGTTCAGAAAGGCAGTGAAGGCAATTCAGGTTTATATGTAAGAGGCGGAGGGCCTGACCAGAATCTGATTATTCTGGATGATGCAATCGTATATAATGCATTTCACTTATTTGGATTTTTTTCATTGTTTAATGGTGATGCGCTTAGAAGTATAGAATTGGTAAAGGGAGGTTTCCCGGCAAGGTATGGCGGTCGTCTATCATCTGTGCTCGATATGAGCATGAAAGAGGGCAATAAAGAAAGCTATCATGGAGACGTAGGTATAGGGCTTATTTCAACCAGAGCTACTTTTGAAGGTCCGTTAAAAAAAACGAAATCTTCATTTCTGGTATCAGGAAGAAGGACCTATGCCGATGCATTGTATCGTCCTTTTTTGCCATCAGGGTATGATGGCGGATATTACTTTTATGATTTAAATGTCAAGTTAAATTATGAATTTTCAGAAAAGGACAGGATTTATCTGAGTGGTTACTTCGGGCGAGATAAGTTCTTCTTCTCATCAAAAGAAGGGGCAAATTTGTTTGAAGGTGGAATCAATTGGGGGAATGCTACTGCAACACTTAGGTGGAATCATCTTTATAACAACAAACTATTTTCTAATACCTCTCTAATCTTTAGTGACTATACATTTGAGAATTATATCACCACCACGTTTGAAACACAGAAATTTATGTTGCGATACTCAACAGGTATCCAGGATTGGAGCTTTAAACATGATATTGATTACAGACCTGCACCTGCCCATTCTATAAGGGCCGGAGTTCACGCCATCTATCATCGGTTTACACCAAATGCTTTGGTTGTTGAGGATAATGCCGCAACTGAGCAGATTAATAATGTGAGACGTTTATATGCATGGGAAAATGCAGTATATATAGAAGATGTAATCAAGGTAGGTAGCCGAGTTCGCTTAAATCCGGGTATAAGACTCACACATTTCGCCCCCAAAGAAAAATCATATATCAATCTGGAACCACGTTTAAATATTGCATACCAATTTAAGTCTGATATAGCATTGAAAGCCTCTTATGCTATAATGAATCAATACATTCATCTGTTGAGTAATACTGGTGTAGGCCTGCCTACAGATTTATGGGTGCCATCTACCAATAATTTGAACCCACAGCGTTCACAGCAAGTGGCAGCTGGAATCGTAAAAGATTTTGAAGAAAAGGAATTCTCTGTTTCGGTTGAGGGCTACTACAAGAAATCAGATGGCATTATTGCATATAAAGAAGGAGCAAGCTTTCTGGAAGCCCAGGGTGCAGATGAAAGCGGAGCAACATTTAACTGGGAGCAAAATGTCACCTCCGGTCAAGGTTGGTCATACGGGTTAGAGTTGTTTGTGCAGAAAAAAACAGGAAGATTTACCGGCTGGATTGGTTACACACTCTCATGGACACAATTGCAGTTTGATGAGTTAAACAATGGCAATAAATTCTATGCAAGGTATGATCGCAGACATGATCTCTCTTTGGTCGGTATGTATAAGTTGAGGAAAGAAGAGAAGAATAAAAATGGCATCTCACTCGCATCAACATGGGTTTACGGAACCGGCAATGCCATAACCTTACCTATTGGAGATTATAATGCTCCCGTTCATCAACCCGGTAATGCCTTACCTGCAGGATTTAATTATTATGTTTCTCAGTACACCGGCAGAAACGATTTCCGAATGGCTCCTTATCATCGGTGGGATATTGGTGTGCAATTTCTTAAGAAATTCCCAAAATATGTTCGTACTATAGAAGTGAGCGTTTATAATTTATATAGCAGGCAAAATCCATTCTTTTATTTTATTGGGAGCAAAGATGGTGGATTCCTTCCAGGTCGAGCCAATGAGCGCGTGCTCAAGCAGGTGTCACTTTTCCCGATTATTCCTTCAATCTCATGGAATATTAAATTTTAATCAGACATGAAAAGGTTAAGTATCATACCTATCGTTATTTCTGCGCTAATAGCCTGCGAAAAGCCGGTTACTGATGTGGAAATACCCAAGGCCGAGAAGAAGGTGAGCGTGTTTTGTATCATATCTCCTGATGATTCCATGATAACAGCACAGCTAAGTTACTCAGCTCCTATATTCACTCAATCCTTAGGTCCTGAGTTAATTACCGATGCCGATGTAGAGTTATCCGGGAACAACCAGACCGTTAAGTTATTGTATAATAATTTTTTGCAAGCTTATATAGCCGATACCCTTACGTTTAAAATTAAACGAGGAACGTTATATCGTATTTCAGTCAAAACAAAAGCGGGCGAAACTGTTACTGCTAATTGTATTGTGCCATCTTCATACGTTCCATTACTTTCAGCATTACCTTTACGCAGAAAAGAGGATTTAGATCGATATACGTATAGGATATTAGCAACATGGATAGATGAACCGCTAATAAAAAATTACTATCGATTATATACGGAGGAAAAGATAGATGTAATGGGTGGTGCGCCATTTTATAATGATCTTGGCAGCACCATGTATGAAGATAAAGATAAAGATGGAAAAAGACTAGAAGTGTCTAATTATCTCAATTATATAACTGAAGGTATTGTAAATAATTTTGATGTTTATTTACTAAACACAGATGTACATTATTATAAGTATCACCTGAGCCGGCTAAATGATAAGGGTAATGACCCGTTTTCTGAGCCTAATATTGTTTATTCAAATATAGAAGGTGGTCTGGGATGCTTTGGTGCCTATTCCAAAACACATGTTTCGGTTTTGGGGCCTTGGTAATTCAGCTCAGTAATACTTTCCATGCCGATTGAACATCTTTTTTTAGCAATAGCTCATGTGCAAGTTTATGCAACTCTGTTTTTAATTCATCCCCAGAATATTTTTCCAGCGTAAGTTGAAGCTGTTTATTCATTTTAATGTATACTGCAATGCTATCTTTATCCGGCAAGTTTTCGGTATTGCCAAGCATTCCTAAGTCATTACCTGTTAATTCACTGCTATATCTTATTTCTTCCGGTAATGCATCTACACCCATCCCTAGTGTGGTGAGTGGCTTGGGTACTTCAAATAGAGCTTCACCGTATGCGCGCGCATACCAGTCGCCACCCATTCTGGCTACCAGATCTATTTTTTCTTGATCAATTTTCCCAACGGCATTTATTACATCCATATTTACATGAACCATTTTAACTTCACAAACAACCAGATTTCCAGCACCGCCTTCATTTCCCAATGGCATCACCTGTGTCACGATGCATTCCATTTGTACGGGCGATTCTTTTACACGCGGAGGTTTAATGCTCACCGAAGCTTCTGGGGTTAGTCCTGCTTTAATAAATTCATTCGTATATTTAGGATATTCTGTGCTGCTTAAACTGGCTTGCTGCACCATATTGTAATTAACCATGTTGATGCATACTTCAGGCACTTCCAGCACGTTCTCAAGTGTATGTTTGGTGGTATTATCACGCCCTCTTCTAGCCGGGGAAAAAATAACAACCGGAGGATTGGAACTAAAAATATTGAAGAAACTAAAAGGGCTCAGATTGATATGACCTCCTTTATCAATGGTGCTGGCAAAGCAAATAGGACGGGGAGCAATGGCACCCTGAAGCAGCGCCTGTACATCCATCACTTTCATTTCGCTTAATTGAAATGTCCTGAATTTAGGTTCTTTGTTGCTCATGAATAAATTAATTTTAGCTCAAATGTGCCTCCAGATATTTCCGTAAATAACACAAATGATTTACGCTGCAATGATAAAAAAGAAAGGGAAGACATTATGCATGCCTTCGTTTATATACATGATTACGCTGATTAATTGTTCTTTTCAACGTTCACCTCTTCCAGTTTTTCGTTATCCGGGTTAATGGTAAATCTTATATACATAATGGCATCATCATCTTTATAAATTCCAAAGGTTTGCACCCAACCGTTATTGGTTTCAGAGGCTTTTTTGATTTGTGTATTTCTGGGAAAACGTACATGTGTTCTCATTAAATCATTTAATTCAGAAGGTTTTACTTGACGCTCAATGGTATCGCATACGAACACAACATTATCTTGTGCAAAAGCCGTCATATCTAATTTAAGGAATGCGGTTTTTAGTTCATGCTCTTTCTTAAATGAGTCATACTCCTTCATTTGCGTTTGGGCAAAAATGGAATTGCAAAACAGCATAACAAAAGCAAGTTTCATAGCTAATATTTTCATCACTTGTTTATTAAGATAAACAAAGGTATTTCATATTTCATGCCAAAGCCATCTGCTTAGGTAAACTTATTCACAAGTTATAAATTTAGACATATCTAAAAATAAATTTATATTTGCCAAAAAAGTGATAAGAATAGTTTTATTCATATGTGTATTAATGGCACCTGCTATTTTATTTGCACAGGCTGCTATATCAGGTATAGTCAAGGGTGATGATGGCTTACTGGCAGGAGTCTATGTAAAATGGGATGGCCATAAAACAGGTGCAGTTACCGATGCAAATGGATATTTTATTATAAATGATTTGGATGCAGGTGCTCATTTCTTGGAATTTATTTTGCTTGGTTATGAAAAACAGGTAACTAAAGTAGACTTGAAATCTGGAGAGCGGAAACAACTGGATGTAATGCTTAAACCAAATCCGTCTTCACTGAACGAAGTTGTGATAAGCGGCACAATGAAGGAAATTAGTAAACTTCAGTCTCCTGTTCCGGTTGAAATTTATACACCTAAGTTTTTTCAGAGTAACCCTACATCAAATATGTTTGATGCATTGCAAATGATAAATGGGGTTCAGCCAACCATGAACTGTAATGTTTGTAATACGGGCGATATACATATGAACGGTATGGATGGCCCTTATACCATGATCTTAATTGATGGAATGCCGATTGTGAGCGCTTTATCAACCGTCTATGGTCTATCTGGTATTCCAAATTCAATGATAGAACGTATTGAGATTGTCAAAGGTCCTGCATCAACCTTATATGGTTCAGAGGCGGTAGCAGGTTTAATCAATGTAATTACAAAGAAGGCCGAAAAGGCGGCCTCATTTACCCTTGATATGTTTGGTACTACCTATGATGAATGGAATCTTGACGCTGGACTTGGATATCATTTTAAAAAAGTAAGCGGTTTTTTCTCAGCCAATTATTTTTATCTTAATCGGGTATGGGATAAAAATCAGGATCAATTTACAGATCTGGCTTTGCAGAAGCGTTTCTCGGTATTCAATAAACTTTCATTCAAACGCAGACAAAATAAAGAAGCATCAATGGCCGTGCGTTTTTTCAATGAAGACCGCTGGGGTGGGCAAACAAATTGGTCACGGCAGTGGAAAGGCAGCGATAGTATTTATGGTGAGTCTATCCAAACCAATCGTTTTGAGGTCTTGGCAACGTATGCTTTGCCTGTTCAGGAGAAGTTAAAGATTACCGCCTCCTACAATTATCATTATCAGCTTTCATGGTATGGTACCATGCCATACTTTGGGCAGCAGCAGGTAGCGTTTGCTCAATTGCTTTGGGATAAAAAAATTGGCTTACGGCACGATCTGTTAAGTGGTGTTACTTACAGACATACTTTTTATGATGATAATTCTGTTGCAACCCAAACGTCAACAGGTGCCGGCAAGCCGGTCATTAATTATTTGCCAGGATTATTTGTACAGGATGAAATCTCACTACATAAAAAACACAAATTGCTACTTGGCATGCGCCATGATTATTTTAATAATCATGGTAGCATATTTTCGCCCAGATTGAATTATAAATGGACCCCTGCTATTAATCATACCATTCGTATTACAGTGGGTAACGGCTTTCGGGTGGTTAATTTATTTACAGAAGATCATGCAGCTCTATCAGGAGCAAGAGATGTGGTAATTGCAGAGCGATTAAAACCGGAAGAATCATGGAATGTAAACCTCAATCATCAGTGGCTGGTGCATTTTAATAAGGCATTTCTTACTTTGGATGCTACCTTGTTTTACACGTATTTCAGCAACCGTATTTTGGCTAATTACGATCAGGATCCAACAAAAATAATGTATGCAAACCTAAGAGGAAATGCCGTCTCGCGTGGTTTTTCTTGTAATGCAGATATGAACTTTACGTTCCCTCTTAAGCTAAATGCAGGTATTACGCTAATGAATGTGTTCAAAAGAGAGGAAGATACTAACGGCAATTTCACAATATCAAAGCAGATTCATGCTCCAGGATTTTCAGGCACTTTTCAGGTATCTTATACTTTCACAAGATTGGGTTTTCGCTGTGATTGGACAGGGCAAGTTTATGGCCCCATGCGCTTGCCGGTGGTACCTAATGATTTCAGACCCGAGTACTCGCCATGGTTTAGTTTACAGAATGTTCAATTCACTAAAATCTATAAGAATTATGAGTGGTATGGCGGTATAAAAAATATCTTCAATTTTATGCCGGAACACCCCATCCTGCGACCTTTTGACCCGTTTGACAAATCAGCAGATGACGTAATTAGTAATCCCAACGGATATCGATTTGACCCGAGTTACAACTTTGCCCCACTTCTGGGAATACGCTTTTTTGCCGGGTTCAGATATACATTTAGGTAATGAGTACTACTCAATCACAACTTTTTTAACCAGTAATTCTCCTTTTGTACCTTTAAGTTGAAGCAAATAAATTCCTTGCTGTATGCCGCGTATGGGGAGTTGCTGTCTTGCAATTTCATCTGCTGAATAACTTTTCGCCAAACGGCCGTGCAGATCTATTAGCTCAATAGAAACAGGATAGATATGTTCAATTTGCAAGTGAATCATTTCAGAAGCAGGTTGAGGATAGATATTAAAAGAAGGTTTGAATGATGATAACTCATTTTGGCCAACTGGTGAACCGGTGGTAAAGTTAAATTGGGTGAAGTTGCCAAAGTCTGCAGTAAAGGTTTTTAGCAATCCAAATTCATAGGCATTCATGAATCTAACATAACCTGCACCTTCAACCGGTGGGTTCCAGAAACTCAATCCATTACCTCCTTTATCATTAAACTTAAAAGTGTAGCAACCGTAGCCTAAAGTCACTGTATCATAGTGTGTGGTATTTGGCTGGGTAAACACTTTGCTGAATTTAACCCGACCTTCGGTATCGGTAATGGAATAGTCATTGTCGGTTGGACGCTGATTGGTTCTTGTTTCCACCACAAATCTAAGTGGAATAGTTTGGGTGATATTGAAAGTGCTTTTCAATGTATTATTGTCGGTATAGGTATCAGGTTTCCAATTCACCGCATCAATCCATACCTCAAATGTTTTATTGCTTAGATCGCCTTGCCAGTTTATGTAATAAAGCGGAGCTTCCACACTTTCATTAGGAAGCAATGTGGTAAAAAATTCGCCTGTTTGCACAGGTGCATTACCTGCTTTGAATTTAAAGCGCACATAATTTATGGTTTCCTTTCCGAAATTTTTAATACGCACCCTGCCATGATCGCATGCCGGGTTATATTTGCTATGCCAGAAATTATTGGTTGGAGCCATTATCTCCTCAATGCCTGCATCCATTGCACGTTGGTTTGGTTTATAATAAACCAGGTAAGCCTCATAACCGTAACCTGCGCTACCGTTTGCAGTAAAGTCGTCCATATCAAGTTCTATTTTCAGGCTATCATTTGCTTTAGCGGTTAGTGTATATTCAAATGGCTTAATTAACTCACCCGGACACCAGTTGGAGCGGTCATAGATCCAAGTACCGCCCTGATTAATGATAGGATTAGAACCGCAATTGTCTCTCCATACAGACTGGGTAATAGGGGTGTTGTTATTTATTTTCAGGTAGTAGTTTTTCTTGCAAAATTCAGCACAATTTTCATTTTGCTCTCCTCCATGTCCGGTTACCATAATTCGCAACTTACTTTCAGCAATGTTAGAGTCAATTTTAAAAGTTTTCAGTGTTAGGTAGTTTTCAATAGAGTTATTCGGATTGCCGTAAGGAAAATATCCGCTGTAAACTTTTTCAAGTCTGATGGGTTCACGATTGGTTATGCCTTCAATAAAATGAAAATCAATGGTAGATGTAAATCCGTACGTATATCCTTCATAAGTTATACGCACATCAGCAGAGTCGTGCAGGTATGGCATAAAATCTGTTACATCAAAAATATACTGGTATTGAAAAGTCTTTGGGAAGAATTTGGCATATGGTGTAATTAATCTGGCCATTTCCCAGGTGTTAATTACATCAAAAACATCGTAGTAAGGTGTATTTACTTTGGTAATTTTACTATTGGATGCGATGAAGGTTGAATCTATTTTTTTGCCTGTGCTGTCAAAAGTGTAACGATAAAAGTTAGCTGCCCAGCCTATGATGGTATCTGTTGGAGTGGTTGGAGTCAATGTGTTTAAATACCTGATGATGGTATATTTTGCAGCAGGTACTGAGTCTGTTTTTTTAGTTGTGCTGTTAAAACTATTAATCCATGTAGTATCGCTGCTATAAAGAAGGGAGTCCTGTATATTGCCATTTACCCTGAATGAAGGTGCCTGTTTTAATGTTGAATCTTTTTTTCCTGTATTTTCTCTGATAGCTACTTTTAGTGTGTAATCCCATTCACACTGCCCATTTGATAAGCATCCCAACGTGAGGCGTAACCAGATACGCTGGCTTTTTTTATCAGAAGAAGGGAAACCTACGCGTTTGTCAAAATTACCATATCGGTTCATATGAAATTTATCGAACGCACGTATGGTTGTTGTATCGCCATTTGCAGCAAATACCTGAGAGACTAAAAGTGTACAGAAAAAAAGTAAAGCTTGTTTCATGTTGATTAACTTTAATGAGCGCAATGTATGAATTCTGCAACAATTCTCAAGATGGTTTAAAACGATAGATAGCAGCTAATCCGCCTATGCAATCAAAGCCTGTCGCTGCGCGACTGTAGGCTTTTTTGTTGGATTTAAATAATCCTGAGGGGAGTGGATGCTCAATCAAAGCCTGTCGCTGCGCGACTGTAGGCTTTTTTGCCATTCAGCCTTACAACAACTAAGTTGTTGACGGCTTCATAACAAAAAAGCCCGAACATTTTCATGTTCAGGCTTTGATTGTCGGAGTGGCAGGATTTGAACCTACGACCTCCAGCACCCCATGCTGGCGCGATACCAGGCTACGCTACACCCCGATTAGTATCAATGTGCAAACTTATTTGATTTGTTGTATCAAATCAAGCATTGAACCATTTTCATTTACGGTTAAATGATATTCAGCACCAAGTATTAATGGCAAATTCCGCTTTTCATGTCCTGCCGGATAGGAAAAACAAACCGGAAAATCATAATCAGACACGTGTTGTTTGATGATTTCTTCAGCTGTTAATCCAAATGGAATGGCATTGTCTTTCATGTCACTCATCCCTCCAACAACCAGTCCTGCTAATGCATGCAGCTTACCGTTACGTTTCAAATTCATCATCATTCTATCAATATGATAGAGGTATTCATCCAAATCTTCGAGAAATAAAATTTTACCTGCTGTATCTACATCAGAAGCAGAGCCCACCAAGCTATACAATACAGAAAGGTTGCCACCTACCAAGGGTGCTTTGGCTGTTCCGTTTCTGTTAAGCAAATGATGCCCGGTTGATGTAGCCTCCGATTTTTCTCCAAATAATATTTTGCGCAGGTTTCCTATGCTTTCATCATCGGCCTTATCAGGCTGCATATTTATAGGCATGGTGGCATGCAGCGTAGGTATTTTATATTGTTGATGAATATGATTATGTAATACGGTTATGTCACTATATCCAATAATCCATTTGGGATGCTGGTTAAAAATATCAAAGCTTAGCTGGTCTATTATTCTAACAGTGCCATAACCACCGCGGGCACAAATAATGGCTTTAACACTGGGGGTATCTAATAATTTCTGAAAACCACTTGCCCGTTGTTGGTCGTTGCCTGCAAATTGGTTTTGTGTTTCAAAAAGGGTAGATGCCAATTGGACGTTCAATCCCCATGATTCAAAAATTTGAATAGCAGGAGTTATTTCATCTGCTGAAATTTTGCGTGCCGTAGCTGCAATGCCAATGGTATCTCCCGGTTTTAAAAAAGGAATACGCATCAGGTGTATTTATCTTCAAATTTTAACTTAATATCTGTAACAATTTGTTTTACCTCTTGCTCCAAATTCTTATCGCAAATCAATACAACATCTTTTGTATCTACAATTATTAAGTC
Source organism: Sphingobacteriales bacterium (assembly GCA_021299635.1). Lineage (GTDB taxonomy): Bacteria > Bacteroidota > Bacteroidia > UKL13-3 > UKL13-3 > JAJTFA01. The sequence continues at coordinate 259,611 of JAJTFA010000001.1, forward strand.
TTTTACACCCTTTAATACCACCAGCCGATCTCCCGAAGCGCTTACCATACTCCCGGAAACATCATAAGCCATTACATTTTTACCCCTGATTACATTTCTATGTTCGTCTTTTTCAAGATTCTCATAAAGAGAGGTCCAGGTACCCAGATCACTCCAACCAAAATCAACAGGAATAACGTATACATTTTCTGCCTTTTCCATGATACCATAATCAATGGAAACGCTTCTGCACTGCTCGTAAATAGATTGTATCACTTTGGGTTCATCAGCAGTAAAGAAACTCCTGGCAGCCTCTTTAAACAAGGCATGGTGCTCTGGCATATGGTGCTTAAATGCCTCCTTTATAGAAGAAATACTCCAAACAAAAATACCTGCGTTCCATAAAAAGTCACCGCTCTCAATAAAGGTTTGTGCAATTTCAAGTGTTGGTTTTTCTGTAAATGTTTTAACGCGGTAAATATTATCTGCTTCGTTATTGCTGATGTACTGAATATATCCGTAACCGGTGTCAGGTCTGCTAGGCCTGATACCAAGTGTAATCAGGGCATTACTTTTCTGAGCATAGCCCATTGCATGATCAATATTGTGGATGAATTCCTGCTCATTTAAGATCAGATGATCAGATGGTGCAATAACACAAACGCCATGTGTATTTATCTTACCAATTTTGGCTGTTGCATATGCAATACAAGCTGCTGTATTTTTTATTGCCGGTTCGCCCAATATGCATTGCTCAGGTATTTCCGGTAATTGAGTTTTTACCAAATCTGCGTATAACTGATTCGTAACAATGTATATGTTGTTTTCATCAAAATGATTCAGAAAACGCTCATAGGTTAACTGCAGTAAACTCTTTCCCACACCCAGAATATCCAGAAACTGTTTTGGATAGGCGCTTCGGCTGGACGGCCAGAAGCGGGTTCCGATTCCGCCAGCCATGATGATGGCGTAATAATTCTTATTTTTATTCATTTATATTAAAACTGCCTTAAATAGTTGATGGGAAAATTATTTAATAATCTGGTATATAACGTTTTATCCATATTAAACGATGTGTTGCCATACGCAAATAACGAATTTAGCCTTCAAATTTTCAAAAAAGGATTTGGCGTATTAACTTCGTGCCCCTTTTAATAAAAAAGGATTTAAGTCAAAATCATGGCTAAAACAAAAACAGCACAAAAAAGTGCAAAAGAATGCCTGCAGGAATTTTTCGGGTTTGATAGTTTTAAAGGCGAACAGGAAATCATTATCAATAATCTGCTTAAAGGCAATGACACATTTGTGATTATGCCAACAGGTGGTGGCAAGTCACTTTGCTACCAGCTACCCGCACTAATGCTTCCTGGCACCGCTATTATCATCTCTCCGCTTATCGCCCTGATGAAAAATCAGGTTGATCAAATCAGGAGCTTCAGCCATGATACGGTTGCTCATTTCATGAATTCATCCTTGTCTAAAACAGAGATCACAAAAGTTAAACACGATGTGACGGGAGGTAATACCAAAATGCTGTATATAGCCCCTGAAACATTAAAGAAAGATGAAACCATTGATTTTCTGAAAAGCATTAATATTTCTTTTGTGGCGGTAGATGAAGCCCATTGTATATCTGAGTGGGGACATGATTTCAGGCCTGAGTACCGCAGAATAAAACAAATGGTAAAAGAGATTAAGGATGTTCCGATGATGGCATTAACCGCAACGGCAACTCCTAAAGTGCAGCAGGATATTATTAAAAATCTCCAAATGACAGATGCCACACTTTATAAATCTTCTTTTAACCGTTCCAATCTTTATTATGAGGTAAGGCCAAAAGGCAAGAAGAATGAAGTGGTAAAAGAGTTGGTTTCTTTTATCAAATCACGCAAAAGCAAATCAGGTATTATTTATTGTTTAAGCAGAAAGAAAGTTGAAGAACTTGCTGAGATATTAAAAGCCAATGGCATCAAGGCCTTGCCTTACCATGCAGGCTTGGATGCAAAAATGCGCGCTGCCCACCAAGATGCATTCCTGATGGAGGAGTGTGATGTAATTGTAGCAACCATTGCATTTGGTATGGGTATTGATAAGCCGGATGTGCGTTTTGTGATTCATTACGATATTCCTAAAAGTATAGAAGGCTATTACCAGGAAACCGGTAGAAGTGGGCGTGATGGGTTGGAAGGAGAATGTATCTTATTTTACAATCCTGCTGATATTGAAAAGCTGGAAAAGTTTATGAAAGACAAGCCTGTGGCAGAGCGTGAAATTGGCGAGTTGCTCATTTTTGAAACGCAGGCATTTGCAGAAACATCTTCCTGCAGAAGGAAATTCCTGTTGCATTATTTTGGTGAAGAGTTTGCCGAAAAGGAGTGCAACAAAATGTGTGACAACTGTCGTCATCCGAAAACGAAAGAAGATGCCAAAGATGCTGCCATCCTTGTTCTTAAAACAGTTCAGGCTATCAAAGGTAAACATAACCTGAAGCATGTGGTAGAGATTTTGGTCGGTAAAAAAACACACGAAGTAGGATTGAGTGATCACCATAAATTGGAGTCTTTCGGTAAAGGCAAAGAGCGTGATGAGATATATTGGAAATCCGTTATTCGCATGCTGCTTGTAAACGGTTATATTACTAAGAATATCGAGAATTATGGTTTGCTTAGCCTAAATGAAAAGGGCGAAACGTATTTGAAAAAGCCAGTAAAATTAGAGATGGCGGTTGACCAGAAATTTGAACGGGTAATGGATGATGATGAAGCAGTAGAGGTAGAGAATGTGTTTGATGAAGTATTGTTTGATATGCTGAAAGACCTAACAAGAAAAGTAGGTAAGCAGCAAGGCTTACCACCTTACATCATCTTTCCGGAAGCAGCATTGGAGGAAATGGCGTTTAAGTTCCCCATCACCATGGATGAGCTGAGTAAGATAACCGGGGTAAACAAAGGGAAAGCCATGAAATTTGGCAAGCCTTACCTTGATTTAATTGCCAAATATGTAGAGGATAATAATATAGAACGTGCAGAGGATGTTGTGGTAAAAAGTGTGGTAAACAAATCAGCCAAAAAAATTGCCATCATTACCAATATTGATAAAAAGATTTCACTGGCAGATATCTCCCGTTCTTTGGGTATGAGCCTGCCCGATTTACTTAATGAACTACAAACTATTGTAATGTCGGGTACCAAATTGAATTTGCGCGCTTATGTAGAAGAGCTAACCGATGATGAAACCTTGGATGAGGTGATGGACTTTTTTAAGAAAAGCGAAACCGACTCTATCGAAGATGCATTGAAGGAATATGGCAATGAATTTAGCAAGGAGGATTTACAGCTGATGAAAATTTATTTCATTTCTGAGCATGCCTTCTAATTTTTTTCGTTTGTTATTAAATTTAGTTTATACATTTGTTTAAACAATAAAGCAGTGTCAGATCATCACAGCAAGATGTCTAAGCTCACCGCTGGTGGGCTCTTGGTAGCGTTGGGTATTATTTTCGGAGATATAGGTACTTCTCCGCTCTATGTTTTTAAAGCAATAGTTTCTGGTAAAAGCATCTCAACAGATTTGATTTATGGCGGCCTTTCTGCCATTTTCTGGACCATTACCCTCCAAACCACAATTAAATATGTAATCATAGTTTTACGTGCCGATAACAACGGTGAAGGTGGCATCTTCTCTTTGTATGCCCTGGTCAGACGTAGAAAACCCTTTCTCATTTTCCCTGCTATAATTGGTGGTTGTGCACTGCTTGCCGATGGCATGATTACGCCACCCATTTCTGTTTCTTCAGCTGTAGAGGGTTTACTTATATTAAATCCAGATATACCTACGCTTCCTATCGTTATTGCAATCATTACCCTGTTGTTTCTTTTGCAGCGCATGGGTACCAATATTGTTGGCCGCATGTTTGGTCCGGTAATGCTGGTATGGTTCAGCATGCTGGGTGTTCTGGGTTTAATAAGCCTTGCTTCTCATCCAGAAGTATTAAAAGCGATAAATCCTCGCTACGCCTATGAGCTTCTTGTGTTTTATCCGGAAGGCTTTTGGTTGTTAGGTGCCGTTTTTCTTTGCACAACAGGTGCAGAAGCACTATACTCAGATATGGGTCATTGCGGTAAAAAGAACATTCGTGTAAGTTGGATCTTTGTAAAAATCACTCTCCTGTTGAATTATTTTGGTCAAGGTGCTTTTGTGCTCAATTCGGTTGGTACTAAAACCGCTAATATAAACCCGTTTTTTGCCATCATGCCCGAGTGGTTTCTACTTACAGGCATTGTGGTGGCAACACTTGCCACCATTATAGCCAGCCAGGCAATGATTAGCGGATCATTTACGCTTGTTTCTGAGGCCCTGAGGTTAAATGTGTGGCCAAAAGTAACGTTAAAATATCCTTCTGATGCAAAGGGGCAGATTTATGTTCCCAGTGTAAATTGGATTTTATGTGCAGGCTGTATCGGAATAGTACTTTATTTCAAGGAATCCTCTAAAATGGAAGCTGCCTATGGCTTGGCCATCATTACCACCATGATGATGACAACTGTATTGCTGGTAAACTACTTGCGTAAAATCAGGGCACCTAAATGGTTTATCTTTATCATAGGAGCGGTCTACTTGTGTATTGAGTCTTGTTTTTTAATTGCCAATATTGTTAAAATACCTCATGGTGGCTGGCTTACCTTATTGATAAGCATGGTTTTCATTACGGTGATGTGGGTTTGGTTTAAAGGAAGAAAAATCAAAAACCGCCTTACTGAGTTTGTTAACCTCAGAGATTACCTTCCGGTTTTGCAGGAACTTAGTAAGGATGAGTCTGTATCTAAATACTCTACCCATTTGGTTTATCTTACCAGTGCCGACCATTTGATGGATGTAGAGTATAAAATCATTTACTCCATTCTTCAAAAACAGCCCAAAAGAGCTGATGTTTACTGGTTTGTTCATATAAATGTAGTTGACCAGCCTTATACCATGGAGTATAGGGTAGATCATATTGTGCCGCATGATGTAATTAAAATTGAATTTAAGCTTGGCTTTAGGGTTGAACAGAAAATTAACTTTTATTTCCGAAAGGTAGTTGAGGAGTTGATGCGTAACCATGAAGTAGATGTTACCTCGCGTTATGCCTCTTTAAGTAAAGTTAATGTAACGGGAGATTTCCGATTTGTGGTATTAAAACGCCACCTTTCCTATGAGAATGAGCTTTCTCTTTCTGAGGAGTTAATAATGGATGCATACAGCACACTGGATTACCTGAGTTTAAGCGAGGAGAAAGCCTTTGGCCTCGATACCAGTTCGGTTACCATTGAAAAAGTACCACTTGTTATTGCTCCTGTAAAAGAGTTTAAACTGAAGCGGGTGTTCCGTTAGATTTTTTTTAAAAAAGGCTTTATAAATACCTAAAATCTCCTATTTTTGCTGCCCACTTTGACCGATGGTGTAACTGGCAACACGTCTGATTTTGGTTCAGAAGAGTCTAGGTTCGACCCCTAGTCGGTCAACAAAAAGATGCCGGGTTCGTTTGAATCCGGCTTGTTTTCAATAAAAAACGCATCATGTCGCCCAGAAATGAAATTAAATTGTTTTCAGGCCGCCAGTCGCAATATCTGGCGGAGAAAATAGCTGCTGCTTTTGGCAGACCGCTGGGTGATATAACCATTTCACAGTTTAGTGATGGTGAAATACAGCCTTCTATTAATGAATCAGTGCGCGGCTGTGATGTGTTTCTTATTCAGTCTACATTTGCCCCCGGAGATAACCTGATTGAGCTGCTGCTAATGATTGATGCTGCTAAGCGTGCGTCAGCTCATTATATCACTGCTGTAATTCCATATTTTGGCATGGCCCGTCAGGATAGAAAAGATAAGCCAAGGGTTTCCATTGGATCTAAAGTAGCGGCAGACATGCTGAAGGCTGCAGGGGTAAGCAGGGTAATGACAATGGACTTACACGCTCCTCAAATTCAAGGTTTTTTTGAAATACCGGTAGATCATCTTGATCCTTCGGTTATTTTCATACCTTATATACGTAATCTAAACATGGGCAAGGATGCTATGATTGCATCTCCCGATATGGGCTCAAGTGCAAGGGCACGCATTTATGCAAAGGCTTTGGGTTGCGATATGGTAATTGTTGACAAGGAGAGAAGAAGAGCCAATGAAATTGCTTCCATGACCTTAATTGGTGATGTTTCCGGTAAACACGTGGTAATGGTTGATGATATTATCGATACAGGTAATACATTGGCTAAAGCCGCTCAATTGATAAAAGATAAAGGTGCTTTGAGTGTAAGAGCAATGTGTACACATCCGGTTCTTTCAGGCAAAGCCTATGAAACTATAGAAAACAGCGTATTGGATGAATTGGTGGTCTGCGACACCATACCCTTGAGAAAAGAAACCAGTAAAATTAAAGTACTAACGGTGGCTGATTTGTTTGCCAATGCCATTCGCAATGTTACGGAGTTTGCTTCAATCAGTTCATTATTTACAATTCAAGAAAATAAACTTTCTAATTAATCACTTAAATAAATAACAATTATGAAATCAGTTGCCATGTTTGGTTACTTGCGGGACGGAGTTGGTAAAAGTGCTACCAAAGCTATCCGAAACGAGGGTAAAGTGCCGTGCGTGTTGTATGGCGGAAGCGAGCATATTCATTTTTCAATGTATGCTGCAGACTTTAAACCATTGGTGTACACCCCTAACACCTACAAAGTTAAATTAGATTTGAACGGAAAAATTTACCGTGCAATTCTCAAAGACATTCAGTTCCATCCGGTTAATGACAGTATTGTACATGCCGATTTTCAGGAAATCAATGAAAGCAAACCTGTTGAAATGATGATCCCTGTAAACTTGGTTGGTAATTCTGTTGGTGTGCGTGCTGGTGGTAAGCTAATTGCCAATTCCAAAAAATTACGAGTTAGAGCATTGCCTGCTGATTTGCCTGATTTTATTGAGGTAAATATTGATAACCTTGAAATTGGTAAAGCCATAAAGGTTGGAGAACTGTCAATGGATAAGATTACTTTCCTTGATACACCAAACAACCCGGTGGTGAGTGTTAAAACTACCCGCGCTGCAGTAGAGGATGCCAAGGCTGCTGATGCAGACGCTAAAAAGAAATGATTCAAATAGATCTATTTCTAAACCCGCATCACTTCCAATGCGGGTTTTTTTATGCTTTCAACATAAAAGAATTTTCTTTGCATTATGAAATACCTGATTGTAGGATTAGGAAATATTGGGCCGGAGTATGCACATACCAGGCATAATATTGGCTTTGATATAGCCAATGTATTGGTGAGCAAACATGGTGCATCTTTCACACCGGATCGTTATGCGGATTATGCGCTATTCAATTTAAAGGGTAAACAGCTTCATATCATCAAACCAACCACCTTTATGAATCTAAGTGGCAAGGCGGTGAGATACTGGTTGCAATATTTAAAAATAGATGCTACCCAAATGTTGGTGCTTGTTGATGACCTTGCAATTGAATTTGGTAAGATTAGGATTAGAGCAAATGGCAGCGATGCCGGACATAATGGATTGAAGAATATTAATGAAATACTCGGTTCGCAGGAGTATCCGCGATTGCGCTTTGGTATTGGTAATCAATTTCCGAAAGGCAGGCAGGTTGATTATGTATTAGGCAAATGGACGGATGAGGAAATGCAAAAGCTTCCTGATTTGATAAAACATTGCGTAGAATCCATTGAAGCTTTTACAAATATCGGGTTGGAAAAAACAATGAACTTCTATAATATTAAATAAAAAAGCTGCCCCAGTTGGGGCAGCCTCTTAAGAAAAGCGTTGGAATCTATTATTGACCGATAGTTAGTTTTCTAGTTTCGCTAGTACCGTTCATGGTCATTTTAACGAAATATACACCTGCGTTCAGTCCGTTCAAGTCTACATTAACTGCAGTCTCTCCGGCAGCGTAGTTTCCTTCTGCAACTGTTTTTACTTCCTGACCAACTAAATTGATGATACTGATTTTAACTTTACCTGATTGTTTTAAGTTAAAACCGGCAACAGCCATACTGTTTACAGGAGCAGGATTAGGGTATACATTAGTCATAGCAAACGACTCATTGGTAAATTTACCTAAACCAACATTATCAGTTGAAGTCATATGCAAGCCTGAGAAAATATTGCGACCTGAAAAATAGGCATTGCCTGGAAGAAAACCATCCCATCCATTATTGATGTTGCCTGAAGGAAAGTAAGCATTTTCTTTATCGCTAAACAAAGAATGGTTATAGTAGGCTGTGCTTCTCCATTGAGTTGCTGTTTGAGCGTTTTGAGCCATACGGTAACCAAAATAGTTTACACGTTTCCTGCTTGAAGGGAAGGTAGTAGGATCTCTTCTGTAAACCATTACACTAGAGGTATCATAAGACATGCCAGGCTTGAAGTGAAATGTATAAGCTACTACATTTTGTAAAGTTCCATTATTTTGAGCCGGGATGCTTATTCCTGTTGGCGTTGCTTTTACCATTTGTCCAAGTCCCCATGAATTTTCAAATGCGCCACTTGTATTGAATACAGAAGTGGAATCATCTCTTGTAAGTAGAATTTTTTGCTCAGCCACATAACCGGTAGCAGATAATTGTGGTATGCTCCAATTTAAATCTACGAATGAGAAAGGAGGAGTAGCATTTGTTAGTGATCTGAATGTCATGGCTGAAGGTGTAAAGTAGCGGATGATAAGCGTGTCTACAACGGGTGCTTTGCCGCCCATCCCATCATCTATGGAATCAACGTTTCTGACATATAAGTAATTAAGATAAACTGAATCCAGTGAAAAACCATTGAATTTGCTTAAACGTATTCCAGGATTATCAGTTAGGCTGATTACTGCGTCCCTTGGGTCGATTACTTGACCTACAGCAATGCTATAAAATCTGAAAATAGAATCACCTTCATTTACATAAATTGCGGTTGAGTCTGGCATCAAGAAATCCACGAAAGTGGTCAAGGTTCCGCCTCCACCGGTGAATGAATTTAACCAAACAATGGGATCATACCAATCTGAAACCTGAGCTTTACCCATAGAAGAATTGCTGCGCACCATTTTAGAAATAGGAGCTCCCGACAAATCTTGGTGTGCCGGACGGCCCTGAACAAGTGATTGAGAGAAAGCGGCACTTGTTGCCAATAATCCGAGTGCAGTGTAAATTAACTTTTTCATTTTATTTAGTTTAAGTTTTCTTAAATTTAGGATACAATAGTAAACAATATCGTTGCTTTTAGCAAGCGTTTTGTTGAATGGCAATACGCTTTGATTACCCTTGCGAAGGTTCTACCTCTATCCACCTGCCATCAGCCCTTATGAGTTCTATAAGTTCTTGAACAGCAGTTTCTTTATTAATGCCCTTTTTTACCACTTCTTTGCTTCTGTAAAGCGTTATCTTACCAGGCCCTGAGCCAACATAGCCATAATCTGCATCAGCCATTTCGCCTGGACCATTTACAATACAACCCATAATGGCAATCTTTACCCCTTTTAAATGATCGGTCTGCTTACGAATCATGGCTGTGGTTTCCTGCAGATCAAACAGGGTTCGGCCGCAGCTTGGGCAGCTGATGTATTCTGTTTTGGTAATGCGTGCCCTTGCAGCTTGCAAAATGCCAAAACTGATCTGGTTTATGCGCGACAATTGTATGTGTGGTGCACTAAGCATGATTCCATCTCCGAAACCATCGATAAATGCAGTTCCGGCTTGTGTAGAGGCATCTAGCATAAACTGCTCCTCATCTGTTGTTTGATGGGAAGAATGAATGATTACGGGTAGCTGAACAGAAAGCAATTTCATGCGGCAAAACAGATTGCGTATTTCTGCCACAAAAGACTCATGGCTTGATTGGGCAATAATTACCACATTTCGATGTAACTTTAGTTTATTGAGCAAATCATCCGTTAAATCAGACGGATTAGCACCTATAAAGTTTAGCGTTGAAGAGTGCGAAACACCTGACAGAAAATCGCTTAATGTAAAATATGGAAAATGATGGTGTTTATCTGCAATGCTTTGCCAGCTTTCCGCATCAATTATTCCTTTAACTCCCATTGGCAGCATAAACTCCGGTTTATGTTTACCAAAATAAATATAATCACAACCGGTATCAGCCATCAGCCATTTATCAGACGCAGCGGTATAGGTATGTCCAACAGTTGCCAGTAATTCAGGTGTAATGGTATGGTTGCTCAAATCGGCTATAACCCTTGGCACATTGCTGCCACCTAAATTGCTGCACTCTTCGGTTACCCGTTTTTCAAATGCGAACGGATTCCATGCATTCAGCATGTTTTCATCTTTCAATGCAAAAGATAACGGTGCATGTTTTGCTCTGTCGGTATATCTTGCAATTAATTTTTTGGCAACCGGTATTTCAAACTCAGGATCTTCTGTTAAAGATACGCGAACGGTATCTCCAATACCATCCTCAAGCAAGGCGCCAATACCCATTGCAGATTTTATGCGCCCATCGTCACCATCTCCGGCTTCGGTTACACCTAAATGCAGCGGGTAATGCATATTAGCTGCATTCATGGTTTGCACCAGCAGTCGATAGGCTTCTACCATCACCTGTGGGTTGCTTGATTTCATAGATAGTACAATGTTATGGAAGCCTTCAGCCTCTGCAATCCTTAAAAATTCCATGGCACTTTCTACCATGCCCAACGGGGTATCCCCATATCTGCTCATGATGCGATCACTCAAAGAACCATGGTTGGTGCCAATGCGCATTGCCGTTCCATACTCTTTACAAATACCAACCAGTGGAATGAATTTTTGCCTGATACGTTCAATTTCTTCGTGGTATTCAGCATCTGTATATTCAAGTAACTGAAACTTTTTCTTATCAACATAATTGCCCGGATTGATGCGTACTTTTTCTACGATACGTGCAGCAGCTTCTGCGGCATTGGGAGTAAAATGAATATCGGCCACAAGCGGCACATGTATACCGCGTTTGTTTAACTCAGCTTTTATATTGGCCAAATTATTGGCCTCATTTATGCTTGGTGCAGTTAGCCTTACCAGTTCGCAACCCGCATCTACCATTCTGATAATTTGCTCAACTGATCCTGAAGTATCCATGGTATCAGTTGTGGTCATGCTTTGAGCACGTATCGGGTAATCGCTTCCCATTAGTAATTCGCCAATTTTAACTGTAACGGTTTTGCGCCTTTTGTATCGGCTCAGGCTCTCACAATAACTTAAAATATCTTTTACCTTTTGCGTCATAAGTGTGCTATCTTCCAGTTAAACAAATGTTCGTGTGTTTTGTGTTATATTCTCAACTAAATATCACCAAACTGCGGACGAAGAATCACTTCTTCCACATCCGTTGTTGACGAGAGGTGGTAAATATCCCAAATGCTTTTAGCAATATCGGAGGCGGGCATAAACCTGCTTTGCGGAATACCTGCATTTGCCCAAGATTGTGTATAGGTGGCACCCGGCATAATGGCGGTTACTTTAATTCCATGAGGCTTCATTTCTTCTCTGAGTTGCTTGCTAAATCCAAGCAAAGCAAATTTAGAAATGCAGTAGCTGCCACCATTTTCGTAGGCTTTTAGGCTGGCTACACTGCAAATATTGAATATGGAGCCAGCTTGTGCTTTTATCATAACAGGTAAAACGCTCCTTGTTAAATGATAAGCGCTGTGCACATTGGCAGCCAATAAAGTTTCGAGTACGCCTTCTTCTTCTGTATATATACTTCCCGGAAGAAACACTCCGGCATTATTTACCAATAGGTCAACTTTACCCCATGCTTTAATCATGCTTGCAGCAAAAGTTTTTACTTCTTCAGCTTTGCTCATATCGCAGCATGCAAATAGAAAATTGCAGGTAGGAAATCTCTTCTCAAAATCGGTTTGCATATGGAGCAGATCTTTCTCGCTGCGGGCACAGCCTGCTACATTAAACCCACCGGATGCAAAAAGTTCTGCTATGGCATAACCAATGCCACGCGTGCATCCGCTAATCACAATATTTTTAGGTAATCCACTCATGCTGAAAATATTTTCCAAAATTAGCAGTCTATGGCCATATATTTACACGGTTTTTAAAAAATCCTGAAATGAAATTTTTTGAATTTATTGGTCAGTATGTGCTCTTTTTGAGAGGTTTGTTTTCAAGGCCTGAAAAGTTCAGGGTGTTTAAAAAGCAACTCCTGCTCGAAATGGAAAATATTGGGCTGGGTTCCTTTGGTATTGTTTCGCTGATTTCAACTTTTACCGGTGCAGTATCAACTATTCAAATTGGTTATCAGCTGGTATCAGGCCTGGTGCCCGAGTATTTAATTGGCCGAATTGTGCGTGATTCTAATATACTGGAGTTTTCGCCTACCGTCACCTGTTTGGTTCTTGCCGGCAAGGTAGGATCCAGCATTGCTTCAGAAATAGGCACCATGAAGGTAACCGAACAAGTTGATGCTTTAGAGATAATGGGTGTAAACTCTGCCAACTATCTGGTATTGCCTAAAATATTTGCCGGTTTATTTACTATTCCGTTGCTGGTTATTTATGCAATGTTTCTCTCTTTATTGGGGGGTGCATTATCAGGTTCGCTTTCAGGAATCATCAATCTTGATTTCTTTGTAAAAGGATTAAGAGCCGATTTTATTCCTTTCTCAGTAACATTCTCTATGATTAAGGCTTTTACCTTTGCTTTCATCATTACCAGTGTTTCATCTTTTCACGGTTACAAAACAGAAGGAGGTGCGCTTGAGGTTGGACAATCAAGTACAAAGGCCGTTGTTTATAGTTGTATGGGAATTATTTTCTTTGATTACATTATTTCTGAGTTATTTCTTAAAAGATGATAAAACTGAATCATATCAATAAAGGTTTTGGTGAGAAAAAAGTGCTTACCGATATTTCAGCAACATTTCATCAAGGCAAATGCAATTTTGTAATTGGTGCCAGTGGCAGCGGAAAAAGTGTGTTGATGAAATGTATGGTTGGCTTGATAGAGGTAGATAGCGGAGCAATACAATATGGCGACAAAGATTTTGTGAGTTTGGGTTATGAGCAGAAAAAGGAAATAAGAAAAGAAATAGGGATGCTGTTTCAGGGTACAGCTTTGTTTGATTCGTTGAATGTGGAAGACAATGTTGCTTTCCCGCTGCGTATGTTTACCAAACTTACTCCCGCTGAAATAATTGAAAGGGTTAACTTTTGCCTGAAACGTGTTAGTCTGGATAATGTAAATAAACTCTTTCCTTCAGCCATCAGCGGAGGTATGAAAAAACGTGTAGGTATTGCCAGGGCTATTGCCCTTAATCCAAAATATCTTTTTTGTGATGAGCCAAATTCAGGTTTAGATCCGCTTACTTCAAGGGTGATTGATGAGCTGATTATGGAAATTACCAAAGAATACAATATCACCACCATTATTAACACCCATGATATGAAGAGCTTGTTTGAAATGGGAGAGAATATTGTATTTATTTATAAAGGGCTCAAAGAGTGGGAGGGTAAGCGAGAAGATATTCGTTCATCGGGCAATGAACAGTTATTGAAATTTATGAAAGCCTCTGAGTTTTAAAAACGCATGCACATATTCTATCAACCATATATCCATAATGATGAGATTGTTTTATCTGAAGAGGAATCAAAACATTGTGTGCGTGTTTTACGATTGGATAAGGATGATGAAGTAACGATTACTGATGGAAAGGGTGTAAAAGCCACTGCAGTTTTGTTGGATCCTCATCCAAAAAAATGTGTTCTGAAAGTAATGCATAGAGAGCAAATGCCCAAATTGCACAACTATGATTTACACTTGCTGGTTGCGCCAACAAAAAATTTCGATCGAATGGAATGGTTGATTGAAAAGTTGGTAGAATCGGGCATTGACCGTATTACCTTTATCCAAACCACCAATGGTGAGCGAGCTAAAGTGAATATGGAGCGTTGCCGAAAAATTGCCATAAGTGCAATGAAGCAAAGCAAGCAATGGTGGCTGCCACAAATAGATGATGTAGTGCCATTTGAACAAGCTTTGAAAGAATCTACGGCAACGAGTGTAAAGCTTATAGCATGGTGCCCGGTTGCTCAGCAGGAATCTATTTCTAAACAATTGCAACATGCCACTCAAGTTGCGTTGTGTATTGGCCCGGAAGGTGATTTTACCTCCAGCGAAATAGCGCTGGCTACTCAATGTGGGTTTGTTCCGGTTTCATTAGGTGCAAGCATACTCAGAACCGAAACGGCAGCCTTGTATGCATGTATGGCCGTTAAGAGTATCAACGCACAGATTCAATAAATATCTTTGATATGCTGTACTTGCATAAGTTTACAGCTTGTTACTGCTGGTTAAGTTCCATCATAAAATAAAATATAATAACGGCATCCAGAATATGAGTTCACCCAGTTTTCTGTAAACTTCGTTTTGTTTAAGAGCGGGAGCCAGGTAAAATAAAAGCAGGTGTGTGCACGCCATTATAACCAATACTTTTACCAGTTTAATAGATGCCGAAAGTGGAAATGACAAAATACAGGCAATTTGAAAAGTGATGATGAATGCACCTAGTAACCAAAAAAGCTTAACCGATTGTTTTTTACCCAATACACGAACCCAGGAGAAGCCTGTATCTTCATCAATCTCAATAATGGCATTCATCAACAAATTTTGAAATACCACACCCCCAAAGAGGCAGTAAAGCATGAGCCAATCTTTGTTGGGCCAAACATGCAGACCGGGCATCATAAATAAGCCGGATGTATATGTGATAGCTACAAAGAGTTCTTTGTTGTAAAACCAGCCCGTTTGTTTTTCCTTATACCACGCAAGCCATAAATATACCAGGCAAAATAAACCAATTGTAAGGCCGGTAATAAAGAGCCGCATATCAAACCATTTGGTACCGGCAAATAGGCAAATCATACCAAGCATTAGCATCAATCGTTCAATACCCTTTGCATGCTGTTTAATAAAAAGGTGCCGCTCTGTGATTATATTGGCATGCTGCCTGCTGTCTATATAATGGTCGGCAAGGTATACCAGCCATGTGGCAGCAGGAAGGCAGATATGCCAGGACAGGGGCAAATTAATTTGAAATATGTGAGGCAAGGGCAGCATGCAGCAGTATACCCCTATTGTCACATCTATACTTAGGTTGCTAATTATTTGGTAATATTGCGATGCTTTTTTAATCAAAAAAATAATGAGGCATTGGATGCTTTTCAAAATTACACTTTATACAGCATTACTCAGTTTATCTTTTCATGCATCCGCTCAGGAGAAATCTTATGTGGAGCCTGATGGCTTAAATAACTGGTTTGTTGAGTTAGGGGGAACGGGGTTGTTCTATTCACTTAATTTCGAGTCAACACTTTACAAGACCGGCAACATGGGCTGGACAGGCAGGGTAGGATTTGCCTATAACCCTGTTAACTATACCTTGCTTAATAAAATAACCCTTGATAAAAATACGGTAATAGCACCATTTACCACTTCGGTGCTTTGGGGCAGCCGCAAAGAAAAATTAGAACTTGGAGCGGGATTTACGCTCGTTAATAAAGGTATCTCTGAAAGAGAAGTTATTCCAACAGCAATTCTTGGTTTCAGGGTAGTTGAAATGAACAAGGTTTTTTTCAGGGTTGCCTACACACCTATTATTCGTGGGGGTGAACTTATACATTGGTATGGTGTAAGTATTGGGCGTAATTTTCGATTGTAAATTTATACCTGTTGCCTAACGACTGCCGGTAACTATCTTTGGTTGTTATTCTCCATTTCGAATGCCTTTAAAAAGTCGTCCGGACTAAGGTTATATTTTCGCAGCCTTCTTTTTTTGCCCAACCACAGGCTGGCCGGTACACCTCTTATTTTAAGCATACGATTAATCTCTTTTTTCTTAAAAGCTGCTGTCCAGTTAAGGTTAGCGTACATTCCAAAAATCTTTAATTCATAAGATTTATTTACATCAATAAAACCAATTACCCTCAGTTTATCGGGATACTTTGCTGCCAGTAATCGCAGCGTGGCAGTATCCTTACTAAAGTTTTTACTGTTAGGGCCGGTGAAGTAGATGAAAATATCATATTTCCTGAGTTTTTTTATTTTATGAATATTGCCTTCCCAGTCTATGTATTTAAACTTTGGTATTTTTTTCCCTTCAGGTAAACGCCCCATCTGAAGTTGTTCTGTTAATGATTTTAATACAACATAACTACCCGCAGGGTCAATTTGTAATAGTTCAAACTGTTCACCATCTTTTTCAATAAATAAATCTTCTTTCTTGCTGGTGATGGTAAAACAACGTAAATCATCCTTACTGTCAAAAATGCTATCTGCCATATTAGCTGTGATCACTTTATCGGTATCGGCATCATTGAATAATCCATTATTATTTGCATCAAACACTGCAATTTTGAAAGAGTCGTTACCATATTTTACAACACCACTCCGGGTTACAAAGCGTTGTTCGCGCAGGCAATAATCAATACCGGTAAATTTTCGGTTTGGGTAGTAAAACTGATAATGCTCGGCCAATAATTTTTTGTAAGTGTATTTATTGCCATAATTAAATCTGCTAAGTTTGAATGCGAGTTTTGCATTTGGATTATCTGCTCTGCCTAATTCAATCAGGACGGAATCGTTTGCATTAAATACCATAGGTAATATGCGTGGCGGATTATCATCAGTAAAGTTATAATTATTGTTGGCATCAACATAGAGCAATGGCTCTTTGCTGTTGTAGTTGCATACCAAAACATTTACGTATCCCGGATTGTGCGCATTGGGGATGCCCCTAAAATATAAATAGCCATAGGCATAATTGCGGTGTCCGGTTGGCTTAATGATGGATACTTGCTTCGATTCGGTTAGGTTTTCAAAATCATTGGTTTCTATGGTATCATTTTCTGTTATAAAAAGTGGCAAAACCAATTCACTCTTATCAAATCGGTCATCCTTCGACCATTCATTTAGTTTAACGTAAATCAAATCTTGTTGCGCAAGAAGTGGTTTATGCAGCAACAGAAAGAAGCATAAATAAAGCAACCTGTACATTACTGCTCAAAAATAGCAAAGCCTATCACAAAAACGATGCATTGGTAATACAAACCGGTAACCGGGCATAAAAAAAGCCTGAACGCAGGATTCAGGCTTTCTTATTTAAATTATTGTTTAATGTGTTGAGAGATATGAAGCCACACCTTCTGCATTGTCCTTCATGCCATCTTTACCTTTTTCCCAGTTGGCAGGGCAAACTTCGCCTTTTTCTTCAAAGAACTGAAGGGCATCAATCATACGCAAAGCTTCATCGATACTGCGGCCAAGCGGTAAATCATTTACAACCTGATGGCGTACAATGCCATTTTTATCAATTAAAAACAAGCCACGGTAAGCTACTGCAGCTTCGCCTTGATTTCCAACCCATATCATATTTCCTTCATCGTCATAATCGTAATGCCCGGCTAATACTCCGTAATTCAATGCAATTGTTTTGTTTACATCGGCCACCAGCGGATATTTTACGCCTTCAATACCTCCGTCATTTTGCGGTGTATTGAGCCAGGCCCAATGCGAAAATTTAGAGTCGATGGAACAACCCACCACCTGCACATTGCGGTCTTCAAAGTCTTTAATTCTCCTTTGAAAAGCAATAATTTCCGTTGGACAAACAAAAGTAAAGTCTAACGGATAGAAATAGAACACTACATGTTTTTTACCGATGTACTGCTCTAATGAGAAATCTTCTACAAATTCTCCTCCATCCACTACAGCATCTGCCTTAAATGAAGGGGCCTTTTTTCCTACTAGCATTGTCATATTAATTATCTCCTATAAATTATTTAATAGTTCTATAACGGCAATTGAGCCGTCAAAGTTTTAAAAAAAATGAGAAAAGAGTTAGAGTAGAAAAATTTAACCATTCATTAAATCTTCAATATTTTCTGCCTCAATCGGAATATGTTCCATTAAGTCGGTGCATCCGTTCTCTGTAATGAGTATTTCATTTTCCAAACGAATGCCAATTCCTTCCTCAGGAATATATATACCGGGCTCACAGCTAAACATCATCCCGACTTGCATGGGTTCATAGCGCATTCCTACATCATGCACATCCAGTCCGAGGAAATGGGAAGTGCCATGCATATAATATTTTTTAAACGCAGGCCATGCAGGATTTTGCTTTTTGATATCTGATTCGGTTAATAGACCTAACCCTATTAATTCCTGCTCCATTACTTTGCACACCTCATTGTGATACTCCATGAGTAAAATTCCGGGTTTCAGCATTTTCTTCGCTTCACGCATTACCCGCAATACAGCATTATAAACTTCTTTTTGCCTTTTGGTAAATTTACCATTTACAGGAAAGGTGCGTGTCATATCGCTGATGTAATTGCCGTATTCTGCACCTGTATCAAGCAGCAATAGGTCTCCGTCTTTGCAGGTGGCGGCATTATCGGTGTAGTGCAGCACGCATGCATTTTTACCCGATGCCACAATTGGGGTAAAGGCATGTCCGGTAGCGCCATTCCTGATAAATTCATGAATCACCTCTGCTTCAACCTCAAACTCACGAACACCGGGCTTAACAAATTTAAGAACCCGTAAAAACATCTGACCTGAAAGATTTACCGCCTTTTTCATGTAAGCTACTTCTAGTGGATGTTTAATGGAGCGTAGTCTTTGCATAATTGGAGCTGAACGCTCAAACTCATGCAAGGGAAATTTCTGACGCACTTGAAGCGCAAAAGTCAAATCTTTATAAGCTGCATTATTGGATGCTCGGTCATTTTCATTTGTATTTAAATAAATGCGTTCAGCCATATTGAATACGGCACGCATTAACCCGTCAAACTCATCTATCCAAAAAATATTTTTGATGCCCGAAACTGCGGCTGCCTCTTCTTTGGTGTATTTATGTCCGTCCCAAACAGCAATTTGCTCATTGGTTTTTTTAATAAATAATGCCTCGCGATAGGTTTCTAACGGGCAATCAGGGAATAGCACCAACGCACATTCTTCCTGATCGATACCGGATAGCCAAAACATATCACTATTCTGTTTAAACTCATAGTTGGCATCACCATTACGTGGCATCACCTCGTTACTTTGAAAAACAGCAACTGATTTTGGCTTTAGCTGAGCAGCAAAGCGTTTACGATTTTCAATAAACAATGAGGCTTCAATGAGTTGATAACGTTTCATTTCTAGTGATTTTTGTATTGCAACAATAGCAATAATTATTCAAAAGCACCCCTTAATTCATTCAATCTGTTAGAGTCAAGGCGAATGAAAATAAACAACAGTACTGTAAAACTGAGTAAGGCAGATCCTCCGTAGCTAAAGAACGGTAAAGGTATTCCTATAACGGGTACCAGGCCAAGTGTCATCCCGATATTGATAGCAAAATGGAAGAAAAGGATTCCCGCTACGCAATAGCCATAAATGCGGTTAAATTTGTAGCGCTGCCTTTCTGCCAGATATAGAATTCGCCATAGCAGCAACAGGTAGATGGCGATAAAAGAAACGGAGCCAACAAATCCGTATTCTTCTCCGATGGTACAAAAAATAAAGTCGGTACTTTGCTCTGGCACAAAGCGAAATTTATTCTGTGTTCCT
The DNA here is from genome assembly GCA_021299635.1 of Sphingobacteriales bacterium. GTDB lineage: Bacteria > Bacteroidota > Bacteroidia > UKL13-3 > UKL13-3 > JAJTFA01. Next base: position 279,199 of record JAJTFA010000001.1, read on the forward strand.
TCCAAAAATCCTTTACCCCATAAGCCTCCTGAACCAATTGCTATTTTTGATTGCTGCACGTTATATCCCGCTCCTTTCAGGTCAACTTCCTTCCCAAGCAACACATTGATACGTGAGCGTTGATGAGGCTGCAGGATATTTTCAAATGCATAATCAACTGAGCTTACAAAACCCATCATTAGCAACGCAACGCTCCATACGATCAGAATATTCCGTTTATTTCTTCTAATAACCAGCATAAATAAACCTGCCATCACTGCAATAGCAATAATTAAATAAATAGGTGGCACCAGCAGTGCAAGCACAGCGAAAACTGCCACCATAAAGCCAATAAATAAGAAGTAGCCCGGCAACCCTTCCCTGTATAAAACAAAAATAAATGAGGCAAAAACCAGCGCACTGCCTGTTTCATTTTGCAGGAGGATAATTGCCATTGGTAGCAGCAGCAGAAACGCGCTCACATATTGAATTTTTTTGTCAGAGAATTTTACATTGTATCCACCCAGAAATTTGGCAAGTGCAAGAGCAGTTCCGAATTTGGCGAACTCGGCAGGCTGCATTCTAAACCCACCAATTTCAATCCATGAGCTGGAGCCCTTAACGGTTGTACCCAGAATCAAAACAGCTATCAGCATGAGGATAGTTATTCCGTAAATAGGGTATGCAAATGCATAAAAAAACTTTTCATCAACCAGCAAAATAAGTAGGCCAATAAATACAGAAATTCCTATCCATACCAATTGCCTACCATAATTTTGAGTGGTATCAAAAATATCAGGGTGCGTTTCTTTATACACCGAAGCGTATATGCAAAACAGACCTGCTGTTACAAACACAAAATAAATGACCAGCGTAAGCCAATCAATGCTTGACGATTTGGGTTGTTGCGGAGTCATTTTTATGAATGAGATTAGCTTTTAACATGCGATCCAATAAATACGTTCTGGTATCATGCTTACCTGTAAGGTATTGTTCTATCATGAGGCTGGCAATGGGGGCAGCCCAAGTAGCTCCAAATCCGGAGTTTTCTACCAAAACGGCAATGGCAATCTTAGGATTTTCACGCGGGGCAAAGGCAAAAAATACAGAGTGGTCTTTTCCATGTGGGTTTTGTGCAGTTCCGGTTTTGCCGCAAATTACAATACCAGGTATGGCGGCAATTCTTCCGGTACCTCTTTCAATTACATCCTGCATGCCATCAATTACTACGTCAAAGTATGCTGTATCTACTGTGGTGTGGTGTTTATTTTGGTATTCGGGGTTTGGATTTGGTTTGCCATTAATTGTTTTAACAATATGTGGTGTTACGTAATAACCTTTATTTGCAACAATAGCCGTTGCATTTGCCATTTGCAATGGAGTGATACCAAGTTCTCCCTGGCCTATGGCAAGAGAAATGGTGGTTGATGATTTCCAGCGGTATCTGCCATATACTTTATCGTAATAGGTAGTGGGAGGTAAAAAGCCTTTGCCTTCTCCAAAAATATCAACGCCTAATTTCTTGCCAATTCCAAAACTGGATATATGATCATACCATTTTTTATATGCAGCTTCAGCATTTGGATAAGCATTGTTATCAATTACAGTGCGGTACACATTACAGAAATAGGCATTACAGGAAACGGCTACGGCACCGCGGAGTGGCAGAGGGGCAGGGTGTGGATGGCAACCAACGGTTAGCCCGCCCATGTGATATCCACCGGCACAACCATAAGCAGTAGATGGATATAAGACTTTTTCCTGCTGTCCAACCAATGCCATTATTACCTTGAAAATGGAGCCGGGAGGATAGGGAGCGGCTAATGGCCTATTAAAAAGCGGTTTCGCGGGGTCTTTTAGCAAACGCATATAATTATTGCCGCGCTCTCTCCCAATAAATAAATTAGGATCATATGTAGGAGAGCTAACCAGTGCAAGTAACTCACCGCTGCCAGGCTCTATGGCTACTATGCTTCCTACTTTGTTCATCATCAATTGTTCGCCTAATGCCTGCAACTTTTGATCGATACTCAGGGTAATATTTTGACCTGCTACTGCAGGCGTATCAAACTGCCCATCTTTATAGCGGCCTTGTGTGCGATTTTTGGAATCAACTAAAATATACCTTACCCCTTTTTTACCTCGAAGCACCTGCTCATAGGATCTTTCCACACCACTTATTCCAATAAAGTCGCCCATGCGATAATAGCCTTCCGAATTTTCAATTTCACGGTCGGTTACCTCGCCAATATAACCCATGATGTGTGCAGCATTGCTATGGCGGTATTTACGGTCTGTCCTTACCTCAACATAAAAACCCTGAAAGTCATATAGCTTTTCCTGAAATGCTGCGTAGGTTGGAATGGTTAACTGCTTTTCGAAAACAGAAGGTCTGTATGGGGCATAGCCAACCCCTCTTTTTATTTTCTCAAATCTTTGCAAAAATCCTTCATTGGTTATTCCCAATACACGGCAAAATTCATTTGTGTCTAGATTTTTAACCTGTTCAGGTATCACAATCAAATCATAAATGGCATCATTATATACCAACAACTCTCCCTTGCGATCATAAATTAATCCTCGAGCAGGATAAATGGTTTGCTCCTGCAAAACGTTTTGTTGTGCAGAGCGCAGGTAAGTATCATCCATCAATTGCAATACAACCAGCCTAACAACGTATATTATGGCAACTGTGCTGAATATGCCAAACAGGATATAGCGTTTAATCTGATTATCCATTTCTTACTTTACTCCTGTAAAATAACAGCTGGCCGGTAATAATAAGCAATAGGGTAATAAGTGTGCTAATCAGCACCCTTAACATGGTTGAAAAAAATTCGCTGAAACCGTAAATTTCTAAAAAGAATAATACAAGGTGGTGTGTAAAAATAAGAGAGAAGGCATAAACAGTAAACCACACAATTCCTTTTTGTGATACTGATGGAGTCAATCTTCCTTCAAGATCTTCTTTTGTTGTGGTTGCATTAAGATAGTGAATGCGCAAATAGCCCATGAGCGTAGTGGCAGCCATATGCAGACCCGGTGTGCTGGAAAATGCATCCATGAGCATGCCTGTTAAAAAAGAGATGAGTACCATCTGCCAGGGTTTAACAGTTACCGGAAGCATTAAGACAAAAGCAACATAAATATACGGATTGATGGAGCTGCTCAGTTCAATATTATTTATTACCAGCAACTGAATAAGCAGCAGTACAAATAATCTTAGTAGATATGTTCCTAAATCAAATATCAATTTTTTAAAGTGCTTTCCAGTGTCTGCTGTTCTTGTTTGAGTAAATTCCTTATTACATACACTGTTGAAACCATCGAGAAATCAGTGAACAACTCAACTTTGATGGTATGAAAGTTATCACCGGCATCCAATGTATGCGAATATATTTTTCCGATAGGAATTCCTTCCGGGAAAATAGTGGAGTAGTTGCTGGTTATAATTAAATCATTTGTTGCAACAGGTACATGTTTGTTTACATCAAGCAGGCGTGCTATACGCGGATCTGCTCCATCCCAAACCAAAGAACCGAATGCTCCGTTTTTCTTAACCTTAGCACTTATTTTACAATTATTATTGAGCAAGGAAAGTACGGTGCAATAGCGTGGTGATACGCTCAGTACAATACCAACAATTCCGCTCTCACTGATTACCCCCATCTGCGGTTCAATGCCATGCAAGCTTCCTCTATTAAGGGTTATGTAGTTGTTTCTTTTGGTAACAGAATTATTTACCACCATTGCAGCGATATATTCATACTGCTGTTTATATAGTGAATCGTTAATATTTTTTACAGTTAAGCCATTCTGATAGTATGAAGAGAATAATTGCGATCTGAGTTTTGCATTTTCAATCTGAAGGCTGTCATTCATCCTTCTTAAGCTAAAATACTGCTGTGTATTGCTAACCGCACTATAGAAGGAACTCGTTGCTCCGGTTGTATAATTTACAAAGCTGGCTTTTTGATAATGATTGAAGCGATATATTATGATGAAAGAGAAAATCTCTAACCCGAAAAACATAAAAAACACATAATACTTTGAAATAAAAAATATCAGGTTTCTCATGAGTTACATGCAATTTTACATCAGCGGGTATGTTGTTAAGGCTGCCCACTGCATAAAAAATTATCAGGTCATTAAAAATTTAAAGTTCTTCAGGTTCTTTAATGCCATACCGGTACCTCTTACAACTGCGCGTAGCGGATCGTCTGCAACATGCACCGGTAATTTTGTTTTTTGTGAAATACGTTTATCCAATCCTCTTAGCAAAGCACCTCCGCCTGTAAGATATAAACCTGTTGAGTAAATGTCTGCAGAGAGCTCAGGTGGAGTAAGTTCAAGTGCACGCAAAACCGCCTCTTCAATTTTTGAAATTGACTTATCAAGTGCAGAAGCAATCTCGCTGTAGGAAACGGTAATCTGTTTTGGTATACCGGTCATCAAATCACGTCCGTTTACAGCAAAATCCGGTGGAGGGTTGTCAAGTTCTGTCAGTGCAGAACCCACTTCAATTTTAATTCTTTCTGCGGTACGTTCGCCAACAAGCAGGTTGTGTTGCCTTCGCATATAATCTAAAATATCTTCAGTAAATTCATCTCCAGCCACACGTATGGATTGGTCACAAACAATTCCGGCAAGGGCAATTACAGCAATTTCAGTAGTACCACCACCTATATCAATAATCATGTTGCCCATAGGCTCAAACACATCAATACCGATACCTATGGCAGCAGCCATTGGCTCATGAATGAGGTAAACTTCTTTTGCTCCTGCGCGCTCTGCACTGTCTTTAACGGCACGTTTTTCTACTTCTGTAATACCTGAAGGTATACAAATAACCATGCGTTGTTGTGGCTTGATGAGTTTACTGCTTTGCGGTATCATCTGAATCATGCCTCGTATCATATGCTCAGCAGCATTAAAATCTGCGATTACACCATCTTTAAGTGGCCTGATGGTTTTGATATCTTCATGAGCTTTTCCATGCATTTGCTGCGCCTGACTGCCAACAGCAATTACATTACCGGTTCTGCGGTTTATGGCAATAATAGATGGCTCATCTACCACTACCTGATCTTTATGAATAATCAGCGTATTTGCTGTTCCCAGGTCTATAGCTAAGTCCTGTGTTAAAAAACTAAACATTCCCATGTGTGCTTCTTTCTCTTAGGGGATTTAATGACCGCAAATTATAATAATATTCCACAATTCATAACAATCTGTTTTCCTCAGTTTGTTAATGTTTAAAATGTCTGATTCCTGTAAAATACATGGCTATCCCATTTTCATTGCAATAGGAAACCGATGCATCGTCTTTAACAGAGCCACCGGGCTGTATCACCGCATTGATACCTTCTTTGCCTGCTATTTCTACACAATCAGGGAAAGGGAAAAATGCATCGCTACTCATTACGGCATCATTGAGGCTGAAATGAAATGCATGTGCTTTGGCAATGGCACCTTTTAGGGCATCAACCCTTGATGTTTGACCACAACCAATGCCAATAAGTTGCTTATTTTTAGCCAAAACTATGGTGTTTGACTTGGTATGTTTCACAATTTTATCTGCAAAGAGCATATCCTGTATTTGGCTGGCAGTGGCTTTATGCTTGGTTACCTGGTTAATTTCGCTATCCTTTAATATCACCGCATCTCGGTCCTGTTCAATCACACCATTTAAGATGCTTCTGTAAAGTTTGTTTTGAGGTAATTTGCCATGTTGCAGCAATAAAATTCTATTCTTTTTACTTTGTAATATTTGCAGGGCATTGCCTTCAAAACCTGGTGCTATTAGCACCTCCATAAAAATTTTATCAATCTCTTTTGCAGTAGCCTCATCAATGGGTTGGTTGGCAACAATAATGCCTCCAAAGGCCGAAACAGGATCTCCGGCAAGAGCATCCAGCCATGCAGTCGAAATGTTTTCTCTTGAAGCTACTCCGCAAGGGTTGTTGTGCTTAATGATGGCAATTGTTGGTTCATCAAAATCAGCAATAAGATTTAACGCTGCGTCAATATCCAACAAATTGTTGTAAGACAGTTCTTTACCATGCAATTGGGTAAAAAGCCGGTTTAGATGGCCATAGAAAATACCCTTCTGGTGAGGGTTTTCGCCATAGCGCAATGCATTGGCAGGCGATACTGAGGCCTTGAAATTTGCCGGGGCGTCTTTATCAAAATACTGATAAATTAAACCGTCATAATGCGATGTAACATGAAAAGCTTTAGCAGCATAGCCTCTTCTCTGATTTAGGCTCAATTCTCCATTTTGCTTTTCGAGTATGTCTGATAATGAACCAAAGTCTCCTTTATCACAAATAATGGCGGTATCGTTAAAGTTTTTGGCGGCTGCCCTGATGAGTGAAACACCTCCGATATCAATCTTTTCAATAATTTTCGACTCATCAGTTGTGCTTTGCACGGTTTCTTCAAACGGATATAAATCTACCACAATCAAATCAATAAAAGGAATTTCGTAGGCGGCTACTTCCTGCTTGTCCTGCTCATGGTCTCTGCGAGCCAGAATGCCACCAAAAACTTTTGGATGGAGTGTTTTTACCCTACCGCCCAAAATGCTTGGGTATCCGGTGAGGTCTTCAACACGATTCACGGGTATACCAAGTTTTTCAATATACTCTTGGGTTCCTCCGGTAGAATATATATTTACGCCAAGTTTGTGAAGCGTTTTGGCCAGTATATCTAGCCCATCTTTATAATACACAGACAGGAGAGCATTGTTAAGTTTACGCGAACTGTTCATGGTAATTGGTTTGAAGCGGGCAAAAGTAAGTTGCCTACAGGGCTTTTGCCTGATTATTTATTCATAACTTATGCACCCAACACACGCCTTATTGCTTCAGGGAAATATTGCATCTCCAACTTAGATATTTTCCGGGCAAGGTCTGCTTCTGTATCGGTGTCTTGCACGTCAAATCTGGCTTGGAAAATAGGGGGGCCTTCATCGTATTTTTCCGTTACGAAATGAATGGTTATTCCATGCTCTTTTTCTTTTGCTTCAATTACTGCGTGATGCACATGATGACCATACATGCCTTTACCCCCGAATTTTGGCAGCAAAGCCGGATGTATATTGATAATTTTGCGAGGAAAAGCATTAACCAGATAGGCGGGTATGAGCCATAAAAAACCAGCCAACACGATCAAGTCAGGTTCATAGCTTTGGATTTGTTCTAAGAAGCTTGCTTCATTTTCAAAATCAGCTTTGTTAAACAAATACACCGGTACACCGAAAGGCTTCATTTTATTAATAACACCGGCATTCGGGTTATTACAAAATAATGCCTTTACCTGTATGTTCGGGTTGTGCTCAAAAACCTTACAAATATTCTCTGCATTTGAACCGGTTCCTGATGCAAATATGATGACGTGTTTAGGCATTAGAATTCAAGTTCATCCAGCAAGGCTTTGCGGAATAATGAATCGATATTGTTATTGCCATTGAGCCTTTGCAGTGGTAAAGAACAAAATATTAAATCGGCCTTGCCGGTGGAGACGCGCTTGCGTGCACTTAAAACATTAGAGGGGCCAATCCATGCAGAAGTTCCAAGATTGGTTTGGTTGATAAGGTTTGCTCGGCAAAGTGAATCGTAGGAAAATAAACCTGAAGTTCCTGAAAAAGTAATAAAGGGTCTTGAGTTGGAAATAATGCTGGTTGATTTAAGTATCGGCCATCCGCTGCCGGGGTTATGAGGTGAAAAGATTTCATTTACATTCATTCGGATATTACCACCTGGAGTTGGCACAACCAATGATTCAACTGGTGTAAAACTCAGCACCGATGAAGTTGCAGGAAAATCATTTGAAATTTCAGCAGCAATAAACATACGACCGCCATTGTTAAAAAATTCGGCTGTATTTTGCTGACAGGTAGCCAACGTATTGGCATCATCAGTAATCCAGATGATATTTTTAAATAAATTAAATGTTCTTGTTTGGGTTACTGCATCATTGTATAATTCATCTTTATAAAACTGTGTACTTACGCCTATCAGTGTATCAAAAACAGCCAGATTTCCTCCTATATTTTTAAACCTATTGGCGTAGAAATTAAATACCACGCTTGATGAAGAAGTTTGTGCATTTACCACCAGAAAATCTGATGCCGGTTTTTTAATCCAGATGCTATCTTTTGCCGTAATGGAAGTATTCCCGGTTTTATCAACAGCCTTTACATAAAAATAGTTCCATGCATCGTATTTTATTCCGTTTATCAACCCACTAAGAGCCGTGGTGCGGCTGCCAGTATATACACGGCACTGCGGCTGAAAAATGCCTGCATTCGCCACTCCTTCAAGCCTTATGCTGCTGGTATATACAGAATCACTAATGATGGCATCTGAGATATTGCCCGGTACTGCAAAAGTTCCGTTGGCAGCATCATTCATGTATATTTCAAATCTGTCTATGTCATTTCTTCCGTCAATGTCTGTGGTTGACCATGCAAGTTTCACAATTGGAAATGATTTTACAGGACGTTTATTGGATGTAAAATCAAAAGCAATTTTAGGTGCAGAATTTTTTATTGGAAAAACCATGCGGGCGGGCGTAGGATCGATTTGCCCGATATTGTCAATTGCTCTTATATAAATAGGCAGCTCGCCTTTACTAACCCCAAAAGGTAGGTTTAAAAGAAAAGAACCTTTTTGTTCTTTGGTAAATAGCCAGGTTTGCTGGTTATCTGTTGAAATCTCATAGCCAGATATAAAACCTGTATTTGATTGTCCCCACCAAAAAGCACTTACAGTGGTTATGAGTAAGTTACTGCTGTCTCTGAGAACTGAGTCCACAACAACATAAGTTTCCGGTAAATCTTGTTTATTTCTGTCTCCTTCAAAATCTTTTTTGCAGCCTGCCATCAATGCGAATAACAGCAGGCAAAAGGTGAAATATAATGTTTTTATTTCTATGGATGATTTCAAGTAAAGTAGTTAAAAACGAAAGTTTCTATAAGCTTATTCAATCAAGTAATCGTTGTTTCAGAAGAAACATTTTTAAGGCAGTTTCAGCGGCCTCTATACCTTTGTTTCCATATTTCCCTCCGGCCCTTTGCTTTGCCTGTGTTAGATTATCGGTGGTAAGCACACCAAACACACAAGGTTTTCCGGTATTTAGGCCCACTTGCATCACACCATTGGCGCAGGCATCGCATATAAAATCAAAATGTCTTGTTTCGCCTTGTATCACACAGCCAAGGGTTATCACAGCGTCTATATTTTTTTGAGCAGCCAGCCATAGCGCAGCCTGAGGCAATTCATAAGAGCCAGGAACTTCTGCAATGAAGATATTTTTGTGCCTTACCCCCATATTCAGCAAAAACTCAACGGCACCTTCTTTAAGGGTGTTTGTAATTTCAGGATTCCAAGCGGAAACAGCTATTCCTACTCCTATTTTTTTAAAAACCTTATCTGGATTTAGTGAAGTTGAAGAAAGGTTTTTTAAATGTGTTGACATGCTTCGTTCATTTTATTATCGGTAAAGCACATCTTTAACTGCTTTCACAACTTTTTCAGTGCTGGGTAAAAATTCCTGGACAAAAGTTGGTGCATATCCCAATGGTGTATCAGCTGTGGTAACACGTCTTACCGGAGCATCCAGATAGTCGAATGCATTTTTCTGAATCATGTAAGTAATTTCAGAAGAAATAGATGCCAGCGGCCAGGCTTCTTCAACCACAACCAATCGATTGGTTTTTTTAACAGATTCTATTATGGTAGCATAATCAATAGGCCTTACGGTTCTTAAATCAATTACTTCGCAACTTAGATTTTCTTTGGCAAGTTCTTCTGCAGCAGCAAGAGCCACTTTCATTATTTTACCAAATGAAACGATGGTTACATCGGTTCCGCTCTTTTTTATATCTGCAACACCAATTGGAATGATGTATTCTTCTTCGGGTACCTCACCTTTATCACCATACATTTGCTCACTCTCCATAAAAATAACGGGGTCGTTATCGCGTATGGCTGTTTTTAGAAGGCCTTTGGCATCATATGGGTTTGATGGAACCACTACTTTTAAGCCAGGGCAGTTGGCATACCAATTTTCAAAAGCTTGCGAGTGCTGGGCAGCAAGCTGTCCGGCAGAGCCTGTTGGTCCTCTGAAAACCATTGGAATATTAAATTGACCACCGCTCATCTGATACATTTTGGCAGCAGAGTTGATTACTTGGTCTATGGCAACCAATGAAAAGTTAAAAGTCATAAATTCAACCACAGGTCTCAGGCCATTCATAGCAGCACCAACTGCAATTCCTGCAAAACCTAATTCGGCAATAGGGGTGTCTATTACCCTTTTAGGGCCAAACTCCTCAAGCATACCCTGACTTACTTTATAGGCACCATTGTATTCAGCAACTTCTTCACCCATCAGAAAAATATTCGGGTCTCTGCGCATTTCTTCATTCATCGCCTCGCGCAAGGCTTCTCTGAATTGTATAACTCTCATGCTTAAAATTTAAGGGTACAAAAATAGCAGTATATACTAGCTTTCAAAGCAGGTTTAGAAAATTTGAAACCTTAAATAATAACTTATTCCTGATGCTGCACATTCAGTTTAGTCAGCATCTTAACGATGAATTGCCAATGGTTTGATATGGCACTCGTATTGATACCTGATAGGAAAGATGCCTAATGCGGGCCGATTAGGCGAAATGTATGCTTAAGATGAGAAAAGTGGCTTCTGCTTACTTCAAGGGGTTTATTGATTCCTTTAAGAAAAATAATTCCGGTATCGTTTGAGCCTCTTTCTATTTTAATAACATGATGCAGATTAATAATAGTAGACCTATGGATGCGGAAAAAATCATGTATAGGTAATTTATCATCCCAAATTCGAATCAAGCCATATGCAGTAAAGGTGGTGCCATCATCCATATGTACTGACGTATAGTTTCCTTTAGCCTCAATATAAACCAAGCTATTTACCTTAATGAGCTTCAATTCATGGTCAACATTTATTAATACAAGATTATCCATTGCTAACCTTGGATGGCTGTTTCCGTTATGCTGAGTACTTTGTGCTTCTTGTCTTGCTTTAACCTTCTTTAGTGTTTTATAAAGGCGGTCAATGCTTACCGGTTTGATAATATAGTCAATAACATTATAATCAAATGATTTTAAAGCCAAATCAGCGTTATTTTCTATGAAGCAGATTTTGGTTTGCGGGCTAATATTGCTAAGCAGGTTCATCCCATCAGCATCATGCATGTTAAGATCAATAAAAACCAAATCAGTTTTGTCGTAGTTGTCAGCTATCAGTTCTTTGGCAGATTCATAGGAATAGGCACAACCCAGAACTTCAATAAATCCAAAATCCTTTAACAGATCCTTTAAATGAGCGCTTGCAGCCGTATCGTAATCAATAATGATGGCATTGAGTATCAATTTGGATTCCATAGGACTGGTTTAGTATGGTAAAAATAGAAATTTAAATTAAATTCTAAAATATATAAGCAGGATGATTTATGCGCTTACCTTGATAAGAATTAGATTTGCATTCAAAGTTAAATTGATGAATTATATAAAAATACTTAAACCGGAGCATTGGTCAGGTTATGAATTAATGGATTGCGGGGGTGGTGAAAAGCTTGAAAAGTTTGGCCAGTTTATAATCATTAGGCCTGAACCACAGGCTATTTGGCAAAAGCAGCTTTCAGAGAAAGAATGGCTTCAATTGGCTCATGTAAAGTTTATTCAAAAAGGGAGTCACTCAGGGGCATGGAAAAAGTTGAAGGAAATGCCAGATAAATGGAAACTTCAATATAAGCATGAAGAATTAAATGTGGCTTTTAACCTATCTTTAACATCATTTAAGCATGTAGGTGTTTTTCCAGAGCAAGCGGTTAATTGGGATTATATCTATAGCCAAACCAAAAGAATAGGGAAGGGAGCAAGGGTACTAAATTTATTTGCCTATACCGGTGGTGCATCTCTAGCCGCAAAAGCTGCGGGTGCTGATGTTACGCACGTAGATTCAGTGAAACAGGTTATCAGTTGGTCAAGAGAAAATATGGAGAGCAGCGGCCTCAAGGATATCAGGTGGGTAGTAGAGGATGCTCTCAAATTCGTAAAGCGAGAGGTGAATCGTGGGAAAAAGTATCATGGTATTATATTGGATCCGCCTGCCTATGGCATTGGTGCCAATGGTGAACGTTGGAAGCTGGAAGAGCTCATCAACGAAATGCTTAGCGAAATAAAATTATTACTGGATGAAGCGCATCACTTTTTGGTGTTGAATATGTACTCACTTGGCATGAGCCCACTGATTACGGAAAACCTAATAAATACGGTATTTAATCCTGAAAACCCTGAGGTGGCTGAGGTTTATCTTCCTGCTAAATCGGGTGTGAAATTGCCATTGGGCATTTTGGCCCGTTTTGCCCGCTAATCTCTTTAATTAATGCATCATCGGAGTCATCGAATTCGGCCTCTTGCGCTGCAACAGCCTCAGGCCTCATTTGAATGACGGGTTGATTAATTTATGCATTATTGGAGTCATCGAATTCGGCCTCTTGCGCTGCAACAGCCTCAGGCCTCATTTGAGGGAAAAGCAGAACATCCTGAATGGATGGCTGGTTGGTCATAATCATTACCAGCCGGTCTATACCAATGCCAATACCTGCTGTTGGAGGCATACCATACTCAAGCGCACGAAGAAAATCATGGTCAATGAACATTGCCTCATCATCGCCTCTTTCCATAAGTTTCATCTGCTCCTCAAATCGCATACGTTGATCAATGGGGTCATTTAATTCAGAGTAAGCATTCGCAAGCTCTTTGCCGTTTATCATCAGTTCAAAACGCTCTACCAATCCCGGTTTACTACGGTGCTTTTTGGTTAGTGGGCTCATCTCAACAGGATAATCTGTTATAAAAGTTGGTTGAATAAATTGAGCTTCGCATGTTTCGCTGAATATTTCATCAATCAGTTTGCCTTTGCCGATATTAGAGTCTACCTCAATCTTCAGCTGTTTGCAAACTGCTCTCAGCTCATCCTCTTCCATTCCGCTGATATTGATTCCGGTATGATCCTTTATGGCATCAAACATAGTAATGCGCTTAAAAGGGCGTTTAAAGTCAATCAACTTATCACCCACTTTTACTTCAGTGGTTCCATGCAGCTCAAGCGCAATTTTTTCAAGCAATTCCTCAGTTAAATCCATCATCCAATCATAATCCTTATAGGCAACATACAGCTCCATTACTGTAAACTCAGGATTATGTGTGCGATCCATTCCTTCATTTCTGAAATTTCTTGAGAATTCATAAACGCCATCAAACCCTCCAACAATCAGTCTTTTTAGGTAAAGTTCATTGGCAATGCGCAGGTACATCGGAATATCGAGTGTATTATGGTGCGTAACAAAAGGTCTTGCAGCCGCGCCACCCGGTATGGCTTGCAGTACCGGTGTATCTACTTCCAGATAACCTTTGTCATTATAAAATTTTCGTATGGTGTTCATAAGCCGGGTGCGCTTTTCAAAGGTGTCTTTAACTACAGGATTGATGATTAAATCAACATAACGCTGACGGTATCTAAACTCAGGATCGGTAACAGCATCAAATGTTTCACCATCTTTCTCTTTTACAATAGGCAGCGGTTTTAATGCCTTTGATAGTAATTTCATCTCCTCCACATGAATGGTGGTTTCACCCATTTTTGTGGTAAATACAAAGCCCGATACACCAATTATATCACCAATATCTAGTAGTTTCTTAAAAACAGTATCATATAAAGTTTTATCATCTGTTTTGCAGATATCATCTCTTCTGATGTAAACCTGAATTTTTCCTGTGGCATCCTGCAATACTGCAAAGGCTGCCTTGCCCATGTCTCGCACACTCATTATCCTTCCTGCAAGACTTACATTTTTAAATTCAATTTTTTCTGCATGATAATGGGTAAGAATATCGCGTGCCGAAGTATTGATTACAAAGCTTTCTGCCGGGTAGGCATCAATACCAAGTTTGTTTAACTCTGCTAGTTTTTCTCTTCTTTGTATTTCTTGTTCACTTAAATGGCTATGGGGATGCATGTTTATACAACTTTATTATGGCGCAAAAATAGAAATCTAAATACCATTTACTAACTTTTTTGAGCCACGATGCCATTATGCTATCTTTGCAAGACATGCAGGCAGATACAATTAAAAAAGATATTCGCTCTATGTCGCTTGAGGAGCTATCTCAAGCCTTGTTACAGTTAGGGGAGAAGCCATTCCGGGCCAAACAAATTTATGAGTGGTTATGGAAGAAATCAGCTTGGTCTTTTGATCAGATGTCAAACCTTTCCGTTGAACTCAGGAAAAATCTTTCAGAAGGGTATTGTATAAATCATGTATCGGTTCATGAAAAACAAATTAGCAAAGATGGAACCATTAAAAACAGTCTTCGCCTGTTTGATGGCTATGAGGTAGAGGGTGTGCTAATTCCAACTGAAACACGCATGACTGCTTGTGTATCCTCTCAGGTCGGATGCAGTTTAACTTGTAAGTTTTGTGCTACCGGAACGCTTGAGCGTAAACGCAACCTCAACGCAGATGAAATTTATGATGAGGTGGTGCTCTTAAGCAGGCAGGCAGAGCAATATTATCAGAAGCCACTTACCAATATTGTATTTATGGGAATGGGTGAACCGCTGCTCAATTACCGCAATGTATTGCTTGCTATTGATAAGATTACCGGAACGCATGGTTTGAATATGGCCACCGACAGAATAACCGTTAGTACCGCAGGCATTGCTAAAATGATAAAACAATTGGGCGATGATCAGGTAAAGTTTAATCTGGCTTTATCTCTTCATGCAGCTAACGATGAAAAGCGTAATCGCATCATGCCAATTAATGAATCAAATAATTTGCATGTTTTGGGTGAAGCACTTGCTTATTTCTATGCCAAAACCAAAAATATGGTAACTTTCGAATATATTGTTTTCAAGGATTTGAATGATACCATAGCGGATGCAGAGGAGTTATTTCAGTTTTCAAAATATGTTCCTTCAAAAGTTAACCTGATTGAGTATAATTCTATAGATGGGGGAGAGTTTCAAAATACCTCAGGTAACAAACTCCACCGTTTCAAGGCTTACCTGGAAGATAAGGGCCTTACGGCCACCATCAGAAGAAGCAGAGGTAAGGATATTGATGCCGCCTGCGGGCAACTGGCAAACAAGAAGAATAAAGATGCGATTTTAAACTAATCAATATCAGTTTTTAAGATGATACAGGTCATAATTTAATATAGTCCACACATCCAAATTTGTATCTCTAAAATTTATGGAGGACACAATTATGACACCTAGTAAAAAAGACGTATGGAATTTACCATCACTAAATGATCTGTTTGATAACAGCCGTTTTATTTCTGACTTTTTTGGCAAAGCCAACGCAATGAATTTACCTGCAGTAAATATTAAAGAATCAGAAAAGCACTTTGAAGTTGAGCTGGCTATCCCCGGAATGAAAAAGGAAAACATCAGTATTGAAATGAAGGATGATATGGTTACCATTTCAGGAGAAAGAAAGGAAGAACATGAAGAGAAAGATGAAAAATACCACCATAGGGAATTTTCTTACGGTTCATTCTCTCGTTCTTTTACCATTCCTGAAGGGGTAGAGGCTGATAAAATCAAAGCCAATTTTGATAATGGCGTGCTGCATCTTATGATTCCAAAAAATCATCATATTGAAGCAGCTATCAATGCCAAAAAAATAAGTATAGCTTAACATTGATTTCAGGTTTTTGTGCTTGATTTGTTCTGTAATAATTATTTTAACCCTTATGATAACTCATATTTTAATTCCTACTGATTTTTCTGCTGTGGCAAATAATGCTTTGACCTATGCCATTGATCTTGCTAAAAAGACAGGTGCACAAATTCATGTATTGCATGTAAAACATGTTCCGGTTATGGATGCCAGTTTTCCTGCAGAAACCTATCAGATTTACTTGGATGAAATTGACAAAGCAGCAAAAATGGGAATGGAAGAACTGGAGAAAAACATTTTAGAAACTTCAGGGGTGAAGTATGATTTGCAAACCGTTATGGGTTTTGTTCATGATGAGTTGCAGCATTTTGTTAAGAGACATGATATTGATTTGATTGTGATGGGAACAACCGGTGCTAGTGGATTGCAAGAGATATTTATTGGAAGCAACGCAGCTTCTGTGGTTTCAAAATCTGAAGTCCCGGTAATGGTGATACCGCATTTAGCCAAGCCTTCAGATTTCAAGCATCTGTTATATGCATCGGATTATAACGAGCCTGAGTTTCCTGCAGTTTCACGTCTTATCTATTTTGCAGATTTATTTCATTCCAAAATTACGGTATTGCATGTTAAAACGGAGTATGATTTTTATATGAATTCGGAGCGAAACTTCTTTAAAAGAAACAAAGACAACATAAGCCACCACGATATCACAGTGGTGAACATGGATAAAGTAGAGACAACGGATGCCATTAATCAATTAATAGATGAAAAACAGGTGGATTTGCTGGTGCTTGCCAAACATAACCGCAGCTGGTTCGACAGATTGTTTCACCGCAGTTTTAGCAAGAGAATGGCTTTTCATACCAAAATTCCTTTGTTGGTACTGAATAAGTAGATGGTAATAGTTATAAGGGTTAAAGGAAAGGGCTGCATTACATCCGGTGTTGCAGCCCTTTAATTTTTTTAATAGGTCAGGATTCGTTTTAAGAAATTGATTAGGCGCCTTGAGCAACCACTTCCTTTACCTCAGGAATCATGCGGGTAAGCATGCCTTCTATTCCTCGTTTTAGGGTGATTGTAGAAGATGGACAGCCACTGCATGAGCCTCTTAATTCAACTGTAACAATTCCGTTTTCAAAATCTTTAAAAACGATTTGTCCGCCATCTGTTTCAACAGCTGGTTTTACATAGGTATCTAATATTTCCTGAATTTTGGATACGATATCATTATCTGCACCGAAATCGGTTTTAGCTGTGCTAGCTGCTTTGTATATAATGGGCTCACGGGCCGAGACATATGATTTTAAAAACTCTTTTGTGATGGGAATTATTTCTTCCCATTCAATACCTTCTTTACGGGTAATGGTAACAAAATTGTTCATGATGAAAACCCCATTTACAAAACTGAATTCGAAAAGATTTTTTGCAAGGGGCGACATGTCTGTACTTCCTTTTGTAGGAAAATCGGCACTGTCATCCGGCAAAATCATTTTGTTGAACACAAACTTCATGGTTTCCGGATTAGGAGTCGATTCGCTATATACATCAAGAAATTCGTTCACTTCGTTCATAATATTTACAATTGAATCACAAATATAACAACATTATGTGCGTATTGGTTCGGAGCAATATGTTTTACATCAATTTGTTCAGCATGTCCCAGGTGAGGTCGGGCTCAAATCCTTTGGCTATTAGGTAGCGTGAGGCTTTTAGTTTCTTTACCCTGCTATCTTTGTCTTTGCTGTCTTTTAATTTTTTTCTTACTTCTGCCTCCAGTACTTTCAAATAATCATCACCATCAATTTCAAGCATGGCTTTGGCTAAACAATAGTCAGAAATTTCACGTTGGCGCAATTCAATTTTAATTTTGTTCCTTCCCCATTGCTTGGTTCTGAATTTACCACCGGCAAAGGCTCTGGCAAAACGTTCTTCATTCAGGTAGTTTTGCTCAATAAGCTGCAATACAATGTTTTCGGCCTCTTTGCCCCATAAGCCCCATTCAGCCAGTTTGGCTCTTACCTCTTTCTGGCATCTTTCCTGGTAGGCACAATAATGTGCTGCCTTAAGCAATGCTTGAGAAGGGGTAAGTGATTGTGTTTTATCGCGCTTCATATATGTGGAGAAAGAATTATGCTTTACTTGCTTGCACGCCCGCAAATGTAAAACTACTTTAGCAGCAATAACAAATGAATCAGCATTCAAACCGGCACGCATTATGGCTGCTTTATACGGCTAACGGCATCAGTGGTTTTGCTCAAGGGGTAAGCATGCTTGCGATTCCTTGGTATTTTGCACGTAGTGGTGAAATGAGTTATTATAATACCTGCTACGGTATTATAACTTTTTTGGTATTATTCTTTGGCCTGTATGCGGGTACACTCGTTGATAAATACAGTCGGAAAGATAATTTTCTTGTAAGTAATCTGGTTGCCGGATTTGTTTTATTAGCCATTTCTGCAATTGGATTTTATTCAGGCAATTTGCCTGATATACTGGTAATTTCAGTGTTTGCCATCACGATGCTTAGTTACAATATTCACTATCCAACATTATATGCTTTTGGGCAGGAAATTACTGAGCCGGCCTATTATCATCGCCTCAATTCCAATATTGAAATTGTGGGTCAAAGCACCTCTGTTTTAAGCGGAGCCTTTGCAGCCATTTTGTTAGAAGGCGTGGCTGTCGGTGATACCCGTTTATTTGGGCTCAATGTGTGCATGCCGTTTGCTATTCCTGAATGGAATATTTGGGAGATTTTTGTAATGGATGCCATTACTTATTTTATTTCGGCCATGTTGATTTATTTTATCAGATACACGCCCAATCCTGCCTTGCATAAGCAGGTTGATACTATTTCACAACGGGTTAAAGCAGGCTTTGTGTATTTGAAACAACATACAGCATTTCTTATTTTTGGCATATTCAGCTATGCAGTTTTTGCCATGCTTATTGTAGAGATTTTTTCTTTACTGCCGGCATATGTAGAAACGCACTTGCATGAGCAGGGTAGTGTTTTTGCTATGGCTGATGGTATTTATGCCTTTGGTGCTCTGGGTGCAGGCTTATTTGTAAATAAAGTTTTTGCCTCAACCAATAAGGTAAAGGCAGTGATAATACTAACACTTGTTACAGCTGCTATTTTCTTCTGGATGTTTACAAGTAAAGCCGTTTGGGTTGTTTATATTGTCTCACTTATTTTAGGGTTTACCAATGCCGGAATTAGGGTGCTGCGTTTAACCTATTTGTTTAATCACGTCCCCAATGAATTAATGGGACGCGTTAACAGTATTTTTAATATGGTAAACGTACTTACGCGTGCCGGGTTTATATTTCTCTTTTCCACTTCATTTTTTACCTTTGGCAATCATGTGATTTGGGCCTACTTTGTGATGTCAATATTTTTGCTCATTTCTGCATTGGTATTAATTTTTAATTACAATAAAATCAACAACTAATCGGTCTGCTAACTATGTCATACGCCATACAGGAAATTGCTGAAATTGTTCAAGGCAAATTGGTGCATCAGGCTGCAGGTTTAGGCATTGCCGATAGGGTTGAGCATCTGCTCATTGATTCGCGCAAGGTTGTTTATCCTGAAACTTCTTTGTTTGTTGCCATAAAGGGCGAACGAAATGATGGTCATGCATATCTTAAAGATGTGTATGATAGCGGGGTGCGTAATTTTATGCTACAGCAATTTACTGCAGATGCATTACCGGCCGATGTAAATATTATCTTAGTGCCTGATGCACTGCATGCCTTGCAGACATTGGCAGGTTATCACCGCAAACACTTTGCCTATCCTGTGGTTGGTATCACGGGTAGCAACGGCAAAACCATCGTGAAGGAATGGCTTTATCAACTCCTTAAAGATGATGTAAATGTGGTGCGTAACCCTAAAAGTTATAACTCACAGGTTGGTGTGCCGCTATCTGTATGGCAAATGCAGG
The DNA here is from genome assembly GCA_021299635.1 of Sphingobacteriales bacterium. Lineage (GTDB taxonomy): Bacteria > Bacteroidota > Bacteroidia > UKL13-3 > UKL13-3 > JAJTFA01. The sequence goes on from JAJTFA010000001.1 coordinate 298,867, forward strand.
GTTACCATCAATTGGGTGTTTTTGAAGCCGGAATTTCTATAAAAGGAGAAATGGGCAAGCTAGAGCAGATGATTAAGCCCGATATTGGTATTTTTACCTATCTAGGTTCAGCACACGATGAGGGCTTTTATTCACGCAAGGAAAAATTACATGAAAAGCTGCAGCTATTTAAAGCTGCCGGTTTACTTATATATAGTAGAGATTATGAAGACGTAGAGGAGGGTGTTATTCAGTTTTTGCCAAGGCACCCTAATCTTAAAACTTTTACGTGGAGTCTTTCTGGTATTGCTGCAGATTGTAATTTTCAGGCGGAAATCAAATCAGGACAAACTCAAATCAAATGGCGCAGGGGCTCACACGTGCTTAGCATAAGCATTCCTTTCACCGATGAAGCATCCATTAACAATGCTTGCTCTTGTTTTGCTTTTCTTGCCGCTGTAAACAGACTATCTACCGATGTGCTGAAACGTTTTGAAGCCTTGCAGGCCATAGAAATGCGTTTGCAGCTCAAAGAAGGAAATAATAATTGTATACTGATTAACGATAGCTACAACGCTGATATCAATGCCTTGCAAATTGCACTCGATTTTATGGAGCAACAAAGTGCAGGCTACCAAAAAACAGTGATTTTATCCGATATTTTGCAAAGTGGTGTATCAGAAAGTGATTTGTATAAACAGGTTGCCGCATTGCTGAGGCATAAGAATGTGTCCCGCATTATTTGTATTGGTCCGGTTATGTGCCGCAATAAGCAAGTTTTTGATGCACATACGCAGTTTTATGAATCAACTGCACAATTTATTCAGCATTTTAAAAGTTTAGATTATCTGCATCAGATTATTTTAATTAAAGGTGCACGTGAATTCCGCTTCGAGAAAATAAGTTCATTGCTTGAAAAACGTATTCATGAAACCATTTTTGAAGTAAACCTAAACGCCTTGGTACATAACCTTAATGTTTATCGCAAGCATATTGCCCCGCAGGTAAAGCTAATGGGTATGGTTAAGGCATACAGCTATGGTGCGGGTAGCTATGAGATAGCAAAGGTACTTGAGTTTAACAGGGTTGATTATTTAACTGTTGCGTATGCAGATGAAGGCGTTGTATTGCGCAAGGCCGGTATAAAATTACCCATCATGGTTATGAATCCTGAAGCATCTGCCTTCGATCAGATTCTGAAACATAACCTTGAACCAGAGATTTATAATTTTCATATACTCGATCAGTTAATTAATGCTTGTGATGGGGAAGAAACAGGTATTCATATTGAGTTGGATTGTGGCATGAAACGTTTGGGTTTTGATGAGGATAAGCTGGACTTGCTGATTGATACATTAAAGCAAAATCCTAACATCAGGGTTCGAAGTGTTTTTGCCCATCTTGCCGCTAGTGAAGAAAAAAAGCATGATGAGTTTACACATGAGCAAATTTACCGTTTCAATCAAATGAGCAATCAATTAATGGCTGCTTTTGATTATCCGGTTCTACGCCATATCTTAAATAGCAGCGGCATTGTTCGTTTCCCTGATGCACAATTCGATATGGTGAGGCTAGGAATTGGTTTGTATGGAATAGACCCTTCAGGCAACATGCAGAAGGAATTACAGCACATAGGTGTATTGAAAACCGTTATTTCTCAGTTGAGGCAAATACGCTCGCACGAAACGGTTGGATACAGCAGAAAAGGAAAAGTAACCCGTGATACTATGATTGCAACTGTTGCCATTGGTTATGCCGATGGGCTTAATAGAAGATTGGGAAATGGCAGGGGCTATATGTTGGTTAACGGTAAACGTGCGCCCATTGTTGGGAGTATTTGTATGGATATGACCATGCTGGATGTAACAGATATTGCATGCAAAGAAGGTGATGAGGTAATTGTTTTTGGCAAGGAGCCAGGTATTATGGAAATAGCAGATAAAACCGGAACCATTCCTTATGAAGTACTTACTGCCATATCTCAGCGCGTAAAACGCGTATATTTTTGGGAGTAATTTGTTCGAGTTTCAATAATATCACTCCGTTTGTACATTCGCTGTATTTCTAATTTGAATGTTTCTAACTACTAAAGTTTTATCACCAAGGCACTGAGAGTAAGTCGAAGGATGAAGGACCGCTGCATTGAAAGAGAAAGAATAAAGCCGTGAGAAACGAGAAGTGAGGATCGAGCGAATAAAATCTAAGCCTTTCTAATTTCTAACTTCTAATTTTCTTAACTACAAAGACTGCTTTGTTGAAACTCATCATCACATTGACACATTATTACATCAACTCATTATTACATTAATAAGATTTTACTCTTCTAATTTCTAATCTCCAACAACCAAAAGCCAAAGGCTAAAAGCTGAACATTCAATGTTAAGTTAAAAAGGCTTCGAATATCGAACGCTAAATATCGAATATTTAATAATGAATGTCGAATGTGGAAGTAGGGAGGATAACTTTAGATATTAGAACTGTAATAATCTCTCAATTTTTGAATCCTTCGATCCTTGCATCCATCAAACTAAACCATAAAGGCGGTATGGCAGCAACAAAAAACAACCCTGCATAACCGCTGGGAAGTTCAGGACTTTTTTCATAGCTCAATAATGTATGGTAAGGTTTAGAAGCATGGTAATGATGATCAGCATGGCGGCTTAAATCAATAAGCAGAAACCGACTTACAGGAATATCACTTTGCCAACTATGCAATTCTGTTACTCTTTCTTTCTCATCACGACTCAAGCCATAATGCTCTATATAATTTACATACTCAAGCAGAAAGTTAGCTACTACACAATGTAAAACAAAGCCAAGCAATGCAATGTAGCCAAGCAAGTACCAGATTAGCACATCAAGCAACAGATGCAATACAACCTGTCTCACTACATAATGATTTAAACTCCAAATTGATTTACCTGCTTTTCTTAAGCGTTCACTTTCCAGTTGCCAAGCACCTTTAATCTGACCCATGCCACTGCTTAAAAAGAACGAATATAAGTTCTGGCCTTTTCTGGCTGTAGCCGAATCTTTTGATGTGCCAACCCATTTATGATGCACGCGCAGATGCTCTATAAAAAAGTAAAAATTGCCTGCGGTAAAAAGTAGCCATCTTCCAAAAAATTGCAGGTGTCTTTCTTTGCGATGAATGAGCTCATGTGCAACTACAATGGCAGCAGAGCCGGTATTTACACCCATACTGATTGCAGCAGCCCAAATCCAGTAACCCTGCAGGATATTGCTGTATATGCCATAAAAATAGCTTGCTAGGCACAATGCCTGAAGTGGTAAATGCAGATACAGGATAAATGCAGGAAGTGCATCATCCTTTTCGCTATGGTTATTCTGTTTATTAGGTCTTAGGAGCCATTCAGCTGCACCAAGCACAACAAGCGAATAAATGAAATTAAGTATGCTATACCAACCGCCCTGAAGGTTTCCTAAAATAACGGCAAGGCCGGGAGTGAGGCTAAGCAGGTAAGCAAAGTTTCTGATTTTCGTTCTCATTGTTTATCAAAGTAAATGAAGCTTTTTTATAAAACAACAAATTACTTTATCTTATTCCTTTTGGAACCAGATTATAGCTTAGATAAAATTTTACCAGATGGTACTGCATTGGTTTAAAAAACGGAAGGATAGTTCCAAATCTTCATACAAGGCTCTATCTACTTTTATAAACGGAACTGTCTTCCTGTAATTTGCAACCAACTTTTCAAGATGAGGTGAGGTTTTATGTGGCCTTCTGAATTCCAGTGCTTGTGTGGCATTAAGCAGTTCAATTGCTAAAATACGTTGCACATTATTTAACACTTTATAGCATTTTGTTGCTGCATTGGCTCCCATACTTACATGATCTTCTTGTCCGTTGCTGCTCACAATACTGTCTACTGATGCGGGTGTGCACAATTGTTTATTCTGACTAACAATAGAAGCAGCTGTATATTGCGGTATCATTAAGCCTGAATTTAAACCTGGGTTCGAAACCAAAAATGCAGGCAATCCTCTTTGCCCTGATATGAGTTGATAGGTTCTGCGTTCTGAGATATTGCCCAACTCTGCGCAGGCTATGGCTAGATAGTCCAAACAAAGGGCCAATGGTTGGCCATGAAAGTTTCCACCGGAAAGAATTAAATCATGGTTGGGAAATACATTTGGATTATCGGTAACTGAATTGATTTCTATTAGCACTACCTGCTGCGCAAATTCAATGGTATCTTTACTTGCACCATGTACCTGTGGTATGCAACGAAATGCATACGGGTCCTGTACCTGTGTTTTGGGCTTTGCAGCTATTTCACTATCTTGTAGGCAAGCCAGTATTTCTTGTGCTGTATGAACCTGTCCTTTGTGGTGTCTGATCATATGCAAAGCCGGATGAAAAGGGTCCAGTCGGCAATCAAATGCATCTAGTGATAAAGCAGCAATTTTATCCGCAAAAGCAGCAAGTTTATTAGCACGCATAACGCACCACAGTGCATACGCAGCCATAAATTGTGTGCCGTTTATTAATGCAAGACCTTCCTTTGATTTAAGTGCAATGGGTGTTAGTTGGTGCCGTTTTAGCAGCAGGTCGGCAGGAACTTTTTTCCATTCGCCTTCTTGGAGGTTCCACACTTCACCCAATCCAAGCAAGGGTAAACACAAGTGCGCCAGTGGAGCCAAATCTCCGCTTGCACCAAGAGAGCCTTGCTCATATACCACAGGCAAAATATCTAGATTAAAAAAATCAACCAAACGCTCTACTGTTTGCAACTGAACCGCACTATGCCCATAGGCCAGTGATTGAATTTTAAGCAGCAGCATCAGTTTAACTATTTCTCTGGGAGAAGTATCACCGGTTCCGCAGGCATGTGAAAGCAACAAGTTTTTTTGTAATTGCTCCAAATCTTCTGCACCAATTTTGGTGTGATGCAATGCCCCAAATCCTGTATTGATTCCATAAACGGGCTCACTGCTTGAGACCATTTTATCATCCAGATATTTGCGACAAGCATTAATTTTTTCCTTAGCATCCGATGATAGGCGAATCTGTTTATTGTCTTTCAGGATATGTGCAATATCATGAAATGAAAGTTGATGGTGTATCTCAAAAGTGTTCATATAAGTAATGCCTCACACAAGGTGAGATTGGATATGTGTTATTATATCTGCCAAGCTTAGTTCTTGTTGTGTTCCCGCTGTTAAATTTTTCAATACCGGTTTGCCTGATTTGATTTCATTTTCACCTATGATAACAGCAAATGGGATATTGAGCGCATTGGCATAGTCTAGTTGCTTGCCTATTTTTTTTACCACATCCGGATATACTTCTGTGGCAATACCGGCCTGACGCATTTGAGCAGCCGCATTTATCGCATAGGCCTGACCTGATTTATCAAAATAGCAACATAAGATACGGGTTGTGCTTGCTTGTAATGAATCTGGGAACAATGAGAGGTCTTCCATCACATCATAAATCCTGTCTAACCCAAATGAAATACCTACACCTGAAACATCCGGTAAACCAAATATGCCGGTGAGGTTATCATAACGACCACCGCCACCAATACTACTTTTAATAGAACCTGCAGTAGCAACCACTTCAAAAATGGCGCCTGTATAATAGGTCAAACCCCGGGCCAGTGAGAAGCAAGTTGATAGGTTTACAGGTTTATTGGGTAACGCAGCTATTGTATGGATGATGTGCTCTAGTTCTTCTATGCCCTTTAAGCCTTCGGCCGAATCCTTTAATTTTATTTTCAGTTCATCAAACTGCTGTTCTCCTTTGCTTTGAATAATTTCAAACAACAACTGAATTTCATTTTGGGTAAATCCATATTTGCTCAATTCATTTCTTACACCTTCATCACCCACTTTATCAAGCTTATCAATTGAAAGCGCAATTGCATTCATCTGATCTTTGCCTTTCACTACTTCTGCAATTCCTGTCAGCACTTTTCTGTTATTTAGTTTGATTTCGTAGGGAACAGCCAATGCTGTAAAAACTTCTGCATAAATAAGAATTAAATCAATTTCATTTAACAAGCTATTGCTGCCAATCACATCTGCGTCACACTGCCAGAACTCACGGTAGCGACCTTTTTGTGGCCTATCAGCCCTCCATACAGGTTGCATTTGATATCTTCTGAAAGGAAAAGTAATTTCATTTCGGTTCATCACCACATACCTTGCAAATGGAACGGTAAGGTCATAACGCAATCCTTTTTCAGCAAGAAATTTTATGGAGGCTTTAGCATCCAGGTCTTTTAATTTGCCACTGATGGAAGGAAGAAAAGTTCTATCCATGCTTTCATCAGCCAGCATACGGTCAGTATAATCTTTCAGTTCTTTCAGGTAGTCACCAGAATTCAATATTCTAAACAATAACTGATCGCCCTCCTCACCATATTTGCCTTCAAGCGTAGAGAGATTCTCCATAGCAGGTGTTTCAATAGGCATGAAACCATATTTCTTGAAAACCAGTTCAATGGTTTGCAAAATATATTTTCTACGCTGCACCTGCAGTGCATTAAAATCACGAGTGCCTTTGGGCAAAGTTGGTTTGTGGCTCATAATTATAGTCAGCGAAAATAGCATATTCATTTCACCTAATAGGAGTATTTTTAATAAAAATATTAGCTTTTATCTTGTTTAAGATGAGGTGTTTATTATATTTACCAAAACATATACCCGAGCAATTATGGCACATTTGGATGTAGTTTCTAAACGCTGCTGTGTATACTTAAAACAGGATACCATGAAACACTTTTTGTTATTTTTTTTATTGCAGTTAAATCTGCTTGTTTTTGCTCAAGGGGGTAAAGAACTGGGTGCAGGCAACGAGTTTAAACAGTTTGTTGCTGATCCTGCAAGCTTAGGCAATCAATCACTCGCATTTAATAAGAAGCAACATGGCTACTTTGCCTATGCGGCAATGCTTCCGGGTCAATCACCGCATACCCCTGGCCCCATTATTATTAAATGCGATACCGGAAACGGATGGTACGATTTAGCAGACCTATCCTATTTTGGAGCAGGTATTAAACCTATAGTAACCTTTGATAAGTTTGATACGTTACATATAGCATTTTATAACCAAACAGGTATTACTGTGCTCAAGCACCGAAATACCTATTGGGAGCGTATGGGCTTTCAGGATTTTCCGCTGGGTTCAAGCCAGGTTTCTGATATAGTTTTAAAATTTGACGCCAATAATAAACCCTATATAGCAGGACTGACAGCTGACAGTTCCATTATTATAAAATCATACGATGGTTGGGATTGGTATACAGTGCATGCCTCCGGTAACCTGAAATTACTGGGAAAAGACTTTGATTTAGGAATACCGGATGGTGATACAGCACTTTACATAGCAGGGTGTCAGAAAGGGTATAGCGGCTCCAGAGCAGCAACCATACTGCGTATGCGTGCACCAGCCTATATTTGGGATACCGTGGCTAACGAGGTCTTTAAGGATACTTCTACAAATAATCCGGTTGATCAGATAGGATGTAAAATTATTTTTTCTAAGAATGGAAAACTTAATCTTTATCTGAGTTATGCTGATAGTAGTTCAAAAGTATTTTCAATCAATCAACTCTTGGAATGGAAAGAAGAGGCAAGCCTGCCAAAAAACTGCTCCAATTTCCAAATAGATAAAAATGGTAGATTTTATGCAATTCAAAATGAAGAGAATCAATTCTCACTCATTTCTATACAAGATCAGGAATGGCAAAAATTGGGTCAATCTTCCTATCATCAATGGAGCCATGAATTTACTTATGCTTTTAATGATACAATTCCTTATCTGGTATTACATAGGCCTCTCCTTAAGCCTGAAATGGTTAAGCTTTCTGGTGCGATCTGGGAAAGAGCAGGCGGAAGTACTGAGGGTAAAGTAGGATTTTCTGACTCTTCCGTATTTCACTTGAGCATTGCTATAAATCCTCTTATTAACTTTCCATATGCGGCATATACTGATCCTGCTGCTCAAATGAGAACGGTAGTAAAGGCATGGAATGGCATTGAGTGGCAAACCATAGGAAGTGAAATTTCTTCTGGCCCTTCAAAGGATAACAAAATTACATTTGATAATGACGGTGTGCCGTATGTTGTTTTCTCTGATTCTGCTTTCGGATATAAAAATATAGTTAAGAAATACGATGGTACAGAGTGGGTAATGCTTGGAACCCATCCTATTTCAGAAAATGAGGCTTCAGGAAATCAACTAATCATGACCCTCAATAATAAACCGGCAGTAATTTATTCGGATGCTGGAATGGGCAATGCAATTGCATTGAAGTTTTTTGAATCCGGTAGTTGGCAACTTTTTGGAGGTAGTAATGTATCAACTGGTGCTGCATCAAAGCCTCAGATCGTTGCCGGTGATGCAGGTGAGTTTATTGTAGCTTATATTGATGATACAGATAATAACAAGGTTAAGATAAAGAAGAGTAATGGTATTAGCTGGACGGATTTTTCATCTATGGAGGCTTCTAATGAAGCATTGATTGATTTGGGGATGAAACGAAATACCACAGGTGATGTATTCATGATGATGGTTGATGAGCCAGGAAGGAAAATGACTATCAAGAAACTTGAAAACGGTGGAGGAGAATGGATTGATATGGGTGGTGCTAAAACAAAAGATTCCGTTGGCGGCTCGCCATCTATTGGTTTAGATAGGGTTGGTGCGCCCGTTGTGGCTTATCCAAATCCTAAGGCTGGCAACAAACTATCAATAAGAAAATGGGAAGGTACAACATGGCAAAATGTTGGTGTAATGGGAATATCAGCGGGCAGTGTAAGGGATGTTAATATGGTTATTAACGATAAAAATGATGAAACGTTTGTCGGTTATTCTTCTGTTCAGGGTTTTGTTAGAAGTTTTAACAATACCAATGTAGGCAGTAAGAAGTTGTTTGCTCCAGACGAACGTTCTGCTTTAAAAGTATATCCAAATCCTGCTTCATCTCACTTTTTAATTTCAGCACCGATGCTGTTCACTCAAGATATTGAGTTGTTTGATTTGCATGGCAAGTGTGTACTTAAAATAGCCGCTAAAGGAAAGCAAGAGTTGCTCATAAATAGTACTGGTCTCTCAAACGGTATGTATTTACTTAAGAGTGGACTGCAAAGTTCAAGACTCGTTATTGTAAGGTAGATTCCGAGATATCCAAGGCAGCATCGAGATAAACAAAGATATCTTCCGGCAATTCATCTCCGGCTTTGGGCGCGCGTCTATGGCCATAGCGCACCACAATCAAGTTAAGTGAGGGTATGGCAAATACATATTGCCCCCTAATGCCTCGCATATAAAAAATGGGATGTCCTTTATGTTCCATCAGCCACCATTTAAATCCATATTTATTATTGGGCTTACCTTCTCTGTCAACCAGATTAGCCGGTATAACAGATTCCGCCACATAGGCTGAGTCAATAATCTGTTTACCATTCCATTTTCCATACTGCATCATAAGTTTTGCAAGCCTGGCAAAATCTCTGGCATTGGTATACCAGCAGCAACTAACTTTTTCCATTCCCTTATCATCTATGCTCCAGAAAGCAGTCTTTTCTGCGCCAATGGGTTTCCAAAGTTTTTCTGTGGCGTAGGCTGCAACGGTTTTACCTGTTACTTTTTTCAGTATCATGCCCAGTAGTTGGGTATCTCCACCCTTGTAATGCCAAACTTTTCCGGGCGCTGTTACCACATCTGCTTTAAGTGTAAGTGTGTTTACATCCGGTCCGTAATAAGACTCTGCAGGCCATGCAAGCGGACTTACATAATCTTCTTTGAAATCCAAACCGCTGCTCATGGTAAGCAAATGTCTTATGGTAATCTTGCTTTTTTCACCTTCTGTAAACTCAGGTAAATAATTACCAACGGGTTCGTCTATGTTCTTTATTAATCCTTCTGTAACTGCGCATCCGATGAGCATACCTGTAATACTCTTAGCCATTGAAAAAGAGTTGGCCACACTTGCCGAATCATAGTTTTCCCAATATTGCTCATAAAGCAGGCTGTCGTTTTTTATAACAAGCAAAGCAACTGTTTGGTAATAATTTATCTTATCTGAAATGGCATTGTTTATAGTCGACTGATTATAGGAAGCGGCATAGGGCCAGGGTTGTGCAGAATCAGCTTTAACTTCATTAAAAGGAAATGCATTCACCTCATCAATATCAGGACTCATTTTACCGCTAAAAATGGTCAGTGCTAAAACCTTGTTTACATAGGTATTACCCGTGGCAAGCAGCGCTATTTCAAGCAACAAAATAATAAGGATAAGGCTAATGCCAATTCGTTTGAGTATCTTCATACCTACAACATTAGTAAAATTTCAATACAGATAGATGTAAAATAAAAAAGCCTGAACCGATTCGATTCAGGCTTTTTTTGTATCTGTTTAAGATTAGTACATACCATCCATGCCGCCCGGCATTCCGGCAGGCATAGCAGGTGCTTTTTCTTCTTTCTCTTCAACCAGCGCACACTCTGTGGTTAAGATCATGGCAGCGGCAGAAGCAGCATTTTGAAGCGCTACACGGCTAACCTTGGTAGGATCTATTACACCGGCAGCAATCAGGTTTTCGTAAGCTTCTGTGCGGGCATTGTAGCCAAAATCAGCTTTACCTTCACGCACTTTGTTTACTACAACTGAGCCCTCGCCACCTGCATTGGCAACAATCTGACGTAAAGGCTCTTCAACGGCACGTTTAATAATAGCTATACCGGTATTCTCGTCTTCGTTGGCACCTTTCAGTTTTTCAAGTGCATCCAGTGCGCGGATATAGGCTACACCACCACCTGCAACGATACCTTCTTCTACAGCTGCGCGAGTTGCATGCAATGCATCATCTACACGGTCTTTCTTTTCTTTCATTTCAACCTCAGTTGCAGCACCGATGTATAACACCGCCACACCACCTGCAAGCTTAGCCAAACGCTCCTGTAGTTTTTCACGATCATAATCACTGGTGGTATTTTCAATCTGTGCTTTAATCTGACCCACACGTGCGGTGATATCTTCTTTTTTACCGGCACCGTTAATAATGGTTGTATTGTCTTTATCAATAGAAATTTTCTCTGCTTTTCCTAAGTAAGTTAGGTCTGCATTTTCCAGTTTAAATCCACGCTCTTCGCTGATAACGGTACCACCTGTTAAGATGGCAATATCCTCCAGCATGGCTTTTCTTCTATCACCAAATCCTGGAGCTTTTACTGCAGCAATTTTCAATGAGCCACGGATTTTGTTTACCACCAGAGTAGCAAGGGCTTCACCTTCTACATCTTCAGCAATAATTACCAAAGGCTTACCTGTTTGAACAACTTGCTCTAATATTGGAAGCAACTCTTTCATATTGCTTACTTTTTTATCATAAATTAAAATGAAAGGAGAGTCCAACTCAGCTTCCATTTTCTCTGCATTGGTCACAAAATATGGTGAGAGGTAACCGCGGTCAAACTGCATACCTTCTACAGTTTTTACTTCAGTTTCTGTGCCTTTGGCTTCTTCAACGGTAATTACACCTTCTTTGCCAACTTTAGCCATTGCATCAGCAATCAGTTTGCCAATTACTTCATCATTGTTTGCAGAAACAGAAGCAACCTGTTGTATTTTCTGGTTATCATCTCCAACTTTTTGAGATTGTTTTTTCAGATTCTCAACAATGGCTTCAACAGCTTTGTCGATACCACGTTTTAAATCCATCGGATTGGCACCTGCCGCAACATTTTTTAACCCTGCTGTAACGATAGCTTGAGCCAAAACGGTTGCAGTGGTAGTTCCGTCACCCGCCTGATCGGCAGTTTTAGAAGCAACTTCTTTTACCATTTGTGCACCCATATTCTCAACCGGGTCTTTCAATTCAATTTCTTTGGCAACAGTAACACCATCTTTGGTAACTGCAGGCGAACCGAATTTTTTATCAATTACCACATTGCGACCTTTTGGTCCGAGTGTTACTTTTACTGCATTTGCCAATGCATCTACACCGCGTTTTAAACCATCGCGGGCATCTACGTTATAAGATATTTTCTTAGCCATAATTTTATGTTGTTTTATTGTTAGATATTTGATTAAATAATTGCGAAAATGTCTGATTCACGCATGATAAGGTATTCTTTACCTTCAATGGTAATTTCGGTTCCGGCATATTTGCCATAAAGAACGGTGTCACCGGCTTTAACGGTCATGGGCTCGTCTTTTTTCCCATTACCGGCTGCCACAACTTTACCTCTTTGAGGTTTTTCTTTTGCTGTGTCAGGAATAATAATTCCTCCAACTGTTTTCTCTTCTGCAGGTGCAGGTTCAACCAGAACTCTGTCTGCCAATGGTTTAAGATTTACTGCCATAATTGTTATGTTGTTTTATGTGTTTTTAGGTTGTTAAATATGCGATGTCGCTATCAGAACTTATGCCAACAGGAAAATGCTGACACTTTTTCGCAGGGGCGGCAAACATAAGCCGAAAAATTGGCAAATAAGGCTGACAAAATAGATTTTTTCGAGGATTTATTAGTAACGGAGCATAAACGCATGTAGCTAAGGCTTTGGCAGATTAATTACTTCTTATTGATTTATGTTATTTTGAATCTTAAAAACCACATTTTCAAATAAATAAGTTAAAAATGATTGTGTTGATAGTCCATTCCAATCAGATCAATTGGCCTACTTAAATAGTTGAAGCATACTTCAAGGTCTGCGCATATGATATGCTATGAAGCATTATATTGGATCAACATTTTACTGGTGCATGACTAAACGAATTCTGATTACCGGACACAGCAAAGGCATAGGTGCTGCCCTTACCCAACAATTATTGGAACAAGGATATGAGGTGCTGGGTATTGCCCGAACACAAACGCCTGCACATTCACAACTCACGCAATGGGCTTATGATTTAAGCAAGCAGGATGAGGTGATGAAAGTATGTGAACGATTGAGTAATGAGAAATTAGATGTAGCGGTGCTCAATGCCGGTTGGAATGATATCAGACCTGCCGAGGCATATACCACAGAAGAAATATTTCAAATTACCACACTTAATTTTGCAGCGCATGCAGCCATTATCCGTGCCACCATTCCTGCATTGTTGCAAACAAGCGGCTGGTTAATGGGTGTAAGTAGTTTTTCTGCAATGGAGGTAGCAAGGTGGAATAATTATTATGGTGCAGCCAAAGCTGCTTTGCAACATTTGCTGCAAAATATTTTTGAGCAATACCGCAAGCAAGGATTAAGGGTAACTACGATTGTTCCTGATATAACGCAAACAGATTTTTATAAGCACCAACAATTTGAGCCAACAGATGCTGCAGAAACATTTTTAAAACCAGAAGTGGTGGCCCAAGTTATTTCAGGTTTCATCATCAATGAACCGGCTTATGTACCTTCTCAGGTAGTGCTGCGACCGCAACGGTTTGAGCTGAGAAGGAAGGAATAAAAAAAGGTGCCACAAAGCACCTTTTTCTATGTATGTATGATGGTATTAATTAATCACCTCAAAACCGGTATAAGGCACCAGGGCTTTAGGAATGATGATGCCATTGGGTGTTTGGTTGTTTTCAAGCAAGGTGGCCACAATACGTGGCAAGGCCAAAGCACTGCCATTTAAGGTATGCACCAGTTGGTTTTTGCCTTCTTTGTTTTTAAAGCGGCATTTTAAACGGTTGGCTTGAAAACTTTCAAAGTTAGAAGTGGAGCTTACTTCCAGCCAGCGTTGTTGTGCAGCACTGTAGGTTTCAAAATCATAGGTAAGGGCAGAGGTAAAGCCCATATCGCCACCACATAAACGCAAGATGCGAAAAGGCAATTCCAGTTTGGTTAGCAAGCCTTTTACATGCTCCACCATTTCATCTAATATGCGGTAAGAGTGCTCGGGGTGTGCAATTTGCACAATCTCTACTTTTTCAAACTGGTGCAGGCGGTTTAGGCCGCGCACGTGTGCACCCCAACTTCCGGCCTCTCTTCTAAAACAAGGTGAGTAGGCTACATTTTTAATAGGCAACTCTTCTTCCTTTAAAATTACATCACGGTAAATATTGGTAACCGGTACTTCGGCTGTAGGTATCAAATATAAATCATCTACTTGTGCATGGTACATTTGCCCTTCTTTATCGGGCAACTGGCCTGTTCCAAATCCGCTATCGGCATTCACCAGGTAAGGCGGAACAATTTCAGTATATCCTGCTTTCAGTGCTTCATCTAAGAAAAAGTTAACCAAAGCACGTTGCAAACGTGCGCCTTTGCCTTTGTATACAGGAAATCCGGCACCGGTAATTTTGGTGCCCAGTTCAAAATCTATTAAATCATATTTGGTAATTAAATCCCAATGCGGCAACGCTCCTTCCGGCATGGCTATGGCGTTTCCTTGCTCAAATATGTTTACATTCTCCTCAGCGGTGCTGCCTTCCGGCACGGTGGCATGTGGTGTGTTGGGAAGCGTAACTAGTGTATTGAATAATTGATCTTCCGAGATTTTTAATCTTTCTTCCAGTTGCTTGCTCTGTTCTTTAAGTGCGGCTGTTTTACTTTTCAGTTCTTCCGCTTCGGCCTTTTGTCCGCCCTTCATCAGCTCCCCAATTTTTTTAGCCAACTGGTTGGCTTCAGAAAGGTTGGCTTCCAGGGTTTGCTTAATCTTGCGTGTTTCTTCATCCAGTTTTAAAACCTCATCCACCACCGCAGCAAACTTTGGGTTGCGTTTGTTCAGTCGTTGTTTTATTTCTGTTGTGTTTTCTCTTATTTGTTGAATCTGTAGCATCTGGACTTACTTAATTTTATTCGTTCACTGTAATCTTCAAAATCTTATCACCTTGTCTTATCTGGTCAATTACCTCCACACCACCTACTACTTTGCCAAAGCAGGTATGATTTCTATCCAGGTGTTGGGTGTTTTGTCTGTTATGGCATATAAAAAATTGTGAACCACCGGTATCGCGGCCTCTGTGGGCCATAGAAAGTACCCCCTTATCATGGTATTGGTTACCACCGGTAAGTTCGCACTTAATGCTGTATCCCGGTCCGCCTGCACCTGTTCCGGTTGGGTCGCCACCTTGCACCACAAAGTCAGGAATTACGCGGTGAAAAGTGGTATTATCATAATAACCACTCTTGGCCAGTTTGCAAAAATTTTCAACGGTGTTTGGCGCATCCGTTTCATAAAAATCTACATGCATTACACCTTTATCGGTGTGTATTTCAGCTGTTCTCATAAGTAAGTAAATAGGCTTCGAAAATAAGTAAATACAACTGGTTTTGCCCAACATTTTAAGAATTCAATTATTCAGTTAAATTGCACCCAAATTAAATAACCAATGAATTACGATGTAATAGTTATTGGCAGCGGCCCCGGAGGATATGTTGCCGCTATCAGAGCCAGTCAGTTAGGTTTAAAAACAGCCATTGTTGAGCGTGAAAGCCTGGGAGGTATTTGCCTCAATTGGGGTTGCATACCCACCAAAGCATTATTAAAATCTGCTCAGGTTTTTGAGTATGTAAAGCATGCTGCCGATTATGGCATTTCTATTAAAGATGCCTCGCATGATTTCGGTGCCGTTATTAAACGCAGCCGTGGTGTGGCAGATGGCATGAGCAAAGGCATTGCCTTTTTAATGAAGAAAAATAAAATCGATGTTATTATGGGCTCAGGCAAGGTAGCAGCCGCATCCAAAGTAGAAGTTACAGATGCTGCAGGTGCCAAAAAAACCTACGATGCCAAACATATTATTCTGGCAACAGGAGCCCGCAGCCGCGAGTTGCCAAATATTAAAATTGATGGTAAAAAAGTAATCGGCTATCGTGAGGCAATGACACTTCCAACTCAGCCAAAATCTATGATAGTAATGGGTAGCGGAGCCATTGGCTGTGAGTTTGCCTATTTCTACAATACCATGGGAACCAAAGTTACCATCGTGGAGTTTATGCCTAATATCTTGCCAATTGAAGATGAGGATGTATCCAAAGAAGTAGCTAAATCATTTAAAAAATCCGGTATCGAAATCATGACCGATGCTGCTGTTGAGTCGGTAGACACCAAAGGCAATACCTGCAAGGTTAAAGTTAAAACCAAAACCGGTATGGTAGATCTGGAGGCCGATGTGGTGCTATCTGCCGTAGGTGTGCAAACCAACCTTGAAAACCTGGGATTAGAAACCTTGGGTATTAAAACAGATAAAGGCAAAGTTGTGGTTGATGATTTTTATGCAACCAATATTAAAGGCATTTATGCCATTGGCGATATTGTAAAAGGCCCGGCCTTGGCGCACGTTGCCAGTGCCGAGGGTATTATTTGTGTAGAAAAAATTGCCGGACATCACCCCGAGCCTTTAAACTATAACAATATTCCTGGCTGCACTTATTGCCTGCCGGAGGTAGCATCGGTTGGGTATACAGAGAAGGCTGCAAAAGAAGCAGGCTATCAAATTAAAGTGGGTAAGTTTCCTTTTAGTGCCAGCGGAAAAGCCAGCGCAGCCGGAGCCAAAGAAGGTTTTGTAAAAGTAATTTTCGATGCCAAGTATGGTGAGTTTTTGGGCGCACACATGGTAGGAGCCAACGTAACAGAAATGATAGCCGAAGTAGTTGCAGCACGCAAACTAGAAACCACCGGCATGGAAATCATCAAAACCGTACATCCGCATCCAACCATGAGCGAGGCCGTAATGGAAGCCGCAGCCTTGGCCTATGGCGAGTGCATTCACTTATAATCATTCACACACACGATACAAACAAAAGGCCGCCTGTAAAAGGTGGCCTTTTTTATTGGGCGTTCCCCTGATGCTTGCGCCATCGCATGCGCCTGCGCAAGCAATATCAGGGTCGGGCTATGCGTTGCAAGTCCTCGTTCCCTCCGCTCACTGCGGGCTTTCCACTGCTATCCCTAACGCGATTTTTAATAGCATCATAATCGTTGAAACATAACCTAATCATAATGAGTAATTATTCACTGCGCTTAAGGGCTTTCGTAAGGTGGGAAGTTAAATTAAACAGATGGCATTCCTCAACGGAATAATATGCTCCTTACAAAACAAAAGCGAGCTTTATTAAAACTCGCTTCATTTGTTTAACCAATATTGGTTATTTAGCGGTGCGGACGCCCCGAGTACTCGGGGGAACCCGCGACCACTAGATTAAGCCCGAAATCCTACGGTAAAATGACTTGTTCTTTTGAGCCTTTAGAAACTTTTCTCTCCGCAACGCATCTACTTGTGAATCGAAAGTTTCATGATAAACCAGGCGCCACGGTTTTTTGGCCTTTGTTGATTTGGTTAGACCGGTATTATGCTCCAGTAATCGCCTTTCTAAAGCAGTTGTGTAACCTATATAAAATGAATCGAAATTATCTGAATAAAGAAGATAAACGAAGTGCATATGCATAAAAAAAGCGAGCTGTTTAAAAAGCTCACTTTCTGTATTTAACCATTTTGGCGGTGCGGACGGGACTCGAACCCGCGACCCCATGCGTGACAGGCATGTATTCTAACCAGCTGAACTACCGCACCGTTCCTCTTAAAAGGGATGCAAATATAGGATTTTCATGTATTTTGTCAACTCTTATTTAAAACTTTTTTATCTGCTTTTCTTCTTATTTTGCAGCCCGTTAGAAACCATTACCTATGGCCAATTATTTCGATTTCGAAAAACCGATTCAAGAGCTTGAAGAGCAAATAGAAAAAACCAAGCAATTATCACAGAAAAACAAGCTTGACCTGAACGCTACCATCAAAGATCTGGAAGCAAAAATGCTGGCTGAAAAAAAACGTATCTACAGTAGCCTTACTGGTTGGCAGCGTGTGCAGATTTCACGCCATCCGGAAAGGCCATATACACTTGATTACATTGAGCATTGCTTTGAGGACTTTATCGAACAACATGGCGACCGCAATGTAAAGGATGACAAGGCAATTGTTGGTGGTTTTGCTAAATTGGGCAACCAAACCGTAATGGTTATTGGTCATCAAAAAGGTCGCAATACCAAACAAAGACAGTTGCGCAACTTTGGTATGGCTAACCCTGAAGGATATAGAAAGGCCTTGAGGTTAATGAAGCTTGCAGAGAAATTCAATAAGCCTATTATTACCCTTATCGATACACCCGGTGCTTCTCCGGGTTTGGAAGCAGAAGAACGCGGCCAGGGTGAAGCCATTGCTAAAAATCTGCTAGAGATGTCGGTATTAAAAGTTCCTGTAATCTGTATCGTAATTGGTGAAGGTGCTTCAGGAGGTGCTTTGGGGATTGGTGTGGGTGATAAAGTGCTGATGTTGGAGAATACGTGGTATTCGGTAATATCTCCTGAGTCCTGCTCATCGATACTTTGGCGCAGTTGGGAGCACAAGGAAAAAGCTGCAGAAGCACTCAAGTTAACCGCACCGGATATGCTCAAAAACGGATTAATTGATGGTGTAATACCTGAACCTTTGGGCGGTGCTCACAATGACACGAACGAGATGTATTCGCGCATAAAAGACGAGCTTACCAAGGTTTTGAACGATTTATCTAAACTGGATTCAGAAAAATTGATAGAACAACGCATTGCCAAGTTTTCGGCAATGGGTGCATTTACAGAAACTTAATAAAAAAAGCCCCTTCGGGGCTTTAGTGGAGGATAACGGAGTCGAATCCCGAAACAGTGCCTTTTGAAAAGGCATACTGTTTCGAGGACCCTCGAAAAATTAAGAAATGCAAGCATTTCTATTTTTCGGGGCCGATGACCTCATGAAATTTAAATCCATTCTTAAGACAAAAATCATTTTGTCTGGCTCTTGATTTTAAGTTTTTGAGTTTACGCTCCATACTCAAAGCTTCAGTTCTGGATTGCACTGCAAGAGAAGCAAATAAAACCCATGGCACCGCAGTTTTAGTTGATTGGTTTTTACCTGAATTGTGTTTTCTTATTCTTTCAGTTAAATCAGCTGTCTGGCCGATGTACCTTTTATCAGTAGAATGGGAATAGATTATGTAAACCCAGTATTTCATTAATGAAAAAGGCCCAATGGGCCTTTAGTGGAGGATAACGGAGTCGAACCGATGACCTCTTGCATGCCATGCAAGCGCTCTAGCCAGCTGAGCTAATCCCCCATTTTTTTTCTTCACTGATGACCTTCCCGATTTCATCGGGACGCTCTAGCCATCCCGATTATTATCGGGAGAGCTAATCCCCCAATTTTTTTTCTTCACTGATGACCTTCCCGATTTCATCGGGACGCTCTAGCCATCCCGATTATGATCGGGAGAACTAATCCCCCTTGGGGAGGCGGCAAATATATGAAGTAAGTTTTATTGTGCAAATTTAAACAGCACAATAATAAGCCCGTAAATAAGCGTAGATAGAATGATACCTCTGGCTATATAAAGCTTATCCTTGTTTAAAAACAGATAGAATAATCCCAGGTTTATTACTGCACATAAGCTCAACAAGGGTGATAATAGTTTTTTTGAAATGGCAAGGTCTAAAAATTCCATAAGCCCGCTGTGCCTGAATTCTGATAGGTAGAATCCAAGCGCACCCAGTAGTGGTCCGATTAAACCTACAATAATTCCAATAGCTATATGATCTTTAATGTTGCGCATGTGTTGCTATGTTTAAATTCCAGTTATTCAATTGCTGCATGGCATGATAGGCTGTTAGATCAAAATGCACCGGAACCACAGATGCAAAGCCATTTGCCAGTGCCCATTCATCGGTGTCTTCCCCTTTATCCATATTGATGAATTTGCCTGTTAGCCAGAAATACCTTCTTCCGTTTGGATCTTTTCTCTCATCAAATTCCTCTTGCCATTTAGCATTTGCCTGTCTGCAAATTTTAAGTCCGGCAAACGCTTCAGCGTTCACATTTGGAATATTTACATTGAGCAGTGTCCCCACCGGTAATCCGTTTTGAATAATATTTTTTGCAATGGTTTGTGCCACCGATACAGCTAATGAAAAATCGGCATCATATGCATAATTGCATAATGAAAATCCTACACTTGGTATGCCTTCTATCGCACCTTCCATAGCTGCACTCATGGTGCCTGAATAAAGAACATTAATAGAAGAGTTGGAACCATGATTAATTCCAGAAACCAGTAGGTCCGGTTTGCGATGCAATACCTTATCTACAGCCAGCTTCACACAATCTGCCGGAGTGCCTGAGCATTGATAAGCAGTAAGCTCACCGTAAATATCTGTTTTTTCAAGTCTAAGTGGTTTGCTAATGGTAACTGCGTGACCCATGCCGCTTTGTGGGCTATCCGGAGCAACAATAATAATTTCTCCAAGCGGTTTCATGGCTGCTACCAAGGCACGTATACCAGGAGCAGTGATGCCATCATCATTTGATATTAATATAAGTGGTTTATCTTGCTTCATTCAAGGGCGAAAATAGAATAATCTGCATGTGTTTGTATCTACATGCGGTTAAATTTTGTATCACTTGTGCCGTTACCTCAATATTTTCAGTAAATCCTTTTCCATGGTCTTATCGGGTGATTCGATAATCCGTCCAATTTCTATTCCATTCCGATAAAGAATAATCAGCGGTACAAATGTTACTTTATAGGGTTCAATATTTACTGTTGAGCTTACTTTCTTTTTATTTACACCTATAAATTTGAGTTCTTTAAGACCGCTTTCATCACAAATTTTAAGTAATGCCGGAACATGCTCCTTGCTATCGCTACACCAGGTTCCTAAAATAACTAGCACAGATACGTCTTGATGTTTCCTTAACTTCTTTATAATTGTTTTTGCCGGTTTATAAGCGTTGTAATTTTTAAAGAACCAACTATATGATTCAATTTGTTGTCTGCCAATATAACCATCTGCAATAACCGTGTCTGCAGGGGCAGGTTGTTGTGCCTTCATAGTTAATGCAAACGCACATAGCAAGAGTAACATAAGAAATAACCTGATTTCCCGGGTCATTGTGGTCATGAAGTTATGAGTGAACATTATATAATGTGTTGCTCTTAAAGATGATATTAACAACACGCACCTGTATTTGAAATGATTATCTTGTGATTAGGAAGTAGCATTCATAAAGCCCAGGGCCTTGTTCACCATATTTTCAGAGCCAATAAAAATAGGTACACGCTGATGCAACTCTTTTGGCTGCACATTTAATACACGCTCGGTTCCTGTGTGTGCTTTACCTCCGGCTTGCTCTACAATAAATGCCATGGGTATACATTCAAACATTAAACGCAATTTACCATTAGGTGCTTTTGAAGTAGGCGGATAAATAAAGATACCTCCCTTCAATAGATTCCGATGCAAATCTGCAACCATTGAGCCTATATAACGTGCGCTGTATGGGCGTGAGGTGTTCTTATCTTTTTCCTTGCACCATGCAATGTATTGTTGCACCCCTGCAGGGAAATCAGCAGCATTGCCTTCGTTTAGGGAATATATTTTACCGTCTTTTGGTACCTGAATATCTGGATGGGAAAGGCAGAACTCACCAATAGATGGATCTAGTGTAAATCCGTTTACACCTTTACCTGTTGAGTAAACAAGCATGGTGGATGATCCATAAATAACATAACCTGCCGCAACCAGTTTGTTCCCCGGTTGTAGCACATCTTCAAGCGTTGGTTCTGTTCCGGCAGGTGTCACCCTTCGATAAACCGAAAAAATGGTTCCAATTGAAACATTAACATCAATATTCGATGAGCCATCTAGCGGATCAATGCAAACAATATAGTTTCCGTGTTTTGAGTAGCTACCTTTTAGCGGTATCATATTATCTTCTTCCTCAGAAGCAAATGCACATACCTCGCCACCGCGCGATAGGGTAGTGGTAAACATTTCGTTACCTATCATATCAAGCTTTTTCACATCTTCTCCCTGCACGTTTACCTCTCCGGTGTCGCCAATAATTTCAGCAATACCGGCTTTATTAACTTCTCTGCTTATCACTTTAGCGGCAATACCAATATCTCTAAGTATTCTGGAAAGTTCTCCTTTGGCGTAAGGGAATTCGTCCTGGCGTTCAATGATAAACTGCCCGAGTGTGGTGAAATTAAATTGAGACATTGTTCAATATTATTGGTCTCCGCAAATATAAGGCCTTCATTCATTTACAAAAGACTTTATAAGTCTTAATTAAATTTATAATTTCGAAACAAAATTTTGGAGGAACATCAACGTGAGAGTATTTAAGTTTGGAGGGGCTTCTGTTAAAGATGCAGATGCTGTTGCAAATGTGGCCCGCATCATTCAAATGCATGCCGGTAGTGAGCTGTTGGTAGTGGTATCAGCAATGGGTAAAACCACAAATGCGCTTGAGAGGCTTGCAAAAGCATATTATGAGCACGCTACGCAGGAAAAAAATAAAATTTATGCCGAAATTAAGCAGTTCCATGATGAGATAATCAGTGGTTTGCTTAAAACCAAGAATAGCCATGCTTATGACGATATCGAAAATCTTTTTATTGAGCTGGAGTGCTTGCTTGAGTCTGAACCTGATGAGGCTTTCGATTATTACTATGATCAAATAGTAGGCTACGGTGAAATTTTTTCTACACGCATCGTAAGCACGTATATGAATGAAAACGGAATTAAAAACCGTTGGATGGATGCACGCACCTTTATATCTACTGATGCTACTTTTCGTGAGGGCAAGGTAAACTGGGAGCACACCTGCCTCCTCATAGATAAAAAGTTGAAACCCATCGTGCATAAACAAATAGTGGTTACCCAGGGCTTTATAGGCCAGAATAACGATAAGCAAACCACAACACTGGGCAGAGAAGGTTCTGATTACTCTGCGGCAATTTTTGCATATGGACTCAAGGCAGAGTCGCTAACCATCTGGAAGGATGTGGCCGGGGTAATGAATGCCGACCCAAAGAAATTTAAAGAGGCTGTTAAACTGGATGAGCTAACCTACACGCATGCTATAGAAATGGCCTACTATGGGGCTACCGTTATTCATCCCAAAACCATACAGCCTTTACAGAGCAGACATATTCCATTATATGTAAAATCATTTATTGATCCTGAGGCCAAAGGAACAGTGGTGTATGATGGAGTTAAGGAAAAGCGCATTCCGGTAATCATTGTAAAGAGTAACCAGGTATTGCTCTCTATTTCAAGTAAGGATTTTTCGTTTATTGTGGAAGAGAATCTCAGTAGAATTTTTTCAATCTTTGCAGAGCATAAAGTTCGTATTAATCTGATGCAAAATTCAGCAATTAGTTTTAGCATATGTGTGGATGAGGCAGGAGAAAAAATAGAACGACTAAAGTCTGAATTGAGCATACATTATCAACTAAAATCAAATGAGCCTGTTGACTTAATTACCATTAATAATTATGATGAACAAACGCTTGCTCAAACAAAATTAAACAGAGAGGTTTTACTGGAACAAAAAACCAGGGCAACTGCCCAAATGGTATTAAAATAATTATATATAATATGAGAAAAACCTATTTTATCATTATTGCTATTTGCTTTTGTTGGCTGTCTTCTGCATCTCAGGTAGCTTTTCAAAAAGATGAGCCAATTGAGAATACAGCATCACTTACTCCGGCTGCTTCTAATGGTGAAGAAGTATTTACACTTTATTTATTTGCACATACAGATGAAATAATCAGCCAGGCTCTGCTTCAATATGTATTTAATAACAATCCCGGTTTTGCTTCCTATGTAAACAGTAAATTCAAACCGATACTGATTACGCAAAATGATGAGAAATGGGAGCAATGGGCTTGCAAACTTCGCCTTAGAAAATTACCTGCAATTGCAGTTTTTAATCAGGAGGGTTTTCTGCTTGGTCAGGTTTGGGGTTACAAATCTGCTGAGGAGTTCCAGCGGTGGCTTTATTTTACAACCGGTAAACGAATGGTATCGATGGCTTTTCAATCCAAGTCAAAAGAAATGTATCCGGATTTTTACAAGGCTTCAATGGTCCGTAAGGAAGCGACACTTATAGATACCCCAACTGTAACGGCTTATTTAGGCAGGTTTGGCACAACTCCGGATGAGGTGGTTTGGAACTTAGCAAGGGAATATATGCCTTTGTTGGGCCCTCAAGCCTTAAGATTATATGATAACCAAAACTTTTTATTTCAACATTTTGGAATTGATTTTATGCTGATGCAATATGACCATGCTACCTATATTGCCGATACGCTTAAAC
Organism: Sphingobacteriales bacterium; assembly: GCA_021299635.1. Taxonomy (GTDB): domain Bacteria; phylum Bacteroidota; class Bacteroidia; order UKL13-3; family UKL13-3; genus JAJTFA01. The sequence goes on from JAJTFA010000001.1 coordinate 322,945, forward strand.
TCGGTACAGATAAGAATCTTCAGAATACTATTATACCGCAACTAAGGAGTTTTGGTTTTTCAAATATAGATCAGTGGGAAAGATTTATTTTGGCACATCAGGCTGTCTACAGAAAAGACTGGAAAAATGTTCCGGTAGCGTTAGCTACTTATGCGGCTGATTCTACCTCTTATTTATTTAGATTGGATTCGTTGGCTTCCTGGTGTCGTTCTGTTTATGAAAACAGCACAGATAAACAATCTTTATTCATGGCTGAGAAGGTTCTGAGGGAAAATAAATTAACTCATTCACGCCCTGATTACCTTGCATTGCTTGGGCTAATACAATGTAAGAATCAAAAGTGGTATGATGCAGAGGTTTCATTAAAACGTGCACAAAATCATCCCCTGCTAATCATGCCGGATGAGCAGAAAATAACGATGGCACTTGCTGAAATAGAAGCAAAGAAGAACAAAGCTAAAAAGAAATAATGCCAATTGTATATTTGCTAACAGGTGGCAATATTGGTAACACCAATCTTGAACTAAGTAAAGCTGCCGCAATGATTCATGAAAGGGTGGGGGGTGTAAGAAAAGCATCCGAAATATATAGAACGGAGCCATGGGGTAATCCAAATCAGCAGTATTTTCTGAATCAGGTATTAGAAGTTGAATCAGTGATGAAGCCTGAAGACATCATGAGCAAGTTGCTTGCCATAGAACAGGAAATGGGCCGGGTAAGAGATAAGAAATGGGAGCCTCGTGTAATTGATATAGATATGCTGCTTTATGATAATTTGATTCATGAATCTGATACGCTAACGCTGCCTCATCCACATTTGCATAAAAGGAACTTTGTATTGGCGCCACTTGCCGAGCTGGCTCCAGATTTGATACATCCGGTTTTGCAACAAAGCATAGCCCAATTGCTGCAGCACAGTGCCGATAAAGGATTGGTGGAAAAAATGTAAGTATTACCAGTTTTACAAACCCCACATTTGTCTAATGGCCCAAAAACCTTTTCATTCTTACATCGCTATTGAAGGCAATATCGGTGCAGGTAAATCCTCTCTTGCCAATAGATTGGCTGCATCGTTTGGTGCCAAAATTATTTTGGAGGAGTTTGAGGACAATTCTTTTCTTCCAAAATTTTATGCAGATCAAAGACGCTATGCCTTTCCTCTTGAAATGAGTTTTTTAGCAGCACGCTTTAATCAACTCAAAAGGCAATTGATGGAGGGTGATATATTTAATAACTTTATAGTTAGCGATTATATTTTTGCGAAATGTATGCTCTTTTCAAAGGTTAACCTGGATGATGATGAGTATGATCTGTATTTAAAATTGTTTGAAATCATTAATCTTCAGTTACGGCAACCGGACTTGCTGGTATATCTGCATAACCCCATTGAAAAACTGCAATGGAATATTGCCAATCGAGGCAGACCATATGAACAGCAAATTACATCAACTTATTTGCAGCAACTTACCGATGGATATATGCAGTTTATTCAAGCAAACCAACACCTACGTATTCTCATAGTAGATTGTGCCTCGATCGATTTTGTTAATAATACCGATCATTACAACAATCTGGAATCCCTTATCTGCAAGGAATACAAACCGGGAGTTCATTATATTAATTGGCTGTTGGAAACATGAAATCTCAAACCGTTTTATTGTCTGCACACTATTTCCCCTGCACAGCATGGTTTCGCAACTACTTGCAGCATGAGCAGGTAATGATTGAGCAGCATGAGCATTTTTTGAAACAAACATACCGCAACCGAACTGTAATACTTTCAGCAAACGGACCGCTTGCACTCACCGTTCCGGTTTCAAAACTTCATGCCAAAACAAAAGTTCACGAAATGCGAATAGATTATTTCGATAAATGGCAACACCGACATATGGAAGCTTTACGTTCTGCTTACAATTCATCGCCATACTTTTTATATTACTCTCATCATATTGATGCATTCTTTGGTCAGAAATATGAAACATTACTTGAGCTAAATTTGGCTTCATCGTTATTATTACTTAAATTGATAAAGCAGCAACCAAAGCATCAATTATCAGAATCATACATACCAACAACGGATGCTTTATTGGATACTCGTGAATTAATACATCCTAAGAGGTATTGGGAAGGTGAATATAAAAGCTATCTGCAGGTGTTTGCTTCTAAGTATCCTTTTGCGCCAAACTTAAGTGTGCTTGACATTCTTTTTAATTGTGGCCCTGACAGCACTCAATATATACTTTCCTGATCCTTGGTTGGCACAATCAAGTGTAATGAGGAAGGAAGGATGCGTATGTTTACGTCTTTTTCCATTTCAACAGGTTCTCCGTCTATATTAAATACTTCAGCTTCCGGTCTGATGATGGTAACATTCCGGCCCCTAAAGTAATGTACATAAGGTGATTGACTGAACTTTTTTAGAAATAGGGCTGCACCAATAAAAGGCATTTTATACACTTTAAAAGGTTTCATAATACTCACATCAAATAGGCCATCGCTAAGTTTGGCATCAGGAGCGATAAACGCATTATTGCCATATTGAGAACCATTGGCTACACAAACGATAAATGCAGGGAGTACCAAATTTTGACCGTCAATATTAATCTTATACAAACGCGGTTTATATCTAGCAAATTCATTAAGTGATATTTTAGTATATGACCAGAAACCACGTTTGGGTGCTTTGGCAAACATATGGCTAACATGTGCATCAAAACCGGCACCGGCTACATTAATAAAAAAATAATCATTGGCCATCCCTGTATCAATTGTTCTATAATTTAATTGATTGATTAATGAGAGTGCTTTTATATTATCAATGGGAATATGCAAATGCCTGGCTAAACCATTGCCTGAACCTTGCGGTATAATACCAAATATCACAGGCGTTTTCACTAAATATTTGGCAACATTATTTATGGTTCCATCACCGCCAACGGCTACCACAATATCTTTCTTTTGCTCAACAGCCTGCTGAGCCAGTTCCAGGTTGTGCGAAGCCGAGCGGGTAAAATTAATTTCTACATCAAACCGGTTCCTGTCTATTATTTTACCAATAAGTGCCGGGAAGTTGTCTTTTCTTATTCCTCCGGAAATCGGGTTAATGATAAAGGCAATTGTTTTTTTCAAGTTATATAAATTTTCCATGCGAAAATAAGCATATCCTGCATGTCTATGCTAACTTAATGTTAAGTCTGAAACTATATTTGCATCCATGATTAAAGCAGTCAAAGATATTTCAGTTGAATCTTTTGATTATCCATTACCCGAAGAACGTATTGCAAAGTTTCCTCTTCATAAGCGCGATGAATCCAAGTTGTTGGTTTATCAACAGGGAAATATTTCTCATACGGTATTTAATAAGCTCCCTTCATTGCTCGCAGAAGGAAGTATGCTGGTGTTTAATAATACCAAGGTTATTCATGCACGGATGTTATTTCAAAAAGATACAGGGGCTGCTATTGAAATATTTTGTTTAGAGCCTGTAAAAGCCTATGATTTCGAGGCAGCTTTCCATGCGCGTGGAAGTTCTAAATGGATTTGCATGGTAGGTAATGCCAAGAGATGGAAAGATGAGCAACTTATAAAACAAATTGAGATTAACGGTAAGCATGTGGATCTGAAAGCTGTAAAGATCTCGCAACAAGAGGCCTATTTTCAAATCGAGTTTTCATGGAATGAAACAAACTTAACCTTTGGAGAAATTATTGATGCTGCAGGTATATTGCCGCTTCCACCATATCTGAATAGAGAAACCACCCAATCTGACGAAACAGCTTATCAAACAGTATATGCTAAGCATAATGGCTCAGTGGCTGCACCAACAGCTGGTTTGCATTTTACAGATCAGGTTTTACAATCACTAAATCAAAATGGTATTAGGTCGGCCTACGTAACCTTACATGTAGGTGCTGGAACTTTTAAGCCGGTCAAATCTGATACCATCAGCGGACATCAGATGCACGTAGAACATGCGTTTATTAGTTTAAATAGCCTGTTAGAAATTCATGGGCAACTAAAAAGCGGGAAACCGCTAGTTGCCGTTGGCACAACCAGCTTGCGTGTGCTTGAATCATTGTATTGGTTTGGCGTTAAGGTAATGCAGCAGCAATGGTTAAGTGAACTTCACGTGGAACAGTGGGAGCCCTATGAAATAATAACGGAGGCTACACCTATGCAAAGCATAGGTGCAATTATTCAAATGATGCAGAATGCAGGCATGACTGAGCTGAGGGGTGATACCGGAGTGCTCCTTGCACCCGGATATAAAATAAGAATGGCAAATGCTATTGTTACCAATTTTCATCAGCCTAAAAGTACCTTAATTTTACTGATTGCAGCTATGATTGGGGAAGATTGGCGCAAGGTATACAATGAAGCATTGGCTAAAGATTACCGATTTCTGAGCTATGGCGATAGCTCTTTGCTTTGGCGCGCATAACAAGGGCCTTAAGCAAAGCAAAACGAATTACATAATACTGCGTAATCGCTCCATTTGTTCTATAGTACCCAGTAGAATTAACTTGTCGGTTGGGTTTAGCACATGGTGCAAATCGGGATTAACCTCATAGGATCCATCTGCTCTTTTTAAACCAATCACATTTACACCTGTTCTATGCCTGATATTCATTTCATGCAGTGTTTTGCCAGTAAATACAGTGGCAAAGCGCTCTATGCTTAATTCATCTAGCCTTACTTCATCTCCCTGACCTGAGATGATATCAATAAACTCTTTAATATCAGGATTAATCATTAAAGAAGCCATGTGTGCACCACCAATTTTATCCGGCATAATCACATTGTCTGCCCCCGCACGCTTAAGTTTTGTAACCGAACTATCTGCAGATGCACGGCTAACAATGGTTAGTGTTTGATTTAACTCTCTTGCAGTTAAAGCCACATACACATTATCAGCATCATTTGGCAAGGTGGTAATTAAGCCTTTGGCCTCTTTAATTCCTGCTTCAAGCAGTACCTGCTCATTGGTGGCATCATCTTCAATAAAATGCATATAATCATCGGAGAGCAGATCAGCCAATGATTCTCCCTTATTCTCTAACAATACAAACTTTATTCGGTTTCGTCTCAGCATTTCGCAGGCTTCTTTGCCATTTCTGCCATAGCCGCAAACAATTACGTGGTTGCTAAGTTTAGCTATTCGGTTTTTCATTTTATTGGTTTTGTATGTTTCAAAAAAATCACCTTGAATCAGGATGCTGGTAATAATAGATATGGCATAGGCAAAAATGCCCAGGTTGGTAATGATTAGTACAATGGTAAAAATGCGTCCGGAATCGGTTAGCGGCTTTACTTCCCCGTATCCGATGGTAGAAACAGTAATAACTGTCATGTATAAGGCCTCTAAGAATGAATACCCTTCAATGAGCATATATCCCATCACACCAAAGCCAATAGACAATAAAATCAGCGCCATAGCCAATGCTATTTTATACCGTAACTGTTTAATTGCATTTTTGCGCATCATGCAATTTATCATTCGCGCTTCACATATGCTAAAACGGATTGAAATAATAAGCAAACACCTTAAAATATCGAGGATAAAATGTGGAAAAGTATGGTCTTTTAGCCTTATTAAATTTAGGTTAAGCAGCGCTTGCGTTTTATCTTCACGACCTTATTAAAAAAATTCAAATGACTGAAGGAGCAAAGGATCAAAAACAAAATTATTCAGCAGAAAACATTCAGGTTTTAGAAGGACTGGAAGCCGTTCGTAAACGTCCGGCCATGTACATTGGTGATGTTGGCGTCAGGGGGCTCCACCACTTGGTTTACGAGGTGGTAGATAATTCAATTGATGAGGCACTGGCAGGCTACTGTAAAAATATTGTAGTTACGATACATACCAATAATGCCATTACAGTTGAAGATGATGGCCGTGGTATTCCTACAGGCATGCACCCCAAAGAAGGCAAATCGGCTCTTGAAGTAGTAATGACAGTATTGCATGCAGGCGGTAAGTTTGATAAAGATACCTATAAAGTATCCGGAGGTTTGCATGGTGTGGGTGTTTCCTGCGTTAATGCCTTGTCAACGCTCATGAGAAGTACTGTGTATCGCGAAGGTAAAATCTGGCAACAGGAGTTTAGTTGTGGCAAACCTTTGTATGATGTAAAGGTGGTTGGTGAAAGCAATAAAACAGGTACCACGCAGTACTTTGAGCCCGACACTTCAATTTTTACTCACCATGAATACAAGTTTGATACCCTGCAAGCCCGTATGCGTGAGTTGTCGTATCTTAACAGAGGCATTAATATTACTTTAAAGGATGAACGCCCTGATGAAAGTGGTAATTTACGAGAAGAGACTTTTTACAGCCAGGGTGGTTTAAAAGAGTTCGTTACATTTTTAGATGGTACCCGCGAGAAATTGTTACCTGAAGCTATTTATGTAGAAGGTGAGAAAAACGGCATCCCCGTTGAAGTTGCCATGACCTACAATAACGGATATACAGAGAATCTCCATTCATACGTAAATAACATCAATACCATAGAAGGTGGCACACACGTTGCCGGTTTTAGAAGAGCATTAACCCGCACATTAAAATCTTATGCCGAGAAAGAGGGCTTGCTAAAAAATGTGAAGGTTGAAATAAGCGGTGATGACTTCAGAGAGGGCTTAACAGGTGTAATTTCCGTAAAGGTGGCTGAGCCTCAATTTGAAGGCCAGACCAAAACAAAATTGGGTAACAGTGATGTTACAGGTGCTGTTGATCAATGCGTGGGAGATATGCTTTCTAATTACCTGGAAGAGAACCCACGTGAAGCAAAACTAATTGTTCAGAAAGTGGTGTTGGCTGCAACAGCTCGCGCTGCAGCGCGCAAAGCGCGTGAGATGGTTCAGCGCAAAGGAGCCATGAGTGGAAGCGGCTTGCCCGGTAAACTGGCCGATTGCTCTGAAACCGATCCGCAAAAATGTGAGATTTACTTGGTGGAAGGTGATTCTGCCGGAGGAACAGCCAAGCAGGGTCGCGATAGAAACTTTCAGGCTATATTACCTTTGAGAGGAAAAATATTAAACGTTGAAAAAGCGCTTGAACACAAAATATATGAAAATGAGGAGGTGAAAAATATGTTTACCGCTTTAGGCGTGAGCATTGGAACTGCAGATGACGGCAAAGCGCTTAATATGGAAAAACTGCGTTATCATAAAATCATTATCATGACCGATGCTGATGTGGATGGTAGTCATATCCGTACCCTAATTCTTACACTTTTCTTCCGTTATATGAAAGAGTTGGTTGAGTTTGGCTATATCTACATTGCTCAGCCTCCGCTTTATTTAGTTAAAAAAGGGAAAGATGAAGAATACTGCTGGACAGAGCCACAACGTGATGAAGCAGTTAACCGTTTAGCCAAAGGCGGTAATCCAGATAGCGTAAATATTCAGCGCTATAAAGGATTGGGTGAGATGAATGCAGAGCAATTATGGTCTACTACAATGAATCCGGATACAAGAACATTAAAGCGCGTAACGCTTGAAAGTGCTGCTGAGGCAGATCATATTTTTAGTATGTTAATGGGAGATGAAGTGCCGCCTCGCAGAGAGTTTATTGAGGCCAATGCCCGTTATGCCAAAATTGATGCATAGTATAAAATTGCTTAATCATAAATCCTCCGGCTTGTTAAGTGCGGAGGATTTTTTTATAATAAATGTTAATGGAAATAAGAAGAATTGCAGTTTACTGCGGATCGGCCAAAGGCATTGATCCCATTTATGTTGAGCAGGCTAAGGCCATTATTCATGAGATGCATGCAAAAGGCATGGGTTTAGTTTATGGTGGTGGCAATGTTGGAATAATGGGTATCATAGCGGATGAAATGCTTAAACTTGGCGGAGATGTAATTGGTATAATCCCTCAGAAACTATTGGAAAAAGAAGTTGCTCATCACGGTATTACACAATTAATAGTGGTAGAAGATATGCACCAGCGCAAAGCTAAAATGTTTGAATTAAGCGATGCAATCATTGCATTACCCGGTGGGATTGGTACCATGGAAGAGTTGTTCGAGGCATTTACCTGGAGTCAGTTGGGGTATCATGAAAAGCCTTGTGGTGTGCTGAATGTGAAAGGCTATTATAACCACCTGCATGAGTTTTTGCAACACATGGTAGACCATGGATTTTTAAAGCAAGAATTTAAAAATATGTTGTTGTTTGATTCAAATCCAACAGCCATAATTGCCCGCCTGCAGGCATTTGAGTTTCCAAAAATGCTCAAGTGGTATTAGCCTATTTGGCTAGTCAAATCAATCACGTATAAATGCATACAAAAGGTGCCATACGGATATCTAAGTCTTTAACTGCTTAAAATGTTTGCGTTAGGTGCAGGAATATCCTAAATTGCACATCTTATGGATTCAATGAGTTTACAATACAATACCGAGCGCAGCAAAATGGTGATTGGTGAATATGGCCGCAACGTTCATAAAATGATTGCTTATGCGGTAGCAGAAAAGGATAGAGATCGCAGAAACAAGTTGGCTCAGGCATTGATTACGCTTATGGGCAATATGAATCCGCAGTTACGTGATGTGGCAGATTACAGACAAAAGCTGTGGGATCACCTGTTTGTAATGTCCGATTTTAAACTGGATGTAGATGCACCTTATCCAATGCCTGATCCGGCAAACATCAATAAAAGGCCTTCACCAATGAATTATCCGCAAAAGCGTATTCGATTCAAATTTTACGGTAAGAACATTGAACAAATGATCGAGAAAGCAGCTGAAATGGAAGATGGTCCTGCTAAGTCAGGTTTCATAAATATCATTGGCTCATTTATGAAAAATGCCTGTAAAAACTGGAATGAAGAAATGCTGGCTGATGAGGAGATTCTGGCTCATTTGGAAATGCTTTCAGGTGGCCGCATCATCATGACCCCAAGCGAAGATGTGCAATTTAATGCGCTTCAGCAGCAAGGTCATTATCACAAACGACCCGGAGGTGGTCAACACCGTGGCAAACAAGGCGGCAACCGAAATTTTAGAAACGGTGGAAATAACCGCAACAACCGAAATTTTAGAAACAACAATAACAGAAACAGGGGCAATTAAGCCTCTGTTTTTATAACACAATAGCGCTAATTCTTATTGTAGCTTAAACGCATGAGAGATTACGATTTTAAATCTATTGAAAAACGCTGGCAGGCAGAATGGGAGAAGCAGCACATTTACAAAGTATCTGAAGATCAACAAAAACCTAAATGCTATGTGCTGGATATGTTTCCTTACCCAAGCGGTGCAGGATTGCATGTAGGACATCCATTGGGCTATATTGCCTCAGATATCTATGCCAGATACAAGCGCCTTAAAGGTTACAATGTTTTGCACCCAATGGGCTATGATTCCTTTGGTCTACCTGCAGAGCAGTATGCCATTCAAACAGGTCAGCATCCTGCTGTAACCACACAAAATAATATTCAGCGCTACAGGGAACAACTCGGCAAAATTGGCTTTTCGTTTGATTGGAGTCGCGAAGTTCGTACCTCTGACCCCAATTATTACCGATGGACGCAATGGATATTTATTCAACTTTATCAATCATGGTATAATCATACCACCGATAAGGCTGAGCCAATCGAAACACTTATTGAGCAGTTCAATCATCACGGATTTACGGGTGTTGATGATACGGTTTTAACTGGTGGCATTGAGCTTGAATTTCCTCCGTTTACTGCAAAGGAATGGCAGGAATTTTCGCACCGCAAAAAAGAGGAAATCCTTCTGGGTTTCCGATTAGCCTATTTGAGTGAGGCTTATGTAAACTGGTGCCCTGCATTAGGCACGGTGTTGAGTAATGATGAAATAAAGGATGGCGTAAGCGAACGCGGTGGCCACTCGGTTGAGCGTAAACTCATGAAGCAATGGAGTATGCGTATAACTGCATATGCAGAGCGCTTACTCAATAATCTGGAAAATTTAGACTGGAGTGAAAGTTTGAAGGAGGCTCAACGCAACTGGATAGGTAAATCTATCGGTGCCAGTGTTTTTTTTAAGGTGCAGGATAGAAATTTCGATATTGAGGTGTTTACAACCCGGCCCGATACCATTTTTGGTGTTAGCTTCATTGCCGTTGCACCGGAGTATGAGTTTATACACGCGCTAATGCAGCCTGAGCAGATGGATGAGGTGCAGGCTTACATCAGTTTGTCAAAAAATCGAAGTGAGCGCGAGCGCATGGCAGATGTGAAGAGAATAACAGGCGTCTTTACCGGCTCCTATGTAATACATCCATTCACGGGAAAAGAGGTGCCTGTATGGGTTGCTGACTATGTTTTGGCAGGTTATGGCACAGGTGCAGTAATGGGTGTTCCTGCACATGATTCACGAGATTTTGCATTTGCCCGCTTTTTTGGTTTACCGGTATTGCCAGTGGTACAGGCCCCTGAAACGCACAATTGGGAAGCCGAAAGCTATGATGCAAAGGAAGGCCGATTGATTAATTCCGATTTTCTAAATGGGTTTCAGGTAAAGCAGGCTATTAAGAAAGCAATAGATCACATTGAACAAAAAGGTTTTGGCAAAGGCAAAACCAATTATCGCTTAAGAGATGCCATTTTTGGCAGGCAACGCTATTGGGGTGAGCCCATACCTATCTACTATAAAGATGGTGTTCCGCATTGTTTACCGGAACATGTTTTGCCACTTGAATTACCCGCAATTGATAAGTTTTTGCCTACCGAAACTGGTGAGCCACCGCTTGCACGAGCGGAAAAGTGGAAATGGAATGAATCTAAAGCTTGCACGGATATTGAAGGTTATCCGCTTGAAAACACTACCATGCCTGGATGGGCCGGCAGCAGCTGGTACTTTCTAAGATATATGGATCCGACTAATAATACTGCTTTGGTTAGCACGGAAGCTGCAAATTATTGGGAAAGTGTAGACCTATATCTGGGTGGTAGCGAACATGCTACAGGACATTTGTTATATGTACGTTTCTGGACTAAATTTCTTTTCGACCGTGGTTTTATACCGGTTCAAGAGCCAGCGCAAAAACTCATTAATCAAGGGATGATACAGGGTCGTAGTAACTTTGTTTACCGTGTAAAGGGAACTGATCGCTTTGTTTCATATGGTTTAAAAGATGATTACGATGTGAGCGCGCTTCATGTAGATGTAAATCTGGTGTGTAATGATGAGTTGGATATTGAGGCTTTTAAAAAGTGGAGAGAAGATTTTGCCAATGCCGAATTTGTGCTGGAGAGTGGCAAATATATATGCGGAGCTGAAGTAGAGAAAATGAGCAAATCAAAACACAACGTTGTTACTCCTGATTCCATCATTGAAGATTACGGAGCAGATACACTGCGTTTATATGAAATGTTTTTGGGTCCACTTGAGCAAAGTAAGCCATGGAGTACCCAAGGCATAGAAGGGGTGCACAGATTTCTTAAGAAATTATGGAAACTCTTTTATAATGCTGAAGGTCAACTCTTGGTTAGCACTGATGTACCTGATAAAAAAGAGCTGAAAGTATTGCACAAGCTCATCAAGAAAGTAGGAGAGGATATTGAGGGCTTTTCTTTCAATACATCTGTAAGTAGTTTCATGATTTGTGTGAATGAGCTTACCGATTTAAAGTGTAGTAAAAAGGAAATCCTGCAAGCTATTCTGATTTGCCTTTCACCCTATGCACCTCATATTTCAGAGGAATTGTGGCATGCTTTAGGCAACCCAAATAGCATCATCAATGCTTCATTCCCTGAGTTTAATCCTGCTTACCTCATTGAAGATTCATTTAGTTATCCTGTATCAATAAATGGCAAGCACAGAACCAATATTGAGTTTAGTTTGCAGGCATCACCTCAGGAAATGGAGCAGAAAGTATTAAGTGATGAAACCGTTTTAAAATGGCTTGAAGGCAAACCGGCTAAGAAGGTAATTATAGTAAAGGGTAAAATCGTAAACGTGGTGATATAATAATTATGCTTGTCTTCGAGCCTCAGCAATCTCTTCCAATTCTGCATACCATTTTTCACCAAACTTCCTGATAAGCGCGTCTTTTAGAAATTTGAAAACAGGCATTTTATTTTCCTTTCCTAGTTTGCAAGCAGGTTTGCAGATATCCCATTTATGATAGTTAAGCGCTTCAAATGTGCCAACCTTAGTAATACGAATAGGGTAGAGGTGACATGAGATGGGTTTTTGAAAAGTTATTTTTCCTTCTTTCCAAGCTTTTTCAATACCGCATCCCAATATGCCTTGCTTATCTCTGTAGGCAAAATTACATTCACCTGTAGGCAAACATGTTGTTACCAAATCCCCTTCTGAATCTTTTTCATATACACCTTTTTTCTTTAATGCTTTTTGTGATTCTTTTGTAAGGTATGGGAGAATCGCAGGCAGTTCTTTTTCAAGTAATTCAATTTCTTGCTTGCTTATGGGTGCGCCAAATTCGCCTTCAATACAGCATGCGCCTTTACATTTACTAAGGTCGCAAATAAATTGCTTGTCAAATAAGTCTTCTGAAATCAGTGTCGGTTCATGAATAATCATTAAAGCAAAAATAAAAAAGGCCGGAAAATTCCGGCCTTAATAAGTATATCTGAGAAATTATTCTGCTGCATTTTCTGTAGCTGTATTTTCTCCTGCCGCTTCTTTTTTCTTGCGACCAGCCCTTCTGGTTGTTTTTTTAGCAGCACTTTTGCTTCCTTTTTCAGCAAGCATTGCCTCATTAAAATCAACCAATTCCATAATTGCCATTTCAGCATTATCACCTTTACGGTTCATTAATTTAAGTATGCGTGTGTATCCTCCCGGACGCTCACCTACTTTTGGAGCAACTGCTGAAAAAAGTTCTTTTACAGCATCTTTATTCTGAAGATAACTGAAAACAACCCTACGCGAGTTTGTAGAATCTTCTTTGCCTTTGGTAATGATAGGCTCAACATATTTTCTTAATTCCTTGGCTTTAGCCAGTGTTGTGGTTATGCGCTTGTGTATGATAAGCGAAGTAGCCATATTAGAAAGCAAAGCTTTGCGGTGTGATGCTGTTCTGCCTAAATGATTAACTGTTTTTCCGTGTCTCATGTCTCTTTGAACTTATTGTATTCCTTGCGTATTGCTGAAATTATTCTTCGTTTGTCATGTATTTAGCCACATCCATGCCGAAAGTTAATCCTTTATCGCGAACCAACTCTTCAAGTTCTGACAATGATTTTTTACCAAAATTGCGGAACTTCAGTAAATCACCGATATCATAACTAACCAAATCAGAAAGACTCTTAATATCAGCAGCTTTTAAGCAGTTGTAGGCGCGAACTGATAAGTCAAGGTCTGAAAGTGGTGTTTTTAATATTTTGCGGATGTGCAATACGTTCTCATCAACCTCCTGAGGAGCTTCTTTAACTTGCGTATCAAGAGTTATCAATTCATCAGAGAAAAGCATAAAGTGCTGTATAAGAATTTTAGCAGCTTCTTTCAATGCTTCTTCAGGATGAATTGAACCATCAGTTGTTATTTCAATAGAAAGTTTTTCGTAGTCGGTTTTTTGCTCAACACGATAATCTTCTACACTATATTTCACGTTTTTAATAGGGGTAAAAATAGCATCCATAGGAATCAATCCAATAGTTGCATCTTTAGGTTTGTTTTCATCTGCAGGGATGTATCCGCGACCTTTCTCAACTGTTATTTCCAGTTCGAGGTGGGTTTTAGGATCCATGTTGCAAATAACCATATCAGGGTTTAATATTTTAAACGTGTTGGTATGCTTAGCAATATCACCTGCAGTAAACTGCTCTTGTCCTTTGATATTGATGAAAATTTTCTCACTGTCTATACCATCAACAACTCTTTTGAAACGCACTTGTTTTAGATTAAGCACCATTTCAACCACATCTTCAATCACACCTTTGATGGTAGAAAACTCATGCTCTACTCCGGAAATCTTCAATGAGGTAATAGCATAACCTTCCAAAGAAGAAAGCAGTATTCTGCGTAATGAATTACCTATAGTAACTCCGTATCCTTTTTCAAGCGGGCGGAATTCAAACTGACCAAAGAAGTCAGTTTCTTTATGCATGATAACCTTGTCCGGTTTTTGAAAAGCAAGAATGGCCATTTACTTTTATTATTTAATTATTTAGAATATAATTCAACGATTAACTGTTCTTTAATGTTCTCTGGTATTTGATCCCTTTCAGGGTAAGCAAGGAAGGTTCCTGACATTTCTTTTTCATCCCAGTTTAACCAATTGTATTTTCTGGCGCCACCATGATTTAAAGAATCAGTGATAGTTTCCAAGCTTTTTGATTTTTCGCGAACACCAATAACATCGCCAGGGCGCAATGCACAAGATGCAATATTAACCACCTTACCATTAACGGTAATGTGGCGATGGCTAACCAATTGGCGAGCCTGATTGCGTGTTTGTGCAATACCTAGACGATATACGGTATTGTCTAAGCGGGCTTCAAGGAACTTCAATAGGTTTTCACCGGTTGCACCTTTTTTGCGCGCTGCCTCTTCAAATGTTTTGTAAAACTGACGCTCCAATACACCATAGGTATATTTCGCTTTTTGTTTCTCGTATAACTGAACAGCATATTCAGTTAACTTTGCTCTTTTTCTATTTAAACCATGTTGGCCTGGGGGATAATTCCTTCTTTCGAGAGCTTTATCCGGTCCGAAGATTGGTTCTTTAAATCTTCTTGCAACTTTGGTTTTAGGTCCTAAATATCTAGCCATTGTATTATTTTATCGAAATGGATGAAAATTAAACTCTTCTTGATTTTGGTGGGCGACAACCATTGTGAGGCAGCGGTGTAATATCACGGATAGAAGTAACTTCTAACCCTGAAGCAGCCAATGTACGAATGGCAGAGTCTCTTCCTGAACCAGGACCTTTAACAAACACCTCAACTTTTTTCAAACCCAATTCTACGGCAACTTTAGCGCAGTCTGCAGCAGCTGTTTGGGCAGCATAAGGTGTATTTTTCTTTGACCCTCTGAATCCCATTTTACCGGAAGAAGCCCAAGAAATAACCTGGCCTTGACTATTGGTAATAGAGATGATGATATTGTTAAATGATGCTTTAATGTGTACTTGACCGTTTGCGTCAATTGCCACATTTTTCTTTTTAGCAGCTTTTTTATTGGTATTAGTAGCCATTCTCTGTATTTATTTAATGATTACTTGGTAACTTTTTTCTTACCTGCAACTGTTTTACGTTTACCTTTACGGGTGCGAGAGTTGGTACGAGTACGCTGACCACGAACTGGCAAACCTTTGCGATGGCGCAGTCCACGGTAGCATCCGATATCCATCAAACGCTTAATGTTTAATTGTCTTTCAGAGCGAAGTTCTCCTTCAACAGTTAAATCTTCGGTAATGAATTTTCTGATTTTGTTCAGTTCATCATCGTTCCATTCCGAAACTTTTTTACTCCAGTCAATTCCGCAAGCAGTTAAAATATGCTGGGCGGTTGATCTGCCTATTCCAAAAATGTAGGTGAGACCTATCTCACCGCGTTTATTTTTTGGTAAATCTATACCTGATATACGAGCCATAGTTTTTAATTATCCTTGACGTTGTTTAAACTTAGGGTTCTTCTTGTTAATAACGTATACTCTACCGTTACGCTTAACGATTTTGCAGTCCTCACTGCGTTTTTTTACCGATGCTCTAACTTTCATCTTATTTGTATCTGTAAATTATTCTACCTTTTGATAAGTCATAAGGTGACATCTCTACTGAAATCTTATCTCCGGGAAGGATTTTGATATAGTTCATTCTCATTTTTCCTGAGATATGAGCTATAATTTCGTGCCCGTTTTCAAGACGAACCCTAAACATGGCATTGGATAATGCCTCTGTTATAACTCCATCTTGTTTGATAAGCGCTTGTTTCGACATACCTTTTTTTATAAGGGTTGCAAAGATAATTGCTTTTTTATATTTGCCAATTATTTTATGCCGCCCCCACAACTGTTCTGCCCTTTATGCGGCCTGATTTCATCAAACCATCATAATGGCGCATAAGCAGATGACTTTCTATCTGTTGTAATGTATCCAACACCACACCAACAAGAATCAGCAAGGATGTGCCACCATAAAACTGGGCAAACTGGCTGTTAATGTTTAAAATACCTGCAAGTGAAGGAAGGATAGCAACAACTGCCAGAAATATTGCTCCCGGCAAGGTGATGCGTGACATTACATTATCAATGAAATTTGCTGTTGCTTTACCGGGCTTTACTCCAGGTATAAACCCGCCATTTCGCTTCATATCATCAGCAATTTGGTTAGGATTTACGGCAATAGCAGTATAAAAATATGTAAATACGATAATTAGCAAGGCAAACGTCATGTTATAACCGAATGAAGCCGGATTAATAAAAGTAGCCATTATGCCCTGCATAGTTTCATAATTAGGAAAAAACTGAGCGATTGTTGACGGTATAAACATAAGTGCCTGAGCAAAGATGATAGGCATTACACCAGCTGCATTTACTTTAAGCGGAATATACTGACGAACCCCTCCGTACTGACGGTTTCCTACAATGCGTTTGGCATATTGTACAGGGATTTTACGAGTACCTTGTACCAGCATAATAACACCCATTATTACGGCAAACAAGGCTGCGAGCTCAACCAAGAAGATAACTAAACCACCACCTGATTCAGATAATTTGAAATTAAATTCATCTTTCAGGGCGAAGGGTAGGCGGGCTATAATTCCTATCATGATAATGAGGGAAACACCGTTGCCAATTCCTTTATCTGTAATTCTCTCACCTAACCATAAAACAAACATGGTGCTTGCAGTGAGAATGATTATAGAGGTAAGCATAAAGAAGAAATCACTTACCAATTCAGGATGTGTATTTGATATGATTGCTGCAGCATTTTCTGATTTTAGGTTTATAAGAAACCCTACAGACTGAACTGCTGTAATAGCAATCGTTAAATAGCGTGTAATTTGGTTAATTTTTCTTCTGCCATCTTCACCCTCTTTTTGCATCTTCTGAAACGAAGGTACAGCCATAGTAAGCAATTGCACAACGATAGATGCAGAAATGTAAGGCATGATGCCTAAGGCAAAAATAGAGCCTCTGGCAAACGCTCCACCTGCAAACATGTTAATTAACCCAAAGATACCTCCTGAGGCTTGTTTAGCCGATCCCTCAAGCATGTTTGGATCTACACCCGGTAAGGTAACATAAGTCCCAACGCGGTAAATCAAAAGCATCCAAAAGGTTATCGCCAATTTATAACGAAGGTCCTCTATTCTGTAAATATTCTTTATGGTTTCAATGATTTTCTTCATGCGTTATATTTTAACGGCTGAACCACCTACGGCCTCAATATTTTTAATTGCTGTTGCTGAAAATGCGTGTGCTTTTATTTCAACTGCGGCTTTAATCTCGCCTCTGCCAAGTACTTTCACCAAATCTTTTTTAGAAACCAAACCATTATTGATTAAAGTTTCGATATCAATGGTTTTTAAGCCTTTGGCTTCTGCCAGTTTTTGAAGGGTATCCAGATTAATCGGGGTATATTCCACACGGCTTATATTTTTAAAGCCGAACTTAGGAATACGTCTGTATAATGGCATCTGACCACCTTCAAAACCTCTTTTGGTTGAAGTACCTGAACGTGAGCCTGCACCTTTATGTCCACGTGCAGCAGTTCCGCCTTTACCACTTCCTTCACCGCGTCCTATGCGTTTTCCTTGCCTTTGTGTTGCACCTGCTGCAGGTTTTAATGAATGTAATTTCATGACTTGTTTACGCTATTAATAATTAAACGTTTTCAACTTTTAATAAATGAGCAACCTGATTAATCATGCCCATTATCTGAGGAGTTGCTTCCTTCTCAATGGTTTGGTTAAGTTTGGTAAAGCCCAGAGCTCTGATGGTTCTTTTTTGAGTCTCAGGACGATCTATAATGCTCTTAACCTGTGTTATTTTAACTTTAGCCATCTTATTGTCCGTTAAATACTTTCTTTAATCCGATACCTCTATGTTGTGAAATGGTGTACGCATCACGCATACTCAATAATGCATTGATAGTAGCTTTAACCACATTGTGCGGGTTTGATGACCCCTTTGATTTAGCCAATACATCAGTGATACCGGCACTTTCCAGAACGGCACGCATCGCACCACCTGCTATTACACCTGTACCATGAGCCGCAGGCTTAAGAAAAACGCGACCACCGCAGAATTTACCGCTTTGATCATGCGGTACAGTGCCTTTAAGTACCGGAACCTTCACCAAGTTTTTCTTTGCATCATCAATACCTTTCGTGATGGCATCTGTAACTTCATTGGCTTTTCCAAGTCCGTATCCCACAATGCCATGTCCATCACCAACCACAACCAGTGCAGAGAAACTGAAGGTTCTTCCGCCCTTGGTTACTTTGGCAACACGATTGATGGCAACCACTCTTTCTTTGAGTTCGATATCGCTTGATTTTACTCTTTTTACGTTTGCTGTAGACATATCTTATTTTTTGTTCAGCTGTTGCTTAATTAGAATTTTAAACCTCCTTCACGTGCAGCCTCTGCAAGGCTTTTCACACGACCATGATACAAGTATCCGTTACGGTCGAATGAACAGGTAATTATTCCTGCTTTCAAGGCCTTTTCAGCCAAATCTTTACCTACCAGAGCCGATTTTTCGGTTTTGTTGGTTTTATCGGTTAATTTTTTTGATGAAGATGCTGCAATAGTTTTTCCATGCACATCATCAATTAACTGAGCATATATTTCCTTGTTACTGCGAAATACAGATAAACGAGGCTTCTCAGGGGTTCCGAAAACCCTGCTGCGTATTTTTGCTTTAATTTTTGTTCTTCTTGCAATTTTTCTAAGTACTGCCATAGTTGTTTACTTTTATTTAGCAGCTGTTTTACCAGCTTTACGTCTGAGAGCTTCTCCAACAAATTTGATACCTTTACCTTTGTATGGCTCGGGTTTACGTAAACCGCGTATTTTGGCGGCAACCTGTCCGATGAGTTGTTTATCGCAACCTTCAAGGGTAATAATTGGGTTTTTACCTTTTTCCTGCTCGGTTTTTACTTTTAATTCTTTTGGTATTTCAAAATAAATATGGTGAGAATAACCAAGTGTTAAATCAAGAACATTGCCATCATTTGCTGCTTTGTAACCTACACCAACCAATTCCTGTTTAACAGTATAGCCATTGGTAACACCAAATACCATGTTGTTTAATAACGCACGGTAAAGGCCGTGTAAGGCTTTGTGTCTTTTCTGATCGGTAGGGCGGGAGATATTAATCTCTTCGTTTTCAATATTAATTTTGATATCAGGATTAATCTGCTGCTGCAATTCTCCTTTAGGACCTTTAACAGTAACCAGATTACTTGGTGAAACTTTTACTTCAACGCCTTTTGGCAATTTTATGGGTGCTTTTCCTATACGTGACATGTTTTTACCTCCTTCAGAATATTAATAAACATAACATAAAACTTCTCCACCAACATTCAGTTTGCGGGCTTCCTTATCTGTCATTACACCTTTAGAGGTAGTAAGTATGGCAACACCAAGACCATTGATAACACGCGGCATAGTTGATACACCTGAATACATACGTAAACCGGGTGTACTGATTCTTTCCAGGTATTTAATAGCCGGTGCCTTGGTTACAGGGTGATACTTCAAGGCAATTTTAATTGTGCCCTGATGGTTTTGAACATCATCGAACTTATAGTTCAGGATGTAACCTTTTTCAAATAGAACTTTGGTAATCTCCTTCTTTAGTTTTGATGAAGGGATTTCAACAATGCGATGGTTTGCCTTGATCGCGTTGCGTAACCTTGTCAGATAATCTGCAATAGGATCTGTCATAATTATTTTTTTGTACTTGCCGGCAGTAAGCCAAGGCTTTTACTCTTACCGGCTAAGTGGTTTTAAAATTTGAAACGAGGCGCGAATATACGGGAGTTATTTTAAAATCCTGTATCTCCGAGCAATATTTTTTGTTTGTCTTACCAGCTTGATTTGGTAATTCCCGGTATCTTGCCCATGTTAGCCAGTTCGCGGAACTGGTTACGGCAGATGCCAAAATCGCGCATGTAACCTTTAGGACGACCTGTAAGTTTGCATCGATTTTTTAGGCGTACGGGTGAAGCATTGCGAGGCAATTTTTGAATTGCATCCCAATCTCCAGCAGCTTTTAATGCTTCGCGTTTTGCAGCATAGCGGGCTACCAATTTCTCTCTTTTAAGCTGGCGAGCTTTTACCGATTCTTTTGCCATGTTTATTTATTCTGGTTTTTAAATGGTAATCCAAATTCCTTTAATAACGACAAGCACTCTTCATCTGTTTGTGCGGTGGTTACAAAAGTTATATCCATACCGTTAATACGGTTTACTTTATCAATCACAATTTCAGGGAAAATTATTTGTTCTGTTACACCCATGGAATAGTTACCACGGCCGTCAAAACCTTTTTCGTTTAATCCGGCAAAATCGCGCACACGAGGAAGTGATATGGCTACCAAACGATCTAGAAATTCATACATTCTATCGCCACGCAGTGTAACACGCGCACCAATAGGAAGGTTCTCTCTTAATTTAAAGTTAGAGATAGCTTTCTTTGATTTTGTGGCAACTGCTTTTTGGCCAGCAATAATGCTCATTTCTTCTACAGCCTGATCAACCAGTTTCTTATCGGCAACCGCAGCACCCACACCTTGGTTGATGCATATTTTGGTAAGCTTAGGTACCTGCATCATGTTTCTGTAACCGAACTTTTCTTTTAAAGCCGGAATAACATCTTTGCTGTATTTTTCTTTTAACCTTGGAGTATACATATCTATTATTCAATTACTTCACCTGATTTTTTTGAATAGCGAACCAACTTGCCTGCATCATTAAGTTTGCGGCCTATTCGGGTTGCATTCCCTGTTTTATCAACCACTTTAAGATTGGATATATTTACAGGAGCTTCTTTTTTAATAATTCCGCCTTGCTGGTTTTGCGCATTTGGTTTGGTATGGCGGCTTACTATGTTTATACCTTCAATTAATGCGCGGTTTTGGGCATTCATCACCTCGATTACACGGCCTTTTTTGCCTTTGTCATCTCCGGCAATTACCATTACCATATCTCCTTTTTTAATGTGGAGTTTTGCTTGTGTGTTATATTTCCTTGCCATTTTATAGTACCTCCGGTGCTAATGATACGATTTTCATAAATTGTTTTTCCCTCAGTTCGCGAGCCACCGGACCGAAAATACGGGTTGCTCTAGGCTCGTCCTGTGCATTTAGCAATACGCATGAGTTATCATCAAAGCGGATATATGAACCATCTGCTCTGCGAATTTCTTTCTTAGTGCGCACCACCACTGCCTTAGAAACTGCTCCTTTTTTAACACCACCTGAAGGTATGGCTGATTTTACCGACACCACAATTTTATCGCCTACAGAGGCGTAGCGTCTGCCTGTACCTCCAAGCACTCTGATACAAAGTACTTCTTTTGCACCGCTGTTGTCAGCTACTTTTAGTCTTGATTCTTGCTGTATCATGATTACTTAGCTTTTTCAATTATTTCAACTAATCTCCATCTTTTATCCTTGCTCAACGGACGAGTTTCCATGAGTTTAACCACATCATTGATGCTACACTCATTTTTCTCATCATGAGCCTTAAATTTCGAGGTCATTTTGATGAACTTACCATATTTTGGATGCATTACTTTACGTTCAACTGCAACCACTATGGTTTTTTGCATTTTATTGCTCACCACTTTTCCAATGATGACCTTGCGCGAATTTCTTATTTCTGCTGTTGTTTCCATTGTTTAATATTATTGGGCATTCGCTAATTGCCTCTTTTTCTGCTCAGTTAGCAGGCGTGCAATTGTTTTTTTGTTTTCTTTGAGTCTGTTCGGATTATCAAGCGGTGATACTGCATGAGTAAAGTTAAGCTTGGTTAAAGCCACTTTTTCTTCTTTAATGCGTACGGCTAATTCTTTATCCGACAATTCTCTGATTTCTGCGTTCTTCATATTATTCAGTATAATCAGGTTTTACCACAAATTTTGTTGTTACCGGTAGTTTTTGAGCTGCCAGTCGCATAGCTTCTTTAGCTACTGCCATAGGTACACCATCTATTTCAAACATGATGGTTCCGGGTTTGATTGGGGCTACCCAAAATTCTGGCGCACCTTTACCTTTACCCATACGTACCTCTGCGGGTTTGCGTGTCATTGGTTTATCAGGGAATATTCTAATCCACACCTGACCTTCCCGTTTCATAAAACGGGTTAGGGCCACACGTGCAGCTTCAAGCTGTTTAGAAGTAATGTGGTTTGGTTCCATTGACTTAAGGCCAAATGAACCAAAGTCAAGGCTGTATCCGCGGGTAGCATTACCTCTGTTTCGGCCTTTTTGCTGCTTTCTGTATTTTGTTCTTTTAGGCTGTAACATTTCCTAAAACTATTATCTGGTTAATAATTATTTTTTCTTTCTTCTTTTATCGCCACCACGTGGAGCTCTGTCGCCTCTGTCACCTCTTTCAGGGCGATCTCCGCCACGTTGTCCGCCACGTTCGCTGTTTGAGAGTCCAATGTTAGGAGAGAGGTCTCTCTTACCATATACTTCGCCACGGCAAATCCACACTTTGATACCAATTTTTCCGTACACGGTTAATGCTTCAGCAATGGTATAATCAATATCTGCTCTTAGCGTATGCAAAGGTGTGCGGCCTTCTTTGTAAGTTTCGGTACGTGCCATTTCTGATCCTGCCAAACGGCCTGAAACAGTAATCTTGATACCTTCAGCACCCATTCTCATGGTGGAGGCAATTGCGGTTTTAAGAGCACGTTTGTATGAAACACGACCTTCAATTTGGCTTGCAATGGTTTCACCAACCAAAGCTGCATCTAGTTCAGGACGTTTAATTTCAAAAATATTGATTTGAACATCCTTCTTGGTAAGCTTCTTAATTTCTTCCTTTATCTTGTCAACCTCAGCTCCTCCTTTACCTATAACAATACCCGGACGGGAAGTGTGTATAGTAATGATGACGCGTTTAATGGTACGCTCAATAATAATGCGTGCTATACCACCTTTGCTGATACGGGCGTGCAAATACTTTCTGATTTTCTCATCTTCAATGAGCTTTTCAGCGAAGTTATTTCCTCCGTACCAATTGCTTTCCCAGCCACGAATGATACCAAGTCTTAATCCTATCGGGTTTACTTTTTGTCCCATTATCTTATGTTTTTTATTCCTGGTTAGTTGTTTCTGTTGCTACTGTGTTGGCTACTTTGCTATCAACAATCATGGTTACGTGGTTAGAGCGTTTTCTTACCCTGTAAGCCCTGCCTTGAGGTGCTGGTAAAACTCTTTTTTGCATGGCACCGCCATCAACAAAAATAGTTTTTACATACAGTTGTGCATCTTCTACACGTGAGCCTTCATTTTTTTGTTCCCAATTGGCAATGGCCGAGCGGAGTAATTTTTCCAATCTGGCAGCATATTCCTGTTTGTTGTTAAAACGCAGGATACCAAATGCTTCTTCAACTCGTTTACCGCGAATCAAATCTACCACCAGGCGCATCTTGCGCGGAGAGGTAGGGCAATTATTCAATTTTGCTACTGCTTCCATGCTTAGTCTTTCTTAATTGGGTGAGTTTTGAATGTGCGGGTAGGAGCAAATTCACCGAATTTATGACCTACCATATTCTCGGTAACATATACCGGAATAAATTTATTTCCGTTATGAACCGCAAAAGTATGACCAACCATATCAGGAATGATCATAGATCTGCGTGACCATGTTTTAATCACAGATTTCTTTTTGTTTTCGTTCATGGCGCCAACTTTCTTAGAAAGCTTTACGTCAACGAAGGGTCCTTTTTTTAGTGAGCGAGTCATATTCCTTTATTACTTCTTACGTCTTTCAATGATGAATCTGTTTGAATATTTCTTAGGCGTACGCGTCTTGTATCCTTTAGATTTTAAGCCTTTGCGTGAGCGTGGGTGACCACCTGAAGCTCTACCTTCACCACCGCCCATCGGGTGATCTACAGGGTTCATAGCTACAGCGCGGTTACGTGGCCTGCGACCTCTCCATCTGTTTGCACCGGCTTTACCTTTGCGTTCAAGAATGTGGTCAGGATTAGATACAGAACCTACGGTTGCCATGCAGGCTGCAACAATCATGCGGGTTTCGCCTGATGCCAATTTTACGATGGCATATTTCCCATCGCGGTTTAGCAACTGAGCAAAAGAACCTGCTGAACGCACAAGCTTACCTCCACGACCTGGTTGCAACTCAATATTGTGAACCAATGAACCAAGAGGGATTTGGCTTAGTGGTAAAGTATTTCCGATTTCCGGTGCTGCTTTTGGACCATTCACTATGGTTTGACCAACTTGTAAACCTTGAGGTGCCAAAATATATCTTTTCTCACCATCGGCATAATGCAATAAAGCGATACGGCCGCTACGATTTGGATCATACTCAATAGAAGCAACTTTTGCAGGAATATCGATTTTGTTGCGTTTAAAATCAATAACGCGGTACTTCTTTTTATGACCACCTCCAAGATAGCGCATGGTCATCTTTCCGGTGTTGTTACGACCTCCGGAGCTCTTTTTTGACACCAATAGTGACTTTTCAGGAGTTGATTTAGTAATCTCCTCGAAAGTGTTGGCCGCTTTAAATCGCGTTCCTGGTGTGACTGGTCTGAATTTTCTAATTCCCATTGTTCAATTAAATGTTTGCAAAGAAGTCGATCTTTTGACCTTCTTTCAGTGTAACAATCGCTTTTTTGTAAGACGGTCTTCTTCCGCTGAAGATACCGCGTTTGGTGAACCTCGACTTGGTTTTTCCAGCATATATTGCAGTGCTGATATTCGTCACGCTCACTCCATACATTTTTTCAATCGCCTCTTTAATCTCTGGTTTGGTAGCATCTTTAGACACAACAAAGCCGTACTGATTCAGCTTTTCGCTGATTCTGGTCGATTTTTCGGTGATTAAAGGCTTCTTTAAAATGCTCATCTTAATTAATTTAAAATTTCTTCAATAACCGGTACTGAGTTTTCTAACAATACCACCTTACTGGCGTTTAAAATTTCGTAAGTATTTAAATCTTTTGCCGCCATAACCTTTGCTTTAGGCAGGTTTCTGCTCGACTTATAGATTTGCTCATTGTAGTCAGCTATTACCATCAATACTTTGTCGTTGTTTAACTTAAGATTATTCAAAATCTCCGTGTATTGTTTGGTTTTGGGAGTTTCCATATTGAAACTTTCCAAAGCTATAATTGAGTTTTCTTTAGCTTTATAAGCCAAAGCAGATTTACGAGCCAATTGCTTTAACTTTTTGTTTAGCTTAAAGCTGTAATCACGAGGGCGTGGACCATGAATGCGGGCACCACCTACAAACGTACCACTCTTGATGCTTCCCTTACGTGAACCACCTGTACCTTTTTGACGGTGTAGCTTTTTGGTTGAACCACTCACTTCACTCTTTTCCTTCGCCTTATGTGTACCCTGACGCTGATTGGCTAGGTATTGCTTTACATCCAGATAAATAGCATGATCATTAGGCTCGATGCCGTAAATGGCATCGTTAAGCTTAATTTTCTTACCGGACTCAGAGCCTTTTATATTGTATACTGCTAATTCCATGGTTTATTTTTCAATAAATAAGTAAGTACCTTTATGACCGGGAACGCTACCTTTTACAACCAGCAGGTTCTGATCTTTAATTACTTTCAACACTTCAAGGTTGGTTTTCTTAACGCGTGTACCACCTGTGCGGCCGGCCATGCGCATACCTTTCAATACCTTTGAAGGGAATGAAGATGCACCAACAGAACCAGGTGCGCGCTGACGGTCGTGCTGGCCGTGAGAACCCATACCCACACCACTAAAACCGTGGCGTTTTACTACACCCTGAAAGCCTTTACCTTTAGTTGTTCCGGCAACGTCAACAAATTCACCTTCGTTGAAAAGGTCAACAGTAACGGTTTCACCAACTTTCATCTCGTTTTCAAATCCTTTAAATTCTACCGATCTGAATTTAGGTGTGGTACCGGCCTTCTTGTAAATGCCCATGAGTGCTGAAGGCGTATTCTTTTCTTTTGCATCTCCAAATGCAATCTGAACAGCAGTGTAGCCGTCTTTTTCGGCTGTTTTAACCTGTGTTACAACACATGGTCCTGCTTCGATAACTGTACAGGCAACGTTTTTGCCGTTTTTATCGAAGATGCTGGTCATTCCTAATTTTTTTCCTATTATACCTGACATAGTGCTTTTCTATCAAACTTTAATTTCTACATCAACTCCGCTTGGTAATTCCAATTTCATTAACGCATCTACTGTTTTTGCGGTTGAGCTGTAGATGTCGAGTATTCTTTTGTAAGAACACAGTTGGAATTGCTCGCGTGCTTTTTTATTTACATGTGGCGAACGAAGAACTGTGTAGATCTTCTTTTGAGTAGGCAACGGAATCGGTCCGCTTACTACTGCGCCTGTCGACTTTACTGTGCGTACAATTTTCTCGGCTGATTTATCAACCAAATTGTAGTCGAAAGACTTTAACTTAATTCTTATTTTCTGGTTAACCATTTTATTAAGCTTTTGCTGCTTTACCGTTTACTTTTGCTAAAACTTCTTCTTGTACGTTACGCGGAGCCTCTGCATAATGGCTGAATTCCATAGTAGAGGTAGCACGACCCGATGTTAAGGTTCTTAGTTGTGTTACATAACCGAACATTTCTGCTAATGGAACTTTTGCTTTGATTACTTGAGAGCCTGCACGTGTATCCATGCCTTCCAGCTGACCTCTGCGTTTATTCAAGTCGCCAATTACATCACCCATATTTTCTTCAGGTGTAAGTACCTCTATTTTCATTATAGGCTCCAGAAGCACAGGGCTTGCTTTGCGGGCAGATTCTTTGAATCCTATTTTTGCCGCCAACTCAAATGATAAGGCATCAGAGTCAACTGCGTGGAATGAACCATCAAACAAACGAACTTTTAAAGATTCAATTGCATATCCTGCCAATACACCATTGGTCATTGCTTGCTTAAACCCTTTTTCAACTGAAGGAATAAATTCTTTGGGAATTGAACCGCCTACGATTTCATTAACAAATTCCAAACCTGTTTTTGCAGGATCACCAGGAATTAATTCAAACTGGATATCAGCAAATTTACCACGACCGCCTGTTTGTTTCTTATATACCTCGCGGTGCGGAACTGCTTTTGTTATTGTTTCTTTATAAGATACCTGAGGTGCGCCTTGGTTACATTCTACTTTGAATTCACGTTTTAAGCGATCCACGATGATTTCAAGGTGAAGCTCACCCATACCGGAAATTACAGTTTGACCTGATTCTTCATCTGTATGAACGCGGAAGGTAGGATCTTCTTCGGCTAATTTAGCCAATGCCATACCTAATTTATCTGAGTCGGCCTGAGTTTTTGGCTCTACTGCCAAACCAATTACTGGGTCAGGGAAATTCATGGCTTCTAACACAATCGGATGTTTTTCATCACACAGTGTATCCCCCGTTTTAATATCTTTAAATCCTACGGCTGCACCAATATCCCCTGCACCTAATGATTCAATAGGATTTTGTTTGTTGGCATGCATCTGGAAAATACGTGAAATACGTTCTTTGTTTCCACTGCGTGTATTCAATACATATGAACCTGCATCTAATTTACCGGAATATGCACGCATAAACGCTAAGCGGCCTACGAAAGGATCGGTAGCAATTTTGAATGCCAATGCGCAGAAAGGTTCATCGTATGAAGGTTTGCGGCTGGATTCAGCACCTGTATCAGGGTTGGTTCCTACAATATTGTCTTTATCAAGTGGACTTGGAAGAAGTTCCATTACTAGGTCCAACATGGTTTGAACACCTTTATTTTTAAATGAAGAACCGCAAAGCATGGGTACAATTTTCATGTCAACAACAGCTTTACGCAGGGCGTCCAAAATTTCTCTCTCTGTTATAGAAGCAGGATCGCTGAAAAATTTTTCCATTAAGGAATCATCATATTCAGATACAGCTTCAAGTAATTTTTCTCTCCACTCAAGGGCTTCTTCCATCATGTCGGCTGGAATTTCAACCACTTCGTAGGTCATACCTTTGTCGTGCTCGTTCCATACCATTCCGCGGAAGTTGATTAAATCAACCACACCTTTAAAGTTGTCTTCTGCACCAATAGGCAATTGCAATGGCACAGCGTGGCTTCCCAACATTTCCTTTACCTGTTTTACAACATTTAAGAAATCGGCTCCAGATCGATCCATTTTATTAACGAAACCCAGACGGGCTACGTTATAATTATTGGCAAGACGCCAATTGGTCTCTGATTGTGGTTCAACACCATCAACAGCAGAGAAAAGAAATACCAATCCGTCTAGGACACGGAGGGAGCGATTTACCTCAACGGTAAAATCCACGTGTCCCGGAGTGTCAATAATATTAATTTGATATTTTTTATTACGATAGTTCCAAGGTACAGTAGTAGCAGCAGAGGTAATAGTAATACCACGCTCAGCCTCCTGCACCATCCAGTCCATAGTTGAAGCACCATCATGCACCTCACCAATTTTATGGTTTACACCCGAGTAGTAAAGAATACGCTCGGTTGTAGTTGTTTTTCCCGCGTCAATGTGAGCGGCAATTCCAATATTTCTTGTTAATGATAAATCTCTAGACATGGTATTAATTCCCGGAACTGTAATTAGCTTATTTTAAAATGTGAGAATGCTTTGTTTGCTTCAGCCATTTTGTGAGTGTCTTCACGTTTTTTAACAGAAGCACCTTCACCTTTGGAAGCAGCAATAATTTCACCGGCAAGTTTATCGGCCATTGATTTCTCATTGCGTGAACGAGAGTAGTTAATTAACCACTTCATACCTACTGCAATTTTGCGATCGGCCGGAACCTCCATAGGAATTTGGAAAGTTGCACCACCAACCCTGCGGGCTTTCACCTCAACTGCTGGCATTACGTTATTCAAAGCTTTTTTCCAAACGTCAATACCACGCTCCTGGGTTTTTGATTCTACTTTATCAATGGCATCATAAAACAAAGCGTATGCGGTACTTTTCTTACCATCATACATCAGGTTGTTTACAAATCTTGTTACCAGAATATCGTTGAATTTCGGGTCAGGAACAAGTATACGTTTTTTAGGTTTGGTCTTTCTCATGTTATGAATTCCTAAATCTTACTGATTACTTCTTTTTAGCTTTTGTGTCTGCAGGGGCACCCGGCTTTGGCTTTTTGGTGCCGTATTTGGATCTACGCTGGTTGCGTCCTTCAACGCCCGCGGTATCCAAAGCTCCACGAACAATGTGATAGCGCACGCCCGGTAAATCTTTTACACGGCCACCACGCACCAACACTATGGAGTGTTCTTGCAGGTTGTGACCTTCTCCCGGAATGTAAGCGTTAATTTCGTTTCCGTTTGTTAATCGAACACGGGCTACCTTACGCATAGCCGAATTTGGTTTTTTAGGCGTTGTGGTATATACACGTGTACATACTCCTCTGCGCTGCGGACAAGAATCCAAGGCAGGAGATTTACTCTTGCTTGCAACGTCTGAGCGTCCTTTTCTAACTAGTTGTTGTATAGTAGGCATATGATACTTTTGCTATCCTTTGGTTATTTTTAAGGGACGGCAAAGGTAGATGGAATAAATAACGTTAGCAAGTGCCTGACAAAAAATATTTAAAAATATGATTTGCTGAGCGGGTTAAATGCTAACACTTTAACCATCAGTCTTCACCGATCTTGGTTCCAATCTTTTGAATTGGGGTTGCGAAGATAAGGCAGTTTCTTGTAATAACAAGTCATCTTTATTTATTTTTATAAAAGTTCTTCTGTTAAGGTTATTGATGAGCAGCAATTCCCACGAAAAATGATACTTAACATTCAGAAAAACAGGTTTTTGAATTGTCTAAAGAGATTTTATATTAACGGTATTTTTATTGACATTTGCAGACTATATGCTAGGATTAAAATTGCCAACCGACCCACGTTGGGTAAATATTGCCGAGCAATCTATTGCCGATATTCTGATTGATCATGCTTTTTGTGAGCAGAAAGCTGCGAGCAGCGGGATATCTCTTATTGTGCACTATCCTGATAAGGAAGAACTGGTTAAACAGCTTACACCCATTATTGCTGAAGAGTGGGGGCATTTTAGGAAAGTACTTAAGGAGCTTGATAAGCGTGGCCATAAATTTGGCAAAGCCCGCAAAGACCAATATGTTAATGAATTGAGAAAATTTACAATAAAAACTGATAACCGAGATAAAAAGCTGGTGGAGGAGTTGTTGGTTTTTGCAATGATTGAAGCCCGCAGTTGCGAAAGATTTAGGTTGCTAAGTTTGCATATAAGTGATGAATCGCTCCGAACATTCTACCATGAATTTATGGTTTCTGAAGCAGGTCATTATCGTGTTTTTATAGATTTAGCCTATTTATATGCTGAGGCCGATTACGTTAAAAATCGTTGGCAGGCTATTCTTACTGGCGAGGCAGCCATTATGAAGAATATGGAGCTCCGAGGAGACAGGGTTCACTAATCTAGTTTAAATACTTAAACAGGCGAGTATTAAATTTACCAATAACCCTTCCATAAGGAACGCCCAGGTAATTGGCTCTTTTTCTCAGGTAATTTATTGGATCGCCATCAAGCACAGGTGCAACAAGATTACCCGGATGGCTGAATGGTTTACCTAGAGGATTCATTTTTTCATCATATAAAAATAAACCGAAATGCATTTTATTGGTGTACGTTGAAATATCCTCAGTAAAGGCGGCAACAAAATAGTTATTTGTATCAGGCTGTATGTTTTCGTCTGCTTTTAAATTTACATCAACAAATATTCCTCTGTAGCTACCTGATATTAGTTTGTAGGCACTGGTATCCATAAAAAAGTAAACCTTTGATATGGAATAATTTTCTTTGAAATCACGCATGATTTTTTGATTACGAGCCAAAATCTCGGTATTGATTAGCTTCATCTCTTCAATTTTGCCTTGCTCCTCCAGTTTTTTAAGCTCCTTGTTATTTGGGGTTGCCAGCATTACAAATAAAGAACCTTTGCTATAACCTGCAATAACATCGCGTAAACTCTTCTCCTTCTTAGTCATTTTTTCTTTTAAAGACACGGCATTCAGGCGTAAACCTGTTTCAATAGTTGATGGTCTGCCTTTAACCTCCGTAGCTGTGGTTTTATTACTAAGACTATAGTTACAGCCCAGTTCAAGATTTACAAAATCTGACATAGCAATGGAAATACTACCATGCAATACGCCATCTAAACCGCCTATTTTATTTTTATTGTTCTCAAAGGTTTTTGGCACATAATTTCCATATTCGATAAACTCGGAATTGTACGCTGCAAGCAGCGAAGGTCTATACCCCAGTTGGAATGCAAACTCTCTGGATAATGCTGAAGGATAAAAAACCAGGGTAAAACCTGCCTCAAGATAATGAGCGTTATAACGCTTGTCGGAAGACTGCTCTCTGAAACTAATTCCTGTGTAGCCCGGTTCAACCAACAAAGCAAAATGATCAAAAACAGGTTTGCTGATAAACAAGCCTCCGGTTAAGCCGGTTGATCCTGAATAGTTGGTATAGCTTAAGCCACTTAAAGAGTAATTTAAACCCACGCGCAAACCATAGCCAATAGATTTTTCTGACGGAACTTGACTTCTCGATTCATTAAGCATGTAAAAGCATGCCATGAGTAACACCATTTTATATAACCTAATCATACTGGTGCTTGCAATTATACTATGTATTGTCCGTATTTGAGTGCGTAGGCATTATAAAGTCAATATTTCTTTTTAAACCCTTGTATTTTGTACGTTGAACGGCTGAGTGCTTAAATAGCTTATCAAATACCTCTTCTGTTAAATCAATCCATTCCTTTCTGGTCATTTGCATTAATTTATCAGATGGTTCAAAGTGTGGTTCTTGATGTTTTTTCGAAAAACGATTCCATGGGCAAATATCTTGGCAAATGTCACATCCAAACATTCTGTTTTCAAAAGTTCCTTTCATTTCCTCCGGGATGGCATCCTTTAATTCAATGGTAAAATAAGAAATACACTTGCTGCCATCTACAACTCCAGGTTTTACAATTGCCTGCGTAGGGCATGCATCAATGCAAGCTGTGCAAGTGCCGCAGTGATTGGTTGCCGGAGTGTCGTACTCCAATTCCAGATCAATAATAACTTCACACAAAAAGAAAAAGGAGCCACTGCCTTTATGAATAAGGTTTGCGTTTTTACCTATCCATCCAATACCTGCCCGCTCTGCCCAGGCTCTTTCAAGAACGGGTGCAGAATCTACAAAAATACGTCCACTAACTTGAGCAAGCTCAATTTGAATAAAATTCAGCAGTTGTTGCAGTTTATCTTTTAAAACAAAATGATAGTCTTCACCATACGCATATTTGCTTAAAATAGGCGCTGTTTTATCGGCTTGGGTTAAAGGGGTATAATAGTTAAAGAGTAATGAGATAACAGATTTAGCACCATCAACCAATAAACGAGGATCCAGTCTTTTATCAAAGTGATTGGCCATATATGCCATTTCACCATGCATATTTGCGTTTAGCCATTTTTCAACTATTGGAGCCTCTCGTTCAAGAAAAACTGCTTTGGCAATACCGCATGCACTGAAACCAAGTTCCATGGCTTTTTGCTTGATTTGTTTGGCGTATGCTTTGCGATGACTCACCTTTGCGAAGGTATGAAATTAATTTTCCAATCACTGAGCAAGCTATGCTGATATTGAATGCAGGTAGAAGTTGATACCTTTGCTCAAATGAAAGACTTTAAGAAGTATTACCTATTACCTGCTCCTCCTGAAGAGGTTTATGCGGCACTAACCAATGAGGCCACTATCAGGCTTTGGACAGGAGCACCGGCAGTAATGAAACCAGAGCCCGGAACAGAATTTTCATTATGGGACGATGCCATATGCGGAAAAAATTTGGTTTTTGAACCCGGAAAAAAAATTGAGCAGGAGTGGTATTTTGGGGATCAGCAATTATCCTCTATTGTAACAATTAAGTTGCATGCGCACAAATCAGGCACATCAGTTGAGCTTAGGCATACCAATATACCTGATGAAGCTTTTGAAGAAATAGTAGAGGGGTGGAACTATGAGTACTTCGGAGGTTTGGAAGACTTTTATGATGAAAAAGAAACGGAATAAATAAAAAAAGCAGCTCATTAAGCTGCTTTTTTATAGGGAAGAATGTTTTAATTACTGCTCAAAGCTGCTGCACCACCCACAATTTCAGAAATCTCTGTTGTAATGGCTGCCTGACGTACACGGTTGTATTCTATTTTCAATGCTTTAAGCAATTCGCCTGCATTATCAGTTGCTTTATCCATTGCCACCATGCGGGCTCCGTGTTCTGATGCTGAAGAATCAAGAAGAGAACGATATACCTGTGTTTTGAGAATACGTGGTATAAGGTCCTCCAGTATTTCTGCCTTTGAAGGTTCAAACAAATAATCATTTTTTGATTTCTGTTCGCCTTTGATAGATTGAGTATTAATTGGCAAAAACTGATCGTTGGTTAAAATTTGCGTGGCAGCATTTTTAAACTGATTGTATATGATTTCAATAACATCATATTTACCGCTTTCATAGGCATCGAGCAAATACTGACCTAACTCAAATCCTGTGTTGGCATTAAGTTGTAAGAAAGTATCGCGGAAATTAGTTTGTACGGTAACTTTAATTTTTTGTTGCTTGGTAAAAAATTCAGAGCCTTTTTTACCGATGGGTAAGATAGTTACGTTTTTGCCTGCATATTTTTCTAAAACCAGTGCTGATGCTTTTTTGATAATATTTGAGTTAAACGAACCGCAAAGACCGCGGTCAGAGCTGATTACCACAAGAAGTACATTCTTTATTTCACGCTTGCTGAAATAAACATTAAGTGAATCAACATCCATTGAGTCGGAGAGATTGGCAAGAATACCATTTAGCTTCAGGGCATATGGCCGCATTTGCATAATTGCATTTTGTGCCTTTCTTAGCTTGGTGGCACTCACCAGCTTCATGGCTTTGGTAATTTGCTGCGTTGAGCTTACCGAGGTAATACGTGTTCTTACTTCTTTTAAATTGGCCATTTTTTAAAGCTTATGCGCTGTATTTTGCTGATAACTCTTTGGCTGCATTTTCTATCGTTCCAGTAATGTCATCATTAAAATTACCTTTCTTCAATTCGTCTAATACATTTTTATGTTTTGTTTCCATGTATTGGTGAAATTCAGATTCAAACTCACGAACTTTATTTACCGGAATATTTGAAAGCAAACCTTTTGTTCCAAGATAAATAATTGCAATTTGCTGCTCTACACGAAGGGGAGAGAACTGTCCTTGTTTCAAAATTTCCACATTGCGCGCACCTTTGGCTAGTACGGCTTTGGTAGCAGGGTCAAGGTCGGAACCGAATTTAGAAAACGCTTCCAATTCACGGTATTGGGCTTGGTCTAATTTTAATGTACCTGCAACCTTTTTCATGGATTTAATTTGTGCATTACCGCCCACGCGGGATACAGAAATACCTACGTTAATAGCAGGACGAACACCGCTGTTAAACAAGTTTGCTTCCAGGAATATTTGCCCATCGGTTATGGAAATTACGTTGGTTGGTATATAAGCCGATACGTCACCGGCCTGCGTTTCAATAATTGGTAGAGCAGTTAATGAACCTCCACCTTTAACCAAATGCTTGATAGAAGGAGGAACATCGTTCATTGCTTGAGCAATGCTATCGGTAGAATTAATTTTGGCTGCACGCTCCAATAGGCGGCTATGCAGATAAAATACATCACCCGGATAAGCTTCACGTCCCGGAGGTCTGCGCAATAACAGAGAAACCTCACGATATGCAACAGCCTGTTTAGATAAATCATCATAAACGATTAGCGCTGGGCGTCCGGTATCACGGAAAAATTCGCCTATTGAAGCACCTGCCATTGGTGCAAAGAATTGCATAGGAGCCGGATCTGATGAAGTAGCAGCTACTACAATGGTGAAAGCCATTGCGCCTCTTTCTTCTAAGGTTTTAACCACCTGAGCCACTGTTGAGGCTTTCTGGCCTATAGCAACATATATACAATAAACAGGCTTACCTGCTTCGTAAAATTCTTTTTGGTTGATAATGGTGTCAATACAAACAGCTGTTTTCCCTGTTTGACGGTCACCAATAACCAACTCGCGTTGTCCACGTCCGATTGGGATCATAGCATCAATAGCTTTCAAACCGGTTTGCAGTGGCTCTTTTACCGGCTCGCGGTAAATAACTCCCGGAGCTTTTCGCTCAAGGGGCATTTCATAAACATCTCCACTAATAGGCCCTTTACCATCAATGGGCTGACCAAGGGTGTTTACAACACGGCCTACCATGCCTTCGCCAACTTTAATGGAAGCAATACGTCCGGTACGTTTCACGGTATCACCTTCCACAATTTGGTCAGATGAGCCCAGTAATACCGCACCAACATTATCTTCCTCTAAGTTAAGAACGATAGCTTGAGTGCCATTGGCAAACTCTACAAGTTCACCAGATTGTACTTTGCTTAAACCGTAAATGCGCGCGATACCATCACCCACTTGGAGCACGGTACCTACTTCCTCCAGTTCAGCCTCAGATTTAAAGTTGCTGAGTTGCTCTCTTATGATTGCCGAAACCTCATCAGGTCTGATCTCTACCATAATTTTTTATTTAGAAATGTAAGTGTTTAATAATTCTTGTTTTACTTGTTGCAGTTTGCCCTTGATGCTGGCATCAAACAAACGGTCTTCCATTTTTACCACAATACCTCCAATTAACTCAGGTTGTACGGTGGTTTTAAGTTCAATGTTTTTACCTGTGCTTTTGGCAATAAAGTCTTTTACTTCAGCATAAGTTTTTTCATCTAATGCTACAGCAGTTTTAATCTCTGCTCTTGCAATGTTTTTAATCAGATTATACTGGATAATAAACGCCTCTGCGATGGCTTTTAAATACATTCCGCGGTTTTTGCGGATGATAATTTGAAAAAAGGCTATGCTATTTACATGCATTGACTTGCCGAAGATAAGTTTAAGCACGGCAAACTTTTTATCACCAATTATAACCGGACTTTTAAGCGTAGCCTCCAATGCTGGATTTTTTTTCAGCACAGCCAAAAAATCTTTCATGTCGCCATGAATTTGTTCCAGACTGTTTTGCTCAACACTCAGGTCGATTAAAGCTTTCGCATAACGGATGGCTCCCCTAAATTCCGACATGTTAGTTGAGTGTTATTGATTTTAGGTTTTCGTTTACAAAAGCTTCCTGCTGATTGCGGTCATCCATTTTTTTACGAAGGATTTTCTCTGCCATATCAACAGATAGCACAGCTACTTGGCTTTTCAATTCATTCATGGCATTTAGTTTAGCTTTTTCAATTGCGTCATTGGCGTTGGCAATGAGTCTGCGTGCCTCATCATCAGCTGACTTTTTAGCTTGTGCAATGATGCTATCCTTCATTTCTGAAGCTTCTTTTAGCAAACGGTCGCGTTCTTTCCTTGCTTCAGCCAATAATTTTTCATTATCTGATTTCAGGGCATCCATTTGCTTGCGCGCATCATCTGCGGCATTCAATGCATTATTAATAGAGTCTTCGCGTTCTCTTATTGATTTTAAAATAGGTTTCCATGCATATTTGGATAATAACCAAAGCACAATGCTAAAGGTTACTGTCATCCAAAATAAGAGGCCTAAACCCGGTTTAATTAATTCCATGGCAGTGCGTTATATTGTAAATATTGGCTAAATCAGATTCAAAGCTAAAATACATACAGGAATACGGATTACCAGGAAATCGGTACCCGTATTCTTGCATGATGCGCTGTTGATTACAGCAATACTATAAGTAAGCACAACACGATACTGAAGAATGCTGCACCTTCAATTAACGCAGCAGCCACAATCATATTTGCGCGGATATCTCCGGAAATTTCAGGCTGGCGAGCCATTGATTCCAAAGCACTGCCTCCTATGCGGCCAATGCCCATGCCTGCTCCGATAGCGGCTAAACCTGCACCAATACCTGCGCCCATTTTGGCAAATCCCGGATCTGTTGCTGCTTGCAATAAAATGTTTAATAGAGTCATAATGGTTTGTTTTTAGTTGTTATTTGAATTGGATTTTAATAATGTTAATGTGAATCGTTGTGGTGATGCTCCTCTATGGCCGAACCAAAATAGAGTGATGAGAGCAGGGTGAAAACATAAGCCTGAAGAAATGCTACCAAAAGCTCAAGAAAACTCATGAAAGTTGTGAAAGCAACTGATAGAACTGACACGCCAAGACCAAGATACTGATTGGCCGCACCAAATATGAATATAAGAGAGAAGAAACCTAATAGAATGATGTGACCTGCAGTGATATTTGCGAACAAACGTATCATTAACACAATTGGTTTGTTGAACATGCCGATAATTTCAATAGGTATAAGTAAAATCCATAATGCTTTTGGAACACCCGGAGGTGCGAAAATATGCCCCCAGTAGCTTTTATTGCCGTTAATAGTGGTAATAATAAAGGTGAACATTGCCAGCACAAGTGTAACTGCAATATTCCCTGTAACATTTGCTCCACCCGGGAAAAAAGGAACAAGTCCGAATAAATTATTGATAAAAATAAAGAAGAATAAGGTTAGCAGAAAAGGCATAAACTTTTCATATTTATGACCTATAGAAGGTTTTGCTACTTCATCCCTTATGAATATAATGAGCGTTTCTATTGCATTATGCAAACCTTTTGGTGCTTTGTTGTTGTTTCTCTTATAATGGCCTGCCACACTAAACATAATCCATAGCAGAAATGCAACAGCTATAAACATAGAGGCTACATTTTTAGTAATAGAAAAATCCATGAATTCTGCATGCTCATTTATACTTCCATCTGAATTCAAAGCTACAATTTTGCCATGTTCCAGCTTATAGCCATGAATTGTAGCGTGCCCGTGCTCGAATTTGCTGGAAAGGAAAATGTGAAAACCTTTAACATCTTTTAAAATTACAGGCAAAGGAATAGAAAGGTGGGTATGACCGATTGTGGCAATGTGCCAATCGTAAGCATCTGCAATATGCTCCATAATTAATTTACCAGCATCTATTTTCTCTTCGGTTTGTTCTACGTGCGTATTCTGCTCTGCTAAATTTGAGACATCGTGATGAGAAGTAGTGTCATGGTTAGATTCTGCATGATCAGGCGTTGAGGCATTAGCCATTTTAACGCCTGCAAAAGCAACATAAAAAAATAGGAGAAAAGAGGGGATTAAAATGCTGATTATCTTTTTCTTATTGCTTCGCATCAATAGTCGGTTTTTTTGAATCGGGGCGCAAGTTAACCATAACGAAATAAATTTCAAAAGATGTGAATAATAAATACATCAAAAGATAACCTGCGATGAATGGAAGCTCTTTATGTGGGCTGAATAATAGATAGATAAGTAACGGGAATAGTGAAAAAATAATTCGGATACCCACAGCACTGTATACCCTTGTGATAAAAGTTTTATTATCTTTCTTAACAGAGGAATGGGTGATACGAAAAGTGGTATATGAAAGCAGCAGGTAATATAATAATGCAAGCCAAATAAGATTATTTAATTCAAAATATTGTTGGCCATTTTGAAGTAAGCCAATTGCACATGCGCAGCATATGGTTATAAAAAGTAGCGCTTTGGTAAAATGTTTAACTGATTGCGGACTTGTCATTAGGCGTGCAAATGTAATCAAATAGTTTAGGTTTGATTCATGCAAGATTACTCCAGTGGCTGTGCCGCTATTTTTTAAGAAATTCTTTGATTGTGATGAATACAGAAGCGAATACAGAAAACAATGCACCGCACAAAGTAAAAACAGGAAATGTGAGTTGCAGGTATTTATCCAGACATTTGCCGCCCAAAGTACCGCCCACAATCATTGCTATCATTTGTGCCGCAATGTTGGAATAACGGAGAATATTATTGAAGCGCTTGTTTGGTTGATTGGTCAAAAGTTTTAGCTGCTGTTTGCTCTTCGTTTACTATTTTCTTGAGGCTGTTTTTGCCATCTTTCATGGCGCATTTGCCATTAAATTCAGCACCTGCCTCAATAATTAATTTATTAGAAACAATATCACCATTAATACTTGCGGTAGCCTTTACGGTAAGTAGTTCGCTTACAAAAATATTACCGTTAACCTCACCTGAGATCTCTACATTAGCGGCTTTGATATCGCCTTCAATACGGCAGGTTGGCCCTAAAACCAAGCGGGCTTTTGATGATATATAGCCTTTAACAGTGCCGTCAATGCGCATATCGCCTTCAGAACTTAAATCACCCAAAATGGTGGTACCTGCATTAATAATGTTCAAATTACTCGGGTTGAATACCGGACCATTATTTTTGTTTGCGTTAAACATTGCCATCGTTTTAAATTAATTAAAGTTAATATAATCCTCCGGGTTGGTAGGTTTCCCGTTTACCCAAATTTCGAAGTGCAGATGAGGACCTGTTGTAAGCTCTCCGGTGTTTCCTACTACAGCCACCGGCTCGCCTGCATTTACAAACATACCAACTTTTTTTAATAAAACAGCATTATGCTTATAAATGGATAACAAGTTGTTTCTGTGTTGAATAGCTAAAATATTTCCGGTTTCTGGTGTCCAGGTGCTCAGAACCACCCTGCCTTCAGAAATGGCTTTTACCGGTTCGTTTTGTTTGGTAACCACATCTACCGCATAATGCCCTTCAGTGGCATTATAATTTTCTGTAACCACACCTTTGACGGGAGCAAAATAATGTGCAGCATTAATGGCCTGAGAAATTTCGCTTAATTGCTCCAACGCATCTTTATTATCTGCCTGTTCAAACTCTTTCTGAAGCTGCTGCTCAAGCTTGCCAGCTCCTCCGGGTATGTTCTCGGATGTTTTTTTACTACCTTCCTGCATCATGGCTGTATCAGCGTATTCAACGCGATCATGCATAATATTCAGTAAATTTTTATAGTATATTTCTTTATCCATAAGTGCTTTTTCAAGCGAATCGACACGCAGATTTGCCCATTTGGCCAATTGAATGGTTCGTGTATCGGTATATCCGGGTATGTATTCTCTTATTGGAGTAAAAACGATCAGCGTAATGATAATGGAAGCAAAGAATACCAGAAAAGAGCTGAATGCTACAAATACATTCATAGGTGTAAGGCTAAGCGAGAATTTCTCCTCAAACGTACTGTCGTTGATGATAACAAGTTTAAACTTGCTTTTAAGTTTATGTATGAGTTTCTTTCTCGGCTTATTGCTCATATGATTTATGATTTTGTAGTTAGGCGCAATAAAATAATTTTGTGCTTTCAAAGTTAAGTATTCATCCCGTATCTGTTTAATTAAAGCGTTGCAAAGATTAAAAATCATACTTTTTCTACTTCCGGTAATCATTACGCTGGCATGTAACCCAACGCGTAACCGCAGAATTAACAGAGAGTGGCATACGCTTACCGGTCATTACAATGTGTATTTCAATGGTGAGCAAAAACTGCTGGATGCTACCGATGCCTTGCAAAAGGCGCACAAGGATGATT
Organism: Sphingobacteriales bacterium; assembly: GCA_021299635.1. Classification (GTDB taxonomy): domain Bacteria; phylum Bacteroidota; class Bacteroidia; order UKL13-3; family UKL13-3; genus JAJTFA01. The sequence goes on from JAJTFA010000001.1 coordinate 363,564, forward strand.
TCTCCAGAATACTGGACGTTTTTCCCTATGCCGATGAGGCATCAGCAAAAGGCAATAGCGGGCTTTTTGATGAGGCCATGAAAAAGGCCTCACTATCTATTCAAAACCACACCGTTGGCCGATACACGGACGACAGTTACCTACTCATGGGTAAATCGCATTATTTTAAGCGAGATTATTATGCAGCGCTTGAAGTATTTCAGTACATCAACTCTAAGTATAAGAATGATGGTCTGCGGCCATTATCTACTGCTTGGATTTGCAAATGTTACAATGGACTTAAGAAAGTTGATGAAGCAGAGGCTGTGATGGGCTTATTGTTAAGTGAGGTAGGGCCAAAATCTTCCAAAGGCAAGGAAATAAAGCCTTCCCTTATGAAACGTATTTTCAGAGTGGTGCCAAAAGATCACTACAAAGAAATTTATGCAACTGCAGCCGATATTTCCATAAAACAGGATAAGTATGCCCGCGGGGTTGAATACATGCAGAAGGCTCTAGGCTTTTCTGATAGCAAGCCTGATAAAATCAGGTACACCTTTATCATCGCACAACTTTACCAGGTTATGGACAGCATGGCTCTGTCAAAAAAATATTTTACAAAAATACTGGGTATGCTGGCACCTTATGATTTTGAATTTAATGCTATTCTCAGCATATCCAAAGTATATGATGCAAATGATAAAGCATCAGTTAAAAAAATCAGGCGTTCTCTTAAACGTATGTTAAGAGATGATAAGAATGACGGGTTGTATGATCAGATCCATTATGAGTTGGGAAATCTGGAATACAAACAAAAAAATACTCCGGAGGCTATTAGGCAATATCAGTTCTCTGTGGCAAAAAGTAAAAGCAACAATTATCAAAAAGCAATGTCATACTTAGCACTTGGTAATTTGTATCTCGATATCCCGGATTATAAACTGGCACAGGCATACTATGATAGCACTGCAACAACATTGCCATCAACCTACAAAAACTATCAGAAAATTATTGATAAGAAAAATGTTTTATCTGAGTTGATAAGTAACTATGTGATTATTGAAACAGAAGATAGTTTGCAACGCTTGTCTAAACTTAGCAGGAATGAGCTTGAGAAAAAAATAGATCAGTGGATTGCCGCTAAGAAAATTGCTGATGAAGCCAAGGCAAAGGCAGAAAAGGTAAGAAAAAGCAATGAAGAATCGCTTAGGTTAAACCAGAATGCTGGAGGCAATACCAATATCAACAATAATATGGGAGGCTCCGGTGCGCAGTGGTATTTTTATAATGCAGGATTAATAGCATCAGGTCGTGCAGATTTTTTTAGTGCAAAGAAATGGGGTAACAGAACCAATGAAGATTTTTGGCGTTATAGCGCCAAAGAAAAACCCAAGAAGGAAGGGGATGAAACAACAGATATAAAACAACCTGTAGACTCTGCTCAGAAAGGGGATGCTGCTACTTCTAAAAACCCAGGCAAAGAGCATCAGGCTGATGCCGGAGAATCTAAAATAGAGATTGCTGCTGACCGTGCCGAATGGATTAAAAATGTACCTGCCAGTGAGGAAGATTTTAAACGCTCCATGCAACGTTCAGTAGAGGCACACTTTGCCATTGGGGTAGTGTACGATGAAAAAATACTGGATTACAAGGAAGCCATTAAAGCTTATGAGCTGCTTAATACCAAATTTATCAATAATACTTTTGAGCCGGAGGCACTTTATCGCTTGTATAAAGATTATACTAAACTTTCACAACCCACAAAAGCTGCTGAGGTTAGGGTACAGCTAATTGATAAATATCCGGAAAGCCCCTTTGCACTTATTTTGCAAAACAAGGCCATTGCCAATACCGAGAATGAAACCAATAAGGAAGTATTAGCCATGTATGAGCAGTTATATGATGCCTTTAATAAAGGAGAATATATGCTAGTAAAAATACTGAAACATGAAGCAGATAAAAAGTATAATGGCAATCGTATTCAGGCTAAATTTGATTTGCTGTATGCAATGGCAATTGGTAAAACAGATTCAGTTCAGGTGTTTAAACGTAATCTTGAAGAAATAGTGGCTGCTTATCCTAAGACTGCGGAAGCTGAGCGGGCCAAGCTCATACTGGATTATATGAAAAAACAGCAGGCTGTAGCTTTGCCTGATTCAATGAAGCAGGAGGCTGAACCAGATTTTGTAGTAGAAGAAGCCGGGCAGCAATATTATTATGTTTTTGCAACCAAGGCAGATAAGGCTGATATGAATGAAGTGGTAGCAAAGGTAACCAAATACAATGACGAGTTCTATCAGTTTGATAACCTTCGTGCAAATACGTATGTAGCTAATGATGGGTATCAGTTATTACTGGTAAGGCAATTCAAGGAACTTAAACTTGGAATAGATTATTTTAAATCCGCTGAAACACGATCATTGGTAAAAAAATTTCTAGGCTTTGACGGAACTTATTTAAACTTTGTAATCAGTGTAAATAATTTCAAAAAGATGATGAAAGAAAGTAAATTAGATGCCTACCAAAAATTATATACCGATTATACTCAGAAACTAAACGCACAAAAACCGTGAATATTAAAGATTTGTTTTTCGGGCATCCATTTATAGGTTTTATCAAGTGGCTTTGGTTACTTGTTTTTGGCGGATTGCTTGCATTCTTGATATTCATTATAATGATAGCCATGGGCTGGTTTGGAGAGTTGCCTGCATTGGAGGAACTTGAAAATCCCAAAACTTTCCTGGCATCAGAAGTATATTCTGAAGATGGAGTGCTCTTGGGTAAATACTTTTTACAAAACAGATCCAATACATCTTTTGACGACTTGAGTCCAAATCTGATAAACGCTTTGGTGGCTACAGAGGATATTCGTTTCTACAACCACTCAGGTATAGATTTTCGAGGCGCATCTTCCATTACTTTGTATGCTTTGATTGGCAAAAAACGTGGTGCCTCAACCATTACGCAACAACTCGCAAAGAATTTATTTCCTCGCAAGCGTTTTGATAATATTTTTTATAAAGCCACCACGAAATTAAAGGAATGGATAACGGCTGTGCGCATTGAGCAGCGCTATACCAAGGAAGAAATTATTACCATGTATTTAAATACAGTTGAGTTTGGCGGAAATGCCTTTGGCATACGCTCTGCTGCAAAAGTTTTTTTTGGCAAAGCTCCACTCGAATTGAACGAGAATGAAGCAGCTATGTTGGTAGGCATGCTTAAAGGAATAACACGTTTTAACCCAATCCGAAATCCGGATAATGCCCTGAACAGACGCAATACGGTGCTTAACCAGATGCGTAAGTACAGTTTTATATCTGATGTGATGTTTGATACCCTCTCCGAGAAACCCATTGAGCTAAGCTATCACGAAGACGACCACAATGAAGGGCCTGCACCATATTTTAGGGAAGTACTCCGGCTTGAATTAATGGAATGGGCTGATGAGAATGGCTACAATCTTTATAAAGATGGTTTAAAAATTTATACCACCATTAACAGCAAATTACAACAATATGCAGAGCAAGCAGTATCGCGCCATATTAAAGAAATGCAGGGTAAATTTTATAGCCATTGGAAGGGCCGTACACCTTGGGGCGAATTGAAGGAACTGATTACCGCTGGTATGAAACGCAGTGACCGATACCGTGCGTTAAAAAGAGAAGGCAGGTCAGAAAAGCAAATTGAAAAGGCATTCAACACTCCAGTAAAGATGAAAATCTTTTCATGGAGCAGAGGAGAGGTTGATACAGTTATGTCTCCACTTGATTCCATAAAGTATTATAAGTATTTTATGCAATGCGGTTTTATGAGCATGGATCCGCGTACGGGTTATGTAAAGGCATGGGTAGGCGGAGTAAATCACAAGTACTTTAAATATGATCATGTAAATATTAATGCCAAACGTCAGGTAGGCTCAACTTTTAAGCCCATTGTTTATACGCTGGCCATTGATAATGGTTGGAGCCCTTGTTTTAAAGCCCCTAACCAGCCGGTGGTATTTGAGGAGTTTGATAACTATTCGCCAAAAAATTCAGATGATAAGTATAATGATGCTGAAATGACCTTGTACAGAGGTTTGCAATTCTCTGTGAATAATATTGTAATGTATCTGATGAAACAACTTGGCCCCAGCGGTCCACAGTCTGTTATCAATCTTGCAAGAAAAATGGGAATCAAGAGCAATCTTGAACCGTACCCTGCCATTGCATTGGGTGTATTTGATATTTCTGTATATGAAATGGTGGGGGCATTTTCAACTTATGCCAATAAGGGTGTGTGGACCGAACCGGTTTATATTACCCGTATCTTAGATAAAAACGGCAATGTAGTAAAGGAAGTTGTGCCACGCAGTGTAGAGGCTATGAGCGAGCAGACGGCATATATCATGGAAAAAATGCTTGAACGGGTAACAGCGCATGGTACTGCAGCTAAAATTAAATATATGTATCAGGTTCCGGGTGCTGTAGGTGGTAAAACAGGTACCACACAAAATTATAGCGATGGTTGGTTTATTGGGATTACACCAACATTAGTTAGTGGTTGCTGGACCGGATTTGAAGACCGTGCCATCCATTTCAGAAGCATGAATCTGGGTTCAGGTTCTGCAATGGCCATGCCCATTTATGGCTATTATATGCAAAACACAACCAAAGACAGTTCGGTATTTGAGTTAGTAAATGAATTTGAAGCACCTAAACAGCCTTTGAGTGTAGAGATAAATTGTAATGAATATGATCAACAACCTGATCAGAAAAAACTGGAATTGATTGAGGAGTGATTGCTGTTCTTATTATTGCAATGGATTTTTAACAATCTTTTTTCTTGTAACTCCGTTTTCTGTTTCTATAAGCAGGTAATAAACACCCGGTGTGATTTCACTTAGATCAAGACTGTTACTATTCCCGAAATAAATTGTTTTTCCTGTTGCATCAATTAGTTTAAATGGCATGGTATTATTAAACTTACTAAAATATACAAATCCATTGGTAGGATTGGGAAAGACAGACAATACTTCTGCAGGAATTTCTGTCTCACCTACTCCGGTATTGAGGCACCCTATTTTGTATTGCTTAAAAAATTCCCAGAGCAAATCAGTTGCATTTATTTGCGTAGACGCAGGATTATTATTTGGGTTACCACCCGGCCAGCTGTGTCCGCCATCTGTGGTACTGTAATGGTGATATTCAACCTTACAACTGCAATTATGAATTTTTATAAAATCATAATTCAAACCTTTTCCGTTTACTATGGTATCTACCGACTGACAATTATTAAGTGCGCGCCAAATTTTCATGGTTGAATCCTGAGAGGTCATGGAAACACCGGACGGACCTGTTCCTAAGCCACCGTTGTAAGGCACCTCATTATCTGCATAGGAATGAAAATGGATGATGGGTACTTTTCGGGTAGGATTGCAGGGAAAAAACATTTGTGAGCAGGCGTTTGGCGCAATTGCTGCAAAACGCTCACTTAATTCACATGCCAAACGATAACACAACATACCACCGTTAGACGATCCTGTTGCATATACGCTTAACGAATCAATCGAATAGCTTTTGAGTAATTCATTCAGCAAAGAGTTAACAAATCCAACATCATCTATATTCTGGTTCATTGCAGGTGGGCAGCATTTGCCGGCATTCCATGATCTGTTGTTGTTAAATACGGTTCCTTCCGGATAAACCACAATAAACCCTGCACTGTCAGATTTCTGAGATAATTTTGATTGGAATGCAATCGCACCCCATCCTAATGATGCATTATTTGCTTGTCCACCATGAAAGCAAAATACAAGCGGATATTTTTTTGTTTGATTATATCCCACAGGTAAATGAGTCATGTAAGTGCGCCATCGGTTACCTACATAAATACTGTCGTATATGTTTTGACCTATTGCAGAGGCTAGAAAAAAAGATAGATAAAAATAGATTAGTATTACTTTTCTCATGCTGCATCTGATTAGTTAATATAATAAAGGTTTAATTGGTTTTATAGGTAATCGTACTTTTTGATCTCTAAAGTAAATAAATACTTGATTACTTTCAACATAGTAGGTCTCATCATAAGAGTATACCTAAATATTTAACTTTGATTAACATCTATTCTACTTTAAAAATGAATCAGTGTTTTGATAATTTACTCGGCTAAAAATAGTAAAATCGCATACCTAAATTTACTGATATGATTGTAATCAAACAACGCAGGTTTTTGCCTGATAAATTAAAAGTTACCGGATGGGAAGCACTTGAGCCATATTTTAATCAATTGCTGCAACGCAAGATTGAATCGAAAGCGGACCTTGAAAACTGGCTAAAGGACCGAAGCGAGTTGGAGGCTTTTATAAGTGAGGACCTGGCATGGCGCTATGTGCGCATGACATGTGATACCAACAATAAGGAGCTTGAGCAAGCCTATGTTTTTTTTGTTACTGAGATAGAGCCAAAGATTTCACCGCTCAATGATTTGCTCAACAAAAAACTGGTACAAAGCCCATTCCTGGATGCATTGGATCATGATAAATATTTTATTTATCTGCGGGGAATAAAAAAGGAAATAGAAATTTTCAGGGAAGCCAATGTGCCACTTATGGCTGAAATAGCAACAGAGTCACAGAAATATGGAAGTATAATGGGTAGCCTTACTGTGAATATTGACGGAAAGGAACTCACCTTACAGCAGGCATCTAATTATCTGAAAAGTACCGATAGGGCAAAACGGGAAGAGGCGTTTACTAAAATAAATGATAAGCGTTTGCAGCATGCAGATGAATTGGATGGGTTGTTTAACCGCTTACTCAAATTACGCCATCAGGTAGCGGTAAATGCCGGTTTTGATAATTACCGCGATTACATGTTTGCAGCAATGGGAAGGTTTGATTATACCCCTGCTGATTGTTTTGCTTTTCATGATGCCATTAAAACAGAAGTGGTGCCTTTGGTAAAAGCCTTTAATGAAAAGCGAAAAGCTGAGTTAGGATATGAATTGCGTCCGTGGGACTTGGAAGTAGATACCCAAAACAGACCTGCTCTTGAACCTTTTACGAGCGGTGCCGATCTATTGGATAAAACCATTGGCTGTTTTAAAAAAGTAGATGAATATTTTGCCTGGTGTATTGAAACCATGGATAATATGGAGCGACTTGATCTGGAGAGCAGGATTGGCAAAGCACCCGGAGGATATAACTACCCAATGGCTGAGACCAATGCGCCCTTCATTTTTATGAATGCAGCTTCCTCTACACGTGATGTAGAAACGATGGTGCACGAAGGAGGGCATGCTGTTCATTCTTTCCTAAGTAAAGATCTGGAATTGGCAGCGTTTAAAAATTGTCCGAGCGAAGTAGCCGAACTTGCCAGTATGAGTATGGAATTGCTTAGTTATGAAGGACAAGATGTGTTTTACAAAGAGCCATCGGATTTAAAACGTGCCAAGGAAGAACACCTGGAGGGTATTATTAAAATACTCCCATGGATTGCAACCATTGACAAATTTCAGCATTGGATTTATACCAATCCACAGCATACCACAGCAGAACGCAGGAAATACTGGATGGAGCTAAGTAAGGAGTTTGGTACAGGTATGGTTAATTGGATAGGACTGGAGCATATTCAGGCATGCACATGGCAAAAGCAACTACATTTGTTTGAGGTGCCTTTTTACTATATTGAATACGGAATGGCCCAGTTAGGTGCGCTTGCTGTTTGGCGCAACACACAACAAAATAAGGCAAATGCCATTGCACAATACAAACAAGCCCTTAGCTTAGGTTATACCAAACCCATTGGTGAAATATACAAGGCAGCAGGCATTGAATTTAATTTTGGTGCAATTTATATACGCGAGTTAATGGCTTTTGTAAAGTCAGAACTCAATAAATTAATCTAATAGTTATTGAAGCATTGTAATTGGATAATTATTAATTCAAATATTAAGTCATGAAGATATTATGCGTAGGTCGTAACTACACCGAACATGCCAAAGAGTTAGGCAATGCAGTTCCAGAGAGTCCCGTTATTTTTAGTAAGCCTGATACTGCTCTCATTAAAAACAATGAACCATTTTATTTGCCTGATTTCAGTAATGATGTGCACCACGAAGTTGAATTGGTTATCAGAATAAATAAAATGGGTAAGCAGATTCAGGAAAAATTTGCACGTAATTATTTTAATGAAATTGGCTTAGGCATTGATTTTACTGCACGCGATTTACAGCTAAATCTTAAAGAAAAAGGCTTGCCTTGGGAATTGGCAAAAGCATTTGATGGTTCTGCTCCTTTAGGCAATTTTATACCTGCAGATGAAATTGATTTACGTGATATAGCTTTTTCGTTAACAAAAAATGGAAATACGGTTCAGAGTGGACATACTTCTCAAATGATTTTCTCTTTTGAAAAAATTGTGAGTTTTGTTTCGCAATATTTTACGCTAAAGGTAGGCGATTTAATTTATACAGGAACACCGGCCGGAGTTGGCAAGGTTAACATAGGCGATAAGTTGGAAGGTTTTATTGGCGATAAGTTAATGCTGAGCTGTGAAGTTAAATAGGTGTAATGAAAACATACATTAAATATATTGCCTATTATCACCTGTTATTGCTTCTTTACCCGTTTGCAATTTATGCGCAACCATTATCTCTAGATTATTTCCGGTCTCCTATGGATACCCCAATGATTCTCAGTGCGCCATTCGGGTCGTTGCGTGATAATCATTTTCACAGTGGCATGGATATCAGAACCAATGAAAAAATCGGCTTGCCTGTATATGCAGTTGCCGATGGTTTTATTTCCAGAATTAAATATTCAGCAGTGGGATATGGCAAAGCAATTTATATTGATCATCCAAACGGGTACACCAGCGTTTATGGACACTTGAATGAGGCAAACGGAGTAATTGGTGCCTATATCAAGCGTTATCAGTATGAGCAGGAACAATTTGAGTTCGATCATTTCCCTGGCAAAAACAGGTTGCCCGTTAAAAAAGGTGATACGATTGGTTGGAGTGGGAATTCAGGCACTTCTACGGGTCCACATTTGCATTTTGAAATCAGAGATACACGCACCGAGGAGCCTATGCATCCTCAGTTATTTGGTATACCCGCAGTTGATTTATTCGCACCTGCATTTAAAAGTGTTCATCTGTACAATCTGAAACCAAACCGTCCTGAATTGCTTCTGAGTATTAGCGCACAGGGTAATAAATGGATTCAAACCGATAGCGGATCGTTTTATACTGATACACTAGTTGTTCCTGCACAAACCATTGGAATTGGGACAGAGGCAGTTGATTTTATGGATAACAACACCCGTGCATACAGTATATATGGCCTTGAACTTCAAATAGACAATACACGCTACTTTGAATTTAAGCTCACCCGTTTTGCTTTTGATGATACACGTTGTGTCAATGTACATATCGATTACCCTTCGTATAAGCTACAAAATGTGCGCTACCAGAAATTATTTTTAGATGATGGAAATAGCATCTCTCTCTATCCTTTTAAAAGAAGTAAAGGAAGATTTGTTTTCAAGGACACGTCACCACATTTATTTAAGCTAACCTGCAGGGATTTTTCAGGTAATACTTCAATTGTATGTGTTTATGTTCGATCAACGAGGCAGGATGCAACCAATACGGCTGCCAATGGCAGTAATGTTTCATCAATTATTTACCCTCGAAGGAGTCAGAATTTTTCTGCACCGGGTTTCAAGGCTGAATTTATGCCCTCAAGTTTGTATGATACCTTGTATTTACAATATAGCAAACAACCCATGCATGCCGGCTTATTATCTGATATTCATGTTTTACCACATGAATCAGTTCCTCTGCACAAAGGCATAGCTATTGCCATACAAGCCGATTCCATACCTGAACGGCTAAAGACAAAATTATCAATCGGAACCTACAATAAATCAGGTATTGTGCGCTCAGCCGGAGGTGGTTTTGAAAATGGTTGGGTAAGCTGTAAAACAAATCAGTTTGGTTCCTTTTTTATTATAGCCGATACAGTCTCACCTTCAATAAAACCAATTAATATAATTGCCGGCAGTATTGCAGATAGTGCAAGTATTAAAATAAAAGTGGAGGATATGCTTTCGGGCATATGCTGTTATAAAGGATTGATAAATGGCAGATGGGTATTGTTTGAGTATGATGCTAAAAATGATTTGCTTGAATATTTTTTTGATGAACATACGCCTGAAGCAAAACTTGATCTCGATTTAACTGTTTGGGATAAAAAAGGAAATTCATCAACCTATAAAACCAGCATTAAAAGAAAATGACAACTTTAACACAAGGTAAAAAAGCTCCCGCCTTTAAGGGAGTAAACCAAAAGAACGAAACGGTATCATTAAAAGATTTTGCCGGTAAAAAACTGGTTCTGTATTTTTATCCGAAGGATGATACTCCCGGTTGCACAGCGGAGGCCTGTAGTTTAAGAGACCATTACAGTTCATTTCTTAAAAAAGGATATGCTATTTTAGGTGTAAGTCCGGATAGTCCTACCAAGCATCAAAAATTTATAACCAAGTATAGTCTGCCTTTTTCTCTGTTGGCCGATGAAGACCATGCTATAGCAGAAGCTTATGGTGTTTGGGCTGAGAAATCAATGTATGGCAGAAAGTATATGGGCATTGTGCGTACTACATTTGTTATAGATGAAACCGGTAAGATTGAGCATATCATCGATAAGGTGAATACTGCTGATCACGCCAGCCAGATTCTTTAAAAAAGCTGTGTATCGGGCAATAATTTACATGTAGCCCCCAGATACTGATTGCTTATAACACGAAAACTGTTTACAGGCGAAATACTGTCATACAGTTGTGTGTAGTTTTTATCATAAAAGTAATATGCGTTCAGGTTTTTATACGGCCCTCCTGCTTTCTGATAGGCCTCATACCAGTTTCCTCTGTTAAACTTAGGTAAACGCAAACCATGGTCGCCTTCCAGTACAACAATCTTTTTTCGGTTACTCTTATTGATCGTTGTAACCATATCTCGAATTACCTGTCTGGTATAGGCAACCTGCTGTAAATAATTTTTTACATAATCAGGGTCTTTTTTGCTATGGTAAAGTTTTGCAGGTCTGATGCTTCCATCTTCCCTAAAAACAAATGGATGGTGTGGCAATACCAAATGCAGATAGGTAAATATAGGCTGTGTTTCTTTATTTGCTGGTGTTAAGGCGTCATCAATCAGTTGATATAACTGTTTGGCATGCCTTTGTGAGTTAAGTGTTTCATAGGCAATATTTATTTGATTAATGAGACTTTGCGAAAAGTAAAAGTGAAAGGCCGAATGTTCGAAAAATTTAAAATGTTTAGTGGGGTGATTTGTAAAATCAAACAGGGAATAATTGCGAATGTTATAGCCGTATTTCTCTAGTATGGTTATAAGGGTATTATTCTTCATTGCTGCAATCCCCAGAGGATTATCATCAGGGAAAGTAACCTTCGTTAATGCATGAAAATAATTCATTTGTAGGGCAGAGGCAATTGAAAAAACAGTTTGTGAGTAGTTGCTTTTACTATTGTTAGCAATGTAAAAACCTTCATCTGTTAAAAAACTATCCAGTTTTGTGTTGTCAAATTGAAAGTGATCTTTCATTCCCTCAGTGCTCATGTGCTCATCCAGGACAATCAAGTAAATATCAGGAAGAGAATCTTGCGGAATCTTATGTTTAATGCTCACCTCATTACCCTTTGCATAACTTATAGGAGGCTTTCTGGTTATTTCCATGTATACAATCTTACCAGTATCTACCAGTATCAAGATTAGAAAAAGAAGATTCAAATACGATGCGATTTTTTGTAACTGCGCTTCCTGTTTTTTCTTTATATAGATAACAGATATCCAGAAAATGAGCGCAATAATACCCAGCATATAAACAGATGAAAAGCGGATATGTGTAATTTTAATGAATACGCTATGGTTAAAATTAAAGTACATCACCAACCATATTGCTAAGCATAACGCCACTGAAGCTTTTATAGATGAATGTAAGAAGCGGGTTAGCACAATCTGGCAAATTCCTGTTATGATCATGGCAGCAATAAAATAAATGGCTACACTTGGTGTCTTCAGCCAATCAAGGTAAATACTGAATCCGTGAATAAAGAAAAACGCAATAAAGAGCCAGTGAGCCAGCCAGTATTTAGAAAAGTATTCAACCAGTTTTCTCATTTTTTTCTGAGCAAATAAAGTATGCGGCCATTTTCAAGGGTATGCTGCTGCATGATATCAAAAAGTTCTTTTATTTCAGTTTCAAAATATGTTTGAGTATAGTTGGCAAAAATATCTTTTCTGTTTTTTAGCATGAGTTGTACATTGCTATCTGTTTTTGGCACAAACTCAGTTATTGCATAATCTCCTAATATTGCCAGTGATTGCAGAAAAGATGCAATGGGAATATTTTTAGCTATGCAAAGGTGGTGAATAAGTGCAACTGCCAATACCAAATCACTTTTGGCGCGTGTAAAAAATGATGCTCTCTCCTTTAGCAGTAAGCCTTCATTAGGTGTCGGGTTACTCAAATCCTGTATACATGTATAGATATGTCTTTCATTATTTTTACAAATATGTGCATACAATTCATCAATTGCAGAAGAAGAACTATCTGCAGCAATTACTCGTATTTCTTGTGCTGCAAGCATTCTTGTGAAATGTCCGGTATTGCAACCGATGTCAACCGCAGTTTTAACAGAAATATCTTTTAGAAAACGTCCAACTGCGATTGTTTTTTCTTCAAGGTAAGATTCCGAAGTCCAAAGTGATTGGTAATACAAATCCCAGTCGAAATGGATATAACGTGGTTCAAGCTTACCAATACAGGTTTTTAAACTATCAATAATGGCCGATAGTTTTTTCTGCTTGAGCGCAGGTGTTTGTTGTTGGGTTTTTGTAGTTCCTTTAAACGAAGCCTGTAAATAAACATGCATCAGTACATGAACATTAAACCTTGCCTTGAATGGAAGCATGCAGCTAAGTTGTTTCATGGAAATGCCGTTAGGATATTGCTGAAATAGCTTTCCTGCATCAGCATAATTATAATGCATGAGCAAAAGTGGTGCAAGAAAGCACTCGCAAAACTGACGATAGGCAATCCATGGACTATTTTTTTCATGGCTTGTAAAAGATGCGGTATCTATCCATACCATTTTGCCTTTATGCATTTGCATGTTAACTGGTGTGGCATCTTTTAATATCATTTCATGACGCAGGGATATTTCCAAAATCTCCAGTAAGTGAAGGGCAGCATCTTTCCACTGACGAAACGACCACTCATGCGGATAGGTTATCACAAGTAGCTGTTCGGGTAAGATGGTTGTGTAATGCGTATGTTCATCGAACACAGGCGTGCTTACTTCTTGATGTGAGAGCAGTAATTGTTTTTGTGTGAGTATATCATACAATCCTGATTGGTGCAGTAAACGATAATTGGGTAAATAAGAATGATTAACTTGCCTATATATAAGATTACCTGCTTTAAATACTACAGAATCAGGATCTTTATAAGAAGCTGCTATGCGTTCAGGCTGGTTCATGATTTCTTTTTGAATATATTGAAAACCTTGCCTGCATAGAACTTTGCCTGCATCCATGCGCCTTTAAAGAAGAATAAGACGGCTAGCACAGAACCAATGATGATTTGCACCAGGTATCCGGAACTTCCGGGATCTATGTAAAGCAAAATTTGCATGCCTCAAAAGAATTATGAGGCTAAAATAAGCATATATCGAGGTAATTTTCAAAACTCTTATACTTTTGCGCCTTTACCTCCTTATTTATTCACTATGCTTACCAGATTCAGATATACAGCCGTATTGGAAGGTTGGTCTTTTATTCTCCTGTTATTTATTGCCATGCCGGTTAAATACCTGTTAGGTTGGCCAAATCTGGTTCAGTATATTGGCTTGGCTCATGGCATGTTGTTTATAGCTTATTCTTTTTTCTGGCTTCAATGTGTTATACAGTATAACTGGAAATTGAAATTTGCAGCCTGGGCTATTTTGGCTTCCTTTATCCCTTTCGGTACTTTTATTTTAGATAAAGAGCTAAAGAAGAAAAGCTAATTTACTCTCGCTTCATCAATAAAAACATTATTTTAAATGAAGTTCGGATGAGCTGATAACTCAACCAATCGAGGACCAGGCCCAAAAAGCTTGTTTGCTTATATTTTTCAACGGTAATTTCTTCGCATCCTTCTGCAATAATATTCTCAATTTTTCTATGAACCGCGGTTGCAAATTCCTTATCTGCAATCTCTGCATTTAGTTCTATACTTCCGTAATCGCTTAAAAAATTAATATTGTATGAGCCGATTGTTACCCATTTCCCATCAACCATTGCAATCTTGCCATGCAGCACAGAAGGTTTCCATTCATAAATTTTGATTCCGTTTCTGATGAGCCACCCATATAAATAATTACTGGCCCTTTTCACTGATTGTACATCGGACACACCTCCAAGTAAAACCGTGATGCCAACGCCTCTTTTTCGTGCATTTTTAAGCAACCTTCTTATGCGAATACCAGGTAAAAAATAGCTGGCAACCAAAACGATTTCTTTATCTGCCTTTCTGATGGCCTGTCGGTATGCTGTTGATATTTCAATTTTTCTTCGTAGCCAGTCATTTTGCAATATGCGTGCCTGCATACCACCATTTGCAAATTTGATTTGTTTGGGTTTCCGCACATTGTTTTTTTGCCAGATACCTTTGCATACTGCTTCTATATCTTGCACGCACGGGCCTTTTATTTCAACTGCAAAATCGAGCCAAGGAATATTTGCTGCATCGCCTCTGTATTTATTGGCAATATTAATGCCGCCAATGAGTGCTGTTTGCCCATCAAATAACGCAATTTTATGGTGCAGCCTAAGCCCAATATGAAAACCTTTTGTTGTAAAGAGAGGCGAGAACTTTTTAAATTGAATGCCTGCCTGCCTAAGTTTTATTATGGATTCAGTACTTAAATCTTCCGATCCAAAGGCATCTACCACTACCTCAACCGCTACACCTCTCTCTGCTGCTTTGCAAAGTAGATCGGATACACAATACCCAGTCTCATCGTCATCATAAATGTAAAATTGCAGATGTATACTTTGTTTGGCTGAGGCAATGCCATCATATAATGCAGCAAAATATTCATAACCGCTTTGCAGCAATTTTATTTGGTGGCCTTCTCTTAATATATTTTCTGATTTACCCAACATTAAAACCTAACCACTTTCATGGTTTGCCTTTTGTTGTTTATTATTATTTCAATGCTATACACACCGCTGCTCAGTAATTCAGGGTTAATCATTAAACGCGCTTCTCCGGATGTTTCGTACTTTAATTTGCCGGTCATATCATAAATATTGCATAGTATTTGTTCATCAGTTACTGACGAAATAATTAGGTTCCCGTTTCCTTCTGCAAAGGCAGCAGTATTGAGGAGTTGAACTCCGTTAACTTCAGTTGTAGTTGCCAGTGAGGTATTGAATGTTCCAAGTTGCCTGTTTACAAATTGCTTACCAATTTTCCATGCATTCTGTTTATTAAACAATATACTATCTGCATCTATAAATAATTGTGCTGCCTGCGCCATTGTTGTGTTTGGTGTATAGGCGTGCATGGAAGCAATCAGTAATTTAAGTAAAGTTTCCCGGTTCAGCTCTTCGGCAATATCCAGAATACAGGATGACCATATTTCTGAATCGGTATAAAAGTTATTGGTGGTATCGCTGTATTTTTTGGCGCTGTTGGCATTTCTACCCGACCAAAACGGGAATTGGCCGGTAACAACAGGATTGGGGCCATCCCAGTTAAAAATATATCGCCAATTGTGGGTGGCATATACTTTCGAATAAGTTGCGGCCATCACATCACAGTTTGCTTCTTCTAAAGCTCTTCTTTGTATACCTACCACACCTGATGGCGCTGCGGTAAAAGATATTGCATGTGTATACTCATGAATAATTACATCTGCATCCTCCGCATCGGGCACTCCGCCTAAACCAAATGTAAGAAAGGTATCTGGAGTAAAATGAAAAGCGGATAAATCAGCAAAACTTCCGTGCGCATCAACCTTAATGGCATAAGGTACCAGCCCATCAAGCCCAATCGATTCAAGATAATTTTGCAGGTTGCTGATGTGAAATAAGCACATGACCTCTTTAAACGCATTGGTTTTTCTGGTAAAATCAAATGAAGGTGTTTTTGATTTTGCTCGTCCGTAATAGGGTGCAAAAAGATCTGTTATACGTGCATATTTGTTTTCCAGATAAAAGGTGTCATTTAGCAAGGTAGCAGGAAAAGTAATATCAACTCTTTTGCTATTGATGTCAGCATAATCACTGTCGTTATAATGTAAAATACCTCCTTGCCCATATGTTAATCCGGATGGAGTGATGGGATCAGGTTGAAATACTTTGCCAGCCACAATTGTATCTTCATTCGAAAAATACAGACGCTGGTCGATTTCATAAATCAACTTACCACTTCTATCAATATAATTTTTAAAATAATGATTTTGTTTTTCGTATATCAATTCAGGTAGCCCATTAACCGGAAGCAGTATAGGTGCTGCATCGGTTCTGTTAGGAATTGGCAACTCCTGCCATTGGCTTACATCTGTGAGGTGGTTAAAGATCGAAATGATTTGGCCCTCATGATTAAGATTTACTCCGATATAACTGTTGCATACCTTAATGCCTTTTACAAACTGCTCATAAAATAGATGTTTGCCGGTTAAGCTGGTTTTGTTGTGCACAAGTTTGCAGCTGGCACCACTGTTATTCATTTCCGGCAATTTCCTAAGCATGGCCTCATCAAATTTTCCGGCACTTATATGTTGGTCAATGAATGTAAACGCTGACATACGCACTGCAGGTTTTTGCAACTGATGCTGCAATGCATCCGTTAATGGATTGCCAACTTGCCCAGCAATTAATGTTAATGGCAAGAGGCAAATTAAAAGAACTCCTTTTCTCATAAACACGAATCTTATTTTTAAAGTAAACATTCTAATTCCCAAATATCCGATTTTAAGCGATTTTTTACAAACGCTTTATCAAGTAAGATACTAGCAAGAACAACGTAAATCTTTAGCAGATTGGTTAGCTGTATGGTTTTTCAGCACATAAGCTCCCTGTTGTTTACAATTTATTTAATGCCAGCAGTACAATTGCTAATATGGATAGTATAAGTCCTGCTGTATTTGAGCGGTTTAATTTCTCCTTAAAAAAAACAACAGATACCAGAGTAGAGGCAGTAACAATCCCAATATTATTTACAGGCAAAATCACTGCAGTGTTAGCAGAAAATGCCAACAACGTTTTAACCAGAAAGTACATGCTGAAATAATTGGGAATACCCAGTGCAATTCCCCAATAAATATTTTTTGCCTTTATTTTTATCTTTCCCCTTAGCAATTGATAAAGCATGAGTAACATACCTGCACAAAACGCAACAGTAAAGGCTGTAGTTACCGTATATGAGCTGAAAAACGGATTGGTATTTTGGGCATTAAAACGTTTGGTTATTAAATTAAATGTAGTATCAATAACTCCGCTACCAATAAAAACAATTAACGGTAGGAGCCATATGAGGTGTCCATGAGCCTCCCTATGTCCTTCTTTGCGGCTAATGAGGTAAACAGAAACTAAGCTAATTAGAATGCCGCTTACCTGCATCCATGATAAGACTTCGTTAAACAACAAGACTGTAATAAGAACAGGAATAACAACAGATAATTTAGCTGATACCATACTTACCGACACACCTAATTTCTGAGCTGTTTCGCCAATTGCAAAGAATATAGAAATAAAAAATAGCCCGATAATGATGGTGTAGTAAAACCAGGGGAATTCCCAGAATGGTTGCAATATCACAGCATCTTTTCCTGCAAGTATATTACCAACTACTGCACAGGTGAGGTAATTAAATATAATAGCCTGAAAGGTGTTAACTCCTGCTTTTTCGAACAGCTTAAAAAAACTTACCGTTATGGTTGATGCAATAATGCTGAGTAGTAAAAAAATCATGAAGGGTTGGTTGTAATCAGTAATTGAACGTGATCAATATTACTTTGTATAAAGGGTTTTCCTGCTGGAGCCACTGGTGCCTTTATGCCGCTACCCAATTCTTTTTTTGAAATAAAAATTTGTGTTTCATCCCACAAGCCTGCATCAATGGCTTTCTGCAAGGTATAGGTGCCTCCTTCAATAATTATTGATTGAATATTTCTTTCAAATAAAGTATGAAGTATAAAAGGTAGTACATCTGCTTTTTCAGGCACGGTTATATGTTCCGGATAATGTTCGGATACATTTTTATGATAGGTGAATAGCAGGGTTGGTTGTTGTTTATTAAAAACCTTGGCTGTATGTGGAACACGCAAATTTAAATCCAGAACAACACGTAATGGATTTTTGCCCGGCCATGCGCGTGTATTTAATTCTGGATTATCTGTAATGAGGGTTTGTGTTCCCACCAGGATGGCATCTTCTTCACCTCTCCATTTGTGCACCAGTTTCTGAACGGTTTTGCCGGTAATATGTCTTTTCTGTTCAAATGCCTCCTTGCTCATGCTTGTGGCATCCGGTGCTATATATCCATCTGCAGATTGTGCCCACTTTAAAATAATATACGGACGCTTTTTGGTGTGAAACGCAATGAATCGTTTATTCAGTTCCTTGCATTCAGCTTCTAATATTCCTTCAACAACTTCAATGCCTGCTTCTTTTAATTTTTTTATTCCGTTTCCTGCAACTTTAGGATGTGGATCGCGCATGCCCACTACCACTTTTTTTATTCGGTGTTTAATAAGAAAATCGGCACAAGGTGGTGTTTTACCAAAATGGCTGCAGGGTTCCAGATTTATATATGCAGTTGATTCAGCAAGCAAAGCGGGATCAGTTACACTATTAACCGCATTCACCTCTGCATGTGCTTCTCCATATTTCCTGTGCCATCCTTCGCCAATAATACTTTTATTATGCACCAATACGCATCCCACCATTGGGTTGGGTGCCACCAGCCCTGCTCCATTGCGTGCAAGTTCAATGCATCTTTTAAGATAATCCTCATCATTCATTGCGTGTGCGAATGTAGCTATTTTGTAAATTGCCGCTGTGTTAATAAAAGAAAAAGTACTGATTTCTGCTTTTGAGGAATGCTTGGAAATACTCATCAAATGCTATCCAGAGCAGGAGGCAAGGCAAATAACTTCTTGGGTTTTTGAAGAGGTAACCGGAATGCAAAGGCATTTGTTTCGTTTGCAGAACAGGTCATTTACTGAGGACGAACTACATCAACTTAATAAAATCATACAAAGGCTACAGTTGTTTGAACCGATTCAACAGGTATTGGGCCATGCTTATTTCCGCAGATTAAAATTGCAGGTTAACAAATATACTTTAATACCCAGGCCTGAAACTGAGGAGTTGGTTGGTTATGTGCTTAGGCAGGCAAAGTTAATAACTGCCCCGGTTCGTATCATCGATATTGGAACCGGTTCGGGTTGCATAGCCATCAGCATTAAAGACGAAATGCCGGAGGCAATGGTTTATGCACTGGATATTTCCGCAGAAGCATTGCAAGTGGCGCGTGCCAATGCGTTAAACTGCGCAACCATGGTTAATTTTGTTTTGGGTGATTTTCTGGAGGCAAATACTCTTGCCAAGCTGCCGCAGGTTGATATCATCGTGAGCAATCCGCCTTATATCACCAAATCAGAGGAGACCATGTTGGATAAACATGTAAGGGATTATGAACCTGCACAGGCACTTTTTGTTCCTGATGATGACCCATTATTGTATTACAAACAATTAACCACATATGCATTGCTCATGCCCCGCGTATGGTTATTTTCAGAGGTGCATGAAAATTATGCGCAACATACTGCTGCACTTTTTACCAATAAGGGAGGAAAACAGACGCAAATTTTTATTGATATGCAGGGTAAGGCAAGGATGGTAGCTTCTTTTTTTGAAAAAAGCTAAATCAGCTTATCTGCTGCCGAAAATACTACTGCCAACCCGAATCATGGTACTGCCCTCTGCAATAGCCAGAGCATAATCACCGCTCATACCCATTGATAGTATTTCCATGCTGGTTTGGGCAAAAGACTGGTGTTTGAGTTCGTCAAATAATTGCTTCAGGTTTTTAAATTCACGTTGTATAATCGATTCATCTGAAGTATTACTTGCCATGCCCATCAATCCCAGGATACGGATATGTTTTAAGGATTGCAACTCGCTATTTGTAAGTATTTCCATTAATTCCTGCTTGTCTAGTCCAAACTTGGTTTCTTCAGAAGCGATATAAATTTGTAGCAAGCAGTTTACCACCCGATTGTGTTTGGCTGCCTGCTTATTTATTTCCTGCAGGAGTTTCCATGAATCAACGGAGTGGATGAGGTAAATGAAAGGCGCAATATATTTTACCTTATTGGTTTGTAAATGCCCAATCAGGTGCCATTGCACATCAGTCGGCATAAAAGCTTGTTTGGTACAAAGTTCCTGTACCTTGTTTTCACCGAAGTCTCTGATTCCGCATTTATAGGCCTCCTGAAGCAACTCCACAGGTTTGGTTTTACTCACGGCAACCAATATCACACCGGCAGGAATTTGTTGTTTAATTTTACTGATATTTGCAGCTACATCATTCATTTATGCAAAAGTACATAACCATTTTGTTTTTGTTGATACTGGTAGCTGCAGCCTGTTCTGAAAAAAAACCTGAAAACATATTATCCCCTGATGTTATGGAGGCTGTGCTTACCGATATGCATCTAGCTGAAGGATTTCTGAATACACGGCCATCTGTAATTGACAGTCTTAAGCAATTGGGTGTGGGCTACCGCGAAGAAATTTATAAAAAACACCAGACCAACCAACAGCAGTTTAAAGCCAGTTTTGACTATTATAACTTGCATACAGAGGAATTGGATTCTATTTATGCAAATGTGATAACTAATTTGAGTAAGCTGGAAGTTGAATACAGGAAGTAACAGGATAAAAAATACACTCATCCTGAACGTTTATTAATTTTATTGAAGTGCCTTATCCTAAAAATATAGAAACCAAACTCGAGTTCGATCAGATAAAAGATATGCTGCGTAGTCATTGTTTGTCTGAACTTGGCATGCAGTACGTAGATAAAATCAGATTTGTTTCCAAGTTTGACGTGCTTGAAAAGATACTTCAGCAGGTAAACGAATTCCGGATTTTACTTACCACCGATACACCTTTCCCTTCCGAGCATTATTATGATATTAGGCCATACCTGCAAAGGGCAGGGCTAGCCGGTTCTTTTCTGGCTGAATCAGAGTGGCAGCAGATTCGATTGCTATTGCAGACATTTGCTTTAATAACTCGCTACTTTGAGCAACGAAACGACCGTTACATGCAATTGGCAGCATTGTTTGGCGGTATTCAGTTTAATGCAGGTATACTAAAACATATCGAAAGAATAATAGACGATAAGGGCGAACTCAGACCCAATGCTTCACCTGATTTGTCAAAAATTTCAGCGCAAGTTAGTGAAAAGGAAAAGGAGGCCCGCAAACGCATCAACCGGATTTTTGAGCATGCATCTGAAAAAAACTGGCTTGCCGATTCAGGAATCACCATCAGGGATGGTCGTTTGGTTTTGCCTGTTCTGGCTGAGCACAAAAGGAATATTTCCGGATTTGTTCATGATGAATCGGCAACCGGACAAACTGTGTTCATTGAACCCACAGAGATATTTGAAATCAACAACCGTATACGTGAGTTGCAAATTGCATATAAGCGAGAGCGTGAACGAATCCTCATTGAGCTAACCGATAAGCTGCGACCTCACCTGCCGGAGATGGAATTGTATCTGCAGCGAATTGGTATTATTGATTTTGTGCGAGCCAAAGCAATTTTTGCAGTAGCATTAAATGCTTCAATGCCATTGATGCACAAGCAACCTTACCTGAATTGGGTTGATGCTTATCATCCCTTGTTGAAAATCAATCACCAAAAAAGTGGGCTCCCTGTTGTGCCGCTTCAAATAACCCTAAGCCAAACAAACCGCATACTCGTTATTTCAGGGCCTAATGCAGGTGGAAAATCAGTATGTTTAAAAACAGTTGGTTTGCTTCAGTATATGTTGCAATGTGGTTTGCTTATCCCGGTGAAGGAGCATAGCGAAGCGGGGTTGTTTCAAGATATCATGGCCGATATTGGTGATGAGCAGAGTATAGAAAATGATTTAAGCACATACAGCTCTCATTTGCTGCACATGAAACAGTTTACCACATTTGCAGATAACAAAACTTTATTTTTAATTGATGAGTTTGGTACCGGCACCGATCCGCAATTTGGTGGACCGCTGGCTGAGGCCATTTTGCAAAAGCTAAATCAGAAACAAGCATGGGGTGTGGTAACTACCCACTACAGCAACCTTAAAAATTTTGCATCCAATACGCGTGGGCTGCAAAATGCATGCATGCTTTTTAATCAGGAGCAGATGCAACCTTTATATCTACTTGAAATAGGCAAGCCCGGCAGTTCATATGCCTTTGAACTGGCAACCAAAAGTGGTTTGCATGCATCCGTTATTGATTATGCCAAGCAAAAAGTGGGTGATAAGCAAAAGCGGGTAGATGATTTACTAATAGAGTTAGAGCGAGAGAAAAAACATTTATATGATTTAAAACAACGTTTTGAAAAACGTGATGAAGAAGCTAAAAAGCTGGTTGAGGAATATGGCTTGTTGAAAGCAGACCTGGATAGCAATCGAAAAAAAATTATTGCAACAGCAAAACAGGAAGCGCTCTCTATTATCAGTGAAGCCAATAGCCGTATTGAGAATACCATACGTGAGTTGCGTGAGAAGAAAGCAGAAAGTGACGTGATTAAAAAAGTACGCACGGAAATAAAGAAGGAAACGGATGAGTTAAAAAAAGATGCAGAAGAGGTGATGGCTCCACAGCCTGTGTTGCATGCAGACGTTAAGATTACTTCCGGAACGTGGGTTGTATTAAACGGACAAACACAAAGTGGTGAAGTGGTTGAGGTGAGTAAAGGCAGGGCATTGGTAGCATTTGGCGATTTGCGAAGCTGGGTTCCTTTGCAAAAGCTTAGTGTTGTTGTGCCTGCAACAAAAGTAAATCAATCGGCTAAGAACGCAAGTGTAGATTTAAATGAGAAGATGAAACACTTTTCATCAGAAATTAATTTAATTGGTGTAAGGGGAGAAGATGCGATGAAGCAATTGCAGCAATACATGGATGATGCATTTGTGCTTGGTTTTAAGGAATTCAGAATTGTACATGGCAAAGGATATGGTATTTTACGTAAGCTTATTCGTGAGTATTTGAAGGCAAGTAAGTTGGTTGAAAGTTATCAGGATGAACATATAGAATTGGGAGGCGATGGCGTAACCATTGTTAAATTGAAGTAGTAATTAAAGACTCGAAATAGAGTAAAGATTAGTTGTTAAATTGATTTGAGAGTATCATGGTGAATTAAAAATGCAATTTGCCAAAATCCAACAGCTAAGAACCAAAGCCGAGTTAACCCGCAATAATAAATTGGTTGTTCCTCTAATCTTTTAATTCACCTAAAATGCAAGCACCAGTTCATTAGAAAAATTATACCATAGCGGGTCAACCGGAACGATAGGTTGCTTATCATCCATTAATCGGATGGTTACGGCATAATTAAGTTTATTGGTAAGTTTTATATTTAACCGGCTATGAAGGCCAATGCGCTTTCTGCTTAATTTATCATCCAATCTAAATTGGTAATATATGGCCATATCAATGTTCAAGCGATCTCCCAAATCATGATCATAGCTGATATAGCTGTTCAATCTTGGATTGTAAACCTCAACATCATTGGTCTCGACTGGAAGATCTTTTTTCCTCACAGCACTGAAATTCCATTTTTCATACTCCATAAGTATGCCAAAGGCAGCAGCAAGGCTTAGGTTTTCGGTTCTTACAAAACGATAACGCATATTAGCTGTTGAAGCAATTTTTTGTTCCAGCCCGCGTGCTTCCAGCCATTGGTATTGCAGCATGTATTCCGGGTGCAGTTTACGGTTGGTACGGTCGCGGTACCTGCCAAATATATAGCCACCGCTGAGCACGGTTTCAGGCCCATTTCTTACAATTTGAAAATTTCCTGCAATGGTAAAAATATTAACTGTTTGTATGCGCTTGGCAAGTTCAATTCTGCTGTTGAGCTGAGTTACTACATATTCCTGTGTTTGTTGGCTAAATGCCCCGGAAATTGTTCCCGCATATTTCTTTGATGTATCAAGCGGCATCATAATAAAGCTTTCGGGAAAAATAAATTGTGCAATACTAATTTGATGCAGCATACAAACAAATGCTAATAACAATAAGCGTTGATTCATACTGCAAATAAAAAATGCAATACATGGAAAAGCCCGCTACAGTTGTGAACACAATCCTTGTGCTCAAATACTTGTGTTTAAAAAATTAGGCTATTTGTTGTTTTTAGCCGAAGGCATGGTGCCGAATAGATAATCCCAAAGGGGGGTAGATACGCCATAGGCTTTATCTTCAAAAGCCGGATTATGGTGCTTAAGGTGGTGCGTCCAAAGGAACTTTAAACCCGGTAAGGGTTTCCAAGCATGAATGATATGATGAACAAAAGTGTAACCCAGATAGCCCGCCAAAAAACCGCACATAAACAATGGTGTGTAGTTGCCTAAAAATAGATACCACAGACCATAAAAAAGGCAAACCAATATACTGCCCGGAAGCGGAGGCATCATTAAACGTTCTCTATCTTTAGGATATTCATGATGCACTCCATGAATGGTGTATTGCAGTTTGCTCTCGCGCATGTGAAAAACAAACCGGTGTAACATATACTCAAACAACGTCCAGCAAATGATGCCGGCAGGAAAAAGGTAAAGAGCAGAAATAGTTGGCAGCTGATTGAAAGATGCAATTACAATGGCAGCACCACCATATGTACCCACATGCAAAACAGGATTTGTTTTGGTAAATACTTCCAGCAATGGGTTATTAAAAAGCTTTCCTTGACCTTCTTTTTTTACTTTCATTGGAGCTAATCAATAGACAGCAAAAGTCGCACTTTCATTACTTTTATGCAATAACAGATATCACTTCAGAAAGTAAATAATAATGATCGTTATCAGGAAACGTTAACTGTTTGCCAGATTTTTATTGTAAGCATAGTTTATGAGCCACAATCCGCCCAACGTGAGTAAAACCGAAATACATACCACCACGTTGATGGTTTCATTTAGCCAAAGCCAGCCAATAAATATGGCTACAAGCGTATTAATAAACGCATAAGTAGAAACAATAGCTGCAGGTAATTTCTTTAGCACATAAATATAAGATCCATATGCAACCAGTGAGCCGAACACAATGAGGTATGCCAGCATCCAAACTGCAACAGGTTCAGGGTTTAGAATTTGCCATTCGCCTTGCATCGTTCCGATAATATCCAGTACAATACCTCCGCTTATCATTTGTAAGCCTGCACCAAATAAAGGATGTGTTTGTGTCTGGTGATTTTTTGAATATATCGTGCCTATGGCCCAGGCCAGATTAGCAATGATGATGCAAATTATACCTAGTGTGTAATTGGGATTAGCAAAATCTTTCAGGTTATCCTGAAAAATTAAAAACTGACCGATTAGGCAAACCAAGAAACCAAGCCACACCAAACCTGAAATATTTTCACGCTTGCCGCTAAAAGAATTAATCAGCACAATCCATAAAGGGGTAAGTGCACAGATGAGTGCTGCCAATCCGCTGCTTACATAAATTTCTGCCCATGTTACCAGCCCATTGCCAATAACCAACATCAGAAAACCGTTAATAAAAAATGTTCTCAATGCTTTTTTATCAGGTAACGAATAACCCCTAAGTAAAAAATAGGAGCAAATAAGTATACCGCCAATGGTGTGCCTAAAACCTGCCATCAAAAAAGGAGGGAAGGAGGCTACACCCACACGAATGGCAAAAAAGGTTGTTCCCCAAAAAAGTGAAACTGCACCAAATGCCAACCAGGCAAACCATTTTTGAGGTATTTTTATCATAAGCGCTTAGTTAAGGAACAAAGATGTAGCATTTCTATAAATTACCTGATTCTATTTTATCTTCTTTTAAATTGGTATAGTATACAACCTTTATCTTTGAATGATAGACTAGTCTGGTAAATGAAAATGCGTATAATCTTTATGCTGATTCTTATGTTGTTGCTTTCATCCTGCAATAGGCAATATTGGTATCGGATTAAATTCCCTTTTACCGGCAGCAGTGAACTTAAAACCATAAAATTTGAAATTGTTAACTACTCTCCAATGCTGCTTAGCCGCAATTATGAAGAGGAAATGAAGCATTACTGTTTAAAACGTTTAGCCAAACAAGGCTTGCTGGAAGCCAGAACGAATAAGTATGATTATGATTTTGTGCTAAGCATTGATGTAGACAGTTTTGAATCGGGTCAGCGGGTTTGGCTGGGTCCTTTCGGAGATGGTATGCCCAATCAAACGCATATCATGCAATTGTCTATTAGCTATGATCTATTTTTTTGCAGAAGTAAAGTAAACAGATGGAGCAGTAAAAGTGCCATATACTTTTTTGCCAATGAAAAGCGCGATATCAGACGAAGTAAAAGTATGGCGGCATACGCCATTGAAACCATTGATTAAACAAGCAAGCGTTCTTGAAGCAGAATATTGAAAGAAAAACAAATTCATTCAATTATTGATTTGCATCACTATTTAATTCTAATGTCTATTAAAATACACACATCCACATTACTCATTATATTTGTGAATTGTTTTAGTGTAAAATCGTAGAACTTGCCATTGTAATAATTTACAAAACCATGAAAAAACTTATCTTTTCATTAGCAGCAATTGCCATTGGTACTTTGGCATATGCTCAGAAACCTGCGGCTGGTGACAAAACAATTGAAACCACCTTAGATTTAAATTTTGGTAATCCTGGCATTACCTATGGATCTCCAGAATTACGTTTTCGTTACTTTAGCAGTGAATCAATGGCTTTTAGGTTACGTCTGAACCTTGGAAGTTCTAGCAGCACAGTTAAGGAAAACAATGACTCCACAGAAATTAAAACTTCTAGTGGATTTGAGCTGGGTCTTTCACCAGGCGTTGAATTTCACTTACCAGGCACTACTAAATTATCACCTTATTTTGGTGCACAGCTTCCTATCAGCTTTGGAACAGGTGGTTCCGTTGAAACAACCGAAAAAGATCCTGCATTAGGTAACACAACCGTTACTAGTGGAAGTGTTTTTGGCATCGGTCTCAATTTGGTTATTGGTGCAGACTATTATATTACAGATGGTGTTTACGTTGGTGCTGAAACAGGTTTAGGCTTATTCAACATGACGTCAATAGGCGAAGGTTCTACTAAGATCACAATAGGAGGAACAACAATTGAGCAGAAGACCGGAACTTCTAGTACTTTCGACTTATTCGGTGTTAATCCTACTGCTGGCATTCGTTTAGGTATGAGATTCTAGCTTTAGTATTTCACTCTATAGAAAGCCCCGCAATTGCGGGGCTTTTTTATTTGACTAAATTCACAGAATTATTTACTTTGCCACTTTATTAATCAACTTTATGAAAACTATCAGAATCATCATATTTGCCCTGCTGGGTTTGTTTGCTATACAAGCGCATGCGCAGTACTCTGTTGGTATTAACATTGCACCATCATTTCCAATCTCCAGATATAGCGGTGATATGAATACCAGTTTGGTTGGAGTAAACCTTAAAATAAATAAACATGTTGACGACTATCTGCGATTTAGTTTAGGTGCAGGTTATCATATTATACCATTCAAATCATTAAACGTAGGTGGAGTGCAAACTGAAGTTTCCGATGTAAATTTAATGGTAATTCCTGTTACTTTGGGTAGCCAGTTCTTCTTCGGTGGAACTAAATGGAGACCATATATTTCTCTAGACGTGGGTTATGTTTTAACCACTCAGAATAAATTAATCAATGAAGATAAAATTATTAATCGTAATAATTTTATAGTAGCCCCTGCACTTGGTATCAACTACGTGCTAAATGACAACTTGGCTTTGAATATTGGAGCCAGAAACAATGTAATTATTTATCAGTTCAGAGATATTGAAGACTCTAATGAAGCCTTCCAGCTGCTTGCAATTGAGATGGGTATCAATTACAAATTTTAACTAATCGGAAATAATTTGCATCAAACAGATGCACGTGATATTTTGTAGAGCTTCTCCTTGTTGAGAAGCTTTATTTTTTTAGCTTCAAATTCAATAAGTTTATCCTGCTTAAATTCAGATAGCAACCTAATTACTGTTTCTGTTGCGGTTCCCACAATATTGGCAATATCTTCTCTGGGTAGGGAAATATGAATAATATCTTCACTGCCTGTGCCATTCATATTAAATGTAGCATGAAGAAATAGCAATGTCTCAGCCAGGCGTTCCCTTACACTTTTTTGTGCCAGGCTTTGAACCCTTTCTTCCACCACACCTAAGTCATGGCAAATGGCTTTAAGCAATTCTTTACCGATGGCTGGTACAGTATCAATCAACTCAATAAATACTTTTTTAGGTATAAAGCAGGCAACTGTATCTTCTACACAAATCGCTGTAGCAATTAAAGGCTCATCCGCAATTAATGCACGGAAACCTAATAGATCTCCTGCCTGAGAAAATCTTAGGATTTGCTCCTTGCCATCATTATTTGTTCTAACGAGTTTAATTACACCACTGCTCACGCAATAAATTCCCAGTGGCAGGCTCCCTTCATAAAATATATGTTGACCTTTTTTGTATTGACTGCATGTTTTGGCCTCATTGACCATGGCAATCTGCTCTGCGTTGCAGTGTTGCAGGAAACTTATTTTGTGTCCATCACATAATTCACAGCCTAATTGAATTCTTTGCATATTAGCTTCGATACAATTTCCGAATATAAGGTTAAGATGGAAATATTCTCATTCCATAGTGTTTCGTAACCAATAATTAAAGATTTTTTTCTGTTTTTCAGAGGGGTTGGGATTAATTACCAAAACAGTTTCCCCCTTTGCTTCCGCTAATTTGCAGCCCATTTTATCTAAATATTGAGTTAGCCATAACTCAATATTGCCCACGCCATGTATAACTTCATTGAAATAGGCATCAAATGAAATTCCTGCAAATTGCTCCAGTAATTGTTTGTACAAGGCTTCATCATAGCCTTTACCTTCCTTGTAATGCTTATATAACGCCTTCATCACATCATCAAGAGAATATTTGCTTTCACTGTGGTTAATAATCATTAAATCGGCAATGAGTGCAGCAAGCATGCCTTCCATATAAATCGAAACTTTTCTGCCGGCAATTCCGGGCACATAACCATCCAGCCACGTATCAAAGGAAGATGCCGCAACCGAGTAATTAAATCTACCCGGATTGGTAAGGTGTCTTTTTAGGTCACTGTTAAAACTGCTGCAGTATTGTTCCCAACTCCATGTACCGCAGCGCAGTAAAATTTGGTCACCATAGTAAGTTGTTACGCCTTCATACACATATCCCAGCGTGCTGTAATTTTCCTTTGTAAAATCATAGGGTAACATTTCTGTTGGCCTGATGCGTTTAATATTCCATAAATGAAAAAGCTCATGAGAGCTGATGGCAAGCAGGCTGTGATAAAATTCATCTCTTATTTCAGTTTCTGCTTTGCCCATTGCAATTACCGTTGAGTTTGCATGTTCTACTCCATGTCTGAAAGGATATGGGTGCATGATATAAAGAAAATGATAGTCCTTGCAAGGCAGCTCACCAAACACATTAATCTGCGCTTTCGTATAAGCGATTGTATCCTCTTCCAGCAGATTCATATCTAAATCATGCTTACCCTGAAACCAGAAATGCATTCGGGTAGTAGCAACTACAAATTCATGGTGTTGCAAGGTTGCTGAAGCGATAAACGGGCTGTCGGCCAGTTCATCAAAATTTGTGGCATACAGTGTTTTGTTTTTTAGGGGTAGCTGACATGCCACTGAATAATCATCAGGCACCAATAGTTCAACTGCATACGCTTCATCCATTCGTCCGTGTGCATACATAAAGCAATTTACCGGATTGATGTATAACTGAGTTGCATCGGCATAGCTTGCACCTGCATCATATTGGTTGGCGTAATACTCATATTGTATCACCAGTGCATGGCAGCCGGCACAATTCACCTCCCAGCAATCTTTTGTTGTTTTTTTAAACGGCACTATTACGCCATTTTCATTGGTAATTTGCAGGCATCGAATATTCTTAGCATAGTTGGCAAGCTCATATCTGCCCGGCCTCCATGCAGGCAATTGCAGGCATATTGTGGGTTGATGCAAATTTGTGATGGTCCATTTTAATTGAATAAAATGCTCTGCAGCATTGCTGATTGATAGTTGATAGTGCATATTTGCGATATTATGGAAAACGCTTTCGAATTTATGAATATACTTTATGTTGCCACAGTTTTGGCCATTTTAGTATTGCTTATTTTTGCCATTCTTTCATTTTTAAAACCTCAAGATGCTTTGTTTCAGGTTTGGTATGTGGTGGCGGCAACCTTTTGCTGTGGCTTTATCAGCAGTGTTATACTCATTAATTATTCATCAAAAAGTGCCGTCATCTGGCCACTACTCATCATGACACATGTATTGGGTAAAGCCATAGAAATACGTAAAATATTACGCAGATAATTACATTTCCTGCATCACGCCTAAACCAAACAATGCAAAATCATATTTCACAGGATCTGTGGCGTCCAGTATTTTCAGGCTTTCAGTTAATTCTGTTGCTGCCAGCCAGTCGCTCTGTTTTCTATGCAATAAACCCAGTTGCATGGCCACACGCTGCACATGCACATCAAGCGGGCAAACCAATTGTGTAGGGGAGATGCTTTCCCATAAACCAAAATCTACACCATTGCTGTCTTTTCTTACCATCCACCGCAAAAACATGTTTAAACGTTTGCAAGCAGCGTGTTGTGCAGGTGAGGCTATATGTTTAAAGGTTCGGTGTGGCACATGTGGTAATGAAAAAAAGAGTGTTCTGAAATGATTTAAGCCCCTTTCAACTGTTTTGTCTTTTTTATGCATGCCTTGGCTAAATGCCAATTCAAGACTTTTGTTGCGGCTATACCAATACTGAAGAAAATTCATAAAATAAAGCAAATCGGTATCATTAAATGTTCGGTGTTTAAATCCAATCATTTTTTTTAAATCTGACTGCTGGTGGTTGATGATAAAATCATGCGGAGCACCATCCATTCGTGCAATCAGGTCTTTACATTTATTAATAATGGTGATGCGTTGCCCCCATGCAAATACAGCTGCAAAAAATCCCATTATTTCTACATCGGCAGGTTGCGTAAATAGGTGTGGTATAGCAATCGGATCATTGGCAATAAATTCCGGCCGGTTGTATTGTTTAACCTTCTGGTTAAGGAGTTGTTTAATATTCAAGTTTGCTTATTTTTATATTATAAAGCAGATTAAAACTATTATTTACCGCTAATATAAATAGTGGTTGCAAATATTGCAGCAACTCTTTAGTTTGCCAACTAATTAATCGAATTGAAGTATGAAATTTAAAAACGTAATGATGTTAACTGCATTAAGTTCAGGATTGCTCCTGCAAAATTGCACAAGAGACAATAAGGTAGCCACAAATGCCGGAGGCGAAAATAACTTTGAAGTAGAGTGCGATCGCTTTGCCGATTTGCAGGTATTACGTTATCAAATACCGGGATTTGAGTTGCTCTCCGCGCAACAAAAAGAGTTGGCTTATTATTTATATGAAGCAGCCAATGCAGGCAGAGATATCATATTTGATCAGAAATACAGGCATAACCTAACCATTAGAAAAACATTGGAAGTAATATTAGAAAATTATGCAGGGGAGAAAACCTCAACTGATTGGAAAAATTTAGAAGTATATGCCAAGCGTGTGTTTTTCTCAAATGGTATTCACCACCATTACAGTAATAATAAGTTTACACCTGAGTGTGGATTTGATTTTTTTGCTGAGGCTGTAAAGTCTGTTGATGCAACTTTATTACCACTAAACGGTAAATCGGTTGATGAATTTCTCACGTATTTAAAACCCATCCTATTTGATCCCAAAGTAGATGCAAAAATAGTAGACCTGGGTGCGGGTATTGATAATGTTAAAGCATCGGCAAATAATTTTTATGAAGGCGTTACGCAGGCAGAGGTTGAAGCCTACTACGCTTTACTTATTGATAAAAAGGATGCACAACCCATTTCGTGGGGCCTGAACTCAAAAATGATGAAAGACAACGGCAAGGTGATTGAAAAGGTTTGGAAAGTAGGAGGTATGTATACTCAGGCTATTGAAAAAATTGTCTACTGGCTTGAAAAAGCCATTCCGGTTGCTGAAAATGATAAACAGAAAAAAGCCCTGCAACTGTTGGTTGAATATTACAAAACAGGCGATTTAAAGAAATGGGATGAATACAATATTGCCTGGGTAAATGATACAGAAAGCAGACTCGATGTTGTAAATGGTTTTATTGAAGTATATGGTGATGCTATAGGTAAAAGAGCATCTTATGAGTCGGTTGTTTCTATGAAAGATATGGAAGCTACCAAGCGTATTGCAACAATAGCGGACAATGCACAATGGTTTGAAGACAACTCACCTTTAATGCCTGGGCATAAAAAGAAAGAAGTAAAAGGTATTACCGCAAAAGTAATAACTGTAATACAAGAGGCAGGTGATGCTGCACCTTCTACGCCAATCGGTATTAATTTACCAAACGCAAACTGGATTAGGCAGGAGCATGGTTCCAAGTCTGTTTCCTTGGGCAATATTGTTCATTCATACAATGTGGTTGGAGCCAAGAGTCCAATGATGAAAGAATTTGCATTGACTGAGGAAGAGATCGCACGTAACAAGGAATTTGGTTCGTTGGCAGGCGATTTGCATACCGATATGCATGAAGTAATCGGACATGCTTCGGGTCAAATTAATCCGGGTGTAGGCGATCCCGATCAGACATTAAAGAATTATGCCAGCACCCTTGAAGAAGCCCGAGCAGATTTGGTGGCTCTTTATTATATATACGATCAAAAGTTGGTTGATATTGGTGTGATGCCCTCGCTGGAAGTTGGAAAATGTGAGTATGACGGCTATATCAGAAATGGATTGATTACACAATTAACACGTATTCCTCTAGGCGAAAATTTAGAGGAAGCCCATATGCGCAATCGTCAGCTGGTGGCTGCATGGGCATATGATAAAGGGAAGGCAGATAATGTTATCGAGTGGATTAAAAAGGATGGTAAGACTTATGTTAGGGTTAATAATTATGAGAAGCTAAGGACCTTATTTGGAGATTTGTTGCGAGAAATACAACGCATTAAATCGGAAGGTGATTACAAGGCAGCTACTGCATTGGTTGAAGGTTATGGCGTAAAGGTTGACCAAACATTGTTGAAAGAAGTGCGTGAGCGTTTTGAAAAATTAAATGTTGCCCCATATAAAGGATTTATTCAGCCACGCTTAATTCCCGTAATGAGCGGAGAGAAGATCACCGATGTGAAAGTAGAATACCCCAATAACTTTTTGCAGAACCAACTGGAGCTGGGCAAACAATATGGGTTTTTACCGGCATATAACTAGTAATTTTTGCTTAAAGGGACTTGTATAACACTAACGCATTTGATATTTCATTTTCTTATATTGCAAATAAAAACCATGAAACATTTTACATTATTAGTTGTACTCTTCTTTCTCTTTCATTTCGCCAACAGTCAAAGTTTTGTATTGGGTATTAAAGCTGGTGTTAATCGCAGCAGCATGTCAACCTCACTCGGAAATGCCACTGCAGAGCCTAATTATGGTTTTGTAGCCGGTGCTTTTGCCAGAGCCGGCATACTTGGGTTTTATGTTCAGCCTGAAGTTCAGTATAATCAGCGCAATGCATCCATTGATTTAGGCAATGGTTCAGGTACACAAACTTTATCTTATATAGATGTGCCCTTACTGGCTGGCAAAAAAATTCTTGGGCTTGCACGTGTTTATGCTGGTCCAAATTTGCAGTTTTTGCTTGATGCCTCACAGAGTGGTGGCAAATTACCTGCTTTTGCACAATCTAATTTTAATGAATTTGCATTGGGTGGTATTGCAGGTGTGGGAGTGGATGTTAAGAAAATTACCATTGATTTACGGTGTGATTTTAGTTTAACTGACTTAGGTAAAAAGGTGGTTTCGCAGCAGGCAGGTACGTTTGATTACAGCACACGTGCCACCATGTTTCAGTTTGTTTTAGGCTATAAGTTTCTAGACCTTTAATGCACATTGAACAACTTAGAGATATTTGCCTGGGTAAAAAGAATGTTACCGAAACGTTTCCTTTTGATAACGATACCTTGGTTTTTAAAGTGGCCAACAAAGCATTTGCACTCACTTCAATTAGTAAACCGGGTTCTGTAAATCTTAAATGTAATCCTGAGAGGGCCATTGAACTCAGGCAACAATATGAGGCGGTACAGCCCGGTTACCACATGAACAAGAAACACTGGAATACGGTTTATTTTAATCTAGATTTAAGTGATAAGGAAATTATAGACCTGATTCAACATTCTTATCTGTGCGTAGTACAGGGTTTGCCGGCTGCCCAAAGAAATCAGTTATTATCCGATATATAGGTTTTGTTTTTTGTAAGGCGGCTGTTATAGGTTTGTATCACAGCCTTGAGTTGCTTTTCCAGTTTTAATGCTATTTCTTTCTCGCTGGCAAGCAGGTTGGTTTGCATGGTTATGTCTTCTTCCACATTTCCCAGAAAAAATGGTTCACCATTTGTCATGAGCAGCACATACGGATACTGAATCAACTGATATATATTGTTATAGTACTGTATGGCGAATCCTCCGCCAAGGCTATCAATTGCAGATTCTCCAAAACCAAAGTATTTACCGTTATATCCACTTAGCTCTAAAATGGTTGGCAACAAATCCAGCTGTTGTACTGTTTTGTTAATCTGTTTGCGTTTGGGTTGTGCAGGATCGAAAATAATGAACGGAATACGGTACATGCCTTCCATGCTTTGATAAGCCGGCTGTTCATTTTCCGCTGAATGATCTGCTGTAACAATAAAGATTGTTTCTTTAAACCATGGTTGTGACGCAGCGCAGCGGAAAAAATCCCTGATGGCATCATCAGTATATGCCACGCTTTTATGAATGGGCAATGTGCCATCTTTATACTTGTTTTTAAGAGTAGGAGGAATGGCATATGGATGATGAGATGATAAAGTAAATAACGTGGCAAAAAAAGGTTTTGGGTGTGTGCCTATTTCCTTGCAGAAGTATTGCAGGTATGGCCCGTCATAAATACCCCAGTGCCCGTCAAAATCCTTTTCGTCAGGATATTCATTTAAGCCATAGTAATGTCCACCTTTGGTTATGCCAATGAAATTATCAAAACTCATACTCCCATTCCTTGCACCGTGATAAAAGGATGCATGGTATCCTGCTTGTTGTAAATACCCACCAATGCTCAGCAATCTGTTCGATTGGTAATAACTACTGGTATAAGCATCCTCCATCCAGGATGGCATAGAAGCCATAATAGCAGGTAATCCAGTAATAGAGCGTTTACCATTGGCATAGGCATGTTCAAAGGATATACTAACACCAATGAGGGAGTCTATAAATGGTGTGTAGCCTTTCCCATTATTGTAGTGGCCTACATACTCTTTACCTAAACTTTCTGCAATAATCAGTACAATATTTTTACGGACATTGGTGCCATTCGTTTTTTTCTTCTCCGGATTAAAATAGTTCAATGCTTCGGTTTCAGGCATCCAAAAAACTTCTTTTATACCTGTTTGCTGAACCGTCATTATCATTTGAAAAGGGGTATTGATGGTGGCACTCACCATCTCGGGTTTTACCAAACGTGCAGCATCAAACACCCCTAGTGGTTTTAAATTCCAACCACCTCTGGCACCTAAAAAAGTAAGTGCAGCAATTGGCAAAATCAGCAAACTTTCTTTTAAAATTTGTTTGGTTGGGTTTTTCATTTTTGGCGGTTCAGTTCCCGTTTGATTGTATAGCTTACTGAGTAGCCAGATAAAAATTATGAGTAACCCCGTTAGATACCAATAATCAATTAAATAGGTTATTGCCTGGTCAGCAATATCCTGTTTCATATTCAGCAGTTCCAGTCCGGATCGTTTCCCGCTGAAAGGATAGTAGCCGGTATCTATCAGATTTAGCAAAACCGCAATTGAATTAACCGAGATAAAATAGATTTTCAGGATTTTACCATAAACGGGATGATGCCTGAGCGGTATAGGAATAATGTGCAGAAAAATAAACACCGCATGTGTGTAAATGATGGCTGAAGTATCGAACAGAAGCCCGTAAAAAAAGGTTTGAATCAATACGCCAAGACCTTGGTTGGTAAATGCATAATAATTAAACGCGATAAATGCTATACGGCATGC
Organism: Sphingobacteriales bacterium; assembly: GCA_021299635.1. Classification (GTDB taxonomy): domain Bacteria; phylum Bacteroidota; class Bacteroidia; order UKL13-3; family UKL13-3; genus JAJTFA01. Next base: position 400,048 of record JAJTFA010000001.1, read on the forward strand.
CGCATAGATACCATAGGCTAGCAGCAATCGTTTAAAAAGTAGCTTAAAAAAAGGCACTTGCACGGTTCAAAGATAATGTTCATAATCCAGTATTGATTTTTATATTTCTTTTCTTTACTTGCCTGCGTTGTGAATATTCTTCAAAATATATCCTTGCAGGCCTATAATACCTTTGGCATTGATGTAAAAGCCAAAGAGTTTGTAGAGGTTCACTCACTTGAGGAGCTCAAAACCCTATGCAGTGTATTTAATTTATTGGAAAGGAATATTCTGGTTTTGGGTGGAGGTAGCAATATTCTGCTGACCAAAGATTTTGAAGGCATGGTTATTTGTAATCGTTTGGAGGGAATAGAAAAATTACATGAAGATGATGAGTTCATCTGGGTTAAGGCAATGGCAGGGGAGGTATGGCATCATTTTGTGTTATGGTGCATTCAGCGGGGTTATGCCGGTATCGAAAATCTTTCACTCATTCCTGGTTGCGTAGGTGCTGCGCCCATGCAAAATATTGGTGCATATGGTGTTGAAATTAAAGATGTGTTTGACTCACTGGAGGCGGTTGAAATTGCCACAGGCGAAATGAAAACATTTACGCGTGCTGCCTGCAAATTCGGTTACCGTGAAAGTGTATTTAAGCATGAGGCAAAGGGAAAATACATTATTTCATCGGTTACCTTTAAGTTATATAAGCAACCCAGGTTCAATACATCATACGGAGCGATCCAGCAAGTGTTGGATAAAAAAGGGGTGAAAGAATTATCCATCAAAGCCATTAGTGATGCCGTAATTGAGATACGCAGCAGTAAGTTACCTGATCCTAAGAAACTGGGCAATTCGGGCAGTTTTTTCAAAAATCCTGAAATTCCTTCCATGCAGTTTGAGCAATTAAAACAGCAATATGCCGATATGGTTGGATACCCGGCAAGTCCCGGCTTTACAAAAGTAGCGGCAGGCTGGTTAATAGAGCAATGTGGGTGGAAAGGTAAAGTAGTTGGGAATACCGGCTCGCACAAAGATCAGGCTTTGGTATTGGTTAATTATGGCGGTGCAACCGGAGCAGAAATATGGCAGCTGGCTATGGATATTCAACAATCCGTTAAAGATAAATTCGGAATTGAGATTGTACCCGAGGTGAATGTGATCTGAGTGCAATGAATGATGAATGTCCATTGTTGAATTAATCAACTTCGAAATTCGAATACCCAACTGAAGATTCCTTATATTGTTTAACTACATCACTCAGAACTCAATCCCGTTCCTTATCTTCGCTTGCTATGGGTAAATCTAAATTTAAGCCTTATATTATTGAAAGTTTAACCATTACCAATGCCGGGAGCGAAGGCAAGTGCATTGCTCGTTATGACGACAAAGTAGTGATGATAGACCATGCAGTGCCGGGCGATGTGGTTCGGGCAAAGGTTACTTCTTCAAAAAAAAGTTTCAGTTTTGCCAGCCTTCAGCAGGTTTTAAAACCATCGGCCGACAGGATAGATACATTTTGTGAGCATGTGGGAATGTGCGGAGGCTGCAAATGGCAACAGATGAGCTATGAAGCACAATTGCGCTACAAGCAACAACAAGTACAAGATGCATTTGAGCGAATTGGAAAGTTTGATTTTCCGCCAATAGAGCCTATTATCGGTTCAACACAACAGCAGTTTTACAGAAACAAACTGGAATATACCTTTACCAATAAACGCTGGCTTACTTCTTTGGATGGAGCAGCCGAATTAACCACAGCAGAGCATGCAGGACTGGGTTATCATATTCCGGGTAGGTTTGATAAAGTATTTGATGTAAACAAATGCTGGCTGATGGATGACTTGCAAAATGAGATACGAAATGCCATTAAATCTTTCTGCATTAGCAATGGTTACGACTTCTATAATATTTATGCCAAGGAAGGTTTAATGCGTGGTATTATTTTAAGACGGAATGAAGCAGGTCAATGGATGTTGATTGTGAGTTTTGGCAGAGAGGATAATCAGCGTATTACAGAATTAATGAGTTACATAAACAGGCAGTTCCCTCAAATCACCTCGTTATTATATGTAATAAATGCTAAGTTAAACGATACCATACATGATTTAGATATTCAGGTGTTTGCTGGTGATGATCATCTGGTGGAGAAACTGGAGAATTTGAAATTTAAAATTGGCCCAAAGTCATTTTTTCAAACCAATACCATGCAAACACTTACCCTTTACAGTAAGGCGAGGGAATTTGCCGGACTTACCGGAAACGAAAATGTATATGACTTATATACCGGTGTAGGAACAATTGCTTTGTTTGTATCTAAACAAGCAAGGCAGGTTGTAGGAATTGAATATATTGAAGGTGCCATATCCGATGCTAAAATAAATGCTCAGTTAAATGGCATCACCCATACACATTTTTATGCAGGAGATATGAAAGATGTGTTGAGTGATGAACTGATGGTTAAACATGGTAAGCCTGATGTAATCATAACAGATCCACCAAGAGCAGGCATGCATGAGGATGTAGTTAAAAAAATTATGGAATCAGGAGCATCCAGAGTGGTTTATGTGAGTTGTAATCCTGCTACACAAGCAAGGGATATAGCTTGGATGCAGGATAAATACCTGGTAACTAAAACGCAGCCTGTAGATATGTTTCCGCATACACACCATGTAGAAAATATTACCCTGCTTACACTTCGCTAATTCAATTATCTTTGGGCCATGTTTTCAGAAGAACAATTTTCAAAACTGCTGGATGCGCTCAAAGCTGATTTACGCTTTTTTATACCTCAGTTACGCGAGGTTAGTAAAGATATCATTGCAGAAGGATTTTCTAAGTTTCCAGTTTTTGTTGCCACAGAACATGAAGTTTCTATTGGGGAGCTTATTTTCCCAAAAGCAGAGTATGCCCGTGATTTTAATATCTACGCTACCACCATGGAAGAATTGCTTGAAAAGAAATTGATTTTACCGGGTAAGAAGCAAGAGTTTATCTCAACTTACAAAGATCCGCGCACATTTATGTGTGTATTGCTGCTTACCTCTGCTACTGCTAGCTTCATTTTTGTACCATATCAGCTAAAACATGAATTGAAAGGTAATGATGAATAAACCAACTGTAGCTGTTGTTATTGTGCACTGGAACCGCAGGCAACTGCTTGAGCAGTTTCTGCCATCTGTGCTAGCGTCAACTTATTCAAATCTTAAAATATTTGTTGCAGATAATGCTTCAACAGACGATTCAGTAGCATACATTAAATCGTATTTTCCGCAGGTATCAGTTATTCAGCTCAACAAAAACTATGGATATGCAGGTGGGTATAACGAGGCTTTAAAAGAAGTGAAGGCAGATTACTATGTGCTGCTGAATAATGATATTGAAGTACCGGCTGGCTGGATAGAACCTGTAATTGATTTAATGGAGCAGCAGCCGAATGTGGGTGCATGCCAACCTAAAATGATTGATTACCGAAACAGGAATTTGTTTGAGTATGCAGGTGCCTGCGGAGGTTTTATTGATACACTCGGTTATGTATTTTGCAGAGGCCGAATCTTTGAATCGCTGGAAACGGACCATAATCAATACAATGAAGCAAAACAAATATTTTGGGCAACCGGAGCATGCTTATTTGTAAGGGCTGAATTATTTCATAAAGCCGGTGGGTTTGATGAGCATTTCTTTGCTCATATGGAAGAGGTAGATTTATGCTGGCGTATACAATTAAATGGTTATAAACTCATGGCCGTTCCTTCATCTCAAGTTTATCATGTGGGTGGCGGTACACTGAACAAAATGAGTCCGCAAAAAACATATCTTAATTTCCGAAACAACCTCATCATGCTTACTAAAAATTTGCCTGTTTCGGTTTTGTGGTGGCTTATCCCGGTTCGTTCTTTTTTGGATTTATTGAGTTCCTTGTTTTTTCTGCTAAACGGTTTTCCTAAATACAGCTGGGCCGTGCACTGTGCTCATGCCGATTACTTTTTTCAATTGGGTAAATGGTGGAAACTAAGACAGGCACTCCAAATAAAACGCAAACCGCTATCTCAATTAACCGGAGTTTATAAAGGCAGTATTGTTAAACAACATTTCGTGAAAAAGATAAGGTTCTTTTCAGAGCTGGTTTGGAAATAGCTATTATAAATAAGCTTTCGGTTCTTTAATACACCTATGCGCTTATTTTTTCCCCGACTTAATCAAATATTGAAGAGCCATCTCATATCCGGGTAATCCCAATCCGCTTATTATGCCAATGCAATGTTTGGAGAGCAGGGAAACGTGCCTGTATTCTTCACGCGCAAAAATATTACTGATGTGCACTTCAATACATGGTGCTTTAACCGCAGCCACTGCATCTGCCAAGGCAACAGAGGTATGTGTATAGCCTCCGGCATTTAGGATTATGGCATCATAGCTAAATCCTACCTCATGTATTTTATTAATGAGTTCACCTTCCACATTGCTTTGAAAATAACTTAGCTCAATATCCTTAAACATGTGTTTGAGTTCATCAAAATACATTTCAAACGATTTATTGCCATATATCTCAGGCTCACGTTTGCCCAATAAATTAAGATTTGGTCCGTTAATGATGATAACTTTCATTGCAGGCAAAGGTAAATATTTCGATTTTCGTACCTAATAAAATTCATAGCCTGAACTGGAGTCATTATATAAAAGGATTTAGAGCCTATCTGCAACTGGAGCGCTCCCTTTCCGAAAAATCGGTAGAGGCATACTTACACGATGTAACTAAGCTTATTCAGTTCCTGGAGTATAAGAAACTTAGCGTTACACCGGAAGAGATACAATTGGAAATACTGCGTGAATTTTTGCGCTGGGTAAATGAATTAGGGATTACAGCCACTAGTCAGGCTAGGATTTTAAGCGGCATCAAAGCATTTTATAAATACCTGCTCCTGGAGGATTTGATAAAAACGAGTCCGGCTGATTTATTAGAAGCTCCTAAAACCATGCGAAAACTTCCTGATGTATTAGACACAGATGAAATAGACCGTATGATTGCCAAATTAGATTTAAGTAAGCCGGATGGTATGCGCAATAAGGCAATTCTTGAAACCATGTTTAGCTGTGGTTTGCGTGTAAGCGAAACGGTAAACCTCAATATTTCCGATATTTCTTATGCCGATGAATTTGTGAGGGTAATTGGTAAAGGTGATAAAGAGCGATTGGTGCCCATAGGCAAGGTAGCTCTTGATGCCATTCGCTGGTATGTAGAACATGTGCGTGTTCACATCAAAACACAAACAGGAAATCATGATATTGTGTTTCTGAATAACAGAGGTAAACGACTTTCAAGGGTTATGATATTTTATATCATTAAAGAACTCGCAGCAAAGGCAGGAATACGCAAAAAAATATCACCTCATACACTACGCCATTCTTTTGCAACAGCGCTTGTAGAAGCGGGGGCAGATTTGCGTGCTGTGCAGCAAATGCTTGGGCATGAAAGCATTACCACCACTGAAATTTATACCCATATCGATAGAGAATACTTACGTGATGTAATCACACAGTTTCATCCGAGGAGTTGAGGTAGTTGAAGCACTTGAAAGGGTAAGTTTCAAATCTTTTTAGAATTGAAGTATAATCTTCAAAAATGATTCCTGTGATTGATAGATATAAATATTACGTCTTTACAATGCGGAATTCAGTTCTACGATTTTTTGAATGATCGTCCTCACTACATTTCACCCCATCTTTACATTTATTGAGTAGTTTCGATTCCCCATAGCCTTTCCATGTTAGCCGTTTAGGGTCTATACCTTTCGATAGAATATATTTTCCGGATGATTCAGCACGTTTTTGGGAAAGCGTTTGATTAAATTTTGCGCTTGCTCGAGAATCTGTATGAGATCCTAGTTCAATTATTAAACCGGGAAATTCTTGCATCGCTTTTACTATTTTATCTAACTCAATTGCTGCATCAGGTCTTACATCCCATTTCCCTAAATCAAAATATATTGGGTTAAGATTTAGTAATTTCCCAAGATCTTGTCCAATCTTTATCTTAACAACCGGTGGCATAATCACTTTTATAGGCTTTAACGGCTGATTTAATGTTATGTTTTTGTTTTCCGATGAAAGTATTAAGGAGTGCATTTGTTGTGTAATTGATTCAAATCCTGATTTCTTTATGTTGATACTTAAACTCTGGCTAGGATTTACGAACGCATCTATCGCTGAGATTGAAAAGCAGGCTTTTCCTCCATCGTCACTCAATAGATTTAATTGCCTGTTTTGGTAGCTAATCTCTAACGGAGTATTATTTATACCTATTAAAGGGGAATCAGAATTAATTAATTCAATACAAATTTTGTATGGCGTGGTGTCAATTGTGAAATTATATACATCATCGCCACCTTTCCCGCCTTTACGATTAGATGTAATTAGGCCTGAAAGACCTTCTTGAAGAAATAGAAAGTCGTCATACTCAGAATTAATTGGTGCTGGCAATTTGGTTATTTTTTTATCAATTAAATCAAAAGCAATAATATCCAACCCTCCATCACCATTAATAGTTGTTGTGCTATAATAAAGAATACCTTTGCTATCTAATGTAGGAAAAACTTCATCAGCTGAAGTTGAGATTTCTTTGATTATTTCAGGTTTTGACCAGGAAAGACTGTTAAGATTATAAGAAGATGTATAAATATCAAAACCTCCTGAACCACCTGGCATGTTGGATGAGAAATACAAAATATTATTTTGCTTATCAAAATAAGGATGTTGAACTGAATAATTAGAATTATTAAATGGAAGATTATTTAGATCTGAATATTTGCCAGATTCTTTTTTAGAGTAAACTATTTCTAGATTGTAAATTCCTGCTTTATTTGCCTTCAATTGCGACCTAGTCACAAATAACCATTCCCCTTGTTCATTGATAGGTCCGATATGCCTTTTATTATCATTAATAGAATAAATCTGGTTGGTTTTTATGGGTATGAGTTTACAACTGTTATCAACCAAGAAGGTTTTTAGCAATGAGTTTTCAATATTATTTTCTTGCGTAATCCTAGTTGATGAGACTATATTATTCGAACACGCAATATCATCAGCCTCTGCATTAAAACAGGCATTACTTATTTTGGATAATTTTAGAATATCATATAAACTTTCTGAGATGCTTCTATAGCCAGCTTGCTCAAGCTTTGTACTGATATTAATCAAGTTTTTATCTGATTTGTCTAGTTGGCTTGCTAAATGTAAATAATCGAGTAGATGAACCTGTTCTGAGATCAGACCTTTTTCAAAGGATATTTTGTAAAATTTATAAGCTTGTTCATCTTTATGCAATCTTTTCAAAACATAAGCATAATATGCACAATTTGAACTATCTCCTTTTAATAATTGCTGCTCAAGAATTTTGGAGGCCCCGAGCATATCCCTTGTAAAATACTCGTTATTCAGCTTTTTGTTTTGTGCAAATGCAATAGCTAATGTCATCAAAATGTATATTCCTGTAATTAAAAACTTCTTCATATTAATTAAAATAACGTGGTGAATTTACGCGTATAGATTTCTTAGATAAATTTAAAACAAGCGTTATCTGATGCGTTTGCTTAGAGAGTAAGGATATTACCGTAAGCGGATAATCATAACAGTAATAAATATCAAGATTTCGATAATTAACTATACCCAGCATCACTCCAATTCCTTCGCCAGTTCTACCACTCAAACCAACAACCCAGTTGTTTCTAAATTCATTTACTAAATTAAAGTCTAGCTGAACAGGAGCATTCGACACCTCTTTGACCAATATATTAGGCCTAAGTTTGTAATCTTCAGAAAAGTTAAAGTTATATCCTAAATAAGCAAAGCGATGCGAAATGATTTTTGTATTGCCTATATTAGAAGTAGTACCAAAATCATAATTTATTATTCTTGGTTGGCTATATCCGGCATAGAATTTATCTGAAGCGAGTAGAAATCCGAAACCCGCATTTGGTCTCAATCCACTGCTTAGATTTTCCATAAACATGGGATCTCCGGGTGTATTTGTATTCACTTCTGTTAGATTCAGTTGATTTATTAGGCAACTTACTCTCACTGATGAAATTAATTTCCATTTTTCGCCTAGAGGGAGATGATATGCAAAATCGATATTCAATGTATTTGTTCTTGAAATACCAACTCTGTCGTGAATATATGATACGCCTAAGCCAAGTCTTTCTTGAGCCATGCCACCTAGTGCAAGTGTATAGGTTTGAGGAGCGCCTTTCACATTAATCCACTGATTCCTCGCTGTTGCATTGAGTAGGGTTCTGCCATCAGCACCCGCATGAGCAGGATTAAGTATTTGTGGATTAACCCAGTATTGAGTGAACATAGGGTCTTGCTGAGCGCGCAAGTTTTGTCCAATCGCAACACATAAAACGATAGTAATTATGATATTTAATTTTTTCATTTATATGATTCTATTATTTATTGATGTATAAACTTCCGGTTAATGGCTTATCTGCTGTGCCTGTTTCAAGGATATAGAAGTACGCGCCTGCCGGTAATATTCCATTCTCAAGTGTAAAGCCCATATTAGGCTCTCCCCCCCAGCTATTATTATATTTTTCCATAACATAAACTGCTTCTCCCCATCTATTTACAATAGTCAGTTTATTGTTCGGATATTTCTCAATGCCAGGAATTACAAATCGGTCATTAACACCATCTCCGTCAGGGGAGAAGCCATCAGGAATTTTTACTGATTGTTCGCTTACCTCAATAATCACCTCTGCTGTATCAAATTTAGCCGGAGATCCTAAATCTGATATGCTATAACTGAATTTGTCAGTACCGGTGTAATTGATAAATGGCACATAAATGAAGTTAGAATCATCAGTTGATTGAATAGTTCCGAATTTCGGCTGCGTTATGGCTATTGGCTTTCCTAATCCATTGGTGTCTGGGTCAATATCATTTGATCTCACATCAAATTTTATTTTACTATTCTCAATGACTTTTATTGTATCGTTTAAAGCAATTGGTGGCAGGTTCTGAATATTATTTAACACATTCACAGTGGCCCATGCACTATCACATCGTGCAGGCGTTCCATTGTCGCATACTCGATAACTAAATGAGATTGTTCCTACAAAGCCATTTGCAGGTGTGTAGGTTATAGTTCCATTTGCATTCACCACTGCTACTCCAGAAGTTGGATTTGTAATAATGATTGGATTGTTGATTGTTCCGTCTTTATCTACATCGTTTAATAATACAGCAATAGATACAGGGATATTAACATTTGTATTGGCAGTATCATTTATTGCATTAGGCGAGTCATTTACAGGTCGAACTGTAATGCGCACCCATGCGCTATCGCAAAGAACGGGCGTTCCATTATCACATACTTGGTAAAAGAAAGAATCTAAACCAAAATAATCTGCTGTTGGCGTGTATGTAATCAAACCATCATTATTAACTACAACTATACCATGTTTAGGCATGATACGTATAGTAGGGTTAGTAAGATTGCCATCTAGGTCAATATCATTATTTCTTAGGTCGGTAGTAATAGCATTATCTTCATCCACAATGAGTGTATCATCAATTGCATTTGGTGCAGTATTAACCGGATTGATTTTAATTCTTACCCATGCACTGTCGCACCTAACGGGTATTCCATTATCACAAACACGATACATGAATGAATCAACGCCATTGTAATTAGGCTTTGGTGTATAGGTAACCGTTCCGTTCGGATTTATGACAGCACTACCATTTAAAGGTCCCACCAGTATAACCGGGTTACCCAAGCTACCGTCAATGTCTTTATCGTTGTTGCGCAGGTCCAATATAACCGGGTTATTTTCATTAACAGTTAAAGAATCATCTTCTGCATCCGGCCCATCATTTACTGAATTTATAATTAACCTTACCCACGCACTATCACACTTAACAGGCATGCCATTGTCACAAACTCGATACATAAAAGAGTCAAGACCGAAATAATTAGGATTTGGGATATATTTTATATTACCATTTGGTAGTATAGAAATGGTTCCATTTCTTGGGTTGGTGATGGCGATTGGATTACTAAGGGTACCATCAATATCAGTATCATTGATGCGTACATTAATGATAACACTATCATCTTCATTTATATTTATAGAGTCATTTACTGCATCCGGCCCATCATTTACAGGGTTTATAATTAACCTTACCCACGCACTATCACACTTAACAGGCATACCATTGTCACAAACTCGATACATGAAAGAGTCAAGACCGAAATAATCAGGATTTGGAATATACTTTATATTACCATTTGGTAGTATAGAAATGGTTCCATTTATTGGGTTGGTAATGGTAATTGGATTACCAAGCGTACCATCAATATCAGTATCATTGATGCGTACATTAATGATAACACTATCATCTTCATTTATATTTATAGAGTCATTTACTGCATCAGGTCCATCATTAACTGAGTTTACAATTAAACGAACCCATGCACTATCGCATATCACAGGCATTCCATTATCACAAACTCGATACATGAATGAATCTAAACCAAAGAAGTTTGGATTAGGTTTAAATTTAATATTGCCGTTAGGAAGAATGATTATTGTACCATTGGCAGGAGGGTTGATAATTACCGGATTTGAAAGTGTTCCGTCAGGATCAAGATCATTTAGTCTAACATTGAAAATCACGGAGTCATCTTCATTCACAGAAATAGTGTCTCTTGATGCAATAGGTTTGGCGTTAATACGAATAAATACACGTGCCGTATCACATGCAATAGGATTTCCATTATCACAGACACGGTAAGTTATGGTGTCTAAGCCATAATAATTAGCTCCCGGTGTATATTGTATTTTACCAGAAGGCAAGACAACGGCAGTTCCATTTATTGGTCCGACAATAATTACAGGATTGAATAACTGACCATCGGGGTCGGTATCGTTTAACAAAACAGCTACACTATCTGATTTGCCTTGGGCCACATTCAATGTATCATTTAAGGCCAGCGGTTTTGTATTGATAAATAATGGCACTGAATCCGACTGTCGATTCCCGCAAGTATTGGTTGTAACAACACGATATAAAGTATTATTTAATCCTGCACTATTTAATATAGTTAAACTTGCTGTCGATACACCACTATAAACTGATCCGTTAGTTAGATTTGAAAACGAACCGCCATTTGAACTTTGCCATTGATAAGTGTTTGCATTTGTTGCTGTAACACTAAAGTTAGCTTGAGAACCTGTAATAATTCTTTGTAAAATAGGCTGAGCAGTAATTGAAGGTAGATTATTTACTGTCATTACAAGTATATTACTTTGTGCAGTAGAGGTGGTTAAGCAAGCTGCATTAGAAGTTAGAGCTACTCGGATACTATCACCCTGTGCCAATAAAGTGGTAATATAGGTCGATGCATTTGTGCCAACAGCAATATTATTTCGGTACCATTGAAAAGATGGAGTTGTGCCACCATTCAAAGCAGTAGCCGTAAAGGTAACAGATGCACCTGCACAAACTGTACTGCCCTGATTTGACACGATGGAAACAGATGGTGTTACCGTTGAATTGTTTAATTTAATTCCTATGGCATTAGCTGTGCTGTTTAATAAACAAGGAGTGGCATTAGAGGTCATTACAACATTAACAGAATCGCCAACTACAGGGTTGGAAAGGATGTAACTTGTTCCACCGGTACCAACATTATTACCATTCAATTTCCATTGATATGTAGGATTAGTTCCACCATTAGTAGGCGTAGCTGTAAAAGTAATCGGGCTGCTACCACACACGGATGTGGTAGATGCATTAATACTAACTGAAGCAGTAAGATTTGGGTTAACAGTTGCAACTACGCTGCTTCTTGTTGCGGTGGTACAACCATTATTTGAGGCATCAACATAATATGTTGTAGTTGCATTAATTGCAGGTGTTGTAAATGAAGTACCCGTACCAACACTGATGCCACCTGTTATTGAAGTGTACCAGTTTACTATACCTGCACTGGCTGTCGCCCCAAGAACTATAGTCCCATTCCCACAACGACTTGCTGAGGTTACACTTGAAATACTTGGTATTGAATTTACAGTAACAATTATAGCAGAAGATGAGTCTAAGCATCCATTAGTATTGGTAACTACTACACGATATGAACCTGAAGCAGTAGCTTTAAAATTTGATGAAGTTGCGAGCGGAATATTTATCCCTGCGTTGCGCCATTGATAAGTTAATCCTGTGCCAGTATTTGCATTAATCACTACACTATCCCCTTGACAGAATGTGGTAGCGGTTGCTGCTGTAGCTGTTGCTGTTGGAAGCGCATTTACGGTTACACTAACTGCAGCTGATGAATCCACACAACCATTGGTATTGGTTACAACTACTTTATAAGCTCCCGCAGCATTAGCGGTTAAACTTGCATTGGTAGCTCCGGGAATATTACCACTTGCATTGCGCCATTGGTAAGTTAAGCCGGTACCTGTATTGGCATTAATCACTACACTACCACCTTGGCAGAATGTTGTGGAAGTTGCTGCTGTAGCTGTTGCTGTTGGAAGGGCATTTACAGTTACACTAACTGCAGCTGATGAATCTACACAACCATTAGTATTGGTTACAACTACTTTATAGGCTCCTGCAGCATTAGCGGTTAAACTTGCATTGGTAGCTCCGGAAATATTACCACTTGCATTGCGCCATTGGTAAGTTAAACCCGTGCCTGTATTGGCATTAATCACTACGCTACCACCTTGGCAGAATGTTGCAGAAGTTGCTGCTGTAGCTGTTGCTGTTGGAAGGGCATTTACAGTTACACTAACTGCAGCTGATGAATCTGCACAACCATTGGTATTGGTTACAACTACTTTATAGGCTCCTGCAACATTAGCGGTTAAACTTGCATTGGTAGCTCCGGAAATATTACCACTTGCATTACGCCATTGGTAAGTTAAGCCGGTACCTGTATTCGCATTAATCACTACGCTACCACCTTGGCAGAATGTTGTGGAAGTTGCTGCTGTAGCTGTTGCTGTTGGTAATGCATTTACAGTTACACTAACTGCAGCTGATGAATCAATACAACCATTGGTATTGGTTACAACTACTTTATAAGCTCCCGCAGCATTAGCGGTTAAACTTGCATTGGTAGCTCCGGGAATATTACCACTTGCATTACGCCATTGGTAAGTTAAGCCGGTACCTGTATTCGCATTAATCACTACACTACCACCTTGGCAGAATGTTGTAGAAGTTGCTGCTATAGCTGTTGCTGTTGGAAGCGCATTTACGGTTACACTAATTGCTACTGATGTATCAGAGCAACCATTAGCATTTATTACCACGACACGGTATGAACCTGATGAGTTTGCTGTAAAGCTTGCATTGGTAGCTCCGGAAATATTACCACTTGCATTGCGCCATTGGTAAGTTAAGCCCGTGCCTGTATTGGCATTAATCACTACACTTCCGCCTTGGCAGAATGTTGTTGCAGTTGCTGCTGTTGCAGTTGCTGTTGGTAATGCATTTACCGTAACACTTGCTGCTGATGATGTGTCTGAACATCCACCCGAGGTTACTAATCTGCGGTACCAAGTGCTTGCCGTGAGTGCTGCCGGTGCATAATTCTGCGAATTATTGGTGCCCGTGGCTGAGGTATATCCTGCAGTGGTACTTGTGGTGCTGCTTAACCAGCTATAGGTATAGGTTCCGCTACCGCCTGTTGGAGTTGAACCTGCAATGGCTGTTGGGGTTTGGCCCGTACATATTGATTGTGTACCTGTGGCTGTATTGGCTGCAATTACAGGACTCACCGTGATTTGTATGGCTGCAGAAGTATCAGATGCTGATCCTGACACAACATATCTGCGATACCAACTGGTTTGTGTTAAGGCTCCCGGTGTATAGTTCTGGGCATTGTTTGTGCCGGGTGCAGCAGAGAAGCCTGTTGATGCACTAGTAGTAGAACGTAACCACGTATAAGTAAAACTTCCTGTTCCGCCTGAAGGGGTTAAGCCTGTTAAACCTGCAGGGGTATTACCTGAACATATGGTTTGTGCTGCCGATATGGTATTGTTGGCAATATTTGCATTTACTGTAATAGATACTGCGGCTGTCGTATCTGAACAACTGCCTGATGTTACCAATCTGCGGTACCATGTATTTTGAGATAATACACTAGGGGAGTAGTTCTGTGTATTGGTAGAACCAATTGCACTGAATCCGGAAGTTGCTCCGGTGGTTGATACCAACCAGCTATAGGTGTATGAGCCTGTGCCGCCTGTTGGCAATGTGCCGGTAAGCTGTGCAGGTGCAGTATTGATTAAAATAGATTGACTGGTTGCAATAGTATTGCTAGCAATTGAAGGAACTACCGTTACCGTTACGGCTGCAGATGAATCTACACAACCATTCGTATTGGTTACTACTGCGCGGTATGATCCTGATGCTGTGGCTGTAAGACTTGATGTTGTAGCTAACGGAATATTTACACCAGAGTTACGCCATTGGTAAGTTAAGCCGGTACCTGTATTCGCATTAATCACTACGCTACCACCTTGGCAGAATGTTGTAGAAGTTGCTGCTGTAGCTGTTGCTGTTGGAAGGGCATTTACAGTTACACTAACTGCAGCTGATGAATCAATACAACCATTGGTATTGGTTACAACTACTTTATAAGCTCCCGCAGCATTAGCGGTTAAACTTGCATTGATAGCTCCGGGAATATTACCACTTGCATTACGCCATTGGTAAGTTAAGCCGGTACCTGTATTCGCATTAATCACTACACTTCCACCTTGGCAGATAGCAGTTGAACCTGATGCGGTTGCAGTTGCCGTTGGTGCCGCATTAATTGTAGCGACTACACTTACTCTTGGTACTGTTGAGCATCCATTATTTGTTGCTTCAACATAATAGGTTGTAGAGGCCGATATACTAGGAGTGGTAAAATTAGATCCTGTGAATAATACTGTGCCTCCGGTTAAGTTGGCAAACCAATTTACCGTTCCTGCACTGGCATTTGCACTTAAATTTACTGAACCTGCACCACAACGGGAGTTAGAAGTAGTTGTTGATATCGAAGGAGCAGGATTTATAGTAATACTTCCTAAAATGGTATCAGCTGTGCATGCGGCAGGATGACCGGTAGTAAAAATTCTATAGGTACCAGCTGCAGTTGGATTACCACTAATTGTGACTCTTTTTAAAGTTGTATCGATTGAAGATGTAACACCAGCAGGCAAGTTAGATACAACTACCCCTGTTGCTCCGTTTCCATAGGAATATACAGTTGGAGTAATTGCACTACCTGAGCAAACCGCCTGTGTTTGGTTGCCACTGACTAATGAAACATCCGGCAAGTCGGAAACAAATACTTGAACCTTAAAATTTGTTGAGCCATTAGATGTATTAAAGGTCCAATCTGGATCACCTGTTGGGGCATTACCAAGTCCTATTTCTGCAGGACCCCCATTTCTATGCATATTCCAAGCTAAAATGGTTTGGCGTGAGCTTGAAGAAATATTATGTATTTGAAACGATCCATGATCTCCCGAAGTTGAACGGGTATCATCCCAATCATAATTTGAACCATTACCTGAAGGGAACAAAATACCAGAAACTGCCGGCACATAATTATGTGGCCACATTTCAATCCTTCCCGAATCAAAACGACCTGTATTCACTCCGGGCATGTTAGAATTTACTTCGATATTGAATACGTTTCTTTGGTTTACCAAATTGTTTACAAGATCAGGAATTTGCAAACCAGCTGCATTTAACCCTGACCATGCATCAAATGAAACTTCCGCCCATCTTAAGGTTCCACTTATGTTATTCTCTAAACGGTATCTCACACGGTTAAAACCACTGGTAAAGGATGATGCTGCACCACCGGTTTTGCCAAATCCTGGAACATATACTATCGACCCTGAGCCATCACGACTAGGATTGGTAGTTTCGTATAACTTCGTCCAATTGGCTGCTACGGTTATGGTAACATTTTGTGTGGTAGTTCTACCGCGCGAATCTGTAATTGTACAAACATAACTCCCCGCATTCAATCCACTTGCGGTTGCACTGTTTCCCCCTGAAGGTGACCAACTGTAAGTGTAAGGCGCCAAACCACCAATAGGATTAACTGTTGCAGAACCCAATGTTGGATTAGCACCGCAACTAATGTTAGACTGGGAAGTTATGGAGGAAGTTAAAGGATCTAATATTCTAACTGAAGCACTATCACGGATAATTGATGCATTTGTAGGTTGGAATAAACGCAAAACAAATCTTTCAGGTGATTCCGAAACCCCATCATTGGTTAAATTTACTGTTGCGAATTCAACGGTGTCACCGGGAATAAATATCAATGAATCATTGGTTTTAGCAGTAAAATCGCTACCGGCCAATGCTGTCCCATTTTCGGTTTTGTACTTAACTTTAATTGTATCAGTAGGTGTGATAGAAAGCCTTACCCTGACAGTTGCTGTTAAATCTGATTCATAAAATGTGGTATCTGCATTGGAAACGTTAATTTTTGGAAAAGTTGCCAAATAATTGTTTAAACTAGTTAGTAAGCCCGTTGTGGCTGCATTTCCGCTTATTGTGCCTCCATTCCCACCTGTAATGGTTATGGTTGTATTATTAAAGGTAAGGCCAATATATCGAGTATCGTTTAATAAATAAGAATTTTGTGGGTAAGGAGATTGAGTTGCTAATATAGAATTGGCGGAAGCGCTAGGTTGAAAAACCATGGTATTCGGACTGTTACCGCTTGGATTTCTCCATTTAATAAATCCATTGATTATGTGTCGCACATTGTTTTTATCAGTAATGATAACCATACCAATAATATCATTTCCTTGTGCCACAAATACATCTGCAGTTGAATATTGAGCGAACTGAATATCCTTCCAGCCTAAGTCAAAAAGATAGTAACAAGAGTCAGCAGCGTTGTTTGCTGTATTTCTTCCTACAAAGCCATTAGTAAAGGGAACGGTAATAAAATTTTGAGCCACTGAGTTAAGGCTCATAAATAGTAAAATGCCAACAACAGCGAGAATTCTAGTGAGGGTTCTAATTTTATTTATCATAGTGCTTAAGATACATTTTATATTAAAGGGTTCAAGATTAGCGAAAAGCTCATAAAAGCAAAAAATAAATACAATGATATAAATCAGGTACTTGGTTAATCAGACTAATAAAATATGACGTAAATATCTAATAATTAGTGTTATAGCTAATCTGATTATAGATTTTGAATGAAAGTCTTAAGATAGTGGTGTGGAGTGAATAATAATCAATTTACCACCCAGGTTTCACGTCCTGCAATGAGTTTATCCAAATCGCCTTTGCCATAACTGTTTTTTGCTTCTTCAATTTGGGTAATAAACAGTTCATCAAACGTAGCCTTTTTAGGATTTACATAAAACACACCGAAAGGCCTTGGGAAATGGCCTGCTGCAGAAGGGTCGTCATAAAAGCGGGAGAGTATGGTGGCCTTTACCAGATCACTTTCATCATGTATCCATAAATCATTTACAGAAACATCAGCAACATTTACAATCACAGGCTTAAATCCATCAAGTTTGATTCCTTTTTCATTGTTCTCACCAAACAATAGCGGTTTGCCATTCTCCATAAAAAGTGTTTCCATTTTCTTGGAACCTTTCTCTGTAAAGATTTCAAAGGCACCATCATTAAACACATTACAATTCTGGTATATTTCTATTAAGGAAGTGCCTTTGTGCTCATAGCCTCTTTTGATAATAGCTTGCTGATGTTTTGGATCCCTGTCCATGGTGCGTGCCACGAATGTTGCATCGGCACCCAAGCACAATGCGATTGGATTAAAAGGATAGTCAACTGAGCCCATAGGTGTAGATTTAGTAATCTTGCCTTGCTCTGAGGTTGGCGAATACTGTCCTTTGGTTAATCCATATATCTGATTATTGAAAAGCAAAACATTTAAATCAGGGTTTCTGCGCAGCATATGGATAAAATGGTTACCACCTATGCTCATGCTGTCACCGTCACCTGTGATAACCCAAACTGATAAATCCGGGCGTGTTGCCTTTAATCCTGTAGCAATAGCCGTAGCACGGCCATGAATGGAGTGCATGCCAAACGTATCCATATAATATGGAAAACGGGAGGAGCATCCGATGCCTGATATAAAAACAAACTCTTCTTTTGGTCTGCCTAAATCAGGTAAAACCGTTTGTACCTGTTTTAAAATACTATAATCTCCACAACCGGGGCACCAGCGTACTTCCTGATCTGAAGCGAAATCTTTTGAGGTGAGTTTTTCTGCAATTTCTGTTGTCATAATGTTGACTTTTTTATTTCCTGTTAGTAATGCAAATGATGTTACGCTAAAATTTCTTTTATTTTCTTAACTACTTCACTTGCCATGAAGGGTTGCCCCTGAATTTTGTTGTACGGAATGGCATCAATAAAATATTTATCACGGATAATCTTTGATAGCTGACCATTATTTAATTCAGGTATGACAACTGTTTTAAAATTGCCCATTAGTTCATCTAAGTTTTTAGGGAAAGGATTTAGATAGCGTAGGTGGGCGTGCGAAACTTTATAACCTTCTGCAATAAGCTGCAATGTTGCTGTTTTAAGTGCTCCATAGGTGCCTCCCCAACCCAATATAAGCAGGTCTCCAGAATTAGATCCGGTATCTATATGCTGGTCAGGGATGTATTGTGCAACCTTGTCAACTTTCTCCTGACGTAGTTTTACCATGAATTCATGATTCTCCGGGTCATAAGAAATATTGCCTGTAATGTTCTGTTTTTCTAGTCCGCCAATACGGTGTTCCAAACCCTTGGTGCCTGGAACTGCCCAAGGGCGCGATAATTTTTCATCTCTGAAGTAAGGCATGAATTTGTCATCACTTGTTTTACGCTCTTTGGCAAACTCAACTGTAATAGGCTGTAACTGGCTTGATGAAGGGAATCTCCAGGGCTCAGATCCATTGGCAATGTATCCATCACTAAGAAAGAAAACAGGAATCATGTGCTCAAGCGCAATTCGGCAAGCCTCATAGGCCATTGTAAAACAATCAGCGGGAGACTGGGCAGCTACTACCACAACCGGGCATTCTCCGTTGCGTCCATAAAATGCTTGTAACAAATCAGCCTGTTCGGTTTTGGTAGGCAATCCTGTACTTGGTCCGGCACGCTGAATGTTTACCACTACAAGCGGTAACTCAAGCATGGTTGCAAGTCCAATGGCTTCTGTTTTTAACGCGATGCCCGGACCGGAAGAACCTGTAATAGCAAGATGCCCGCCAAAAGCTGCACCAATGGCAGAACAAATACCTGCAATTTCATCTTCGGCCTGAAATGTTTTGATATCAAAATTTTTGTATTTGGACAATTCATGCAATACATCGGAGGCAGGCGTGATGGGATATGTACCATAAAATAAAGGCAAGCCTGATTTTACCGAAGCTGCGATTAAACCATAAGCAGCTGCCTGATTTCCCATGATACCGCGGTAGATGCCTGCATCCATTTTTGCAGGCGCAACCTGGTAGCGGTTGGCAAACATTTCAGTGGTTTCACCATAGTTCCATCCGGCTTCAAGCACCTTTAGATTTGCATTCATCACTGCTTCATTTTTCTTAAATTTAGATTTAATGAAGTCAATGGTATTCTCCATAGGGCGGTGATACATCCAATAGAGCAAACCCAGCACAAACATATTTTTACAACGGTCAATCTCTTTGGTACCTAAACCACTATCTGCCAAAGCTGCACGGGTAATCTTGGTCACATCAATGGTTTTCAGGTCATAGTCAGCAAGAGAACCGTCTTCTATAGGATTTTTGCCCTCTGGTACATTTGCCAAACGCATGTTCTTAACATCAAAACCATCGGTATTGGCAATAATTACGCCTCCCTTTTTCAAATTCTTGATATTGGCTTTTAATGCAGCCACATTCATTACCACCAGCACATCACACATATCACCGGGTGTGTGGATGCGTGTAGAACCAAAATGTATCTGATAGCCGGAAACCCCGGCTAGGGTTCCGATTGGGGCCCGTATTTCAGCAGGGAAATCGGGAAAGGTAGCCAGGTCGTTTCCAAAAAGTGCAGAGGCATTGGTAAACTGTGAACCTGTTAGCTGCATGCCGTCACCGGAATCGCCTGCAAATCGTATTACCACCGACTCAAGGGTGGCATCTTGTACTTTACTCATTTCAGAGGGTTAAATATAGCGGACGAAATTAAATGAAAGATGATTAATTTTCTAACTTCACCTTTACTTCATCTCAACAATTGTTAGGAGTAAAGGTTTGAATCTTCAATCCCTATGTTTAGTTTCGCTTTTTTATTGAGAAATTCTAATGAGTATACGCATTTTCGTAACAGGTGGAACATTTGATAAGGAGTACAATGAACTCAATGGTGAACTATTTTTTAAAGACACCCACATACAGGAAATTTTAAAGTTGGGAAGATGCAAAGTAGATGTGAGTGTGCGCACCCTTATGTTGGTTGATAGTTTAGAGATGACAGATACCGATAGGAGGATTATTTTGGAAAGTTGCAGACAGGCTGATGAAAATCGCATCGTTATCACCCACGGTACTGATACCATGACCACTACCGCAAAAATGCTTGCAGAAAATATTCAGGATAAAACCATCGTTATAACCGGTGCCATGATTCCTTACAAATTTGGTTCAAGTGATGGTTTATTTAATCTGGGCAGTGCCCTGGCATTTGCTCAAACATTACCACATGGAGTGTATATTGCCATGAATGGAAGATATTTTAACTGGAATAATTGTAAGAAAAACAGGCAAACAGGTTTTTTTGAAGAAGTAGCTTAATCATTTATAATTGCAAAGCATGAAAACAGCGTTAATTACAGGAATCACAGGGCAGGATGGAGCATATCTGGCAGAATTCCTTTTAAATAAAGGGTATACCGTTCACGGTATAAAACGTAGAAGCTCTTTATTTAATACCGATAGAATAGATCACCTCTACCAAGATCCACATGAAAAAAATCTGAAGCTAAAACTCCATTATGGCGATTTGACAGATTCTACTAACCTCATTCGGATTATCCAGGAAACCCAACCGGATGAAATTTATAACCTGGCTGCTATGAGCCACGTACAAGTTAGTTTTGAAACTCCGGAGTATACTGCAAATGCCGATGGTATTGGTACGCTTCGCATTCTTGAAGCGCTTCGTATTTGCAGCCTAACAAATAAAACAAGGGTTTACCAGGCATCTTCTTCTGAACTTTATGGAATGGTGCAGGCTGTTCCGCAAAATGAGAAAACACCATTTTATCCGCGCTCTCCTTATGCAGTTGCAAAACTTTATGCATACTGGATTACGGTAAATTATAGGGAAGCTTACGGTATGTATGCTTGCAATGGGATTTTGTTTAACCATGAGAGTCCGATAAGGGGAGAAACATTTGTAACCAGAAAAATAACCCGCGCAGCAGCAAAAATTGTGTTGGGTATGCAGGATAAGTTGTATTTGGGTAACCTCAATGCGCAAAGGGATTGGGGACATGCCAAGGATTATGTGGAAGCTATGTACTTAATTTTACAGCAGGAAAAGCCGGAGGATTATGTAATTGCTACAGGTATTACTACATCTGTTAGAGAGTTTGTTAAAATGGCATTTAAGGATGTTGGGATTGAGGTAGCCTTTAAAGGAGAGCAGGAGCATGAAACAGGATTTGTAAAATCTATTGATGCGAGTAGATTAAAAGAACTGGATATTCTTTCCTGCGTATTAAAACCGGGTGATGAAATTGTTGCAGTTGACCCGCGTTATTACAGACCAACAGAAGTTGACCTGCTAATTGGTGATGCATCAAAAGCACATAAAAATTTAGGATGGAAACCTAAGTATGATTTGCCTGCATTGGTAAATGATATGATGAAAGGTGACTTAAAACTCATGAAAAAAGAGAAATACCTGAAAGACTCTGGCTTTAAAACCCTGAATTATTTTGAATAAAATTAGAAACTAAAGGTGTATTGATCTACCTCAAAAATAATATATTTTTTTCAAATAGAATCAGTAATAGATATTGTAACGTTGAACTTTTCAGATAAAATTTATATCGCAGGGCACAAAGGAATGGTTGGCTCCGCCATGCACAGAAAACTTGTAAAAGAGGGCTACAGCAATATAGTTACCAGAACATCTGCTGAGCTTGACCTGACCAATCAGCAGGCGGTAGCTGAATTTTTTGCTACTGCGAAGCCTGAATATGTTTTTTTAGCAGCAGCAAAAGTTGGGGGCATTGTGGCCAATAATATTTACCGTGCAGATTTTATCTATCAAAACCTGATGATTGAATCCAATATCATTCACCAGAGTTATCTGCATGGAGTTAAAAAACTCATGTTCTTCGGCTCCTCTTGTATATACCCCAAATTAGCTCCACAGCCTTTGAAGGAAGAGTACTTGCTTACCGGTTTGCTTGAAGCAACCAATGAACCATATGCCATTGCGAAAATTGCCGGAATTAAATTATGCGAAAGTTACCGCGATCAATACGGCTCTAATTTTATTTCAGTAATGCCTACCAATTTATATGGCTACGGAGATAACTACCATCCGGAACATTCACATGTAATGCCTGCACTTATCAGAAGGTTACATGAGGCAAAAGTTAATCATGCTCCTTTTATTGAGGCATGGGGTACAGGTAAACCCTTAAGGGAGTTTTTATTTGTAGATGACCTTGCTGACGCTTGCTATTTACTGATGCAGCAGTATGATGATAAACTTTTTGTAAATGTTGGATGTGGTGAAGATATTTCTATTAAAGATTTAATTTACCTGATAAAGGATGTAGTAGGTTATGAAGGTGAAATACGTTTTGATGCAAGCAAGCCGGACGGCACGCCTCGTAAATTAATGGATGCAAGCATCTTGCTTCACCTTGGCTGGAAGCCAGCCATTGGTCTGAAAGAAGGGATTGCATTGGCCTATGCCGATTTTCTGAATGGCGCTTACAGAAGCGTTTAATCTGCGGTATAGTTATTCCTTTGTCTTAATTATTTTTCTGCTGGCAAGATGTTTACCTGTTTGGGTATGAACTTGCAGAATATATAGTCCTTCACTTAAATTATCTATTGGCAGGGTTGTTTCATTTTCCATGTAAACCAATTGTGTTTTCAATAATTTCCCGTTTAAATCATACAAGCCAATCACGTATGGTTCTTCATTGATTTTAAATGAAAGGCGTAATTCTTTGGTAGCAGGCACTGGATATACTTTAAGAAAATCTGCATCCTGATAGATATTGGCTGTCTGTAGTTTTGTATCATCCAATATAAAGCTGAATCTGCAGGGCTTATTAAAATATACTTCAGTAATTTTCGTAGTGCTGTTATATTTAACAGACCAGATTTGTGAACCTGTAAACATAAAAGGATAAGCACCGGTATGAAAATATACGATTCCAGTATCACCGCAATATCCGGTAACCGTTTTGCTTCCAATTTTTACGTACTGAATATTTTTCGGGAATGGAGCAGTAAAAATGGTATCACCTTCCATGCTTAATTGAGAGGCTTTGTAAACAAAAAAGTCGGCAAAAGTATTATTGGTTTCTGAAGCCCATACCATTTGTGCATCTGTTATTATTTCTTGATTTAAACCGGTTGCTGTTTTTGAAAATGTCTGTATAGAATTATCAGATTTAGTAATAGCAATATCGGTATATCCGCTTTGATTAACCTTATAAGCAACTGCATTACTAAGTTTAATGGTTTGAATCGGTATAGAATCGGTCTGAAGATTATTGTAAGGTTGCATTAAGGTTATATATGAAACATTTGATGCAGGAGACAAGTTAGAAACCTTTAGGTAAGTATGCGTTCCAATATTTTCATAGGAAATTTCATGTTTGCCTGTTTGTTTGCTGAATTGTACTGGCACATTGGCATTCGTATAACTTAGTAACCCTGCATTTTTATACTTCCATGCTGCACGATTTTTGGTAGTTAGATCTGTAAATGTTCCTGTTGTAGAATTGCCACCTTCAAGGCCATATCCGTGAAGCAGCCACTGATAGGTTGCAGGTAAATTACTTTGTAAATGATCAATGAGTAGGAAGTATTTTTTTCTCACAAATAGTACTTTCCTATTTATATCCGTATTTTCATAATTGGTCCGCAGTTCAGCATAATCCTGTACAGGTGATGAAAATTCTTTCTCAATGAAACTGGCCGCACCAAATGATTTTCCGGGAATACCGGGTAAAGGGCCTTTATTATTCACCAAAATCATATTATGGTTTTCTGCTTTTGCTACCGTATCACGCAAATCAAAACTGAGATAACCGGGGTCAATGGCCATCAACTGTTGATTGGTCATCATGAGAAAACTTCCATCATCCGCTTGATTATGTGATTCCGCAGCTGCCAATGCAGAACCATTTTTGCCCGTGAGCGCAAAATATGTAGCGGTTGAATCCCATGATGAACGCCAGACAGCAATACCGGCATCCGGAAAACTTTTAAATAAACTATCTGTATATTTTAAAACAGGCGTGTTTGCTGCAATATAATTTGCGGTAATATCAACTACACCTTGAAGCTGCTCGCTTAAGGTGTTCTCTTTTGAAACATTTAGCTGGCTAAGATAAAGCGGCCAGTTATATTTAGGTTTGCCAAGCAAAGCCAATTCAGGAAAAGCTTTGTATATATAAGAGTCCTCAATGGGCGGATATCTGCCGTCAGGCATTCTTATGGCTTGTATCCAATCATAAATAAAAACATAGTTGGTATCATACCAAGGATTCCTGATTTTTCTGGGAATCGAAAAATAGGTATATTCTATACTGGTATCAGGCAGGAAATTACCAATAGATCTGAAAAAGGGAAGAAGATTGGCAAAGGCATAACGCATGTAGTAAGGGCCTTCTGCATAGCCTGCATATTTACCCGGGGTAGACTGTTTACGGATATCCCACCACATGACATTGAACGTATTCCACATGGCTGCATTAATCCAATTGCTTGGTTTTAATCGATCCAAGGTATCCGTTAAATCATTAAGCACAACTGCGGCTATACCCAGAGCACCGGTGGTCATAAGCGCATGATTGTTTTTTGCACCTTGAAAAAAATTGGTAAACGATACCTGTTTGCTCGCTTCATTATAAAGATTGCCGACATATGTTTTTACTTTGATTTTAGCCTGTTGCAATTCAATGGTATCTATGCCTGCGCCACGAAGCAAATCGTAGGCACACACAAAGTCAATTATTTGCTTCGAGTTCCATTGCCATTCTATATAGTTCGATGGGCTATCGGTGCTAAACTGGTTAATAAACGTATTGATCTCTTCCATCAATATTTTGCTCTTGTTTTTTAGATTTACCCTTTCTGTTGAAGTGAGCGGAGCAGTGCTGCCTGCAGTAGGCTTTACATTAAGCAAAACAAAGAATGCTGCATTTTTTGCTAAAATGGCACGTTGTCCTCTGTCTCCGCTTGTTGTATTTCCTAAAGGCGGTGCCTGCAGTGCTCTAATATATAGCTCATTTAATAAATCGTTGTTTACACCAGCGGCAAGCGCTGCTTTAAGTGAGGCAAGCTGATTTTTATTCACAAGTGTTCTTGGATAATCATAATTGGCATTTGTAGGATTCCATGGTTCCGGAACACTTTGAGCAAATTGGTGCTTAGCAACAAAGCTTAAAATTAGCAGAAAGAAGATAGCAACTTTATTCATATACCCCATTATATTGCTATCGAAATTACAAAATTCCTTCCAATTATATCACGCATTTTTATTCATGCTAAAAAATAAGACAGGTTTTATCTCATTTATACTTTTGCTCTTGCTTGGTATTTTGCTTTTCTGGTTGTCATTTCGCCAGATTAAATTGCATGAAATTATTTTAGTATTAAGTAAGGGTAATTATGAAATAGCGATACCCGTTTTTGCTATCTCGCTCACAGGCTACTGGTTTCGAATTAAAAGGTGGCAACTTATGCTAAATGCTATTCAGTTAAAGGCACCTTCCAATCAACTATTTGCATCTCTTTGTGTAGGCTACTTGGTAAATTATGCTTTCCCAAGGTTAGGCGAAATAACACGTTGTTTGCTATTAAAGCGCACAGCTCGGTTGCCGGTTGACAAAACATTGATAACCATCATTGCCGAGAGAACTTTTGATACGATATGCCTATTATTTTTGTCGTTGGTAGCATGGATTGTATATGCAGATTTGGCCTCTGACTTTTTTAGCAGACAAATTTGGAATCCCCTGGCTCAGAAATTTAGTAATTCCATCCATTTTCTCATTTTTATTGGCGCTGCTTTTGTTTTGCTTGCGCTGCTAATTTGGCGGCTAAGAAAAATTTCAGGTAATAAAATGGCAAGCAAGATGGAGGAATGGAAGATAACTTTTCTAAATATGCTCAACATTGAGCTAAAGTCCTTGTTTTTCTTATATACCATTTGCATTTGGAGTTGTTACCTGTTAATGACTTTTTTATGGTTTTTCATCTTTGATGAAAGCAGCCACCTGCAACTCTCAGATGCATTTCTGGTAATGATTATTGGAAGCATAGGCCGAAGTATACCAATACAAGGTGGAGGTATTGGCGCATACCATTTCTTGGTAAGTCAGAGTTTATTGCTTTTTGGAATACCCTTGCTCACCGGAAATGCATTGGCCCTGGTTATACATGGTGCTCAAAGCATACTTACGTTTGTTACAGGTATAATTTGCTACCTTTGGATTCTTGTTATATTCAAACAAACACCTGAAACGTGAATGAAGAACGCTTTATTAAGGCATAGCACCATATTACCTCTTTTTTTCTCTGTCATTTTCTGTGCTAAGGCGCAAGTCCCTAAAATTGGAGTAGATTCTCTTTTAGATGTGGCTTGCTGGAATGTGGAGTGGTTTGGCAATACATCTAATGGCCCAACCAATGAAGCCTTGCAATTTGATAATGTGAAGCAGGTGCTGGTCAATACAGATTTTGATGTTTGGGGTTTGTGCGAGGTATCAGAATTCTCTACCTACATGAATTTGCAAAGTCAGTTACCCAAATATGAGTCGATTTTAGCATCTTACAGCCAAACGCAGAAAACAGCACTTTTTTACAAAAAGGATATGTTTGATCTTATCAGTTTTCAGCATGTATTATCGGAGAGTGTATACAATTATAATTTAGCAGGCCGTCCGCCTCTTGAAGTCATTTTGAAAACTAAAAACAGGCCCGTAATTGATACCATTTGTTTTCTTGTTGTTCACCTGAAAGCATTGGCTGATCAGGATTCATACGACCGTAGAAGAAACGCATCCATAGCCATCAAAAATGATTATCTGGATAAGAACCGAAAGCAAATGAAAACAATTATGCTGGGCGATTGGAATGATGATCTGGATTTATCAACCTTTAGCAATCAGCCTTCTCCATTCCAGAATTTTGTGCAGGATACCAACTACTTTTTTACAACCAAATTATTGAGTGAGTCTGGTAAAAAAACCTATGCTTTTATTGAGGGTTCTTTTATAGACCATATTATGATTAATCACCAATTGAAGAGTTTCTATATGCCGGCTTCCACCAAAGTGCTTGATATGATGCCTTCTTATATAAGTAACTTTTCCAACAACACTTCAGATCATTATCCGGTAGTTAGCTACTTTAATCTGAATAGACCTCCCGTTTTACCAACTTCTTTGCCGGAATTAGATTCTCATATGCCCATTTTGACATATGATGCACAAGGCCATCATTTGCTTATTAAAGCGCATACATTAATGTTAATTACCATTTATGATATTTCCGGCAAACAGATTCTCAATAAACAGTTTCCTGGAAGTGGCCTTTATCTTCAGCCGATTTCGGAACTTCCTCCGGGGTTCTATATGATGCAATGGCAAACCTCAGGGCAAAAAGGCATCGTGAAATTTATCAGGTAAAAGACCTTGCTATCCCATTCATTGATTTAAATATCAATAAATCAATTTGTTATGAAATCATGAAAGTGCCGCGAGCTTTTGTTTTCATTCCTCTCAAAAAATTTGTTTTTAACATGGATAGGCATATCTTTGCCGTCCTTTAAATCAAAATAATTAAATAACATGTTTGCAATAGTTGACATTGCTGGCCAACAGTTCAAAGTAGAAAAAGACCAAACGGTTTATGTGCATAGACTGCCACATGCCGAAGGCGCCAGCGTTGAACTGAACAAAGTGTTGTTGGTAAACAACAACGGATCTATCAAAGTAGGTGTACCTACCGTAACAGGAGCCAACGTTAAGGCTAAAGTACTTACGCATTTAAAAGGCGATAAAGTTATCGTTTTTAAGAAGAAGCGCAGAAAAGGCTACAGGAAGAAAAACGGTCACCGTCAGTCTTTCACTAAAATTCAGATAGAAGCTATAAACGCTTAATTGTTAAACCGAAGAAATAATTACTCAATACAATGGCAC
The DNA here is from genome assembly GCA_021299635.1 of Sphingobacteriales bacterium. Lineage (GTDB taxonomy): Bacteria > Bacteroidota > Bacteroidia > UKL13-3 > UKL13-3 > JAJTFA01. The sequence continues at coordinate 428,479 of JAJTFA010000001.1, forward strand.
ATAAGAAAGGTGTAGGTAGTTCCAAGAACGGTCGCGAGTCGCACAGTAAGCGTCTTGGCGTAAAAATTTATGGCGGACAGTTTGCCAAAGCAGGCAATATTATTGTTCGTCAGCGTGGCACAAAACATCATGCAGGTGATAATGTAGGTATTGGCAAAGACCATACTTTATTTGCACTACTTGATGGAACGGTTGTTTTCAAGAAAAAAGCAGACGACCGCTCTTTTGTTTCCATTGAGCCAACAGCTCAGGCATAACAGAATAGATGCTTTCGGTCCCTGAAAGTAAAATAGGGGCAGCTTAACCGCGTATTACCTTACCAGTAATATGCGGTTTTTTTTTGGACAAAGACAGGGTATTTCAACTTTTAAGCTAAAAGTTAATTCAATCATTTTAAGAAGATAGGCTGCACCCAGTAATTAGAATTGAACTGACAGAAAAACTCTAAAGGCTTGATTATTTAAATCCAATTTCCAGCCGTTGGTTTGGTCTGTAACAGTTCCGGTTGCATTAAGGCGCTCCACACCAAGATTATCAGTTACAAAAGACTTACTCACTTCATCACTTGAGCTTAAATATCTGCAAATGGGTAATCCAGCTTCTGCTGATATGGAAAAATGAGGCAACATTTGCATGGTTAAGCCTAGAATCGGGCTTAAGTTGAATTGTTGAAAGAGGTTTTCAAAATCCTTTTCCTCTCTCAGATTACCGAATCCGTTTGGCAATTTTGTGGTTATACCTTTTTGCTCATACAAATTCTCATAACCCGCATCAATACCCTTATATAAAAACCATTTCTCCTGCACAAAAAATCTTTTCTGAATGCCAATTGATAATCTTACTCCGGTTAGCATATAATTGGTGTGTTTGTGCGATACTGCTGTTGCCCCGGTTGTAGTTTTTATTTCTGTCATATCAGATGAAAAGCCATTATCCAGATATGCTCCTGCTAAAACCCTAATACCCAAATTTGCTATTTTGTATCTGTAAATTGCTGCAGTTGAAGGTTTGGTCTGAATTATTGCCAAGGTATTAAAACCTATTTCATGCCTTTGTACACTTTGGCTTTTACTATGATAGTAAAGGGTTAATGGCAGTATCAGTAGAAATAATCTCTGCATTAAAATAAATTTTTCTTCCGGAAAAATAGCACGCCAATGCTCGAAAGAATGAGCGCAATAAGCATCACAATCCAAAAAGCATTCTCGTGGTTTTGAAAGGGTAATTTTACATTCATGCCATACAAACTTGCTACCAGAATTGGTAATGAAAGGATAATGGTTACTGAGGTTAAGAAGCGAATGGTAATATTCAGATTGTTTGAAATAATAGATGAATGTGCACCCATCATATTACCTAGAATATTGCTGTATATATTTGCCATTTCAATGGCTTGCCTGGTTTCAGTAATTACATCTTCAATCAGCTCTTTTTCCTCTTCACGGTCTAGGGCAGGCAAACTCAGTCTTTGCAGCCTGAACATCATCAGCTCATTTGATTTTAAAGAAGTAGTGAAGTAAACCAGGCTTTTCTCAAAATTGAGCAGCTGAAGCAACTCCTTGTTTCTGGTAGAACGGTGCAGTATCACCTGTATTTCATCTGCTTTATTATTGATATTTTTTAGATATCGCAGATAAAGAATGGAGCTTTTTAGGAAGAGCTGCATAACAAAACGCTCTCTTTTATCAGTGAAGAAACCCCGAACTCTTGATTCTATAAAAGATTGTATCACTTCGGTGGGTCTGCTGCATACCGTAACGATTAAATCGCGTTTAAGAATAATACCGATAGGGGAGGTGATATAGGGCAAATCGTCATTCCACTCCATTTCTAAAGGAATACGCGCCACAATAAGCATGCAGTTCTTATGCTGTTCTACCCGCGCATTTTCATCGGCATCGAGAGGGTCGATTAAAAAATCTGGCGAAATAAGAAGTTTTTGTGATAAAAAATCAACCTCTGAAGTTGATGGATTGGAAACATTGATCCAGCAATCCTTTTCAACGGATTCAATCTCTGTAAGCCTGCCTTGTATGGTTTTAAAGTATTGAATCATATGGAGGGATTAACCATTGCAAGTATACCAATTTTATTAACCAAATGAAACACTGCTCAATTAAAACACATACCGTATTTGTACTCTTAAATCGCTTATGGAATTACCATTAATTTGTTCCAGCCCGCTGCTAATGGTTTTGGTGTTCTGATAAGCAGTAATGCTATATTTTATCCATGCTTCCAGTTTTTTGGTGATGTTCATATTTGCCATTAAAAAATAGCGCACCCCACTATTTTGAAACATAGGTACTGCATACTGATACAATACATCATTCTCAGTGGCATAGATGCGTGCATTGTAATTATCTATAGAGAAAAATGCAACACGGGAAGTAACTGTCAGTTTCTTATATGGAGTATTGTATTGAATATCCTGAAAAATAAGGGCTCCTTCTTCAAACCCTGTAATAGGATCGTGGTACTGAGAAAACTCTACACGGCTTTTGCCGCTCCATGTATTGCTAATTTTATACTGAATATGTAGGCGATATAAGTTGCGAGTAGTCGGGGTTGTAAAATCTATTCTAATAATATTGTTCGGTTGGTTCCTCCATTTATTTTCATATCTGAATCTGATATAAAGTTGCGTATTCTTAGATGGGTTATACTGCAATTCTCCAAGATAATCATGCCCTCTGGAAGGTGCATCTGTGAGGTATCTGAGCCAAGGAGAATTATACCAATCAAAGTAAGTATTGAACAGCCATTTTCTGCTAAATTTTACACTCACACCTGTATATATACCTTCTTCGTTTCTGCCATCACTGTTTTCACCAAAAGGGTTGTTATAAGTGGTTTGGTAATTTTTGTCGTAGTTTCTATAAAGAAGCAACAAGTCCAGTCGTTCATCCAATGGTATCATCATAGCCGAATTAATCGCCCATCCATTATTATCACTTCTGCCAATCTCGCCAAACCAATTCAGGTTACGCAGCTGAAAGTTAAAATCCATGCCCAGATTGGTTAGGCTATTGCCACTAAAATTGTATAATTGATATGGCTTCTCTCCTTTTATGAACGGTTTATCGTAAAGGGTCTGTAAGGCGGTAAACCCAATCTGATATGAACTGAATTTCCATGCCAGATGGCTACCATAAATGGTTTGTAATACATTGTATCTGTTTAGTATTTCCGATGCAGTTCTGTGTAAGCCTGATATTTGAATTGAACTGAATTCCTCTGAGGGCTCATCAGTAGTATCGTTTGCTGTGCGGAAATTTGTGCTAATGTATTTGTGAGAAATAAAGCTTGTGAGTTCCCACTTTTTATTGCCCATCGTAAAAGCTGCACCTCTTAAGAACTCGTTCTCATTTAATGATCGGTATGGCCTAAGTGCTTGGAAATTTCTTTTCACACTCATTACAAAAGCAGATTTGCGCGCAGCGATACCGGAGCCAAATACCAGGCCCTGACCAAAATTGGCTTGGTAATCACCTATCGCCACAGTTTTAATTAAGCCCCTCGATGGTCTGTATAAAAAATGAAGGGAATTAAAGTCGAACCCGTTTTTTTGAGCTCCGTTAAAAAACTGCTCACCCATATCCTTTTCCGCTGTGTACCCATAGCTAAGCCTACTGCCATAGCCAAATCTATATCTTAAAACATGACGATATGGAGAGCCTGCATAATCATTTTTCCCTGCAGTTTTAAGTCCCTCATCATAACCGGCTCTTTGCTCAAATTCATTTTCATGAAGGGCAATCAGTTCGTGTTTGCCTTTAATCGACATTTCGTAAAACCTTGTTCTGTCAGTCATCAGATCTTCATCAACAGTAACAAAATAGCTCAGGTAGTATAAGGAGAGTTCATCCAAGACATCAATGGTTTGAAGTTCAAAGACCGTAATAAAATTTCCAAACAAGCTTCGGTGTTTCAAAATGGCATTTACTTGTTTTTCGCTCACGAAAAATAATTTCTCCAGTTCAGCTCTTGTTGCTTCATTCAGATTTAATTTATTCTTCATGTAAAACTCAAGTTGTTCCTGCAGGTCGGTATAGTCAAGGTTTGCTTCTTGGTTTTCTATAAATCGCTCCATGAGTTCGGCAATAATTTTTTCATCTTTATCTTTTCTTATTTGCCCTGAGACCTCATGCATTATGCAAAGCCAAATCACCAAACAACCATATGAAATGAAAACGCGCATTAATTTAATGGAAATGCCAAGGATAAATGAGGTGTGAAGCCAAAAACCTCATGAAAACCGGAAGCCATATCCAGTTTTAATTGCCTCATTTTTAAACCAACCCCAAATGTGTAGTAAACCGGATTGTTTGCTGCACCAATTGCCAATGCAATGCTTTCATGCAGTTGATATCGTAGCCCGCCTCTGAATATTGTTTTTTGGTTGAGTGTTTGTTCCGTTTCAATGGAGGCAGTTACCTTTTTAGAAAACTCATAACTTAACCCCAGCCTTGCTATTGCAGGAACCGACTCGTTTATAGAATGCTTGTATCTTGCCTGATTAATATTATAGAAATTGATTGCAGTTGTGAGTTCAGGAATGGGCTTATATAATACACCCATGCCTAAAATCCATGCTCCGGAATTGCCATATTCTCTAATGTTGGTTGCTAAATAATTCAGCTGAACACCTAAAGCTAAATTCTCTGATAGTTTTTTGCCCAAACTTAGCCCAAGCCGCTGTTGATTAAATACTTCATAGCCAAAGTAGTGAATTTGCCCACCGGCATGCAGCCACTTATTTTTCCATACTCCGGAGATATGCGAAAGATTAAGGTTTTTTTCCATAAAGCGTTGCTCTGTGTATAAACCCAGCTGACTCTTTTCCAGCCAGCACATAGCAGCAGGATTATTAGCGGCAGACCATACATCAGCAGATGTTGCTGAAACTCCGCCCATCATCCAGGCTTGCGCGCCTGTTGGGCCATTTATGCCTTGCCCACCCGCTCTGAATGGCAAAACAGCAATTAAGGCAGCCAAAATGCTTAAAAAATAAGGACTAAGATATACAGGCATAAAGACGGTGTACTGTCAAATCTAACTTTTGAATGTTAAATTTTATCGTATTTTTGCCCGCTTTGAAAAAAAATAACTAATACAACATGGAGAACTTTATTTACTTAATCCCAGCTATGGGTATTTTGGGTCTGATAATTATGGCCGTTAAAAGCGCTTGGGTGAGCAAACAAGATGCAGGAACAGACAGGATGAAAGAAATTGCTGGCTACGTTGCCGAAGGTGCGATGGCTTTTTTGAAGGCCGAATACCGCATTCTGGCTATTTACGTGGTAATTGCAGGCACAGCCTTAGGCTGGCTATCGCAGGTTGTGGAAACCTCTCATATTCTTATTGTTGTGGCGTTTGTATTGGGTTGCTTTTTTAGCGCACTGGCCGGTTTCTTCGGTATGCGTATTGCAACAAAAGCGAACGTTCGCACCACGCAGGCAGCAAGAACATCACTTAGCAAGGCTCTAAAAGTTTCATTTACCGGTGGAACAGTAATGGGATTGGGCGTAGCTGGCTTAGCTGTTCTTGGATTAAGCATGCTCTTTATTATATTCTTTAGCTTTTTTATGGATAGCAGCCTCAATAATGGAGGATATGAGGCTATGACCCGCGTTTTAGAGGTTTTAGCTGGATTCTCAGTCGGTGCTGAAAGTATTGCCTTATTTGCACGTGTTGGTGGTGGTATTTATACAAAAGCAGCTGACGTTGGTGCCGACTTGGTAGGTAAAGTAGAAGCAGGCATTCCTGAGGATGATCCGCGCAACCCTGCAACCATTGCAGACAATGTGGGTGATAATGTGGGTGACGTAGCCGGAATGGGTGCCGATTTATTTGGTTCTTATGTAGCAACGGTTTTGGCATCAATGGTGTTGGGTAACTACCTTATCCGAGATTTTATTCAGGCCAACGGAGACTTTAGCGGTATTCCTTTTAATGGCTTGGGCCCGATTTTGCTTCCATTGAGTATTGCAGGTTTTGGTTTGCTTGCCTCTATTATCAGCAGTTATTTTGTAAGTGTTAGTGATAATAGTAAAGCAGATACTACTACTGTTCAAGGTGCATTAAATCGTGGCAACTGGATGTCAATCATTCTTTCTTTGGTCGCATCTTATTTCTTAATTGATATGATGTTGCCAGAAAATATCAGTATGAGTGTATTTAATGCCGGTGAGTTTAGCACAGCAACCACTACCTCTATGAACGTGTTTTACGCAGTAATCATAGGTATGTTTGTTGGTGGAGCTATTTCTTATATCACTGAATATTATACCGGATTGGGTGGTAAACCAGTTCTCGGAATCGTTCAAAAATCAGCCACGGGTGCAGCTACCAATATCATAGCCGGTTTAGGTACGGGTATGTTATCAACGGCTATCCCTGTAATTTTATTTGCAGGTGCCATTTGGGGAGCCTATGCATTAGCCGGTTTTTATGGTGTAGGCATTGCCGCCACAGCTATGATGGCAAATACAGCTATGCAATTGGCAATTGATGCATTTGGCCCAATTGCAGATAATGCAGGCGGAGTTGCAGAAATGAGCGAACTACCTGCCGATGTGCGTGAAAAAACAGATATTCTTGACTCAGTAGGAAACACTACTGCTGCTATTGGTAAAGGCTTTGCTATTGCATCTGCAGCATTAACAGCCTTAGCGTTGTTTGCGGCTTACGTAACCTTTACAGGAATTAATGGCATTAATATTTTTGATGCAAAGGTTTTGGCTGCTTTATTTATTGGTGGTATGATCCCGGTTGTGTTCTCAGCATTGGCCATGAATTCAGTAGGAAAAGCTGCTATGGATATGGTGAATGAAGTTCGCAGACAATTTCGTGAAATACCGGGCATTATGGAAGGTACAGGAAAGCCTGAGTATGGCAAATGCGTTGAAATTTCAACAAGTGCTGCTTTGCGTGAAATGCTATTGCCTGGTGTGATTACCATAGTAACCCCAATTTTAGTAGGATTTATTATGGGTGCTGAGGCCTTGGGTGCTTATATGGCAGGTGTAACGGTTAGCGGTGTGCTTTGGGCTATTTTCCAAAACAATGCTGGTGGTGCTTGGGATAATGCTAAAAAATCTTTTGAAAAAGGCGTAGAAATAGAAGTAAATGGTAAGAAAGAAATCTTCTATAAAAAATCTGACCCACATAAAGCAGCTGTAGTTGGCGATACTGTAGGCGATCCTTTTAAAGATACGTCAGGTCCATCCATGAATATTTTAATTAAGTTGTCATGTCTGGTTGGTTTAACGCTGGCTCCGATGTTAGGGCATCAAATGAATGGTGAACATGGTGCTTCAAAAGACAAAATGGAATGCTGTGCCCCCGGTGAGAAGAAAGAAATGAAGTGTGATATTAGCAAATGCGCAGATATGACACAGGAAGAATGTGCCGCTATGTGCGATAGTTTGGGATGCAGCGAGGAGGAAAAAGCGATGTGTAAGAAACACGCAAAAGGCGGTTCATGTATGGAAGGATGCAGTCATGGTTGCAAATCAATAGATGAGTGTGCCGAAAAATGTAGCGATAAATGTGCCAAGATGCACGATTCAAGCTCTGATTCTGATGCACAAGAAGATAAGCATGAACATGGCGAAGGACATCATCACGGCCATTAATTATAGAATTGTATTAATAAAAAGCCCTGCAATTACGCAGGGCTTTTTATTTGGTGTAAGTTGAGTAACATAATTATGTACTCAATTCCACAAGGGCCTGAACCAATTTATCCAGTTCTTCAGTAGTTGTATACAAATGAGGGGTGATCCTAACCCCTTGCACACCTGCTTTTTCATTATCAATGGCTACTGTCCAGATCTTATATTTGTTTAATAGGCTTTTGGCAAGTTGCGAAGGGGGTATGTTTTTAACGCCTACGTTGGCAATGGCTCCGGTTCTTTCAGGCGCTACAGGGGTATTTAGTACCACATTCTTTTTGATTATTACCTTTTCGGTCCAGTAGTTCTTCAAAAATTTTAATCGCGCTTCTTTTCTTTCAATTCCAATTTTTAAATGATAATCAATGGCATGGTTGATAGCAATATCAGTTGCAACAGGAATGGTGCCTGTATGATTTAATTTTCTGATATCGTCATCTGTAAATCCGCTCTCGCCAAACAATGGCCAAATTTTCTTAATCTTTTCTTGTTTTACATACAAAATGCCTGCACCCAATGGTGCACCCAACCATTTATGTAGGCTGCTTCCATAGTAGTCACAATTCAATTCATCTATTTTAAATTGCATATGAGCCACTGCATGCGCACCATCAACCATTACTTCTACACCGTGTGCATGTGCCATATCACATATTTTTCTAACAGGTAAAATTTGTCCGGTAATATTTATCATGTGGCAAATCATGATTAACTTGGTTTTGGTGGTGATGGCTTTTTCATAAAGCGAAACAATTTCTTCATCGTTTTGCGGGTGGTTGGGCACAGATACCATTTTTAATTTCATACCATATCTGCGTTCCTGCTGCCTAAACATATCCAGCATGCTTCCATAATCCTGCCAGGCAGCAATGGCTTCATCTCCTGCTTTCCAGTCAATACCGCTAATGATGGTGTCCAATGATTCGGTTGTGTTTCGGGTTATAATCAACTCTTCTTTCTTGCAACCCAATAGGTCAGCTAATCGGTCTCGTGTTTTAAATTTATTTTCAAACTGAACCGTACGCATATAATAGGAATGCTCTTTGTTCACAGTGCGTATATCGTTCAGATAGGCCTCCATCACAGGCCTTGCCATCATGCTGTAGTAACCATTTTCTAGATTAATATAATCAGGTTTTAGTTCATAATCCCCTCGTATTTGCATCCAGAAATCATTGTTTTGCGGTTGGCTGGCTATCCACTCCAGCCATTCTTTGCCATTGCCCGTTAAGGGCATACCTGCCGAGAGAGCAAGCGTTTTCAGGAACCTTCGTTTACTTACCATAAAATCAAATTAATATAAATAAAATCTAATTCCATCAATATATGTATATGCTTTTGTTACTTAAGGAATATTTTATTTGAACGAGCCACTGCACGAGCCCTGAAGAGGCTTTACATCATTAATTTTGTTATAACCGCTATTTGTGATTACCTTTGACTATCATAATTATTGACGCGTTCTGCATCTGTACTGATTGTTTTTCGCTCATTTATTATCCTAATTAATACAAAATCATGGGCAAATCGCAAGAAACATTTAGCAAAAAAGAAAGAGAAAAAAAGAAACTAAAAAAGCGTCAGGACAAAGAACAGAAAAAAGAAGAACGTAAATCTGTATCACTTAAAGGGCAGGGGTTAGAGGCCATGTTTGCCTATGTTGACCATAATGGTAACTTAACGGATACACCACCAGACCCAAAGAAAAAGTACGAGATAAATCAGGAAGACATTAGAATTAGTACCCCTAAAATGGAAGATCTTCCGGAGGAGGATAAAACCGGCTCAGGTGTTATCTCTTATTTCAATACATCAAAAGGCTATGGCTTTATTAAAGTGCCCAGATCAAATGTGAGTTATTTCGTTCATGCCAATAATTTAACGGAACAAGTAGGAGAGGGAGATAAGGTGACTTTTGAGATAGAGCAGGGGCCAAGAGGTGCCATAGCCGTTAATGTTCGAAAAGTTACCGTGGAATAAGTATTTATTTGGCTAATTCAGAAAATAGCCCTTTCTTTGTCGTCCCTTAATAAAACAAAGGAGACTCAAAGGGAGGAGGTGTACAAATATGATCTACATTAACGTTAAAGAAAACGAATCACTAGACAAAGCGCTTAAAAAATTTAAGAAGAAATTCGAAAAAACAGGCGTTGTTAAAGAACTGCGCGAACGCCAGTCTTTTACCAAACCTTGTATTAAGAAGCGCCAACAGATCATCCGTGCTGCCTACAAGCTTAAAATGCAACAGGAATCAGGATCTTAAGATAACGTTATCTCAATAATCAACAGCCCCGCATGAAAGCGGGGCTGTTTTGTTTTTTAAAGAAGATATCATACCTTCGGTAAAGCTAATTGTGTAATAGGTATGATGGAAGAAAGCATTACATCATTCATTCAGTATTTAACGTTTGAAAAACACTTCTCAATACACACCATTAGTGCTTACAGGGTAGATTTAACGCAGTTCTCAAAATACATCCAACTACAATACGAAACCAATCATCCGCGTTTTATCAATCATCAGATGATTAGGAGTTGGCTTGTGCAATTGATGCACGATAAAGTTACAGCCCGCAGTATAAACCGCAAATTATCCTCACTTAAATCTTTTTACAGATTTTTAATGAAAGAGAAAGTGGTTAGCAGTAATCCACTTTCGAAGGTGCAGCCACCTAAAACAAGCAAACGCCTTCCTGTATTCGTAGAAGAGCAACATATGAATCGTTTGCTCGATTATGAAGATATTGCCTTTGGGGATGATTTTGCTGGCAAACGAAACAAACTTATTTTGATTCTTTTTTACAGCACAGGTATTCGTTTGTCTGAATTGATTGGCTTGAAAACAGCAGATATTGATTTTGCCAGAGATACATTAAAAGTTCTGGGTAAAAGAAATAAAGAACGTATCATGCCTATAACGGCAGAGCTAAAGGAAGAACTCATTCTTTACTTGCAATCCAGAACTGACCAGGGTATTCAGCATCAACAGTTATTTACAACAGATACAGGGCAAATGATGTATCCGAAATTGGTATATAATATTGTAAAAAAATACCTTTCATTGGTAACTTCCATTGAGAAAAGGAGCCCGCATGTGCTTAGGCATACCTTTGCAACTCATTTACTAAATAAAGGAGCTGATTTAAATGCGATTAAGGAGCTGCTTGGTCATGCCAATCTTGCGGCAACTCAGGTTTACACACATAACAGCATTGAGCGTTTAAAAAATATTTATAAGAATAAACACCCCCGAGCTTAAGTCCTGCCAATAATTGATAAACTTATGCAGCAAGTTTGAGGCTGGCAAGATTAAATGTAAACAACCTAATCATTATTCCCATGAAAGTAGAAATTCAATCCATCCATTTCAAAGCAGACAAAAAATTGCTTGAATTTGTGACCAAAAAAATTGAGAAACTGGCAACATTTTATGACGGTATTCGCAGTGCTGAGGTTTTTCTAAGGTTGGAGAAGGATGCAGAAAAGGAAAACAAAGTGATTGAGGTAAAGGTAAACCTCAATGCCAATACCATTTTTGCAAAAGAGCAAAGTACAACCTTTGAATCGGGGATGGATATGCTTATGGATAAACTGGTAACACAGGTTAGAAAATACAAGGAAAAACACCAAAGCAAACTGTCGTTTATTTCATAAGAATCTGATTTATAGATTAAAGCGCAGATCAACTTTTGATCCGTATCTTTTTAAGCTGCCCGGTTTTTAATTATTTTTTTAAAAAAGTTGAAAATATCCGACAGATGCTGCACTTTTGCCGCACTGTTACGCATCCTACTCTTTAAAGCTTTTTTTAAATAAAAAGTTGCTTCCTACTTGTAATCATCCTGCAAAACGCTACATTTGCAGTCCTTTTTTCCGAAAGGGCGAGATTGTATTATGTTCTTTGCAGATTAAAAATCATACGCCACTTTAGCTCAGCTGGTAGAGCAACTGATTTGTAATCAGTAGGTCGCTGGTTCGATTCCGGCAAGTGGCTCACCTGTTTATTCAGTAATCGGGGAGATACCAAAGTGGCCAACTGGGACGGACTGTAAATCCGTTGTCTTACGACTTCGAAGGTTCGAATCCTTCTCTCCCCACTACAAATGAAAGTTAATTTTCAAGTGCTAAATGATAAAACAATTGGCACCTTCTACGTGAAATTTAACATTCAAATAATGCGGGAGTAGCTCATCCCGATAACGATTTATCGGATATCGAGAGGTAGAGCGACAGCAAATGGGAAATAAAATTTCTTTTTGTTAGGATAAATAGGTCTTTCAAATAATGCGGGAGTAGCTCATCCCGATAACGATTTATCGGATATCGGGAGGTAGAGCGACAGCAAATGGGAAATAAAATTTCTTTTTGTTAGGATAAATAGGTCTTTCAAATAATGCGGGAGTAGCTCAGTTGGTAGAGCGACAGCCTTCCAAGCTGTAGGTCGCGGGTTCGAGCCTCGTCTCCCGCTCAAGTCAATTCTAATTGGCCATTAATTAAAGTTAGTGGTTGGTTAGTTAAGTTGGAATGGGCCAATTAGCCGTTGTAGCTCAGTGGTAGAGCACTTCCTTGGTAAGGAAGAGGTCGGCAGTTCAATCCTGCTCAACGGCTCAAAAGGTGAGGGTGATAAGATTGTTCAGTTTTTATCCGGAACAATAGAAATGATGAAATGAAACTTTAAACTTTAAAATATAACAAACTAAAATTATGGCTAAAGAAAAATTCGACCGCAGTAAACCACACGTAAACATTGGTACTATCGGTCACGTAGACCACGGTAAAACAACCTTAACCGCTGCCATCACCAAAGTTTTGGCGGAAAAAGGATTATCAGAAGCTCGTTCTTTTGATTCAATCGACTCAGCTCCTGAAGAAAAAGAGCGCGGTATCACTATTAACACTGCTCACGTTGAGTATGCAACTGCAAATCGTCACTATGCACACGTTGACTGTCCTGGTCACGCTGACTATGTGAAAAACATGGTTACAGGTGCAGCTCAGATGGATGGTGCTATTCTTGTGGTAGCTTCAACAGACGGACCAATGCCTCAAACCCGCGAGCATATCCTTCTTGCTCGTCAGGTAGGTGTACCTCGTATCGTTGTGTTCATGAACAAAGTTGACATGGTTGACGATCCGGAATTATTGGAAATCGTTGAAATGGAAATCCGTGATTTACTATCTAAATATGAATTCCCCGGAACTGAGATTCCTGTTATCCGTGGATCTGCTTTAGGTGGATTGAATGGAGATGCAAAATGGGTAGAAAAAATTATGGAATTAATGGATGCTGTTGATTCATACATCCCGGTTCCTCCTCGTGCAGTAGATCTTCCTTTCTTAATGCCTGTTGAAGACGTATTCTCTATCACAGGTCGTGGAACGGTTGCTACCGGACGTATCGAGCGTGGTGTAATTAATAGTAATGATCCTGTAGAAATCATCGGTTTAGGTGCTGAGAAACTTACCTCTGTAATTACAGGTGTTGAGATGTTCCGCAAAATCCTTGACCGTGGTGAGGCAGGTGATAATGTAGGTTTATTGTTACGTGGTATTGATAAAGATCAAATCCGCAGAGGAATGGTTATTTGCAAGCCGGGATCAGTAACCCCACATACCAAATTCAAAGCCGAAATCTACGTTCTTTCTAAAGAAGAAGGTGGACGTCATACGCCATTCTTTAACAAATACCGTCCTCAGTTCTACTTGCGTACAACTGACGTTACAGGTGAGGTAATTTTACCAGACGGAATGGAAATGATTATGCCTGGCGATAACGTAACCATCACGGTTCAGTTAATCGCTCCGGTTGCTATGGAGAAAAACCTGCGTTTCGCTATCCGCGAAGGTGGCAGAACCATTGGTGCTGGCCAGGTAACAGAAATTCTTGAGTGATTATCTGTGATTTAGTTGCTGAATGTTGGGTAGCTCATTGCTATCCAACATTTGGCATCAATAAGGAGTGTAGTTCAAGGGTAGAATAGCGGTCTCCAAAACCGTTGATGGGAGTTCGAATCTCTCCACTCCTGCCAAACAAAAAGTATCAGCGTTTACGCTTAAACAATATGGAAAAGCTAAAGGAATATTTAAGATTGTCTACCGATGAGTTGGTAAACAAGGTATCATGGCCAACCTGGGAAGATTTGCAGGAGAGTACCATCATCGTTATGGTAGCTTCTTTACTTATCGCATTACTGATTGGTGTAATTGATATTATGAGCAGCAGCATGCTTGGATTCTTTTATCAGATTTTCCAATAAGCAAACCGTAATAGATGGAAACAATGACACAGCAGGATCAACATAAATGGTACGTGGTACGTGCGGTAACCGGACAGGAAAAGAAGGTTAAAGCACAAATTGAGTCTGAACTCGACAGAGCAGGCTTGCGTGCTCAGGTTCCTCAAATCCTCATTCCTACGGAGAAAGTTTATCAGATTAAAAATGGTAAAAAAACATCTAAAGAGAAAAATTACTTCCCCGGTTATATTTTAATACAGGGCGAATTAACAGGAGAGGTTCCTCATATCATTGAATCAGTAAATGGTGTTGTTGGTTTTCTTGGAGGTAAATCAACACCAACACCCCTGCGTCAGGCTGAAGTTAATAGAATTTTAGGTACAGTAGATGAAATGGCAGAACAAGGTGAGTTGATGGCTGAACCTTTTATAATCAACGAATCAGTAAAAGTAATTGATGGTCCTTTCAGTGGTTTTAGTGGGGTAATTGAAGAGGTAATGGAGGACAAGAAAAAGTTGAAAGTAATGGTTAAAATTTTCGGAAGGAGAACACCACTTGAACTCAACTTTGTACAAGTAGAAAAAGAAAGTTAATAATATAATACAATGGCTAAAGAACTAACAGGATTTATTAAACTCCAGATCAAAGGTGGCGCAGCCAACCCTGCACCTCCAATTGGTCCTGCCCTAGGTTCAAAGGGTGTAAACATTATGGAGTTTTGCAAGCAATTTAATGCCCGTACGCAAGAAAAGGCTGGTAAAGTATTGCCGGTAGTCATTTCGGTTTATAGTGATAAGTCCTTCGACTTTGTTATTAAAACCCCACCGGTTGCAGCACAGTTGCTTGAAGTAACCAAATTGCAGAAAGGTTCTGCAGAATCCAATCGTAAGAAAGCCGGTTCAGTAAACTGGGATCAAATCAGAAAAATAGCTGAAGAAAAAATGCAGGACATGAACTGCTTTAAAGTTGAATCAGCGATGAAGATGGTTGCCGGAACTGCAAGAAGTATGGGCATAAACGTAACCGGAGATGCCCCGTTTGAAGTTAAAAAGTAAAAAGTAATTAGCAATGGTCAAAATATCTAAAAAAAGAAAAGAGGCACTGAAGAAGGTTGATGTAAATAAGCATTATGCCTTAACTGAAGCTTCAAAATTGGTGAAAGACATTTCTTACACCAAATTTGACTCTTCTGTTGATATCGACATCCGCCTGGGTGTAGATCCTAAGAAAGCCAACCAAATGGTTCGTGGTGTGGTATCTTTACCTCACGGAACAGGAAAAACAGTTCGTGTGTTAGCACTTGTAACTCCCGACAAAGAAGCAGAAGCAAAAGATGCCGGAGCAGATTTTGTTGGTTTGGATGAATTTATCCAAAAAATTGAACAAGGCTGGACCGATATTGATATCATCGTTACTCAGCCAAACGTGATGGCTAAGTTGGGTAAGCTTGGTAAAATTTTAGGACCACGTAATTTGATGCCAAATCCTAAATCAGGAACTGTTTCTACCGAAATCGGTAAAGTAGTAAGAGAAGTTAAAGCGGGTAAAATAGATTTTAAAGTTGATAAAGAAGGAGCCATTCATACCTCTATTGGTAAGGCCTCATTTGCCCCCGAAAAACTCTATGATAATGCGCTAGAGCTTATACAAACAATCGTTAAACTTAAACCGTCTTCAGCAAAGGGTACATACCTCAAAGGTGTTAGTATCTCCAGTACGATGAGCCCTGGAATAGCTGTTGATACCAAATCAATACCGGGTATTTAATTCTGATCAGTTATGAACAAAGAACAAAAAGGTGAAATAATACAACAACTCACGCAGAAGCTGAATGAGTTTAAATACATCTACGTAACTGATGTATCATCTTTAAATGCGCAAAAGACAAGTGATCTGAGAAGGGCATTTTTTAAAGATGGAATAGAAATGGAAGTAGCTAAAAATACTTTAATTGAAAAAGCTATTGAGCGTACCGATAAAAATTTCGGAGCTTTGGTAGACACTCTTAAAGGTAACACAGCTTTGTTATTCGCTCAAGACAGCAAAAGCGCAGCTAAAATCATAAAAGAATTCAGAAAAGATGGCAAGAAACCTGAACTTAAAGGTGCTTACATCGACACTGATATCTATATCGGAGATAATCAGCTTGATTCACTCATTGCGCTGAAGAGCAAGAATGAACTCATTGGCGAAATCATAGGATTGCTGCAATCTCCTGCCAAGAATGTTATCTCTGCTTTGCAAAGTAGCGGTGGCAAACTTGCAGGTATTGTTAAAACATTATCAGAAAGACCCGAATAAATTCATAGATCCACAAAATCAAATTCAACAACAATTAATAACAATTAAATTTTAACTAAAATGGCAGATTTAAAAGCGTTTGCTGAACAGTTGGTAAACTTGTCAGTAAAAGAAGTAAATGAGTTAGCAACAATCCTTAAAGACGAGTATGGTATCGAGCCTGCAGCTGCTGCAGTTGCCGTTGCTGCTCCTGCTGCTGGTGGTGGTGCTGCTGCACCTGCTGCAGAAAAATCAACTTTTGACGTTATTTTGAAAAGCGCTGGCGCTGCAAAATTAAACGTAGTAAAAGTTGTAAAAGATCTTACCGGACTTGGTTTGAAAGAAGCCAAAGAACTAGTAGATGGCGCGCCAAAACCTATTAAAGAAGGTGTGGATAAAGCCACTGCTGAAGATCTGAAGGCTAAGCTTACCGAAGCCGGAGCTGAGGTTGAACTTAAGTAATTGGTTCTCAGCTTTTCTTTTTAATTTGACCCCGGCCAATGCCGTGGGTCAAATTTCTATTTTATAGGATTGATATATATTTTAGTCAGTTTTAAACCAATAATCCCTTGGCTAATAAACAAGTAAATGCAGGTGAAAGAATTAATTTCACCTCAGTAAAAAAAGTAATCGATTATCCCGATTTTCTAGATGTACAATTAGAGTCTTTTCGTGAGTTCTTTCAGCTGGATACCACTTCTGAGAGTCGTGCAAATGAAGGTCTCTTCAAAGTATTTCAGGAGAATTTTCCGATATCCGATACACGTAATATTTTCGTACTCGAGTTTCTCGATTATTTTGTTGATCCTCCACGCTACTCTATTGATGAGTGTATTGAGAGGGGGTTAACTTATAGTGTGCCGCTTAAGGCAAAATTACGCTTATCGTGCAACGACCCGGAGCATGAGGATTTTCAAACAATTGTTCAGGATGTGTACCTTGGTACTATTCCATACATGACCCCTAGCGGAACTTTCGTTATTAACGGAGCTGAGCGTGTTATTGTATCTCAATTGCATCGTTCACCAGGTGTGTTCTTTGGGCAGTCATACCACACCAACGGCACCAAATTATATTCAGCCCGTGTAATTCCTTTCAAGGGTTCATGGATTGAGTTTGCAACCGATGTGAACAATGTGATGTATGCATACATCGACCGTAAGAAAAAGTTCCCTGTAACCACCTTGCTCCGCGCAATAGGATATGAAACAGATAAGGATATCTTGAACCTGTTTGACCTTGCTGAAGAGGTAAAGGTGAGTAAGTCTGGTTTGAAAAAAGTACTCGGCCGCAAACTTGCTGCTCGTGTGCTCAAAACTTGGGTTGAAGATTTTGTGGATGAAGATACAGGTGAGGTGGTATCTATTGAGCGCAATGAGGTAATCATAGAGCGCGATACCATTCTGGAAGATGACCATATTGATTTAATTGTTGATGCAGATGTTAAAACCATACTGCTGCACAAAAATGAGTCTAGCCACAATGACTTCGCTATCATTCTAAACACACTTCAAAAAGATACAGCAAACAGCGGTAAAGAAGCACATGAGCATATTTATCGCCAGTTGCGTAATGCAGATCCACCGGATGAAGAAACGGCACGTGGTGTAATTGATAAATTATTTTTCTCCGATAAGCGTTATGATTTAGGAGAAGTAGGTCGTTATAGAATCAATCGTAAATTGGAACGTACGACTTCAAGTGAAGTGCGTGTGTTAACCAAAGATGATATTGTAGCCATTATCAAATATCTTATTGAGTTATCAAATTCTCGTGCAGATGTTGATGATATTGACCATTTGTCTAACAGACGTGTACGTACAGTTGGTGAACAATTGTATTCTCAGTTTGGTGTAGGTTTGGCTCGTATGGCTCGTACCATCCGTGAGCGCATGAATATCCGCGACAACGAGGTGTTCACACCAACCGACCTTATCAATGCCAAAACATTATCATCAGTAATCAATTCGTTTTTTGGAACTAACCAGTTATCTCAGTTTATGGATCAGACTAATCCATTGGCTGAAATAACACATAAGCGCAGAATGAGTGCCCTTGGTCCGGGTGGTTTAAGTCGTGATCGTGCCGGATTTGAGGTACGTGACGTGCATTATACCCACTATGGTCGTTTGTGTACCATCGAAACACCTGAAGGACCGAACATCGGTTTAATTTCTTCGTTGTGTGTTCATGCTAAAATTAATGGCATGGGCTTTATTGAAACACCATACCTTAAAGTTACCAAAGGAAAGGTAATGGTTAATGATCCTGTAACTTATTTAAGTGCGGAAGATGAAGATGGAAAAACCATAGCTCAGTCTGATGCCGCTTATGATGATAAAGGTAACTTTAAGGAAGATCGTATAAAGGCACGTTATGAAGGAGACTTCCCGATGCTAGAACCGGAGAAACTTGATTTCATGGATATTGCTCCAAATCAGATTGTATCCATCGCAGCGTCTATGATTCCATTCCTTGAGCACAACGATGCAAACCGTGCGCTGATGGGTTCTAATATGCAACGCCAGGCAGTGCCGTTGTTGCGTCCGCAGGCTCCAATTGTAGGAACAGGACTTGAAGGCCGTGTGGCTAGAGATTCTCGTACACTAATTGTGGCTGAACGTAAAGGGGTGGTTGAATACGTAGATGCCAACGAAATCAGGGTACGCTATGAGCAATCAGAAACCGACAAACTTGTAAACTTTGGCAATGATTCCAAATCGTATAACCTCATAAAATTCCGTAGAACCAATCAAAATACCTGTATAAACCTTAAACCAATTGTTCGCAAAGGTGATAGGGTTGAAAAAGGTCAGGTTTTATGCGAAGGTTATGCTACCGAAGGAGGAGAACTTGCATTGGGACGTAACCTTAAAGTTGCTTTCATGCCTTGGCAAGGATTTAACTTTGAGGATGCGATTGTTATTTCTGAGCGTGTGGTTAAGGAAGATATTTTTACTTCTATCCATGTTACAGAATTTGAACTTGAAGTTCGCGACACCAAGCGTGGTGAGGAAGAACTAACAAATGATATTCCAAACGTAAGCGAGGAAGCAACCAAAAATCTGGATGAGAATGGTTTAATTCGTGTAGGTTGTGAGGTTAGCGAAGGAGATATTCTGATTGGAAAAATCACACCCAAAGGAGAAACTGAACCTTCACCTGAAGAGAAATTACTTCGCGCCATTTTTGGCGATAAAGCTGGTGATGTTAAAGATGCCTCATTGAAGGCACCACCATCATCAACAGGGGTGGTAATTGATAAGAAGTTATTCTCCAGAGCAAAGAAAGAAAAGCTTACCAAGCAAGAAGAGAAAGCACGTGTTTCCAAGTTGCAGGATGAGCATGAAAAACAGGTTAAAGAAATTAAATCTACGCTGGTAGAAAAACTTTTCTCTGTTCTTTCAGGTAAAACCTCTCAGGGCGTATTCAATGTATACAATGAGGAGCTGATTCCGAAAGGAACCAAGTTTACCATGAAGAATCTTAACGACATTGATTTTACCCATATTAATGCCAACAATTGGACAACCGATGCAGATAAAAATGAATTGGTGCGGCTTATTTTAGCTAACTATAAAAACAGACTTAACCAGGAAATAGCTGACTTTAAACGCAAGGAGTTCGCTGTTTTGGTTGGAGACGAGTTGCCAACAGGTATTCTTAAAATGGCTAAGGTTTATGTAGCTAATAAACGCAAGTTAAAAGTTGGTGATAAAATGGCCGGACGCCATGGAAACAAAGGTATTGTAGCACGCATTGTTCGTGATGAAGACCTACCGTTTATGGAAGACGGAACTCCTGTAGATATAGTTTTGAATCCATTAGGTGTACCATCGCGTATGAATTTGGGTCAGATTTATGAAACAGTTTTGGGCTGGGCCGGCAAGGAATTGGGCGTAAAATTTGCTACACCCATTTTTGATGGTGCTTCCGATGATCAGGTTCTTGAATTCTGTCACAAGGCTGGTATTCCAGAATATGGCAAAACTTATTTGCATGATGGATTATCAGGTGAGCGTTTCCATCAGCCAGTAACAGTTGGTATAATTTACATGCTTAAACTGGGCCACATGGTTGATGATAAAATGCACGCACGCTCTATAGGGCCATACTCCCTTATCACACAGCAGCCGTTGGGTGGTAAAGCGCAGTTTGGTGGCCAGCGTTTTGGTGAAATGGAGGTATGGGCACTCGAGGCATTTGGCGCAGCCAATATTCTTCAGGAGATACTTACCGTTAAATCAGACGACATCATCGGTCGTGCAAAAACTTATGAAGCTATTGTAAAAGGTGATAACCTGCCACAGCCTGGCATACCTGAATCATTCAATGTATTGGTTCATGAAATGAGAGGTTTAGGTTTAGATATCACGTTGGAGTAATACTTCAACAGTTAAGGCAACACATTCAATAAAAGTTAAGAACATATTATATGTCTAGAAAAGATCAAAAGATCAAAAGTAATTTCACCAAAATCAGAATAGGCCTGGCATCGCCTGAATCTATTTTACAAAAATCACATGGTGAAGTGACCAAACCTGAAACAATCAACTACCGTTCATTCAAACCTGAAATGGGCGGCTTGTTTTGCGAAAGAATATTTGGTCCTATAAAAGATTACGAATGCCATTGCGGTAAGTATAAACGTATTCGCTACAAGGGCATCGTTTGTGATCGTTGCGGTGTTGAGGTTACAGAAAAGAAAGTAAGACGTGAGCGTATTGGTCACATTAACCTGGTTGTACCTGTAGCACACATATGGTATTTCCGCTCATTACCAAATAAAATTGGTTACCTGTTGGGTATTCCTACAAAGAAACTCGATATGGTGGTTTATTATGAGCGTTACGTAGTATGCCAGCCGGGTATTAAAAATGCTGATGGCGTGCAGATGTATGATTTATTAACGGAAGAAGAGTATCTGGATATTCTGGATTCACTTCCTAAAGAAAACCAACATCTGGATGATGAAGATCCTAATAAGTTCATCGCTAAAATGGGCGGTGATGCATTGTGGTTCTTATTATCGCGCATAAACCTTGATACCTTGTCTTATGATTTAAGACATAAGGCTCAGAATGAAACATCGCAACAACGTAAACAGGAAGCATTAAAACGCCTGAAAGTAATTGAAGGATTCCGTGCTTCACAACAGCATGGTGAAAATCGTCCTGAGTGGATGGTTGTAAAAATACTTCCGGTTATTCCTCCTGAGTTACGTCCGCTTGTGCCTTTGGAAGGTGGTCGTTTTGCAACGTCAGATTTGAATGATTTGTACCGCAGGGTAATCATCCGTAACAATCGTTTAAAACGTTTGATGGAAATCAAGGCTCCTGAAGTAATATTACGTAATGAAAAACGTATGTTACAGGAAGCTGTCGATTCATTATTTGATAATACCAGACGTGTAAGTGCTGTGAAAACAGAAGGCAATCGCCCTCTTAAATCTTTAAGTGATATGCTTAAAGGAAAGCAGGGTCGTTTCCGTCAAAACTTACTTGGTAAGCGTGTTGATTATTCGGGTCGTTCTGTAATTGTGGTAGGTCCAAATCTTAAACTACATGAGTGCGGAATACCTAAAAACATGGCGGCTGAGTTATTTAAACCGTTTATTATACGTAAATTATTAGAGCGTGGTATTGTAAAAACAGTGAAATCTGCCAAGAAACTGGTAGATCGAAAAGAGGCTGTAATCTGGGATATACTTGAAAATATATTAAAAGGCCATCCGGTGTTGCTCAACCGTGCTCCTACACTTCACAGGTTGGGTATTCAATCTTTTCAGCCTAAGCTTGTAGAAGGTAAAGCCATTCAGTTACACCCACTGGTTTGTACAGGTTTTAATGCCGACTTTGACGGTGACCAGATGGCTGTTCATGTACCGCTTGGCAACGCTGCAATTCTTGAAGCGCAAGTATTAATGCTTGCATCACACAATATCTTGAACCCTGCTAATGGTGCACCTATTGCAGTGCCATCGCAAGACATGGTGTTGGGTCTTTACTACATTACCAAAGGTCGTAAATCGGTTAAGGAGCATGTAGTAAAAGGAGAAGGTTTAACTTTCTATTCTCCTGAAGAAGCCATTATAGCTTTCAATGAAAGAAAAGTTGATTTGCATGCTTTGGTTAAATGCCGCGTAATGGTGAAAGAAGATGGTAATTTGGTTTCTAAACTCATAGATACAACCCTCGGACGTGTTATCTTTAATCAGGTAGTTCCTGCTGATTTTGGCTATATCAATGAAACTTTAACCAAGAAAAATCTTCGCGATATTATTGGTAACGTAATTCGTATAAGTGGCATGGATCGTGCTGCAAGGTTCCTAGATGATATCAAAGATTTAGGTTATCACTATGCATTCAGAGGAGGCCTTTCATTCAACCTGTCATATGTTATGATTCCTGCCGAAAAAGAGAAATTTGTGAAGCAGGCAATGGCAGAGGTTGAAGAAATATGGAGCAATTACAACAATGGTTTCATTACAAACAATGAGCGTTACAACCAGGTTATCGATATCTGGACTCGTATTAACTCTCGTTTGGCTGATACCTTATTAAAACAACTAAAAGACGACCAGCAAGGGTTTAATCCAATCTATATGATGCTTGACTCAGGAGCTCGTGGTTCCAAGGAGCAAATTCGTCAGTTGGGTGGTATGAGGGGATTGATGGCAAAACCACAGAAAAATCTTTCTGGTGGAACAGGTGAGATTATTGAAAACCCAATTCTTTCAAACTTTAAAGAGGGTCTTTCGGTTATTGAATACTTCATTTCAACTCACGGTGCGCGTAAAGGTCTTGCTGATACAGCTTTGAAAACTGCGGATGCCGGCTACTTAACTCGTAGGTTGCATGATGTAGCACAGGACGTAGTGGTAAATGAAGAAGATTGCGGAACGCTGCGTGGTATTATGATGTCTGCACTTAAAGACAATGAGGAGGTGGTTGAAACATTGTACGAGCGTATTCTGGGTCGCACCAGTTTGCATGATGTATATGATCCGCTTTCTGGCCAACTTATCTGCCACTCAGGTGACGAAATCACTGAAGAAATAGCTGGTAAAATTGAGGTTTCACCAATTGAGCAAATAGAAATACGTTCTGCGCTTACCTGCGAAACCCAATTGGGTATTTGTGGTAAATGTTACGGAAGAAACCTTGCTTCAGGAAGAATGGCTCAACGTGGAGATGCAGCAGGTGTAATAGCAGCTCAATCTATCGGTGAGCCTGGAACACAGTTAACACTTCGTACATTCCACGTGGGTGGTACTGCATCCAATATCGCTTCTGAGTCGCAAATGAATGCAAAATTCGGAGGTATACTGGAGTTTGAAGAAATCAGAACAACCGTCTTGAATACGGATGATGGTAAAGCTGAAGTGGTATTGGGTCGTCAGGGTGAAATCCGTATTTTGGATGAGAACACCCGTCAGCCAATTATTACTGTTAATATACCTTATGGTGCGCATTTATTTGTTCAAAACGGACAGAAAATTGCCAAAGGCGAGCGTATCTGTACATGGGATCCATACAATGCGGTAATCATTTCTGAATTTGCTGGTAAGATTGCATTCGAGAATATTATTGAGAACGTTACTTACAAAGAAGAATCGGATGAGCAAACAGGACACAAGGAAAAAGTAATCATTGAGTCGAAAGACAAAACCAAGATCCCTTCCATTGTGATTATGGATGGCAAGCGCAAACCAATTAAAGAATACAATATGCCTGTAGGTGCCCACATTATTGTAGAAGAAGGGCATTCAATTAAAGCGGGCGAAATTTTGGTTAAAATACCTCGCGTGGTTGGTAAAACCCGTGATATTACCGGTGGTTTACCTCGTGTAACTGAGTTATTTGAGGCACGTAATCCATCAAACCCTGCAGTTGTTACTGAAATTGACGGTGTGGTGAGCTTTGGTGGCATTAAGCGTGGTAACCGTGAGGTAATCATTACTTCTAGAGATGGTGAGCAAAAGAAATATCTTGTTTCTTTATCAAAACACATCCTTGTTCAGGAAAATGATTTCGTAAAAGCCGGTTCTCCATTATCTGATGGTTCTATCAGTCCGCAAGATATCCTGCGTATTGAAGGTCCTTCAGCTGTTCAGCGTTATATATTGAATGGTATCCAGGAAGTATATCGCTTACAGGGTGTAAAAATCAATGACAAACACATAGAAATTATTGTTCGTCAAATGATGCAAAAACTGGAAGTTGAAGATCCGGGAGATACCTTGTTCTTAGAAGGGGAGAATGTTGACAGATGGTCGTTCAAGAGAACAAATGATTGGATTTATGACAAGAAAGTTGTTACCGATTCAGGAGATTCAGCTTCTTTAAAAGCCGGTCAGATTGTGCATGTGCGCAGATTACGTGATGAGAACTCCATGCTGAAACGTCAGGACAAAAAACTCGTGCAGGTGCGCGATGCTGTTCCTGCTACAGCAAGTCAGGTTATTCAGGGTATTACGCGTGCATCATTAGGTACACATAGCTTCCTGAGTGCGGCATCGTTCCAAGAAACAACTAAGGTGCTTAATGAGGCTGCTATATCTGGTAAAGTAGATCAGATGTTGGGTATTAAAGAAAATGTGATTGTTGGGCATCAAATACCTGCCGGTACCGGTATGCGTGATTATGAAAAACTGATTGTTGGATCACGTGAAGAGTATGAGGCTTTGATGGCATCAAAAGCTGAAACAGCAAAAGCATAAATATTCTACCAAACAAAAAGATGAGAGCTGCCTCGAAAGAGGCGGCTTTTTTTATGCGTTATTGGTTTT
Organism: Sphingobacteriales bacterium; assembly: GCA_021299635.1. GTDB lineage: Bacteria > Bacteroidota > Bacteroidia > UKL13-3 > UKL13-3 > JAJTFA01. Next base: position 453,468 of record JAJTFA010000001.1, read on the forward strand.
GCTTAATTATAGCATTAACCAAACCAATACTTCTTCCCAGATCTCTAATTTCATCATCCATAAAATATAAATCTGCTTTTTCAACCCATCTTATATTTTGTTTCTCACCTTCCTTTAGCATAATGGTAAATAGCAGTTGCTTTATTTGTTCCCGATTATAGCTATAGTAACTTATTTGATCACTGCTAGCCTTTACGGTTTGCCCGGTGCCACTTCCTATGAGTGTATCTGCAGAAATGATAACATGTAATACAAAGTCAGTGGAGTCTTTACCAGATATTACATAATTGTTTTTTTTCATTCGTTTCTCGCATGCCTGCTGCATATAGGCATCAAAATCTACTTTTAATAAATGCTGCGCATGGTTTTCAATATATACTCTGCAGCTACCTTTATCCGGCTTTTGCCAGAAATCAAATTTCATTCGGTACCAGTAACGTTGCTGGCAAGCGCTGAAAATAAATATAATTATGAGTAAAGAGGAAAAACTTGTCTTAATTTTTTTCATTGTTTATGAGTAGTCAAATTTATGTATAGAAGTATTGGATTGCCAATAAATACAAAACCATTTACTACTTTTGATTTTGAAAGAAAAAAAATATGGAAAACCAGAATCCAAATCAGATTAATATTGAGTTAAGTGAAGAAACCGCTGAAGGTGTATACTCAAATCTTGCCATTATTACCCATTCTAATGCAGAGTTTGTTATAGACTTTGTAAGGATTATGCCGGGTGTGCCTAAGGCAAAGGTTAAATCACGTATTATCTTAACCCCTGAGCACGCCAAACGCTTATTGATGGCATTAGGAGACAATATCAATAAGTACGAGGAAATACATGGTGAGATAAATATAGGAGATGGTTTCCCACCCATTCCTATGAATTTTGGCGGACCTACCGCTCAGGCCTAAATCTGGCGATAAGGCTAGCATTTTTTAAGCCTTAGCGGGTTACAATTGCCTGTTTATAACTTGGATGTATCAAAAAGCTGGGAAAGTTTATCTTTGCCAAAATCTAACCTACCTTGGACAAGCAAATTAAATTCCCTGCCACGCTGGTTCTTGCAGACGGCACCGTATTTACCGGAACATCTATTGGAAAAATTGGTACCACCACCGGTGAAATATGTTTCAACACCGGAATGACAGGATACCAGGAAGTATTTACAGACCCTTCTTATTTTGGTCAAATTCTGGTTCAAACCAATGTACACATTGGTAACTATGGTATTCATACCCAAGAAGTAGAGTCTGACTCCATAAAAATTGCGGGCTTGGTGTGCAAGCAGTTTAATGTACCTTTCTCTCGTAAAATGGCAGGAATGACGGTAGAGGATTATTTTGCAACACAAAATATTGTAGGTATTTCTGATATTGATACCAGGCAAATTGTGAGGCATGTGCGCAGCAAAGGTGCAATGAATGCTATTATCTCCTCTGAAAATAAAAGTGTGGAAGAATTAAAAGCAGAATTGGCTAAGGTTCCTTCAATGGCCGGCCTTGAGCTTTCTTCACACGTGTCTACCGCACAAACTTATTTTATGGGCAACGATGGAGCAGCCAAGCGCGTAGCAGTGCTTGATTTAGGAGTAAAGAAAAATATTCTACGCAGCCTTGTCGAAAGAGATTGTTACTTGGGTGTTTTTAATGGAAAAACATCACTTGCAGAAATGATGAAATTTAAACCGGATGGATTCATGATTTCCAATGGTCCCGGTGATCCGGCAGCAATGGATTATGCAGTAAATACGGTTAAGGAAATTTTAGCTGGTAAAATACCTTTGTTTGGTATTTGCTTGGGGCATCAGGTTTTGGCTGAAGCGAATGGAATTTCTACATTCAAAATGCATAATGGACACAGGGGATTGAATCATCCTGTTAAGAATATAATAACAGGGCACTGCGAAATTACCTCGCAAAATCATGGTTTCTCTGTTAATGCAAATGATGTAAAAAACAATAAAGATATTGAGGTAACACATATCAATCTAAACGACCAAACCATTGAAGGTATCCGATTGAAGAATAATAAAGCCTTCTCTGTACAATACCATCCGGAAGCAGCTCCGGGCCCGCATGACAGCCGTTATCTCTTTGATGATTTTGTAAAACTGATGAATGCCTGATTTCATGGCTTCAACCAATAGCATCTATCATAATTATTTTACCAATCGAGGGGTTGATTCATCCACTTATCAGTCATATAAAATTCCAACGTATCTTCAACAAATTCTTCCTCTAAACAAAGAAGCAAGTATTTTAGATATTGGGTGCGGATTTGGACAAATGCTCTTTGCTTTAAAAAAACAAGGCTACACAAGCCTTAACGGGCTGGAGTTATTGCCGGAAGCTGCAGCCTATTGCAAGGAGCAGTTAAATCTATCGGTGGAGCAAGGCAGAGATATAGAATTATATGCATCCAGGCACCACGATAGGTTTGATTTGATAATAATGAGTCATGTATTGGAGCACTTAACAAAAGAGTCTATCATAGATGTGCTTAAGTCAATTTCTCAAATGTTGCGCACAGATGGTGTGCTGGTTCTGATGGTACCTAATGGACAAAGCCCTAATCACAGTTACTGGATGTGGGAAGATTTTACACATCATACCTTATTTACTGCAGGCAGTTTGTTGTATGTATTAAAGTCGGCAGGATTTTCTAAAGTAGAATTTTTAGACCCCAATGATTTGCTTGATAAGCCGCCTTTAAAGCGTTTGTTTAAGCAATTTTTTCAATACCTTTACCGCCTTAATCAACGGTTCTGGAACAGCGTAAACAGTAGCGGATATCATTATGCGAGTCCTGTTATTTATACGTGGGAACTTAAAATCAAGGCAACCAAATAAATTTATTATATCATGAGTCAAATAATCAATATTCATGCAAGACAAATCCTCGACTCAAGAGGTAATCCAACAGTAGAGGCAGAGGTTATTACAGAGGGAGGTGCACTTGGCCGAGCAGCTGTTCCTTCTGGGGCATCAACGGGCGCTCATGAAGCTGCAGAGCTTCGTGACGGTGATAAAAAAGTGTATATGGGCAAAGGTGTGCTAAAGGCGGTTGAGAATGTGAATATGGAAATTTCCGACAGGCTAATTGGGATGGATGTATTTGAGCAGAACGAAATTGATGGTCAGATGTTGAAGCTTGATGGTACTGATAATAAATCAAAACTGGGAGCCAATGCAGTTCTTGCAGTTTCACTGGCTTGCGCTAAAGCAGCAGCAGTAGAGAGCAATATGCCACTTTATCGTTATGTTGGTGGGGTAAATGCCAATACATTGCCAATACCTTTAATGAATATATTAAATGGCGGTGCTCATGCAGATAATTCAATCGATTTTCAGGAATTTATGATTATGCCTGTAAAGGCTGATTCATTCAGTGAGGCTTTGCGTATGGGTACTGAAGTATTCCATCATCTGAAAGCTGTACTTAAGAAAAAAGGATACAGTACGAATGTAGGTGATGAAGGAGGATTTGCTCCAAATATCCCATCCAATGAGGAAGCTATAGAAACAGTTTTAAAAGCAATAGAGGAAGCAGGATACAAGCCGGGTAAAGATATCTATATAGCGATGGATGCTGCTACAACTGAGTTTTATGATGAGAAAACAGGTATCTACACGTTTAAAAAATCAGATAAGCGTGAGATGGATTCTGCTGGAATGGTGGCATACTGGAAGGAGTGGACAAACAAATACCCGATTATATCTATTGAAGATGGAATGGCTGAAGATGACTGGAAAGGTTGGGCTGAGTTAACTACTGCTATAGGAGGTAAAGTGCAACTGGTAGGAGATGATTTGTTTGTGACCAACAGCAAGCGTCTGGCAAAAGGCATTGAAGAAGGTGTAGCCAACTCTATACTGGTTAAAGTAAATCAAATTGGCTCGCTAACAGAAACTATTGATGCAGTAAACTTGGCGACAAGAAATGCATATACAAATATCATGAGCCATAGAAGCGGAGAGACAGAAGATACTACTATTGCTGATTTGGCTGTAGCATTAAACAGCGGACAAATCAAAACCGGCAGTGCAAGCCGCACGGATAGAATTGCCAAATACAATCAACTTATTAGAATAGAAGAGGAATTGGGCAAGAATGCATATTACCCGGGGAATCATTTTAAATATATTTAATATCAAGGAAGCCACCTTCCCGGGTGGGCTTTCCTTAGGAAGAGAAATTAGCTTCTTTATAACGCAGCAGTTATCGCCTCTTTATGAATTTTTTTAACTAAACCTTGCAGCACATTTCCAGGGCCACATTCAATAAACTGTGTTGCTCCGTCTGCTACCATCTGCTGCACACTTTGGGTCCATTTAACTGGTGCTGTTAGTTGTGCTATTAGATTTTGTTTAATAGCTGATGTGTCTGTTTCTGCTTTGGCAGTTACATTCTGATATACCGGGCAAACAGGAGTAGAAAAATTTGTCGAAAGAATTGCTTCCTGCAACTCCAGCCTTGCAGGTTCCATTAATGGAGAGTGAAATGCACCGCCAACCGGCAGCACCAGCGCTCTTTTGGCTCCGGCAGATTTTAGCAATTCGCAGGCTTTATTAATCCCATTGATACTTCCGGATATTACAAGCTGCCCCGGGCAATTATAATTTGCAGCTACGACCACATCATCCGTTATAGTTGCACAAATTTCCTCAACTTTTGAATCATCTAAGCCCAGAACCGCTGCCATTGTAGATGGCTGCATTTCACATGCTTTTTGCATAGCTAGTGCACGTTTGTAAACGAGCATGAGTCCGTCTGAATAGGTTAGGGTTTTATTTGCAACCAATGCAGAGAACTCTCCAAGAGAGTGGCCTGCCACCATATCAGGCTTAAAGTGTTCGCCTGCAGTAAGTGCTTTAATTACAGAATGAATAAAAATAGCAGGCTGGGTTACTTTGGTTTGTTTCAACTCTTCGTCTGAGCCATTAAACATTAGATCAGTAATACTAAACCCAAGCAATTCATTTGCCTGCTCAAATAACTCATTTGCCTGTTTTATGCTTTCAAATAACTCTTTGCCCATGCCCGTAAACTGCGAGCCTTGACCTGGGAAAACATATGCTTTCATTCAATAGGTATTAAGATTTTTAGTAGGAATATGCATCAATGGTAAGGATGCTGAATTTAATTAGCACCAGGAAAAATTGGCAGGAAGATGTGGTTTATCTAAATGCCTTTAAATCTTCTAGAGCCTTAATAAAATCGTCCATAGAGATGGTATGTTTGCGCTTACCAACCCAAATATCACAAGATAAGGGCTCATTTTGGTTTCCGGTTTTTGGGAAACTTAGATAAATACCATGAGCAAATGAATAATCTATATAAACCACCTCACCGGAATTGGGTTTAGCTTTCATGTATCTGTTTTTTATAGAAGGCCAATTAGCAAGAAACATATTACAATTTTCGGCAGGGATGTGGGCAAAATAAATGGATAAGTCGCCTAATTGTCTTATAAAGTCATTCCCTCTTACACGGTTATATAAATCAGTTACGTCAAAATGATAAAGACTATCATACATCATAAATGGTTTGGCAACTTTGTGTGAGCCAATTACCAAATATTTGGCACTATCTTGAGCAAATGCAACCAGTTCCAATTGTGATTTTTTTACTGATTCCTGTTTTCTGAAAAGTAGTTTTGTCCTGCTTTCGGTAGTTTGTCCGTAGCTATGTTTTTCTACATTATTCTTAATGTAGTAGTCGTAAACATTTGTAACTGAACTGCTGCAAGCGGAAAGACAAGCAATAATTATAAATGAAATGAGTACCTGAAATATCTTCATGTGGTTTATACTTTATGTATCAAATATACTGAAATAGATAACAAAAAAACCAGACCTTATCACAAAACTTCATTTTATGTGGATATGCTACGCTTACTCTCCATAATACTCTACAAATTGCCTTTCGGTTTCATAGAGTTTGATACAATGCAATTGACCCCTGTCAATATGGGGCTCCAGCTGATTCCATATTTCAACCACCAGATTTTCTATGGATGCCATCTTGCCTTTCATAAAGTCTACATCTTCATTGATATTTTGGTGATCCAGTTTATCGATGATATATGTATGCATGAGCTTTTTAAGTTTCTTCAAATCAATCACCATTCCTGTTTCCGGGTCAGCTTCTCCTTTTACCGTTACGTAAATATCAAAATTATGCCCATGAAAATGCTTATTGGCACATTTGCCAAAAAACGCTTCATTCTGTTCATCAGTCCAGTTTGGATTGTAAAGGCGGTGGGCGGCATTAAAATGCTCCTTGCGGGTTATATAAACGGTTTTTTTACGATTGTTCATCCGAGTAAAAATCGAGTGGCAAATATAGGAATACTTATTGGCTTTCCACTTTTGAAGGCAAATAATGCCAGAATCGCTATTTTTGAACGCATAAGCAAATAAAAATGATAGTTATTACAGGAGCTGAAGGGTTTATAGGCAGTTGTCTGGTTGCTCATTTAAATGAGCTGGGTTATTACGATCTGGTTCTGGTAGATGATTTCAGTGCAGGTAATCGGGCTAAAAATCTTGAGAATAAACAATACCGGGAGAAAATAAACCGGAAGGATTTCTTTGTTTGGATGCAGAAAAACGAAAATTTGATACAGTTTGTTTTTCATATTGGTGCAAAAACTGATACAACCGAAAAAGACGAAAGTATTTTTAAGGAGCTCAATTTAGATTTCTCTAAAATGCTATGGAATTACTGTGTAGAATTTGGGCTGCCTTTGGTTTATGCCTCATCTGCTGCAACTTATGGTGATGGTAGCTTTGGTTACGATGATGAAGAGTCCGCCTTAGGTCAACTTAAGCCCATGAATCCCTATGGAATTTCTAAAAATGAATTTGATAAATGGGTATTGTTGCAACCACAAAAGCCATTTTTTTGGGCAGGTTTAAAGTTTTTCAATGTATATGGGCCTAATGAATACCATAAAGGGCGCATGGCATCAGTAATATTACATGCTTTTCAGCAGGTGAACGAGGCAGGTAAAATTACATTGTTTAAATCACACAGAGCCGAATATGCTGATGGTGAGCAGAAGCGTGATTTTATTTACGTTAAGGATTTAACAGATGTTTGCATCTTCTTTATGCATGATCGCAAGCACAGCGGCCTATATAATCTCGGAACCGGATCTGCCCGCACATGGAATGATCTTGCTGCAGCCATCTTTAATGCAATGAATAAGGAGGTAGCTATATCTTACATAGATATTCCGGAGGATATAAGAAATACCTATCAATATTTTACTTGTGCCAATATGCAAAAATTACGTAATGCCGGTTATTCAAGGCCTTTTACCGATATTGAAGCAGGGATAGAAGATTACGTTAGGAATTATTTAGAACCACACTTGTATTGGTAAGAAGTATTAAAAAATATTGGATTCAGCTAGCAATGGTTATACCTATTTTGGTAGCCATGCTCTGGTATGAACAATACCGCCTCAAGGATACCGAATCACAGTTAATTGATGCATATGCAAGAGTTCAACAAGTACTGATTGATAAGGAACTTGAGTTCATTAACCTTATTCAAATTACTTTTGCCGACACCACAAACCTGCAGCGTAACTGGAGAGAGTGGAATGAACAGTTGAATGAAACCGGTATCAGTGCATGCATCTTCAAAAATGACACTTTGCACCTATGGACCGATAATCATATTTATCTAAAATACCCTGCAGATAAAATTATTGAAGGTACTGGCTTTATTACTGCTGCAAACGGACACTATTTTACTTTTCGTCAGAAAAGAGGCACGTACACCTATGTATTTTTGTATTGCTTAAAGAATGAGTATCCATTTCGCAATCAGTACATCGAAAATTATTTCAGTAAGGAACTCGACTTTCTAAAGGATGCGTTCTTTCTTTCAAAACCTGTTGAAGGTTTTTATGATGTTACAAGTTTGGCAGGGAAGTATCTGTTTTCAATACAAATATTTGGTTTTACTAAGTATACACCTTTATGGCTCGTAGCTATTTTGGTATTTTTATTGTTATACCTGTTTGCTTTAATACACATGCTCGGCAGGGTATTTATTAAAAAATATTTATGGCTTACCAGCATTGCATTTTTTGGGTTGTTTGGTTACCTGCGCTGGATGAATATCTTCTATCATGCACCCTTTTTTCTTTATCGCCTAAAACTTTTTGATCCATCTGTTTATGCTTCTTCCATTTGGTTTCCTTCCTTAGGTGATTTACTGATTGACAGTGCAATCATACTTTGGTACCTGATACTATTGGAAAGTCGAAGTAATCAACTGAAGCGTTCTGTGCAGGCCGGCCGAGCAAATATTTTTAGCATTCTTTCTCATGGTGTACTTAGTTTTTTAGCATCCTATGCAGTTATCAGTTCAATAAAAAGCATTACAGTTGACTCTCAAATATCTTTTGATATCAATAATTTCTTTACCATCAATTTCTTCACCTATGTGGGTCTGGTGGTAACGATTATTCAGCTGCTTTCAGTTTACTTTATTAATCGCAATTTTGCCCGAGTTGCTCGATTGTCATACGATAGTAGGGCAATACTTATCCTATCGATTCTTTTTGCTTCGTATTTATTCATAATGACATTTGTTTCGAGTCACGATTGGTTTCTGGCAATAGTGGTAATATTGCTCAATGCATCATTTATTTCATTCAAATCTATACAGATTAAACTTAACAGATTTCAGCAATATTTTATTGTAATACTTATCATTTCTGCAACATCGGCTGTTTGCATTAATCATTGGCTTGATGAGAAAGAAAAAGAGGCACGAAAACTTTACGCAGTAAAACTTATTTCTCAAAACGATATCACAACAGATTTTTATCTTCGGAATATTGAGAAAAAAATTAAAGCTGATGAGTATATAAGCGATTATTTTATTAATCCGCTAATTGCCAAAGGTCAGTTTGAGAAACGCATACGGCAGCTCTATTTTACTGGCTATCTTTCTAGGTTTGACGTAAATATTTATGATTTTGATTCTGCAGGTTATCATTTCAAGCAAAGGAATGAGTTTGGTTTTAACCAGCTTAATGGTATTTATAACAAGGGTACTATTGAAACCAAAAACCGCAGTTTTAGATACATTAATAGCACAGCTGAGGCTAAATCGTATTTGGGTAAATTTATGATTACCCGAGCAGGTCATATTAGTGGGTTTCTTTACGTATATATTAAGCCTAAATTAATCCAAGATGAAAATCGTTTTGATGAATTGTTGATTGAAGGCTACCGTAAACGCAGGAATAATGTACAGTATTCATATGCTGTTTATAAAGATAAAAACCTAGTGTACCAGAGTGGCGATTATCCATATCGTATCACAAATACTTGGGGCGAAAGTGAGAATACTTATAAGTTTTTTGAGGAAAATGATTTCGAGCATTTGCTCTATACCGATAAGCAGCCGCTTACCATAGTGGTGAGTAAGCCATCTGCAATAGTGCCGCAGTCTATTGGTTTGTTCTCGTTTATTTTTACTTTCTGTACGGTTACGCTCATCTTTGTACTTTTTGCCTATGTTGGTGTAAATGCCCGTATTCTAAGAAAGTATAAGCTATTTAATAATCGCATAACACAGCGGATACAACGCATATTCAATCGCCTTTTAATGATTGAAACACCTGAAATTTTATATATCAGAACTCGTATTCAGATTTCCATTATCTTTATTCTATTTCTAACACTAATTTTCAGTGGGTATTTTACCATTTCTTTTACTACACAGAAGTATAACAATAGGCAGAAGGAACGCTTGATGAAGAAAATGCGCAACGTGGTACTCGCTTTTGAAAATGAGAAGGTAAAGGACATGAATTGGGATAGGAGTGGTGAACTGGAGGCGCTTGTTAATCAAATTGCCGACTTTTATGATACTGATATATCTTTGTTTGATAAGAATGGGGAGCTTATAGCCTCTAGCATTTATAAAATTTATGATGAAGGTGTCGTAGCGGGACTTATTGATCCCTTTGCTTATTATCATCTGTGTTTGTTAAAGGAGTCTCAGTTTATTCAATCTGAAAATATTGTTCGACTCAATTTCGAAGCAGCCTATGCTCCGGTATTTAAAAATAAATCTCAAGTGCTGGGTTACCTTCAGTTGCCATATTTTAATCAGCAGGTTGATTTATATGCAGAAATTTCTTCTGTTGTGGTAGGCTTTATCAATTTATATGTGGTGTTGTTTATTATTATCGGAGTGATTGCGTACTTGGTCTCAAGAAATATTTCTTATCCTCTTACATTAATTCAACAAAAACTATCTAAAACCGAACTGGGGCAGAACAATGAACCAATTATTTGGCAGCGCGATGATGAAATTGGCGAACTTGTTAAACAGTACAATTATATGATTACGGCATTGGAGCGAAGCGCACACAAATTGGCTGAAAAGGAAAGAGAAGGCGCATGGCGAGAGATTGCGCGGCAGATTGCACATGAAATTAAGAACCCGCTTACGCCCATGAAACTGAGTATACAACATTTGCAGCGTGCCTTTAGAAATAATGATGCTGATTTGGGTGATAAAATTAATCGAACCACTCAACTGCTCATACAGCAAATTGATACGCTAAGTAATCTTGCCAATGAGTTTTCATCTTTTGCAAAAATGCCTGCACCCAACTTTGAGCGTCTTGATGTTTGTGAAGCCATTCAGCAGGTCGTTGATTTATATGCTACAACCGATGAAGCCAAGATAGAATTGAACTGCAAGGTGCAATCCGAATTATGGTTCGACAGGTCATACTTTAATCGAATTATTACCAATTTGTTAAAAAATGCCTTACAGGCTATCCCGGAAAACAGGCAAGGTTTGGTTCAGATTTTTGCCTATGAAACAGATCAAGAATGTATTGTAGAGGTAAAAGACAATGGGAGTGGTATGTCAGAAGATCAGGCAGCTCATATTTTTAAACCTTATTTCAGTACAAAAATCAGTGGAATGGGCTTGGGGCTGCCCATTATTAAAAGTATGATAGAAAGCGGAAGTGGAAGTATTTCTTTTGTTACACAAAAAGATGAAGGTACAACGTTTACTATAAAACTACCTAAACTCCAGTAATGTCATTACGGGTAAAACCTTTTTTGTTTTTGCTGCTTGCAGCCTTGTTCGTTTTAAAAAGTTCTGCTCAACACTCACTTAATCAACGAGTTGGTCAATTGCTAATTGGCTCTGATACAACCAAAATAGATACTGCAGTGATCATTAAAGGCACTTTCAGCCTTCAAGCCAAAGATAAAGTTTTAAAAGAAGGGGTTGATTATCAATTAAATTATTCCAAGGCGCTATTAATTACATCTGCTCAGTATCGTACTCAATTGCTTTATTATTCCTATAGGGTGTCTGTTTATCCTCTCATGCAGGTTTATCAAAACAAATCTACTTCGCTCATTAATCCGGAGTTTCAAATAATCAGGAATCCTTTTGTTTATACACCCAATTCGCGGCAGGAAGAATTGTTTAGTCGTGATGGTTTAAAAATGAATGGTAGTTTGTCTCGTGGCCTATCTTTTGGTAACAATCAAAATGTTGTTCTTAATGCCAATCTAAATTTGCAATTGGCAGGACGATTGCAGAATGATATAGATGTTTTAGCTGCAATCAGTGATGAAAACAATCCCATTCAACCCGAAGGAAACACCCAACAGTTGCAAGATTTTGATAAAGTATTTATTAGGCTAAGCAAGAATAAAACGAGTTTAACCGTTGGCGATTTTGAAATGACAAGACCGGATAACAGTTATTTTATGAATTACTTCAAAAAGTCGCGTGGCGGGCAGTTTTATACCTCGCTAAAATCGGGTAAGCAGGCTACCATTCAATTGGGAGGAGGAGCTGCCATTTCTCGAGGGCGATTTGCAAGAAATGTTATTCAGGGTATTGAAGGCAATCAGGGGCCTTATCGATTAAGCGGTGCCAATAATGAATTGTTTATTATTCTTATTTCGGGAACCGAGGCGGTTTATCTTGATGGTCAGCGACTGGTTCGGGGAGAACAAAATGATTATGTAATAGATTACAATAGTGGCGAAATTACATTTATGCCAAGAAGGGTTATAACACAATATAGCCGCATTGTAGTCGAGTTTCAATATAGCGATAGAAATTTTGCCCGTTCTGTAGTGCATACAAATGCCGAATATCATCATCATCGTTTCCGTATACGTTTCAATTATTTTACAGAGCAGGATGATCCGGATCAACCGTTTTTACAAAATCTAACCGATAGCAATAAACGCATATTGGCAGCAGCAGGAGATAACCTAAACGAAGCACTTGCCCCCAGCGAAGCTCCTACCAATGTATTTGCCATTAATAAAATAGTATACCGAAAATTAGATACACTAGGGTTTCAGGGCGTGTTTGTTCATGCAACTACTGATGGAAACGATACTCAGTTTTTTGAGGTGAGATTTAGTTTTGTGGGTAAGGGTAAAGGTGATTATGTGCAGTCGGAATCATCAGCAAACGGAAGGGTATTTAAGTGGGTTGCACCTGTTGCAGGTATAAAGCAGGGTGATTATGCTCCGGTGGTGCAATTGGTTAGCCCAAAGCGATTACAAATGCTTTCATTGGGTACAGATTTAATGCTGTTAAAAAATACCACACTGAGCGTAGAACTTGCCAGAAGCGATTATGATAAAAATCGCTATTCAGATAAGGATAAGGCGGATGATGTTGGATATGGCTTAAAAACCGGCATTACTCATACCATTAAATTACAGCAGAAGGAAAACAATTACTGGTTTTTAAAAACGGAGGCAGGACATGAATTTGTAGATAAGCAATTCAGATATGTGGAGCGCTATCGAAATGTAGAGTTTGACAGATTATGGAACAGATTACTCAATAATACGCAAACTGCTGATACAGGATATGAAGAGCATATTGTTTCTTTTCACACATCATTAAATCATCAGCAAAAGGGTAAAATTTACTTTCAGTCGGGTTATTATAATAGGCAAGGTACGTTTAACGGCTGGCAACAATCTGCAGGAATGCAATTACATCATAAAAAAAACCACTTATCAGCAGAAACAGAGTGGCTCGATACGCGCAATACAACAAGCAATATCAAGTATAGCAATGAAACCCGGAAGCACCGAATGGATTATGGCAGACAAATTTGGCGCATAATTACCGGTATCAGATATGAAACAGAGCGAAGCAGTTTTAATAAAGGAACAGATAGCCTATTGCAAGGTAGTTTCGCCTTTAATCAGTATACATTTTATATGAACAATACTGATACTGGTGCGCTCACCTACTCAATAGAATACAGCCAACGTGAAGATTTTCTGCCTCGCAGCAGTGAGTTTAAATCAAGTACACTTGGAAAAAATTTAAATAGCAGTATTTTACTTACACAACAAAACTCTAACAGGCTAACAGCAAATCTTACTTATCGTGAATTTCAAATTCGTGATACAGGGCTTGTTCAGTTGCAACCTGAAAATACAATACTCATGCGTATGGAGTATGATTATGGATTTTTGAAACGCGTATTTACTGCCAATACCTATTACGCTGTTGGAAAAGGAAATGAGTTAAGAAGAGACTTTCAATTTCTGGAAATTCCTCCCGGGCAGGGTGTATATGTTTGGCGTGATTTTAACCGAGATGGTTTGCAAGGATTAAATGAATTTGTGGTGGCATCCGGTATCGAAAGAAATCAGGCTAATTTTATCAAGATATTTCTGCCTACCAATTCATCCTTAAGGGTACAAACCAATCAGTTTAACCAAACCCTTACTATCAATCCGGCTTCAGTTTGGGCGGGCAAGCATGGATTCAAACGATTTTTATCAAGGTGGTATAATCAAACTGCATTAAAGCTTGATAGAAAAACGATTTCATCTGATGATTTGGAATTTCTAAATCCGTTTGAGTTTAATTTTACAGATAGCATTATTGTATCAAATGCATCATTAATACGAAATGCACTATTCTATAATCGTACAGATCCGGTTTTTGGATTTGACCTCAACATTACTGAAAGTAGAAACAAAACTTTTCAGACAAATGGATTTGATGGCAGGCAGCGCAGGGAGCGGGGAGGAAATATCAGATGGAATTTTACGAGTAGTTGGGGCATTACCATGTCTTACCAATATGGAATTAGGTCTTACACATCAGACTTTTTCAGCACAAACAACTACAGTTATGTTTTTAATGAGGCAAAGCCAAGAATTGTTTATCAGTTAACTTCTAATATCCGTGCCACTATTCTTTACAGCTATTTCACCGGGGCAAACAAAGCTGAACTTGGAAGTGAAAAAGGTGTAAATCAGGAGATGGGTTTGGAGTTGCGTTATAATGCCGCCAAGCAGGGCGTGCTTAACGCCAGATTCAGCTATTTTAATGTAAAGTACGATGGTGATATTTCTTCACCACTAGGCTATGATATGATGCAGGGTTTAACTGCAGGAGAAAATATGGTTTGGAATATCAGTTTTCAGCAAAGGTTAGGAACTAACCTTCAGATTAATGTAAATTATGATGGCAGAAAATCCGGTAATCAAAATGCCATTCATATCGGCAGGATGGAAGCCAGGTATGTATTTTAGAAAATCCGTTTGCCAATTCTGATTTGTTATTAATCAGTCCTTTCAGCCAATTTATTTCCCATCATTTGCGCTAATATAACAACCCAAAGCACAATACAAGGAACAGCTTTAAGTACATACGGTTCTACCCATTCCTTTCTAATCACCCTTGGAAACAAATCGGTTGGAGAGAGGCAGGTTAATATAAAAAGCAATACAACAAATGCAAGCAACATCTTGCTTGGTTTAATGCCAAACAACCAAACTGCTGCACCTGCTACTGCAATGATAAAGGTAGAGGATTCGGCTTTATGATTGAAAATAATTACCCAGATCATGATAGAAGCCAGCATGGCTTTGCGAAAGATGATACTACCATATTGATTTTTTTTTATGAGCGGTAGCATAAGGAAGGCAGCACCTGATATAACAATGAATAGTTTTGGCGGATCAATCCCAAACCAGCTTTTAAGCCAACCCATCACAGACAATCCGTAGGATATGCTATGGTCATTTTGCAGCATATGCCACCAGCTTTTATAAAGAAAGATTAGCTGTTGTGGCGGTATTACAACAAGAGGTGCTAATAACAATATAACAGACCAGATGATGCTCCATCGGATAAACTTTAATTTTCCGGGATATAGGAAAAATAGCGTAAACGCAACAACTCCAAATATTTTTATAAAGGCACTAATTACTATAAACAAAGCAGCCAGATGGTTTTTTTGATTTTCAAATGCACTAAAGGTGAGGAGCATCAGTGCAGCAATGATGCTATTGGTTTGCGCACTTTGAATTGCAGTTAAATTTTCCTGCAAAACAAACCAAAGGGCAAACACCATCACTTTCTCTGTTACAAATTTGAATTTCTTTAAGGCATAGAATAGCAATATACTGCTAAAGCAATTCCAAACAATTAAACTAAGCCAGTCGGGGAGAAGGGCAAATGGTGCCATAGCCAGCGCAAAAGTTGGACTATATTTAAATAGATCATATTGTTCCGAAGGATATATTATATATAAATCCTGCGAATGAATAAGATGAAAAAAGGCTTGTCTGAAAATAATGAAGTTGTTGTAGTGCTTATAAATATTCAGACCATTAAAGGGTTTATTTCCTAAAAAAATTAAATGAGCACTTGCAATGATTGCAGCCAATAGATATAAACCAAGCAATACGTTTACCGAGGTTGCATATTGTTTAATCTTACTTGGCATGTTTTAAGTCTGATTAAAAATCAATGCGAAATCGTTCTTTTCTAAGTGGCGTAAACGGCAATGAATTTTCCTGCAGTTTAAAGTTGTCATTTTTCCTTCTTACAATATCTATTGCGGCATAAATGGCATTTCTGAAAGATACTTCGCTGGCCTGATTTTTACCCGCTATTCCATAAGCCGTGCCGTGGTCCGGTGAAGTGCGCACAAAAGGAAGACCTGCTGTATAATTTATCCCATCTTCAAAAGCTATATACTTAAACGGAATTAAACCCTGATCATGATACATGGCTAAAACCGCATCAAACTTATGGTGCTGTCTGGCTCCAAAAAAGCCGTCTGATGAATAAGGACCATATACAACCATGCCTTCTTCCTGTGCAGTTTTAACGGCCGGTAAAATAATATCTTTATCTTCATCACCTAGTAAGCCATTGTCGCCTGCATGCGGATTTAGCCCGAGCACGGCAATCTTAGGTTTGCTGATGCTGAAATCATCCTGAAGTGATTTTTTCATGATGCGCAGCTTACGTAAAATCAATTCGGTTTTTAGAACCTGAGCAACATCTTTAAGTGGTATATGAGCAGTTGCTAAACCAACCTTAATATCAGAATGAACGAGCATCATGATATAGTCATGCGTACCTGCTTGCTGGGCCAGATACTCTGTATGACCCTTAAATGGCAAGAGCTGATTATTTACGTTGTGTTTGTTTAACGGAGCTGTAACCAATGCATGTATTTTTCCTTCTTTTAAATCCTTTGTTGCCAATTCAAGCGAACGGAATGCATATTTACCTGCAGTTTCAGTTGATTCTCCTGGTTTAATTTCCACTTCATCATCCCAACAAACCAAAACATTTGATTTTTTTTGATGGATTTGGTCAAGACTTTTTGCTATGTAAAGATTAAACTCATGATGACCCATCAGTTTTTTCCAGTAGGTAATAATCCTAGGCGAACCATATACCACAGGCGTACAGTAGTCTGTAATACGGTTATCAAGCAATGTTTTTATAATTATTTCAACGCTTACGCCATTTACATCTCCAAGCGTTATTCCAATAATGGGTAGTTTACTCATTTTTCTTTTTAAAATTATTTTGCAAGGTTTTTAATAAAATCAAATAGCAGTCGCACCCCAACACCTGTTCCGTTTTTACCTCTATAGCTGTCGGCTGCTGTATTCCAGGAAGGTCCTGCAATATCAAAGTGCATCCATGCGTAATCAGTAAATTTTTCCAAGAATTTTCCTGCGGTAATGGCACCTGCAATAGGGCCTCCAATATTTTTCATGTCGGCAATATCACTTTTAATGAGTTTGGCATATTCATCAAAAAATGGGAACTCAACTAATCTTTCATACACCTTATTGCCACTATCTTTTAACTTATCTTTTTGTTTCTCATCTGCGGTCCCCATGCACACAATGCCATAGGGCCCAATAGCAGCAGCTGCGGCACCGGTTAATGTTGCAAAATCAAGAACGAGTTCAGGTTTATATTTTTTAGCATAAGATAATGCGTCTGCAAGAATCATTCTTCCCTCAGCATCACTGTTAAGCATTTCAACCGTTTGGCCATCATACATTTTAATTACATCTCCAGGGGCATATGCATTTTCTCCTGGTCTGTTATCGGTTGCAGGCACCAAACCTATCACATGGCAATTCAAATTTGCCTTGGCTATTGCATACATGCTAGCTGCTACTGTTGCACCTCCGGCCATATCGCATTTCATGTAATCCATGCTGTTGGCAGTTGGTTTCAGGCTTAGCCCTCCTGTATCATACACCACACCTTTTCCAACCAAAACAATTGGCTTTTTGTTACGTGCTTTCTTTGGTTTCCATTCCATTATAGTAAAGGTGGGAGGTGTTTGACTTCCCATATTAACTGCTAAGAGCCCACCCATTTTTAAGGCCTCAATTTGTTTTTTGTTCAATACCTCTGCTTTAAAACCTGATTTCTTGCCAAGATCTTTCATCTCCTGTGCAAATGTTACTGCATTGAGGTAAGATTGCGGCTCATTTACCAGGTTGCGTGCTTTGTAAACGGCATCTGTTATAATTTGCAATTCGTTTGCTTCTTCCTGTTTAACATAGGTATGACTAAGCAGGATGTTTGTTAAGGTATTCTTCTCCTTCTTGTTACTTTTATATCGTAAGAACTGATAGTTGCTCAAGGCACAGCCCTCCGCTATGGCAAGTAGTTCTCCATTTTTTGTATTTACAAAACTACTTAGCTGAATGGCATCATATTTATGAGCGTTTATGGCAGAGGCAATCTTATTGCCAGTATTTCTTAACTCTTCCAATTGTTGCCAGTGGCTTTTTTTATCAAAGGCTTCTGTTAGCTGAATAAATACGAGTCTGTTAAACTGATTCACCGTAATAAATTTCTCGTCTGCCTTTATCTTCTTATCTATGTAGGCAAGTTCACGTTTGTCGAATCCCGCACCATCCCAATTGCTTTTTTTGTTTGCAAGAAAAAACACCGACTGGCTATTGTTAATTTTGGTAAATGTTGAAATTTGTATGTGCGACATAATTAAATAAATCTTAAGTGAGCAAAACTATAAAAAAAACTGAGATGGAGGCGCTATTCTTGCAGTACGATTAAAATCAATGTTAATCGCAGGAGGCCTTATTTGAATTCAGCTGTGATTACCTGTGTTTAAAATCAACAGCAATTTTGCCAATTCATAAACAATTTTACTTCTATTTGCATGGTGCAAAAAAACAAGACCAAAAATAAGGTTGCGCCCAAAAAACACCTGGGGCAGCATTTTCTGAATGATGAAGCCATTGCTGATAACATTGCAAGAGCACTGATTGAAAAGAATTCCTGTAAACATGTACTGGAGATTGGTCCGGGTATGGGCGTGTTAACAAAGTACCTGCTAAAGGAAAATAGTTTTATAACACATGCTATTGATATTGACCATGAATCAGTATTATGGCTTCAGGAGCATTTCCCTCAGCTAACACCTAATTTAATTGAGGGCGATTTTTTGAAACTTGATTTAAAACAAGTCATAAACGAACCCTTCTCTCTTATTGGTAATTTCCCTTATAATATTTCCTCTCAGATTGTTTTTAAAATGCTGGATAACCGTAAACAGATTCCATTCATGGTAGGAATGTTTCAAAAAGAAGTAGCAGAGCGTTTTTGTGCTGCTCCGCGGCATAAAGAGTATGGGATTTTAAGTGTTTTAACGCAGGCTTATTATGAGGCCGAATATTTATTTACTGTGGATGAGCATGTTTTTACACCTCCACCAAAGGTAAAATCCGGAGTAATAAGGTTAAAGTTGCGCAATGAAGAGCCTGATATCGAACAATCACTTCTCTTTAGAACTGTTAAGGTTGCATTTAATCAGCGTAGAAAAAAATTAAGAAATGCTTTACAACAATTTCAGTTAAATGACTCAATATTGCAGCAAGTCGGGTTTATTGATAAAAGAGCGGAAGAATTAAGCATTTCCGATTTTATTCACTTAAGTAAACTGATTGAGCAACATGGAAAAACGCACGATTGATCAGTCATATGTAAAGTATGTAAAGCAACTACTGGAGCAGCAGAGTAATGAAAATATTACTTCACTGTTGCATAGCATGTATGCACAGGATATTGCAGAACTGCTGGATAAAGTGCAGTCAGATGAGGCGCGCTTGCTTATGAGCATGGTAGAGAAAGACAAAATTATAAAAGTGCTGGTTGAGATGGAGGAGAATGTTCGTGAGTCCTTTCTCTCGGCTTACTCGCCTAAAGATATTGCGGATGAGTTCATTCAGAATATGGATTCAGATGATGCTGCTTATATTCTAAATCAATTACCTGTTAAAGAAAAAGAGGATGTAATTGCCAGTTTAACCGATATAGCCTATGCATCAAGCCTTCTTTCCTTACTCAGTTATGAGGAGCATACGGCAGGTAGTTTAATGGCTGTTGAATTGGTAAAAGCCAACGTAGAGTGGACAGTTGGACAATGCGTTGAAGAAATACGCAGGCAGGCCGAAAATGTAGATCCCATTTACGTGGTTTATGTGGTAGATTATTACGAACGTTTGCTGGGTATTATTACTTTAAAAAACCTCATTCTTGCTAATCCTGATTTGCCTTTAGCAAATGTTTATAACAAAGAGGTTATCTCTGTTTCTACATCAACAGATTCTGAAGAAATAGCAAACTTATTTAAGAAATATGATCTGGTAGTTTTGCCTGTTGTAAACGCTCTTGGACAATTGGCGGGGCGCATCACAGTAGATGACGTAGTTGAGGTGATTAAGGAAGAAGCCAAAGAAGACTACCAATTAATGTCAGGTATCACCGAAGATGTTGATGCAACCGATAAAGTATGGGTGCTTTCCAGAGCCCGTCTTCCCTGGCTGCTTATCGGTTTGCTTGGTGGCATAGCTTCATCACGTTTTATTGAAGTTTATGAAAATGAAATTCAGATTCATCCTGAAATGGCGTTCTTTATGCCACTAATTGCGGCTATGGGAGGAAATGCTGGCGTGCAATCTTCTGCCATAGTGGTGCAGGGGCTTGCCAATAATACCTTGGGAACAAAAAATATAGTTCCTAAAATACTTAAAGAATTGCGAGTAGCCTTTCTCAATGGCATCATCTGTTCGGTGTTGTTGTTTGGCTATAACTTACTTTTTTCAGACTCATACGACCTCAGCATTACGGTAAGCACAGCCTTGTTCAGTGTTATTATTTTTGCATCGGTTTTGGGAACTTTTATTCCTTTATTGCTGGATAAAATGAAAATTGACCCCGCCATAGCAACCGGTCCTTTTATTACCACCATCAATGATTTGCTTGGCCTAGCCATTTACTTTACCGTTGGGCATTTGCTCTACAATGTTATTTAGTTGCATAAATGGTGCAACCAATTCTTATATTTTGTTAACTATTACTTAAAATCGCACACAAATAGTTTTTGATGAGCGGTTCAAAACAAGTGTTGATTATTGATGATGTGCATGAGCTTTTAATAAAAGGCTTAACGCATAAAGGATGGTTAGTTCATTATCGGCCAGAATGGGGCAGGGATGATTTGATAAGTCAAATAGAGCAAATGGAAGGACTGGTAGTAAGAACCAAAACAGATATAGACCATCACGTTCTTTCCCATGCAAAAAAATTAAAGTGGATTGCCCGTGCAGGTGCCGGCTTAGATAATATAGATACAGCATACTGCAATCAACATCAAATAGCCTTTTTTAATGCAGGTGAGGCAAATGCCGATGCAGTTGGCGAGCAAACAATGGCTATGTTGCTTTCATTGTTGGCTAATGTTGTAAAGGCAGATGCCGAAGTAAGGCAGGGTATTTGGGATCGTTTAGGTAACACAGGAGAGGAGCTTTCCGGTAAAACAGTTGGTATTATTGGATACGGTAATACCGGCAAAGCAGTGGCTCGCAGGTTGGCCTGTTTTAATGTTAAAGTGTTAGCCTACGACAAGTATTTGCAGCACTACACGGATGCATTTGCCACCGAATCAACCATGAAAGATATTTTTGAGAATGCCGATGTGCTTAGTTTACACATACCACTTACCGCGGAAACCAAGCATATGGTCAATGATGGATTCATTTGCCAATTTAAAAAACCAATCATTTTGCTCAATCTTTCCCGAGGTAAAATTGTGCATTTACAGCATTTGTGCAAGGCAATGGAGTCGGGTCATGTAAAAAAGGCGGCTCTTGATGTGCTGGAAAATGAAAATTTAAATGCTTTGATATCCGAAGAAAAGGATTGGTATAACAAACTAATTGGGAGCAATAAAGTCATTCTTACCCCCCATATCGGAGGTTGGACGGTAGAATCATACCGCAAGATTTCTGAGGTTTTACTGCAAAAAATCAAAGAGTTAACAGGTTAGTGGAAAAATCAATTTGATACAGGATTGGTCAAGTTTTGATTTATTAAATCAAATTCCTTTAATTTACCGATTCATATAAAAACCGTTTCAAATAGATATCGAAGAAATAATTACTGTTGAATGAAAAAAGTATATAGTTTAATTTTAGCATTGTTTGCATTTGTGGTATTTGCGAATGCACAATCACAGCTTGGAGAAATCAGGGGTAAGGTTATTGATTCAAAAACCAAAAAACCTCTTGACTATGCCAGTGTAACCATTGAACTGAATGGGGTGGTTAAGGCCACAACCCTTACAGACGATGAGGGGGGCTACATTGTTAAAACCCTTCAGCCGGGTGAATATACCGTGAAAGTTACCACCATCGGCTATCGCAATGCGATAATCAGACAAGTTGATGTAATAAGCGATCAGATCACATTTGTTAATGTTCCAATGGAGCCATCAGACGGCAAAATGCTTGATGATGTAGTGATTGTGCAAAAACGTCCTTTGGTTGACCCTGAAGGAAAAGGTGGTGCAACCAAAACAGCAAAGGAAATCATGGCTTTGCCGCAACGTAACGCAAACATGGTGGCCAACACCGTTGCCGGTGTAGATGCCCGTGCCGGTGGTACACCAAACTTTCGTGGCGCACGCGCAGACGGAACAGCTTATTATATAGATGGCGTACGTGTACAGGCAGGAAGCATTAATATCCCGCAAAACGCAGTAGATCAAATTCAAATTATTACAGGTGGTGTACCCGCCCAGTATGGTGACTTTATCGGAGGGGCCATTGCCATTAATACCAAAGCACCATCAAAAAATTGGATGCGTGGCTTTGAGTTCATCAGTTCTTCCCCTTTTAACAGATATCTGGATAATTCTCATTACAATGAACTGCAAGGTTTTGTATCAGGGCCACTCTTATTAAAGGACAAAGGTAAAGGTGACAAAGAGCGTGTTCTTGTAGGATTTTCTTTTGCGGGCAGCGGTGTTTACGCTCGTGATGGGCGTTTACCTGCAACAGATATGTTTAAAGTGAAAGATGCAAAATTACGTGAGATTGAAGAAACACCACTTGTTCCTCAGCAAGGCGGAGGTTTCATACCAGCCGGTGAATACCTTACCCGTGCAGATCTTGAGCCGGTTGATTACAGGTTAAATGCATCCACGTACAACTTCAATATTCAGGGCAACTTCTCATATCAGCCCACTAACAATATTTCCGTTCGTATGGGCTATCAGGGTGCTTTTGCCAGAGGCAGAAACTTCAGTTATGTACACTCCTTAACCAATTATAACAATAATTCTATAACCCAGGATATAACCGGGCGTGTTTACCTGCAGTTTACCCAAACATTTGCCAAGCAAGATGCAGAAAAAGATAAAACCAAAGAACAAAAATCAGTTATCAGTAATGCATTTTACACCGTACGTGTTTCTTATGAAAATAGGTTTGCTGAAGGCATGGATGCTGAGCATGAGCGTAATTTGTTTAATTATGGCTATGTTGGCACGTTCACGCGTTACACGGCTCCTGCATTTCAATCTGTAAGAAAAGGCTTTGGAGATTCGGCTGATGTTTATACATTGGTTGATGACCAGGGAAATAAAAGGGAATTACGTTTAACATCCTATGCCCGCCAGGTGGGTTTTATAGATACTGCACTAACCTTCGAACAAGCTTCTGTTAATCGCATCAGGGGAAATTATACCCGAACTATTTATGATTATTACAGAGATAGGGGACAAACCATAAGAAGCATTAGCAACCTTCGTGGCTTGGGTGGTTCAGCTAATGGAGATGGACCATTAGGTATATATTCTAATTTATGGACAAGTCCTGGCGCTGTTCAAGCTTCCTACTCAAAGAGCATGAATGAAACTTACACATTGTTTGTAATGACGGAAGCTACCGCAGCACCAAAAAGTAACCCAAAGGCAAAACATGATTTACAATTTGGTTTCACCTATGAGCAGCAATTCAGAAGGGGCTATAGTGTAAACTCAAATGGATTATGGACATTGATGCGCCAACTGGTAAATCAGCAGTTTTCCGGAATGGATTATGCCAACCCAATTGTTGATGCAAGAACGTTTGATGCAAATGGTGTTTTTAATGATACCCTGCGCTTCAGAGATTCCTTGGTGTCTCAGAATCAAAGTACTTTCGACAGAAACTTGCGTAATAAATTGATACAATCCGGAAGAACGGATGTTTATGGAAATCCAATAGATCAGTATACTCGTTTAAATTCAGATGGATTCGATCCAAGCATGTATTCAATTGATATGTTTTCTGCTGATGAATTATTAAACAATGGTAATTCATACGTAAGTTACTTTGGATATGATTATAAAGGGAATAGAGTAGGCGGTAAACCTGGATTAAGAGACTTCCTTGCAGATCCAACCAATCGCACCCTTGGCGCTTTTCAACCCGTTTACATGGCTGCCTGGGCCCAAGATAAGTTTGTATTTAAGGATTTAATTGTGCGTTTAGGTGTGCGCATGGAACGTTTTGATGCAAATCAGGTTGTCCTTAAAGATCCATATACTATGGCCCCTGCATACACTGCTGGCGATGTAAGGGGAGGTAAACTTGCAATTTCACCTGAAAAAATTCCAGGTTCAGTTGGGAATGACTACACGGTATATGTTAATGATGAAAATCAAGCCAACAGCAACCTGCAAGTTACTGGTTTCAGAAGCGGGAATGACTGGTTTGACAAGAATGGAAATCCTGTAACTGACCCATCTGCTTTGTGGAGAAATGCGTCTGCTGCAAGAGTGCCGCTTTCAAGAAATCAAAATATTCCATTCTTAATTAATCCTGGACAGATTATCCCTGATGAGGCCTCATTTGTTGATTATACTCCGGATTTTAAATTATTGCCTCGAATCTGGTTTTCGTTTCCTATTTCAACCACTTCGCAATTTTTTGGAACATATGATGTGCTGGCACAGCGTCCAACTGAAGGCAATGTTGCGCAAATTGATGATTATTTTTTCCTTAATAATCGTTTAACAGGTACAATTGCCAATCCAGATTTGAAAATGACCCAGGTAACTGATTATGAAATTGGCTTCCGTCAGCAAATCGGAGATGATGCCAGTTTGGGTATTATTGCTTCTTACCGTGAGTTCAGAAACCTCATTCAACTTTATAGATATGTTCAGGCATGGCCCAATGACTATACCACATTTGGTAATCTGGATTTTTCTACTGTTAAATCAATTCGCTTAGAGTACGAATTGAGAGACCTGGGCAATATCAATATCTCTGCCAACTATATGCTTCAGTTTGCTGAAGGTACCGGTTCTAACTCTCAGTCAAGCGCTGCATTGGTGCAAGTTGGTTTACCTACACTGCGTACCATATTCCCGCTCAACTTTGATACACGTCATACTTTAAAAGGGGTATTTGATTACCATTACAAATCAGGTAAAGAATATAATGGTCCTGTTGTAGGCGGAAAGAAAATTTTCGAAAATGCCGGCTTCAATGTGATATTTAATGCTACTTCGGGTAGGCCTTATACACAAACCACCATTCCGGTACCTGAGGTTCAATCAGGGGTGGTTGCGCGTACTCAGGTTAAAAGTACGATTAATGGAGCCAACCTGCCTTCACAATTCTACACCGACATAAATATCGACAAAAACTTTGAAATCAGAAGTGAAGGAATTGATAAAAACCGTGTATACAGATTGCGCGTATTCCTTTGGGTGCAAAATATTTTTAATAACGTGAATGTATTAGGGGTTTATCGTTATACAGGAAGCGCCTACGATGATGGTTTTATTACCTCCACACAAGCTGATGCCCAGTTGAGAGCTGCAACCAATGCACAATCATTGGTTGACTTGTACAATGTGCGCATGGTTAATCCTGCAAATTTTGCTTTGCCACGCTTAACCAGATTAGGCTTAGCCTTGTATTTCTAATTATTTTTAAAAACAGTATGGACATGAACAATAGATTTTTTTCAAAAACAAGCAAATTACTACTGGCAATTGGTTTTATGCTATTTACTGCTAATCTTTTTGCTAAAGAAAACATAAAGTCATTCAAACCAGATGACCAGCCAACAACGATCCTGGCTAAAGGTGCCGGTTGCGCTGCTGCAACTGCTCAGAGAGATTTAGATATCAATAATGTGAGAACCACAATTTTAAATGGTGGCGATATGTGGTGGAATTTAAGCAACGCCCGATATGAAGTTCCTAAAGTACAAACCGGTCAGGTTGCCAAACATTCTCTTTTCTCCGGAGCATTATGGATTGGTGGCGTAACCAATAATAACCTGCGCATTGCAGCGCAAACTTACAGGCAAAGTGGAAATGACTTTTACCCCGGCCCTTTAACCATTGGAACAGCATCTATAACCCAGGATAAGTGTAAAGCTTATGACCGTATCTGGAAAATTACCCTGAGTGAAATTAATGACTTCAGAACAAATCCTAATAATTGGTTTAATCCGTCAGAAGAAATTAATACCTGGCCGGTGCATGTTGCAAGCAATGTTGGTGAGGCTGATAAATTGGCTCCATTCTTTGATAATGATAATGATGGAAGGTATGACCCTTCAGCTGGAGATTATCCTTCATTTGATCAGAATGTGAAAGAAAATATCCCGGATATGATGATGTTTATTCTTTATAATGATAAAGGAAATATACACAGTGAGAGTGAAGGTATTCCGATTGGTTTGGAATTGCATACACAGGCTTTTGGTTATGCAACAAATGACGAGGTAAATAACATGACATTCTATCGCACTACTATATTTAACAGAAGCAATGAAATTATAGATAGTTGCGTTTTTGGAGAATGGGTTGATCCTGATTTAGGTAATTATGCAGATGATTATGTTGAGTGTGATGTGAAGAGAAATTTGGGTATTTGTTATAATGGTGATGACAATGATGAAGGTCAACTGGGCTACGGTCTAAATCCTCCAAGCGTTGGTGTAACCTTTTTTGAAGGACCAAGAAGGCCGGACAGCAGTGAAATTGGCCTAACTAAATTTGTATATTACAATAATGACTTCTCACCAACCGGAAACCCAAGCAGACCCGAACATTACTGGGGATATCTAAACGGACGCTGGAAAGATGGTTCTCCTATTACTTATGGAGGAAACGGTAAAGGTGGTTCAGATACTGCAAGTTTCATGTTTCCCGGTGATACAGACCCTGCAGGCCGTGCTACTTGGAACGAAAGAAACTCTCAAAATACGCCAAGCGACAGACGTTTCTTGCAAACAGCTGGTTCTTTTAGTCTATTACCGGGTGCTGTTAATAGGGTTACCATAGGTGTGGTTTGGGCCCGTGCATCGTCCGGTGGAGCAACAGGCTCATTCAACCTGCTTAAACAGGCCAGTGATAAGGCTTTCGTATTGTTTAAAAATAATTTTAAACTCATATCAGGTCCAGAAGCACCAAAATTGGAAATTGTAGAGTTAAAAAATAAGCTTGTTTTTAAAATGGTTGGTACAGAAAGTATTGAAAACTTTACTGACTCTTTCCAAGGAAATTGTGGAGCAAAAACCATTTATAAATTTCAGGGATATTTAATTTATCAAGTTAAGATACCAAGTATTCCTAATGATTTCTACGATACTGAAGAAGCTAAACTCATTGCTCAATTTGATGTAACGGATGGTAATGCCAAAATTGTGAATGCCATTTTTGATCCTGAACTTGAAGAAGATGTTAAGAAAATAATGGTTGATGGGGCAGATAAAGGTATTCAGCACACTTTTGAAATCACAAAAGATTTCTTTGAAACCGGAACCAATCAAACCCTGGTAAACTTTAAAAATTATCATTACCTAATTGTATCATACGCAGCAGCTACAAACTGTGCAACCGATCGTTTGCAGTTTTTGCCTGGCCGAAAAACCATAGGTGAAGAAGCCTTGGCGGTTTATAGTGCTACACCTCACGACCCTTCCCCACGCAATGGTGGCACAAAGTTGAATGCCGACTACGGAACGGGTTTACCTATAACCGCAGTTGAAGGTATCGGCAATGGAGGAACTTTCCTCGAACTTTCTGAAGAAACCATTGATGAAGCACTGCGCTCTGATTCAGGTAATGTGAAGCAAAGAGTATATAAACCGGGTGCAGGTCCAATACAGGTTAAAGTGGTCGATCCGTTTAAGGTGCCCGGCAATACCCAGTTTACCGTTTGGTTAAGGGAAGATACAGCAGGGAATTACAAGAATGCAGCCCGTTTTGATTCACTAAGTGCCAAGCGAACTTTCTGGTATATTAGAAACAACAATACCGGTGAGGTTAGAAAGAGCGCAAAAACAATTGAATCTCCTTATGAGCAATTGTTTAATGATTGGGGTATTTCTGTTAATATTACCCAGTCTATTATTCCTGGTGACGTTAATAACATCACCGATCAAAGCAATGGCTACTTAAATGCACAAATTATTGAGGCAAATGCAAACCAAAAATGGCTTGATAATATCATTGATGAAGATCCAATTTTTACTCAACTGGGGTATTCAAATCAGTTTAATTGGATAAGATCTGGTAGCAACGGAAGAGGAAGCGGATCAGAGTCTTTCAGTAATCCTCAGATTCATGACTTTGCGTTGAGTGGAAATGCTTTGGATCCAAGAAGAAATTATTCTAAAATAATCGATGGAACATGGTCACCGTATGCCTTGGCATCAAGATGGAGAACCAATTCATCTGCCACATTGCCAACTTTTGGTCCGGCATGGGACGCGGGAGCAGGCATTCCGGGATTATTTGGTGGTGCACCATTATTAGGACCAACCGGTGGTGCTTCGGCTGATAATCCGTTAAAGGATTTGAACGGTGTAGATTTGGTTATTACACCTGATCGATCTAAATGGACTCGTTGTGTGGTTGTTGAAACAGGAGAAGATTATCGTTTTAACCAAAACAATGTAGATAAGCTTGATGCAAGAAGTGCTCCTTCGGTAGATAAATTTGGCCGTACAGTTTTTAACGGAGGGAAAAATAATCCAAACGATCCTGAAGCAGCTAATTATAAAGCAGAGAATGGCTTAGGCTGGTTCCCTGGCTATGCAATAGATGTTGAAACCGGTGAGCGCTTGAATATCATGTTTGGTGAAGATTCATCCTTGCCTACTGAGAACGGCACTGATATGCGCTGGAATCCAACTTCAAACTTGTTTGATAGAAACGGAAGGCCTGTATTCGGTGGTAAGCATTATATCTATATAATGAAAGCCAAGCGTTTTGCGTTAGGCTCAGGCTCAAGTGCAATCGTATTCAATGGTCCTTCATACGATTGTGGTGTGAGTTATTTGAATAGAATAACCAGAGACAATTCTGCTGATTTTATTTTAAAGAAGCGTTTGGTTTATTCACAGGCTATCTGGACTACAATGCCTGTTTTGGTTAGAGGAGCTAAGCTGGGAGATCCTTTATACTCAGATGTTATTCCATCTCAAATTACTTATAAGTTACGTGTGAAGAAGCCTTATGCAAAATATCTAAAAGGAACATCTCCTTCCTTAAATGACAGTATGCCTTATTATACTTTCTCAACCGAAGGATTTGCTCCGATTATGGGAAGCGATGCAGAAGGTAAAAAGGCACTTGATAACATTGCTGTGGTTCCTAATCCTTATTATGCTTATTCGTCTTACGAGGATCCTGGTAATCAGTTAGACAATAGAATTCGTATTGTTAACCTGCCACCAAAATGTACCATAAGAATCTATACCAGTGATGGTGTATTGGTCAGAACCATTAAGAAAGATGATAACAGCACAACATATCTGGAATGGAATCTTAAAAATGATGCACAGGTGCCTGTTACCAGCGGAATCTATTTGTTCCATTTTGATGCGGGCGTGTTAGGGGAAAAAATGGTTAAGTGGTTTGGCATCATGAGGCCTGCAGATTACGATTCATTCTAATATTTTAAAAAGCCGGCAAGCATTAAAATGCTTGCCGGATAAAAAACAGAAAAAGAATATTTATGAAAAAATATATACTACATATAGCAGCAATCGCAGGTATATTTTATACCGGTTCGCTTCAGGCTGGTAACCCCGACCGTGCAGGTGGTGCAGGTGGAACGCAACTGTTACTAAATCCATACGCACGTTCTGCAGGCATGATGGGTGCAAACTCAGCTTACTTGCGTGGGGTTGAAGCCATGCATTTTAATGTTGGTGGATTGGCTTACGTAGATCGTACTGAATTGCAGTTATCGAGAGTAGTTTACTTGCAGGGAACGGATATTTTTTATAACAATTTCTCTTTTGGTCAAAATTTTGGCAATGGCAATGTTATGGGCCTTTCATTTACAGCAATGGATTTTGGCGACATCAGAATTAGAACAGAATCTCAGCCCGATGGAACACTGGGTACATTCTCCCCTCAGGTGATTAATATTGGTCTTGCATATTCAAAAAAATTCTCAAATAGTATTTCAGGAGGTTTATTGGTAAGATACGTTTATGAAGGAATTAATAATGCATCAGCCACTGGTATAGGTTTAGATGCAGGTGTTCAGTATCAAACCTCTCTTAATCCTAAGAAAAAAATTAAAAAAGAAGACTTTAAGTTTGGCATTGGCGCAAGAAATATTGGTCCGAACATGGTTTATGGAGGCTCAGGTTTAACCTTTCGTTCTGTAAATCCGGCTACAGGTGCAGATAGACGTGTTGCTATGGGGTCAGAGCAATTTAATTTGCCGGCTTTAGTAAATATTGGCGCTTCTTATGACATGCGTTTAGATCGCTCAGAAGACACTTACTTCCATCGTTTAACTGCATCAGGCACATTTAACTATAATGCATTTTCATCTAATGTGGTGGCAATAGGCGCTGAGTATGCATTTAAAGAGACCTTTATGTTACGAGGTGGTTATGGCTGGCAGGAAAATTTACAAACTACAGATGATTTCAGGCATCAGACTTATGGGTTATCCGGTGGTTGTTCCTTGCAGATGCCTGTTAGCAAAAGTGGAACTACTTTCGCTGTGGATTATGCCTATCAACCAACACGCATATTTAATGGCGTTCACAATCTAACTTTGCGCTTTATTCTCGGAAATAAGAAAAGTTAATCTATATTCGTATATAAATCTTAAAGAAACGCTCTGTATACCCAGGGCGTTTCTTTATTTTAAATCAATGACTAAAATTTAATAGGTATGGCAGAGATTAATTATTTGTCTAAAGAAGGTTTTGAGAACTTACAAAAAGAACTGCATGAGCTTAAGTATGTTCAACGCCCCTTTATATCTAAACAAATAGCTGATGCGAGAGATAAGGGTGACTTAAGTGAAAATGCTGAATACCATGCAGCAAAAGAAGATCAGGGATTATTAGAAACAAAAATTGCACAACTCGAAGATTTAATTAGCCGCTCTCGTATTATTGATGAATCTAAACTTGATACCAGCAAAGTAATGATGCTAAGCAAGGTTAAGGTTAAAAATATGGGAAGCAAACAGGAGATGGTTTATATTATGGTTTCTGAGAAAGAAGCCGATTTTAAATCAGGTAAAATTTCAATAAAGTCGCCAATAGGTATTGGACTAATGGGAAAGAAAGTGGGGGATTTGGCTGAAATTAGTGCACCTGCTGGCAAAATACAATTACAGATACTTGAAATAAAATTATAAGATGGCCACTATCTTTAGTAAAATAGTAACCGGTGAAATCCCTTGTTATAAAATAGCCGAAACCAACGAGTATCTTGCTTTCCTGGATGTGAGGCCACTGGCCGCAGGCCATACCCTAATAATTCCCAAACGGGAAACGGATTATATTTTTGAATTGGAAGACGAAAATTATGCAGGATTGTGGCTATTTGCCAAAATTGTTGCAGGTGCAGTAAAACAAGCCATACCTTGTTTAAAGGTAGGAGTAGCTGTTGTGGGTTTGGAAGTTCCGCATGCACATATTCATTTGGTACCACTGCAAAACATTGGTGATCTTAATTTTACTAATCAACGCAAAGAATTTAGTGCTGAAGAATATAAAGCCATTGCAGCAGATATCAGGCAATATCTCAATAGCTGATTTTATTTTTTCTTTATTTTATCCGGGTTGTCTGAAATAAAACTTTTCCAGCTGCTATAAGTCTTTCCCTCGGTAGTTGCTCTGTTGTTTTGCAAATAATGACAATATGCAGCGGCAAGCCCATCGGTAGCATCTAAAAATGCTGGTGCTTCCTCAAATTTAAGTAAACGCTGAAGCATAGCGGCAACCTGCTCTTTTGTTGCATTGCCATTGCCAGTAATAGATTGTTTTATTTTTTTTGGCGAATACTCATTTATTACGAGTTCTCTGTTTAGTGCAGCAGCCATTGCTACACCCTGAGCCCTGCCTAATTTTAACATAGATTGCACATTCTTGCCAAAAAAAGGAGCTTCAATGGCAAGCTCGTCCGGTTTATATTGATCTATGAGAGCAGTTGTGCGCTCAAAAATACGTTTAAGTCTAAGGCTGTGTTCATCCAGCTTATCCAGTTTAATAATGCCAAGACTAATGATTTCAACCTGTTTTTTCTGAATGCCTATAAGCCCGTAACCCATTACAATAGTCCCAGGATCTATTCCTAAAATGATGCGTTCGTAATTTTTTATGTGTTCTAATTTACTCAAATGTGTTTATTTTCGGCTATTCATTCATCTACAGATTCTGCATTGGCATCCGAAAATAAGCATATATCGTCACTAATCAATTTTTTCAAGCTGCTGTTATTGTTTGCCACATTTGGTTTTATATTCTACAAGCTGTTTTATGCGTATCATTTAAATGACCTCCTGAGTAGCAGTTCCAGTTTTAACCCCAAAAGGCATGAGTTCCTGTTTTTTGTGCCTGCCGTATTGCTATCAACAGGTAACTGGATGCTTGAGGCTTCCAAATGGCGATTACTTATCAATAAATATGAATATATCTCCTTTCCTAATGCAATAAAGGCAGTTCTGTCCGGTGTTTCTCTGAGTATTATTACACCAAATCAGATTGGTGATTTTGCCGGACGCATTATTCATCTCAAAAAGTTCAATAAAATTAAGGGAACCCTCGTAACCATAATCGGCCATGCGGCTCAGATGTTTATGACTGCTGCATTTGGTTTTTATGCACTTGTTTGGCTGCTCGATGACCAACAACAATTAAAGGAATTACCTGCTAATTATATCTACTTTCTCTTATTCGTACTCATTGTATTATCGGTATGGGCATTTTTAAATATTAAGTATCTCTCACGTTTATCTTTCAATCAAAAAATAGTAGATTATCTGTCTGTGTTTAGCCATTATAAGCGCTCTGAACTCATGCAGGTACTGATGCTTTCTTTTCTCCGATACAGCATTTTTGTGTGTCAGTACTATCTATTGCTTTATTTTTATGGAGTAGCTGTAAAACCAGATCAGGCTTTTGTATGTATCATAGCCACCTTATGTGTGCAGTCTTTTGTGCCTTCATTCATTCTCGTTGAGCTGGGTATGCGTGGAGCAAGTGC
This sequence comes from Sphingobacteriales bacterium, assembly GCA_021299635.1. Classification (GTDB taxonomy): domain Bacteria; phylum Bacteroidota; class Bacteroidia; order UKL13-3; family UKL13-3; genus JAJTFA01. Next base: position 486,647 of record JAJTFA010000001.1, read on the forward strand.
TTTGTGGTTTTTTGGCATGTATACCGGTAATGTTACAGGGATATTACTTTCGGCTTATACCTTATGGATTATTAATTTAATGATACCCGGTTTGCTAGGTCTTGGAATAATAATGCGCTGGAGGTTTCTGAAATGATTATCACGGCAGGCATTTTGTTTACTGTTTTTTATGTGTTACTCATTGGTATCTACGCCATTGGTTGGATGATGATACCGGCTAGAGTATCAATGAAATGTGCAGCGCAACAAAATACTTTTACTATTCTTATTGCAGCCAGAAATGAAGCCAAAGTGATTGAGAAGTGTTTAGCCGATATTTTTCATCAGCATTTTTCGTCTGCAAATTTCGAGGTAATTGTTATAAATGATCATTCAACAGATGAAACAGCTTTGCGTGTGTCAAATTTTATTAGAGATCATAACTTGGCAAACCTTCGTTTGCTTCATATGGCAGATTTGCCAGCACAGCAACAGATGAAGAAGGCTGCCATTACGCATGGAGTTTCAATGGCAAAAGGCAGTTATATTATTTTAACGGATGCCGATTGTGAGAGAGGCCGCAATTGGCTTAGTGCAATTGATGCGATGGTAACTGATACACATGCAAAAATGATTTATGCCCCTGTTGTATTTAAATCAGCCAATATATTTGAACATATACAGGCAATGGAATTTGCAGGTCTTGTGGGTATAGGTGCAGCAGCCATAAGGCTTAATAACCCGAATATGTGCAGTGCAGCCAATCTTATTTTTGAAAAGCAGATATTTTTTGAAGTTGATGGTTATAAAGGAAATGAAAATGTGGCTAGCGGTGATGATGAGTATTTGCTACATAAGGTTTGCAAACGCTCCCCGGGGCATGTTCATTTCCTTAAGAGTAAAGATGCAATCGTTTCTACATCGGCCAATGCCTCGCTTGCTCAGCTAGCAGAGCAAAGGAAAAGATGGGTTTCTAAAAGTACCAAATATGAGAATAGATTTATTACCGCAATTCTGGTAGCAGCTTATTTATTTAATGCAAGCATTGTTGCAGCATTATTTATTTCACCTGTTTATGGAATTGCAATGCTCATTGCCAAAATGGGTATTGAAGGTATATTTTTGTTCCTTGTGTTGGGGTTTTTCTCAAAGAGACATTACTTGCTTTTATTGCCCTTTGCCGAATTGTTTCATATTTTATATGTACTCATTATTGGAGTTTTAGCAAACACTTCTACATATAACTGGAAAGGCCGAAAAATCAATTAGTTTTAATTATTAAACTGAAGATATAACATGGATAATCAACTTACCGATATTGAATATGATGTTTTAAACGCTATTTATTTTGTGGAATCATTTGAACATATTGTTGCCGAATGTGCTAAACCGCCAGCAATTGTAGGTGATGTATTGAAACAACTAATTCATAAAAAGTATGTAGTGCCTATGCGCTGGGATGAGGAAAAAACCGAATTTGTTCGGAGTTTTATTTATGATACAGATAATATGAATGCCTATTCTTATCTTGCTACTAAGGAAGGGTTGATGGCACATAATAGCAGATAAATTATTAAATTAAACAATACTTAAATGAAAGCCATTATTCTGGAAGGAGTTAATCAGCCACTTAAGTTGGCTGATGTTGAAAAGCCTGAACTTAGAGCGGGTGAGGTATTGGTTAAAATGAAAGCTGCTGCATTTAATCATCGAGATTACTGGATTCAAAAAGGGCAGTACGGTGGCTTGCGTTTTCCCAGTATACAAGGTAGTGATGGCTGCGGTGTGGTTGATATGGTTGCTGATTCTGAAAATAACCACTGGATTGGAAAAGACGTTGTAATTAATCCATCATTGAACTGGGGTAATAATCCCCATACACAAGCGAAGGACTATATAATCCTTGGTATGGCACAGGATGGCACATTTGCTGAATATGTAAAGGTGCAGGCAAGATTACTATATGAAAAACCTGCACATTTAACTGCAGCCCAGGCTGCTGCCATACCCCTTGCAGGGTTAACTGGTTACAGAGCACTGATGACGCGCGCTGCTGCCAAACCTGGCAATAAGGTATTAATTACTGGTATAGGTGGTGGTGTAGCTTTGCTTTGCATGCAGTTTGCTATTGCACTTGGTTGTGATGTATATGTTACTTCAGGTAGCGATGAAAAAATTGCCAAAGCTACTTCCATGGGTGCCAAGGGAGGAGTAAACTATAAAACTGAAAACTGGCACAAAGAAATTCAGAAAATGAGTGGAGGTTTTGATGCTATAATAGACAGCGCTTGCGGTGAGCAGTTTGAAAAGTTGGTTGATTTATGTAAACCTGCCGGTCGTATAGCCTTTTATGGAGCAACCCTCGGTGCATTTAACAGCGGTGTTCCTGCAAAAATATTCTGGAAACAGCTAACCATCTGTGGCAGTACGATGGGCAATGATGATGAGTTTGCAGCAATGATTAATTTGATTTCAACACATAAAATTATTCCAGTTGTAGATGCGGTCTATCCAATGGGCGAGGCGCAACTTGCTATGGAGAAGATGGCAAGAGGTGAGCAGTTTGGTAAGATAGTGCTTAGTATGTATTGATTACTTTTTATAAATATTAGGCATTTGCCAGTTCAAATATTTGGCTCCAACCCTAATAACAATAATAAGGCTGCCAGCCAAAATACTGGCCAAGTTATAATCATCCATCACCTGCCTTAGTAAAAAATAGATGATGCCACCTGCAATACAGGCACTGGCATATACATCTTTTCTGAATACATAAGGAATTTCATTTAACAGCACATCTCGAATAATACCACCAAAACTACCTGTAATGGTTCCCAGTGCTATGCAAATGGCAGGATTTAATTGAAATATAATACCTTTATCAATGGCAATCATACAAAAAAATGCAAGGCCAATTGTATCCAGCCAGAAGAGGGTGTGCGTAAGTGTTTTTAAGTGTTTACTAAAGAATAAAACAATTAGATAAGCAATAAACATGGCTGTGATGAGTTCCATTTCCTTGAGCCATGCTACCGGCAAACTTCCGATAATTAAATCCCTTATGGTACCGCCTCCAACGGCAGTGGCAAAGGTGAGCACCAGTACACCAAAAACATCCAGCTTTTTTTGCATGGCAGAAAGTGCCCCCGACATGGCAAATGCCATAATCCCTGCCAGCTCTACTGTGTTATGAAACGTAAAAACCATTATAGTTCCAAAGAAAGTTGTTCGTTGAGCAAGGTAAACGATAAACGATGATAAGAAGTAACGCCATAATTTTTTATGGCTTCACGATGAGATGCTGTTGGGTAGCCCATATTTTGTTTCCAGCCATATTGCGGATATTGTTCATGGAGTTTACTCATATATTCATCTCTATATGTTTTGGCTAGTATAGATGCCGCTGCAATGCATTGATATTTGCCATCCCCTTTAACAATACATTCATGTTTAATTTTCCTATACGGAATAAAACGGTTGCCATCAATAAGAAGGAGGGAGGGCTCTGTTTTTAATTTATCCAGTGCCGCATGCATTGCCATAAAGGATGCCTTAAGGATATTGTGTTTATCAATATCTTGGTTGTTTAGCATAGCTACTCCAAAACTTAAAGCGTTTTTTTCAATTTCTAAACGCAATTCATTCCGTTTTTTTTCATTGAGTTTTTTAGAATCATCCAAACCTTTGATTGGTCTTTTTTCATCCAAAATTACAGCTGCAGCAAATACGGGTCCCGCGAGGCAACCTCTGCCGGCTTCATCACAACCAGCTTCAATCTGGCCCTTGCTGTAGTAACGCTTTAAGCTCATGCTTAGCTTAACCCTTCAATAATTCCGTTGTTAAAAGTCATTCCGTTGGCAGCAGGTTCTTTAGGCAAACCCGGCATGCGCATTATATCTCCGCAAACCGCTACAATAAAACCTGCACCGGTATTTATAACCAGATCTTGCACGTGTAGTATGTGCCCTGTTGGCGCTCCATATATATCTGCATTATCGGTAAAACTATATTGTGTCTTTGCAATACAAACCGGTAAATTTCCTAAATTATACTTCTTAATACGTGATAACACAGTTTTGCATTTGCTGCTAAACTCTACTTTCTCAGCACGATATATTTTGGTGGCAATTTGTTCTATCTTTCGTTCAATACTATCATTCAGCTCATAAGTAAATTGTATGGGTTTGGATGGATTTCGTTCTACTGTATCAACTATTTTGTTAGCCAGTTCTATTGCTCCTTCACCGCCTTTTGCAAAGGCTTCATTTACGGCAAAAGCAGCTCCTTTGCTTTCGCACCAGCTTCTCAGGTAATCAATTTCATCTTGTACATCAAAATGAAATTTATTTAATGAAACTATAATGCTCTGTCCAAATCCTTGTAGGTTCTCAATATGTCTTTGCAAATTAGGAATACCATTTTTTATCCCATCCATATTTGGTTTCTTGGTATCATCACCTTCTAAACCGGCATGCATTTTAAGCGCTTGAGTAGTGGCCACCAATACGGTTGCTTTTGGCTGTAGGCCTGCCACACGACATTTAATATCCAAAAACTTTTCAGCACCAAGGTCGCTGCCAAAACCGGCTTCTGTTACTACATATTCTGCTGTGCTTAATGCCATTTTGGTAGCTATTACACTGTTGCAACCATGTGCAATATTGGCAAAGGGTCCGCCATGAATAATGGCAGGCGTGTTTTCTGTGGTTTGGACCAGATTGGGCATGATGGCATCTTTTAACAAAATAGTTATGGCACCGCCTACACCTAAATCTTTTACGGTAAAAGGAGTATTATCCAGTTTATAGCCTAAAATAATGCGTTCAATGCGTTGCTGCAGGTCATCAAAGTTCTCACTAAGACATAATGCAGCCATGATTTCACTTGCTGGTGTAATATCAAATCCGGTTTCTTGAGGTTGGCCATTTGTTCGGCCACCCAAGCCAGTTGTAACAAATCGTAAACTTCTATCGTTTACATCCAGCACCCGTTTCCAGGTAATCTGTTTCAAAGCTTTATCTGAGTTGATATGGTTATACTGATAATTATCGAGCAATGCAGCAATGGTGTTGTTTGCAGTGGTTATGGCATGAAAGTCTCCGGTAAAATGGAGGTTAATGTCTTCCATAGGCAATACTTGTGCATATCCACCACCGGCAGCTCCACCTTTCATTCCAAACACGGGTCCTAAAGAGGGCTCTCTGAGTGCGGCAATACATGTTCTCCCAATTTTATTTAAACCCAAGCTTGCACTAACTGTTGTAACGGTTTTTCCAACACCGGCTTTTGTAGGTGATAATGCAGTAATCAATATCAGATTATTCTTTTTGATGTTGGCTTCTTTTAGCACATTTAAACTTATTTTAGCTTTGGTATTGCCATAAGGTATGATATGCTCTGCTGAGATATGCAGTACGTTTGCAATTTCCTGTATATGTTTTAACTTGGCTTCGCGTGAAATTTCAATATCTGTTTTCATGTGATTTGCGTTTAGTGGCGATTAAGCAGTTCGTCAATTTTAATCATTACTTCATTAAGTTGTATCATCTTAATGCATGGGTTTTGTGGTTGTATGCATTTATTCTGGTTACATGGGTTACAAGGTAAAACATAATGAAGATAAGCAGTGTGCTTTCCATAGGGATAAAACACGTCAGGTTCACCGGGACCAAACAAACCAAGGCTTGGAGTTCCGCATAAGGATGCAATGTGCAGCGGTCCGCTTTCGTTTCCAATATATACTTTTGCCTGACTGCACAATGCTGCGAGTTCCGCCAGATTAAATACTCCAGCAATACTGTGCGTCTCAAAGGATAGTTGTTGTTGAATATCTTTAATCAACTCTCTTTCATAATGGTCGCCAGTAAATATGATTTCCAGATTCTTCTCCTGATGCAGCCATTGAGCCAATGATGCGAACTTATCCCATCTGCGCAATTTTTTTCTGGCTCCGGGATGTAAAATAGCAAATTGCTGCACACCAATATCTGCAAGGTAATTATCTACTTTTTTTCTTTCATATTCGCCTGCGTAAAGTTGAGGTAAACGGGTCAGTAAGGATTTATCCGTTATCAGAGGCTCAATAATTTCTTTATTGGTAATCACTTCATGTGGTTGCTTACCTTTCATTTTGTTTTTAAGCCTGATGGTTCCTCTGTCAACTCTGATTTTTGGCCAATGCCATAATGCGTAAAATAAGCTTCTGCTGCTAATCCTTAAGTCCGCAATCAAATCATAATTGCCTGTAAGGTCTTTCCAGTTGCTTGTAATATGTTTAAGGTTTGGATTGTTATGTGCCAGTGTAATGGCAAATGGTTTACAAATAAGGGTAATCTCTGCTTCCTTATATTGTAATTTTAGTATATCAATTACATGTTGTGCATAGCATAGGTCACCAATTTCATCTGTTTTGATGATGAGTATGCGCTGAACGTTTATATCTTTCAGATTCTTTTGGCCGTTAATTAATTTGGTAAGCAATACCGAGCAGGCATTGTTCATTTTTTCGGGCAACGTATATTTAAGAAGTTTATACCTCTTCACCTTACAATGATACAAAGTGTTTCGGAATGTTTTACATTGCAGCCATAATAGCATATGCAAAGAAAATTTTTTTCAAATCTTATTTTGCTACTATTGCTCAATCTGTTGGTTAAGCCGGCTTGGGTGCTGGGTATTGATCGCAGTTTTCAGAATCATTTGGGGTTTGCCAACTATGGGGATTATGCCAACATTTTTAGCTTTTCATTGATTTTGTCGGTTATACTGGATTTGGGTATTAATAATTTTGTAAGTTCTGCCATTGCCAAGCAGCCGGAGCGGATTAATGAATTGTATTTGCCTTTGTTATTTGTTAAAATCTTCTTTGGACTCATTTATATCATTATTACGCTGGTGGCAGGCTGGTTGTACGGATATAATGCGTATTTTCTGGCGCTCCTGTTATGGCTTTGCATCAATCAGCTCATTGCATACATAGCCACTTTTAACCGAAGTTTTGTAAGTGGTTTACAGTTGTATCAAACAGATGCCTGGCTATCAGTAATTGATCGTTTTACTATGCTGTTACTGGGTGTTTTTATGGTCTGGATACCCTTGTTACCGGTTAATCTAAAAACATTTATCGGTATCCAAACAGCAGGTTACCTAATGGTGCTTCTGGCAAGTTTGTTAGTACTGATGGGCCATTTGAGATATGGAGGCTCTGCCCACATCAGGCAACAAGTTTATCCAGTATTTAGACAGGCGCTTCCTTATGCATTGCTTGCATTGCTTATGATGTGCTATGCTAAAGTTGACAGTCTAGTGCTTAAAAAACTTCATTTAAACGGTAGTCTCGAAAATGGAATATATGCAGCCGGAGGGCGTTTGTTTGATGCTGCCAATATGTTTGCAGTATTGATTGGATTTATGCTGCTACCTGCATTCTCTGCCAATTTATACAAGCCGGATGAGCTGAAGAAGCTTGTTCGTTCAGCTGTAATCATTCTACCCAGTTTTGGTTTGTTTGTTTCCGTTTTTTGTTATGTGTATCGTTTAGAGATTATGCAGGCCATGTACCATGAAGCAAATGCTTATACCGCATCGGTTTTTGGCACGCAAATGTTTAGTTATACCATGATGTGCGGGATGTATGTTTTTGGTACGCTATTAACTGCCGGCAAGGAATTAAACCTACTCAATGGTTTGGCATTTGTTGCATTGATATTGAATGTGGCAGGAAACATCCTGTTGGTGCCTGAGCTAGGTGCACTTGCTTGTGCACGGGTAGGACTTGCTACACATACCTTTATTTTTATAACCAACCTGGTTTTTGCTCTAAAAAAATCCCCCGGTTTGTTTCCGGTTTCTTATCTGGCAAAATATGTTTTGCTTTCTTTAGGCTCGGTATGCATCATCACGTTGTTCGGATACCTTCAGTTTTCATTTGTTTTGGCAGGTATAGTAGGCTGCGCAATATGGATTATTCTTGTTTTTGTGTTGCAATTGGTGAATGTTCAAAGTATACGTGGCATTTTTATGTCAACGCAGGCAATCAATTAGTGGTGCGCACGTTATTTTTTATATTTTTGTCGGTATACAATCCTTATTACTGCAAAACATCAGCACATGAATAAAAAACGAACATCATATTCTTTCGAATTTGTAGATACCTTAAGGTTTCTTATCAAATGGAAAAAACAACTTTCAATTATAGTGGTAGTTGCCGTAGTTGCGTCTGTTGTGGGCTCGGGAACTTGGTTTATAACACCTAAGTATAAAGCAACGGCTGTGTTTTATCCGGGCACGGTGAGTTCTATTTCTTCAGCTTTGTTTTTTAAATCGCGTGAGCGTGCCAAAGAGGCGCTGGCTTTTGGGGAACAGGAAGAAACCGAACAATACTTGCAGATTTTGGAATCGGCCGATTTACAATGGCGCATCATTAATAAATACAACCTCATTAATCATTATAAAATTTCTCAAGACCGCAAGGATAAATACGACCAGGTTAGCCGCACCTATGCAAAAAATGTAAGTATAAAACGAACAGATTATAATTCAATTTCTATTACGGTTATGGATGAAGATCCTAAGACCTCAGCAGAATTGGCCAATGCTATTATGGGTATGGTTGATACCATTAAGCATGAAATTGTAGGACGGGTTGCCAAACAAGCACATGAGGTGGTGGCAAAGGCATATTTTGAAAAATTGAATTATATCGATTCGCTTAAGAATGCTATGAAACTGCTTGGAGAAAAGGGTGTATACAATGCACCTGAACAGGCAAAGGGGCTTGCCGAAGTTGCAGTTGTGAGCAGGGGAGGTAGTGAAAAGGAAAAGCAGGCATTAGCGGAATATTCAGGAGAATTTACTGTACTGGATGAATTGCTGCAAAACGAATCTGAAATGTTAGCCGATTTACGCATGCGTTATGAACAAACTAAAATTGATATGGCGGGTGGGTTAAGTAATGTGTTTGTGGTAGGATATGCTTACCCTCCGGAAAACAAAGCTTATCCTGTGAGGTCTATTATTGTTGTAATGTCTGCTTTATCTGCATTTGTATTCGGCTGTATTCTCATAGTTTTTATCGAACGCTATAAGGAAATCAAAGAGCGTTTTTAATGGCCTGAGGCTTGGAGCAAGCACTTAAAAATAAATTGTTTTACCTGCTTTGTGTAGGTTTTATTGGCCTTAATATCACAGCCATTGTATTCGATTTTGTGTGGCTTAGCCTTTTACCTTTTGCTTTACTTTTTGCGCTTCTCATTCTATTTAGCCTAGATACATTATTATTCATACTATGTTTTTTGGTGCCACTTTCCATTAATGTAGATAATATTGGTGGAGGTTTGGGGCTCAGCCTACCTGATGAGCCACTTGTTATGCTCATCATGTGTTTGGCAATATTTAAATTTATCATCAACAGTGAGTATGACTACCGCGTTTTCCGACATCCGCTAACCATTGTTATCATACTCAATATGCTTTGGACCTTGTTCACCGTTTTCACCAGTGAGCACCCGTTTGTATCGGCAAAGTTTTTCCTTTCCAGATTCTGGTTTGTGGTTGTATTTTACTTTTTAGGGGTGGTTTTATTTAAAAAGTTCTCAAACATCATCAGATATCTCTGGCTTTATCTCATACCATTGACTTTTGCTGTTTTATGGACTCTATACCAGCACAGTGCCTATAATTTCGAAATGAAATATTCATTTGAAATCACAAGACCCTTCTATGTTGCACATGGTGTGTATGGTGCGGCTATAGCGTTTTTTATACCCATCACACTGATATTTATTTTATTTCCGGAACGCCTTCATATTAATAAAACAGCTTGGTTTGGTGCCATTGGTTTATTGTTGATTTTGATTGTTGGTCTGATTTATTCTTACACACGTGCCTCATGGATTAGCATTGCTGCAGCTGTAGCAGCACTCATACCCCTGCTGCTGCGTATTAAGTTTAATACCATACTCATTGTGCTGTTTAGTGCCATCATGTTATTTATAGTGTTTCAGAGTGAAATTACTTACATGATGTCTAAAACGGATGACAAATCTTCCAAAGATTTCAGTGAGCATTTTCGTTCCATCTCTAATATCAATACCGATGCATCCAATGCTGAGCGCATAAACCGATGGGTTTGTGCATGGAAAATGTTTGAAGAAAGACCGGTTTTGGGATTTGGGCCTGGTACTTATTCTTTTGTTTATGCACCATTTCAGTTAAGTCAGTATAAAACGGTAATCAGTACCAATTTTGGTGATGGCGGAAATGCCCATAGTGAATACCTTGGCCCACTTTGCGAAACCGGACTCCCAGGACTAATTACCATTTTGATGATGGTTTATTTTTCTCTGGCTACTGCTTTTCGCTTGTTTTATACCGCACAAAAAGCAAGAGTTAGGTATTTGGCGCTTGCGCTGCTGCTTGCCTTTATAACGTATTTTGTGCATGGTTTAATGAACAACTACAGTGAGACCGATAAAATAGCCATCTTATGGTGGGGCGGATTTGCCATGCTAACGGCACTGGATTTATACCATAATCCGCAAGAAGTAAAGTCTGAGAAAAGCTAAATCAGGCGTGAGCAGCTATTAATAAATCAATGTCTTTGTGATAAATATTGAGGCGCTTTCCAATATGTTTATTGGTTAAATTACCTTTGTATATATAAACACCATTTCTGGCAGCTGCATGTTCCCAGATATAATTGGTAATTGAACCAGCTTCTGCAATATCTGATATTATTGGTGTAAGAATATTGCTTAGCGCATAACTGGCAGTTCTGCTAACGCGAGAGGAAATATTGGGCACACAATAATGTATTACATCATGCTTTATAAAAATAGGCTTATCATGGGTGGTAATTTCTGAAGTTTCAAAACAGCCACCTTGGTCAATGCAGATATCAACAATCACTGAGCGTGGTTTCATCTTACTCACCATTTCTTCAGTAACCACAGTAGGGCTTCTTCCTTCTTCGCTCCATAAACTCCCAATTGCCACATCAGCTGTGGTAAGTGCTTTGCTCAATATTTTAGGATTCAGCAGGGAGGTGTTTATTTTAACACCAAGATTATTTTGCAACATTCTAAGTTTTTCTAGAGAGTTGTCAAACACTTTCACGGTAGCACCAACACCCAGGGCTGCTCTTGTGGCATACTCGCCAACGGTGCCTGCGCCAATTACCACAATTTCGGTAGGGGGTATACCGGTAACACCACCCAACATTTCACCTTTACCACCTCGGGTTGAGCATAGATATTCAGCTGCAACAGCTATGGCAGAAGTTCCAGATATTTCAGCCATACTGCGTACAATTGGATAAATTTCATCACTTGATTTCAGGTACTCAAAGGCAATGGCTGTAATCTTTTTATCCATCAATGAGCGGATATATTTTTCTGATTTGTTACTCAGCTGTATGGCGGAAATAAGCAATTGCTGTGGTTTAAGCATTTTTATCTCCTCATCGGTAGGGGGTTCAACTTTTACAATAATATCCGCCTTAAATAAGTCCTCTTTGCTGTAACAAATTTTTGCACCTGCTTCGCTGTAATCTTTATCGGAAAAATGCGCCTCACTGCCTGCACCATTTTCTATCCAAACCTCATTGCCAGTATTAACAAGCAGGTTTACAGAGGAAGGAGTTAAAGCCACCCGGTGTTCCTGCAAGGTGGTTTCTTTTGGCACTGCTATAAATAATGTTTGTCCGGGTTTTTTAATTTCCAGTAAGGCTTCCTTGGGTTGTAATGATGCTTGACGGGCCAGCTCACTGAAGCCTAACTTCGATACGTCTTCCATAGTGCTTTTTAAAAGGTTCTCAAATATAAGCAGTTATTATGTATTGAGGAAATTTTGATTCAGTTAACAATATGGTCAATCCTCCATAGGTAATTCTGATGTTTATTATTTATTATCAATAAGTTACAGCATTTAAGGTAGCAACGTTTCTTCTTTTTTGAGTTTGTGATGTAAGTTTAGCTGAAAATCTTATCTTTGCCCCCTTTCCGTAGCATGCTGAGGCTGAAAGATTATATCGTTGAGTTCAATAAACTACGCTCCGGCAACAATACATTTGCCTTTGTTCTGAATACAGAATTTATACATTCTGTTGATGATCAGTCAAATATAGAAGCCGAAGTTTTTGCTCATCTGGATTTGTTTAAAACAGACACCATGTATGAACTTAAGTTTAAGCTGAGCGGAAAAATAAAAACAACGTGCGATACCTGTTTAGATGAGTTTGAATTGCCTGTAGACAGTCATTTTAACCTCATTTTAAAAATCAGTGAAACTGAGCAGTATGACGATGATGAAATCGTGTATATCACTCCTCAAACCATTGATTACGACCTGAGGCAGTATTTGTATGAATGTTTGGTGCTTGCCCTTCCAATTAAAAAAATCTGCTCTCTTGCGGGTAAAATATGTAATGAAGAGGTGGTAAGTAAACTCAATGATATTCAAACAAATAAAGATGAAGATGGCGATGATCCACGTTGGGATAAACTAAAAGGAATATTTAAATAAATTAAATTTATACTACTATGCCTAATCCAAAACGAAAAATGTCAAACTCTCGCAGAGACAAGAGAAGGACACACTACAAAGGTGAAGCCCCTACCATTACTGTAGATGCTACATCTGGCGAAACCCATCTTAGACATAGAGTAACCGCTGATGGTTACTACAAGGGAAAACATGTTTTTCCTGATATGAAAAAAGATGTATAATTGTTTTGCCAAACAATTGAATGAATGAGAATCGGATTCGACATTATGGGGGGAGATTATGCCCCCAAAGAAGCCATAGCAGGGGCCATACAGGCCAAAAATGAATTAACAAATGGTGAGCGAATTGTGCTCATTGGAGATAAGGAGCAGGCCGAAAGCATGCTTCAATCTCTAGGAGGAAGTGTTGATGACTTTGATTTTATCCACACGACTGAAGTTATTGGTATGGGTGAGCATCCAACAAAAGCTATATCCTCTAAAAAAGATTCAAGTATTGCAGTAGGCTTCAGGAGTTTAGCAACCAAAAAACTCGATTCATTTGTTAGTGCAGGCAATACCGGTGCTATGCTGGTGGGCGCCATGTTTTCCATCAAACCTATTGAAGGAGTTATTAGGCCTTGTGTTACTGCCCTTTTACCTAAACCCAACGGAAAATTAGGTGTTTTGCTTGATGCCGGTGCCAATGCCGACTGCAAGCCGGACGTTTTATATCAGTTTGCTGTTTTGGGGGCGCTTATGATGAAACATGTGCTGAAAGTAGATGATCCCAGGGTTGGTTTATTAAGCATCGGTGAGGAAAAAGAAAAAGGCAATTTGGTAACTATTGCTGCGCATCAGTTGATGGAAGATTCCAATCAATTCCATTTTATAGGTAATGTAGAAGGTCGCGATTTTTTAAGTGATAAAGCCGATGTATATGTATGCGAAGGATTTGTTGGCAACGTGGTTCTTAAGGCTTTCGAATCTGTTTACTATGTGATGAAAAAACGTGGTATTTCAGATGAATATTTTGATAAGATGAATTATGAGAATTATGGCGGAACGCCTATTCTCGGTGTGAATGCTCCTGTAATAATTGGTCACGGTATTTCAAATGCCAAGGCTTTTCAGAATATGATTCTTTCTGCCAAAGACGTAACCAATTCCAATTTGTGTGAGATTATCAGAGAAGCATTTAGAAATTTGGTTTTACCTCTTCCATAATGAATAAAATAACTGCTGCTATAACCTGCTTGCACGGATATGTGCCACCTGATATATTAACCAATGCCGATTTGGAAAAAATGGTTGATACTTCTGATGAGTGGATAATGACCAGGACAGGTATAAAGGAAAGAAGGATTCAGAAAGAGCCGGGCAAAGCAACCAGTGATATGGCTGTTGAGGCTGTAAACGGATTGCTAAAAAAGCGCGGTATCTCTGCTGAAGAAATCGACCTCATTATATTTGCAACAATTACAGGGGATATGATTTTCCCTTCTTCTGCTTGCGTACTGGCCGATAAAATCGGAGCAAAAAATGCATGGGGTTATGACTTATCTGCTGCATGTTCCGGTTTTCTTTTTGCCTTAGAAACCGGAGCCACTTTTATTCAATCAGGTAAATACAAAAAAGTAGTGGTAATTGGTGGTGATAAAATGTCGTCCATCATTGACTATACCGATCGAAATACCTGCATAATTTTCGGTGATGGTTTAGGATGTGTTTTATTGGAACCAAATGAAGAAGGATATGGTGTACGCGATTCTATTTTGAAAATAGATGGTTCAGGAAGACACTATCTGTATCAAAAAGCCGGTGGATCTCTTAAACCTCCAACGCATGAAACCATAGATGCCCGCGAGCATTATGTGTTTCAGGATGGTAAAACCGTATTTAAATTTGCTGTTACCAATATGGCCGAAGTTTCTGCCAATATCATGGAAAGGAATAACCTTACGTCTGAAGATGTAACCTGGCTGGTTCCTCATCAGGCAAATCTTCGCATTATTGATGCTACAGCAGAAAGAATGGGGCTTGGACGCGATAAAGTTATGATTAACATAGATCATTTTGGCAACACCACCAATGGAACGCTGCCCTTGTTGCTGTGGGAGTGGGAAAGTAAACTTAAAAAAGGTGATAACCTCATTCTCTCCGCATTTGGTGGAGGTTTTACCTGGGGCGCCATGTATATAAAATGGGCTTATGATGCAAGTGCATCCGCTTATTAAAAATTTAACTTTTCAATTTTTAAAAATTCAATACATTTGATTTAAGTAATAATTATCCCTATGGAATTAAAGGAAATTAAAGAACTAATAAAACTGGTAGCTGAAGCTGGTGTTTCTGCTGTTGAACTGGAAAAAGGTGATTTCAAACTCTCTATCAAAAAAACTGAAGAGAAGACAACCATTGTGCAGTCTTCAGCCCCTCTTATGCATGCTCCTGTAGCTATAACCGCAGCACCTGCTGCTGTTTCCACAGAAAAAATGGAAGCTCCTGCCAGTAAAACAGAAACGGTTAGCGGATCTAACCTGATTACCATAAAATCTCCAATGATTGGTACTTATTACAAGTCTAGTTCACCGGATAAACCTGCTTTTGTTCAGGTGGGCGATGAAATAAAGCCCGGAAAGGTGCTGTGCATTGTAGAAGCAATGAAGTTATTTAACGAAATTGAATCTGAGGTAACAGGCAGAATAGTAAAGATACTGGTTGATAATGCTTCTCCGGTTGAATATGATCAGCCTTTGTTTTTAGTTGAACCTGCCTAATAAAATGAATTAAAAATAAAGTTGTCAGTCGCTAACAAGTCTGGCAACTTTTGTTTTTTATACTATTGAATTTTAACTCATATGTTTAAAAAAATACTGATTGCAAACCGTGGTGAAATTGCCTTGCGTGTTATACGCACGGCACGCGAAATGGGCATTAAAACAGTTGCTGTTTACTCTACGGCAGATAAAGACAGTTTGCATGTGCGTTTTGCCGATGAGGCAGTTTGTATTGGACCTGCGCCTTCAGCTCAATCTTATCTTAATATTCCAAATATTATTGCTGCAGCAGAAATTACCAATGCCGATGCAATACATCCGGGCTATGGCTTCTTATCTGAAAATGCAAAATTTTCGCAAATATGCCGTGATCATGGAATTAAGTTTATCGGAGCTTCACCTGAAATGATCAATTCAATGGGTGATAAAGCCAGTGCTAAAGACACCATGAAAAAGGCCGGAGTACCTGTAATTCCGGGTTCTGACGGATTACTGGAAAATGCGGCCGAGGGAATTAAATTGGCTAAAGATATTGGTTATCCTGTAATTATAAAGGCAACTGCCGGAGGTGGCGGTCGCGGTATGCGTATTATTTGGGCTGAAGAAGAATTTGAAAGACACTGGGATAGCGCTAAGCAGGAAGCTGCTGCCGCTTTTGGTAATGATGGCATTTATATGGAAAAATATGTAGAAGAACCTCGCCATATAGAAATACAGCTTGCCGGAGATCAATATGGAAATGTTTGCCATCTTTCCGAACGTGATTGCTCGATTCAGCGCAGGCACCAAAAACTAATTGAAGAATCTCCTTCGCCATTTATTACACCAGAATTACGCGAGAAAATGGGTGATGCAGCTATTGCCGGTGCAAAGGCAATTAACTATGAAGGATTAGGAACCATTGAGTTTTTGGTTGACAAGCACCGTAACTTTTACTTTATGGAGATGAACACCCGCATTCAGGTGGAACACCCCGTAACTGAGGAAGTAATCAATTATGATTTGGTTAAAGAGCAAATTTTAATTGCAGCGGGAGTGCCAATCAGCGGTAAAAATTATTATCCTATTCGTCATGCCATTGAATGTCGTATCAATGCAGAAGATCCACTAAATAACTTTAGGCCAACCCCGGGTAAAATTGAGTACCTGCATAAGCCTGGTGGTAATGGTGTGCGCGTGGATACGCATGTATATGCCGGTTATACCATTCCATCCAACTATGATTCTATGATCGCTAAGCTTATTGTTTTTGCACAAACACGTGAGGAAGCAATTATAAAAATGGAAAGAGCCTTGGGAGAGTTTATCATAGAAGGACCCGGATTAAAAACAACCATACCGCTTCATATTAAGCTAATGCAGAATGAAGATTTTAAAGCAGGTAATTTTACTACTGCATTTATGAATACGTTCGATATGAATAAATAATACTGATTATACTCCTCTTAGCTATGAAGCCGCTTCTAATTAATTTTAGGAGTGGCTTTTTTATTAGAGAATTTGGTTGGGCTGCTTATTTTCTCTTTTCAATCTTATCATAAAAGCCACCAAAGGTTACCATTTTCACGCCTTCTTCGTTTAAGAAATCACCTGGGAACCCCAGTTCTATTTTGCTAACATCATTCAGCTTTTCGATATGTTCTTTTGTTAGATTTACATCCAGGCATTTCATGTTTTCTTCCATCTGAGTAACTTTGGTTGCACCTACAATGGGTATAGAAGCAAACTCTTGCATCATGGTCCATTTGAGCGCAACATGCGCAGCTGCAACGCCCAGCTGATTAGCAATATCAATAACTGTTTGGGTTATGCTTACTGCACGTTCGTTTAAACGTTTGCTATTATCGGGCAACCTGCCTTTGTCACCTCGCAAATATTTTCCGGTTAATGCCCCCCCGGCAAGTGGAGCCCATGGGGTTACCGTCATACCAAAATGTTTGGCCATTGGAATCAGATCTCTTTCCGGTGTGCGTTGAAGCAAACTGTACTCTACTTGTAATGCAATAAATTTACTCCAGCCCATCAACTCTGCCAGGGTTTGTCCTTTGCTTATAATCCAGGCCGGTGTATCACTGATGCCAATATAGTTTACTTTGCCTTGTCTCACCAAATCATCCAAGCCACGCATTACCTCATCAATGGGGGTGAGGTTATCCCAGATATGCAGATACAGCAAGTCAATAAAATCAGTATTGAGGCGTTTTAAACTTAGTTCCACACTACGCATCATGTTTTTGCGATTATTTCCCGATGCGTTCACATTGGTCAGGTTATCGTGCAACGAATATTTGGTTGCCACTACAAAATGATCTCTGTTGGCCTGCATAAATTCACCAATGTATTTTTCACTTGTGCCATCTGTATAACGGTTGGCCGTATCAATAAAGTTACCGCCTGCATTGGTAAAACTTTCCATTACTGCAAAACTCGTCTCTTTGTCGGCACCCCAGTTCCATTCTTTACCAAATCCCATGGTGCCCAAACAAAGTTCTGATACTTTTAAACCGCTATTGCCTAATAATTTGTATTTCATTATTTCTGATTTTAATTGAGTTAATATTCATAGAGCAGCACTATAGCTAAATTATTAATGCCACTCCTTTTATTTTAGAATTGCATTGGGATGTCCATGACCAAAATTCTGCTATTTTCTTTGGCAATTATTTCTGTTGTTTCGAAATCTGTTATTCCTATTGCATCTCGTTTTTGTAAAATCTCTCCGGTTGTTTCTATGCATCCGTCAATAAGAAAGATATAACTGCCATTACCTGCTTTTTTTGATGTGTAGGTAATATTATTTCCTGCTTCTAAATCGCAAAGATTAAACCAGGCTTGCTGATGAATAAATATCGCATTACCCTCCGTTTGTGTATCCGGCTTAATAATTTCCTGCCATTTATTTTTCCTGTCTTCCGGAGCAAAAGTCTTCTGATCGTAACGCGGTGTAACATTGCCCTTATCCGGGAAAACCCAGATCTGAAATAATTTTACCGAATCGGTTTTAGAATGATTCATTTCTGAGTGAAATACACCTGATCCGGCACTCATTACCTGAACATCATTAGGGTTCATCACAGAGCCATTGCCCATACTATCTTTATGCTCCAATGCGCCTTCCTGAACCAATGTAATAATTTCCATATTGTCATGCGGATGCTTGCCAAAGCCCATCCCGGGAGCTACTTCGTCATCATTTAATACTCGCAGTGCGCCAAAATGTATTTTTTCAGGATCATACCATTGAGCAAAGCTAAATGAGTGTTTTGCTTTAAGCCACCCATGGTTGGCCTGACCTCTATTTTCTGCGCGATGTATAACTGTCTTCATATTTTCAGTTGAAATTATTATTTCTCAATCTTTTTTGGCAATGCCCGTATTTTAATCGTTAATAAATTCCAATACTTGTTTAGAAAATAATTGTGGTTGTTCTGCGTGCAGCCAATGGCCTGCTTGCTCTACGGTACATATCCGGGCGGAAGGAAACAATTGATGGATCATTGGTTCATCTGTCTCTCTGATATATTGTGAGAGGCTACCTTTAAGAAATAAAACAGCACCTCCATAGCTATTTGCAGAAGTGGTTTCTTCCAGAATGTTTTCGTAATCGTGGTAAAGGGTTTCAAAGTTAAATTTCCAGCGGTATTGACCATTTTCTGCACGTTCCAGATTTTTTAAAATGAACTGGCGTGTACCAAAATCGCCCAGATAGGTTTTCATGGCATCTTCTGCTTCCTTACGCGATTGTATGGTGTTGAGATCAATACTTTTTATCGCCTTAAAAACTTCATCATGTCCGTGTTTATATGCCCGTGGCGACATATCTGCAACAATCAGTTTTTGTGTATGCATTGGATATGAAAGTGCAAATTGCATAGCTACCTTGCCACCCATGGAATGGCCAATTATAATGGCCTTTTCAATATGTAATTGCTGCATAAAATGGTATAAATCATCTACCATATCGGCAATGGTATGTGTAGCCGTATGAGGTGATTTCCCATGGTTGCGCTGATCCAGTGCATAAACGGTACATCCGCTTTTGCCCCACTCGGTAGCAAGAGTATGCCAGTTATCCAGTGATCCCAAAAATCCATGAAGAATAATAAGCTTTGTGGAACCACTCCCGTATTGTTTATAATGAAGCTGAACCATCTGAACTTACATGCGGGGTTTCCACGGTATTTCTGTGGCTCCGGCCTCATAAACCACGTATCTGGCAAAGGTGAATAGATAATCGCTCAGGCGATTCAGGTATCTGATTACAATTTCATGTACCAATGTTTCAGATGATAAGTGCACTACGATTCTCTCTGACCTTCGGCAGATGCATCTGGCCACATGGCAATGCGAGGCAACAATGGTGCCTCCGGGAAGTATAAAACTTTTTAATGGAGGCAAAATATCATCCATGCGGTCTATTTCTTTCTCCAGCAATTCAATATCCGATTCAAGTAAATCGGGAATTTTCATCTTGGATTTTTCCGGGTCGCTGGCAAGGTCTGAGCCTATAGTAAATAAGCGGTCCTGAATTTCGTAAAGAATATGGCTTTTGTCCTTTTGCTGGTAAGAGTCAATTATAAGGCCTAAATAGGAATTAAGCTCATCAACGGTGCCATAGGCTTCTATCCTGAGGTGATGCTTGGGTACACGGATACCTCCAATTAATGAGGTCTCTCCTTTATCTCCCGTTTTTGTATATATTCTGAAAGTCATTTCTAAAATTGTTGTTTTAATTGGTTACTGAATGCAGTGTCTATAATTACTTTAAACCCAAATCAGTTAAACTTGTTTGCAAGTTAAGACTGATTATTAAAAAACATAGCCAGTTGTTATCTATTATGTTGTTTATCCGTATCATATACAGGTTTAACCAGCATTGCTTATGGTGGCCTGTTTTTATATTTATCCCTACTAATAGGAGAAAAACCTGCAGCAGCAGCTTTGTTATCAATAAATTTAATAAAATAGTTTAGGTATACGCTTATTGATGAAAGAAATATTACCTATGCTGATAAGTGAATTGATGAGCCAGATTCTTTTACCCAAAAATTGCTGCAGGATGTAATGGTTTCGGAAATTGGGCCACATCTTTTTATATACACGCTTGTCATATGCTTTAAGAATGTTACCGGTGAAGTTTTGTTCCTTAAAACATTGAATAGCTTGCTCTGCAGCAAATTTGCCACTCTCCATTGCTGTTTCAATACCTTCACCGCTAAATGGGTCTATTAATGAAGCCGCATCTCCGCAAAGCATAAATCCATTGCCCGACAGGCGATATTTTTTTGACCCAAGCGGTAAGCCAAATCCTTTTATATCTTCTAATGCTTCGGCATCAGCAAATCGCTCAGCAACTTCAGGAATGCGGGTGATAATTTCATTAAGGCTCTGTTTTAAATCAATCTTTTGTTTGGCAATGGTATCGCTCAACATACCAAAGCCAACGTTGGCTTCATTGTTACTTAATGGGAAAATCCAGAAATACCCGGGTAGGTAGCCTTTTAAAAAGTAAACTTCTAATGCATTTCCTTCTAAGCCTTTTATGTTTCTGTAATATTGCCGAACCGCTCCGGAATAGTGTTTTCGGTCAACCTTAATTTTACCAAGTTTTTTTGCAGCTACGGAGTGCGCACCATCACATGCAATGATTAAAGGGGCTGTTAATATCTCACCATTTTGAAGCTTAACATGGTTCATTCCCTTGTCCTGATAAACATCCTTAACGGCATGATTGGTTTTAAGTGTTAAATTTGGATGTTGGTGGCAAGCATGTTGAAACAACCAGTTATCAAAATCAATTCGCTTGATGCAATGACCGACTTTACTGAATCCTATTTCCAAACTTTTAAAAACGGGACTGTAAAGTTTGGCCTTGGTAATATTTGTTTTAGGTGCAAACTCAAGCAAGTTTAATTCAAGTTCCGGATCAATTTGTCTAAGTATTCTTTTTGCAATAGAGCTTACCGCATCACCACATATCTTATCCCTTGGAAATGATTCTTTATCAACCAACGCGATTCGCAATCCGCTTTTTTTAAGAGTCAAGGCACAGGTTGCACCTGAAGGACCTGCACCTGTTATAATTATATCAAACTGATTCGTTGAAGTCACAGGTGGCAAAAATGAAGTAATTCCATAAAGTCGCCAAATGATTTTTGTGCTTAAAGCACTGAATTATCTCATGTGTGCTTCAAGTTATCCGATTATGGGAGAAAATTTATATAGAAATTAAACCCTTTCTTGATAAAACACTCTGAAATATTATTTTTAAACCATGAAATCAATTGTTATAAGTATTTTACTGGCATTAGGTATTCAGGCCTCAGCTCAGTTGTATTTTCCCCCATTAATTGGCAACAATTGGGATACAATAAGTCCGCAGACGCTGGGATGGTGCACCAACAGGCTCGATTCCTTGTATAAAATGCTGGATGATAAAAATACCAAAGCCTTCATTGTACTCAAGGATGGTAAAATAGTGATAGAAAAATATTTTGATACTTTTACGCGTGATTCTTCCTGGTATTGGGCTTCTGCCGGAAAAACCATTACCTCAGTGTTGATTGGTATAGCCCAACAGGAGGGAAAACTCAAGATTACAGATTCAACATCAAAATACCTGGGTGCAGGCTGGACATCATGCCCACCCGATAAGGAAGGTAAAATTACCATCCGACACCAACTAACCATGACTACAGGAGTGGATTATGCCGTGCCCGACTGGAATTGCACCACTCCGGCTTGCCTGAAATATAAAGCCGATGCCGGAACGCAATGGTTTTATCATAACGCCACTTATTTGTTGTTGCAAGATGTTATCGAAGCTGCTACTGGCCTTACTTTTCAGCAATACACCCAGCAAAAACTAATATCCAGAATAGGTATGGCGGGTATTTGGTTTGATGGTGTTTATTATTCAAAGCCTCGTTCAATGGCTCGTTTTGGCCTCATGGTATTAAATAAGGGAATATGGAACAATGATACCATCATCAGGGATACAACCTATTATCATCAAATGCTTAATACCTCACAAAATTTAAATGAGTCTTATGGTTATTTATGGTGGTTAAATGGTAAACCAAGTTATCGCATGCCGGCTTCCATTCAGGTATTTAACGGGCCGCTATTTAAACCAGCACCTGCCGAATTGCTATGTGGTTTGGGTAAGGATGATCAAAAACTATATGTATGGCCTTCAGAGAAAATGGTTATTGTAAGAATGGGAGAATCTGCTGATGCAAACAGTTTGGTCCCGCTTTCTGTCGATACATTGATTTGGCAAGAGCTGAATAAACTCATGTGTAAAAATAATGTATCTGTGCCTGAGGAAATAAAGGAAGAGGAAGATGAATTCAGAATTTATCCTAATCCTGCATCAGGGCAATTATTCTATCGCATACCACTGCAAATTGGTTCAGCCTCACTCAATTTGTACGACATACGTGGCAGATTGGTTCGGTCTGCAATTAAGGATGAGCAAGTAGTTGAAGGTGTTATTACACTTGATGACCTGGAGAGCGGAATTTATACTGCAAAATTACAGGCAACGAATCAAGTTTGGTATAAAAAGATTGTTATTACAAAGTAGCAAGCTAATGAAGAAAGGTATTTACAAGCACTATAAAGGCAAACTTTATAAAGTTACCGGATTTGCCCGCCATAGCGAGACCTTGGAGGAGATGGTAATTTACGAAGCTTTATACGATTCGGAGGAATTTGGTTATGGAGCAACCTGGGTTAGGCCTAGAAAGATGTTTGAAGAGGAAGTAATTGTGAAGGGCGCAGCCTATTCAAGATTTATGTTTGTTGGTGATAAATTGAATTGATTCGAACAGTCTTTCAATTTAATTAATACCTCATTTAAGTTTATCCTTTGCTGTATTTATCGTTTTCTTTATGTATGTTTCGCCAACATACGATGATTGAGTAGTGCACACCATTTATCTCATACATCAACTTATTTTTAGTAATACATGAAACTTCACAAAAACCTCATTGATGCAGTAGTAAAATCACTTCAGCTTATATTTAATGAAGGAAAGTATGCAGACAAGGTAATAGAGAAAGTGCTGCAATCCGATAAACGCTGGGGTGCAAGAGATCGTGCCTTTATAGCAGAAAACACCTATGAAATGGTTCGTTGGTGGCGCTTAATACGATTTATTGCCGGTTATAATCAAGTGAAAGAAGAGGAATTAACCTACGAATCAGGCTGGCATTTATTTGGTGTGTGGCTGTTACTTAGTGGTGAGCAATTACCTTCGTGGAAAGAATTTGAGGAAATTGATAAAGAGCAGGTCAAACACTTGAGCGCACATGCATTGCATGTTAGGAAAATTAAAGAATCTATTCCTGATTGGTTGGATGAGTTGGGCGAAAGGGAATTAGGTAAAGATTGGGATAAGGAAATATTGGCGCTTAATCATGCTGCTCCTGTTGTAATAAGGGCAAACACCTTAAAGACTACGCGTGGACGTTTAGCTAAGCAGTTGGCTGAAATTGATATTGAAACTTTTCCGGTTTCGGGCGCAGATGATGCCCTGGTTTTAAAAAAGCGTACCAATTTATTTACGCTTCCTTTTTTTAAAGAAGGGCTATTTGAAGTGCAGGATGCATCCTCTCAACTGGTGGCAGCTTTTCTGCAAGTTAAGCCCGGTATGCGCGTGATTGATGCCTGTGCAGGTGCAGGAGGTAAAACTTTACATCTGGCTGCATTGATGCAAAACAAGGGCCGAATTATTTCTATGGATACTGAACAATGGAAGTTGGATGAATTGAAACGAAGAGGGAGAAGGGCAGGAGTAAATATAATTGAAACTAAAATAATTGAAAGCAGCAAAACAATAAAGCGCTTGCATGATTCAGCAGATAGGCTACTTCTAGATGTGCCCTGCTCAGGTTTAGGTGTGCTGCGAAGAAATCCGGATGCCAAATGGAAACTGGATATGGCATTTATTGATAAAGTGAAAAAGATGCAGGCTGACATTTTAAATGCTTACAGTTTACTATTAAAACCCGGAGGATTGATGGTTTATGCTACCTGCAGTATTCTGCCTAGCGAGGATGAAGAGCAGGTAAAATCTTTTTTGGATAAACACCCGCATTTTGAAAAATTAGAAGAGCGCAGGGTTTCAGCCACTGAAGGTTTTGATGGATTTTACATGGCATTAATGAAACGAAATAGCTGAAAAATATCTTGAGTCTTTAATTGCTTCAACAATAAAATAGGACTGTTTTTATTTTGCCCTAATGGCATCCACCGGATCAAGCCTGGCAGCTTGCCATGCCGGTATAAAGCCTGATATAATGCCAATGCACACAGATACAATAATTCCTGTAAAAATATTTCCTACAGTGAGCATCATGTCAAAATCAATAAGCGCACTTACCGCATAAGTAATTGCACCAACGCATGCAATACCAATACCTCCTCCGGTAATACATAAAACAATTGCTTCTACCAAAAATTCGATTAGAATAAAATAATTCTTAGCCCCAAGCGACTTCTGAATGCCAATTTGGTTGGTTCGCTCTTTAACAGAAACAAACATGATGTTGGCAATTCCAAAGCCACCAACCAGCATGGCAAATCCGCCTATAATCCAGCCTGCAAAGGTTATTACGGAGAATAAATCTTTTAATGGCTCTGCAATGAGGGTGGTCTTGTTCAATGCGAAATTTTCTTCTTCACCGGGTTTAAGTTTACGTTGCGCACGCATAATTCCTCTTAATTCCTCCTCCAGTTGCTCAAGCGGAACCCCAGGAGCCGCCTTAACTTGTATTTGTGCATTCGCCCGATCAGAATCTATACGAACATAATTGGCCAGTGTTTTTGCAGGAATAAGTAGTACATTATCGAGGCTGTTGCCCATTAGGCTTTCGCCTTCTTTTTCTACTACACCTACTACCTTGAATTTTCTCCCTCTGATTGAAATTAAACGATCTGAACCTCTTCTGTTGCCAAATAGATTTTGCGCAATGGCATATCCGAGTACAACAACATCTGTTCCGTTTACTGTTTCTGCTTCCGTAAAAAATCTACCTTCTTTTAATTCAAAGCTGCGTACCTTATTATAATCATGGCTTACACCAGTTACCTGAGCCCCTTCTGCTGTGGTACTTTCATATTTAACCGTTACACCACCAAGCTGTATATTTATGGTACTGGCACCTGCAAATTGTGATTGCAACTCAACCTTTTTTAATTCACTCAAGCGTGGATTTGGTCTGTTCATATATTTCCACCACTTGTAATCTCCGGAAAAAGTCCAGGGCCATTTATCTATAAAAATAACATCCTTGCCAAGCGACTCAACACTATTCTGAACATTTCGCTCCAATGAGTCAACAATGGTTAATACTGCAATAATGCAAAATATGCCTATGGTAACTCCTAATGTTGAAAGAAAAGTACGAATTTTATTTTGCCTGAGTGCCTCAAAAGCAAAAAGTGTACTCTCAATGATTTGTGTAAGTAAAATTTTAGCATCCGCCAGCATAAGGCAAAGATATATCTTACTCTTGTGAAATGATAGGTATATTCTAATTCACTATATTTACTGCACGAATGATTACTCTTTTGACATTCGGCTGTTTTTACAACCAATTATTTAATAAGTGATAGACCTTCAAGCGCTGATTTATCTGAAGGGGATGCAAGCAGTACTTTATAAAAAAGTAGCCTAGCTTCTTTCAACTTCCCCAATCGGTAATTGGTCCATGCAAACATTAGGAGCGCATCATAGTCGAATGGGTATAGATTTACTGATTTTTCAAAGCATTTGTAGGCTAAAGTATATTGTTTTCGTGTATAATAAATATATCCTAGTTTATAATTAACAGACGAGTTTTTGGGATCTATTTTCAATATTGCAACATACAATGCAAGTATATCATCCCATTTACCTAGTGCTGCCAATGGCAATACCTTGCCTAATTTTGGCTCAATTGCATATGGCATCAAATCTATTGCCTTCTGGTAATACCCTCCGGACTCTGAGTATACGCCAGACATATACTTTAAGTATCCCAGCCTCAGGTTGCATTCATAACTCTGCGCATTGTAAACATTATTGATAGCCTGCGCAGCACCGATATAATTGCCTGCTTTCTCAAGCGAGTAGCTGTTTGCAAATGCCTGTTGCATGGGCTGATCTTGGGCAGACAATTCGCCTATCCATAGCATGTAAAGTAAAAGAATAGAGATTTTTTTCATGGTTGTTTTATTTATCTGATTAGTTTTATGCCGATGAGTGCCATATGCAGGTTATAATTTGTTTTACTCACAGATTCCTGACGCGTTTCGTATTGCCATAATCCATATAGCGAAAGATTATCGTATAGCAAATACTCTATACCTGCCTGAACCCTGTAATTTGTTTTATCAAATGCATTGGTGGCAAGCCAGCCGTTTTGTTCATTAAAATTATTGGTATTGGCCAGTAAATAGTTGCTGCTTATGGAAAGTCTCTTTAATGCCCAGTATCTTAACTGGGCGCCATATAACAGATAACTGATGTTGTTATTATAAAGATGTGTTAGCTGAATACCGGTTTCTAATTTGTTATTGAAGAAGGGATAATAACTAATGCCCACTTGTTGCTGCCATTGCGTGGTTTTATTAAAGTCAGAAAAGGCAATACCTAGCGATGTTCGCCAATTATGCAATCTTTTAGACACTGCAAGGCTGGCTACTATCGGATTGGCACTAAATTCATTTTCCGAAAGTCCGTTCTGCATATTAGAATGATAATAGCTGATAAAATGAAACGAGGGCATGATACTCCATTGTTTGCGTAATGGAATATTGCCGGTAACATATACCTGTTGCTGATTTAACCTACCATAATATGCTTCCTGATTCAGATGTGAAGCGGAAACGAAAACAGTTGCCTTGTTAAAAACCCTGAAGCCTAATCCTACCTGGCTGTAGTATAATGTTTTATATAATGCTTCATCACTCGATAACTTGATGCCAAATTCTGTATTTGCCAGATGCAGCAGCTTAGGTGCCGGAGCCACATTTTTATTTTTTGAATCTCGAATCTTTACATCATATACTTTAATGGCATGCACATAATCTCCGATGTAGACATAGTTCCAGTATAGATAATACCTAATGGCGTCTTTCATAGCTGCATCCGTGCAGTGTTCCAACGCTTTTTCATAATACGTTGCCGATTTCATATATCGTTGCAGTTGGAAACTTGCATACCCTGCGCGCATATACAGGTAATCAAGTGTGTAACCTTCGCATATAGCTTTCTCAGAAACTTCTAGCAATTCTTCCCATTGCTTGGTCATCAGCAACTCGTAACTCACTTCATCATAAGGTGAATATTGCGCACGGGTATTTTGATTCAGTACCAGCATAAATACAATAATCAGGAGTTTACGCATTTCACCTCCTTTTGCAGATCAATAACAAACCTTTCAAGCATTCCTTCTTTAAATATTAGCTGATAGGTATGTTTAGTAGCTACTCCTGTTAATCCATGCAGGGTTACTTTGCTTTCAATGTTTATTTCTCTGGGGTTATAAAAATCATCAATTCCGGTAAATGAAGATTCAAATCCCACTTTCATAAATATGCGGAACGGGGCAATTAAATCTTGTAGGTATCTTAGTGGACCTGTAAAAAATTCATCGGCAGGCAAATGGTCGATTATTTTCATATGATGATAATAACCCAATAAAATCTTTTGAGTAGCCAGATAAAAATGATACAGGATGCTCTTTTTCTCACCGTAAAATGCTGTTGCATAAAATAGTGTTCCGTTGTTTACAAA
This sequence comes from Sphingobacteriales bacterium, assembly GCA_021299635.1. Taxonomy (GTDB): domain Bacteria; phylum Bacteroidota; class Bacteroidia; order UKL13-3; family UKL13-3; genus JAJTFA01. The sequence goes on from JAJTFA010000001.1 coordinate 514,676, forward strand.
AAACAAACTCGACTGACTTTGCTCGCAGTATATATAAGTTTGGTTCCATGCATTTACCTTAAACTCCCAATGCAGGTTGATGTATTTACCATTCTCCTTGTAGGTTAATTCCATTTTATTACCCGGAATAAAGCGCAAGGCATCCTGCAGTAAAGGTGTGGAAATGGGTTTAGATACAGATGCGCCTGCCTGTGGAACAGTAAATGAGTGAAATTGATAGTTAGTGCCTTCTCTTGTAATAAAGTAGCTGAGTGGATATTTTAACGTAGCTGAACCGATATAAGGAGTGCTTTGCAACTGAAAATGTAAATGTGGTTCCGGTGATCTTCCGGAACTTCCACAGGTAGCTATTAACTGGCCACGATGCACAAAATCGCCTGGCTTCACCACAATAGTTCCTGCTTTCAGATGGCTTAGTTTACTGTATAATGCTTCGGTATGTTTAATGATGATGGTATTGCCCCAGTTTTGTTGCACATTGATATCTTTTATCGCATTGTCCTCTATGCCATCTACCACTGAGGATATATATCCATCTGCAGGTGCCAGTACGGGCAAGTTGTAGCAATAGTAATCGGCAAGTGCCGTTCCAGGAAGTTTAAAAGTGTGCTTGGTCTCATCCACCACTACAAAATCCAGTGCATATTTCCAGTCTTCTTTGTGCGTAATATTTCCTTCATATCCCTGCGAAACATGCCACTCACCGAAAAAGGGTAAATGTAAATGGATAAGCGTATCGTTTTTAAATCGCTCAATGCTGTTCAGGTAATGGTATAAATTTTTTTCAGGTGAATAAAATTGCTGAGGCACCAAAACCAGGCGTTTAAAATGAACACGGCTGTTCAGCAGCATCATAAACAAAATTACCAGTAAATTAAATGGCAATGAAAATAAGGGTAGCTGATAAATATATAAGAATCCGGATAGTCCGCTAATCAATACAGCTATGAGTGGTGAGGCTAGTATCACTAAAAAATAAGATGCCCGTGAAGGTACCAGAAAAAAGCCCCCAAGGGTAATGGCGGTAAGAATAAAATTAAATCCGATGTAGGAATACTGCAACTGACTGAATTCGCCCGCTACCAGATAATAAAACATATATCCGATGGAGAAACCAAGTATGGAGAGCGAGAAGGCAATTCTTGACCAGATAATGATACCTGCCGTCATAATTAATCCAACCAACACATTGTATTGAAAAAATATAGCAGATACCGACCGAAGGTAAACATCTGCAAAATGAGGTATGCTTAATTCGTTTATTTTTTCTGCCAGACTTACCAGCGAGTTGCCGCCTAATTGGAATAACATATTGGCACGGTAAAGGCCTTCTGTGCTTAGATGTATGGAGCCGAATGAGCGTATGCCAATCATGGTAATCCATAATGTTAATAAAAAGGAAAGGCTCATGGCTGGTACTTTATATTTATACAGCAGGTTATAAAACAATACTGTAAGCAAAACACTCAAAAGTGCTGCACTCATGACAATGCAAACGAAGGCTATACTCAAATCGTAATAACTTCCCAATACCATCCCTGCCATAAGCGCATTGAAGCTATAACTTCCCTGAGTCAAAGCTTGTCGGTCTAATCCGGCCCAATGTGCAAATAGCAATGCAGTTGCCACTGCTATCGCACCGCTTGTTCCTGTGTTGGGATCAATAAATGACGATGCAAGTAATAGCCATGCAAATATTTTATTATCTGCAAAAAATAGCTGCGAGTAGCTATTGATAAAGCCTTTAAAGAAGCTATGCTTTATAAATTTTGTCATTCTATCTGAATATGCCTATTGGCGATTCCAAAATTACGTCCAATACGATATTGCATAATTGCATAAAAGTAACTTCAGGAAATCTTAAAGTCTTTTAAAAACTCCGGCATAACCTCATTCATCTCAATATTCTCAAGTGTTTCACGTTTGCGAATCAGGTGGGTTTTACCATCTATGCCCAACAGCACCACAGCCGGTCGCATGGCAATAAACTGCATCCATTGCGTCATATTATAAGCCCCAACGGTATGCACTACTACATGGTCGTCTTTTTTAAGTGGTGGCAATGTAGCATGATCTCGGATCACATCAATATTCATACAGAGCGGACCATACATTACCGTATCTTCCGTGTAGGAACTAAACTCCTGTGCCGGACTAATTTTATGGTTATACCAAAAAGAAGTAAACATGATATTTACACCAAAATCCAGTATAGTTGCTCTGCGTCCGTCAGCCAGGCGTTTATTGGCTATTACGCTTCCAAGCAGGTATCCGGCTTCGTCAATCAGTGCTCTTCCGGTTTCCAAAATAAGTAATGGCAAATCTTTATCAGTAAATCCGGCATTAAGAAGAGCTGTGCAAATCGCTTCGGCAAACTGATCAAAACTTGGCGAAGTATCTTCTCCCGGTAAAAAAGAACCTTTAAGGGTATTCTTGGATGCAAAGCCACCTCCCATATCAATGTACTGAATGTGCTTATTGAATTTTTGTTTAATGCCCAATGCAAGGTCTGATAATTTATAGGCAGCAGTAGCATAGGCACTTGGTGAAAGCATAAATGTTCCAATATGGCAATGCAATCCAATCAACTCCAGCTTATCGCCTAAAATAATTTTATTAATGGCGTCCCATGCCTGTCCGTTTTCGTAATTAAAGCCAAATCTGTCCCACATCGGATAAATGCCTGTATCCATATTCACACGGATGGCAACATTGGGGCGTTTATTCATTTCAACAGCAAGTTCGGTTAAGCGGTATAATTCATCCAGATGATCTATGTGTATGGGTGAATTGTTACTGATTGCCGAGCGCAAATCTTCATCTGTTTTATCAGGTCCGTTAAATATGATGCGATTACCCGGAACCCCATTTTTTAATGCTTTGGCATATTCAAATCCGGATACCACTTCCGCCCATGAGCCTTCCTGATGAAAAATATTGCAAATGGCATTGATGTAATTTGTTTTATAACTCCAAGCAAATTGCACCTTAAGATACCTTGTTTTAAAGGCTCTGTTTGCTTCCTTGTATGTATTGCGTATGGTTCGTTCACTCAATACAAATACGGGTGATCCGTATTGGGTAATTAAATCTTTAACCGAAAAAGTATCAATATGCGTTACAGGTGCATATTCTGTTTTGGTGCCAAATTTATTCATGAGGCCTGTATTGATTCGCTGAATCAGTGGGCGCTCATATAGTGCTTTCTTGTTACTCATCTTTATTGTATTAGTTGTTTTATAGTTCTCCAAAGGTTGAAATGTTTTCAAACTCTTTCAGGTCCACAATCTGATCCCACGAGTAGCGCACAAACATTTTACCTACTTCATACCTTTTATAAGGATTTACGTCTTCCCCAAGAGCCATTCTAACCAGTGCTTCCGGATGATTTTGGCCTGATCCAGTTGCCAGATGCACCCACGCAGGGAACCGTGGATTGATTTCAATCAGGTAGTACTCGTTTCTATCGGTTCTGATCATTTCCAGTTCAAAACCGCCCCTCCATTTATTTCCTGCTACCATCTTTTCAGCAATCTTCATCAGTTCTTTATCTTCCAGTGTTACACCTGCCCAGGCCTTGCCCTTATCGGTGATATAGGTTTTGCGCATGGGTACCGCTCCGGTAAGTTTGCCTTTGCCGTCACCCAGCCCGGTTAGGTTTACTTCGGTACCCGGAGTGTATTGTTGAATGATGATGGGCAAGCCCCATTTACCACTTATTTTATTAAAATAAGCCATGGCCTGATCCGGTGAGTAAGCAATTGAAGCATCATAAAATTTTCCTTTTACCACCAAAGGATAGCCAAATTCATAGGCAAGGTTGTGAATTTCGGCCATGCTATTTATCATTCTACTTTTCGGGACTTTGATACCGTATTTTTCTCCGAATGCAGGTAAAGCAGATTTATGACGCTCTTCAAATTGTTCAAGTGTGGGCAAAAATGTGGCAATACCCATGCTTTTCAGGGTATCCTGTAGTTTAATAAAGTTGTATAGTTCAGCATCAAAATTGGGGATGATCACATCTAGTTTTTCCTGCTGATGTATATACTCTAATCGGGTAAGCAAACTTTGCTGACCTGCTGAGGGTAATGGAATCTGGTAAGTTTTATCAACTACCTCATGCATATAAATACCCGGCTCCATGGCATCATAGGAAAGGCCAATGATGCGGCAGTTAAAATGCTTACTTTCCTTTAGTCCGCGTATTACAGGTATACCTGGTCCCGGACTATCAATATTGTTTAGCCCCGTTACAGCTATGGTTAGTTTGCTCTTAGTCATGTTCGGTGAGTCTTAGCTGATCCAGCATTTTAAAAAAATCATAAAGGTCTTTTTCTACTGTTTCCTTATCGGTTTGGTAAGATTCAAGCAGGTGTTTTCTAATTTCATTTTCAGATTTTCCATCTTTCAGATGTTTCAAGATATCAAGCCCAATGGGGTTTACAGAGAATGAGTCACCGGTTGCAGGATTAAAAACAAATCCTGTATCGCTAATAGCGAGATTTTTTAAAAGGTTCATGTGTTGACGTTTAGAAAGTTTTTAATAGGGAACCAAATATTAAGGCAGTGGTGGGGCTTCCGGTTGCCTTTTAATTTCATGTGGCGGGTGAGGAGCATTTACACCAACCATCTTTATAATCTGATTGATGATGGCATCAAAATGTTGTTTTTGTTCTTCATCACATAAATCTCTTACCTGCCTGAAATGTTCAAATGTTATTTTTTCAGATTGTTCTTCATAGGCAATCACCTTTGCCAGTTGGGCATAAGCCGTTTCCTCATTGCCTTTTTGCTTAAGACCGGCATACATCTCTTCTTTTTCTGTTCTGATTTGATATCGTAATTTTTGTATGGTATCAAAGTGTGATTTACGAAGCAATTCAAATGCAGCAACTTGTTCGTCTGTAAATTCTAATTTAGTAATAATGTATTCTTTAGGACTTTGCGCCACATAACCATGAGGAGGTGCAGGACGAATTATCCAAACACTTGCAATTGTTGCGAGGTTAATGCAGATGAGCAATACCACCAGTATACTCAATATTTTTATTTTATCTATTTTCATTTTAGTAGATATAAAGATTATCAGATTCGAAATACTCCTGTGCTACTTGTGAAATGGCTGATTCATCCGTTATCTCCGGTTGCTTTATTTGTTTATGGCTTTTTAGGGTTATGAAATTCAAGGAAATAATCAACGCAATCATCATTGCAAATTGCAGAATTATCTTACCACTGTAATAAACAGGCTCCGGCACTTGTGTGCTAAGTTTATGCAAAATCTTACCGAATAGAAAAGGAGAGGCTTCGGCTCTCTTCATTCCGTTTAGGCTTTGCAAAGCTTTCTCAATGTTTTGGTCTGAAAAATGTTTCATGGATTACAGTATTAGAAGAAAAGCTTGTAAAGAACTTGCGCCCCCTGAAATATTATCTTTGTAATATTCAGATAATGAGTGCCTTAAATTTTCATTGGCTCTAAATATAAGTGATTCAACTGCTGCTGTTGTGGTTTGCATTACATCTGCTGTTTCAGAGTAGCTAAGTCCTTCCAGTTTGTTTAGTGTAAATGCTGCTTGTTGTTTTTCCGGCAGCTGTTTAATGGCAGCAAATAGCACTTTTGCATGCTCTTTATTCTCAAGCAGTACACCGGGATGGTCAAAATGTGGCTGATCTACTTGCAGGTCTTCTTCTGCCCCCCAGATTGATTTAATGAATGCGAAACGTTTGGATGCTTTTTTCTTTTTCTGAATATCGAGACACTTGTTCACTGCAATTCGGTATAGCCATGTTTGCAAGCTTGATAAACCTTTGAATGTTGAAGCCGACCTGAAGACCTCTATAAATACTTCCTGTGTGGCATCTTCTGCTTCCTCTGTTTGTTGCAGCATACCCAGGCAGGTATTGTAAACTTTATCGGCAAATACACGGTAAAGTTCCCTGAAAGCTTGTTCCTCTCCTGAAATGATTTTCGCTATCAGTTCTTTTTCATCCATGGTATAAAAAGCAATATGGGACTTAGTTTCAATAAATGCAATGTTGGTAGGAACTGAGTACTATTTTAAGTGTTCAATTCAGTTAATAACATTCATACGGATGGCGTTATATCAATCAAAAAGCGGTATTGCCTGATCAGGCAATACCGCTTTTTCTTACGATAGGAATGTAATGGTTAATCGTTCAAAAACAATCCATCCTCTTGCAATTCTTCTTTCTCTTTTCGTCTTTCTTCTGCTTTTTTCTTCATCTCCTTTTTACGTTCTTGTTTGTATGCAGCATATTTTTGCTTCTGCTCATCGGTTAATAAAGCATTAATGCTGGCATCGGTACTTTTCAGGATATTTTTCATGGCTGCCTTTCTGGATTCTGGTGTATGATCCGTTTTCTTTCTTTCCTTATGCAATTGTTCCTGTTGTTCTTTCAACAAGTGTTTTATTTTTTCTTTCTGAACTTCTTGTACTCCTACCTTTTCACAGAACTCAGTAAACTTTTTCTCTCTCATTTCTTGTTTCTGCGCTCCCTTTTCGCTCTTGACCTTTTGGCCCATTGCAGTTGTGGTAATGATTAAAGCCAGCAATGCGGCTATACATTTCATGGTTTTCATCGGTTTTAATGATTTAGCATTGTTATGATGTTTTTATAAAGCAATGGTTTAATTACAATTCATTTTTTTACAAATATGCCAAACTTAGCCACAAGGACTATGCTTTTAGTAATACATGAACTTTACTGCTTGATTTAATTACAGGACCAGATTGCGGCTGTTGTTAGGATACTTTTCGCCAAACAACTTTTCTGCATTACATTTGTTTGCTTTTTATGAGTAAAAACGGAAAAATACTGGTAGCCATGAGTGGCGGTCTGGATAGCACTGTTACAGCTGTAATGCTTGCTGAGCAGGGCTATGAAGTAGTGGGCATTACCATGAAAACCTGGGATTACAGCTCATCCGGAGGCAGTAAAAAAGAAACCGGTTGCTGCAGTCTTGATTCTATTAATGATGCACGGTCTATTGCAGTTAAGCATGGTATACATCACATGATATTGGATATAAGGGACGAGTTTGGTGATTTTGTTATTGATAATTTTGTGGATGAATACCTTGCCGGTCGCACACCCAATCCTTGTGTATTGTGCAATACGCACATTAAATGGGAAGCACTGCTTAAGAGGGCAAACCAGCTTGATTGCGAGTTTATAGCTACCGGGCACTATGCTCAGGTGCGCGAGGAAAATAATCGATATGTTGTGTCTAAAGGGTTGGATGACAATAAAGATCAATCTTACGTTTTGTGGGGTTTAACCCAAACCAGTTTAGCTAAAACACGCTTTCCGCTTGGAAAATTCAGGAAAACGGAAATAAGGCAAATGGCATTGGATATGGGATATGAGGAGTTGGCTAAAAAAAGCGAGAGTTATGAGATTTGTTTTGTGCCTGATAACGATTATCGTGGTTTTTTGAAAAGAAGGGTGTCTGGCTTAGAGCAAAGGGTTGATGGTGGTGATTTTGTTACCACAGATGGTAAAGTGTTGGGCAAGCACAGGGGCTACCCGTTTTATACAGTAGGTCAACGAAAAGGGTTAGAGATTGCTTTAGGCGAGCCAATGTATGTGGTGGAAATAGATCCTGAACACAATAAGGTGGTGCTCGGAAGAGAAGAAGAACTGCAGCGTAAAGGCATGTGGGTGCAAGGCCTGAATATGGGTAAGTATGCAACTTTAACTGAGCCAATGGAGGTTGTAGCAAAAATACGCTATAAAGATTCCGGTCAGATGGCAACCATCAGGCAGCATGGCAACCGCATGGAAGTGATTTTTAATTCAACCGTTAAAGCTATTGCACCAGGCCAGTCGGCTGTATTTTATGAAGGGAATGATGTAGTGGCCGGTGGATGGATACAATCCGCATTCGATGTGATCCATGCGTAAAACAATTCAAAAGCTATATTTGCGTTACCTTTATTTGTAAAGGTGTTTTGAATGAAACAACTAAACGTTTTGCTTCTTTTTTGCTCACTAGCCCTGATTGCATGCTCGGATGATGATGCCGCGCAGGGAACCATCGATCTGGGTTTAAGCTACACGCCTGTGGGCGTTGGAGCAGAGTGGATTTATAAGGTCGACTCATTTTCTTATGACGATAATACCGGATCAACCAATATTGATACCTTTAACTATTGGTATAAAGAAGTTGTTGCCCAGAAACTGAGTGGCAGTGCCGATGAAACAGAAAGCTCCTTCCTAATTAACCGCTTTTTTAGGTATTCAGATTCGGCTGATTGGAAACAGGCCAACAGCTGGAGGTTGCTAAAAAGTAATATGCGTGTAGAAAAAATTGAGGAAAATATTTCATTCATTAAATTATTGTTCCCGCTTGCCTCCGGTAAAAGATGGAATGGTAATATGGCCAATAGTCGCGAGCGGGAAAATTATACCATTATTTGGTTAGATGCACCCTACTCATCTTATCAGCAAACCTGCAAGGTTGAGCAGTTTAAAGAGAAGAACTTGGTAGAAGAAATAACGCGTGAGGAAGTATTTGCCCGCAACGTAGGTTTGGTATTTAAAGTGTCAGACTCTCTTAACACGCAGGTAAAAGGCACCCGTGGATACCGACTTCGCTATATCCTTCAAACATTTAAGCCCTGATGCGTTTTTTAGTATTACTATTTATTATAATTTCTTCTGCAGCACTTTTTGCGCAAACTTCTGCCCCAAATGAATTGTATGCCTATTGGATTACGTTTAAGGATAAAGACAGCAATTTACATATGCTGCATAAACCTCAGCTTTTTTTAGGTAATCGTGCAATCAGCAGGCGAAATAAATATGATATAGCAGTGGATGCAACTGACCTGCCTGTCGATCAGCATCACAGAAAATATTTTTTAGATAGAGACTATGCTATTTACAGCATGAGCAGATGGCTAAACGCCATTACCATTTTGTCAAAGTATAAAAATTTGCCTGATTCTATTGGCAAACTGCCATTTATAAAGGAGTGCATCTATCTAGGTAAGATAAATGAAGCTTCTATTTTCAGAAAAGAGCAGGATATAAAGGATTTACTCAGCAATCTGGAGATGAGAACGGAAAGTCTCCGTAAAAAAAGCATCGATACTTCATACTACGGTAAAGCCTTCTTGCAAAATGAAATCTTAAATATATCACCTCTCCATCAATTAGGTTATAAAGGCAAAGGCATACATATAGCTGTAATTGATGCCGGTTTTAAAAATATACCTGCAGTTTCGTTTTTTCGACATATTATGGATAGCGGACAACTCCTAGGTAGCTATGATTTTGTAGACAAACAATTCAATGTCTTTGATGATGATGATCATGGCGGTGCTGTTTTTTCATGCATGGCTGCACAAAAACCCTATGAGTATGTCGGTATTTCACCTCATGCTTCTTATTGGCTGCTTCGCAGCGAAAATCCCACAACTGAGCAGCTACTGGAGGAGGCTCTATGGACAGAGGCTGCAGAGTTTGCCGATAGTGTGGGAGTAGATGTGATTAACTCATCTCTGGGCTATTATGCTTTTGATGAAAAGCAGATGAATCATAAATCAAAACAACTGGATGGTAAAAGTACCATTATTAGCAGGGCTGCTTCCATTGCTTCAAGTAAAGGTATTCTCATCATAAATAGTGCAGGCAATGAAGGTGATACCAAATGGAAACAGATTGCTTTCCCTGCTGATGCTAACGGAGTGCTAACTGTTGGTTCGGTTGATAGGAATAAAAATCATTCTTCGTTTAGCTCTATCGGCCCAAGTGCCGATAATAGAATAAAACCTGATGTTGTGGCAATGGGGCAGGAGGCTTATCTGGTTTCATCAAGTGGTAATTTATATCAAGGAAATGGCACCTCTTATGCCAGTCCTATGGTTGCGGCAGGCGCAGCTTGCTTATTGCAGGCAAGCAAGGAATCAAATCCGGCATCTATTATTTCTGCTATTCGTTTATCTGCGCATCAATATTTTCGCCCTGATAAATTATTGGGTTATGGCATTCCTGATTTTTTTCTTGCCTACCGCATGCTTTTGGCTCAACAAATAAAAGCGGATGATTGCATAGACATGCGTTGGTTGGATGACAAGCAATTACATCTAACGATTTATGCTGCTCAGCCACAAAAAATTATTATTGCGTTTTATGATGAGGTAGGCAACCAAATTATGACGCTAACTGAGAAAATTAAGCAAACCGGAATTAGTCGCTTTTCTTTAAGGAAGGCGCAACAACTGCCAAAAGGAGTTTATGAGGCAAGGATTAACTTACTGAATGGAGGCCAAAGGTTTAGGATTAGCAAAACATTCTAAATCACTTATGAAATTCAGCTAGAGGATTATCATACATATCACTCTGATCCTCGTTGGTATTATCCAAACACTTAAAATCTTTTTCTATTAGCAGATAAAGCTTTTCCCCGCCAGGCAGTATCATGTTATTTTCATAACCTACTCGCTCTGTTTGCACCCAATTAGTTGCATCATGCTCCGGCATCAACATTACAACCGTTTGTTTGGATAAGTCTGCACTGAGTTCATTTACCGTAGCATCTTTTTTTACTACGTAACTTAATTTGCCATTTGGCAGCAAGGTGTGTTCTTCAATATATCCGTCTTTCGCAAATTGATTTACCTCTGATTTGGTAAGGCGGATACGTATGCTATTTCCTTTTATTCTCAGTTTCATAGGTCAGAAATAATTTCGCTATTGCAATATATATTAAAACGATTAGGACGCAAGAAGCCAATCAACGTGATGCCAGATTCTTTAGCCATTTCAACAGCCAGGCTGCTGGGTGCGCCTACAGCACAAACCAATCCAATTCCGCACATCACTGCTTTTTGCATGAGTTCAAAACTGGCCCTTCCGCTTAAAAGTAAAATGAAGTTGCGCAAAGGCATTTCAATAAAGGTATTGCCACTCAACACGGCACCGGCAATTTTATCTACTGCATTATGTCGGCCTACATCTTCCCTAAGCAAGAGCAGCTCACCTTGTGCATTGAATAATGCAGCAGCATGTATACCTCCCGTATATTCAAAAACCGATTGCTGTTTTCGCAATATTTCCGGTAATTGAATAATGGTATTTTTTTGGATTTTTAATTCATGCTTTTGCAGTGGAAACGGGCAAACCGTTTTAACGGCATCAATACTTTCTTTCCCGCAAACACCGCAACTGCTTGTGGTATAAAAATTGCGTTGAAGTTTAGTAAAATCTAGATTGACGTTTTCATTTAACTCAACCCTAACGATGTTTTCTTTATTTTCTATCGTATTGGCTTCTGTGCAATACTTAATCGTATTAATGTCTGATGCATGTTGAATAATCCCTTCGGTATAGAGGAATCCCGCAGCCAGCTCAAAATCATTGCCCGGTGTGCGCATGGTTACTGATATGCTTTTTTGCATTCTGTTATGAGCAGAGCCAAATCCCAATCTTATTTCCAGCGGTTCTTCACATGCTACCAAATCTGCTTTATACGACTTCTCTTCGCCCTCTATTTTTTCGATATAAACATGCTGTACGCTTGCCTTGGTCATCTAGCGAAGTTATATTTTTATAATAAATGTTCTACGGTTTTTAGCGTGGCGCTATTATTTATAACAGCGAATAGCTGTCTCCATATTCCGGGATCTCTATTCCCGCTTTTATTTCACTTTTTTCCAAACTTTCTTTCATAGCAAGCAGGTTGGGCATATCTCCATGAACCAGAAATACCTTTTTTAAATGAGGCTGGTTGCAGGCAATAATGTAATTGTAAATTTCATCTTTATCCGGATGTGAACTGAATACATCTGTGCGGCATATTTTTGAATACACCCGATAATCACGACCCTTTATGCTAATTTCCTGCTGGCCCAGCAAAAGTCGGTGTCCTAATGTGCCTTCAGCGCAAAAGCCTGCAATTAAAATTGTGCTAAACGGATTTTGAATATTATTTTTTACGTGTTCCTGTATTCTACCTCCCTCTACCATTCCGGCAGCTGATATAATGATGCACGAATCGGTATAACCCATTAATTTCTCATGGTCATCATAGTCTTTTATCCAGTATAATTCTTCGAAATCAAAGAGGTTGCCATATTCTTTTAAAAATGCGGCTGCCTCGTTATTGAGCAGTTCCGGATATTTCTCATATGTGTGTGTTGATTTAACTGCAAGCGGGCTATCTACAAAAACTTTAACCGGAGGTAATAATCCTTTCTTATTCAATTTGTTCAGCACATGCACAATGGATTGTGTTCTTCCAACGCTAAATGCCGGAATAATTAGCCTGCCTTTGATTCTGATGGTTTCATCAATATATTGAAGCAAATCATTTTCAGCGCGCTCAGAGCTGGTATGGTTGCGTCCGCCATAGGTTGTTTCCGTTATAAGGTAATCCAAATTATTCATAGGACTTGGCGTTCGTATGAGTTCAGCATGGCTTCTGCCCAGGTCTCCGGTAAATCCGATTCTAACTGGTTTGCCATCTTTTTTGGTTTCTATAACAACGCTTGCTGCACCCAGCAGATGACCTGCCTCTATCAATTCAATAGAAGTGTCTTCATTTACCTGCAACTTTTTATTAAAAGGTAGGGTAAGTATTTGCTCCATTGCTTTGGCAACACTTTTATCCGTATAAATCGGTTTAGGTACCAGATGTCTTTTTGTTTTTGATGCCCTGCCTAATTTACTCTTATATTCATCCAGCTGAATATTGGCACTGTCAAAAAGCAAATGTGCTGCAAGATCTGCAGTAGCCGGTGTACAGATGATATGACCTTTATATCCTTCCTGTGCAAGTGTAGGAATATTTCCTGAGTGATCAATATGAGCATGAGTAAGAATCACAAGGTCAATTTCAACCGGATTAAACGGAAAGGAGAAAGCACGTTCATTTAACTCGCGTTTCTGCTCATAATTCATTCCGCAATCCAGAAGTATCTGATAGCCGTTATCTAACGTAATCAGGTGCATACTTCCTGTAACTTGTCCTGCTGCACCCCAAAATGTAACTTTCAATGTGTATTGCTATTTGTTGCAATTAACTAAATAAACACAAGAGTTGGTTAACAGTTTTAATGATTCAGGCATTCTATCAGAAACCTGCTCTTAATGTTAGGGTAAGATTTCTGCCGGGAGCGCTAATGCCTGATGCAAAAACACGGTAATTTGTATCCAGGATATTATCGAGTGCCCCCATTACTTGAATATGTTTATTTATGGCAAATGCACATCTGATATTTAATGTATACCATGCGGGTGTTCCGTCTACAGTCGCATATTGAGGATTATCTTCTCCGGTAATATTATAGTCAGATATACTTTTCCAGCCGTTATACATCGCATAGAACTCGCCTTTAAATTTTCTTATTTTTAATTGAATTCCGGTTTTGCCAAACATCGGTGGTATATGATCAAGCGGGTAGTCTGTTGAATCCGTTTTGATTCGGCCGTAAGTATAAGTAAGGGAAGAGTAGATGGCACATGCCGGTGTAATATCCGCCTGTATGCCTGCAAAGCCACCGTATATATAGGCTTCACCTTTGTTTACAATGGTAAATACTGCGCTTTGCTGGCCTAAATAAGATATTGAATCTGCTCCGTTAAAAGTACTCTTGCCTGTCGTTAGCGCATCAACATAGCGAGTGTAAAATACTTGACCTTCCAGCTTAATTTGTTGCTTAATGATTTTGCTGATGCCCAGTTCCGCATTGCAGGTGTATTCAGGATTAAGTTGAGGGTTAGGTACAATTAGCATCCCCGCTCTCGAGTCGAATACTTTGGTCATGTCATCTATGTTTGGCGCACGGAAACCACTGGCTGCATTTGCGGTAAAGCGCCAATCTTTACCCGGCATATATGCTAAACCGAAATTACCATTGAACGCTTCGTATTGTTGATTCAAATGATTAAAAGGGAATGGGAAAAATGTTTTATCAATAAATTTTGATACGAGTGTTATATGGCTAAACCTAATTCCATCAGAAAGAATCAGTTTGGGATTTATTTCCCAACTATGTGTAAGATATGCAGCAATGCTTTGCATTACTGAACCTCCGTCTGGATATCGGGTATGAACAGGCAGAGTTACCTGGTTTAAAATATTTTCTTTTTGGGCTTTCGACTGCACATCATTATATGCCAGTTCAGTTCCGTATCTGATTTCGTGTTTACCCAAGTCTTTTTCAAAATCGGCATTTAATGCTGTTATCTTAACAGATTCTGCTCTTCTGTTAATGGTATCGCTTCTGAAACGCCTGTCGTGTCGGCTTTCTTCTATCTGCTGACTTGATAGGATAATATTGGCTTTGTCGTAAAACCAATTCTGATTGGTTAGGTTAATGGTAAATGCTCCCATCAGCCTCTTCTGCGGACCATAATACCATTCAGCAAATCTGGGTGCTGCGCCAGATGTTTCGGTTAGCCTGTCGTACCGGTCTATATTGGAAGAGTTTGATAATTGTAGATTCAACCCAAGTATTACTTTCTTGCTCGCCTTATATGATAATTTTTCAATTAAATCATATTGCATATAACCCGATTGCTTTTGCAGGTTTACATTGGGATTATTAATGGCGCTGTCTTGCCCATTTATGCGTTCAACATAAAATAACCGTTTGCCCCAGTTGCCATAAAACGGATTTCTTTTATTGCCTTGCATTAAATCTTCAAAGCGGCTAATGGTAAAACTACCGGCATACGCCCATTTCTTTTCACCGTATTTTAAATCAATATGGGCTGTTCTTTCACCGCTTGCAGTGGCTTGTCGCACAAATGCATTTGCTGTTAAAACATCCTGGTTTCCTTGAGCAAATTGTGGCTGAATGGTGGTTAAATGCATCACACCGCCCAGTGCATCGCTGCCATAAACTGCAGATCCCGGTCCAAACAAAATTTCAGCCCTTTCTAACGAAGCGTTATCCAGCGTAATAATATTTTGTAAATGCCCTCCTCGGTAAATGGCATTGTTCATGCGCACACCATCAACTACAATTAGTACCTTGTTGGCTTCAAATCCTCTTAGTACAGGACTTCCGCCACCCAACTGACTTTTTTGCACGAATACGATTCCGGAGTTTTGTAATAAATCTGCACTGGTTGATTGATTCATGAATCCGATATCCTTGCTCCGCAGTATCAATATCTGTCTGGGTACATCCTTTTGGTTTTCTTCAAAGCGGGAAGCAGAAATAACCACATCATTCATAAGCATTTCTCTTTCCTGTAGCTCTGCTGTATAATTTATTTTTATTAAATCGAGCCAAGACAATTTCACGTCTTGATAACCCATAGCACGAATTACAACAGAATCGGGAAGGGGTGTGCTTAAAATATTGGCTTTCCCGTTTATGCCGGTTGTGAATAACGCATCGCCCGCCACTATTTCTGCCTTGGGTATGGGTTTTAGTGTTGTTTTATCTCTTACCAGAACTTGCTGCGCTATCGCTCCGCTTGCATTTAAAAGAAAAATAAAAAGGGCAAAAAGCACTTTTATATTCATATTTTTTTTAATGCATATTGAAAGCTGTACAGGCCTATTTAAGCTATCCATTTACAGAAGCAATATGTTAAAAATATTTATTTTTTTATCCCCATAGCATTTCTTAGTATCTTCGGCAGATGCAAATAAATCTCCTCTCTAATCAGAACTCATTGTTGCATCAGTTTATAGCTGAGCTTCGTGATATTGAAGTACAAAAAGACCGTATGCGTTTTAGAAAAAACATTGAACGCATAGGTCAATTGATGGCCTATGAAGTGAGCAAAGTGTTAGCATGGGAAGAGCAGTCTATTCAAACACCGCTGGGTAGGCATCAATCAAAAGTGCTGGCCGAGCAGCCCGTGCTTGCTACTATTTTGAGAGCTGGCCTTAGTATGCATCAAGGTGTATTAGATTGTTTTGATAAAGCAGATTGTGCATTTATTTCTGCCTACAGAAAACATCATGATAATCATACATTTGATATTGTGGTTGAGTACTTGGCTTGTCCTGTTATTCAAGATCGTATTGTATTGCTTATTGATCCTATGTTGGCCACTGGACAATCTATTGAGTTAACCTATCAGGCTTTACTAAAGAGAGGCAATCCAAAGCAGTTGCATATATTAAGTTTGATAGCCTCAAAAGCAGGTGTTTCCTATCTACAGGAAAAGCTACCACAAGCCACACTTTGGATTGCAGATATGGATGACAGCTTAAATGAAGATGGATATATTATTCCGGGATTAGGAGATGCTGGCGATTTGAGTTATGGTGAGAAACTCTAGATAAACAAAAAAGGCTTCCTGAGAGAAGCCTTTTTTGCGAAATATTTTATGATTATTTCGGCACATTATTATCAGCATTGCTGGCATTCATATCAGTCCTTTTGCTGTTAAACTCGTCATCGACTGATATTTCAAAATTCATAAAGCTGTTTTGGCCACATACCCATCCTTGGCCTTCACCGGTAAATAACACTTTGGTAAGTATATTACTTGTGAATTTATTGTTATTACAACTACTCCAATTTTTCCCTTCAAAACAAAACATAGTTCCTTTGTCACCTACAGCCCATGCCTTTTTATCATTTAACGCATACACACTTCTTAGTCTTAAACCTTCTGCACCTCCGACTTGCATTTTACTCCAGATGCCGTTATCATAAACCAGGAAAGTACCATTTTCGCCAACAGCAAACCCATAGTTTTCATCTACCATAGAAACAGATCTAAGTTTACTAATAGTTGGTGTTCCCATTTTATTCCAAACGCCATTTTCATACTTGATAATTATGCCATTTTCGCCAACGGCAAACCCGATATTATTTACAAATTGAATACTGTATAACTGTTCATTCACGCCTTCGCAGGTTGTTTTACGCCATTTTTTACCATCAAAATTATAAATATGTTGTCCATCAGCTACCGCCCACGCGCTTGTTTTAGAAATGGTAAATACCCCTTTCAGGTCAATTAATACTTTATTGTCTTTGCTGATGTCCTTTTTGTCTATTTCTACATTTTTGAAGAACGTCCAAGAGTTGTTGCTTTTATTGTATTGATAGAAAGTGGCATTTTCTCCAATAATCCATCCGTTTGTATCTGCTGAGAAGCTAATGCCATAGAATGCTGAGGCGGCATTACTTAGTGCTTGTTGCTTTTTCCATGATACACCGTCAAACAATAAAATGGTTGAGCGGTCACCTACTGCAAATCCGTAATTTGGATTGAAGAAAAATAAATCATTGAAGTAAGTATTTTGGGCATGGGCATCATCAATATTCCCTATGGCGTCTCTCCATTGTGCTTGAACTTGCAAGCCATTTAAAAAAAGAGTTAACACAACTAAAGGCTTTATTAATTTCATAACTGATTTCATAAAGCCAAAATTAAAATACGTCATCAGCTATTATAAAATTACTTATCACATTAATGTGAATAACTATACGCTAAAATGTAACTCACTAAACAATTATAGTTAACTTCTCTGTTTGTCAATCCCTTGTTATTCTTGAAAACGCAGTTCTGGGTTGGTATTTTGGATAAGGTTAGGCAGCAAACGGGTATATAATTTTTTAGACATTTTATTTGTAACTAAGCCATATTTCTTAGTCAATATTAAAATATCGTTAATAAGCCTTTAGAATTTTTACACGTTTCGTTTTTATGAATTGAAAAGAAGGCAATAAAGATGTCACGAGGCAACTAGGTAGTTTAATGATTTAAAATCTTTCCACGTGGCGTCTTGTCTTATATTGCAAATCAAACGCTAATATGGTAATATTGACACATGGAAAAAGAATACTATGCGCACGAAACCGCCATAATTGATGAAGGCTGTACCATTGGAAAAGGCTCAAAAATTTGGCATTTCTCCCATATTATGCCCAATTGTGTCTTGGGCGAAAATTGCAATATCGGACAGAATGTTGTGGTATCGCCTGAAGTGGTTCTAGGTAACAATGTTAAGGTGCAAAACAATGTCTCAATCTATACTGGTGTAACTTGTGCCGATGATGTTTTTTTAGGTCCTTCTTGCGTGTTTACCAACGTTACCAATCCGCGAAGCGGTGTTAACCGCAGGGGTCAATATTCCAGAACGCATGTGGGTAAAGGTGCATCCATTGGTGCAAATGCCACTATTGTATGCGGACATGATATTGGTGATTTTGCCTTTATTGGTGCTGGTGCTGTTGTTACCAAAAATGTACCTGCCTATGCATTACTGGTAGGTAATCCTGCAAGGCAAATGGGCTGGATGAGTGAATTTGGTCATCGACTTGTTTTTGATGAAACAGGAAAGGCTGTATGCCCCGAAAGTGATCAGGTTTATCAATTGTCTAATGGGTTGGTTAATCGCATCAGTTAATGGCAGCAAAGTATATTATACAAAAAAATCCATTTGTGGTGCCAACCACAGATGGTAAACTAATAGAAGAACATTATGGTCGCGTAGCAACCTCTGATTCCGGTTTTTCCGTGGCTCATATGGTTGCACCTCCGGGTTGGTCAGAGCCATTTCAAACTCCGCTGTTTGATGAAGTAACCATTATAATTAAAGGAAAGAAACAAATTGAGGTAGATGAGGAAAAGATTGTATTGAATGCAGGCGAGACCATACTTATTAAAAAAGGCACTCGTGTGCGATATGCCAATCCGTTTGAAGAGCCAACCGAATACTGGAGTTTGTGTGTGCCTGCATTTTCAATTGAAGCTGTAAACCGTGAATAGGATATGAGAACCGGCTTTCTCTTTATTGCTATGCTCTTATGCGTATGGGCCGGCAAGGGCTGGGGGTTTTACGGTCACCGAATGATTAACCGATTAGCGGTTTTTACCTTACCCGAGCAATTACTGGGTTTTTATAAAAAGCATATTGAGTATGTTACCGAACATGCTCCCGATGCCGACCGCAGGCGCTATCGTGACCCTGAAGAGGCCTGCCGGCATTATATTGATCTGGATGTTTATGAGAAATGCGCTCCTGTTGATACGGTTCCAAAGTTTTGGAAAGAAGCCGTAGCGAAATTCACAGAAGATACTTTAAAAGCATATGGCATTGTGCCTTGGCATATACAGGTGATGAAATTCAGATTAACACAGGCTTTTAAAGAGAAAGATGTGAATCGCATTTTGCATGCATCTGCAGATATCGGTCATTATATTGCTGATGCGCATGTGCCTTTACATGCTACACAAAACTATAATGGTCAGTTAACAAATCAGCATGGCATACATGCTTTTTGGGAATCTCGTTTACCAGAAGTTTTTGCCGGTGATTATGATTTTTTTGTTGGCCGTGCAACTTATATTGATGATGTGTTGGCCGCTGCATGGCAAGCCAGTGAAAGCAGTTTTGCGGCAAAGGATTCTGTTCTTGATTTTGAACGAAAACTTAGCCTAAACTTTTCTCCTGACAACAAATACAGCTATGAGCAAAAAGGA
Source organism: Sphingobacteriales bacterium (assembly GCA_021299635.1). Taxonomy (GTDB): domain Bacteria; phylum Bacteroidota; class Bacteroidia; order UKL13-3; family UKL13-3; genus JAJTFA01. Next base: position 534,110 of record JAJTFA010000001.1, read on the forward strand.
CAAACCCAAATTAGAAATTATTCCAGAGACTATGCTTCCGCTTTTCATAATATGCTAACCGGACAGGTTGAGCGAAGAATGCGCGCTTCTGTATGGATGGTTGGCTCAGTATGGTATTCAGCATGGGTTGATGCGGGTCAGCCTGACCTCAGCGATTTAGCCGATAAAAATAAACCCATGTCAGACGAGGAAAGAAAACAGTTGATTGAGGAAAATCAAAAACTCAATGAACAAAAAATGATTGGTAGGCAGGAAGAGTGACTATTTTACCTCATTTAACTTTTCCTGCAAGGCATAAAGTTCATCTCGCAGTCGTGCAGCTTCCATAAATTCCATTTCTTTTGCAGCTCTTATCATTCTTTTTTGGGTTTCATCAATTGCCTTCTGCAGTTGTTCCTTATTCATATACTGCACTATCGGGTCAGCAGCCATTGTTGCCTCTTCCGGTTCCACATAATAATTTGCTTCATTGCCTTGCTTGGCATCAGCCACACTCGTTTGTTTCATGATTTCATCCTTGCTCTTGATAACAGTTCGAGGCGTGATGCCATGTGCCAGGTTATACGCAAGTTGCTTCTCGCGCTTACGTTCATTATCCTCTAATGTTTTTCTTATACTCTCTGTGATGTGATCGGCATATAAAATTACCTTTCCTCTTTCATTTCTAGCAGCACGGCCAATAGTTTGTATGAGCGAACTTTCACTGCGTAAAAATCCTTCCTTATCAGCATCCATAATAGCCACAAATGAAACTTCTGGTAAGTCAAGTCCCTCACGCAATAAGTTAACACCAATAAGTACATCAAACTTGCCTAATCGCAGGTCACGCAGAATTTCAACACGGTCAAGTGTTTTTACTTCACTGTGTATATACCTGCATTTAATATTGAGCCTTGCAAGATATTTGGTTAATTCTTCAGCCATGCGCTTGGTAAGGGTGGTAACCAAAACACGATCGCCCATCTTTATTCGCTCATCAATTTCATCCATCAAATCATCTACCTGATTAATGCATGGCCTGATTTCAATAACCGGGTCAAGTAAGCCCGTAGGACGAATAATTTGTTCAACCACCACACCTTCTGATTCTCTTATTTCATAATCGGCCGGTGTAGCGCTCACATAAATAGTTTGTCCAACCAATGCTTCGAATTCATTAAAGGTGAGCGGGCGATTATCCAATGCAGAAGGAAGGCGAAAACCATACTCAACCAGATTCTCTTTTCTTGAGCGGTCGCCTCCATACATGCCCCGCACTTGCGGAATCGTAACATGACTTTCATCAACCACCAAAAGAAAATCTTTTGGGAAATAATCCAGCAGGCAGAAAGGCCTTTCACCGGGTTTTCTTCTGTCCATGTAGCGGCTATAGTTTTCAATACCGCTGCAATAGCCAAGTTCACGCATCATTTCCAGATCAAAATTGGTGCGTTCTTCCAAACGTTTGGCTTCCAAAAATTTCCCAAGCGATTTGAAATAGGCAATCTGTGCCACCAAGTCATCCTGTATATCTCTAATACTTTGTTGTAGTTGCTCCTTGGGTGTAACATAGATATTGGCAGGGAAGATGGCCACATCTTGCAAGGTTTCCATTTTCATTCCGCTCACCGGATCAATCATTTGAACATCCTCAATTTCGTTTCCAAAAAACAGGATGCGAAAAGCAAAATCTGCATAGGCAGGATACACATCCACGGCATCACCCTTCACCCTAAATGTGGCACGTTTAAAATCTGCCGTAGTGCGTGAGTAAAGTGAATCAACCAAGGCATATAACAGTGTGCTACGGGCTATTTTTTGCCCTTTGTGCAAACGGATAATACTGCTTTCATAATCTTTAGGATTGCCCGCACCATAAATACAACTTACCGATGCCACCACAATTACATCACGCCTTCCGGATAAGAGAGAAGAGGTTGTTTTTAAACGCATCTTTTCTATCTCCTCATTGATGTTTAGGTCTTTTTCAATATAGGTATTGGATTGTGGGATGAATGCCTCAGGCTGGTAGTAATCATAATACGATACAAAATATTCTACCGCGTTGTCAGGAAAAAACTGTTTAAACTCCCCATACAATTGCGCAACCAGTGTTTTGTTATGGCTGATGATGAGTGTGGGTCTTTGAACTTTCTCAATCACATTTGCTACTGTAAACGTTTTTCCGGAACCTGTTACCCCCAGCAGCACCTGCGCCTCATCACCACGCGTTATTCCATCCGTCAGCGCTTTTATTGCTTCCGGCTGATCCCCGGTTGGCCGGTAGTCTGATGTGAGTTTAAAATTCATCCTGCAAATTTACTTTCATGTATTGATTAACACACTAAAAAAAATAAATAAAACAAAATACTACTTTCTAAATAGATACGCTACTCCCTTCAATACTCTAGTATATGAGGTTCGAACTTCATACGTTGAACAAAATATACAGTTACCCTTTGCTGTGAACAAAGTAGGGGCAGGCTTTCTTAAAAAGCCTTATATATTTGATGCCTATGAAGGTAGGAATCTTTTTTGGTGGCATCTCCCGTGAACGGGAAGTGAGCTTTGCCGGTGGCCGCACGGTTTATGACAATCTTGATAAAACCTTGTTTGAAGCCGTTCCCATTTTTGTGGATAGCTTTAATAATTTCATCCTGCTCGACTGGCATTTTATTTACAAAGGCAGTATACGCGATTTTTATCCGCCTGTTTCAGCTTTAAAATCGGCTAAGTATCCGGTGCAGATTTATGCCGAAAGTATCAAATCTGCTTATCAGGATAATGGCTTGAGCCTGGCTGTTAAACTGGGAAAAGTAATTAAGCCAGATGAACTGAAAGGGCTTATTGATTTTGCTTTTCTTGCCCTGCATGGCAATTTTGGCGAGGATGGTACCATACAAGGTTTGCTGGAGTGGATGCGCATTCCTTACAGCGGTTCGGGTATCATGCCTTCGGCATTGGGTATGAACAAGCGCTTGCAAAAAAGTTTAATGAAAGAGGCAGGAATGCATGTGCCCGCTACGTTTAGTTTTTCCAAGCAGGAGTGGTTGCATGGCAACCGCAAAAAGCTGTTTGCTTCGGTTCGCGCATTGTTCAACAATCAATGTGTGGTGAAACCCGCCAATCAGGGTTCATCGGTAGGTGTTTCCGTAATCGCTACCGAGCGTTTTGCCGATTTTGAAAAGGCGGTAAACAAATCGTTTTTTATACAGGAAGTTGGGGCGGCCGAATGGGAAAAACTAAACCGTGAAGAAAAAATCAGTTTTGTGCAGAAGCTGTCTGATGTAAAGGAAGGCATTGGTTTGCCTTGCCTGGTTAACGATCAAATGATTTACCATCCGGATGAGTTATTTACCTTGTTTGATAAGCAGCTCACTGCTGCTAATAAAATTACCCTTGAAGGTTATTACAGCGAAACAGAATGTTTGATAGAGGATTTTATAGAGGGCAGAGAGTTTAGTTGTATCGTGGTGCGCAATACCGATGGCACACCTGTTGCATTGCCGCCCACAGAAATTGTTAAAGGCAAAGAAGTGTTTGATTACCGCAGCAAATATTTGCCCGGCCTAAGCAGAAAAATTACGCCAATAGATTTGCCGGTTGCAGATATTGAACGCATACGCAAAGCTTGTGTGCAGTTGTTCGGGTATTTTGGTTTTCATGTATATGCACGCATTGATGGTTTTATAAACAAAGAGGGCAAGCTGTTTTTAAATGATCCCAATACCACTTCGGGTATGATGCCTTCTTCCTTTTTCTTTCATCAGGCTGCAGAAATCGGATTAAATCCTTCTCAGTTTTTAACCTATATCATTCGTACCTCGCTGGCAGAGCGCGTGGCTTCTTTATCTACACATGTGCATGAACAAGCCTTGTTAAGGCAGCTGGATGCCAAACTGCTTGCAGGTAAAAACAAAAAGAGCAGCAAAAAGCGTGTAGCGGTTTTTATGGGTGGCTACAGCACAGAACGACACATATCCGTTGAAAGCGGACGCAATATTTATGAAAAGCTGGCTTCTTCTGCCAAGTATGCTCCATTCCCTGTTTTTGTTACCGGCAATGATGCAAAACATGAGTTGTATCTCATTCCCGTTAATATCATGCTCAAGGATAATGCAGATGATATTCGCGAAAAGGTGATGCACTTTAAGCGCTCTCCGGTCATAGATAAAATTGCCAAAGAGTGTAAGGGTATTTTACAGCAATTTGGCAACGATGCTGCATTGAGTGCACCTAAAAAAATTACCTATGCCGAGTTGGCCAAATTAACCGATGCGGTCTTTATTGCCCTGCATGGCAGGCCGGGTGAAGATGGTACCGTGCAGAAGGAATTAAACCGCTTGCGCATACCATACAACGGTTCAGGTGTGGCTAGCTCACAAATAACCATAAACAAGTATGATACCAACGAGCTACTCAAACAAAAAGGTTTTTTGGTAGCCGATCATATGCTGGTGCACGAAGACAAGTGGAAACAGCAACGCGCAAAAGTTATTGAAGCTATTGAGAAAATTGGATATCCGCTTATTGCCAAACCTGCCGATGATGGTTGCAGCAGTGCAGTTAAAAAAATTAAAACCAGGGAAGATTTGATAAATTATGCCGATGGCGTTTTCAGAAGTTCACTTGCCATCAGTCCTCAACTGGCAGCGCGTTTAAAGCTAAAACCCAAAGAAGAGTTTCCTAAGAAATCTTATTTTTTGATTGAGCGTTTTGTTGAGAAGGGTAACAAGGCCATACACTTTTTGGAAGTAACCGGTGGCATGCTTACGCATTATCAGAACAACCAGTTGTTGTTTGAAACCTTTGAACCCAGCGAAACACTGGCCGAAGGTGAAGTGCTGAGTCTGGAAGAAAAATTCCTGGCAGGGCAGGGGCAAAACATTACACCGGCCCGTTATGCCAAAACACCTGCTGCACAAAAACTCATTAGCAAACAGGTGCAGCAAACATTAATGAAGGGTGCCAAAGTTTTGGGGGTAGAAGGATATTGCCGCATTGATGCATTTGTGCGCGTGATGCCGAAAAACAAAGTTGAGGTAGTGTTTATTGAAGTCAACTCATTACCGGGTATGACTCCGGCAACGGCCATCTTTCATCAGTGTGCCTTAAACGGATACAAGCCTTACGAGTTTATTGACCGCATATTGGAATTTGGCACAGCACGCACCCGTAAAAATAAAGTGAGTTAATACAGCACCTTGCCGCATGTTGCAAAGCATGCGGGTAAAGGCCTCTTTGGTTTATACAAAACGCGGATCGGTTTCCATTACATGTCCGCAGTTTTTGCAGGTGCGCAATTCTTCCGAAGCATAATACTCCTTAAAGCGCGGCAAGAAATCTTTTTCAATATTGTGCAGCTCAAAATAAGTTTCATGCAAGGTGTTGTTGCATTTTTCACAATACCATTGTAGTCCATCGGTGTATCCTTTGCCTTCGCGCACGCGCTCAATCACCAGTCCAATGGAGCCTTCGCTGCGCACGGGTGAGTGTGGTGTTTTAGCCGGGCATAAAAACATATCTCCGGGGCCCAGTGCAACGTGCTCTACCTTGCCGTCAACCTGAATTCTAACATCAATCGTGCCTTCCAGTTGATAGAAGAGTTCTTCTGTTTCGTTGTAGTGAAAATCTTTTCTGGCATTGGGTCCGCCTACAATCATCACAATATAATCCGTTCCTTCGGGATACATATTTTTGTTGGCCACAGGTGGTTTTAATAAATGGCGGTTCTCATCTATCCATTTTTTCAGGTTAAAGGCTGCGCGTATCATAATGCATGCTTATTTATGTTGCCAAGTTAATAAAATTATCAAAGTATCAAGTTAATGCTTCTGTGCTTTCTTCAAAGGCCACGCCATAAGTTCGGAGTTCATCCAGTATGGGTTCATACAATTCTGCCTGCAGGGGCAGCTGCACACCTGTTAGTTTAATATTGCCCTGTAATACTTGTTTGGCAGCCATGCCCAAAGGCAGGCCAACCGTTTTAGCCATTGCCGTATAGATTTCATCTTCGCCTTTCACCATCAGGTTGCAGGTAATGCGGTAATCTTTTTTACCAATACGGTATTCAATCCGGTGCTGCATTACAATCATATCCAGTTCACCTTTTTGTAGTTTCCATTTTTGCTGCAGCAGCCACTGCAAAATTTGTGCTGGTGTGCCTTCATTTAGTTTTATCATTTCCTCATCAAACAAACCCAGCCATTGCAATTGTTTAAATGCTTCATCGGTTGTTTGGATGCCCAGAAAATCTGCAACCCTTTGCTCCAGTTGTGCCAGGTTGTTTCCGGGTGTAAAGGCACTGGTAAATTTGCGGTAGCTTAATTTAGATGCATCCGTAATGGTGAATGAATCATCGGTGAGTCCAAGTTTAATAAGCATATTCCAGGCATGGCTGTATCCTTTTCTTCGAAGCGTTCCGCGCAATACGGTGTGTGCGGTTTCAATGCCATATGGTTTAATATAACCCAAACTATCACGATTGGCATATGACTCAAATGCTTCATTATTCATATACACCGGTTCTGTTTGGGTAAAGATGCGCGCCTGCGGAATAAACTTCAGTTCATGCTGCTCCAGATACTTGGCTGTTGCCTGCCCTGCCAGCACCACATTGCGTGGGTTCCATGTAAATTTATAATGCCATGGATTGGTATCATATTCCGGTGCAACCAGTCCACCGCAAAAAGATTTAAAAGAGGTAATTTCTGCACCAACGCCTTGCAGCCTGTGTATAACTTGCATAGCCGAAAGGTGATCAATGCCGGGGTCGAGTCCGCATTCATTTAAAAACAATACGCCTGCTTTCACCGCTTCCACATGCAGGTGGTGCATTTCTTCTGAAATATATGAGGCGGTAATGAGGTGTATTTTGTGCTTTAAACAAACCCTGGCCACAATGATATGCATGGCAGGCGGCAATAAGGAAATAACCAGGTGATGCGTTGCCACCAGCTGATCAAGTTCAAAAGCATCTGATACATTTAAACCAATGGCTGCAGTGTTTGGGAGGTTACCTGTTTTTCTTTCAGCAGCACTTTTATCTGCATCTGCAACGCTGATAAACCAGTTTTCCTGCTGCGCATGAGCTGTAAGATAATTAATGAGGTATGAAGCAGAAAGCCCTGCTCCCAGAACTAAAATTTTTTTCATTTACCGGAAATATGACACACGCGAAACTACACAATACTGAAGAATTTTTATTATCATTGAATAGATGGAAGAAATCAGAAGAGAATCGGTTGTAAAACGATATGCAAGTTATGCTGAGCTTAGCCATGAAGATGTGGCTTTGCTTAAAGAGGCAAAAGAGGCGGTGCATAACAGTTATGCTCCATACTCACAATTTTATGTGGGTTGTGCATTGCTGCTGCAAAACGGTGTTGTTATTAAAGGAAGCAATCAGGAAAATATGGCTTATCCCAGCGGGTTGTGTGCCGAGCGTGTGGCTATTTTCCATGCAGGTGCTACCTATCCGGATGTGCCGGTGATGGCAATGGCCATTACGGTTAAAGCAGCTGATTTTGAAGTAAAGGAACCCATTATGAGTTGCGGTGCATGCCTGCAAAGCATGAGTGAATATGAATTAAAATTCAATCAACCCATACGCATTATTTTGCAGGGTGAAACGGGCGATGTATGGATAGCCGAAGGTTTGCGCACGTTTATGCCTTTTATGTTCTGGCTTGATGAGTTAAAGAAATAATCCATGATTATTCGGGCAAACCTCGTAGATATTGCATCCGCAACAATATTTGGTGCAGAGGTAAGTATCGAAAACGGCATGATTCATGCCATTACCCCAACCAACCAAACATATACCCAATACATCTTACCGGGTTTTATTGATGCGCACGTGCACATTGAAAGTTCATTGCTGGTGCCATCTGAATTTGCGCGCATGGCAGTATTGCATGGTACGGTAGCAACCGTAAGCGATCCGCATGAAATTGCCAATGTATGTGGTTTGGCCGGTGTGGATTTTATGATGCAGAATGGCAAACAGGTTCCGTTTCATTTCTTTTTTGGTGCACCCGGTTGTGTGCCTGCCACACCCTTTGAAACTGCCGGTGCCTGTCTTTCTGCTGCCGATGTTGAAGCGCTGCTGAAACGGGATGATATCCGCTATTTATCTGAGATGATGAATTTTCCGGGAGTATTGCAGGATGATGCAGAGGTGTTGCGCAAAATAGCTGCTGCACATGAGCTGGGTAAACCTATTGACGGGCATGCACCGGGGCTGAGGGGCGATGCGCTTAAAAAATATTTGGCTGCCGGAATCTCAACCGATCATGAATGTTTTACCCTTGAAGAGGCAGAAGAAAAATTAAAACTGGGCATGAAGGTGCTCATCAGAGAGGGGAGTGCTGCACGCAATTTTGATGCATTGATTCCGCTACTGGATGCGTACCATGAGCAACTCATGTTTTGCAGTGATGATAAACACCCCGATTCACTTGCACTGGGACATATCAACCAACTGGTGGCACGTGCACTGGCTGCCGGTTGCAATTTTTTTAAAACCCTGCAGGTGGCTTGCATCAATCCGGTTCTGCATTATCAGTTGCCTGTGGGCTTACTTCAGGTTGGTCATCCTGCCGATTTTATTCTTACCTCCGATATTAAAAACTTTACGGTTGATGAAACCTATATCCGCGGCAATTGTGTAGCAAAAAAAGGCAAAACCCTTATTGCTTCTGTGCCGGTTGAGCCCATCAATCATTTCTCATGCAGTGCCAAACGTGTTTCTGATTTTGTATTGCAACCTAAGCCGCAGCAAGAGGTAATGGTTTGTTTGGATGGGCAGCTCATTACAGAAAAAATATGGGTGCAGGCAGCCAATTGTGTACCTGAACAGGATGTATTAACGATAGCTGTTGTAAACCGTTATGCAGATGCACCGGTGGCTTGTAGCTTTATTAAAAATATGGGAATTAAAAGCGGTGCCTTTGCTTCATCTGTTGCGCATGATAGCCACAATATAGTGGTGGTGGGAGTAGATGCTGAAAGTATGTGCAGGGCAGTGAATCTGCTTATTAACGCAACAGGTGGATTGAGCGCAGTAAATGCAGCTGAGGAAATGATATTGCCGCTGCCTGTGGCAGGTTTAATGAGTGCAGCTGATGCATGGCAGGTGGAGCAGGATTATACCCGCCTTGATTTAATGGTGAAACAGATGGGTTCAGGTTTGCGGGCACCATTTATGAGTTTATCCTTTATGGCACTTTTGGTTATTCCACACCTTAAACTAAGTGATAAAGGATTATTTGATGGAGATACTTTTATATTTGTTTCTTCATAAACCAACCTATGAAAACAATTGAAGCATTAGAACAACGCTTGTTTACCCATGCCATTGATTTGCTGGGTAACCTGCAGCCTGATACCAAGCCCCTTTGGGGCCATATGGATGCGCAACGCATGGTAGAACATTTGTCGTTGGGTTTGCGTATTTCCAATGGTGTAATTGATTTAACCATATTAAATGGCGATGAAGCACGCGCCCTTAAAATGAAAAAGATTTCATTGCTTAGTGATAGGCCCTTACCCAAGGGTTTTCAAAATCCGGTGATGCCTGCAGAGCCTATGCCGTATGAAACCGCAAATTTGCAGGAAGCCATCAACTTACTCAAAGAAAACTTGCACGCATGTAAACAATATTTTGCGCAAGCCGGAGCAGATGCCACCCGCATTCACAATTTGTTTGGGCCACTAACTTATCAGGAGTGGTTGTTGTTTCACCACAAGCATTTCTCTCACCACTTTTCTCAATTCGGATTAATTAGCGAAGGTTCGTTTTTATAACAGACCTGTTAAATCTTTTGTACCAATTGGGCGTTTCACCGTAAAGCCTTCACCGTATTGCGTGCCAATTAATCGGCCAAACTGAAGCGCACGGCCTTCCAGAAAATCAAAAAAATCTTTGCCTGAAATAGCCGATTCCGGTTCCTGCGAGTCCGGATTGTAAAACTGACTGCCAAATGCTTTGATGCATTTAAGTTTGGTTTTAAAATATGGCGTAATGTCAACAATCATATCAGGTTTGGTCCAGTAGTCTTGTATGTAATGATAAATGGCTTTAGGCCTCCATGCATCCTGCTCTTGTCCTTTGTAAATGGTTTCTATTTTTCTTAAGCCCGATAAAAAACAAGCCTCCTGTATCAAATCGCCTGCTTTGGCATGGTCGGTGTGGCGGTCAAACTCAGCGTTGCACAATACAATATCGGGCTGGTATTTCCTGATCATCTCTATGGCTTTAAGCAGGTGGTGTTCATCTTTCACAAAAAAACCATCTCTAAAACCCAGGTTCTCTCTAATATTAATGCCCATCAGGGCTGATGATTCGGCCGCTTCTTTTAATCTCAGTTCGGCATTGCCGCGTGTGCCCAGTTCTCCTTTGGTCAGGTCTACAATACCCACTTTTTTACCTGCAGCAATATGCGCAAGCAAGGTGCCGGAGGCAGCCAGTTCAATATCATCCGGATGAGCGGCAAAAGCCAATATGTCAAGTTTTATCATACCTTGTTGTTGAAAGCGTTGCGAAAGTAAGCAACTAATTGCGCTTAGCCGCAATGCTGCTGCTAAAATGTGTTTGTGCAGGTGTTGGGCCTACAGGTTTACTTCAATAACTTTCTTAACCTTAACCGACTCCGGTCTGGTAAAGGAGTAAAAAAAGTCAATCATCCTGCCGTTGCGGTCAATCAGGTATTTATGAAAATTCCATTTAGGGTAACCGTTGCTTTTGGGGTTTAGTTTTTTATTGGCCAAAAAGGCAAATAACGGATGCGCAGCTACTCCTTTCACATGTATTTTTTGCGTAAGCAAAAAGCTAACAGCATAATTGGTTTTGCAAAATGCCTGTATGCCTTCATTGCTCAGCGGTTCTTGCTTGCCAAAATCATTACTTGGGCACGCTATAATTTCAAGCCCACGATCTTTATACTGTTTGTATAGGTTTTCCATTTCTTTTAGTTGCGGTGTAAAACCACAGCCCGATGCAGTATTTACCACCAGCAGCAGTTTGCCTTTAAATTCAGATAGCTTCTTTACCTCACCGCTCATTGTTGTTACCTCAAACTGGTATAAAGAAGGTTCTAAAGTTGTTTCGCTCATATTATCTTAAACAAACTTTTTGGTAAAAAGATTTGAGGCCCGCAAGCCTGTCGCACCTAGGGGAATAAGTTTGCTGCTACAATTGCCAGTTAATGGGCGTAAGATGGTTTGCCTGCAAATAGGTATTGCATGCACTAAAGTGTTTACATCCAAAAAATGCGCCCCTGGCCAAAGGCGAAGGATGCGCTGCCGTTAATACCAAATGCCTGGAACCATCAATCAGGGTTTGTTTGCTTTGCGCATATTTGCCCCATAGCATAAATACCAGATGTGTTTGTGTGTGCGATAAGGTTTCAATCATTTTATCCGTAAAGGTTTCCCACCCTTTGTTTTGATGAGAGCCTGCCTGGCCCGCCCTTACCGTTAAGGTAGCATTTAGCAACAATACGCCCTGATCTGCCCACTTACGTAAATTGCCTGAAGCAGGAATGCTGCAACCCAAATCGGTTTTTAGTTCTTTAAAAATATTTTGCAAAGAAGGTGGGATGTGTATGCCATCATTTACGCTAAAACACAACCCGTGCGCCTGCCCGGGTCCATGGTATGGGTCCTGACCCAGTATCACTGCTTTTATACGGTTTACCGGTGTATGGTTTAATGCAGCAAAAATCTGAGAGCCGGGTGGGTATATGGTATAGCCCTGCGCTTTTTCATCCAGTAAAAATTGTTTCAATTGTTTAAAGTACGGCTTCTCAAATTCATCAGCCAGCAGTTGCTTCCAGCTTTCATCCAATTTTATCTGATTGTTCATGCGAGGAGAAAGAATGAGTTTTATATATTTGATTTAGCAAGTAAACCAATTATGAAGGCAAGATATACTTTTTACCTGTTGTTTCTTTCTGCATGGTGCATGGCACAAACTGCAAAAGATTATGCCGTGCAGCTAAAGGCCGTTGTTTCTCCATCCACACCATCTATTACCATTAGCTGGCCTGCTGATACAAGCGGAGTAAACTATATCGTTTACCGCAAAGCTAAAAACACGGTTATATGGGCCAATCTATTGGCTACCTTGCCTAAAACCGCTACGCAATACACCGATAATGCGGTGGCAGCGGGCAGTGCTTATGAGTATTATGTGCGCAGAACCTACAGCGTTACTACACGCGTGGCACACGGGTATATCTATGCCGGCATACAATTGCCTGAAACCACAACCAAAGGAAAACTGTTATTGCTGGTTGATGCCAACTATGCGCAACCCCTGGCCGATGAAATTAAAACACTTCAGTTAGATCTGGCTGCCGATGGCTGGGCTGTGCAACGCATGGATATTGCACGCAGCGCCTCCGTAGCTTCTGTAAAAAATATGATTGTGGCTGCACGTGCAGCCGATACCACACTCCATGCTTTGTTTTTGCTGGGCAGAATACCCGTGCCGTACTCCGGTGGGTTTAAAGCGGTGAGCGGACAAATTTACCCGCCTGACGGGCATCCGGAGCATGGGGGTGCCTGGCCTGCCGATTTATATTATGGCATGATGGAGGAAACTTACTGGACAGATACCGATGTAAATGATACCACACCGCAACGCCCGCAAAATGACAATGTGCCGGGTGATGGCAAGTTTGATCAGATGTATTTATACCCGCAAGAGGTGCAGCTGCAGGTTGGCAGGGTAGACCTTACCAATATGGCCACCTTTGGAAACAATGATACGCTGCGCATGAAAAGATACCTAAACCGTGCGCATGATTATAAATATGGCAAACTCACTGTAAACAGGCGTGCGCTGGTTGATGATAATTTCGGGGCCATGAGTGGCGAAGCGTTTGCTGCCTCCGGCTGGCGCAGTTTTGCTACCATGTATGCCGATTCTGTTTTTGCACGCGATTATTTTGCTTCGCTCAAATCCGGCAATTATCAGTTTGCTTATGGCTGCGGTGCGGGCTCCTACACCTCATGCAGCGGTGTGGGCAATACCGCCAATTATAACAATGATAGCGTAAACGGTATTTTTAGCATGACCTTTGGCAGCTATTTTGGCGATTGGGATGCACCGAATAATTTTTTGCGTGCACCACTGTGTGCGCCCAAGCCTATGCTTGCCAGTATGTGGAGCGGCAGGCCGCACTGGCACCTGCACCACATGGCCCTTGGCGAAAATATTGGCTATGCGGCCAGGCTCACACAAAACAACTATTTATCTGTTGCAGGTGCCGATGTGTTTGGTTATGTGCATAACAGTGCACCTACGTTTATACATATTGCACTCATGGGCGACCCCTCCCTGCGTTTGCACCCCATGCAAGCACCTGCGCAGGTAACGGCCACACCCACGGCCGATTCTATGCAGGTACAATTAAGCTGGGCTGCTGCTGCCAATGCCGAAGGCTATGTAGTGGTGCGCGCCCGAAACCTGTTTGGCCCGTATAAACCTGTGGCACGCATCACCACCACCGATACAGGCTGGACCGACCCTTCACCCGATAATGGCATGAATTATTATATGGTACGTGCCATGCGTTTGGAGCAAACGCCCAGCGGCAGCTACTACAATTTATCGTTGGGGGTGCCTGATTCTGCCTTTAGCAAAAGTTTTAATGCAGGGGTGCCTGCGCAGCAGGTGGCAGCGCCTGTGCTAACCGTTTACCCCAACCCCAGCAGCGGGCAGGTATATGTATGGCACAACCATATACCGTTTGCACTTGCGGCCTGGGTATACGACCTGCAGGGCAGGCTGGTGTTGAGCAAACAATTGCAGGCCGATGACAATAGCCTGCATATTGCCCAACCGGGCATTTATATACTAAAACTTAGCAACAGTGAAACGGAGCAATACAAAAAGATTGTGGTGAGGTAGGAGGGGATGTTATTGTGCTTTCTGAATGGTCGAGTCAAGTCGGACGTCTTGCAATTGAAAATCATGAGTACCGCTGAAAAACAGATTACACCCGCGAATAAATGTAATTACACCTGTGCGTTGGCTTCCCGAAGTATCGGGACAAGTTGTGTGGCTTGCAAATGTGTATGACTGCTGCATGGGTTATTCGATTACTCTTTCAAAAATTCCAACAACTTTAAAATTCAACAGGTCGTCTTCCGATAAAACAATGTCTTCGTATTCTTCCAAATTAGATAATGGCTTAAGTCTTATGGAGTCGTGCTTCCATCCTTCATCAGAAATATTTTTTACACTATGATACTCTTTTACTGTATAGCCTGAACCAAATTCTGAATCATTAATTGAGGTTGATTCAACTAATACTATTTTCCCATTTCTTGAACCGCCTTCATCTTGTTTAAATAAACAATATGAACCATTAGGAATTTTATTATTCATTGATTCACCAACCACTTTACAAACAAAGTATCCTTTTTTCGCTGCAATATTGAAAGGTGGCTCTATCCATGTTAATTCAGAATGTGATTGCAAGTCGCTGAAATTGCCTGCTGCTGCTGAAATGTCTACTAAAGGAATACTATTAACGTATGGTTTAACTTCGTCATTACGGAGAATTCTGAAGGGTATTTGCTTTTTATATGTTTCAATATTTTCCTTTAAATATTCTCGCAAACTCGGATTACATGCATAAACAAATGTTCCTTTTATGCCGCGATACATAATAGTTTTATAAATATTTATTATGTAAGACTTTAGGATATTAATATCAGAAACGCCCTTCTTACCATTTATGTCAAAATATTTTTCTGGGTAAATTATTATAGAGTTTGTCTTTCGGTCAAAATCTATCTCTTTGCCAAATACCACAGCAGCATAATTTAAATCATATCCTTGTGTTGTATGAATACATCCTATTTCATTAAATGCATTCGATGAATTAATCCAATCTTTATCGGTGGAATTCCATTTGAAATTTAAACCATCTAACTCAATGTCAGTTGTGGTAGGTGGTGGTGTAGGATTTAGTTTTGGATTTGATATCCATGGCCATGAATAACCTGCAATCATCCTGCAAAGGCCGAATTCATTTTCTTTCTTGCTCAACTCGACATGTAAGTCATTGAAATTATCGAAAACGAGCAATTCGTAATTCTCTTCTTGATATTTCGTCTTACCTAGTCTATTTATATTTAGTAACTCATCAACAAATTGAATGTAATTGTTGCCTCCCTTGACACGCATTTGGGATTTTAATTCAAGACGTAATGAATTTTTATCACTTACTAGTTTATTAAACTTTTCAGAATCAACATCCGAAGGTTTTACTGATTGGGCAGAATCGTAAAAGAATAACTGATTTTTACTGTTTGCAATTATCCAGTCTAATTCAGTACCACTATCATCTAATCCCAACTTTTGATTATTTTTTTTGAAAGCACCCATCCAACTAATATTCTTATACTTCCTGAGTCTATGTGCTTCATCAACTATTAACAAATCGTACTTTTCATTCAACTTGAAAGTATCTGAGGGATTAATAACCATAGATGATTTTAGGCCAGGGATTTTTCTAAATACTTTCTCAAGAGATTCTCGAAGAGATGTCATTGCGACCACTAAACCAATTTTGGCATTTGGATATTTTGATTTAAATTCCTTTACAAACTTAATTTCTTTTACCTCATCCTCATTATAATCATCTGTTTGTAATTCATCAATATCTGAAGCTAGGAGTTTGATTAAGTATGCAGCAAGAATTGTTTTGCCAGTACCTGCACTTCCGCTTACAAATATTCTGTTCGATTTTTTAGTTGTAAGACCATCTAAGATTTCTAGAACCGAATTATATTGATCTTCATTAAGTGCCTTATAAGGTGAATATTTAAATAGTTCGGAATTTTCAATTTCAGTTAACGATTTGGTTACAATTTTCCGCTCAATAAGTTTATTCCAAACCTCTTTAAAAAGATTTTTGTAAAGGTCTTGTTGATAATAGTTGTGGTTTATTAATCCATAATTGCCATTTTGAAGGTTGTACGTACCTTCAGCTGTGATGTATTGAATTAGATTCGATTCGATGTCAAGTGTTGCAGATTTATTGAATTTGTCTGAACCTATAATTGAAATTGTATCGAGCTTGCAGCGTTCAGGATTTCCAAGATGGTTTTTAATTCGAAAGAGTGCATTGGTAGATTCACCTACATACGCAGCCTTTATTTTTTCATTTTGAATAAAATAAACTAAGGGCCATTGATTTTTTACCCAAGGATTCTGCTCAATTTTGTTGAGTGAGTCCTTGTGAAAAGGATATTGTTCCGAAACTTCAATTGATAATTCAAAAGACAAACTCATAATTCATTGTACTTTTTAGCATTACCCTTTGATTTGTCAACTGGATATTTCTCCCCATTCTTTTTTATTTTATCCATCACAATATCCTTTATATCAAGCTGATATTTATCTGCAAGAAGAAAAGCATATGCAAAAATATCTGCCAACTCTTCTTTTACCTTTTCCTTGTTTGCTTCATCAGGGCTTTTCCATAAAAACAATTCAAGCAACTCACCCGCCTCAACATTTATTGCAAGTGCTAGATCTTTTGGATTGTGGAATTGCTCCCAATCTCTTTCATTCCTGAATTGTAAGAGTGCTTGTATTATTTCTTTGCTTTCTTTCATGTTGGTATGTTTTTACGCTTGCTGGTACTGTTTTGGAGCTTTGCGTTCGGGCGGGCTTTTAAGCACTACTCTTGATACGAAGTACCGCACTTCAATTATACACAAAATTGTCAAAAGAAGCACGTTACCCCGCCTGATACAATACCCTTATTATAGCTCGTTTTTATTAAGGTCGGCATATGTTTCATCAAGTTTCTTGTTAAATATTTCGTTGTCTAAATTTATGTATTTGTCAAGGTCGTAAGAATGTAATTTGTCCCAGAATTTTTGTTCGTCAAAGTTTGGTTTTACTTTATACTCGTCAAACAGTCTCTGGGAGAAAGAAAAAAGTCTGTTTCTATTTCGTAAGGTAGTTATTGTCGTTTGAGTGTCTGCAGATATATAAACTTTTACCTTATCTGAACCTTTATGTTTGATTAAGAATTGGTCTGTCTTAATAAATACATTAATACTGTCGTCTTGCGATTTGAACGCTGGTTTGGTTGCAAAGCTTTCCATTCCCAATTAATTTCTTTGCAGGAATGTGTCCGAAAATTTGTCCCCCTTTTTGAAAGAAATATTCAACTTCAATTGTTGAGTCCGTATATGTCAAGTAGCAAATAGTAAAAGGCATTTTTTGTCCTTTGTAAATGCCTTCTTCTAAAGTCTGCCCAAACGAATTTGTCGTCCAAAGAATAGTTGCTATTAAAAGTATCTGTCTCATTTTCGTGTCGTCCTACCATTGGCTATAACGTTTTGCAGCTACCCGAAGGGCGGGACTTTTACCAAAAAATTGATTTGAAAAACTAATGCTTGATTAACCACAAAACTGTCTTTGGATCTCGAAACCCCGCCTTTTGGGTAGGTGCTGTTATGCCTTCGTTGTTTTGTCATTCGTTTCAAATTCTTTGAGTGTCTTGCCGTCCTTGTTTTTCCATTCTGTCAGCCCGTTTGCATTACGTCCCATTACCATAACTGCTGCTGTCGATGGACTACTAAAAATGTAGTCGTCTGAAAATTCAAAGTATTCTCCTTTGTCAACAAGCACTCCTTCGTCAATAAGTTTTTGTCTGTATGTGATGAAGTTCGGAGTCATTGAATTTACAATTGTAGCTGCTGCTTTGGAGTTTTTGAAAACTACAAAACCATCAGAAGTCGGTTCTCCTTGTCCATCTGCACCACGAGCAGCTTTAATATAAAATGATTCTTGTTTTTGTTTAGGTTTAAATTCTCTTTTCTCGTCAAACACTTTATGTCCGAGTGTATTTACAAGCATTTTTATGTACTCAATAAATTCTTCCATTTCAGCTCTGTCAGATTCAGAAATTGAAGATTGAGTCGGAATTATTGAATTGTCTACCGTGTAGCGATTAGCAGACTTTGCAATATCGTGAAGGCGATTTTCTAAATATTTTATGTGAGCTTTGTTTAAGTTTTCGTCCTTGCTTATAAAAACAATTGCTTCGTTCCAGAAATCCTTTTGAGTCAACTGTTGATTTAGACGTTTTAAAATTGATTCGGCTTCACCTATATAAACTTGGTCTTTCCCCGTATCGTCTTTTCCAAAGAGTAAATAAACTCCGGTGCTAGTCAGGTCATCACGGTCTGCACAATCCTTAATTTTAATTCTCGGAATTTTATATGCTTTTCCAGACCAGTTGGAAAGTTCACAACTCATTCGTCCGTTAGGTTCTCCGTCAATGAGAAATATTTTTATTGTCTTTCCGAATTTCATTATTTATTAAGTATTAAGTTCACAAATTACAGGCAGGTGATCGCTGTAGTTTATCCATTTTTCAATGTCCGCTACTTCAAAATTTCTCAGGCCTTTTTCAATTTCTCTTGATGCGAAAATATAATCAATGTGGTATGGTTTTGCTCTATTTCTTTGGAGAAAAAAAGTCGGTTTTGATTCTTTTCCTTGTTCTTCATTAAAATAGGAATGATACAAACTATTAATGTTCATTTTTGATAAATCATTTACTACGTCCGAATGATTCCACCATCTATCCCATTCATCCCAAATAGTATTACTATTAAAATCCCCAGCAAGAATTATTTTCGTAAATTTTGATTTGTTTATTTCTAGATATTTCCACAATTGTCCGATGTAGCCAAAGTTCGGTGATTTGTTTTGACTTGTCCAAATACTCAATAATTGAAAATCATTATTCACAAGACAAGGCAAGAAGTGCTTTACTACATGGTCTTTATAGTTAGCACTCCAGTTAATTAATTCAATAGTCGTTTTGTTTTTTGCGAAGATCCCAAGTCCTTTATTTTTATTGTCGCCTTTCCAAAGGTGATTTCCTGCCCAAGAAATATAATGTTGATGTTTTGATAATTCTGGATTTTCACATTCTTGGATAATATAAAGGTCAGCATTAAGGTCTGAAAGATGTTCAAACTTATTCCTTAACGCACCATTACAATTCCAAGTCACTATTTTCATTAATTATTCTGTCTTTTTACAATGAGGCATAACTAGCTTATTCACGCTATACATGTTCGTATATACATCCAAATTTGGGTGTATATGCGCTAATATGCATATGTTGTTTACCAATATGTATGCCTGTTATAGGGTAGCTAAGCGCCCTTATCCCAAAAATACCATTTTTCGCATATAAACAATTAGGTTTATTTGCTGCAGTGGCTTTTACTTGCCATAAAAAAAGCCACCCTGTTTATTGAGGGCGGCTTTGGTGGTCTCGACAGGATTCAAACCTGTAACCTTCTGATCCGTAGTCAGATGCTCTATTCAGTTGAGCTACGAAACCGTTTTTAAGAGCAGCAAATATAGTGCAATTTCAACTTTATGCAATATTCAGCATCAAATCAGTTGGGCCTGCGGCTGCCTGCAATAAAAAAGCCCCCCGGCTTTTGTATAATAGCATTGATATTAGGCACCGGCTTGCACACCAAGTGCCTGCAGCGTATCGTTTATTGCCTGAAAATTGGGTAGTTCACCTGCATTTTCCAGTACTTCGGCATATTGTATGGTTCCGCTGCCATCTACCACAAATGCAGCGCGTTTGGCCACACCTTTCAGTCCCAGAATCCAGTCTTCATAAATGGCACCATAAGCCCTGCTGGCTTCTTTGTTAAAATCAGAAAGCAAATCAAAATTTAGTTTTTGCTCTTCTTTAAACTTAGCCAGTGTAAAAGGCAAATCCACAGAGATGGCCACTACATTGGCTTTATCATTGCTGTATAGGCTAATGGCATCTCTCACGGTGCACAATTGCGTGGTGCAAACACCGGTAAATGCAGCCGGAAAAAAATGAATAATCAGGTTTTTGCCTGCAAACTGTTCCAGTGTAACTTCTTTCTTGTCAGAATTAACCAGTTTAAATGAGGGGGCTTTATCGCCTTTCTTTAGTGTCATACGTGTTATTGTTAATGTATTTAAATAGCAAAGATGTGTTTAAATTGTTTTAGTTCACCATGCGTTTAATAAAGCGCAGCTTGTGTGAGTATTCATCGCGTTCGGCATCATAAATTCCATGTCCGTCAATCTTATCAATTCTTACCCTGCCTGAGGCATGTATAATTTCATCAGGGTTTAGCATAATGCCCACATGGGTAATGCGGCCTTCATCGTTATCAAAAAATGCCAGGTCACCGGCTTTGGCTTCTTCTCTAAAACCCAGTGTTTCGCCCGTTTCGGCCTGCTGCCATGCATCTCTTGGCAGGTTTAATCCGCAAATGCGGTAAACAATTTGTGTAAGGCCAGAGCAATCAATACCAAAAGGGGAGCGGCCGCCCCACAGATAGGGCGCGTGTAAAAACTGTTTGGCCACATAAACAATATCTGATTTGCCGTAGGCAATATTGGGTAAATCCAGTTCGTAGCTTTGCTGGTTTATGTTGAAAATGCCATTGTTGTAATCGGGCAGCAGGCTTCCGGGTAAAATAAAAAAGGCATCGTTGCCTGCTTTTGCTTTATTAAACGGATAGCCAACAGAAACCACGGCACCGGCAGGCTCATGCATAAGTTTTTCTGTTTGCCTGCTGCTAATCCAACCTACATATTGGTCGGCATCGGTTTTAATATGAGTCCAGCCTGCTTCACTTTCTATCACCGTATAGGTTTCGCCAAAAAGCAGCATGGTTGTCATTTCAGAGGTGCTGCTTGCTTCTTTGCGCACAGGTATGCAGGAGAGTTTACAAATGCCTTTCATATGTTCCCAAAATTATAAATAATACGGATATTGCCCAGGTAGCATAACGTTGAATACTGAGTTGGTTAGTTGCCGGTTTGCTTCAGTTGTTTAATCCAGGTCATTACCAAATCAAACTGTTCCTGTCTGTTAAGGTGTGTATTGTCCAGCTCAATGGCATCGGCTGCTTTTTTAAGCGGACTATCGGCACGGGTAGAATCAATGCGGTCTCTTTTCTCCAGATTGGCCAATACTTCTTCAGCCGTGGTTTGTTGTCCTTTTGCTTTCAGTTCATCCAGCCTGCGCTGCGCTCTTACGGTGGGTTGTGCAGTAACAAAAATTTTCAGTTCGGCATCAGGAAAAACAACGGTGCCAATATCGCGCCCATCCATTACAATGCCTTTTTCTTTGCCTAATTCCTGTTGTTGTTTTACCAGAAACCTGCGCACTTCGCTAATGGCACTTACATCGCTTACCACACTTGCCACACGCGGGTTTATGCGTATTTCCTGTTCCACATTTTCTCCGTTGAGCAGGGTTTGCTGTGTTTGTGTATCGGCATTATAGCTAAAATCAATTTTTATAAAAGGCAGTGCCTCGGCTACCATTTCCGGATGATGAATATCAATCTGATTTTTGAGGAGGTATAAGGCAACGGCTCTGTACATAGCGCCTGTATCAATAAACCGATAGCCCAGTTGTTTGGCTAATTGTTTGGCCAATGTGCTTTTTCCGCAGGAAGAGTACCCATCAATGGCAATAATGATTTTTGATTCAGGCATTGCGTTGTTGTTTCAGCAAAGTAAAGCAACGCAGTGATAATTACGAAGCCGTTTTTTTCTTTTTCAGGTATTCATTCATAAACACAATGAATGAGATATGGTTGGTGGAGTGGCCCACATGATAGCCTGTGCGTCCGTATGCCACCTGAAATTTAGAGAGCCTTAGGCCAAAGCCCCAGGCAAAACCTGTCATACCACCGGTTTCTTCCAGTTTCATTTCCCACCTGCGCAAGTGGTTATATCCCAAGCCCACATAAAAGTTTTTGCCCAGCAGCAACTCACCGCTCAGGTTTATGTGGCTCAGCACCTGATCAAAGGCATTAAACGATTCGGGTATGGGTTGGCCGGTTTCCAGGTCTCTTTTTAAGCCCGGTTTGTTGGGGTTGTTATACAACAGGCCTCCCGGATTTTGCAGGTTATGCGCCACCAGTGAAAAACGAAACGGGGCATGCGCAAATTTTTTGCTTACGCCAACTTGTAAATTAAAAGGCAGCGTTTCGTTGTTGCCTGCACGGTATGTTTTAATCTGGGTTCCAAGATTAGCGGCTACCACAGAGAGGGTAAACAGTTTTTCGGGATCGTAGTAGGTAGCAGCCAGATCGGTGGCAATACCCAGTGAGGTATAACTTTCAAGCGTGGAGTAAATAAATTTTAACTGCCCCCCAACGCTTAATTTATTAAATGTTTTGGCATAGCCTGCCTGAAAGCAATACTCGGCAGCAGTAAATTCTCCCAGCACATCTCCGGTGGCACTGGTTTGCCTAAAAGTACCGTAGTTAATGTATTGCAAGCCTGCAGAAAAAGTGCCTACACTGTCTTTATGTTTGGCATAAGTAACATAGCCGGCACCAATGCCATCAAAATAAAAAACATGGTTATAGCCCACCTGGTTATCCATTTCTTTAGTGAGCAATGCCGGATTTTGCGAAGCAAGGTTCACATCGTTTTCACGAGTGGCAATGGCGTAGCCACCCAGCGCGGCAATGCGTGCATTGGGTTGCAGGGTTAAAAACTGATAGGTTCCGGTGCCGCCAATTTGTGCCGATGTGTATGCGGCCAACGATGCAAATAGAATTAATAAATAAAATCTCACCGTTTCAAAAATATTCAATTAAACGATAATTGATGCTAAAAAGTATGGCAATAAAAAAGCCCCTTGCGGGGCTTTAAGTATTGGTATTTAAAAAAATTAGTCTCTTCTTCCCAGCAACATCATTACCCAGTAAAGCAAAGAGGCAATGGCAGAAAGTGCAGCTACCACATAAGTCATGGCAGCCCATTTTAAGGCATCTTTGGCCATATCTCGCTCATCACTCATTACAATACCTTTATTGGTAAGCCATGCAAGGGCACGGTTGCTGGCATCAAACTCTACCGGTAAAGTAATTACAGAGAAAAGTGTAATTACACCCTGACAGGCGATGATGGTAAGCAATACAATCTCAAACGGAAATGCTTTGAATAAAAACATACCACCAAACATCATCACCATGATGATGATATTGAGGATGCGTGCACTGGCATTTTGCATAGGCACCATGGCTGAACGAAATTTGAGCATGCTGTAGGCTGTGGCATGTTGCACTGCATGTCCGCATTCATGTGCGGCAATAGATGCAGCAGTAATATGCCTGCCATGATATACATCGTGACTTAAATTTACCGTTTTGTTTAATGGGTTGTAGTGGTCGGTTAAGGAACCTTCGGTGCTAATTACCTTCACGTCATAAATGCCATTATCTTTAAGCATGGCCTCTGCAATTTCGGCACCACTCATGTCATGTCTTAATGACACCTGACTGTAACGGTTAACTTTAGAACGAAAACGCCAGCTAACAGCTAAGCTGAGCACGGCAAATACAATAAACAGGAATAGCATAGTTATTTTTAAAATTTACGTGTAAGGTTCTTCAATAATTGTTCCAATTGCTCAGAAAGCAAATTTAATAATCATGATAATAACACCAATCAAAAACATCAGGATAGATATTTTATTGATGCCATGCATCATTTTTAAATTAAACGAGTGTGGAGCACCCGGTGCGGGTTTTTTCCAAAACGTGATATAGGACGCAAATTTTTTAATGATCATAATCTTAAAACAAACATACATATATATAGTTTCAAAAGAAAAGCATGTGTTTAGGTATGTATAAAATTAATTTTTAGACATGCCTAAAAATACTATATTTGTGTGATGTATTCGTTTACGGAAGAAAATTACCTCAAAGCTATTTACAAGCTTTCTGAAAACAACCGCCAATCCATCAGCACCAATGCCATTGCAGATTTGTTGCAAACCAAGGCTGCATCGGTTACGGATATGATTAGAAAGCTGGCTGAAAAAAAATTACTCAAGTATGAAAAATACAAGGGAGTGGAGTTAACCGAAAAAGGTAAGCGTGTAGCTGTTGATACGGTGCGCAAACACCGTTTGTGGGAAGTGTTTTTGTGCGACAAGCTTAAATTTGGGTGGGATGAGGTGCATGATATTGCCGAACAGTTGGAGCATATCAACTCTGCATTGCTCATTGATAAACTGGATGCTTTTTTGGGTTATCCCTCGCATGATCCGCATGGAGATCCCATTCCCACCAAAAACGGTGATATCAAAAAATCTGAATTTGTATTACTTAATACAGTAAAGGCATTACAACCGGTTATCATGTCGGGTGTGGCTGATCACAGCGTCCTTTTTTTACAGCACCTGGATAAAATTGGTTTACGGCTTGGTACCAGTTGTTTAATTGAGGAGATGAATGCCTATGATGGTTCCCTTAAATTAAAACTCAACAGCAAACAATCCATCAGCATTAGCAAAGACGTAGCAAAAAATATTTTAGTGAAACCGGTTTAAGTTATGAGAGCAGAAAAATCATTAAGTGAGGTGCATGAGAGTGTACAGATTCCGGAAAAGAAAAACTTCTGGAAAACACTTTTTGCATTTATTGGTCCGGCTTATCTGGTAAGCGTAGGTTATATGGATCCGGGCAACTGGGCTACCGATATTGCCGGGGGTAGCAAATTTGGCTACCAGCTTATTTGGGTGCTGCTCATGAGCAACCTGATGGCATTGTTGCTGCAAAGCTTGTCGGCCCGACTGGGTATTGTTAAAGGCTGGGATTTGGCGCAAGCCTCCAGACAACAATATCCGAAATGGGCCAATGTTTCATTGTATGTGTTTGCAGAGATTGCCATTGCTGCCTGTGATTTGGCCGAGATTATTGGTATGGCTATTGGTTTGCAGTTGCTGTTTGATTTGCCACTTGTTTACGGGGTATTAATTACAGCTCTTGATACTTTTCTTTTGCTTTTTCTGCTCAACAAAGGTATCCGCAAAATGGAAGCATTTATACTGGTGCTGGTTGCCGTAATTGGTGTTTCTTTTGTGGCAGAAATGCTCATTGTTAAACCAAGTATGGCAGAAGTGGCCACAGGCTTTGTGCCCACCGGTTTATCGCATACTGCGCTGTATATTGCTATCGGCATTATTGGTGCTACCGTTATGCCGCATAACCTGTACCTGCACTCTGCTCTGGTGCAAACCAGAAAATTTCCAAAGGATGAAAAAGGGTTGGCGCGTGCCATTAAATTCAATTTCATTGATTCGGTAGTGGCCCTCAATCTTGCTTTTTTTGTGAATGCAGCTATCCTGATTTTAGCAGGAACAGCTTTTTACAGATTGGGCTATCATGAAGTTTCAGACATAAAGGATGCACATATCCTGCTTAAAAATATTTTTGGCGATTTGGCACCTGCCTTGTTTGCCATTGCACTTATTGCTGCGGGTCAGAGCTCAACCATCACCGGCACACTTGCCGGACAAATTGTAATGGAGGGTTATTTAAACCTGCGCATCAGCCCATGGCTCAGGCGGTTGCTCACCAGGTTGGTGGCCATCATCCCTGCCTTGTTTACCATTCTGTTTGTTGGTGAAAACAAGTTGGGTGATTTGCTCGTACTGAGTCAGGTTGTATTAAGCATGCAACTGGGATTTGCAGTTATCCCGCTTATCCATTTTACCTCCAGCAAAAAACTCATGGCCAAATTTGCCATTGGCAATACCCTTAAAATACTGGCATGGCTCTCTGCCATTATCATTGTTTCACTCAACGTTAAACTGGTTATAGAGGAAATACAATCGTTTTTTATTTATCTGGAAAACGGTTTCTGGTGGCTCAAGTTATTGGTATTGCTTGCGGCTGCTTTTGCTGCGGTGCTGCTCATCTTCATTTGTGTAGAGCCATTTCTACATCCTTACACAGCGGAAAAAAACGGGGTGCCGCATGGCAAAGCCATTTCATTTACAGAAGTTGAAAAACCACAATACAGGCATATTGCACTTACAGTAGATTTTAGTGCCAATGATGAATCAACCATACAGCATGCATTATCTATGGGTGGCAAGCAGGCACGTTACCTGCTCATACATGCTGTAGAGTCGGCCGGGGCCTTGCGCATGGGCGAAGAAATCCTGGATAATGAAACCCGACATGATTTACTGAATTTAAAAGCCTACCAAAACCGCCTGGTAGAAATGGGTTATGAGGTAAGCATAGAACTGGGCTTTGGTAAATCGGCAAGGGCCATTACAGATATTATTAATAAAAATGAAATTGATTTGGTGGTGATGGCTGCACATGGGCATACCGGCATTAAGGATTTTATTTTTGGTTCAACGGTAGATAAAGTGCGCCACGCAGTGCGTCCGGCTGTATTTATTGTTAAAAGTTCATCCTGATGGAGCAGCGTTTTACGGAGTTAAAAGCCAAGGCAACAAAAGAGCTGGATGCAACTAAGAAATTCTTTGAGCGCCTGAAAAAGAAAACACCCAAAGACCTGGACGATCAGTTTCTGCAATTGCATGAGCAAGCATTTGGGCATATTGATTGTTTGAAGTGCGCCAACTGCTGCAAAACCACCGGTCCGCTTTTTTTGCAGAAAGATATTGAACGGTTGGCAAAGCATCTAAAAATGAAGCCGGGTGATTTTATTACACGTTACCTGCACATGGATGAGGACGGAGATTTTGTATTGAATGTATTGCCTTGCCCTTTTCTGGGTGCCGATAATTATTGCTCGGTTTATGATGCCCGCCCCAATGCCTGCAGGGAATACCCGCATACCAACCAGAGAAAAATGCATACCATTTTTAAAGAAACACTCAACAATACGTTGGTTTGTCCGGCTGTTTTTGAGATTGTAGAAAAATTGAAATCGGTTTATCCTTAGTTTATCTGTGCATCTAAAAATCGGTCTTGCATGGCGGCTGTTGGCAAATAGCAGCTTTCGTGCTTACCAAACCAGCCATAACGGTTATTGGCAATAAACCGGTACACGGCATTTCTGATGAATGCAGGAATGGCAAATAATAACACAGCAAAAGCATAAACACCTCCAAGTTTTTGCAAGGCCCTGATGGCGGCACCAGAGCGCGTATACAGCTTGCCGTTGTCTTGCAACACAAAGGTGTTGGTATCGGTATCAGAAGGCAAGGCTTGCGCTGCATAAGCCGATTGCAGGGATGCAAAACGAAATACTTTCTTACGATCACGCTTGAGTATAAACTGTACACTGCGGATGCATAAACCGCAATAACCATCAAAAAAAATAATCGGATGCCGGGTGGTAGTTGCCTTCATGATAATCTATGCTGCAAATGTTTATCTTCGCGCCTTCAAATTTAGTACAATATGTTTGAAAGCTTAAGTAGTAAACTCGATAAAGCCTTTAAAACACTTAAAGGGCAAGGTAAAATCACCGAAATCAATGTAGCCGAAACGATTAAGGAAATTCGCAAGGCATTGCTTGATGCAGACGTAAACTATAAAATTGCCAAACAATTTACTGATACGGTTAAAGAAAAAGCACTTGGCCAAAATGTACTCACCGCGGTTTCTCCGGGCCAGTTGCTGGTAAAAATTGTAAACGATGAACTGGCTTTGTTGCTAGGCGGCCAAACGGCCGATGTTAACCTTAATGGAAACCCTGCTATTATTTTAATGGCAGGCTTGCAGGGTTCAGGTAAAACAACACACACAGCCAAACTCGCATCTTTCATTAAGAAAAAAGGAAAAAGTGTGATGATGGCAGCGGCAGACGTTTATCGTCCGGCTGCTATTGAGCAGCTCAAAGTGTTGGGTGCGCAAATTGATGTGCCTGTTTACTTTGAAAATGAGAATAAAAATCCGGTAAGCATTGCCCAAAATGCATTGAAAAAGGCCAAAGAGGAAGGGGTAAAGGTGCTGATTGTGGATACAGCCGGCCGCTTGAGTATTGATGAGGAAATGATGGCAGAGATTGGCAATATCAAGAAAGCACTTTCGCCTCAGGAAATTTTATTTGTGGTGGATGCCATGACGGGTCAGGATGCCGTGAATACAGCCAAGGCATTTAATGATGTGTTGAATTTTAGTGGTGTGATTTTAACAAAGCTGGATGGTGATACACGCGGTGGTGCTGCGCTATCTATCAAGTCAATCGTTGATAAACCCATTAAGTTTATCGGTACAGGGGAGAAGATAGAGGCATTGGATGTGTTCCATCCGGATCGTATGGCTCAGCGTATTTTGGGTATGGGTGATATTGTGAGTTTGGTGGAGCGTGCACAACAGGTTTTTGATGAAGAAGAGGCAGAACGTATTCAGAAAAAATTACTGAAAGACCAGTTTACGTTTGAAGATTTTTATACCCAAATTCAGCAGATTAAGAAAATGGGTAATCTCAAAGATCTCATGGCCATGATACCCGGAGTGGGTAAAGCAGTAAAAGATCTGGATATTAGCGATGATTCATTTAAACACATAGAGGCCATTATCAATTCCATGACGCCTGCTGAGCGTAAAACACCTGATATCATCAATGGCTCTCGCAGAAAGCGTATAGCCAGCGGCAGCGGAACCGATATTCAGAAAGTAAATCAGTTGTTGAAGCAGTTTGAGGATATGCGCAAAATGATGAAAACCATGAGTAAATTTCAGGGTTCAGGACGCGCCATGCCCAATCTGCCATTTATGAGGTGAGAAGGTTTGCCTGAAGAAACATCTGCCTAAATTTAAGGCAAACTGTTTTTAAAATCCTGATAGCGCTGTTGAAAAGTTTGTCCCGTTTTGCTTCCCAATGCGTTCCATTCATTTTCAATATTCACAATACGATTATCAGGGTTGGGATGTGTGCTCAAGAATTCAGGCGGACTGCTGCTTCCCTGACTAATAATTTTTTCGAAAAAGTATTTTGCACCACGTGCATCATATTCGGTAGGGTACAGGTAAATCACAGAATATTTATCAGCTTCTGTTTCATTATCGCGGCTAAATTTTAAGCCAATTACGGCTGTTGCCATTTCTGCTACCAATCCGGGGTTATTGCCCAATACCACGCTGAGTAGCGTTGTGATGCCATAAATCTTTGTAAGTTGATCGGTACTATGCCTGCGGTCGGCATGCGCTATTTCATGACCCATGACTCCGGCCAGCTGGGTTTCATTATCAAGAAATTTTATTAAACCGGTATACACATAAATATAACCGCCCGGTGTGCAAAAGGCATTGAGCACATTATCATTTTTAATGATCTTGGTTTGCCATTCAAATTTGTCCTTATAAAAAACTTTACCTCCATCAAGGATGGTTTTGGTAATGCGCCTTAAATGACCATAGGCAACCGGATACTGTGTTTCGCTGAGGATGGGATACTCTTGTGGATTTTTTTCAATCTCAGCAACGGTTTGTTTGCCTAACTGAATATCATCAGTCACGCTAAAAATATTAACGGAGTCATCATCCGGATTATCCTTTGAGCAGGAGGCTAATCCTAAGCTTAGCGAAAGGAGTAAAACCCAAATGGAATGTTTGAATATGCCTGATAGTTTCATCATCTTCTCAAAAATAAGGTTATTTATTTAATTGGGGTAAGGCCATATTTTTTCCCCAGTTCAAGCATAAACTTTACTGCTGCTTCTTTGGTATTGGCAATTTGTCCTTCCAGAATCTGTTCTCTAATTTCTGTTTTAATGAAACCCACTTCTCTTGATGGTCCTATCCCAAAAGTTTTCATGATATCTTCACCTGTTACCGGAGGCTGCCAGTTACGTAACGCATCACGATCTGTTACATCAGCCACCATTTGTTCCACTTCCTTAAGCCGCTTGCGGTATAACTGCAACTTCTGAGGATTTTTGGAGGTCATATCTGCACGACAAAACATAAATAAGGCATCAATATCTTCTCCAGCATCTACAATCAATCTTCTGATGGCAGAATCTGTAACACCGTCTTCCGCCAATGCTTTTGGACGGTGATGCATAGAAACAATTTTCTCTACAAATTTCATTTTCTCATTGAGCGGAAGCTTGAGTCGTCTGAAAATACCTGATACCATTCTGCCACCTTTGTCTTCGTGTCCGTGAAAGGTCCATCCATTGCCGGCATCAAAACGTTTGGTTACAGGCTTTGCAATATCATGCAGGATCGCAGCCCACCTCAGCCAAAGGTCATTGCTTTCTGTGCTAAGGTTATCAAGTACCTGCAAGGTGTGATAAAAGTTGTCTTTATGGGCTTTACCTTCTTTTGTTTCTATGCCTTGCATTGCCTGCAGTTCAGGAAAAATTAATTTTAATAGTCCGCATTCAAACAAGAGTTTAAATCCTACTGAAGGAACAGGAGCTAAAATCATTTTATTCAGTTCTTCACTGATGCGCTCTGTGGAAATAATTTTTATGCGTTCTCTATTGCGGCTAATGGCTTCAAAAGTTTTAGGGGCAATCGTAAAACCCAGTTGTGCTGCAAACCGGATGCCACGCAGCATGCGCAGTGGGTCATCACTAAAGGTGATATCAGGATTTGTTGGGGTTTGTATGATGCCTTGGTTCAAATCATTAATGCCATTAAAAGGATCAACCAAAGTTCCGAAATCATCATTTAAACTAATGGCCAGTGCATTTATTGTAAAGTCTCTTCTGTTTTGGTCATCTTCTAGTGTGCCCGGTGTTACCTCAGGCTTTCTGGAGTCTCTGGAGTAGGATTCTTTTCTTGCGCCAACAAACTCTACTTCCCACTCCTTGGTTTTTACCATGGCTGTTCCAAAATTTTTGAAATACGCGTAGGTAGCATCTTTGCCGCAGGTTTGTGCAAATTGCTTTGCAAGGGCAATGCCATCACCAAGTACCACCACATCCACATCTTTTGTTTTTCTTTTTAAGAGCGTATCGCGCACATAGCCACCTACCACATATGCGGATACATTGCTTGCTTTGGCAATTGTTGCTATCTGTTTAAATATCGGATCTTGTAATGCTTCTTTCACGCGGCTAAAATACTAATCAGTTATTGTTTTCTTTTCGGTTGAATACCTTCCAGCTGGAAAACAGCTGAAACAAACATTCGTAAGCCAATATTGGCACCCGCTGGGTGGTATATTTCATCCTGATTAAACACATTGCGCAGGGTGGCATTGAGTTGCAGCTTGTTTTTAAAAACCGACTTGCTTACTCCTACATCACACAAAAATAATTTCGGCATTTTTTGCATGATGGCATCACCTGCAGGGGTTGTCCTCATCCATTGCGTTTCGGATTGGTAATACCATCTGTTCCAAACTTTCAGTTGTTTGGGCAGGTTGCTTTCCAGTATCAAACTTAACTTGTTTTTAGGTATACTCAATGCAAGCATTTCATCACCAGTTATATTGCCGGTTCTCATGTAGTTTAAATACATCACCACATTATCTACTACATTATAATAAAGATTTATTCTGTTAATTAAATTGCTCATGCCTGCTCCCGTGCCGATGGTGCTTGAACTGTAATGAGGTAAGGTTAGGTTAGCATATTGTATAAGCTGCAATTGATCCCAAATATTTTTATACGCGATATTGTAGGTAAGTCTAACGTTATTACCAATAGTAAGCCCGTAATAAAAGTCGGTGGTAAACTGCTTTGGCAGCACCTGTTGAATATTGGTGAAAATACCACCGCTGCCAAAATTAGATAACAATATATTGGTGCTTAACACAGGAATCAGTTCCTCCTCACTGATGCGCTGACTGTAGCCAAGTATCAGGTTCCAGTTTGTAATTAAATCAACCCGCTTGTAAATGCCGGTTGTTACTTTAAATCCTTCATTAAATCTGCCTACCACAACTTCAGCATCTGTATTCAGCATGGCTTTTCTGCTAATGGGAAGGTGTAGCGAGGAGTAAGGTTTAATCAGTGTTTGCTCAAACTGCTTGTTTGTAATGTATTCAAATTGGTTTAGTGAGGCTGCAATGCCATTCTTCCATAAGGCCGCTTTTTTTCTTTTGATAAATTGATAGCTGTGTGTAAAGTTTAGCAATACCAGTTGTGTGTTGCGAATTTCATAGCCGGGTCTTCCCAAAGCATTGGTATCATTCAATTGCCCGTTTACCGATAAACTTAGCCTAAAACGGTGTGCAGCATTCTTGCGGTATTCTACCAGATAGCCGGCCTGGTAATAGTTTTGTTCCTTATACAATTCTGTTGCAAGCGGCATAAAGAAATCAAACTCTGCCGCACGTGTATAATATCCGTTTAGCTGATGATACCAGTTTTTACCGGCATAGCTCAGTTCAGGTCTGATGCCAAGCAGGTTACTTTTGGTGGTTAGCCCGGGATTATTGGTTGCTAAAAATCGGTTGCCCACCTGCTGGCTTCGCGCAAAATAATCCTGATAGGTATAATTGATTTTACATTGCAGTTGCTTGTTTGCATAACCTGCGGTATGCGCATAGTTGAGCCCAATTTTATCAATATTATACAGATTGCTGTTCAGGTAGCGGTAAGGTCCCGGATCGCCCGTAACATTTCCCTGATTAATGAATGCTTTGTAAAAAAAGCCGGAAGGCATTTTTTTGGTGATGATATGAATGAGACCTTTATCAGCATATTCATTCAGATAAAGAATGGGGGTATTTATAATTTCAATTCGTTCAATATCATGCACGGGTATACCCAGTGTATTGATGTGTGCGGCATCAAATGTATTTACAATTACCCGTTGCCCGTTTACCATCAATATCCAGTTTTGGTTGCCGTATGCGGATGTGCCATTGCTTTGCATATACCAGCGGTCGCCATTGATGGAAGAAAAGGTCCATGCATCGGCCAGTTGTAAAATATCACTAAGCCTGCTATATCCGCTTAACCTGATTTGTTCTGCGGTGATGATTTGTCTTTGTGAGCTTGCCGGATTTTGCAATTGCGTAATATTATCTCTGTTTGCTGCATCAATCAAGGCACTGTCTGTTTGACCAAATGCAGGGAATCCAAAAGGCATTAGTAGACTAAAGATAGCAGCAATTTTATTTACTCCAGCCATGATTTTACTTTTTTGGGTGTTTGTAAATAAAAGCGTGTTTGTACCTGCACCAAGTGTTGATCAAATCGGGTAGCGGTATAAATCCTGGAAAAATAATAGCCAACCACTAAACCAAAACGCCCTTTATGCCATGAAACCTGAGGTGTGATGCTCATACATAATTCAGATTCGCCCTGCACATGTTTATTCACATTGTTGTCTTCAAATTGCATATAGGCATTGCCTATCATTGTCGCAATATGAAATGTGAATGCGGCCCTTGTAGGAGCCCTAAACTCGTAGCCTGCGCTGATGGTGGTAAGACTAAAATCAGGGAAGGATGAAGTAGATTGGTAATTTGTATATTTAATATCAGCTAACAAGTAACCTTTCCAGTAACGTATGCCACTAATGAATTGAATTTGGGGATTGCTCTTCCACTCAGGATTGATGCCTGCAGAAGAGGGGTGAAGGTAGCCAACACCAAAAAACACTTTATTAAAAATAGAATCTTTTTCAGCTGCAAATAACGTGAGGTTACTTGCAAGCAGAATGAAAACCATGAGCAGCTTTTTGTGCACCAATTCTATTTTTTACCAAAAACTTTTTTCAGTAAATCGGTAACCTGTTCCAGTGGATTGCTTCTGATGGCTTTTTCTTTTTCGGCAACTTTTAAAAACAAGCCATCCAGTCCTTTGCGCGTTACATGTTCACTCAGGCTGTTGGTTTTTATTTGTTCAAACAACAAACCGCCAAGTGATGCAGTATTGTATGCATTAATAAGGTCTTTGTATGATTGCTCTGCAGAAATACCCAGAATAATTGGTTTGGAAAGGGATGCACTGATTTTGGGTTGAAAGGCCACCCGAAGCGGGTCATAGGTTTTATCTTTCAGGTAAACGGTTGCAGCCGTATCGGCACCATTTAAAATATTCAGTCCGTCACCAATCGTCATGCTGGTAATGGCATCAATAAATATGGGTTTGGCCTCATCTGCCGCATCTTCCGCTGCGCGGTTAATGGTTAATACGGTTTGCTCTATGAGGGCAGAGCCACCCGGAACTTTTGAAATGTTGGTATAAATAGCCTGCGCCTCATCAGGTAAAAAAATCTTTACTGCGGCATCTTTATAATACCCGTCAACCTTTGAAAGCATGGTTGCAGATGAATCTGTGCCAACAGATAGCGCCTGTTTTAAACCGGCAATAACTTCTTCATTCGAAAGGCCACCATCATTCAGCACCTTATCAATTTCTTCTTTGGTACAGGCCACTGTTAATGCAGCCATCAGGCATATGCTTGCGATAATTTTTTTCATTTGTTTGTGTATTTCAACTTATCCAAAAGTAATACCATTCGGCATATTTAAAAAGCAAATCAGATTGCTTTGTGCAGCTGCATGGTTTATCTTTTTATTTTTCGATTGCCATCGGCATCAAACACTACATTTAAGTATTTCTCTGTTCGGTAAGTCACAACTGCCAGTCTGTTAAAAGCTGGAATCATAAGGTATGATTCAATTTTTTTATATCCATAGGCCGGCTATACCAAAAAATAGAAACCATAAATAAAAACGCATGGATGCGAATGAGCCACGTTAATGCATTGGCATTGGCAAATTTCCATGTATCGGCATTTTTCATGCTCATACCTGTTCTGTATCCGTAAAAAGCATTTATCTGTTTAGGAGGAACATATTTAAGGATGATGCCTGCCAGCAACAGAATGAAGGAGATAATCATATCACGTGTTTTTCCGCATGGTAAGATGAGCGCACCAGCGGACCTGATTCAACATGTATAAAGCCCATCTTCTTACCTTCTGCTTCATAAAATGCAAATTCTTCGGGTGTAATAAAACGTTCAACCGCAAGATGCATTTTGGTTGGCTGCAGATATTGCCCCAGTGTAAGTACATCACATCCGTGGTTTCTTAAATCCTGCATAAGCTCCAGCACCTCTTCTGTGGTTTCACCCACGCCCAGCATGGCTCCTGATTTGGTTCTGCGGCCACGCTCTTTTGTTTTCATGATTTGCTCCAGGCTTCGTTCATACTTTGCCTGCGGCCTTACTTTACGATACAATCGTTTCACCGTTTCCATGTTATGGGATACCACCTCAGGCTTTTCATCAATTACCTGATACAGCAAATCCCATTTGCTCATAAAGTCGGGTATCAGTGTTTCCTGTGTGGTTCCGGGATTCAGTTCTTTTACCAGTCTGATGGTTTCTGCCCAAACCCAGGCACCTTTATCGGGTAATTCATCTCTGTTTACGGATGTAATCACTGCATGCTTTACACCCATTAATCGGATGGCTTCAGCTACGCGTTTGGGTTCATCTGTATCATATTCTTTGTTTCGGCCGGTTGCCACAGCGCAGAAGGAACAACTGCGTGTGCAGGTATTACCCAAAATCATAAAAGTTGCGGTACCTGCACCCCAACACTCACCCATATTGGGGCAATTGCCACTTTCGCAAATGGTATGCAGTTTATGGTTGTCTACAATTTTTCTAACGTTTCTGTAATTTTCTCCGGTTGGGAGTTTTACTTTAAGCCAGTCGGGCTTCTTCACACGGGCATCTGCCAGGGTAGGTAATTCAATCATACTTATTTATTCCATCCAAAACTATATCCAATAAAAAATAAAACCACACTTCTTGTTTGCTCTCGTGCCACCATGCTCAATCCGGTTGGGAACACATCCAGAGAAACACCCGCTTCCAGTGTATGAAATTCATCAGGGTATGCCCCCCATTCAACGGCAAGAGAGGCTTTACCATAACCGCCAAACCGCGCTTGAGTATTACCTATGCCTTCAAAAAAAGAAGAGTTGCCATAAATCAAATTCTGATAAATGTGTACATCCGGATCGTAGCGTTCGGCACGCACAAATGCGCGGGTCTGATCATTTGAAATATTTAAAATATCAAGGTAAACAGGTTTTAATAATGCAGTGGCAATTCCTAAGGAATAATTAAAGTTTAACCCAACTGCATTCTTGTAAGGTCGTTCTGTTATAAAAAAGGTCTGACCATAACCCGTGCGTAGCATAAAAACCGAATTGAGCTTGCCATAGCTGTACTCCTGCGGATTCTGGGAAGCGCCATAAATATTGGTTTCTTTGGGGTGTCGCACGTATGCCAATTCGGTATCTAAAATACGTTTCTTTTTGCCGGTTTGATGCCAGCCATATTTAAAGTTGATACCTCCGCGCACAGCAGAGTTTATATGCGCGCCTAATTGTATACGTTTGGTATAGAAAAGCTGTGGTTCTGTTATCGCCTGATTTTGAGCAAACGCAGAGCCGCCTGCTAAAAGCAACAAGATGAGCAATATGTTTTGTAATGCTTTCACTATTTTCGCCATTCAAAAATACAAATAATATGCACACTTCCGAATTGCGTTATGTGGGAGATTTGAGAACTGAATTGAAGCACGTTTTCTCCGGGTCAGTTATTTATACAGATGCACCACTGGATAACCACGGTAAGGCTCAGAATTTTTCTCCAACCGACCTTTTAGCCACCTCGCTGGCTGCTTGTATGGTAACCATAATGGGCATTGAATCGCAACGCCTTGGGTTAGATTTTGCAGGAGCTGGCGCGGCAATTGTAAAAAAGATTTCGGCAAATCCCAGAAGGGTATCAGAAATTGGGGTAATGATTGAAATGCCTCCCGGAATCAGCATAGAACACAGGGAATTATTGGAACGGGCAGCGCATAACTGTCCTGTTGCCAAAAGCATTCATGCAGAAATTAAGCAGGATATTGTTTTTAAATACCCGGACTAGAAGCAAAGGCTAATGATAGGGAGATCAATACTAAATTTAGGGCAGGTAGCTTTGCAGCTGGTCATTCCCATCATGATAAGAGACACACATCCAATGATTAGTAGGCGTTTCATTTAAAGTTATAGTTGATTACAATTGCAAAAGTATACGAAAATATCTGATTCATTGCTACATGCGGGGCTAAAATTTTTTTTAGAAGCCAATCAATCCATTGAACAGTTGCTCCTGTCAAATCAATTAAGCAACCTTTCCACTGAGGATAAGTATCTGCTTGCCAGTCAGATAAAGCTTTACCCAAAAGCGCTAAAGAAGTTACCATCCTTTGCAGCCGCTTATTGTTTTTTTTCGGAAAAGGCTTTAGAACAAGCCAGTTCTGAAGCGCTGGCTAAGTATAAGAGCACAAAAATAAATGGTGAATTGTTGCTGGATTTGTCGGCCGGACTTGGTGCAGACGATTGGGCATTTTCAAATACATTTCATCAAGTCATAGGAATTGATCCTGATACGGATTTAAACATCCTGGTGCGCAAAAACTTTGAATTGCTTGGCATCACCAATGTGAAACGTATGGATGACACGGCAGAAACCTTTTTGCAGCAGGCTCCTAAAGCAGATTGGGTTTATCTGGATGCTGACAGGCGCAGCGGTGGTGGCAAAGCAGTGCATTTGTTTGAAGGGAGCCCCAATGTGATGCAATTGTTAGATACATTACCGCAAGTTACCAATCAGGTTCTATTAAAATTATCACCCCTGGTTGATCTCACACATGTTATGAAAAACATAAGTGGCATCAGCCGTATAGAGGTGGTAAGCCTTTATAATGAAGTGAAAGAGGTATTGGTTTTTATTAAATTCGGCTATTTAGGTAACATAGAAATTTGTGCTACTGATATTAACAGGCAGCATAAGGCAATTTCGTTCGCAGCTACTCATCCTGTTCTTGCCTCTGTGGCTACCAGCAATTGCGGGCATTACTTTTATGAGCCTGCCTTAAGCATTATCAAATCCGGACTAACAGCACCCTATGCAGTTTCATGCAATTTGAATCCGCTGCAGGTAAATGGAAACTATCTGATTGGCGAAAATCTGATACCTGATTTTATAGGAAGGGTATTTCAGATTAAAAAGATAATGCCATTTAAGAAGTCAACAGTAAAAGACTATCTGAAAAGTGCTGGCATTGCCAAGGCAAATATTGCGCGCAGAGATTTTAAGGCAGATGTAACCGAGCTTTATAGCTTATTTAATTTGAAGGAAGGGGGGGATGATTATTTATTTTTTACCACTGCAGCCAATCAGGAGAAAATATTTGTGCATGGCATTAGGCCTTGTTAATTCTTATTTTTAGCTTCTGGCCTGTTGCAATCTTGCTGCTTCTGAGTTTATTCCAGCGTTTCAATTCCTTTACAGTTACATCAAACTTGTCGGCAATGTTTGCCAACAAATCACCCTTTTTTACTTTATAAATAATGGTTTGACTACTACCTGTATTTTGCTTTTCAATGCTTACTTTTTTATTGAGCGCAATCAGGTTCACATCCTGTTTGGTTTTGAAGCTATCGGTATTGTTAAGTGCCGTATAAGTCATTGACTTATTGTAGGGCAGCGTAAGTGTTATTTTTTCGGTAGTAAAAGGTATCATTCCTCTTCGCAAGGATGGGTTGAATGCTTTTAATTCCTCCGGTGACATGCCCAATGATATTGCCAACTGATTTAAAGAGTAGCGGTTATCAATATGCACCGTATCTGTATGAAGCGTCATTTGCACCTCTTCGGAAGGATAAATATTATGCTCCGAAGCATAGTTCATCATATAGGTAGCTGCAATAAATGCAGGCACATAACCTCTTGTTTCTCTTGGCAGATATTGCTGTACAGCCCAAAAGTTCTTAACTCCACCGGCACGTCTTATGGCTTTGTTTACATTGCCTGGTCCGCAATTGTATGAGGCAATAACCAGCAGCCAGTCTCCATAAATTCTGTAGGAATTGCGCAAGTATTTAATGGCAGCATCGGTAGATTTAATAAGGTCTCTTCTTTCATCGTAATTACCTGTTGTTTTAAGCCCATATATTCTTCCTGTTGGTGCCATAAACTGCCACATACCGGCTGCACCTACCGGTGAGGTAGCTTGTGGGTTTAGGGCTGATTCAATTACTGCCAAATATTTCAGTTCCATCGGCATTCCTTCTCTATCAAGCATCTCTTCAAAAACAGGGAAATAATATTTAGACCATGACAGGATCTTTGAGCTGAGTTTTCTTCTTCTGATGGTGTATAAGTCAATATAAGGCCTTACGTATTGATTGTACTCAAGTGGTATTTCCGATTCAAGAATGGATAAGCGGTAAGCATAAACAGAGTCGGCATAAACCGGTATATCATTTTCCTCAAAACCATAAATATTAAGGTCTCCTGCAGGTATTTGCGGGTATAATTTCCCTCTAATTTTCAGGGTATTGCTATCCACTATTGCCATCATTTCTTCATCAGCAGCAATAAAAGGTGTTCTTAATTGTGCATATACACCGCTATTAAAAAAGGCAGGTGCCATCAGGCAAGTGAGGGTTGCCAAAGGAAGAAGTAAAGCAAAGCTCCTGATTTTTTTCATGAATAGAATAACAAAAATAGGCCATATCAACCTATAATCAAAGCAAAACAAGCGCACAGCGGTTTTGTGACCAATATTTAGGTCAGTATGAATATTTAAAATGCTAATAAGCTGATGATTACAGATTAGGACGCCCTGCATAGGGAGTTGCCTGTAAATCTGTAAACCGGTTCATGTTGTATTTGTGATAGGCAGCAATGGCAATCATAGCGGCATTATCGGTACAATACTCAAAATCAGGTATAAAAACCTGCCAGCCGTTTTTCTTGCCTGCCTCCTCCACAGCATGTCTGAGGGTGCTATTTGCCGAAACACCACCCGCAAGGGCTACATGCTTAATTCTTGTTTCCATAGCTGCCTTTTCCAGTTTTTTCATAAGGTGCTTAATAATGGCATATTGCACCGATGCGCAGATATCTGCCAGATTTTTCTCAACAAAATCAGGATCAGTTTTTAGAGCATCTCTTACAAAATAGAGGACCGAAGTTTTTAGTCCGCTAAAACTAAAATCGTAGCCTGGTATATTGGGCACAGGAAAATTAAAGGCTCTTGGATTGCCCTTTTTTGCATATTGATCAATCAGTGGCCCCCCCGGATAAGGCAATCCTACAATTTTTGCTGTTTTGTCAAAGGCTTCTCCGGCTGCATCATCAATAGTTTTCCCAAGTGTGGTTTCTGTAAAATAATCATCCATTCGGGTAATCTGTGTATGCCCTCCGGAAACAGTTAAGCACAAAAAAGGGAACTCAGGCTTTGGTGAAGAAATAAAGTGAGCCAATACATGAGCCTGCATATGATCAATCCCAATAAGCGGTATGCCCAATGCATGTGCCATTGACTTTGCGAAAGACGAGCCAACTAGCAGTGAGCCAATTAAGCCGGGTCCTTGGGTAAATGCTATGGCATGCAATTGAGATTTGTTTATGCCTGCTTTTTTAAGCGCGGCATCAACCAGCGGAACAATATGCTGTTGGTGTGCACGCGAGGCCAACTCCGGTACAACACCACCATATTGCTCATGTATAAGTTGGCCTGCTACCAAATTGCACAATATCTCTTCGTTTCTGCATACAGCAGCACCTGTATCATCACACGATGATTCAATAGCCAATATATATATATCCTGTTGTGCCAATTGGGTTATGAGTTGCTTAAAGCCAGCAAATTCTGTATTTTTGAACGATTGAGGATGGTTAAACAAATAGCAAAATATGCAGCCTTGGTTTTTTTTACCTTGCTGGGCATTTTACTTTTGGGTATGTGGCTGCTGTTTAATAACAACTACGTTCAAAATAAAGTCACCGGCTATGTTACTGATTATTTAAGTGCGCAATTTAAAACAAAGATTCAAATAGGTCATATTTCCTATCATCCGCTTACGCAACTTAGTTTGGATCAGGTTTATTTTGGCGACCACAAAAACGATACACTCTTTTATGTAGAACACCTTAAGCTCAATATAGGCAGTTTTAATGCCGACTCACTCAAACTAACTTTTACAGATGTTTTGGTTGATGGAGGCTTGTGTAAAATGGTAACCTACCCTGACAATAGTTTTAATATCGATGTTTTATTTAACATCGTTTCTGCCGATAAGATTCCTGATACAGCCTCACTGCCATTTAGCCTTGTTTTTAATCAGGTGGCTTGCACGCATACCCGGTTCAGGCTCATTGATTCAACCAGCGAATTGGGAGGTGAAGGCTTTAATGGTTTGGATGAGGATTTCTATGACGTAGCATTTGAAGCAACAAACTTCAGCATTATTGGCGACTCTCTGAATCTGAATATCAAAAAACTTAGTTGTTTAGAGAAAGGTGGTGCACAAATTAAGCGTATGGATTGCCAAGCTATATTGGCCTCTTCGGGTATGTATTTTAATGATTTGGATTTCGAGGCCAGATACAGTCATATCAAGGGAAATTTTTCTATGGCTTATAAAGATTGGGATATGGCAGATTTTAACTATCGGGTTAACATGAAAGCCAATATCAAGGAAAGTAGGATTGATATGCGTGATGTGGCAGACTTTGCTCCTGCCCTGAAGGGCTGGAATCAGGTTGCATATTTAAGCGGAGATGTATCCGGAACAGTAAATCAATTAAGGGCAAAACGTATTGAACTCAGAACGGGAGATAAAACATATTTTAGAGGCAACGTAAACCTATCGGGTCTTCCGGAAATTGATGAAACATTTATGGAGGCAAAAGTGGAGCAAGTCATTTCAGACGGAACCGATATAGAGTATATCTGCCGTGAAGAACTGCCTGCCTTTATAGATAAGTTTGGCGAAATTAAATTTAAAGGAGCATTTACCGGTTTTGTAAAAGACTTTGTGGCGCATGGTAAATTCTCAACTGAAGCGGGCGATGTGCTTTCTGATTTTAATATCAAGCTAGCCGACTCAGTTATGCAATCAGCTTATAAGGGCAAGATAGAGCTTGATAATTTCAATGTGGGTAAGGTATTTGATATGGAGCCAACACTTGGCCAGATTAAAATGCAAATAAATCTTGACGGAAAAGGTTTTGACCTTGAGCATATCGCTACCAATATTGGTTTGAATATAGATTATGCAAAAGTTGCCGGATACCGATACAGTGCACTAAACACTAGCGGACGTTTTGATACGAAAAGGTTTAACGGCAATTTTGTAAGCAATGATCCAAATGCCCGCTTTGATATTTCAGGTGAAGTTGATCTTTCTGAAGATGAGCCTACCTTCAGGGGTAATGCAAATATGCAGTATATTAATCTAACCTCACTTGGGTTAATTGATTCGGCAAATGTTACCCTAAAAGCTAAGCTCAATATCAATTTTGCATTTAAAGATCTGGATCATAATAACGGAAGTATAGCGGCCAATCAGATTGAATTACTGAAAAACGGAAAAGACCTTGATTTGTCAATGTTCAGGTTATACACCGTTAGTCAGAAAAAAGAACGCATTATTGACCTTAAAACGGATTATGCCTCTTTAAATTTTAAAGGTGAATATTCATTTGACCAGTTGCCGGATAACTTCTATCATTTCATGCATCTGTTAGCCCCAGCGTATTTTAATAAAATAGTGCCTTTGCCGCAAAGGCAATTATTCAGCTATCAATTAAAAGTTGAAAAGGCAGCCATACTGAACGAATTGTTTATTCCTGATTTGCATATCAAAAAACTAGAGGCTAGGGGGCAAATTGATAGTGACAAGCAATCTATGGTGGCTGATCTTTCTGCCGATTTGCTGCATTATAATTTGATTAGTTTACATGAATTCCGCTTTCATTCAACCATAGAAAATGGTTCATTGGGAAAAGTTTCTTCAACCATCAGGGAGTTTAAAAACAATGATACACTTGTTTTTCACGAATTCTCCATGCATGGCAACCTTGCAAAAAACAAAGGCTTAATCAATTTGTATGTGTCCGATACCGGAGGAATTGCAACGGGTAATATTGTATCAGAGCTTTTATTTACTAAGGACCAAATTCAATTAATGCTTGATTCCTCTTTTGTTGAGTTCAGAGATGCAACTTTTAATATTATGCAAAACGGTGAGTTAACCTATCGCAATCAGCATATCGATATTAAAAATATCAGAATAGCCGGGCCAAAGGAAGATATTCTTGTAAACGGATTTTATGAGACAGACGGGATTCATCTTATTAAAACAGAAATTAAACGACTTGATCTAGAGCTAGTCAATACTTTCGACAGGACCCAAACAATCGCATTTAATGGAGAAACAGCAGGTACTATTGTTTTCAAAGGAAATACAGAGAATAACAATATCGATGCTTTTCTGAATATAAATGAACT
Organism: Sphingobacteriales bacterium; assembly: GCA_021299635.1. Taxonomy (GTDB): domain Bacteria; phylum Bacteroidota; class Bacteroidia; order UKL13-3; family UKL13-3; genus JAJTFA01. The sequence continues at coordinate 577,178 of JAJTFA010000001.1, forward strand.
GATACTGGATAAGGATACCATTGGAGATCTTTCCTTTACTTCCGCATATGATGATAAGCAAAAACGCCTGCTGCTATATACCCGATCGCTTTCAGGTAAGCTCAAGGAATTGGAGGCAGGTGGCTATATTGATATGCGTGCAGCGCCTTATGCACTTAAAATTAATGTAGCCTTTGCTGAGTCTGATTTAAAATCATTTCAGGCATTTTTAAAAGAGCAGGTATTGATTACTACAGGAACGGTTCAGGCTAAATGTATCATTGAGGGCACAATCGATGATATTGAAATTAACGGCAAAATTGAGGTTGCAAATGTTGTGGCGCGTATCGAATATCTGAAATCAGTATATCGCTTTAATTCTGTTATAAATTTTAATGGATCAGAAATTGAAATTCCTGCATTTGAAATGTATGATATAAATAACCGCAAAGCCATTATAGCAGGTAAAATTTTACACCACTCATTTTCAAAATTTTCCTATGATATAAATATACATGATTTAAACAGATTTCAGTTGCTTAGCACAACTGCAAAGGATAACAACCTTTTTTATGGCATTGCTTACGCCTCCGGTAATATTCATTTAAGCGGACCGCAAACAGAGTTGATGCTGGATGGAAACCTGAAGACAGAAAAAGGAACGGTGTTTAATATTCCACTTACTCAAGGAGAGAATGATGAGTCCACACTCATCAGCTTTGTAAATAGGGATACAAATATAACCATTGAGAATATGGTAAAACCGGTTAAGCTTTTTGGTTTTATGATGAATATGATCGTAAATATAACCCCGGATGCAGAAATCAATATTGTGTTTGACGAGTTTAAAGGAGATAAGATATCAGGTGCAGGAGATGGTATGCTTAAGATGGAAATGACTAAACAAGGTTTGTTTAACATGTTTGGAGAGGTGAAAATTAGCAATGGTGAATACAAGTTTACGGCATTGGATTTTTTTACAAAGAAGTTTAACCTAAAGAAGGGAAGTGCCATTACATGGTCGGGAGATCCGCTTCAAGCCAGATTGGATATTACAGGCGCTTACAATGTACGAAGAACTTCGGTGGCCAATATCCTCACCACAGTTTCTGATGAGCAAAGAAAAGAAGCGCAAAATCAGCGTGTACCCGCAGAGTGCTTAATGTATATTAAAGGAAGCCTGCAGGAGCCGCAATATAAGTTCGACCTCGCCTTTACCGAAGTGCGCGGAATTCTGAGTTCATCAACAGTAAATGCACTGGAGAGCAGCCTGAATAGTTTGCGTGCTGAGCCTCAACAAATGGAGCAACAGGTAATTAATCTTATTCTGTTTGGTAATTTTTTACCACTTGGTGGCTCGCAACAGTTTGCAGGTAATTCCAGCCTGGCATCCGGTTTAAACAATACCCTTTCTGATATTGCATCTGCACAGGCCAGTAATTTTTTGGATCAGGTTATTCCTGGTCTTGATGTAAACATTGACTTGTCCAGAAACGATCAGCAAAATTTTCAGGCCATTATTTCTGCTTCAAAAAAATTGCTTGATGACAGGCTTGAAGTTCAGGGAAGTTTAAATTCAGTAAATAACAATAATAACCTCATGACTCAATACAACCTAACTAAAGAAGGTAACCTGAAACTAAGGGCATACAGCCGAAGCATAACCGATCCTATATACAACAGGCCAATAAATACACAAGGCTTAGGTTTGTTTTACCGCAAAGAATTCGACAGCTTTTTTAAGCAGACATCAAAAGATACTTCAGCAGTATCGGTTAATTAGGCAGGTGCAGGAGTTGTTGGCAAGCAGATAATTGGTTATGTTCGTATTTTACAACTAATGATTTAATAAAATAATATGGCTCATCAGGCAGGAATTCCATCTGTAGATTTATCAGACTTTTTATCAGGCGATGCAAACAAAAAAGCTGCATTTGTAAATGAACTAGGCAAAGCCTACGAAGAAATTGGTTTTGTGGCAGTGCGAGGCCACTTCTTGAGTGATGCCTTATCAGCAGAACTTTATAATCAGGTAAAGTCTTTTTATGATATGCCGCTTGACATAAAGAAGGCTTATGAAGTTGCAGGACTTGCCGGACAGCGCGGCTATACATCTTTTGGTAAAGAGCATGCCAAAGGGAGAACCGTTGGTGACTTAAAAGAGTTCTGGCAATTTGGTCAGTGGGTAGAGGATGGAGACTCTGTAAAAGCAGAGTATCCGGATAATGTTTCGGTAAATGAATTGCCTGAATTTAATAAGTTGGGCAAGGAAGCCTACAGACGATTGGAGGAAACCGGTATGCACATGCTGCGAGCTATTGCCATTTATCTGGGCTTGGATGAATTTTATTTTGATGATAAAATACACAATGGCAACAGTATTCTCCGTGCCATTCATTATCCGCCAATTACGAACGAACCGCAGAGTGCTGTAAGAGCAGCAGAACACGAGGATATTAATTTAATTACCTTGCTAATGGGTGCCTCTGCCGAAGGTTTGGAAGTATTAAACAAGCAAAACCAATGGGTAGCTATCACTGCTTTGCCAGAGCAGTTGGTGGTAAATGTGGGTGATATGCTGCAACGCTTAACCAACAATAAACTAAAATCAACCACACACCGCGTGGTGAATCCGCCAAAGGAAAAATGGGGAACATCACGTTATAGTATTCCGTTTTTTCTTCATCCAAAATCAGATATGAAACTGGATTGCCTCTCCTCTTGTATTTCTGATGCCAACCCGCTGCAATATGAGCCTATTACAGCCGGTGCATATCTGGATGAACGTTTGCGTGAAATTGGCCTCAAGAAATAAATCCTTTACGGTTGTTTATGCAACCTGCCATTAAAAATATTCTTGCATTTTTATTCATAGCCTTGCTGGCTTATTTCAGTTTATTTCATCAGTTGGGAAAACTAAGTTTGCGCAACTGGGATGAGGCAAGCTATGCCCTCAATGCCTGGGAAATGCTGGAAACGGGTGAGTATATCAATTTGTATCAGTTTGGCAAAGCAGATTTCTATAATACCAAACCGCCTTTTGCAATTTGGTGCATGGCACTTTCTATGAAAGCAGGTGGCATTCATGAAACGGCTTTGCGCCTGCCTGCTGCTTTCTTTGGTTTCCTTTCGGTTTGCTGGGTGTTTGTGTTTTGTCTATTTTATTTAAAAAACTATTGGGCAGGAGTATGGAGCGCCTGCATACTTATGACATCAAAGGGTTTTGTTGCTGAGCATGCTGCACGCACCGGTGATACCGATGCCATACTCGCTTTTTTTATTTTATTTTATCTCACCATTTTCTATGCATTTATTATTAAGCAGAAGGCTCGTTACATCTGGCTGTGTGCCGCAGGTATGGTGCTTGCCTGTTTAACCAAAGGCATAGCAGGTTTGCAGGGTTTGCCGGCTTTGGCTGTTTTGGCAGCGGTATTTAGTCAGTGGAAATCTTTATTAAACAGCAAGCATTTTTATGCAGCTATTCTTGTATTTATTTTTATTGTAGGTGGCTATTATCTATGGAGAGAGCTCAAGGCACCGGACTTTTTAAGTTATGTTATTAAATTTGAAATTGGCGGAAGATTACACAGGCAAGAGTATTTAAATCCTGAATCAAGGGGATTCTTTTTCTATTTGCAAGAATTTTACTACAGCCAACGCTGGTGGCCATGGATTTTTTTACTGGTACTGTGGCCAATTGCACTTATAGTGGCACACAAAAATAAATCAAGCATGCAGTGGTGGTATCTTGTACTTGCCTTTTGCGGTTTGTACCTGGCAGCAGGTATTTCATCAACTAAAAACTTTTGGTATGATGTGCCATTGTATCCACTACTGGCATTGGTTACAGGTTATTGTGTAAGCGTTCTGTTTCAGCTAAACCATGCCATCAGATATGTTTTTATGCTGCTTTTTGCTGCTACTTTTATTTATAGTTATGCAAACATTGTGAACCGCAACTTAAGTCAGCCTGATGATTTAAAGTACAAATCATTTTTTAGTAGTATTCGGCAAAAAGATAGCAGCGCACTAACAATTGTGAATGCCGATTTTATTTTTCCTATCAACTTTTATCAGAAACTGGATGCATACCGTGGTTTTACATCTTACCTTAAACATCCTGATGATTATTTTGTGCCGGGCGAGAAGATTATTGTATTTAAAGAGGAACGTGAGGCAGATATGAAGCGGAAGTATAGCTTAAAACTACTTATGGCCGATGAGGAGGCTAAACTATTTGCTGTAGTTTCAATCTTAAACGATTCTACATTTCACAAAACTGACAATACCCCTCGTTAATTTCATTTATAATTGTCTTTCAAAAGAAACCCACTTTATGTATCCATTCCTAACTTTAAATTTTATGAGAAAAATTACCCTCTTGCTGTGTTTGTTGTTAATCGGAATCTTACAACTCCATGCGCAGCATGCCAAACGATTTAAACTACCTGCATATCGCACAGCACGCGAACGTGTATTAACACAGCAAAGCACACCTGTTAATGAGCAATTTGGCAAAGGTGGTTTTACCATGCCTGCCAATGTTCGTTTCCCCGGGGAGTTTGAAGAATCGCAAGCCATTGCCATCTCATGGTCGTTTGATTATGATATGGATGGAAATGTAATTGGGGTAGATACATACTCCATTTACGGTTATATATCTGCACAGTGTGCAAAGTATATTTCAGATGAGTTACCCGTTTGGATACGGGTGCCTTTTGCTGCCGATACGCTTGCCATCAAAGCATTTATGAGCGATTTGGGATGGCCCCTCACCAAAAATTATAGTTTTATTGTTGCTGAAGGTGACGACTGGTGGATACGTGACTATGGGCCAAACGGTATATACTACGGCAATCAGGATAATATTGCTTTTGTAGACCTCAAATATTATGACGGCAGGGATAAAGACAACCTCTATCCCAAAGTACTAGCACAGAAACTTGGCTATCCAAATTATGAGTCAACCATGTATGCCGAAGGAGGTAACCTGGTTTCCGATGGATTTGGCAAATTGTTTTATAGCCGCATGGTTACCGATTTTAATACAGCCAATGGTATTCATTTTCCTCGCTGGAGTTTTAATCAGACCACAGATACCATGAAGAATCTGTTTAATGCCACGCAACCTATTAACCTGCCTTCACTCAAGTGTGACGGAGGCACGGAGCATATTGATTTATATATGAAACTAATTGATGAGCAAACCATGATTATGGCGCAATATCCGGCACAGGTAACTGCAGTTGATAAGCAAACCATAGAAGATAACTATCAAACCATTGCTGCTATGAAAAGCACCTACAACAGGCCTTTTCGTATTTACCGCATTCCCATGCCTACCAATGATGATGGTACTTATTCCACCACCTGCGAAAAAATAGATTCAGATGCCAGAACGTTCATCAATGGCATTACTGCCAATACCATATTTATTTATCCTTCTTATTCCGATGATGTAGATGGCAATCAAGCACAAACCGACTCGGTTACACAACTGTTTAAAAAACTGATGCCGGGTTATAAAATTATTCCTATCGACTCCAGGGCGATGACAACCGGAGGTGGTGCCATTCACTGCATTACCATGCAAATACCGGTTGAAAACCCCGTGTTGTTCTGGCATCCCAGCATTGATGGCTTGCAACCCATTCAGCCTTCCTATCATGTTGTTTCCAAAATCACCAACAAAAGCGGCATTAAAAAAGCAGTGTGTAAATGGCGTAAAAAGCTGGATGCAGGCTGGAGTGTGGTAAATCTAACCGATAGTGCAGGCTACTTTGTTGGCGATATAAACCCGGGTGCACTTACACCAAACGACTGGTTTATTTACTTTATAGAGGCCGAAACCAATAATGGTAAAAGGGCAACAAAACCCATGAATGGTCCGGAGGGTTATTATCAGGTTTATTTTACTCCCAATCCTGATACTCTTACCCTGGGTACTGAAGCGTTACGGATAACCCCAAAAAACCACTTGTTTGCCGCTTATCCAAATCCTTCGCAGCAAAAGGTTTATATCCCTTTTAATTTATTACAGCAAGCCGAAGTTACCTGTGAGATTCAGGATATAACTGGCAAGAAAATGGCTGCATTTACCGAAAACTATACTGCAGGCATGCACCAGCGCGAGTTCAATGTGGCCGAATGGCCTGCAGGCATTTACTTTTATACCCTTTACATCAATGGCGAAAAACTGGATACGCGCAAGCTATCTGTTTTAAAGTAAACATATTCATTGCAACCTTAAGAGCAGCAGCTTTACCTTTTAGGTAAGGCTGTTTGTTTTATCGGCTTATTTTAAGCAAATTCACACCGTAAATATTTTGTATGATTAAAATTTTTGTTTCTGTTTTATCTCTGGGTTTGTTTTTTCAAACCGCTTGTGCCGGCAATGCCGATAGTACATCCGTAAAACTTCTTAAGCCTGAGTCGCAACATGGTACTATTTTTCAAACTGTTACCCAGGCAGTAGCTTCTTATCATTTTAGTAAGCCGCAAATTAATGATGCATTCTCTGCCAAGGCTTTTGAAAACTATCTGAATAATATTGACCCAACACGCCAGTACTTTTTGCAGAGCGATATTGATGCATTTGAAAAATATCGATACACCATAGATGATGCCGTTTTTACAGGAGATGTGTCGATGGCGTTTGAAATTTTTAATGTGTACCGCAAACGTTTGTATGACAGAATAGATTATGCGCTGGCCTTACTTAAAAACGATTTTGACTATACCGAGAACGATTCTTTTGAATTTCAGCGCGAGAAAGCACCCTGGTGTAATGATTTTGCTGAGCTTGATTTGTTGTGGAAACGTAAGATTAAATACGAATGTCTGGTGCTGCGCGCAACAGGAAAGGATTTTGCATCCTACAGTGAAACCGTGCGTAAGCGCTATGAGAACCTGAAAAAGTTTGCCGATAAAACCAAAAATGAAGATGTATTTGGTTTGTATATGAACTCCTTGCTTGAGCTGGCCGATCCGCATACCAATTATTACTCACCACGCAATGCCGAAGATTTTAACACCAGTATGAGCCTTTCTTTAGAAGGTATTGGTGCCACCCTGCAAACCGAAAATGAATACACCAAAGTGCGCGAGGTGGTAAAAGGTGGTCCGGCTGATAAAAGTAAAAAAATATTTGCGGGTGATAAGATAATTGCCGTTGGTCAGGGTAAAGACAGTGATATGGTAAACGTGCTGGATTGGCGCATTGATGATGTGGTTTCGCTTATACGCGGCAAAAAGGGTACTACCGTGCGTCTGGAAATTATACCGGCTAAGGACCCTGCCAAAACCAAAATTATTGAAATTATACGCGATAAAATTGTGCTCGAAGACCAGTCGGCCAAAAGCAGTATAAAAACCATTACACGCAACGGCAAAAAAATAAAGATAGGAGTGGTAAGTCTTCCTGCATTTTATGTTGATTTTGCTGCTGCCCAACGTGGCGACCCAAATTATAAGAGCACCACGCGCGATGTTGCCAAACTCATTGTTGAGTTAAAGAAAGAAAAAGTACAGGGACTCATTATTGATTTAAGAAACAATGGGGGAGGCTCCTTGCAGGAAGCTGTAGACCTTACCGGTTTATTTATTAAAACCGGACCGGTGGTGCAGGTAAAAGATGTGAGCGAAAATGTAAAAACAGAAAATGATGACAATGAAGCTGTATTGTATGATGGACCGCTTACTGTATTGGTAAACAGATTCAGTGCATCGGCCAGTGAGATTTTTGCCGGGGCTATACAGGATTATGGCAGGGGCATCGTTATGGGTGAGCGTACCTTTGGCAAAGGCACCGTGCAAAACATGGTTGATTTGGATAATTTTATCATGCTAAACGGCAAAAAAGCAGGACAGGTAAAGCTAACCATTGCCAAATTTTACCGTGTAACAGGCAGCAGCACCCAACACAAAGGTGTTACACCGGATATTGAATTTCCGGGCGTATTTAGCTCTGCAAAGTATGGCGAAGAAGCCAATGAATTTGCCCTGCCATGGGATCAGATAAGCAGCACAGCTTTTTTACCCGTGAATATGGTGAATGCAACGCGAGGTGATTTACTGGCTAAAACAGAAACACGTTTGCAAACCAATCCGGAGTATAAGTACTTACTGGAAGATATTGATTATGTGCACAAGGAAGAGCTGAAAAAATATGTAACCCTGAATGAGGCACGTTACAAGGCCAATACGGAGTTGCAGGATAAGCAAAAGAAACAACGTGAAGAAGAGCGCAAAAAGGTAAGGAAAGTTGCTACCCAGGCACCTGATTTAATATTGGAAGAGGCAGAAGAAACCCTTGCGGATATGATGGAGAAGTGATAAAACTTCTTTTGAAAAACACTTCATATTGAGCGCAAGTAGTTTTGTGTAAACGAGTAAGATAACAAATTGGAATACCTAATTCCCTCTGGTCGGTTTGCCAAGGTGTCAAGAGCAATTTGTCTAATCTGTTCTGTTATTGAAATACTTTTTGCCATTTCGTGTCTTGTTGTTTGTTATGTGTCGTCCTACAATTGGTGCTAACGTTTTGCAGATTGGCGATGGGCGGGCTTTTCACCACAAAAGTTTTTTCGGAGAACTGAACTTTCGGCTACCACTAAACTGTCAAGCGGAGACGGAACCCCGCCTATTGCCAATGTGCTGTTATAAGCCGTAATTCTATTTGTCAAAGTTTTCAGGTGACTCATAAAAGTCATTTAATGAATTTGTATATATACAATAGTCAATTTTGTTTTTGATTTGAAAAATTGTCGGATTGGTTGCCCCAAGAGGAACTAACATTAGTGATTTTTTTCCATTTATTTTATTTTTCTTAATGTCTGCTCCCTCTCTGTTATCAAAGGAAATACTAAAATAGTATAAGTATGGATAAATCCAGTCAATATACTGTCTTTTTGATATAGCTGATGATGTTCTAATTTCAAGTTCTTTATAATTCTCTGCAATCGCCTTTTGAAATTCTACTGCATTAAGCGGGACATTATTCAACACAGGCATAGCGTCCCATTGTCCATCAATCAAAACCCATTTTTTTAAGTCGTTCAAAAATACTTCTAATAAAACGTGTCCCGCACCATACTGAGTCGTTTCTACATCTTTTGTTTTTAATGCTAAAGTCCTTGCTTTTAGCCCAACAGCATTTAAACAAGCAGTCGCAACAATACCATATTCAACGCAGCGGAAATTTTTTCCGCCCTTAACTTCTTCAAGAATGGAAATTGCATCACTTTTTTGGGGTTCATTGTTTCCATTATGATGCCACTGATTATGCACCCAATGCAATATCTTCAGGGTTTTTTCAATGTCTGTTTTTGCGTCTTTAACCAAACTGTCAATGGGGTATTTTGAACGCAATAAATTCAAGTATTCATTGTTGTTGTTTTGTTCATACCAAAATTCCAGTTTGGCGTTTTTTGATGTTGTGTCAAACCGCAGAATATTATATTCAGGTTTAACAGCTTTTATAACTGTCAGAGCATATGCAGTGTCATTAAGAGAAACATAGAATTTATGAATGTGTCCTGGTAACAAATTCAAAGTTATACTGTCACGGTCAGTATAAAATGCAAAGGATTCACTCTCAGTGTGGCAAGAAATAAATAAGCTGTCAAATTCAATTTGAGGTGAAATTGTCCAACTACCTTTTACCCATTCATTGCCTATTCTGTAGTCAGCTAATACAGAATTAGCTTTAAGTAGAGGATGTCCTTTGTAATTTGTCTGTCCGAATGTGGTTAATGCGAATAAATTTATTGTCAATATCGCTGTAATTATTTTCATTGTCGCTGTATTTTATTATGTATTTTATTATGGCTTATAACTAGCTTATATGCGCTATAAATGTTCGTATATACACCCAATTTTGGGTGTATATACGAACATCCGGCCCTTGCACTAAAGTATTATTTTCTCTACAAATCATCAAATGGCCATGCATTATTTAGTTAAATTTATTTGTATGCCACTTGTGATTGGCAATAGGTATTTGTTGTAAAATAAATACGATCACCCCATGCATGCATCCACCCCGCGTTAGGGATAGCAGCGTAAAGCCCGCAATGAACGCAATGAATGAGGACTTGCAGCGCATAGCCCGGCCCTCATGTGGCTTGCCGGGCCTGTGCACAGGTGCCAACATAAGGGAAACGCCCACCATTTGCCTTATTCAAAACTTTGATGCATTTTCGGGCCCATGCCAAAATCTAAAAAGAAGGGCGAAGGAAAAGCTGCATTGCGCATTGTGCTCATTGTTTCTGCTGTGCTGCTGCTGGCTGCTGCCTTTAGAATTTACGAAGATGTGTTTGCTGCTAATTTGCGTTTGGAAAAGGATGAAACGGCTTATTTATATATTTATAGCAACAAGGGTTTTTATGAAAGCCTTGAAACCAATAACCAATATAAGCTGTTTAAGAATGCCAAAGCTTTTGTACGCCTGGCTGCACTATCAGGATGGGAGGGCAGCATAAGGCCGGGCCGATATAAAATAACTGCAGGTATGGGTAATTTTGCGTTGCTGCGCCTGCTGCGATCCGGCAAACAAGAGCCGCTTGATATTAGATTTAAATATGCCGAACGCAAACAAGACCTAACTGCCTACTGGGCACAAAAACTGGAGGCTGATAGCAACGAGCTGCTGGCCTTGCTTAATAACCCGGTGCTCATGGATAGCCTGGAGTTAGACACGGCTGCAGCCATTGCTTTGTTTATACCCAATACCTATAACTTTTACTGGAACACCTCTGCCATGCAACTGGTGGAACGCATGCATGCGGAATATACCTTGTTTTGGGACTCTGTACGTGTGCAAAAAGCAACACAACTGGGATTGAGCAAAAAGGAGGTGGTTATTTTGGCTTCTATTGTGCAAAAGGAAACACACAGAAAAGATGAAATGCCGGTGGTGGCAGGTGTGTATTATAACCGCCTGCAACGGGGCATGCTTTTTCAGGCCGACCCTACCGTTATTTATGCCATGAATGATAAAAGCATTAGGCGTGTGCAGGGAGCCATACTCAAGGTAGAATCGCCCTACAATACTTATAAATATAAAGGTTTGCCTCCGGGCCCCATCTGCGTTCCTTCTGTGCAGGCAGTTGATGCCGTGCTGAACATGCAGCGCCATGCCTATATTTATTTTTGTGCCAAAGAAGATTTTTCGGGCTACCATAATTTTGCGGCTTCTTTTGCACAACACCAGGTAAATGCACGCAAATACCAGCGCATGCTTAACCAGCGTGGCATTAGGTAGTAGGTTAATGAACTGTTAAATAATTGTTACCTTTGCCGTTGTGTTGAAGAACATTTTTGCATTACTGCGCATTTATATTTTTTGGTATCTATGCTTTGTTTGTGCCCGGCTTATTTTTATTAGCTTTAATTTAAACGCAGGCCCCTACTGCAGCACCACAGAACTGTTGCAAACATTTTTGCATGGCTTGCTGCACGATTTATCGGTTGCTGCTTACCTAAGTGTGTTGCCGCTGTTAATGTTGCTGCTTAGCTCGTTTTTAACTGATTGGCAAATACATTTTAACTGGCTAAAAGTGTATGTGTGGTTGGTTGGTGTGGTGATATTGCTTATAACACTTGCCGATGCGGTATTGTATGAATTTTGGGGGCAAAAGCTAAATGCCTATGCAGCATCGTTTGCCAAATTTCCTAAGGATATGGTGGTGTTTTCATCAGGTGCAAGTTTGCTTGGCCCTTTGTTTAATGTAGGTGCAGGTGTGGTTTTTTTATACATAATGACCAACAAATGGCTAAAACCGTTTGCGCCTGCTGCCGTGGCTGCAAGTAAAGCGGCTAATACCTTGCTTGCAGTAATTGCCGGTGCATTGCTGTTTTTGCTGATAAGAGGCGGAACAGGAAAATCAACCCTGAACCAAAGTGCTGCTTTTTTTTCGGCTAAGCCGTTTTTAAACCATGCTGCACTCAATACCACATGGAACTTTATAGCCACCGTGGTTGAACCGCTGGAGGATAACAACCGCAACCCGTATGTGTATATGAAAGATGAGTTGGCCGATAGTTTGGTTAACCCGTATTTAGTTAACACATCAACACACAGGATGCAGCTGGCAGATACGGCCATGCCCAATATTTTAATTGTGATGCTGGAGGGCTGGAGCAGTGATGTGGTAGAATTGTGCGGAGGCACTGCACCCTGCACACCGCAGTTAAATGCCTTGGCAAAAGATGGCTTGTTTATGAGTCGTTTTTATGCCAATGGCAACCGCACCGATAAAGGTTTGGCTGCCATACTCAGCGCGCAGCCTGCTTTGCCGCATAGCTCCATTATTAACCGCATTGAAAAATTTAGTGCGTTGCCTGCACTGCCGCAAACCTTTGCAAACAAGGGTTACTACACTTCCTTTTTTTATGGTGGCGATATTGATTTTGCCAATATGAAAGCTTACCTGCTTAATGCAGGCATGCAACATATTAGTGATGTTTCTGACTTTGCCTTAACTGAGCGCAATGCAGAGTGGGGGGTGCATGATGATAAACTTTGGGAGCATACGCTGGCTGCTTTAAATAAACAACCTGCTCCGTTTTTTTCGGTGGCGCTAACCCTTAGCAGCCATGAGCCATTTAACATACCTGCTCCGCAGAAGTTTGGTGCTGCAGCAGGAGCGGATGAATATAAAAGCGCGGTTTACTATGCCGACTCTTGTTTGGGTATATTTATGCAAGCCATGAAGCAAATGCCCTGGTATAAAAACACGCTGGTAATATTGGTTGCCGACCACGGACATAAATATCCGCTGATGCGCCCTGCCTTTGATCCGCAACTATACCATATACCCATGCTTATAACCGGAGGTGCGCTGCATAAAGCTTACCGCGGGCAACAGTTTAAACGAATTGCCAACCAAACCGATATTGCAGCAACCTTACTTGGTGAGTTGGGCTGGCAGCATAGTGCTTTCCGGTGGAGCAGAAATTTTACCGATACAGTAACGCCTGCATTCGCATCATACGTTTATAATGATGGCATAGGTTGGGTAAATGACTCAGCCGTATGGGTGTTTGATGATGAGGTGAAGGATTTAATCATTTATGAAAGCAAACTGCCCAAAGCGCGTTTGCAAGAGCAAATCAATTTATCAAAGGCATGGAAGCAGGTGTATTATAATGAATATTTGAAAAGATGAGCTCACGGTCTGATTTTAAAGAGCTTTTTGGCAACAAAGAATTTAATGCCTTTTTGTGTATGCGCGTTTGCCTAACGCTGGCACTGCAAATACAGGCTGTGGTAGTGGGCTGGCAAATATACAAGCTCACAGAAGATCCCTTATCACTTGGATTGATTGGGTTGGCTGAAGCCATACCCGCATTAAGCATTGCCTTATATGCAGGCCATGTGGCCGATACGCAAAGCAAACGCAAAATACTGATTTATGCACTGGGCTTTTTGTGGTTATGCTCACTGGGATTATTGCTGGCAACCATGGATGAATTTGTTTTATTTTTTGGTGCAACGATAAGTGTACGGGCAATGTATACCTTTATTTTTTTAAGTGGCATTGCCAGGGGATTTATTGGTCCAACTGGTTTTGCTTTTTTGGCACAAGTGGTAAAAAGGGAGTGGCTTACACGCGCCTCAACACTTAATAGCACAGCCTGGCAACTGGCAGCTATTGCTGGACCTGCGCTTGGCGGCATCTTATATGCCATGATTGAAATTACACCCACGTTTATGGTGGTTATTTTTTTTATGACACTGGCATGGTGCACTTTGTTTTTTATAAAGCCCAAGCCTGTGCTATTGCAATCAGGTACTGAAAAAATATCGGTAAGGCTCAAGGAAGGTATACGGTTTGTTTTTAAACACAAGGTTATACTCAGTGCATTGTCGCTTGATTTATTTGCCGTGTTGTTTGGCGGTGCGGTTGCACTGCTGCCTGTGTTTGCGCATGAAGTTTTGCACGTTGGGCCGCAAGGCCTGGGCCTGCTCAGGGCTGCACCATCATTGGGTGCCAGCATAACCATGATCTGGTTATCGGTGAATAGCCACATAAACAAGCCGGGTGTGGTGTTGCTGTGCTGTGTAGGAGCCTTTGGTGCCTGTATGATAGGTTTTGCACTCAGTACCTCCTTTTACCTTTCCCTGCTATTGTTGTTTTTAAGCGGAGCTTTTGATAGTGTGAGTGTGGTGATACGAGGCAATATTTTGCAATTGCAAACACCGGATGAAATGCGCGGACGCGTATCGGCAGTAAATACCATGTTTATTGGTTCATCAAATGAAATTGGTGCGTTTGAATCAGGTGTAGCTGCCAGGTTGCTGGGCACCGTGCCATCTGTTGTGTTTGGTGGCAGCATGACCTTGCTGATTGTGGGCTTTACCGCCATTAAGGCAAAAGCCCTGCGAAGATTTTCATATTAGCCGGAAAATTTTTCTCGTCTTAATACCTCTACTGCACTCACAAAGGCAATCACACTATATTTATCAAAATAGGCATCGGCCAGTTTTTGCATAATACTTGTTGCCACCTCTTCATTAACCAGTGTTTCTATGCGCACATTGCGGCCTTCCCAGTCGGTAAAATGTTTGCCTTGTAAACCTTCGCCCTCTACATGTGTAATGGTATACCCTTTAATGCCACATTGTTTAATATCTTTAATGATGCGCTCACTCAGGGCATCCAGGGCAATAATGGTAACTAATTTTAGCGGAACTAATTTCATAAAGCAGCAATTATGGGATGTATATAGGTTGCCAGTTTAAAATAAAGCGGTATGCCTACAATAACATTAAACGGAAAAACAATGGCAAGGGCGGCTGTAAGGTAATAACCCGGATTGGCTTCAGGCAAAGCAATCCTGATGGCTGCCGGTGCAGCAATATAAGATGCGCTTGCACACAGAACGGTGAAAATGCCAATGCCACCAACCGATAATCCGCAGAAGGCAGCAACCAGTGAGCCAAGCAGCGCATTGATACCAACAATAAGTAAACTAAACGCAATTAAACGCAGCCCAACTTTTCTTAAATCGCCCACCCTGCGTCCGGTTACCAAACCCACCTCCAGCAAAAACAAACATAAAATTCCTTTAAATGGTGCATCAAAAAGTGGGGCCACACTTTCATATCCTTGATCTCCACTCATGAGGCCAATGAGTATGCCACCGATTAACAGAATAATACCTTTGCCGGTTAGCAACTCCCGCATTACTTCATTGTTCTGATTATCGGTTGCCATTTTTTTACGGGCAATATATAAGGCAATGAGAACGCCCGGTACTTCCATAATGGCAAGCAGGGCGGGCATAAATCCTTCAAATGCAATTCCTGCAGTTTCTGCATAGGTAATACTCTGACTGAAAGTAACAGCACTAACCGAGCCAAAGTGGGCCGACATAGCTGCTGCGTTAACGGTATCAAACTTAGCGAGATGATGCAATATAAAATAAGTAAGTACAGGAATGATGCAACACATGATAACTGCAGCACCTCCGGGTAAAAGAAAATCAATTAAGGGTGTATGTGATAATTTAACACCACCTTTTAATCCAATGGCAAAAAGTAAATAGATGGTAAGACCCATATACATTCCTTCAGGGAATTTTAGATCGCTTCTTAAAAGCGTGGCAATAACACCCAATACAAAGGCAAGCACCATTGGTGAGGCCAGGCTTCTGCTAAGAGTATGTATTATATCGGCTTGTTGCATGTTAATGCAAATTACATGTTTATTTTTAATTGTTTACCAAACCTCAATATCTCTGGTGCTTTCATTTGTTTTGGTAAGGCTTATATACAGCACATCTTCCTTTGCCAGCAGTGGTTCTATTTTTTCAGGCCATTCAATCAGACATAAATTGCCACTGTCAAAGTATTCTTCATAACCAATATCGTAGGCCTCTTCAAGATTTTTTATACGATAAAAATCAAAATGAAAAACAGGATTTCCTAATTTTGTTTGGTATTGATTAACCAGAGAAAAAGTGGGGCTGGAAACCTCAGTTGTTACTCCGCAAGCTTCACAAATGGCTTTAATCAGTGTGGTTTTTCCTGCACCCAAATCGCCATAAAAAGCCCAGATTTTTTTTTGATGGGCCAACTCAAACAACTGAGCAGCTATAGCTGGAATGTGTTGAAGCGAAACCTCTTTGAAACCGTTCATGCTTTATACTTTTAGCTGATAGGTATAATGAATTTTAGTTGTTTTGGCACCCAGTGCATCAAACAATGAATGCATTTTAGGATTAAAATCGCCAATCCAGGCAAGTTCTGAAGATTGAATGTACTTGAAGTTTTGCAATGCCTCATGACATTTAATAATCATGCCTGTTTCTAAGCCCAAGTTTTGATATTTGGGAATTACACCAAACACAATGCCGCGGCAACGGTTCACGCGTCCGAATTTTTTAAACCATAGAAATTTGATTTTAGCCCACAAATTCATTTTCCCATGCAGGTGTTTAAAAATCTGATTCACATCAATTACATTGATGTAAAATCCGGCAGGCTCATTATTGGCGTAGGCAAACCATATCAGGTCTTCCTGCAAAATAGGTCGGAGCGCTTTCATTGTTGTCATCACGCGTTCCATAGTCATGGGTGTAAAATCAGGCCGGTGTGCCCATGCCAGATTGTAGATGCACATAAAGTCCTGCGAAAATTTTTCAATCTCACTGTCGCGGTAGTGTTCAAAACCATAATCAGGATTTTGTAATACGCGAGAGGCTATGCGTTTGAAACGCTCATAATTGAAATCGGCAGCAGTAATTTCTGAAGTAGATTGCTCAACCGTTTTTTTGAAACCGTAATTTTCAAACAAAGCTTGGTAATAGGGTGGGTTGTATGTTTCCAGATAAGATGGATTTTTAAAACCACTAACCATCAATCCCCAGAAGCGGTCTTTCTCGCCAAAATTAATGGGTCCGTCAATGGCTTTAATTCCGCGCTCGGTAAGCCATTTGCAAGCCGTATCAAAAAGCAGACGGGCAGCATCTTTACTATTCACACATTCAAAAAAACCAATACCGCCTGTTTTTTCTGCGGTGCTTTTATTGTACAGCTCACTGTAAAAAGCGGCAATACGACCAATAGTTTGGTTGGTATTGCTTTTTAATAGCCAGCGTGTGGCTTCACCTGATTTAAAACTGGGGTTTTCCTGTGTATTAAAAACGGCCTCAATATCTTTATCCAAAGGCTGTATCCATTCCTTATCGTCCTTGTAAATAAAGCGTGCCATCTTAATAAATTCCTTTGCATCTGCTTTTGTTCTTACTTCTGTAATTTTCATCATAGGCAAAGCAAAAATTACTTATTTTGCGGGCACTAAAATATAATTCTTTCAACATATGTTACAGATAGGCGATAAACTGCCGGGATTTAATTTACCGGGTTACGATGAAAAGGTACACTCACATTATGATTTTGCCGATAAATATGCGCTTGCCGTAGTATTTACCTGCAACTCCGGTGAGATCGCTCCGGCCTACAGCCAAAGGCTGCTAAAGCTATTTGAGAAGTATGAAGATGATAACTTGGGCATTATTGGAATAAACTCTAACGATTCTGTTGAGTCTCCGCAGGATTCTCTTGATGCGCTTAAGAAAGCAGCAAGCAAATACCATTTATATGAAATGAACTTTCTTTACCTGAAAGATGAAGATGGATCTGTTGCCAAAAATTTTGGCGCAAAAGTAAATCCGGAAGTATTTTTATTTAACTCAAAACGCGAGTTGGTATATAAAGGCGCTATTGATGATAACTGGCAAAGTGAATCAGGCGTTACGGCAGCCTATCTGGAAGATGCCATTGAAGAGGCCCTTGATGGAATGGAAATCGATTTTCCGGAAATTCCGGCAGTGGGCACACCTATTGTATTTAAATCCTGATTAACGGCAGATGTCAGCAAAAAAAGTGGTAATCATTACAGGTGCCTCCTCAGGTATTGGTGAGGCTTGCGCCTGCGCCTTTGCACAAGCGGGCTATCAAGTGGTGATTGCTGCGCGCAATATCCAAAAGCTTGAACAGGTAAAGCAACAATGCGAAACCCTGGGCGCAAAAGTACTTGCGCTAAGCTGCGATGTGAGTATAGAAGCTGATTGCATGGCCTTAATCAATAAAAGCATTGAGGTATTTGGAAGAATAGATGTGCTGATAAACAATGCAGGCATTACCATGCGTGCCTTGCTGGCAGATTTAGATTTGACAGTGCTAAAGCGTGTAATGGATGTTAACTTTTGGGGCACGGTGTATTGCACACGTTTTGCCATAGCAGAGCTGATAAAAAACAAAGGCAGTGTAATTGGTGTGAGCTCTATTGCGGGTATTAAAGGGTTGCCCGGCCGCACGGGTTATTCCGCTTCTAAATTTGCCATGAATGGTTTTCTGGAAGCGTTACGTATAGAGAATTTAAAAAACGGATTGCATGTTGGCGTTATTTGTCCCGGTTATACTTCCTCTAACATACGCAATACTGCCCTCAATGCAGATGGCCATGCCCAGGCCGAAAGCCCGTTTGATGAAAGAAAATTGATGCCCGCAGAAACCGTTGCAGAGCATATTTTACATATGGTGGCACACCGCAAACAGGAGGTGGTGTTAACCAAAGCGGGCAAGCTTACTTTTTGGCTGAATAAATTTTTTCCGCATTGGGTAGATAAGCAAGTTTTTAAAGTTGTATCATCAGAAAAAGACAGTCCTTTCAAGTAAGCACGCAACGCCAATGGTTTATTACTCTCATAAAAAAGCCCTTCCTTTGAAGGCATTTTATTCATTTTATGGCAAGAGGCCGAAGAAATTATAACAGTAACGGTAAGGTAGGCGAAGAAGCTCCTAAAGCTAAAATAAACAAAGAAACACTCAAGGAGGCGCTGGTATTGTTTTCGTATTTGCGCCCATACCGCACTAAATTTGCGCTGAGTTTAATTTTTATTGCATTGTCTGCACTTTCTACCAGTTTGTTTCCTTTTTTACTGGGTAAGATGATTGATGCAGCTGCTCCGGGTGCTTCAGCCAATTTGCAGGGAGGATTTAGTGCAGGTATTACAGGAGGCCTCAAAAATATTCAATGGGGTTTAAACACCACCCTCATTCTCATTTTTGTGCAGCTTACCTTTCAAACCATTTTTTCATTTATGCGTGTGTATTTGCTCACCGAAGTGGGCGAGCGATCACTGGCAGATATGCGGAAAGATGTGTATGCCAAATTGCTTTCTATGCCCATGTCTTATTTTACTGAAAAAAGAGTAGGTGAGCTGAGCAGCCGTATATCATCTGATTTATCGCAAATACAGGATGCCATCTCTTTTACGCTGGCAGAGTTTCTGCGTGGAATATTTACGCTGATTATTGGTTTGGTTTTTATTTTTTGGATTAGCACTAAGCTTGCATTAATTATGCTTGCCATAGTTCCGGTGGTTGCTGTGCTTGCTGTAGTTTTTGGCATGCGCATTCGCAAAATGTCGCGCAAGGCTCAGGATCAGCTGGCCGAAAGTGGTACCATTGTAAACGAAACTTTTCAGGGCATAAGCATTGTAAAGGCGTTTACAAGCGAAGTGTTTGAAATAAAACGATATGTTAAAAGTATTTATGCGGTGGTTGATATTGCCATTAGCAATGCTCGTTACAGAGGCGCCTTTATTTCATTTATGATATTTAGTGTATTTGGTGCTATTTCCTTTGTTATGTGGTATGGCGCCAACATGATACAAACAGGAGAGTTAACCATGGGTTCACTCACCATGTTTGTTATCTTCTCTGTATTTGTTGGTGGCACCTTTGCTGGTTTTGCTGAGATGTTTAGTCAGCTTCAAAAAACATTAGGCGCTACACAAAGCATCAGAGAAATTTTGCGCGGCAAAGGCGAAACAATTGATATCAGCGAGCACCCCGGTCATCAATCAATCACCTTAAAAGGCAATGTTCGTTTGGAGGCAGTAGCTTTTGCCTATCCATCCAGACCTGATGTGCAGGTATTAAAAAATATTACTCTTGAGGCCAAAAGCGGTGAGCAGATTGCACTGGTAGGAACCAGCGGTGCCGGTAAAAGTACCATTGCATCGTTGCTGCTTAGGTTTTATGAACCCACAGCAGGCCATATTTATTTTGATGAACAGGAGGCAGGCAGCTATGCCCTTACTGCATTGCGCAGCCAATTGGCATTTGTGCCGCAGGATGTGATGCTTTTTGGTGGCACCATCAAAGAAAATATTGCTTATGGCAAGCCCAACGCAAGTGATGAGGAAATAATGGAAGCGGCACGTAAAGCAAATGCACATGAGTTTATTGACCGTTTCCCGGAAAAATACGAAACCATAGTTGGAGAGCGTGGTGTTAAACTCTCCGGAGGGCAGCGTCAGCGTGTTGCCATTGCCAGAGCTATTCTGCGTAATCCGGTTATCCTGATACTGGATGAGGCAACCTCTTCATTAGACAGTGAAAGCGAACACCTGGTGCAAGAGGCGTTGGATAATTTAATGAAAAACCGCACCTCTTTTATTATTGCTCACAGGCTTTCTACCATTCGCAATGCCGATAAAATTGTAGTTATCGATAAAGGTGTGGTAACCGAAGCAGGAACTCATGAAGAGCTTATGCAATCAAATGGACTCTATCGCAAACTCAATGAAATGCAGTTTGAGTTTACCTCTAGAACAGGTAGCCCATATTAACATAAAAATTGAAGGTGTGATTGGTTTCATCTCGCATAAAGGTAAACTCCAGCGGCCCTAGAAACGAAAGGTATCCTGCAGTAAAGCCATAACCAAGCAAATAGTTATTGTTATCTGACCACTGCTTTTTATCTATATAGTTTTCTATATTTCCGCAGTAGTTTAAGATATTTCCTTTTGCTGTAAGAAAAATATTTTTTCTGATCTCATATTGAAACCCAAGCAAGGTGCCTAAATAATTATTCGTAAGCACTTCATAATCCATAAAACCGGTAAAGGGTACCTGTAGCCTGAAATTGTTATACAAGCCACCGATTAAAAAAGTATTAAAATCATTCACAACAGATTTTCCTTTGAGATTAAACATGCTCCCTGCGAAATGGTGGTTAAGCAGAGTGAGCTTATCGGTTAAGGAAAAATAATGTTCGGCATACCATCTTGTCAAGAAATATTCCTTATCAATATTGCGGTTATAGTTGCCATTATCAAATGCAACTTGATTGATATTACCTGAGGCTGAATCTCTGAGATATCGGTTAATATCGTAGTATATATCAAATACAAAACCAGCTTCCACAAAGGTGCGACTGCCTTTTGAAGGAAAATAGTTTCGGTTTAAACTGTTTCTTTGCCAAAGCAGGTAGGCCATATTCTGCACATTGCTCCCGTCAAACGGAAATTCATTGCTGAGTATATCATAAGCCAAAGCAGATCTTTCATGTTTAACCCCTGCCGCAATAAATGCGCTAAGGCCAACTGTTCGCTGAATGCGGGCATCTACACATGTATAATTTCTTTTGTAGAGTGCTTTTCGAATAAATGTTTGGTAAAGAGGAAAATCATTCCTGTCGTAATGAAAGGCTATGTTTATACCAAAGTTTCTGGAAGGGCCTGTGTATTTAAAATATTCTGTTTTAAAGCGAAAGAAATCTGAAATAGCTGTGCTGATAAGCAGGCGAGAGTTTTTAAATAGTAAATCTCTTGAAGTAAAGTTGAGGAACAGCGATGCCTTGGTAAAACTATTGTAGTTAATAGCAAACTTAAAGTAGTTCAGGTTATTTTCTTTTGCTTTAAGCTGCAACTTTGTTCCCCTGGAGTCAGGTATAAGTTCATAGCTGATTTTGGTAAAGTATCTTGTACCAAATGCATACGAAATGCGCTCAGGTATGATGTTGGGATTCACCCAGTGGTTTTCTTTCAAGCCCATTTTGCCTTTTAAGAGTGATGGCTCCAGTTTTTTTAAACCGATAACTTCAATTTTTGTAATAAAGACTGAATCAACTTCCTGAACTGCGATTGTTTTTGGCATGCCGTAGGTTTTATTCAGATTATTGGCCAATGCGCGCAAGGTGTCCAGTTGTTTCAGGGCAGCTTCGTATCCGCGTTTTATTAACGAATCGGTGCTGTTAAAACTGGAAGGGCCATACCCATTTAAATCAGGTTCAATTAATATATCACAAAGCTTTTTCTGTTTTTCGGTATCGTCAAGGTCTCCTAAAAACATAATCTGGCTGAGCATATTGAAGATATTGTTCAACTGGCTCTCCGTGGTATTTTGAGAGAGGTTTACCCCAATGAAAATATCGGCACCCATTTGCTTGAGGTAATTCACCGGAAAGTTTCTTACCAAACCTCCGTCAACCAACAAATCATCATTGACTTTAACGGGTGTAAATAAACTGGGAATAGACATGCTTGCACGAACGGCCTCTGCAATATTGCCACTTTCCAGAAGCACCACCTTTCCGTTAAGCGCGCTGGTGGCAACACATTTATAAGGTCGGGGCAGTTGATTAAATTGTTTGATATGATAAATAGGGGTGGCAAGTCTGGAGAGTTCATTCTCCATTTCCTGACCTTCTATTACACCTCCCGGTATGTGAAGTGATTTATTGTAGTATGGAAATTCTGCAATGTATTTTTCAAACTCAGCTTTTTCTTCAATAGCAATTCTTGGTAAATCAATTTTGTTGGAGAGCAGATCGTCCCACTTTTCCCACCTTGCAATTTTTTCAATACTATCTGCACTGTAGCCTGCGGCATATAACATACCAACAACTGCACCCATGCTCGTCCCAACAATATAATCAACCTGTAGGCCTGCCTGTTCAATAACCTTTAGCACCCCGATATGCGCCAAGCCTTTAGCTCCACCGCCACTCAATGCCAAGCCTATTTTAGGCCTTTCTTGTGCATGGGTTAGTTGCATGCTTAACAACAAATAGAACGTGGAGATGATATGAATGCCTTTTCTTATCATGCTGTTTTGCGTGGCACCAGCATTTCACCCATCCATTTTAAAGGCTTGATGCGTTTGCCTTTCTTCAGTCCGAATTCTTCGATAGAGTATCTTCTTAAGTGAGCAATGGTTTCATCTACAGAATCGGTAATTAGCAGTAATTCCAAATCTTTTGCAGAAATGGTTCCTTGCTGCACAAAATCATCCATTAGTTCAATCAGGTTTTTCCAGTAGTCTTTACCAAATAGAATAACCGGGAAGTTTTTTATTTTTCCTGTTTGTATGAGTGTAATGGCTTCAAACATTTCGTCCATGGTGCCCATGCCTCCTGGCATTACCACAAAGGCGTATGAATATTTAAGCAACAGTACTTTTCTAACAAAGAAGTAGCGGAAAGTAACCCACTTATGTAAATATGGATTTTCTTTTTGCTCATGCGGTAGCAGTATATTACAGCCAATGCTGCGACCATTGTTTTCAAATGCACCCCTGTTGGCAGCTTCCATAATGCCTGGTCCACCGCCAGTCATGATCGTAAATCCCAGATCGCTGATACGAGCTGCAAGTTCAACTGTTTTTTTATAATAGTGGTGGTTTTCATCAAACCGTGCACTGCCAAATACCGTTACACATGGCCCCACAAAATGCAGTTGCCTGAAACCGGAAATAAATTCACGCATTACTTTAATGATAAATAAAAACTCTCTGGTGCGTGAGCGGGGTCCTTCTAAAAATCGTTTTTCTGAGTTTAGAACCTTATCTCTTAATTCTTTTATTCTTTGTTTTTCTGAAGATGTAGCCATAGTTTCAATATGATAAAAAAAGACGTCACTTGCAGGTGACGTCTTTGCAATGTATACAATTATCCTTATTTTTTTTACAGGTTGCCTCTAAGTTCCTGCTCTCTTTCAATGGCTTCAAACAAGGCTTTAAAATTACCCTTGCCAAAGCTTTTGGCACCTTTACGCTGAATGATTTCATAAAACATGGTTGGCCTGTCTTCAACCGGTTTGGTAAACAATTGCAGCAGGTACCCTTCATCATCACGGTCAACCAGTATGCCCAGTTCTTTCAGTGGTTCTATATCTTCTTCAATGGGTCCAACCCTGTCAAGCAAATCATCGTAATAGGTAGAAGGTACTTTTAAAAACTCCACACCTCTGGCCATTAGCTCTTTTACGGTACTTACAATATCTGCCGTGGCAATGGCTATGTGCTGTGTGCCTTCTCCTTCATAAAATTCAAGATATTCTTCAACCTGTGATTTTTTCTTTCCTTCTGCAGGCTCATTAATCGGAAATTTTACAAATCCGTTTCCGTTGCTCATTACCTTACTCATCAGGGCAGAATATTCCGTTGAAATATCTTTATCATCAAACGACAAAATATTTCTAAAGCCCATCACTTCTTCGTAGAATTTTACCCTTGGATTCATTTGATTCCAATCTACATTACCCACGCAGTGATCTACGTGCAATAATCCGGCTGGTGGCGGGTTGTATGTGCTTTCCCATTTAACAAATCCGGGCATAAATACACCTTTGTAGTTTTTACGTTCAACAAATACATGCACCACATCTCCATAGGTATGTATACCACTTAAGCGCACTTCTCCGTTTGCATCTGTTATGGTTGTTGGTTGCATAAAGGGTTTGCCTCCACGTTTGGTTGTTTGTTCAAATGCATCATATGCATCATCTACCCATAATGCCAGAACCTTTACACCATCACCATGCTTTTTGTGATGCTCGGCAATAGGAGAGTTGGAGTGCAGTGGGGATGTTAACATCAGTCTCACCTTATTCTGCGCCAGCACATAGGATACGCGGTCTTTTACGCCTGTTTCAGGACCTGCATAGGCCAGGCTTTGAAAACCAAAGGCAGTTTTATAGAAATGTGCAGCTTGCTTGGCATTTCCTACGTATAGTTCAATATAGTCTGTTCCGTTAAGCGGAAGAAAATCGGTGGTTGTGGTTTCAGATTTAATTTCCAAGGTTTCCATCTATCAGTTTATTCGTTTATATCTTCTAATATTTAATTTCTAATTTCCCTCAAATCCACGTCTTATAATACCCGGGGTCTTCAACCTTCATTGCATCCTCAGTAATTTGCAAAGGATAAAACGGGTCTATCATCACAGCCAATTCTTTGGTTTCTTTTTGTCCGATTGATTTTTCTACCGTACCCGGATGTGGCCCGTGTGGAATGCCTTTTGGGTGCAGACTTATCATACCGCGCTCCACGTGTTTGCGGCTCATAAATTCGCCATCTACATAATACAATATTTCATCACTGTCTACATTGCTATGGGCATATGGTGCAGGTATGGATTGCGGATGGTAATCATACATACGCGGCACAAATGAGCAAATAACAAAATTATGTCCTTCAAAAGTTTGATGTATGGGAGGAGGCATATGCACACGACCTGTGATTGGCTCATAATTATGTATGCTAAAACCATAAGGATACTGGTAGCCATCCCAGCCAATGGCATCAAAAGGATGGTTGGCGTAGGTATAAGGAAAAATCATATCCTGTTTTTTTATCAGCACCTTAAAATCGCCTTCCAGGTCAAATGTTTCCAGGCTGTGCGGCAGTTTTATATCACGCTCGCAGTAAGGTGAATGTTCTAAGAACTGACCATAGGTATTGAGGTACCTTTTTGGCGGACGTATGGGTGAGAAGGATTCTGTAATCATGAGGCGGTTGTTTTCTCCGGCAAAATCAAGCTGATAAATGGTTCCGCGGGGAATAACAATATAATCTCCGTATTCAAAATCAATCTTCCCATAAATACTTTTAAATGTGCCGCTACCTTCATGCACAAATATTACCTCATCGGCATCTGCATTTTTGTAAAAGTAATCGGTCATTGATTTTTTTGGAGCAGCAGCTGCTATATAGAGATCATTGTTAAATAACAATACTTTTCTTGATTTCAGGAAATCATCTGCAGGCGCAGTATTAAAGGTTAGAAAGCTCCTGCATTGCAGATTCTTTTGAATGGCAGCCTTGGGCGAAACATCCCATGGCTCGCCAATTTCCTTAACACGTGTTGGCGGATGTGTATGATACACCAGCGAGTAAATACTGGAAAATCCTTCGGTAGATACCAACTCTTCCTGATACAATGTGTCATCAGGTTTACGAAATTGGGTGTGTCGTTTTGATGGTATACTTCCGAGTTTGTGATATTGCGGCATAGCTACTAATTACTTTATATGTCAGGTGGTTATTGGTTTATTTGTAAAAACAGGCAACCTCTAACTATCGTTGGTTTGACTTTATACCATTGTTGTATACGCATAAAATCAAAGAGATAACCTAATTTTGCAAACCTACCTAACACAAATGTATTTGAATATTAACCGTATAGGCAAACTGATTTTTGTCAGTTATGTATTGTGGATGATTGTTTCATGCAATTCGCAAAACAACACTGTAAGCAACAATGCTAAAGATTCTGTTGTAGTATTGCCGGCTAGTGCCGAAGAAATAAGCCGACAAATAGAGAAAGAGCCCGACAACGCAGAGTTATACTATCGCAGAGCCCAAATTTATTTTAACGAAAAATACCTCGACCGTGCGCTGGATGATATAAGCCAAGCTTCTGCAATGGCTAAGGATAATCCGTTGTATTATTTTACCAAGGGTAGGATTCTTTATGCGATGAATCGCACGGCAGAGGCTGCGAAAATGTATGAATCGGCCATTACCCTTAAACCCGATTATGATGAAGCGCAGATGAAACTGGCCGAATTATACTGTATTGTTAAGGAGCACAGAAAATCGATTGACTTACTTAACCTGGTTATTGCACGCAGCAAACGCACCGATGCTTATTTTTTCAGGGGCATGAATCAAAAGGAAGCAGGAGATACCGCAAAAGCTATCGCATCCTTTCAACTGGCTTATGAGCTGGATGCTTCCAATTATGATGCGGCAATGCAATTGGGCCTGCTATATGCAGCAAAAAAGAATAAAATTGCGCTAGACTACTTTGCCGCTGCTATTAAACTAAACCCCAAAAGCAGCGAGGCGTATTTTGGCAGGGCATATTATTATCAGTTATCGGGTAATTTTCAGAAAGCATTATCAGATTATAAAAAAGTTATTGATATAGATCCATCCAACGCCAAGGCATACTACAATGTTGGTTATATTAATTATGAAGCCGGCCGCTATAAAGTGGCACTGCGTAGCTGGGATATTTGCATTCAGATGAACAATGAGTATCTGGAGGCCTATTATATGCGTGGCCTGTTGCACGAATACCAAAAAGAGTTTGAAGATGCACGCATGAATTACTCATACGCGTTGCAATTGCAGCCTGATTATGAATTGGCCAAAGCAGGGTTAAGCAGGGTAAAAGGAAAATAATTAAACGGCTATGCTGATTTCAGCACTTGGTTCGTGAGCTATGGTTGGTAGCTCACGCATCAGTTGTTCCTCCATTATATCGGCCCAGGTTCGCATATACCTTATTACATCACTTCTATCGTTATTTTTAAGATGGGTTACACCCAAACGGCTCAAAATTTCAGGGTTGCTTAAATACTCCAGTTGCATCAAATCCTGCATACCCAAGCCTTTTTCCAGCAAACCAAAAATGAGTTGATCCATTTGCAAACCGGAAGTGGGGCAATAGTGCCAAGTGGCCACAGTTGCAATTGCCCATGTGTCCCCACTCATATGGTTTTCCATCCTGCAGGTTCTTTGCTGCTTTTCTGATGGCTTCAATTAGTAATAAACTGGGAGTTGCCATTTTAATTGGTTTTTTATCAAAACAACAAATAATGCTTCAATGTTTGCAACAATTTTTTTCAACGCATTCTTTGCAAACCATGCTGCTTTGGTTGAGGCTTCTTTAGCTGATTGAAACCATTGCGGCTTGCACACTTTTTTAAATATCCGTTTTTTAAATGCAATTAAGCCCTTATTTTGCAAGCCCTTTATGAATACCATTAATATAACATTACCTGACGGTTCCGTTCGTTCGTATGAGCGGGGTACTACCGCAATGGATGTTGCAAAATCTATTAGCGAAGGCCTGGCCAGAAATGTGCTTACAGGCAAATTAAATAACCAAACCATTGAACTAAGCGATCCTATCAACACGGATGGCTCACTGCGTTTTTTTACCTGGGATGACAAAGAAGGCAAAAATGCTTTCTGGCATTCATCTGCCCACGTGTTGGCGCAGGCGCTAGAGTTCTTCTATCCTAAGATTAACTTAACTATTGGCCCTGCCATTGAAAATGGTTTTTATTATGATGTGGAACTGAATGGTGAAGTTATATCTGAAAAAGATTTTAAAAAGATAGAAGATAAAATGCTGGAGTTTGCCAGAGAAATTGGCGGGGTAACGAAAAGAATCCTCAGTTAACGCGTGTTTATGGTATTTCTTTCCCTAAGCAATCAGAACTAACTGAGTATTTGCAAATGCTGGAGGAAGCAAAAAAACGTGACCACCGCAAACTGGGTAAAGAGTTAGAGATATTTACTTTTGATGATGACGTGGGACCGGGCTTGCCGCTTTGGTTGCCAAATGGTGCCGCCATTATTGAGCTGCTTGAAAAATTTGCCAAGCAAACCGAAGAAGCTGCAGGTTATGTTCGGGTAAAGAGTCCGCATATTGCCAAAGAGAGCATGTACATCAAAAGTGGGCATTTGCCTTATTATAAGGAGAGCATGTTTCCGGCAATGGAAATTGATGGCGACAGGTATTATCTCAAAGCCATGAATTGCCCGCATCACCATAAAATTTTTGCGGCTACACCTAAATCCTACCGCGATATGCCGCTTCGCTTTGCAGAATATGGCACTTGCTACAGGTATGAGCAAAGTGGAGAATTGTTTGGTTTAATGCGTGTGCGCAGTTTGCAAATGAATGATGCACATATTTATTGCACGGAGGCCCAGTTTGAAGAGGAGTTTAAAAAAGTAAATGATTTGTATCTCAAATATTTCGGAGTGTTTGGTATTGAAAAATATGTGATGCGCTTTTCCAAGCACAACCCTGCTAAGCTGGGGCAGAAGTATATCAATTCTCCTGAGCTTTGGAAAAAAACGGAGGATATGGTTAGAAAAGTGCTGGTAAATTTGGGTGTAAATTTTGTAGAGGTAGAGGATGAAGCTGCTTTTTACGGACCCAAAATCGATATTCAGATATACAGTGCCATTGGAAGGGAATTTACCCTGGCCACCAATCAGGTTGATTTTGCTCAGGCAGAGCGGTTTGACCTTTGGTTTACCAATGAAAAAAACGAGAAAGAAAGACCTATCATTATACACCGGGCACCGCTTAGCACCCATGAAAGGTTTATTGGATTTTTGCTGGAGCATTATGCCGGCAACCTGCCTGCGTGGTTATCGCCCAAACAAGTAGCCGTGCTCCCAATAAGCGATAAGTATGTGCCTTATGCCCAAAAAGTTGTTGATTTCCTGAAAAAAGCTGATATTCGCGCCTCATTTGACGACAGGAACGAGAAGATTGGTAAAAAAATCCGCGATGCGGAAGTGAAAAAGGTTCCATTCATGCTGGTGTTGGGCGAAAATGAAATGCAGGAAGAAAGCGTTTCAGTGCGCAAACATGGTGCAGGTGATGTTGGCAAATACGGATTACAGGATTTTATAAACTTTTTTAACGAGCAATTAACAGTAAAATTATAAGCATACTTGGCAGCACCTATTAACCCAACAAACAGCAACCCAGGAAGCGGAAAAGGCAGGCCGTTTAACCCCAACTTCAGAGGAAGAAGATTCGTAGAACCTGAGCATAAGATTAATGATTTTATCAGGGCACGCGAAGTGAGGCTGGTAGGAGATAATGTAGAGGTAGGCGTTTACTCATTGAGTGAGGCACTTAAAATTGCCGAACAGCAGGAATTAGATTTGGTGGAGATATCTCCAAATGCAGAGCCTCCGGTGTGTAAGGTAATTGATTATAAAAAGTTTCTGTACGAGCAGAAGAAAAAGAAAAAGGAACAAAAGGCAAACCAAACTAAGCAAGAGGTAAAGGAAATAAGGTTTGGCCCTAATACAGATGAGCATGATTTTGATTTTAAAGTAAAACATGCTGAGAAGTTTTTAAGCGAAGGCAATAAGGTACGTGCTTTTGTGTTTTTTAAAGGTCGTGCCATTGTTTATAAGGAAAGAGGAGAGGTGTTGTTGTTGCAATTTGCACAGCGGCTGCAGGAGTTAGGTAAAGTGGAACAGCTACCTAAACTGGAAGGAAAGAAAATGTTCCTGCTCATGAGCCCAAAGGGCAAAGCAGGCAAATAAGTTTTAAAAATCGTTTAACCGGAAAATAAAAGAGGAAACACGTTATGCCAAAAATGAAGACAAACAGAGCCGCTGCCAAGCGTTTTAAAGTTACCCCAAGTGGTAAAATTAAGCGGGCACAGGCTTTCAAAAATCACATCCTCACCAAAAAAACCACTAAGCAAAAGCGCGGATTAACCAAAATGGTTACCGTATGCGATGCCGATATGGGCTTGGTGAAAAACTTATTAGCCATTGGTAAATAACCAATAGTTAATACTGGTTTCATTCAATTAAATGTTTAACCCGGACAAGAGCCATTAAAGACCCCACCTGAAACCGGGGCGCTTAGGTCCAAAAAAAAGTAAAAATTATGCCACGTTCAGTCAATTCAGTAGCGTCTCGCAGACGCAGAAAAAAACTCCTCAAATTAGCCAAAGGCTACTGGGGTAAACGCAAAAATGTATTAACCATTGCCAAACACAGTATCGACAAAGGTTTGCAGTATGCATACCGCGATCGTAAAACCAAAAAACGCAATTTCCGCAGTCTTTGGATTACACGTATCAATGCCGGTGCCCGTTTGCATGGATTGAGCTACTCTCAGTTTATGGGATTGGTTGCTAAGAAAAACTTAGGCTTAAACCGCAAGGTGCTGGCCGATTTAGCAATGAACCACCCTGAAACGTTTAAAGCTGTAGTAGATTCAATAAAATAAACCTTTTACCGGTTAACGATTTTTAAAAGGCTGCTCATTCTTTGAGCAGCCTTTTTTTTGATAAACTTATTCAAACTAGTCTACCGTCCCACCGCCATCACTTTACTGTCTATTATCATCCCATCGATAATGAGCGAATAATGGTATAATCCTGCTCTCCATTGGCTACCGTCAATGGTGGTAAACCCTCTGTTTCCTTTTAATTTAATAGTTTTAATAGCCTGTCCTAATGTGTTAGAGATTCGTATTTCAGCTTCACCATATCCTTCCATTAATTGGTATTCTATAGTAGTCTTGTCGCTAAACGGATTGGGTTGATTTACCGAGAGTTTATTCATTGCTCTATGATAACTCAATTGCTTTAAGACATCAGTTGGTTTTTCCTGCAACACAATTGGGTCATTCCCTTTTTTGCCAAAGGTAAAGAACATGCCGTTCGAGTCAAGCGTTAAGGTATCACAATAGGTAAAACTATCACATTCGTTGGTTGCGGTTAGGCAAATAATGTAGGTTGAGTCTTTTGAGGGAAAAGTATGATTGGGGTGTTTAAGGTTAGAATGGCTGCCATCCCCAAAATACCAATTGTATATGGTACGGTTGTTTACAGGCGTTGATACATTGGTAAACCAAACGGTAGAGTCAATCATAAAAGATGGCATAAAGGCAACATTTATGGTGGTATCTTTTATTACTGATACCTGATCATACTCTACCGAGTTGGTAGAAGGATTTAAAACAGTAATTCTATACTCACCACCTTTAGCATGCGTTTGTAACATATTATAGCTGTTTCTGTATGCAGGTATTTCAACCCAGCTATTATCTTGTAATGTTTCCCAAACAATTTCAATAGAGGCTTGGTGATTAGGTATTGCTAGTTTTGAGCCTGCAATGGCAATAGGATAACCTAAGATATTGTTTTGCATCCAGCCGGCAAAATCACTTAAAATGGGCGCGACAACACTTTGTATTTGCAAATAATTGTTGGAAACAAGGTGTGCAGCTAACCAACGGTCTTGAGCTATCATCTTTTTAATTTCGTTACTAAAAGCATCTGCTTGGTAATTGCTCTCAAAACAGTTTTGCATAACTGAAGCAATTTGGCTATTGGTTAAAAAGTAGCGTTGAAGTGCAGTATCGTTTGCCAATTTGTTAAAGTAAAAACCGCTAATATTATCCAGCATAAATCTGTTAAAATAATATTGTGTTGGTGTAAAGGCGTCCGGATATATAGCATCAAATTCGGCTTCATTAAAATATGCCATTAATGCAAGCATAGTAAAAGCATTATATCCTGTACCTAATATTTATTTTTCATTAAAGCACAACAAAGCATTTTCACCGGCATAAGCTACCTCATTATGTGCCACATGCATGGTGTCATAATCATAACACACACCACCATCAGTTGCGCTTAAAATGTAGGTAATTGGTTGGTCGGGTCTAGCAATGGTAGTAAGGGAGTCTGGCTCATCTAAATAAGTTGTTGGACTCCATGCGTAACTTGTAGCACCTGTAACATATCCTTTCAATTCAAAGGCGCTTGGGCCTATTGGATTTTGGTAGTTGGTGGCAAGGCGCGATTTAATGTATGCGGCCAAAGGTACATTTACGGTATCCCACTTGGTTACCCAACCGCACCAACCCTTTACGCTTAATCCAATGGCATACTTAAACCCACCATAAAACCTAAAGTCAGGAAAATTAAAAGAGTTGGTAACGGCTGTACTGTCAAACTCTCCCCAATCGCCTCCGTAATCAATGCCTTTTTCTTGCATGCGTATGCTATCTGGCACTACCAGTAAGGCTGTCCATTTATAAATGGCACGTGTGCGATAGCTTTGCGTTTGTGAACCATCCGCTATTAGGGTACCAACACCCGGGCAAATGCTATCCGGCATATTTATTACAATATCTGGTGGTGCTGGCACATATACATACTTGGTTGTATCATGGTTTATGCCACACTCGTTTATTACCTCAACTTTTATGCGATACCAACCACTATCCCACAACAAAAATTTTAGTTCTTCGGGTATCAGCATTTTTTCTGAGCAACCATCAGAAAGTTGAATATAATCTTTTAAAATAGCATTTGTATCTCCTAAAAGGCAAGGGGTGGTTTTTAAGGTATCTTGCACCCTGCAAACCGAAAAGCGATAGCCGCTTTCATTTAATACCTTACGCAAATTTATTACTACACTATCTCCGGGGCACAGGGTATCCCCGGCCACTTTAAATGTGGCACGAGGCACAACAAAAGGAGCATATCCCCAATCTCTGTTGATTATACCGTGCGGGGGCAATATGGTATTATAATTGCAAAAAGGTTGGCAATTGTTATTACCTGGAGCATTGATTAAGGTATCGTTGTATAACATTTGTTCAATAGCGGAGGAGATAGCCGGTTCTGTTTTGTTTAAAGCGGTTGGTTGGGTAAAATCTTTTATATAAACATAAAATCTGTTTTTATCTGTTGAGTCCAAATCATTTCTATGAAATTTAATGATGGCTCCGGGCGAAACACAAACATTGGCACCTCTATCGGCCAAAATTTCGCCATAACCTTCGGCATCATCAGAGCCAATTTCTAATACAGCATGTGGTTTAACAATAAGTGTGCCTCCGGGTAGCACATAAATACTGCTATTGGCACCCACACGTGTGTATGAGCCACTATCTAATACCAATGAGGCATTATTGCCAACAATAATTGCTGTTCTGCCATTGTCTAAATTTAAAGCACGCTCAGCTATTACATTTTTTTGGCAAGTAAGAGGCAAGCCTTCATAATTACCTTCTTTACCAACCATTATTAAACTATCTCTGTTGTTTAGCCATTTAAATTCGCAAATATGCATCTTGGCACCATCTGCCATTATTAGTTGCCCATTGGGCTGCAATATCTTTAGTTTATAAGGCATATACTCATCTCTGCCGGCTTGCACAAAGGTGTTGGTTATATGGTTATTGGTATCGGGGTAAAAGCAATTTATTTTACATGGGTCGGCCATTTCAAACCTAAAGTTGGTAGTGGTATTTGCAGGAAAAACCACTGTCATTATAAACGTATTGGTATCATAGCTGTAGCTGCTTATATTGCCATTGGCCACCATTTTAATTCCTTGCTCCAAATCAGGCAGAAAAAAATCAACAACGGATGTTGATCCACCTGTAATACAATATCCTTCATAGGCAAATTTCCCTGTTAGTTCATAATGAGCCTCAACCTCTTGATTTGAGCTAATGAATACTGTATCATTATACTTTAAATAACTTCCACCAGCCACTCTTGCCTTTCTAAAATTAGTATAAGCAATACAGTTTGAACCCATCTCAAAAATGTGAGTTAGTCCATAACTCATAAAGGCGTGCTCAGCCTTTACATCCATCACAGCGCTTGAACCACTCAAACCAAAAGGATTTGAAATATTTGTATGTGAAGTTTTATCTGTTTTGGTGATATGCAGGTTTTGAGCAGGTGATAAGCCATTAAGACTTATTAATTGACTTATATAATCACTGCTTTGATGGAATATAGGGATTGCAGGTACACTACCATTGCACTTGTAGGGCATAATAACAGCCATAAATCTATTAACATCTCCTGCGGCTGCCGTAAATTTAATATTAAACCTTCCATGTTCACCTCTATCACTTAAACTTGGAACCATTTTGGTAACTTGATGAGCAGAGCCTTGTCCTGCTGTAATTTCATAAGCTTTGTTGCCATGTTTATGCCCAAGAGAATTATGAGGTGTAGTGCCTTTGTTAGAAATTATTGTTGCTTGTACTCCCCAATTATCATTGTTATTACCATCCTTACTACAGGGGTGGAACCAACGGGCGGTTTGATTACCTGATAGGAAAGAAAACGAATTTTCGTCTCCATCAGACATACCGTTTCCATTTATTCTAAACTCTTGTTCCTGATCAAATACCCAGTTTTTACTCTCTGCCCTATCGTTAATTACGTAATATACATTAGACTCCTTCATCACCTCTATTCTTCTTTTAATATCTGCTAATTCACCCCCCCCAGTCACGATATGTAGCCTTGCCCTCAAGCATTGCTCCTGATTTATATAATTGTGATTTAGTTAAAAAGGCTGATTGATCCGGGTCTAAGGCCTCTCCATCAACAACAATGACATTATGGTAGCTTGATTCATTTGTTAATTCCCTATCTCCCCAACTGATGTAAGCGGGATCATCAATTAAAATATCCTCACCTGCTGCGATTGTAAAACTTAAGCCATCGCCATGTTCATGCCCTTGGTTAAACCATCTGTAGCCATTTTTTGCTGTACCGCTTTCATGCAAAAAGTGTAAATAATGTTGATCTTTTAATGGGCCAGAGCCGTTTGTAATAATTACAGATTCGCTGTT
The DNA here is from genome assembly GCA_021299635.1 of Sphingobacteriales bacterium. GTDB lineage: Bacteria > Bacteroidota > Bacteroidia > UKL13-3 > UKL13-3 > JAJTFA01. The sequence goes on from JAJTFA010000001.1 coordinate 612,418, forward strand.
AGGGATAATAATATCACGTTTTTGAGGTTCAATAACCCATTTTACTTGTGCTACCAAAAAATCAATATGTAAACTATAGTTACCATCATCTAAATATGAAAATGGGAAATTAGCCTCTGTAAATATATTGTGATTTACTCCACTTTTAAATCGAGCAATACCTATTGCAGCGAATAGTTTTCGAACGCGGGTATCATCGTATGTTGGAGCATTATTATTAGGAAGTCGTATTGAATTATACCATTTAACCATATTTTCGTAATCACTATCATAAAGATAATTTGGAACGTCTTCGTCTGCGGCAAAAAATGTTTGTGAAGAGTAGTTACGTGTAACAGGACTCCCATTAAAATCGTTGTCAACAGCGATAAAAAAAGGCAGTGCATTCTCGAAGCCATGTTCAAAATAACCTGGTCCTTCTGCGTACGAATTAATTGAACCAGATGTACTCATGGCCCCACCACCTCCAGCACTTAGCGTACCGGGGCCTCTCCACATGGTTCTATCCAAATAAAAATTTCCTGAATTCACCCATCGATCAGGTTTTGCCTCATTGTTCCAGAAATATGTGGTCTGATTATGCAGAACAATACCAGCCATAGCAACTGCGGCTCCCGTCATAATAGAATAATTATTAAATCGATCATAAGAGCTTAAAAAATTGTTTGCCCTACCGTGTAATGCCTCAGTAAAATCCTGAAGTTCATCTTTAATATCATCCAAATCCTCATCTGAAACTGTTAAGTGGGCATCATAATGTTTAATAATTCGTAAATAATCCAGCGCCTGTAAATAGCAAATTAACTCCTTACTTCTCCATTGATGGTTTTTCCAATAATACCTGCTATATAAGGTCCACAAATAACAATCTTTTAATATATCAACAGCCCTGTGTCGTAGCATTATTCGATCATTCAGTGTCAATGAATCCCCATTATTGTCCAGCCCAATTAATGCAACAAACGCTGCATTTTTAGCTGTTCGTGCGTTAATACATATTTCTTCATCATTGCCCCCGCAACCGGAATGTGCCGTATTAGCATATGAGAAAATGGTAGAATAGATACTTTTTTCTTTAAAGTATTCGTTAGGATTTGAATTCCTAATTATATTTTGAATTTTTTGTACTTGTTGCATTACCCCTTCTTCTCTATTGAAGGTAGTTTGCCCAGGTGCGGTATTATACCCTCCCTCATATGCCCCCCCAAACAGGTCTAAAAGGAGAGGTAAGTGCATCAAAGAAGTCAGAAAACCAGCCAGCCCTCTTATTTGTCTCATTCCCTTTTTTTCGTTGTAACAGTTCCTCAGTATCTAAAGCTAGCCTATCTATTGAATCAGAAGTACTTGTACAATTAATAATACTGTCAGATCTTAATGGCGGGGAGATTGCTTTAGAGTGATAAAAAATGGTACATAGAACCAAGGCTAAGACTGTTTTTTTGTGATTTATCATATTTGTGGTGTTATGGTATTCGAGTAAATAATTTGTTAGGAGCAAGGCGTACTTTTATTATTCCAAATTGAATACTATACAATAAGGTATCATTGGGATTCCATGTAGAATAAAATCGCCTTACATCACTATACAATTGATTATTTATATTTAAATCGGTAAAGTCAAAAGGTGGTGGCGGTGTGAACCCAACTAAAGGGTTATTAAAATTCCCCCCATAGTCCTTAAGATTGTTATAAAATTCTATATATACTCTGCGTCTTGAATCGTATTTAATATCAATTTGATCACCATTAGTCAGATTTGTATACTTAATTTTCTCACCTTCGAAGTGACGTTCGTAAGTGCAACTGCCCTGACCAAGCTGTTCAGTATAGGTAAAACTATTCCTACCCTGACCAATGAAACTCAATGTTTCATTGGTTTCAGTAAGAAATTTTATTGTATCCTTACCTGAATAAGTTATTAATTTCTTATCGGAAGGAGACAGATTATATATTTCCGGTTCCTTTTCAGAACAACCATCATTATCAGAACAACTAGTTAATATTATCAATAAGAAGGCGAAAGGCAGAGTTTTAGATCTGGATATTTTCATTTTTAACCAGCATATATTGTTTATTTAATAATACCGAATGTCTCACCTGTGTATAATTTTATCCTTAAAATCCCAACATCCTTGGAATAGTTTAAAGTATCCTGATTAGTTCTCAAACTCCCAAATCGAAAGGTATTCGCATACTTTTTTGAGTTTACCAGTAATGTATCACCGATATCTGAGCGTGTAAAAAGTTTATAAGGATAGCTAAACTTACCAGAAAAATCCTTTTGATTATTGTACAATTCAACAAAAAATTCGCCTTTCGAATCATACCATAAATCAATCACATCATCCCCCATATTATTAGAAAACCTTATGGATTGCCCGCCATAAATTTTCTTATACGTACAATCTGGAGAGCCAACAATTTCGGAATATTCATAGTCTTTTCTCCCTTGTCCAATAAAAGTAATTGTTTCGTTCTTTTCAGATAAGAATCTCAATGTGTCAAATCCTGAATAGCAAATTAAGCCTTTGTACTGCTGTGATAGTGGGTAACTTTCTGGTTCCTTTTCAGAACAACCATCATTATCAGAACAACTGTTTAATAAAACCAAACAAGCTATAAGTGGGTAAATCAGTATTGTTTTTTGCATATAAAATGTATTTAGTGGTTTCTAAGTTTCTCAAAGTTTAACCAACAATTCGGTAATTCCAAGGAATATTCCTTTAACGAATAACAACCAAAAAAAGTAATAATTTGTAAGTACAAGAGTTGTGGTGGGAAGTATTTTTTATTGCGGGTTTGGTATTGCGGGTTAGGCATTAGAAGATTAGAAGATTGAAAGATTAAATGATTGAATGATTAAATGATTTGAAGATTATAAAACCTCATTCTATATTTTTTTTTGGGGGGGGGTTATACTGCTCTGAATTTTAGCAGTTTGGTTTTGTGTTTTTATGGCTTTAAGCAGTATACTATTTCTCACGTATATTCAACAACAATCGAGGTAAGAGAAATAATAAGCTTAATATTAGTTCATTGAAATAATATTGTGTTTTCATCTAGGCATTCAAGTGTTGGAATAGGTAGGTTTGCACAAATGATGAAAAGTCACGGACGGCAACCCGAAGTTTTGGGGGCTGGCTGTCCGCGACAATAAAGTGCGAAGGATGGGTTAACCTACTTTTTCAAAGCTTTGCCAGGCTTGCTGGAAGCTAAAGATTGGCAATGCTGTTATATATTTAATAAAATAAACCTTTTACCGGTTAACGATTTTAAAAACAAAAAACACCGCTTCATTTGAGGCGGTGTTTTTTTATGCTTATCTGCCTTTAAAATCAGGCTTGCGTTTCTCTACAAAAGCGTTCATGCCCTCTTTTTGGTCTTCGCTGGCAAAGCACATGTAAAAGTTTTTGCGTTCAAAGTATAGGCCTTCCTGTAGTCCGGTTTCAAAGGCTTTTAATACACTTTCTTTGGCTAATCTAACCGCAACAGGAGAGAGTTGGGCTATTTCTTTTGCTAATTTTAAGGCTTCATCCAAATACACTTCTTCAGGCACCACCCGGTTAATTAATCCTGCTTTATGTGCCTCATCTGCCGTTATAAATTTGCCTGTTAATACCATTTCCATGGCTCTGGCCTTGCCAATGGCTTTGGTTAAACGCTGGGTGCCACCTGCACCGGGCATAATACCAATTTTAATTTCGGGCTGGCCAAATTTTGCTGTTTCACTGGCCACAATCATATCACAGGTCATGGCCAATTCGCAACCACCACCCAGCGCAAAGCCAGAAACGGCCGCAATTACCGGCTTCTTTGTTTTGCGTATTTGGTCCCAGGTTTCAAACTGGTCCACAATAAGCATATCAATAGCGGTTCGGCTTTCCATTTGTTTTATATCGGCACCCGCTGCAAAAGCTTTATCGTTTCCGGTAATTATAATGCACCTAATATCTTCTTGCTGGTCCATTTCAGCCAGGGCATGTTTTAGCTCCTGCATCAATTGCAGGTTTAAGGCGTTCAGTTCTTTGGGGCGGTTAAGCCTAATTAAGGCAATATGCTCAGAAAATTGAGGGGTTGTTTGTATAAATTCGTAAATCATTTGCTGTATATTTGCTGGTCGAAAATAAGGGATTAACCCATTGGGTTGCTTATTTCAAGAAAAAACTTTGATAAACATTGATTTTTTAAATAAAACACCCATATTTGCAGTCCTTTTTACAAAATTAAAGCCATGAGAGTTTGTGATTTAACCGGAAAACGTGCGATGGTAGGAAACAACGTATCGCACTCCAACCGTAAAACCAAAAGACGTTTCTATCCTAACTTACAGGATAAAAAATTCTTCATACCTGAAGAAAATAAGTGGATTACACTGCGTGTATCTACCAAAGCAATTAAAACCATTAACAAAATGGGTATCACTGCCGCTTTAAGAGAGTGGGCAAAACATGGTACCATTTAATTTATATAGGAGACCGTAACAATGGCAAGAAAAGGCAATAGAATACAGGTTATTATGGAGTGCACCGAGCACAAAGACTCTGGTCTTCCGGGCACATCACGCTATATAACCACCAAAAACAAGAAAAATACCACCGAGCGTTTGGAGTTGAAAAAATACAACCCAATCATGAAGAAGGTAACCGTTCATAAAGAAATTAAATAATTAAAACATGGCTAAGAAGGTAGTTGCAACACTTAAAACCGGCACAGGCAAGGAATTTGCCAAAGTGTACCGTGCAGTTAAGAACAAAAAAGGTTCTTACTCATTCAAAGCTGAAATCATAGCGAATGATAATGTTAAATCATTTTTCAAAGGCTAATTTCATTCAGTAACCGAATTTAGAAGCATTCCGCCTTTGCGGGATGCTTTTTTGTTTACATAGCATTAATCTCATGGGAATTTTCAGCTTTTTTAGCAAAGAAAAAAAGGAAAAACTGGATCAGGGTTTAGAGAAAACCAAGACCGGCCTCTTATCAAAAATAAGCAAGGCCCTTGTTGGTAAATCTACCGTTGATGACGCTTTCCTGGATGAGCTCGAAGAAATTTTGGTTACATCCGATGTGGGCGTTGAAACCACCCTGAAAATAATTGACAGGTTGCAAAAGCGTGTTGCCCGAGATAAATACATTAACAGTACAGAATTAACTGCATTGCTAAAAGAAGAGATTTCAGCTTTGCTTGATGAAAACCATACCGGTTTACAAAACAGTTTTGATGCCGCTCCTATAGCCAAGCCATATGTAATGATGGTAGTAGGCGTAAACGGTGTTGGTAAAACCACTGCCATAGGCAAACTGGCCAATCAGTTTAAAAAAGCAGGCAAAAAGGTGGTACTCGGTGCAGCAGATACTTTCAGGGCTGCTGCTGTGGAGCAGCTAAAAATATGGGGACAAAGGAATGACGTGATGGTGGTTGAGCACGGCATGAATACCGATCCTGCAGCTGTGGCATTTGATTCTGTTAAAGCAGGCATGGAACAAGGAGCCGATGTGATTATTATTGATACCGCAGGCAGGCTGCACAACAAAGTAAACCTGATGAATGAGCTGAGCAAAATAAAACGCGTGATGGGTAAGGTTATTCCGGATGCTCCGCATGAAGTATTGCTGGTTTTGGATGCTTCAACCGGGCAAAATGCCTTTGAGCAGGCCAGGCAATTTACAGCCGCAACAGAGGTTACAGCACTTGCCCTAACAAAATTAGATGGAACAGCCAAAGGTGGCGTTGTGATTGGTGTTGCCGATCAGTTTAAGGTGCCGGTAAAATACATTGGCGTAGGCGAAGGGATAGATGATTTGCAGCTATTTGATAAACATGAATTTGTAGATTCCTTATTTAACACCGAGGCATGAAAACCAAACGTAAACAGGATAAAGTAAATATCATCACGCTGGGCTGCTCTAAAAATATAGTAGATAGTGAGGTTTTATACAGTCAGCTCAAGGCCAATGATTTTAATGTAGAGCATGAATCGGCCAAGGATGATGCCAATGTAATCATCATCAATACCTGTGGGTTTATTGATAATGCAAAGCAGGAAAGTATTGACACCATTTTGCGTTTTGCCGAAGCAAAGCAGGAGGGTAAAATAGATAAATTGTATGTTACCGGCTGTTTGTCGCAACGATACAAACCCGATTTGGAGAAGGAAATACCCGATGTGGATGAATATTTTGGCACCCTGCATTTGCCGCAGTTGTTAAAAACACTGGGTGCCGATTATAAGCATGAATTGGTAGGAGAGAGGTTGGTTACAACCCCATCCCATTACGCTTACTTAAAGATTTCTGAAGGTTGTGACAGACCTTGTTCTTTTTGCGCCATACCTATCATGCGCGGAAAACATGTATCCAAATCTTTTGAGCAGATTGAGCAGGAAGTGAAAGGTTTGGTTAAGCGTGGCACCAAGGAAATTCTGCTCATTGCACAGGATAGCACCTATTATGGTATTGATCTTTACGGAGAACGCAAACTAGCTGATTTACTCAGGCGTATTTCAGATATAGAAGGTGCGGACTGGATTAGGTTGCATTATGCCTACCCGTCTCAATTTCCAATGGAGGCACTGGATGTAATAAGAGAACGAGATAATATTTGTAAGTATATTGATATTCCGCTGCAGCATGCCAGTGATAATATGTTAAAGATTATGAGGCGTGGCATAACTGCAAAAAGAACACAGGAGGTGGTTGATAGCATACGTGAAAAAGTTCCGGGAATTGCCATTAGAACAACCCTGATAGCCGGTCATCCGGGAGAAACCGAACAGGATTTTGAAGATATGCTAAAGTTTGTTGAGCGGAATAAGTTTGATCGCTTGGGCATTTTTACATACTCACATGAGGAAGGAACCCATGCCGGAACACTGGCAGACAGCATACCTCAGGAAGTGAAAGAAGAAAGAGCAGCCATGGTAATGGATTTGCAGCAGGGTGTTTCCAATCAGATTAATAAAAGTAAGGTAGGTAAAACCTTTAAGGTACTTTTTGATAGAAAAGAGAATGGCTTTTTTGTAGGCAGAACCGAGTTTGATTCGCCTGAAGTAGATAATGAGGTGCTGGTAAGTGCCAAAGATAATTATGCACGCATAGGCGATTTTGCTCAGGTAAAAATTACAGAAGCAGAAGATTTTGATTTATATGGTGAGGTAGTATCCTAAACCAATTAATAAATTGAAAGTTGAAGAAATTGGCATAAGAGAAAGTAATCAGTTTCCTGAAATCGTTTGCGATTATCTGGAAGGTAATCCGTTTCTAAGTGATTTTTATGCGCACCCACCGGTGATAGATTCATATGCCGATGCGATAAAAATAAAATCAAATTTTTCAGCTGAAAAAAGAAAGATACTGACAGAAGAGTTACTTAAAACTTATGATCAGTATGGGGTTGAACTTGAAGATACTTCAGCAGTCAAACAAAATATTACCCGGCTAAACAACAGCAATACTTTTACCATCACAACTGGTCATCAGCTTTGTTTATTAGGTGGGCCCATGTATGTTCATTTTAAAATTCAGTCGGTACTCAAATTGGCTGCGCAACTCAAGCAAAGTTATCCAGATTCTCACTTTGTGCCTGTGTTTTGGATGGCATCAGAAGATCATGATTTTGCAGAAGTAAACCATGTTAAGCTGTTTGGTAAAGCATTTACATGGGATAAGAACAGCAGACAACAGCCGGTAGGCAGATTGGATTTAGATGGCATTGAAAAAGTTTTTGATCAAATGCTTTCTATGGTAAGAGATGATGAACAACAGCGTATTCTTGATGCTTGTTTTGAAAGTTATTTAAATTCCAAAACCCTGGCTCAAGCAACTTTAAAATACATTCACAATTACTATAAGCAATCTGGTTTAGTAATTATTGAACCGGACAATAAGGTATTGAAAAAAGAGTTTGAGACAACAATAATAAAAGACATCACAAAGCGGCAAAATTTTGAACATCTTAAACAAACCAATTTGAGGTTTAAACCAAATTATAAGCCTCAGGTGAATGGCCGGGAAATCAATTTCTTTCATATATCAGAAAAAGGCCGAAATCTGATTAAGCATGAAAATGGGGAGTATGTAATTGGAGACAGAGTAAAGGTATACAGCGAGGATGAAATCCTGCAAGAAATTGCTGAGCACCCAGAACGTTTCAGTCCGAATGTAGTAATGAGGCCATTGTTTCAAGAATCTATTTTGCCAAATTTAGCCTATGTGGGAGGCCCTGGTGAAATCTCATACTGGCTTCAGCTCAAAAGTATTTTTGAATACAATCAGATTCCACTGCCAATACTTCACCTGAGAGAATCATTTATTATAGCTGGTAAGGGGTTGGCAGGTAAGTTATCCAAACTGGGTTTAATGGTGAAAGATTTTCTTCAGCCGGAAAACCAACTCATCGAGCATTTTATTAATGTGAGGAACTCTGATAACGCAGCAGAATCTATTTCGGGCGGAATATTGCAGCTAACACAAGACTTAATCGATAAAGTTAAGTCAATTGATGCCGGACTTGGATCTGATTTAATTAAGTGGAAGAGCGAACAGGATAAATATTTAACCCATTTAATTAAAAGAGTGAATCAATTGAGGAAAGATTCGTTGTCTTCTGAGACAGAAAAATTACTTAAGATTCGTCAATATTTATTACCTGAAGGAGCACTTGCAGAGCGTTCCGAGAGTTTTCTTGTGTTGCAGCTGCAATCTCCTCATTTGGTAAACTATTTAATGGAACTACCATTTACCGAAAAGCCCTTCATTCGTAATATTTTGGAGGCATAGATACCAAGAACTTAAGGTTCTAACTAAATCTAGACTGACTATTCCGATGAGCTTAGGTTGTGTTTAAAACAACTCCACATAAGAATTGAAGCTGCTATTGCAACATTTATAGACTTTTTCACCCCGGCTTGAGGTATTTCAATTACTTGATCGCATAAACTCATAGCCTCAGGAGAAACGCCTTCAACTTCATTACCAACTATAAACGCCTGTTTAGGGTAATTACCAAAATTAACGTCTTGAAGCAAGGTTGCACCTGGGGTTTGCTCTAAGGCAATAATCCTGTATCCATCGGTTCTTAATAATTCAATGGCATCTTTAATATTGTCCAAATATTGCCAATTTACCGACAAGGTTGCCCCAAGAGCGGTTTTAAGAATATCCTTGTGTGGAGGGGTGGCAGATATTCCCGTTAAAATGATCCTATCACAAGCAAAAGCATCCGCACTTCTGAAGATTGCTCCAATATTCTGGGCGCTTCTTGTATTTTCCACAATTATGGAATAGATGATCTTAGTCATAATTTAAATATCAGTTAATCAATTATTTATGTTGAAATTAAATAGGTTTAGGCTTGTAAATTGATGTAAGTTCGCATAGTATTACAGAATAGGTGGTTGGTGATTATATATAAAAAGCTTAGTTTTGTCTGATTTTAGTAAATTTATTATACCGCGGTAATATAATGAAATACCTTATTTCTTCACTATACTCATTTCTGTTTTTTGCCCTCAGTACTTTTGGGCAAAATACCAGATTTAGTGCAGACTTTACAGGTGGTATACCTATTACCTTCGCTTCTATTCCTTCAGATTTTTCGACTTTTGGGGGGTTGGGTGTTAGATATAGCATATCCAAAGACTTATCTCTACAGTGTTTACTTTATGGTGGCTCTTTTAATGGTAGTCAGGTGCCAAGGGAAAATTTCCAGAGTCCTGATGATGTAATGAATTACAAGTCTTATTCAAATAGTTTTCTTTATTACTCAATAAATGGGCAATTAAATTTGGAAAGATTCCTGGGATTGAGACCGTTCTTTAAAAGAACAAATCCATACCTGGTAGCAGGTGTTGGCCGGGTTCAATCAGATGTAATGGCGTATATGAATATTGACAATAATAGAAACTATACTTTCAGTTTTTTCTCCTCATATGCAGGTTTGTCTGTTAGGCACTATATTAATCCTCAACTTGACCTTGTTCTAACAGCTTATTACAATTTTACTCAAACATGGTTTTTAGATGGTATTCCTACTGATAAAATCAATGATGCTTTTTTACTAAGTGCCGTTGGAATTAATTATAAATTCAGTGCGAAATCGCAGAAACAACACATAGAATGGAATAATGTGATTCTTAAAAATAGAATTTACATTCCTGATATCGAAAAACGCAATGGCCAGCCAGTTGATGAGGATGGTAATTATGTTATTTATAGTAAGGACAGCATCAGCCGACTGATTGCAGTGAACCAGGCAATTCAGCAGCAAAATCAGGCACAGAGATCAGAAATAGAATTTTTGCGTAAGCAGATTGACTCTATTAATAGGGATATGGGAGCAGTTAAAGACCAGATGAAGAGTGTTACTTCTGATGTTGAACTCCTTAAACAGCAAAATCAGATGATCTTAGATAGGCTGAATAAAATGCCAATTCCTGCTGAGCAGCAGACACAGCCAAAGGATAAACCTGTTAAAAAAGATTCCGGAACCCAAAAGCCTGATGCTGCTCAAGTAGATAAACCCGTTATTATTGCACCTGAAAGCTCCAGCGACAAATCAATCTCATCAAACACCAATAGTAATATACAGAATATTCCTGCAAAACCTTCGGACAATAAATCCAATCAGAAAGCAACAAGTTCTGTTGAGAAACAAAATGATAATATTGGCACAAAAAATCAATCTAAGGAACAGGAATCAAACGCTACCAGAAAGGATGTCGCATCTTCTGCTTCTTCTAATCTGAATAGTATAAACGAAATTACCGAACCGATTGAGATATTCAATGTTGTTGTAGGAGCTTATACTTCATCCAAATTCGCATTGATTTATAGAAACCAACTGCGCTCTAAAGGATATGATGCAGCAGTTTTTAGAAGCAATATCAATTCAAGGATTTTGCGTGTATGTGTCATCAGCACTTCTAACAAGCAAGATGCACTGAGGGTAATGAGAAAAGCGAGGGTTGAAATAGATCCTAAGGCTTGGATTCACGTTTACAAAAAGTAAATGTTAAAATTTATTAAAGCCCCGTATTTCGGGGCTTTTTTGTTTAAAAAATGTTTACTTCAAGGAGGCGAATGTTGGTAAATTGCCTGATTAGATGAGTAATCGAAAAGAAGAGGTGGTGGAAACGCCACTGATGAAACAGTATAACCAAATCAAATCCAAATATCCGGGTGCAATTTTGTTATTTAGGGTTGGAGATTTCTATGAAACATTTGGAGAAGATGCTGTTAAAGCAGCGCAAATTCTCGGAATTGTGCTCACCAAGCGTGCCAACGGTGCAGCTTCGCATATTGAACTTGCCGGTTTTCCTCATCATGCTCTTGATACCTATTTGCCAAAACTGGTAAGAGCTGGCCAACGCGTAGCAATATGCGATCAATTGGAAGATCCAAAACTTACAAAAAAGATTGTTAAGCGTGGTGTTACTGAGTTGGTAACTCCGGGCGTTTCATATAATGACAAAATTCTTGATAATAAGGCAAATAATTACCTAGCTGTCATACACTATTCCAATCAGGCTTGCGGTGTTGCTTTTCTCGATATTTCTACCGGAGAATTTATGACTGCAGAAGGGAGTGCAGATTATATTGAGAAGCTGATACAGGGGTTTAGGCCTTCCGAAATAATTGTGGCCAAGCCTGCATTTAAAACCTTTATTTCTCAGTTTGGCGATAAGCATTATACCTATCAGTTGGATGATTGGGTTTTTCAGTATGATTATGCATTTGATAAACTTATTTCACATTTTAAAACCATAAACCTAAAAGGATACGGTATACAGGAAATGCCGGCAGCTATAATAGCTTCAGGGGTTTGCCTGCATTATCTTCAGGAAACACAGCACAACCAGATTGCCCATATTCAATCTGTATCAAGAATTGAAGAAGAGAAGTATGTTTGGTTAGATCGGTTTACCATTAGAAACCTTGAGCTGCTCTATTCTCCGCATGAAAATGGTGTGCCATTGGTACAGGTGGTGGATAGAACAGTGACACCTATGGGTGCCAGAATGCTCAAAAAATGGATGGTATTGCCGCTCAAAGAGCCTGCCTTAATCAATGAACGACTCGATTTGGTTGAGTTGGCAACCAGGGATGAAAAACTCAGAAAGCAAACTGTTGATTTGCTTAAGCAGATAGGTGATTTGGAGCGGCTTATCTCTAAAGTGGCAATGCGCAGAATAAACCCTCGCGAACTTCAAACATTGCACAGAGCTCTTAAATGCATAGAGCCAATGCAAGTTTTGTTTAATAAGAGTACGCTTGATCCTCTCCTGAAACTTTCAAGCCAGCTTGCCGATTGTTCATGGGTTATTCATAAAATTGAGCAAACCTTAAAAGCAGATCCGCCTCTTCAAACAAATCGCGGAGACTTAATTCAGGATAGCATTAATCAAGAGTTGGATGAACTGAGAAAAATAGCCTACTCCGGTAAAGATTATCTTCTTCAATTGCAACTGCAAGAGCAGCAACGTACAGGTATTCCTTCTCTAAAAGTGGCCTATAACAATGTGTTTGGCTATTACCTGGAAGTTACCCATACGCATAAGCATAAAGTGCCGGAAGACTGGATTAGAAAACAAACACTTACCAATGCCGAACGCTATATTACAGGTGAACTGAAGGAGTATGAAGAAAAAATATTGGGTGCTGAAGAAAAGATTTTTGCCATAGAAGAAAAACTGTTTCATGAGCTTGTACTGGGTATTAGCGATTATGTTGGTCAGATACAGCAAAATGCGCTTGTGCTTTCAAAAATTGATTGCCTCTTTGCATTTGCGGCCCTATCAGTGCAGCACCATTATACGCGTCCATTGGTTGATGAGGGTTTTGAGTTGCAGCTAAAGGATTCCAGACATCCCGTTATTGAGCAACAATTACCCAAAGGGGAGACTTATATCTCAAATGATATTTTTTTAGATCGCACAACTCAACAGGTGGTTATATTAACAGGGCCCAATATGTCCGGTAAGTCTGCTTTGCTCCGGCAAACAGCCCTCAATGTAATATTAGCGCAGATGGGTTGTTTTGTGGCCTGCTCAGCAGCAAAAATTGGTGTAGTTGATAAGATATTTACCCGTGTTGGTGCATCAGATAATATTTCCAGTGGTGAATCTACATTTATGGTTGAGATGACGGAAACAGCCAGTATTCTTAATAATATCAGTGAGCGTAGCCTTATTCTACTGGATGAAATAGGAAGAGGCACAAGCACCTATGATGGAGTTTCAATAGCCTGGTCAATTGCAGAGTATATTTACCAACATCCCGCAAAGCCTAAAACACTTTTTGCCACCCATTATCATGAACTCAATGAACTTGAAAGCAAAGGATCGGGCATAAAGAACTATCACATAGAGATTAAGGAGTTTGAGAATAAGATTATTTTCCTTCGTAAATTAAAAGAGGGTGGAAGTGAGCATAGTTTCGGAATACACGTTGCGAAAATGGCCGGAGTTCCGCAGCTGGTTATACAAAAAGCTTCAGCCATTTTGGCTGAGCTTGAAAAAAGACGCCATAAACTAGGGGCTCCAAACGCCAACCAATTGCCTGCTACACACCCCTCCATTCAACTTTCCATGTTTCAGGTACATGACCCTGTATTAGAAGAAATAAAAATAGAATTGGATGCGCTTGATGTAAATCGCTTGTCGCCTGTAGAAGCACTTATTAAGCTCAATGAGTTTAAACAAAAACTCAACAAAACTCTTACAGGCTAGGAATCAGCTAGGTTTTAAGCCGTTGCGATAATTTTTATTAACCCGTTTGCACATTGTAAGAAATCCTTATATTTGCTGCCTCATTGCGAGAGTAGCTCAGTTGGTAGAGCGCAACCTTGCCAAGGTTGAGGTCGCGAGTTCGAACCTCGTCTCTCGCTCTAAATGTGGGTGTGAAGTTATAGAACGCACATCCACTTTTTTTTAAGAATGTTCTTAAATTAGTTGCCCGGGTGGTGGAACTGGTAGACACGCAGGACTTAAAATCCTGTGTCCTTTAAAGACGTGCGGGTTCAAGTCCCGCCTCGGGTACCAAAATCGGTATCAAAATGAAAAAATTATCAATTGCAATTCTTTTTGCTGCAACACTTGCTGTTTCAGCTTGCCATTATGGTAGAAATGAAGCTCATGAAACCTTAGAGAGAAATGAGCAATACAAGAATGATAATAAGGATTACTCTGTGAACCGCGCTGGCGAAGGCGGAAAAATGAATCAATCTGAGCCTGCTGCCGAGCCTACTTCAACGGACAGCGTTGCAAAGGCAAACTAATTACTATGCATGATTGGCATGCACCCGTAAGCCTTACGGATAAGCCCTTAGCTTATCTATCCGTTATCCCCCAACTTTCGGCCCTTGTTCAGGGCGAGAACAATCTTTATGCTAATCTTGCTAATGTAGCAGCAGCCTTAAAGGAAACTTTTAACTGGTGGTGGATTGGTTTCTATCTTGTACAACAAGATGAGTTGGTACTTGGTCCATTTCAGGGTCCTGTTGCCTGTACCCGCATTCATAAGGGCAAGGGAGTTTGCGGAGCTGCTTGGGAAAAATCACAAACCATTGTTGTTCCGGATGTTCATCAATTTCCAGGCCATATAGCTTGTAGTAGTCAATCCAAATCAGAAATTGTTGTACCCATCATAAAAGATAAAATGGTTGTAGCAGTGCTTGATGCAGACAGTGAGTTTCTACAGCACTTTGATGAAACTGATGCCTTGTACCTGCAAAAAGTAGCCGATATAGTGGCTTCCCTTTTCTAATGTCTTTGCACATTTGGTTTTTTTTCTAACTTGTAACCCTGATGGAGCATAAAAAAAACGTTTACATGCTTATTGCGGTAGCTGCCTTAGGCTATTTCGTAGATATTTACGACCTTATCGTTTTTAATGTAGTTAAAAACGAGAGCCTTCAGGCGCTCGGTTTCTCAGGTGCAGAACTACAAAATCAAGAAATCTACCTTTTCAATCTTCAGATGACGGGAATGCTCATAGGTGGCCTCATCTGGGGTATACTCGGTGATATCAAAGGACGTGTATCGGTATTGTTTGGATCCATTTTTTTGTATTCGGTAGCGAATATTGCCAATGCTTTTGTGAGCACAATAGATCAGTATGCATTTTGGCGACTGGTGGCTGGTTTAGGACTTGCAGGTGAATTGGGAGCTGGCATTACATTGGTTAGTGAAACGATGGATAAGAACAAGCGCGGCTATGGTACAATGATTATTGTAACTTTTGGTGCGCTTGGAGCTGTTGTAGCATCTCTTGTAGGAAAATCTTTTGGCTGGCAAACCACCTATATTGTTGGCGGTGCCATGGGGCTTGCCTTATTGCTGCTAAGAGCAGGTGCTTATGAAAGCGGCATGTACCAGCAGCTAAAAACAAGCAGCCATGTAAAGAAAGGAAATTTTTTAAGCCTTTTTTCATCCTCAAAAAATATCGCCAAATACCTTTCATGTATTGCAATTGGTTTGCCCATTTGGTTTGTTATCGGTGTTTTGGTTAATTTATCCAATCGTTTTGGCGATGCCTTTGGACTGAGCATTAATGTTGCAGATAGCGTAATGTATGCATATTTGGGATTATCTGTTGGCGATTTATTTAGCGGATTAATGAGTCAATTGATGAAGAGCAGGCGCAAGGTGGTTTTTATAAATATTGTTCTGCTCTTCATTTTCATGCTACTGTATTTGTTTTATCCGATCGCTTCGGTTGGATATTACAAATTACTTTGTTTTTTACTTGGTGCAGCTACGGGCTATTGGGCTTTATTTGTAACCATTGCATCAGAGCAGTTCGGTACCAATATCCGCTCTACGGTTACCAATACTGTTCCTAATTTTGTAAGAGGGGCTGTGGTGCCTATCACGCTTAGTTTCAAAGCCCTTGTTCCGCAGGTAGGCTTGCTTGCTTCTGCAATGATAGTTGGGTCGGTGTGTTGCTTGCTTGCTGCATTTGCAACTTGGCACGTAGAAGAATCCTTCTCAAAAGATTTAAATTATTACGAAATAGAATAGCAAGCTAATGCCAAATGATGTTTTGCGTTAACTTAGGTTTACTTTTGTAAAAAGTTTATTGCCATGAGTTCTATATTGATAAGAAATGCAAAGCTGGTTAATGAGAATAAAATTTTTCATGCCGATGTATTTATTAAAAATGGTTTCATAGAGAAAATAGATACCAATGGTATTTCTATGATAGCCGATAGGGTAATTGATGCAGAAGGCCTCTATTTATTGCCTGGATTAATTGATGATCAGGTTCACTTCAGGGAACCTGGTTTAACCCATAAAGCCGATTTAACAACCGAATCAAGGGCAGCTGTTGCTGGTGGAGTAACCAGTTTTATGGAGATGCCTAATACGGTGCCAAGCGCCACCACCATTGATATGCTGGAGGATAAATACAAAAGGGCCTCACAGGTTTCGATAGCAAACTATTCTTTCTTTATGGGAACAACCAACCGCAATATTGAAGATTTGCTAAAGGTTGATGAAAGTAAAATTTGTGGTGTAAAAATATTCATGGGTTCGTCAACAGGTGATATGTTGGTAGATGACCCTAGAGCACTGGAGCGAATATTTAGTGAAGTTAATGCACTTATCGCTACCCATTGTGAGTATGATCCGTTGGTGAAGGAGAATAACCGAAAGATTCGGGAGATTTACGGTGAAGAAATAACCGCAAAATTTCATCCCATAATCAGAAATGAAGAGGCTTGTTATCTTTCTTCATCATTTGCAGTTGATTTGGCAAAAAAGCATAATACGCGTTTACATATTTTACATATCAGCACGGCAAAGGAACTAAGTTTGTTCAGAAATGATATACCCTTGACCAAGAAACGCATTACCTCTGAGGCCTGCATTCACCATCTATGGTTTACCGATGCTGATTATGATACAAAAGGCAATTTTATCAAATGGAATCCGGCAGTAAAAACTGTGGCCGACAGAGATGCCATTATTGAAGCAGTTAATAATAACACCATAGATGTAATTGCAACAGATCATGCACCCCACACGTTGGAGGAGAAGCAGCAGCCCTATTTGCAAGCACCATCAGGAGGTCCGCTTGTTCAGCATTCACTTAATGCGCTACTTGAGTTGCATAAATCGGGCAAGCTATCTTTAGAGAAAATTGTTGAAAAAACAAGTCATCATGTTGCTACATTATTTGAAATTGACAGGAGAGGCTTTATACGTGAAGGATATTACGCAGATTTGGTGCTGGTGGATTTAAATCAATCATATCAGGTTAGTAAAGGCAATTTACTTTATAAATGCAAATGGAGTCCGTTTGAGGGCCAGGTTTTTCATTCTGTTGTTACACATACGTTGGTAAACGGGAATGTGGTATATGAAGAGGGTAAGATTATTGAGGCAGGCTTGGGCATGCGTTTGGCGTTTAATCGTTGATTGTTTAACGTTATTTTAAACACAGGTTTTTTTCACTTTCCGACCTTTATCTTTTCATTATCAGTGTATTAATTCCAATAGCTATAAATTCTTCAATTTGATTTTGACATACTTAAGACATTAGTTTTTCAAAATTTAAAACGCTTTTTTAATTCAGCCGTTTATTTAAATTTGATTAATATTTACATAATACAATGAAAAGACCTCTACTGTTAAAGGCGATTTTCTTAGCGTTGCCTTTCTTCTCACTTGCTCAGGTTAGTTACAATCAGCAAACCATTGGAACTTTACTGAGAAATCAAAACTCCTCACTATCTCAGCAAGATGTAAGTGATATTGAAATAACCAACACTTACACCAGTGAGCATAATAAGGTTACACATATTTATTTCAGACAAAAAGTAAACGGGATACCTGTCTTTAACTCAATCAGCTCAGTTCATTTTACTTCAGATGGCCAACCTGTTCAAGTTAATTGTGATTTTATAGCCAATGCGCAGCAAATAGCAAATACTGCAAATCCTATCTTGGATATTTCCGCAGCACTTGTAAGTGCCGGTCAGCATATTCAAATGAATTTAGCCCCAGTTCTCGGTAAAGCATCTTCATTTGGCAAGCAAAATTCTGCTGTAATAAATGATGTCAGCGTATCGCAGGAACCAATTAAAATTAAACAAGTTTACTTTTACGATGGTAGCCGTTTAAGATTATCCTGGAATGTAGAAGTATTTGATCAGGAGAAAAATGATTGGTGGGAGATTAGGGTTGATGCACAAGATGGAAACATACTTGATAAAAACAACTTCGTTACCAAATGTAGTATTCAGCACGATGCTTACAAGCGTGATTTTTCTTCAATGGGTTCAGAACGTGTAGCAACAACACAACATTTTCATAAGAAGAGTGCCAATGGTTCTTATCGCATCTACCCAATACCTTATGAGAGCCCGATCCATGGAGGAAGAGAACTTATTTCAAGTCAGGCCAAAGCAAAAAGCTCTCCTTATGGCTGGCATGATACAGATGGAGTAGCAGGTGCTGACTGGACAATCACCAGAGGAAACAATGTATGGGCCAAAGAAGATACATTGAATAGAAATGGAGCCGGTTATAGTCCTGACGGTGGAGCAGATTTGGTGTTTGATTATACTATAGATACCACTTGGATGAATCCACGACTTAGCCTTAACGCTGCTATCACAAATTTATTTGTCTGGAATAATCTGGTGCACGATATTTTTTATGAATATGGTTTTAATGAACAGTCTGGAAACTTTCAGTCAAATAACTATGGTAAAGGAGGTTTGGGAGGAGATGCTGTTCATGCCGATGCTCAGGACGGCAGCGGGACTAGTAATGCTAATTTTTCTGCGCCTGCTGATGGTTCTCGTGGTCGTATGCAAATGTATTTATGGCCGGTTGGCGGAGCAGCTTCTGCGCCTCCAATGAGAATTAATGCACCAGCAAGTATGGTTGCAAATTATCCTTCACCCATCTCACAATTTGGTCCAAAGAAATTTCCATCGATTACTGGTAATTTAGTGATGATGAATGATTCATTGGGATGTGCAGCGGCTACAAATGCTTCTGCAATTGCCGGTAAAATTGCTATTATCTATCGGGGGACATGCGGATTTACCCAAAAAGTAAAAAATGCTCAGAATGCTGGTGCAATTGCGGCTGTAGTGATTAATAATAGCGCAAATACACCTACATCAATGACCGGGTTTGATAACACCATCACTATTCCATCTTATATCATAGCCCAAACCATCGGCAGGCAAATAGCAGATACATTAAGAAAGGGCGACTCCGTTAATGTAACCTTACAAGGCACACCTGATGTTAAAACTTACGATAGTGATTTTGATAATGGTGTAATTGCACATGAATTTGGGCATGGTATTTCCATACGCCTCACGGGCGGACCAGCAAACTCCAGTTGTTTAAATAATCAGGAGCAGGCTGGTGAAGGTTGGAGTGATTTCTTTGCTCTTGCATTAACTGCTAAGTCTACTGATAAAGCGGAGGATGGCAGGGGTATTGGTACATATGTTGCTAATCAGTCAACAAATGGTCTCGGTATTCGTACCTTCCGCTACAGCAGAAGTTTGACTGTGTCTGATAATACTTCTTACAATGATGTTAAAACCTTATCTGTACCTCATGGTGTTGGTTCAGTTTGGTGCGTTATGCTTTGGGATATTTTCTGGGATATGGTAGATAAATATGGATTTAATGAAGATCTCTATGCAGGTAATGGCGGTAATAATAAAACCATACAATTGGTAATTGACGGGCTTAAGTTGCAGCCTTGTAATCCGGGTTTTGTTGATTCAAGAAATGCCATTTTAAAAGCTGATTCCATAAATAACGGAGGTGCCAATTATGAATTATTATGGAGGGCTTTTGCACGCAGAGGACTTGGCTACTCAGCTTCGCAGGGACTCACATCCTCACGCACAGACGGAACGGAATCGTTTGATTTACCACCCAATATCGTGAATACCGGAGTGCAGAAACTGAATGCTATCTCAGGAATTAAAATGGCTCCAAACCCAAGTGAAGGCTGGATAAATATCCTCTTCCCTGAAGCTATTCAATCTGCTAAGTTGCAAGTATATGATATTAGTGGTAAATGCGTTTTTACTCAAGATATCGTTAATACCGACAACCAAAGAGTTTCACTTCAGAATATGGAGAATGGTATTTACTTTGTTGAGATTAAAGACAATAAAGGAAATGTATTTCAGCAAAAACTGATTTTGGCTAAATAAGAGGTTTGCTTATGATAATATTTACAGAAAGGGCGCGGCTGAAGGCCGCGCCCTTTCTGTGTGCAGACTATCGAAATTATTTTTCAATTACCTCATACATATCCATTCTGCGGTCTTTCCAATTCAAAACAGTTCCCGTATTACGGGCACGCTCCAAAGCGGCTAGGTCAAGATCAGCAATGACTACTGTTTCAATATTGGTGCTGCATTCGCCTGCAATGGCATCCGGTGGAAAAGCAAAATCGCTTGGGGTGTAAATACCCGATTGTGCATAATTGATATCCATATTATCAACAGAAGGAATGTTACCAATTGTGCCTGCAGTCGCCACAAAAATTTGATTTTCTACTGCACGGCTTTGCGCACAAATTTTAACTCGTAAGTGTCCGTGCTTCTCATCCGTTGAAAAAGGTACAAATAGTATTTTTGCACCCTTGGTGCATGCAATACGTGCCATTTCAGGAAACTCTACATCATAACATATATTGATGGCTACCTTACCGCAATCTGTATTGAATACTTTTATTTCATTGCCCGGTTTAACTCCCCACCACTTGGCTTCATTGCTGGTGATATGTATTTTGTATTGCTTTTCATAAGTACCATCTCGTTTAAACAAGTATGAAACATTATAGAGGTTATCACTCTCAACCTGAAGATGAGTGCCTGCTATTATATTAATATTGTATTCAAGTGAAAGGCGAGAGAATAATGAAATATAGTCCTCTGTATACTCATCAATTTTCCTGATACTATCTTCAGGGCTCATGCTTTTATACTCATGCAGAGAAAGCAATTGTGTGGTAAACAACTCAGGGAATAAAACAAAGTCTGATTTGTAGTTTGATGCAACATCCGTAAAGTACTCACATTGTTGGGCAAATTCTTTAAATGCTTTAATTTTCCTCAGCTCATATTGGATAGAGCAGATTCGTACTTTTTTCATCAACACGCTTCTTTCGCGTGTTTCTGGTATATAATCCAGATTAATCCATTCCAGCAGTGTTGCATATCCTTCACTTTCGTGGTCATCCGGAAGGTAATCTTTAATAATACGCTGGATGGTAAAACCCTGAGAGAGCTGGAACGTAAGGACAGGATCTTTTATCTTCTTTTCAATTACGCGTTTTACATATGCCCTGATTCCAAATCGCTCACTGTACTTATGGTAATTTGGCAAACGGCCACCAATGAGAATAGCTTTAAGGTTTTTTGATACACAAAGCTGCCTTCTCATATCATATAGGCGTCTTCCAATTTTTAAGCCCTGATAATCGGGATGAACCATTACCTCAATTCCATACAAGGTATCACCCTCCTCATCATGATTGGTCATATATCCATTATCGCATATTTCTTTCCACGTATGGTCATCATCATACTCATCCCAACTAATGATAAGGCTTGTGGCCGATCCAACAATTTTACCTTCATATTCAATAACCTGCATGCCTTCGGCAAAATTCTTAAACTGACTCTCCAGCATTTCATATTTCCAGGGCTCAGCATCCGGAAATGAAAGTTTTGATAGTTCAATTATTTCATCAAAATCGCTTGGCTCTGCCTGCCGCTCAATGAGCTTAGGTTTTTTGGGCGAACGTGTTTTCATGTTTGTTGCTTAGCACACAAATGTAAGGGTTGAAAAATGAATTATCGCATTTGCTGCCAAAAGCCTAGTTTAGCGGAATAAATCATTACAACGAATGAGTTTACAGCAAACCATAGAAGAAATTTGGGACAAGCGCGAATTATTAAAGGAACAGCGTGCTCAGGATGTCATACGAGAGGTAATAGAATTATTGGATAAGGGCAAAATACGAACTGCAGAACCCACAGAAAAGGGCTGGCGAGTAAATGACTGGGTTAAGAAAGCGGTAATTATGTATTTCCCTATTCAGCAAATGGAAACTATTGAAGTAGGTCCATTTGAGTTTCATGATAAAATGAAACTCAAAAAGAACTATGCCGCGCAAGGAGTTCGCGTTGTGCCGCATGCCATTGCTCGATATGGCGCCTTTATACAAAAAGGCGTAATTATGATGCCTTCTTACGTAAATATTGGCGCATATGTTGATGAAGGCACTATGGTTGATACCTGGGCAACAGTTGGCAGCTGTGCGCAGATTGGCAAATATGTGCATTTAAGCGGAGGCGTTGGCATTGGTGGAGTGCTAGAGCCGGTGCAGGCAGCTCCGGTAATCATTGAAGACAATTGTTTCATTGGCTCACGTTGTATAGTAGTGGAAGGTGTCCGTGTAGAACAGGAAGCCGTATTGGGGGCCGGAGTTACGCTAACCATGTCAACTAAAATAATTGATGTTACAACAGCAGAGCCCATCACTTACACAGGAGTAGTGCCTGCCCGATCGGTTGTAATTCCCGGAACTTATACCAAGAATTTTCCTGCGGGCAGCTATCAGGTTCCTTGTGCATTAATAATAGGAACCCGCAAAGCCTCAACCGATAAAAAAACATCTTTAAATGATGCCCTTAGAGAGCATCAGGTAGCGGTATGACAAGCTGAATATGTCAAGTAAACAACAACCATTAAAGATTGCTTTTGATGCCAAACGTGCTTTTAATAACAGCACAGGTCTTGGTAATTATGCGCGTTTTGTTATCCGTACACTTGTTCATTATTATCCGCAGCATACTTATTATTTATTTACTCCGCAAATAGCTCCGCAGTTTGCTGATTTTATGTTACCCCTCCCAAATGTTAAAATCGTTTCGCCACAATCCTTAATCGGTAAAACTTTTGCTTCCTTATGGCGCACTTATGCCATCAGTAATATCTGCACGGTACTGGGTATTGATGTCTACTGGGGTTTGAGCAATGAGTTGCCAGTAGGGATGGAGCATTTCAATGGCAAAAAAATTGTAACCATACACGATTTGATTTTTCTTCGTTATCCGGGTTATTATAATAATATTGACAGGTATATCTATCAACGTAAGTTTTCATATGCAGCGCGTGTGGCAAATTGCATAGTTGCGGCAAGTAACCAAACGGCAGTTGATGTGCATACCTTTCTATCTCAACCTCAGGAAAAAATTACAACCATCTATCAAGATTGTGATCCCATTTTTAGAAAAGATTCTGCAGAGCAAAATGATATGTTGGTGCTTGAGAAAAATGGTCTTCAGCGTGCTCAATATATTTTATGTGTCGGCACAATTGAATCGCGTAAAAATCAGCAGGTAGTGTTGGAGGCGTTTCATCAGGCTGCCATAAAGGGTATAAAGTTGGTTTTTGTAGGCCGAAAAACAGCTTATGTCTCTGTTTTGGAAAGATATATCATTAAACATAATTTGGAAGATCGGGTCTTATTTATTGATAACCTGCCCCATCAGCATTTGCCTGCTTTATACCATTTGGCTTATGCATCGGTTTATGCATCAAAGTTTGAGGGTTTTGGTATTCCCATTTTGGAGGCCATGTGTTGTGGAGTACCTGTTATTGCTGCGGCTACATCATCTTTAACAGAGGTAGGAGGTGAGGCTTGCTTGTATTTTGCACCTGACGATGTGCCAAGCCTGGTTAGCCATTTGCATAATTTAGCTGATGCTGATATGCGTTCTACAATCATACAAAACGGATTAGTAAGAGCAGAGTCATTTAAAACGGATGTAATTGCACCTCAGATGCTAAACGTGTTGGGTATATAACAATTCACATCATAGTTGTGCATTACCGTTACTTAGGCAGGCATAATTCATTTATATTTGCTTTATAATTTAAAGCATAAAGTGGCATCACAGGAAGGAAAAATCAATAAGAAACGCAGAATATCTTATCTGCCATCCATTATCAGCATAGCCTTGGTATTGTTTATGCTAGGGCTATTCGGTATCATCTTAATTAACGGCAAAAAGCTATCTGACCATATTAAAGAAAATTTTCAGCTCACTATTTTTTTTAGGGATGATGTAAAGGAAGCGGATGTTAAGCGCATTCACTTGCTTATTGAGTCGGCTGAATATACCCGCAAGGCTACTTATGTAAATAAGGATGAAGCTGCAAAAGATTTTGCCAAAGAGTTGGGGCAGGATTTTGTTAATTTTCTTGGTTTTAATCCTTTGCTAAATTCAGTAGAGCTTTTTGTTAAATCTGCATACGCCACACCGGAAAATATTACTGAGATTGACAGTCAAATCAGAAAGAATCCAGAAGTTACAGATGTGGTTTATCAAAAAACAATTATTGAAGAGATTAATGAAAACGTAAGAACAGTAGGATCGATACTGGTAGCGCTGAGCATTATTTTTCTGATCATAGCCATTACGCTAATTAACAATACCATACGTTTAAACCTTTACGCACGCAGGTTTTTAATAAAAAGTATGCAAATGGTAGGGGCAACGCACTGGTTTATCACAAGGCCTTTTGTAATTAAATCGTTTCTTCATGGGCTTTATGGAGGCATTATAGCATGTCTGCTGATGGCTGGTTTGCTTTACTGGTTGCCATTTTGGGTTGCCGATTTACAATTGCTATATGATACCCTTCAGTTTGCTATATTGTTTGCAGTTGTTATTATTGCAGGTATCATCATCAGCATGGTTAGCAGCATGATATCAACCAACCACTACCTGCGCATGAAAATTGATGATCTTTATTAATATTGCAAACTATGTCAGATAAAAAAGCAACCGTAAAAAAAGCAGCCGATAAAGTGGCTCCCAAGATGGAATATTCTTTCGTTTTTGGTAAACAAAATTATGTATTAATGGCTGCAGGGGCACTTATTATTGCTTTGGGGTTTTTTCTCATGTCGGGAACGGATGACATTTTCAGTACCACCAAACTAACTGTTGCACCTATAGTTGTGGTTTTTGGGTTTGCCATAGAATTGGTGGCCATCATGTACAAATCTAAAGAATAGTTAAAGGATGACTATTGTTGAAGCCGTTGTCCTTGCTGTTGTAGAAGGAATTACGGAGTATTTGCCTATTTCGTCAACAGGCCATATGATTATTGTTTCTTCATTAATGGGAATTGCTTCTGATGATTTTGTGAAGATGTTTACTGTGGCCATTCAGTTTGGTGCTATCTTATCGGTAATTGTTCTATATTGGAAAAAATTTCTTCAGTCGTTTGATTTTTACCTGAAACTTCTCGTTGCTTTTATACCTGCCGCATTATTTGGTAAGTTATTTGATGATCAGATTGATGCACTGCTTGAAAATGTTATTGCTGTTGCCATTGCCTTGCTTGCAGGCGGAGTGGTGCTTTTGTTTATAGACCGTTGGTTAAATGATGAACGCGATAGCAATGATGAATTAACGTATGGAAAGGTATTAAGGATTGGTTTCTTTCAGGTTATTGCTATGATTCCGGGAATATCACGTTCTGCAGCTACCATTATTGGTGGTTTAACCCAAAAACTAAGTAGAAAAGCTGCAGCTGAATTTTCTTTTTTTCTTGCTGTGCCAACCATGTTTGCCGCTACAGTTTATAAAATGTATAAATTCATTGACCAGGGCAATAGCATAGGCAGTGAACAGATTACATTATTATTTATAGGAAACATCGTTGCTTTTATTGTAGCCATGATTGCAATCAAAGGCTTTATTGCATATCTAACCAAACATGGTTTCAGAATATTCGGGTGGTATCGGATTGCCCTCGCTTTAATCATCCTCATCCGTTATTTTTTACATTATCCCATGCAGGTAATTTAACTTGCCAATGAGTTTCAATTTCGACACCGAAAAAGGAAATGTGGTTTTAATCAATAAGCCATTGGAATGGACGTCTTTTGATGTGGTAAACAAAATTCGTTATGCATTATTGCGTTATCTGCATCGCACACATGCTGATTTACCCGGAGTTAAACGAAAGGTAAAAGTGGGTCATGCAGGCACCTTAGATCCGCTTGCTACCGGTTTGCTGGTAGTTTGCATGGGTAAGCAAACAAAGGGAATTGATGCCTATATGGCTACAGAGAAGGAGTATACTGGTATTATTTATTTAGGAGCTACAACACCATCTTACGACAGAGAAACGCAAGTAAATGCTACGTTTGATATCAGCCATATTACTTCTGAAATGATTAAACAGGTTGCACAGCATTTTGTAGGAGAGCAGCAGCAGTTGCCCCCGGTTTTTTCAGCCATAAAAAAAGATGGTAAAAAATTATATGAGTCGGCAAGGGCTGGTGTAGATATTACTCCTGAGTCAAGAACCATTCATATCCACTCATTTGACATTACAGAAATAGCATTGCCATTTGTTCATTTTCGGGTAGTGTGCAGCAAAGGAACCTATATTCGCTCTTTGGCTTATGATTTTGGGAAAGCCCTAAAAAGTGGCGCATACTTGCATGAATTGTGCAGAACCCGCTCAGGTGATTTTAGACTCACCGATGCATACGAGTTAACAGATTTCTTAAAACTGCTGGAGGCTTAAGGGATATTTAAAAACTTATGGGTTTGTAATGAAATGGCCCATTTCGGATGTGTCTTTACATAATCAATTATCATGGGTGTAACCTGCGTTGATTTATCCCACTCAGGCTGCAAAAACAATCTACAGCTTTTGTTTACGAGTGCGGCATATTTTTCAGCCCATTCAAAATCACTTTTGTTGTATATCACAACTTTTAATTCGTTGGCTTGCTTCACCACCTCATCCAGCGGTGCTTTAAATTTTTTAGGCGAAACACAAATCCAGTCCCATTTGCCTGATAGAGGAGAGGAGGCCGAGGTTTCAATATTTGTTTTAATGCCTGCTTTATGCAAGGCTTCCGTTAATGCATCTAATTCATGCATTAATGGTTCACCGCCTGTTATTACCGCAAGCATAGCTCCTGAATGTTTAACCCAATCTGCCATTTCCTCAATTGTATGTGTCGGATGCTTTGAAGCATCCCAGCTATCTTTTACATCGCACCACACGCAACCTACATCACAACCTCCAAGCCTAATAAAATAAGCTGCTTGGCCGGTATAGGCACCTTCACCCTGAATGGTGTAGAAGTGTTCCATAACAGGAAGTTTAGTGTTAGAAAGCATATTGTATCAAATGAAATGAGCCGAAAAGATAAATTAATTTTCGGTAAATGAGTTTACAGCAACTTGTAAATTAGGTAAGTGGAGTAGATGTTTAATTATCTTTATCAATAAGCAGCTGCTAATGAAGTGAACAAGTTCCACCAGTCAGCTTCCCCCTCATCTTTACCAAGTCTTACAATAACCAGATCCTTAGCCGGATTTACATAGATGTATTGCCCTAAGATACCTTCTGCCATAAAATCATTGCCCGGGTTAGGAAGCCACCATTGGTGCTGATAATACGAAGCGCTTCCATCAGTTGTATCTAGTTTAGTTGATTCTTTCACCCATGTTTCAGAAACTATTTGCTTTCCATTCCAGTTGCCATTGTTTTTATATAAACGACCAATTTTAGCATAGTCTCTTGCCCTTGCGTTTAAGCAGCAAAATGTTTTCTCAATGCCTTGAACTTTTCTGTCAATACTCCACGAGGCATCAAACTCCATTCCAAGAGGTAGCCATATTTTTTCTTGCAAATAGGAGGTAACTGTCTTGTCTTGTAATGCACGCTCCAAAACCAAACCAAGTAATTGTGTATTGCCGCTTACATAATCAAATTCTTTACCCGGCTGTTTCTTAATTTTCATCTGATTTATCAATTTCCTCAGATTAAGCCCATAATAAAACGAAGCAGCATCACCGAAAGGGTTTATATAACTTTCATTGAATGCAATGCCTGAAGTCATTTGCAATAAATGTTTAATGCTTACTTTATCGAAGCCACTCTTGCGCAATTCCGGTATATAAATGGTAATGGGCTCCTCAATGTTTTTTATGATTCCATCATCTATTGCGCAGCCAATAAGAATAGATGTAACTGATTTAGCCATTGAAAAAGATGGAACAATACTCTCTTTATCATAGCCCACAAAGTATTTTTCATATTGTATGGTGTCGTTCTTAATTATAAGAAATGCAACGGTATTATTATTTTCAAGATACTTTTCATACGGATAATCTTTGCCCTTCAATGTTATCGTGCTTGGCACCCTGCCTTTTTCTGTAGTGTGAAAATAGTATTTTATAGGGGCAGCCTTGAGTGGCCTCGATTCAAATATTTTATAGTCTTTAATATCGGCAAAATTGTAAAATACAAATCTACCCAACTGGCAAGCAGATAGAAAAAATGATATTGTTGCAAAGAACAATAAGCCTCCATAAAGTTTGTTTCCTTTAATCATGATATGTTATAAATTGATGGCAGAGTAAAGCAATTAAGGGCTTTGCCATTTAATTAGCACAACCACTTTTCGAAACTAATACAAAATAAATTAGAATCTAAAAATATGCTAGAATTCAGATAATCTACAAAATTTATTGCAATGACTGCAAATAATTCAAATAGACTTTTCCTCGGCTTTCTGCAAAAAAGTCGAGCAGCAGCATGAGTCCTGCCTGAACAGAAAGCCCACAGCCTATACCTTTCCATAAGTTCATGGTTTGTATGCCAATCACAAGTGATAAACCTGCAAGAAGTAATGCCAGTTCAATCCATCTGTAGAGTACAAAATTTCTCATCACTAATTGCATTCTGGGTATCTCTATGGTTTTAACTGCTGCTTTATCAGTTTTTATAAAGTTGTCCATCCTCTTAATATCCTGTGGGCTGCGAAAGTATACGGCACTACCAACAACTATCTGAATAATTGCAACTGCAATTAGGGGGTAAGCTAATCCGTTATAAAAAGGGACTTTTATTTTTGTTAGAGAATAGGTTGCAATAGCTATTGCCAGCACGCCTGTCAATACGAATAATACTCCTTCGTATTTTTCAGCATTGAAGTATTTTGTTATTGTTTCCATTGTTATCTTGCTTTATCCTGAATTTTTCGTGTAATTTTCACCACCAATGATCTTGGTGTGAATCGCACGGAATTTGCCAATAGCAAGTTCATCAGACCATGTATGGCAACTGTTTTTCCCTTCATCATCGCAGCATAGCCATATTCGGCTACCTCTTTTGAACTTGGTAATTTTCTGCCTTTAACCAATCTACTTTCTTCCATTGCTGCAGCTGCCTGAAATCCGCTTTCTGTTGCTCCGGGGCATAAAGTAGTAATGGTAACTCCTTTATCGCTCACCTCATTATTAACTGCTTCCGAAAAACTTAGTACATAAGCTTTGGTAGCATAATATACAGCCATTGTTGGCCCCGACTGGAATGCTGCTGTTGAGGCTACATTCATTATTTTACCGCTCCTCCTTTTAACCATTTCTATTACATACAGTTTAGTAAAAGCAGTAAGTGTGGTAATATTAAGGTTAATCATTTGCTCTTCTTTGCTCCATTCTGTATCTGTAAACATTCCAAAGTCGCCAAAGCCTGCGTTGTTAATCAGGTAATCAACCTGAATTTGTTTAGCTGTTGTTTCTTCATAAACATCTTGGGCTGCATTCTTTGCTGAAAGGTCTTTGCCTATGGTGTATACCTTTACCTTATAATGGTTTTCAAGGGTTGCTTTTATTTCGTCTAATTTGCTTTTGTTTCTTGCTACCAGAACCAAATCACCACCTTTAGCCGCGTGCACTTTAGCCAGTTCTAGGCCTATGCCGTTAGATGCTCCTGTAATTAATGCTGTTGCCATTTTTTAAATTGTTTTTAGCAAACTTAAGCCGAAACAAATTAACCTGCAACGTGAGAGTATAGTCTATACTTATCTTATTTTTATACACACTATATTTGCTGCATGCTAATCAATGAATTATCAAAGCGCACCGGTATCACCGTGCACACCATCCGGTTTTATGAAAAGTCGGGTTTGTTTAAGGGTAAGCGAAATGAACAAATTAAATCCAATAACTATTTCCATTATGATGAAGAAACGGTTGAGAAATTGGAATTAATAAGAGATGCCAAATCAATAGGCTTTACCATTAGCGAGATTAAGCAACTGATAGATGCTTGGTACAATAATAAAATTACAATTGATAAAAAATTAGCTGTGTTGGATCAAAAGCTATTGGCTATTGATGAGCGAATAAGGCAGTTGAAGGAAATGAAGAAATTAATCAGCAGGTTTAAACGGGATATTGCATCCGATTCGTGCTGAAAAGTTTTATAAATAAATACACCTATGCTTTTACTGCATGCAGGGTATTGAGGAGTAAGGCTATTCTGGTCATAGGTCCTACACCACCGGGTACGGGGGTAATCCAAGCTGCCTTGGTTGCGCATGATTCATAATCTGCATCACCTTTAAGTGCAAATCCGGATTTTTTTGTTGCATCAGCAACGCGGGTAATGCCAACATCTATTACAATTGCCCCATCTTTAATCATATCGCCATTTAAAAATCCGGGAATGCCTAATGCTGCAATCACAATATCAGCGTTACGGGTAAAGGAGGTAAGGTCTTTAGTTTTGCTATGACATATAGTAACCGTGCAATTCTTCTGCAGCATCATTGCACTCATGGGCTTACCTACAATATCACTTCGGCCAATAACAACGCAGTGCATACCACTTGTCTCAATCTGGTAATGTTCTATCAACTTAATAATGCCAAAGGGTGTAGCAGGTAAAAAGCAGGGTAGACCTTTAAACATTAAGCCTACGTTCATGGGGTGAAAACCATCCACATCTTTTTCCCATGAAATGGTTTCTGTAATGCGTTTTTCATTAATGTGTTTGGGTAAAGGCAGTTGAACAATTAATCCATCAATTTCTGAGTTGTTATTAATTTTTTCAACCTCTGCTATCAGTTCTGCTTCAGTTATGGATGCATCAAAACGCAACACGGTAGAATGAAAACCAACCTCATGGCAATCTTTTTCCTTGGCACCTACATAAGTCATGCTGGCACCATCATTGCCTACCAGTATAGCTGCAAGATGTGGTATTTTTTTACCAGCTGCTTTGCGCTGTGCTACTTCCTCCTGTACTTGTGCGCGCAGGTGTTTCGATACAATGTTTCCATCAAGTATTTGCATAGGTATGCGGTTAGTATTTATCATAATCTGCAATCAGGAGGCAAATCTCATATAAAAACAACGGCAAGATAAAGATCCTGCCGTTTAATTTTAATCTAATTTCAATACCGCCATAAATGCACTTTGCGGTATTTCTACGCTACCAACTTGTCTCATTCTTTTCTTACCTTCCTTTTGGCGCTCCAGTAATTTACGTTTACGTGAAATGTCACCACCATAGCATTTTGCTGTTACATCTTTTCTAAGTGCTTTAATGGTTTCGCGTGCAATAACCTTTGCCCCAATACTGGCCTGCACCGGTATTTCAAATTGATGACGTGGTATCAGCTCTTTTAGTTTTTCGCAAATTTTCTTACCCCAGTCATATGCACGTTCGCGGTGAATGATTGCTGAAAGTGCGTCAACCGTATCTTTATTCAGCAAAATATCCAGTTTAACCAAATCACTTTGTACATAACCAATCGGATGATAGTCGAACGAGGCATAGCCTTTCGAAATTGTTTTCAGCTTATCAAAGAAATCGAATACAACTTCTGCAAGAGGCATATCGAATTTCATTTCTACACGGTCGGATGTTAGGTAAACCTGATTTTTTAGGATACCTCGTTTACCTAAACATAAAGTCATAATAGCGCCAACAAATTCTGAGCGTGTTATAATGGTTGCGGCAATGAAAGGCTCTTCTACGTGATCGATATAATTTTGTTCAGGTAAATCACTCGGGTTATTTACAACCACCATATCTCCTTTGTTGGTATAGCAATGATAACTTACGTTAGGAACAGTTGTGATTACCGTCATGTTAAACTCACGCTCCAAACGCTCCTGGATAATTTCCATATGAAGCATGCCCAAAAAACCGCAGCGGAAACCAAATCCTAAGGCAGCAGAACTTTCAGGTTCAAAAGTTAGTGAAGCATCATTGAGTTGCAGTTTATACATGCTTTCACGCAGTTCTTCAAAATCTTCCGTGTCTACGGGATAAATTCCTGCAAATACCATCGGCTTTACATCTTCAAAGCCTTTAACGCCCTCGGCACATGGTCTGTCAATATGGGTCAGTGTATCGCCAACCTTTACCTCTCGTGCTTCTTTGATTCCGGAAATAATATATCCCACATCACCAGCTTTAATTTCGGCTCGTGGCTCCATATCCAGTCTCAAAACACCCACTTCATCAGCCAGATATTCTTTACCGGTAGCTAAAAATTTAACTTTATCACCTTTGCGTATGATGCCATCATAAACCCTGAAATATGCAATGATGCCGCGGAATGAATTGAAAACAGAATCGAAGATAAGTGCCTTTAAGGGGGCTTTTTCATCGCCTTTGGGTGCCGGTATACGATCCACAATTGCATGCAGAATATCGTGTACCCCCTGACCGGTTTTGCCACTGGCACGTATAATTTCTTCAGGCTTGCAGCCAATCAAATCAATAATCTGGTCGCTTACTTCTTCCGGCATGGAGTGAGGTAAATCTATTTTATTTAATACCGGAATTATTTCAAGCCCTTGTTCAATTGCCAAATAAAGGTTTGAAATAGTTTGAGCCTGAATACCCTGAGAAGAATCTACAATTAAAAGGGCACCATCGCAAGCTGCTATAGAGCGTGAAACCTCATAACTAAAGTCTACGTGTCCGGGGGTATCAATCAGGTTTAATACATATTTCTGACCATTCAGTTCATAATCCATCTGAATGGCGTGGCTTTTTATGGTAATCCCTCTTTCCCTTTCTAAATCCATGTCGTCCAACACCTGTGCTTGTAACTCACGTGCGCTAACGGTTTTAGTATATTCCAGTAAACGATCGGCAAGGGTGCTCTTTCCGTGGTCAATATGTGCAATTATGCAAAAATTCCTGATTTGCTTCATTCGGCCGCGAAAATAGCTTTTTGGAAGTTATTTATCACCATAACAAATATTTAGGCTTACAGAACGAATTGCCGCGAAAATCAAGAGTTTAGCTTAAGCCGATTCGGCAAGAAGCGGAAATATGGTTAAATGGGTATTTTTGCCCATTCATGAAAGTTTACCGAAGTCTTAAGGAACTTCCTCTAATACGAAATGCAATTGTTACCCAGGGCACGTTTGACGGAGTGCATCTGGCACATCAAGCTATTTTAGACCGGCTAAAGGAGCTGGCAAAAATACATCAAGGCGAAACAGTGGTAATGACATTTGAGCCACATCCTAGGATGGTATTATTTCCGGAAGATCATGGGTTACATTTATTGCAAACACTAGATGAAAAAATAGCCTCACTGGAGCATGCAGGAGTTGATCATTTGCTTGTACTGCCTTTTACCAAGGAGTTCTCGCGACTTACCTCGTTGCAGTTTATCAGGGATATCATCGTTAATACCATTCAAACAAAAGTGCTGGTGATAGGCTATAATCATCGTTTTGGTAAAAATAGAGAGGGCACGTTTGAGCATTTAAAGGAATATTCATCGCTATATGGCTTTGAAATTGAAGAAATCCCAAGGCAAGATGTTGAGGCAGAGTCGGTAAGTTCTACCCGCATACGTAAAGCGCTAGAATTGGGTGAGGTGCAGACGGCTGCAAAATATTTGGGACGTTTTTATACTCTTTCAGGGATTGTAACAGAGGGAAAGAAGTTTGGAAGAACAATAGGTTTTCCCACAGCAAATATTGCCGTACTTCATCCTTTTAAGTTAGTGCCTGCGGATGGTGTTTATGCAGTAAAAGTGCTGGTTGATGATATGCTTTACGGAGGCATGCTCAATGCCGGTTTCAGGCCAACGGTTGACGGAACCAAACACTCCGTAGAGGTTCACATATTTGAATTCTCTCAAAGCATCTATGAAAAAAATATCACCATCATGTATGTTGATAAAATAAGGGATGAAAAGCGTTTTTCGGGTCCTGATGAACTTAAAAAGCAATTAGAAAAAGATAAATTGCAGGCCACAAGCTTACTGGCTAATGCAATTTATTAATGAAATTAAAAATCTCCTTTTTCAATATATCCTTCTCGCCATATTTTATAGTTCTAGTTATGCTTTTGGTTTGTTTCAACACAAACGTGAATGCGCAAGTAACTGAGCCGGAAGATTCGGTCCTTACTGAAGATGAAGCAGAAGAAGCGCTGGATGATGAAGGCGAAGACTTTGATAACTTTACGGGCTATACAGATTTAACCTACTGGGATTTTATTAGAATACCCAACTTTACTTTTGATTCAGCAATGATACCTGCAAATGATCATTATCCGGCAGGATGGGATACACTAACCATTAATCCATATAAAGTGGATTTGCGCAATATGAATGATACGGTTCTGATAGCCTTGCGCGACAGTATGGACTGTTTTTTTCATCCGCCTGCACTGGGTGATATTACTTCAACGTTTGGTTTCAGGAGGTGGGGCAGAAGATCAAAATTTCATTTTGGTGTTGATGTACGTATGGAGGTGGGCGACCCTGTTTATGCCATGTTTGATGGTGTGGTAAGGGTGGCCAAACGAAGCGCTGATTACGGTTATGTGGTACTCATCAGGCATTACAATGGTTTGGAAACCTTGTATGCTCATTTTAATCAATTACTTACATGGCCGGGAGCACCGGTGCGTTCGGGTGATATAATTGGACTTGCCGGCAGTACAGGGAAATCGACCGGGCCTCATTTGCATTTTGAAGTAAGGTACAAGGGTGAAAAAATTGACCCGAACAAGATTGTATATTTCCCTACAGGCTCCTTACTCAGCGATTCATTGATGATTGATAAGAGTTGTTTTAGCCATTTATACAAAGTACAGGCAAGCAAACTACGTACGCGCTATCATCTGGTTAAAAAAGGGGAGTCCTTATCTAAAATTGCTTATAAGTATGGCATCAGTGTAAAAACACTTGCTCGCCTTAATCGCATATCCACCAAAACAAAATTGCGCCCGGGGCGTAGAATTAAAATCAGGTAGAATTTCTTAGAGATTGATCTCAATCTCATTTCTTGTTAGGTCCTCAAAATTCTCTGCTTTTCTTATGAGGTGTGCTTGGTTTTTATATATTAAGACCTCCGCAGGTCTGAAACGGGCATTATAGTTAGAGCTCATGGTAAATCCGTATGCTCCTGCATTTTTAAAACAAATAATATCCCCTTCATGTACTTCATTTAACTTTCTGTCCCAGCCAAAGGTGTCGGTTTCACAAATATATCCTACAACCGTATAAATTCTTGGCTTACCTGTTGGATTAGAAATATTTACAATCTCATGGTAGGCATCATACAACATGGGTCTGATTAAGTGGTTAAGGCCTGAGTTTATCCCTACAAACACAGTAGCCGTTGTTTGCTTAATTACGTTGCATTTGGTTAAAAAATATCCGGATTCGCTCACAATAAATTTTCCCGGTTCAAACCATAATTCCAAATTGCGACCATATTCTTTGCAGAATTCCTGAAAGCGCTGTGTAATTGCTGCTGCCAGATCTTCTATATCAGTCGTTACATCGCCTTCTTTATAGGCTACTTTAAATCCGCTTCCAAAGTCTATAAAGTCCAGATCAGGGAAGTCTTTTGCTGCCTCGAATAATATTTCTGCTCCTTGAAGGAATACGCCTGCATCCAGTATATCACTGCCGGTGTGCATATGCAGGCCATTCACTTTTATATTATAGGTTTTGATTACACGTAAAACATGTCTCAACTGATAAATACTGATACCAAATTTAGAATCAATATGTCCTGTTGAAATTTTGGTGTTCCCACCGGCAAGAATATGCGGATTTAAACGAATGCAGCATGGTATACTGTTGCCGTATTCTGCGCCAAATTGCTCAAGAATGCTAATATTGTCAATATTGATATGCACTTTGTGTGCAACGGCTTCTTTAATCTCGGCAAAACTCACGCAGTTGGGAGTGAAGATAATTTCATTGGGAGGGAAGCCCGCACGTAAGCCCAATAAAAGCTCATTAATTGAAACGGTATCAAGGCCCGCTCCTTCAGATTTTAGCAGTTTTAATATGGCAGAATTATTAAGTGCTTTGCAGGCATACTTAATTTTCACATTCAATGGTTCAAACGCTTTTTTTAAGCGTTTGTATTGCGCAATAATTTTTCCTCCGTCATACACATACACAGGTGTGCCGAAAGTTTCAGCTATTTCGAGCAGTGAAATACCGCCTGCGGTATACTCATTTTCTTTTATCTCCATTGAATAATGTTGTAATCTTTAGATGAAGGCGCAAGATAGTATTTTCATTAAATGCATGAAAAATGAAATCAACGCAATTTGCATTGTGAATTATAAAATGAAAAATTTAACGAAATGATATCACAGTGATACACTGTAAATTTGAGCTACACCAACCAACTTGCCTTTATCGGCAACAAGCAATGAAGTAATTTTGTAGCGGGTCATCAGGGCTTCTGCCTCTGCCATTTTCATGCTTTTGGTAATTGTTTTGGGCTTGGGAGTCATAATTTGCGATGCCTTGAGGGAGAATAATTTTTCAGCATGCTTATCCATGGCTCTTCTTAAGTCACCGTCTGTTATAATTCCTTTAATGATTCCCTTATCAGTTACCACGGCAATTCCCAGTCGGCCAGCACTCATGGTATTGATTACTGTTTTAACTGAATCCTGAAGTTTAACAACGGGTAGTTTCTCTTTAAACATACAATCTTCAACGGTGGTAAGCAGTCTGCGTCCCAAACTGCCTCCCGGATGGAAACGGGCAAAATCCTCAGATTTGAAATTTCTGCCTTTCATTAATGCTACGGCCATCGCATCGCCCATTGCAAGGGTTGCTGTAGTGCTTGAAGTTGGTGCCAGCTCAAGCGGGCATGCTTCTTTTTGCACAAATACATTCAGGTGGTAATCGCTGTTTTTGGCAAGGGTTGAATTTGGTTTGCCACTCATGCCAATTAATTTTATTCCGTTTGCTTTAATGAAAGGAATAATCTTAAGTAGTTCCTCCGTTTCACCGGAATAAGATATTGCAAGAACCACATCTTCTTTTTTGAGCATACCCAAATCGCCATGGAACGCTTCTACAGGATGCAGAAACATACTGGGAGTGCCAGTACTGGCTAGGGTAGCTGATATTTTTCGTCCGATTAATCCGGATTTGCCAACACCAGTTATTACCAAACGGCCTTTGCTTTTAAGTATAGCCTCCACACATTGCTCAAATTGCTCATCCAGCAGTTTTGAAAGATTGCTGATTGATTTTGCCTCTATTTGAAACACCTCTTTTGCGTAGATAATGTATTTGCCGGTTTTGCTCATAGAAACAAAGATAAACTTTTACTGCTTTTTCAAATGTGCAGGGCTATTCATTTCTTTTAGTAAATAGGTATCCTTGTTTTGCAGTTCATTTGTGTCTATTAATCTTTTAAACTGAGCCTCTTTAACCCAGCCTGATTCCTGATGGAAGATATAAGTGGCTTCATCTTCAATATTTATCCTGATGTCTTTTTGCACTGAGCCTTTTTCTTGTTTCTGCAGTTGATCGGTTAGTTCGGTAATGATGTTTAATGATTTTTTTCGGTCTATGGTAGTTTGAGATTTTACCTCGGCAGTTTGAAGTGCAGGGTTAATGGAAACCAAAGTTTGCATGGTTTGCGCAAAGAAAGGGGTGCCTCCATATATATTCGGTAATTGCGATGAGTAAATGTCCTTTCTCCCTGCGCTAAAAGTATACCCATACATTGCATGGAAAATTCGAATATCGGCAAGGGCAAGTGTTTCAATATTTTTTTGAGAACTGTAAATGCCTTTTAAATAAGTCATGGTTTTCTCTGTTTCTTTATCCGGCCTATCATTCGTAATTTTATCGGCCGCTTTAAAAATCTGATCACGAATTTCCATCCAGTTAATCAACTGCAAAAATCGGCCTTTCCTATCTGTGGTATATCTGATAGGCACATCTTCGGTAATTTTGGCTAATTTATCGGCAAGCGGATTTTTGCCTGACTCCTGCGATTTGATATTGCGATATTTCCACTCTATTATATAATTACTGTCTTGAATGGCTGTTACCTTTAAAACAATATCGTAATAAGAAGTGAATTTGCTTATTTTCCCATCTTCGGTTTTCTCTCTGTTAAGTGTTAGGCGATAATGATGTGAATCTCCAATTTGCCAGCTTGCTTGTATCAAAATGCTGGTATCGGCATTTGATTTGGCATTTACAATTTCTTGGTGTAGAAAGATGATAAGAATGATGAACAGTTTTCGCATATTTTATCAGGGTTGTATTATAAGTATAGTAAACGCAAAATGAGGAAATTTGGTTGCAAAGCAACTCCATCATGTTACTTGCCTAAAATTTTAAATTCTGTTCTACGATTTTGCTTCCTGCCGGCTTCGGTTTTGTTATCGGCAACTGGCAAGGTTTCGGCATAACCTTTAAAGCTAAGGCGTGCTGCCTGTATACCATTTAGAACAAGGTAATCATAAACAGCCTTGGCTCTTATCTCTGATAGGGTTGTGTTCTTTTCTTTTGCACCGGTGTTGTCCGTATGTCCACCAATTTCAATTTTCATTGATGGGTTATTATTTAAAAAACCAATGAGCTTATTGAGTTCGCTTTTAGATTCAGGTTTTAGATCAAATTTATCAGTATCAAAGAAGATATTTTTTAGCACCACGCGTTCACCTTCAAGAATTTTTTTGAGAGGTATATCAAGTGTGATTGGTTCTGTAGAGGGTTGATTCTTGAGGGAAAAATTTTCAGAATGAAAAAGATAGCCATCACATGAAACATTGAGTGCATAGTTTTTATTACCGGGCAGGCAAAATAGAAATTGTCCGGTGAGTTTGTTTGATGCAGCTATAATAATTGGTTTTTCTGTTTCAAGGTCTATCAGTTCAAGCTGTGCCCTTATTTTTTGCAGGGTTCGTGCGTCATAAACAATACCTTTTACGTATCCTGTTTTTAGTGGTCTTATTTTTTCGTGCAATTCAAATGCCCAAATGTCAAGTCCGCCAAAACCTCCTGGTCTCTCAGTGGCAATATATGCATTGATTCCATCTGCAGCTACAGCAAGGCAGCGTTCATCTTTAAACGAGTTTACAGGATATCCGAGATTTTCAGCTTTGCTCCATTTGCCATTCAATTGTTTGCGGGTCATAAATAAATCATTACCACCCATACCCAAATGCCCATCAGATGAGAAGTATAACGTCAGGTCATCTTTTGCAATAAATGGCGACTCCTCGCTGCCTGGTGTGTTCACTTCAGGTCCAAGATTTACGGGAGGCGACCATCTGCCCTTGCTGTAGTTGCTACACCATATATCCATCCCGCCAAATCCGCCCGGTCTGTTGCTACTGAAATATAATGTTTTACCATCAAAAGAAACACTTGGTTGCGACTCCCAAGCTCTTGTATTGATTGGGAATCCAAGGCTTTTAGGCTCTCGCCATTCATCCCCGTCAAGCAGGCTAAAATACAAATCGCAGCTGCCTTCGCCATAAGGCCTATTACAAGCAGTAAAAAATACATATTGCCCATCGGCAGATAGTGAGACAGTGCCCTCGTTATCTTCCGTATTAATTGGAGGGCCCATGTTAAACGATTTTGTCCAGTTATTATCTGAGCCTTTTTTACTTACGTAAAAATTTTCTGTCACGTTTGGTTCGAGTCTGGTATAGATTAAGGTTTGCTCATCTGCAGTAGAACCTGGGAAATACTCATCCATTGGCGAATTAATTGCTGCACCTGCATTTTTGGAGTTAAACGGAACAGGATTTTTAACTGCTTCGCTGCCAAATTTAGCTCTGGTTTCTATATTTGATACCTTATAAGAATCAATTTGATTCCCGTTTTTTTCTTTGTAAAGTCCTATATACAAGCTGGCAGAATCATACTCACCAAAAGATAATGCCGTGTAAGCCATTTTATAATAAGGGATTTGAAAATCCGGATTAATGCCAATGGCTTTTCTGTAGATATTCAAAGCATCTTCCAATTGGTCATTTTGCTCACGCAAATCGGCAAGCAGCATTAAGGCATCTATGAAACGAGGATCTTCTTCCAGTATTTTATTTAGTATTTGAAGAGCAGGCTTATAATCCATACGTGTAAAGGCCTGTAAGGCTTCACCAAACATTCTTTCAGCTTTTTTATTGGTAGTGCCAGTAAAGGGGCGTTCGTTTTGTGCTTGCAATAAAAAACTACAAATCATTAATAAGCTGAGAAAAATCTTTTTCATGAGTTTAATTCAAACGCAATATAAATTATTTTGTTGTTAACTATACGGCTGCCAGACGGGCAAGAATAAATGCTAAACACCTCTTGTTAATTGAATTATCGATACTTTTAGGGGTTATGATTGCCTTAGGCAAAGCGCTTTGTTTGTTTCCCCAAACTGTGCATAACTTGTGTTTAAATGCAAGGCTTGCCCTTCTATTTTTGATGCATCAAAGGTGTGTTGGCACAGAACCATGCCTTTGCAACACGTTTTAAAATCTTGAAACAATGAAATTTATAGTTAACAGTACTACTTTGCTTAGACACCTTTCGTTAATTGACGGAGTGGTGGTATCAAAACCTATTATTCCTATTTTAAACAACTTTTTATTTGATATAAAAAATGGTGAATTGAAGATTTCTTCAACCGATTTGGAAACCACCATGACCACCGGAATTAAAGTGGATGCAAAAGAAGATGTATCCATTGCTATTCCGTCTAAAACTACGCTTGATTTATTAAAAACTCTGGCTGATCAGCCATTGGCATTTTCAATCAATACAGAAAAGGGAGCCGTTGAAATTAAATATGATTCAGGCCGTTTTAAATTAACTGCTCAAAAAGGTGATGAATTTCCTAAGAATCCGGTAGTTGAGGATGGTAAGAAATTTACCGTTCCTTCCAAAGTATTGCAAAAAGCCATTACCAAAACCGTTTTTGCTACGAGCAATGATGAGTTGCGTTTAAATTTAACCGGTGTATTGGTTCAATTGAGTTCAAGCGATCTCACGTTTGTTGCAACGGATGCAAATCGCCTGGTTAGGTATAATAGGGTAGATGTAAAGCCAGGAGTTGAAGATTCTTTTATTCTTCCTAAAAAGGCACTTAATCTGCTAAAATCAGCACTACCAAATGATGACACCGAAGTTACCATTGAGTTTAACCGCTCCAATGCTCATTTCTCAACAACTGATTTAAGCTTAATTTGTAGGCTGATTGATGAAAAATATCCTGACTACAAAGCTGTAATACCTACTGAAAATCCGAATTTACTAACCATGGATCGCAATGAATTCCTTACTTCTGTAAAACGTGTTTCCATTACATCTAATAAAACCACACATCAGATTCGTTTAAAAATTGCCGGAAGCGAATTAACCATTTCTGCAGAAGATATA
Source organism: Sphingobacteriales bacterium (assembly GCA_021299635.1). GTDB lineage: Bacteria > Bacteroidota > Bacteroidia > UKL13-3 > UKL13-3 > JAJTFA01. Next base: position 653,944 of record JAJTFA010000001.1, read on the forward strand.
GATTTTGAAAATGAGGCACAGGAAAAATTGAAATGCACATACGCAGGTGAGGATTTAGAAATAGGCTTTAATTCTAAATACTTATCAGAAATGCTGAATTCATTGGATTCACCTGAAGTGCGCTTGGAAATGTCTCAACCGAACAGGGCAGGTGTGTTAAGGCCATCTGCAGCTGACGAAGGAGAAGATATCCTGATGCTCGTTATGCCTATGATGCTTAATAGTTATTAAAAACATAGTGAACAATAATAAAGCTGCTTCTCCTGGGGCAGCTTTTTTTGTGCGGTATACAGCGGTAGTTAACCAGGTGCAATAAAAAGAGGCTACCCTGATTCAGGATAGCCTCTTTCAGAAAAAAGATATCAGCTCCTTATTCTTCCGGTTTTAATTCAACTACCTTATAGCTTCCTAATGGTGATTTGTAGCCAGGCTGACCTCCAAAGTCAAGCTTATCCAGGTTTGACTTTATTTTGTCTTTATCACCAATAACCACAATTACCATTTTTTCAATGGCAAGCATTTCTTTGGCCAAAGCATCTATTTCCTGCTTGGTAATTTCCTGCAAGGTTTTGTTTTGCTGTTCGATATAGTCTGTTGGAAGGTTGTAGTAAGCTATCTGGTTTAAGAATCCGGCTTTATCAAAAATAGTTTCATAGCGCAAAGCGTCACTTTGAGTTAACGATTTTTTTGCATAAGCCAACTCTTCTTCAGTTATGCCCTTTGCACGATAATTTACCATTTCGTTCATAATTTCTTTGATGGCGGTATCAGTAGCAGATCCCCTTACCCCAACGCCAACAGTAAAGGTACCCGGGTTGTATGTTCCCTGAAAACTGGAGCGGATGCCATAGGTAATACCTTTTTCTTCTCTTAAATTTAGATTTAAACGACTGTTAAAGTTACCACCTAAAGGATAATTCATCACATTTGATTTGAAGAATTTACCATTATAATCGTACGGAAGTGCAAGGTAGCCTACACGAATTTCAGTTTGGGTAGCTTTATACTTATCTATTAAATAAATCTGCTGTTTGGTTTGAACTTCAGCAACGGGAGGTTTAGGCAGAATCACCTCTTTTTTGCCCCAATTTTTAAGGAACTGTAATTTAGGCATAATTTCAGATTCAGCAACATCTCCAACAATTACCAACGAGGCAACAGAAGGAGAGTAGTATTTATCGTAGTATGACTGTACATCTTTAATAGACATGCCTTTGATGGTTTTAATGCTTCCTGTTGCAGGCTCAGCAAAAATTGATTTGCCATAAAGCAATCTGCTGTATGCCTTACCTGCCATATCTCCGGCCTGACGGCTGTTGGCTTTGATTTGTTCTGCCAATTGGCGTTGTTTTAATTTAAAATCTTCAGCAGTGTATTTTGGTCTTAGCAAGGCTTCTTCAAACAACTGTAGGGTTTTATCCAGATTTTTCTTTTGGCTAGTAATCATTACGCTGGTATTTTCTTTACCTGCATTGAAGCTGATGCTGCTACCCAATTTATCCAGTTCAGAATTAAACTGTTCTGATGTGTAATTTTGAGTGCTTTCACCCATCATAAATGCGGTTAGCAATGCAAGGCCTGATTTTGCAGGATCATTTACAACTACATTTCCACCTTTCATGGTAAGCATAATGGTAACCAAGGGCAGCTCGCTGTTTTGTGTTCCCAACACATTCATGCCATTATCAAATTTAGCTGAGTAAATTTTGGGCACCACAGGGGTTACAGAGCCTTTAATTTCAGGTTTTTTGCTACGGTCAAAGTTGTCTTTTGGCTTTGTGTAGCTAAGACCTTTGTATTCAAGTTCAGATGAGGCAACACCTGATGAGTTAGCCAGATTGGTTTCTTCCTTCGTAGATGCGGCATTTGCATCTTTAGGGAATACATTCACGATAGCGGCATATTTACCTTTGATATACGTGCGGAAAACGCGCATTACATCTTCTTTGCTTACTTTATTATAACGATTTATTTCATCCTGAACATTCATGCTCTTGTTAGGAAGCAGGTAGTTCCACATGCTTAGCTGTGCTGCTTTGCCTCCAATACTTTGGAGACTTTGAACGGCCTGTGTTTCAAATTTTGCTTTAGCACGTGCCAATTCTTCATCTGTTATGCCGGTTCGGTCAAATTCATCCAATACAGATTTAAGTAAGTCTTCCGGGTTTGCAGGTTCTTCCTGCATCATGGCAGGATATGCCAATATTTGAAAAGTAAATTCTCCGGCTAGCTCAAAACAAGGATTAAAGCATTCTGCACCAAATGCTTTTTCGGTTTTAACCAATTTCTGATACAACCATGAGTTGTTTCCATCGCCTAATATAGATGCGAGGATATCCAGCGGAGCCTCATCCGGATGATAATTGGCAACACCGGGATATACGAAATAGGTTAACGGCAGAAATATATTGTCGCCATAGTTTGCATATACATTATCAGGCAGGCGCACTGGGGTTTTAGGCAAATTTTTCACTTCAGGGCCGCGAGGGATAGGACCGAAATATTTCATGGCGAGGTTTACCACATCTTTAGGGTCAACATCTCCTGCAACAACCAGACTGGCATTATTTGGACCATACCAGCGCATAAAGAAGTTTTTCAGATCTTCTACATTTACACGGTCAAGATCTTCTACATAACCAATGGTTGGCCAGTTATATGGATGCTTGGCCGGATATAAAATTTGGTCTTTTACTTCGTCTGTGCGCCCGTAAGGGACATTAGTTACGCGTTGATCTTTTTCATTTTTAACGGTGGCACGCTGTACCTCAAACTTTTTCTGTGTTACTGCATCCAGCAAGTAACCCATGCGATCAGCCTCCAGCCAAATTGCGGTCTCCAGATAGTTTTTAGGAAGTGTTTCGAAATAGTTAGTGCGGTCGCGGTTGGTTGTACCATTCATATCACCACCTGCACCTTCCACAATTTTAAAATGCTCTTCATCTGCTACGTGATCTGAACCCTGGAACATCATATGTTCAAAAAAGTGAGCAAAACCTGATTTCCCCGGAGTTTCTCTGGCAGAACCTACGTGGTATGTTACATCAACGTGAACAATCGGGTCAGAATGATCTTCGTGTACAATTACAACCAGGCCATTTGGTAGGCGCCATTTTTCATAGGCTATAGCCAGTTCGCCAGGTTTGGCAATAACCTTTTCAATTAGTTGTGGTTGGTTTGGAGCGGTTTGGGTCGGCACAGGCGTTTGCGCATGCATTGTCACTCCAAGAAACATTGCCACAATTCCTTTTAAAAACTTACGTTTCATATGTATTTATTTAATGGTATTTGATAGGATTCACAGTGGAAAGGAGTGCAATTTCAGATTTTTGGACTATATACACCAACTTTTTTTTCAAATGGTAAGCCCAAATGATAAAAGGTTTATTATGTATTATGAAAGTTATATACAATTGGGCAAAAATGTTTAATTGTTTTTCATACTTCTCTCCATTACATTCGCAACCAAGCTAAGATATCTGAATGTTATGAATAAAAGAATTACAACAATTATTTTCATTGTTTTTGCGGCAGCATTAACCCGTTTATTCCCGCACGCGCCAAATTTTACTCCTATCGGAGCCATGGCACTATTTGCAGGTGCCTTTTTAAGCAATAGATGGCTTGCTTTTGGTATTCCTATGCTTGCCATGCTTCTTAGCGATGCCCTAATGGGTTTTAACGGATGGTATTTTGCTGAGCAAACCATCATGGTTTATTTGACTTATTTGCTAATCACTTGGTGGGGAACTACAATGAATCAAAATAAAAGCATTTTGCGTGTAACAGGTTATTCTGTTGCCTCATCTGTATTGTTTTTTGTTGTAACCAATTTCTTTGTTTGGGTTGGCGGTTTTATACATAAACCTGAACTCTATACACTCAATGCAAGCGGTTTGGCTCAATGCTATGTTTCTGCCATTCCGTTTTTTGACAAAACCTTGTTAGCTGATTTGTTCTACAATGCAGTATTGTTTGGAGGTTTCTATTTGCTTCAAATCAATATACCTCAGCTAAAAGAGCAAACAGCTTAATAACTATAAAATCTTTTTTGAAGCCACCTTATGCAGGTGGCTTTTTTTATGTTTAAATTTATTATTTACCTTGTCTTTTTAAAAGCTGCAATGAAATTCCATTTCCTTTTACCCATTTTAATTTTTAACGGTGTTAATCTGGCCGGTGCCCAACAATTAAAGCTGGAAAATTTGGGTGCAAAAATAAATTCAGCTTACAGTGAGCTTAATCCCATTATTTCTGTCGATGGTAAAACGTTGTACTTCATCAGATCAGGGCATCCTCAAAATAAAGGAGGCTTAAATGGTTCTCAAGATATTTGGATTAGCAAATCAATTGATAGTATAACTTGGGAGGAAGCTCAGCGAGCTCCGGATGAATTAAACAGGACCAACTATAATACCTTATGGAATGTGAGTCCGGATGGCAACCACCTGCTTATTGGCGGTGCCTATGATGACCAACTGTTTTGGGGAGTAGGTTTTTCGCTGATAAGCAGAGCGAACAATCAATGGGTGCCTGCAAAGTATCTTGAAATAAAAAAGTTTGATAAAATTTGTTTGGGCGAATTTTCATCCGCCTGCATGGGGGCAGATAACAAATTACTAATCATCAGTTTTTCTGAGAAGGAGGGAAGCACCATAAATAACCTTTATATATCATTTCTTCAAAATAACGGTGCCTGGAGTGAGCCTATGAGCCTAGGAAAAGATGTGAATACTGAATTTGATGAGTCTACACCATTTTTGGCTGCAGATGGCATGACATTGTATTTTAGCAGTGACAGGCCCGGTGGTATTGGGCAGCATGATATTTATATGACACGCAGGCTAGACGAATCATGGCAAAAGTGGTCGGTTCCGGTTAATCTTGGCAAGCCTATCAATTCTGAGGTAAAGGAAGGTTTTTATACTTTGCCGGCTTCGGGTGATGTCGCATACTTGGTAAGCAATCATCAATCACTAGGTAAAGCAGATATTTTTAGGGTAAGAACCACAGCTGAAACTAGACCTGAACCAGTGGTTTTGGTTAAAGGAAGGGTATATAACAGTAAAACAAAAACACCTGTAGAGGCCACAATTACCTATGAGGAATTGCCATCAGGACAAATTGCCGGCAGTGCCAATTTTCAATCGGATGGTGAGTATAACCTTGTATTAAGATACGGTAAAAACTATGGAATTATAGCTAAGTCTAACGGATACATTCCTATATCTGTTAATATTGATTTGCAAAAGGATAATGCTTATGAAGAACGAAGAATAGACCTGGAAATGGTGCCTATAGAAAAAGGCCTAACTATTCGCATCAATAATTTATTCTTTAATACAGGAAAGTGGGAGTTGAAAGAAGAATCTACCCCTGAGATGGAGCGTTTAGTAGAGTTTATGAAACAGAATAAAAAGGTGCGTATTGAAATTAGCGGACATACAGATGATATAGGGCAGGAAGCGGATAACCTTGCATTGTCTGAAAATAGAGCCAAAGCAGTTTATGATTATTTGGTAAGCAAAGGTGTTTCGTCAAACCGATTACTGAGTAAAGGATTTGGAGAGGGTAAGCCACTTTTTGAGAATAGTACTGAAGAGAATAGGCAGCTAAACAGAAGGGTTGAATTCAAAATTTTGGAGTAGTCAGGATTTGCAAAATTTGCAAAATTATGAGGCATTACTTGTATCATTTGCCAAATTTGTTTGAGGTAATGTTTATTATCGATATATCATTATAAAAGAACAACCACAGATTTGTATTATGACAAAATATAAAAGAATCCTTACCATACTGTTTTGCCTTGCAGCGTTCATTCGGCAAACCAACGCTCAGCATGATAGCGCAAAGTTTCATAAAACCATTCTGCCAATTTTGCTTTACGACCCTTTTACCGGCCTTGGTTATGGAGGAATGTGTAACCTGAATTTTTTAATGGGAGATGCTTCCAATACGCGTTATTCAAACGCACAGGCGATAGCCATGTACACTACCAATGATCAGCTTATGCTTCAGATAAATCATCAGATATTTAGCAAAGGCGAAAAGTGGATATGGCAAGGAAGGCTTATGTTTTTAGACTGGCCAGAGTATGCCTATGGTTTCGGAGGTAATACGCCCGATGATGAAGCCACTACCAAAGAACGCATTCATTACAAAGCAATTGAATTGGAGGAGCGTGTGCTAAAACGTTTGGGGCAGTCAAAAAATTTTTTCGGATTACACTATCGTTTATATGCAAGCTACAATATGCATAGCGAAACAGGTGGTCATAGTTATTTTATGGATAAAGGCGTTGGAAATGATGGTTATGTTGCATCTGGTTTCGGTGCTCATTTTATTCATGATAGCAGAGATAATGTGCAAAATGCCAGCAAAGGTTTTTTTCTGGAACTGGCAGCTAATCCTTATTTAAAACCCACAGGAAGCATACAAAATTGGTTCAATCTGCGCTTAGATGGAAGATATTATCTATCGAACCGAAATGTTACCAAAACATGGGCCAGTCGTTTACTTGTTGAACATGCGTCTAAACAAGTACCCTATATGTTAACACCCATGACAGGAAGATATTTTTTAACAAGGGGTTATGTGCAGGGGCGTTATAGGGGCAACAGTTTGCTCACACTAGAATCTGAATACCGAGCACAAATCTGGAAATGGCTTGGAGGTGTTCTGTTTGCCAATGTGCATAGTGTTAGTGAGGAGAATGGTGCGTTTAAATATGTTAATCCTGCAGCAGGCGGTGGATTAAGGTTTATGCTCAATAAAGAGCAGCGCACCAACTTGAGAATTGATTATGCCAGGGGATTAAATGATAACAGCGGTCTTTATTTTCAGATAACCGAAGTGTTTTAATAAACCTGATTAATTTTTTTAGGTCGTTGATTTAAGACACAATTGTATCACTCTCTATTTTGCCATCGCGCATGCGCACAATTCTTTTCGCTCTGCGGGCAATATCTTCCTCGTGTGTTACAATGACTACGGTATTCCCCTTCTGGTGTATTTCCTCCATCAACTCCATAATTTCATAACTGGTCTTGGTATCAAGATTTCCTGTGGGCTCATCGGCAAGTATAATGGAGGGATCATTTACTAATGCACGTGCAATAGCTACCCGTTGTCTTTGCCCGCCCGAAAGTTCGTTAGGTTTATGGGTTATCCTGTCTGATAAACCTACATTGCTTAAAACATCTTTGGCTCTTTGTATTCTGTCTTTTTTGCTTTTACCGGCATAAACAAGCGGAAGTGCTACGTTATCCAGTGCAGTGCTTCTGGCAAGTAGATTAAAAGTTTGAAAAACAAACCCAATTTCTTTGTTCCTTATTTCGGCAAGTTCATTATCACTGAGATTGCTTACATTGTTGTTGTTTAACACATAGCTGCCTGAGGTTGGTGTATCCAAGCAACCCAGAATATTCATAAGGGTTGATTTACCCGAGCCAGATGGGCCCATGAGTGCCACATACTCTCCTCTATTGATAATCAGATTTACACCTCTAAGTGCTTGTACCTCCACTTCTCCAATTTTAAAATGTCGGGTAATATCTTTTAATTCAATAACTGCAGGCATATTTTGATAGGGGATTGTTATTTATCCAAAAACTTAGGAACCCTGAAGTAATCAGAATCTTTTTTAGGCGCGTTTTTAAGTGCCTCATCTTTACTAATGGTTTGAATCACCTCGTCTTCACGTAAAACATTCACAGCATCGCTCATAAAAATTAAAGGCTCAACGCCTGTGGTGTCTATCTCGTTTAATTTTTCAATAAAGGTTAAAATACGCGACAAATCATTTTTGATATGCTCTTTTTCGTCACCATTAAATTCAAGTTTAGCTAGGTCGGCCAGCTTATCAATCAACTCATTCGAAATATCCATGTTGTGCTAATTTAGCTGCAATAATATCAAAAACTTTTTGCTTAAGGGCTGGTAAATCTTCATCTGTCATTCCTGCTGTTGGTATAGGTTTATGGATGAATTGCAAAACGGTACCCGGTCTGAAGTGAAACCCTCCGTAATCAGGTAATATTCTCCAGTTGTGAATAATTGTTACGGGTAAAATATCAGATTGGCTTTCAATGGCCATTTTAAATGCGCCATCTTTAAATTTGCCAAGTTTTGGTGTATAAACGGGAATAGTGCCCTGAGGGAATATGACAATACTCTTTTTATGCTTCATCAACTGGTCTTTTGCCTTTTGATATGCCATTGCGGAGTGTCGTGCACTTTTCCGATCAACAGCAATATCGATGGTTCTGAAGAAAATACCGAAAACAGGAACTTTTGCAAGCTCAATTTTAGCCATAAAGTTAAAGTCGAGTTTAAGCTTAACCGTTAGGGTTACGATATCCAGTTTAGATGTATGATTGGGGGTGATCACATACGCTTTTGAATCATCAATGGGTTCTTCCATGAATTGTTTAACCTTAATAAAGCCGCCTAAAAAGAGCCAGCGGCCCCAAAATCTGCGCAGGCGGTGCCCAAGGTGGTAGCGTTTTGGATGGGCAAGCGTATATAAAAAGCCAGGATACAAAACCAAAAAGCCTAAAAAAGTAATGAGGGCAAAGTAGCATGCCATCAATACCTTTAATATATTCTTAATTGCCTTCATTGATTATTTGTTCTTTCCAGGTTGAGGGAGATTTTCTCCATTCCGCTAATTGTTCAAGTTGGTTTGCTTTTACTCTTCCTGTTTTTGCAGCCAGTTCTATGAGCACGTTATAATCACTCAAAGAAAAGTAAGGACAACCTGCCTCCTCAAACGCTTGTTTAGCCGCTTCAAACCCATAGGTAAAAATTGATACCATGCCCAATACCTCGCAACCAAATGCGCGCAATGCTTCAACCGCCTGAAGGCTGCTTTTGCCGGTAGATACAAGGTCTTCAACTACTACAACTTTATCGGCAGGCTTAATATCACCTTCAACCTGTTTACCCATACCATGCTTCTTGGCTTCGCTGCGCACATAGCCAAAAGGTAATCCCAGCTCATCTGCTGCTAGTGCTCCCGGTGCAATACCTGCTGTTGCTACGCCAATAACTGCTTGTGCAGTAGGAAATTTTTCTTGAATAAGTTTTCCCAAAGCTGCTTTTATATAGTTTCTTACATTGGGGTGTGAAAGACTTAAACGGTTATCGCTATATATAGGCGAACGCCATCCAGAAGTCCAAGTAAATGGCTGGTCAGGACTTAGTTTAATGGCATTAATTTCTAACAAATATTCTGCTATCTTTGAGGCGGTAGTCAATGTTTCTTGCATCAGGCAAATGTATAAAATATTCATCAACGAGAAACCCTTTATTATTACAGAAAAAGATTCTGATGATATACTATATGCCAAGTGCAGAAGGGTTACATATGCCCCTGAAAAAGTATTGGAGTTTATCAAAGATACTGAGGGTATGAGCTCAAAAGGTATGCTATTGTTAACTGATGATTCTAATTTTGCCTTCAATGATTTTTACACGCATTTTGTTGCTATAGAAGCATCCGGAGGTGTGGTGTTTAATGATAAAAATGAATTGCTCCTTATAAAACGCATGGGTAAATGGGATTTGCCAAAAGGTAAAATTGATGCCGGTGAAACCTTAGAAGAAGCAGCCTTGAGAGAGGTGGAGGAGGAATGCGGAATTGGCAGTTTAACGCTTGGTAAAAAATTGCCGCCAACCTACCATACTTATAAAATGCATAACCATCGTTTCTTAAAAATAACCCGTTGGTTTGAAATGCGCACAGCATGGGATAAGGAACTTATTCCTCAAACCGAAGAGCAAATAACAGAGGCTGCATGGTTTGCCATGAAAAAGAAAGATCTGAAGGAACTGGATACTTATACTTCTATAAGTGATTTGCTTGCAGGTGTTCTTAATTAACCATGCTTGTATTGCACCTCTGCAGGAAGATATGCCGAAGCATCGCCACCATTTCGTATTAAATCCCTCACCACGGATGAGCTGATTGGCGTATAAGCAGGATCACACATCAAAAATACTGTTTCAGCATTTGGATAAATCAACTTATTCATCTGTGCGATATTTTTTTCATAATCAAAATCGGCCATGTTTCGCAAACCTCTTAGAATGTAGTTGGCCCCAACCTCTTGGCAGCATTCTACGGTTAATCCTTCATAGCGCACCACGCGTACTTTGTTATTGCTTTTATACATGTCTTTTATCCATGCTTCCCGTTTTTCTATGTCAAAAAGGGTGCTTTTGCTGCTGTTAATGCCAATGCCAATTACAATCTCATCAAACAACTGCATGGCACGCTCAACGATATTGGCATGGCCAATGGTTATTGGGTCGAATGTTCCCGGGAACAGAGCTATGCGTTTATTCATTCTGAATATTTTTTAAGGAGTTACTGGCACGTTACGAAAGAAAGAAAATGCAGACTGGCCGTAAACTCTTTTATCAAAAAAACCGATTTCATGGCTCAAATCCAAATTACTTTCATGCTCAAGTATGAGCCAACCTCCTTTATTAAGCAAACCATTTCGGTTAATGATTGAAGGAATTTGAATAATTTCCTTCATGGTATAAGGGGCGTCTGCAAAAATAATATCAAAAGTGTGGGTACATTTATTTAAATAACCCACTGCATCGCTCTTCATACATTGCAGTTTTGCGAATTGATATTTTGTTGCTATTTCTTTAATCCATGCTACACACTTTCCATGAAGGTCAACTGCTATTACCTGTGGAGCACCTCTCGAGCAAAACTCTAAGGCAATATTACCAGTTCCTGAAAATAAATCGAGCACCTCTGTTTGGTGAAGGTCAAAATTATTCTCCAGAATATTGAATAAGCTTTCTTTTGCACGGTCTGTAGTTGGCCTTACCGGCAACCCTTTTGGCGGATGCAGAATAATGCCTTTTAATGAGCCTCCTATAATCCGCACAGTAATGCTGCTAATGATTGGTAGTATTGCTGATCTTGAAATTCACGAAATGCTGCAGGATAAATAAACTCTTCAGGTCTGGTTTGTAGCAGAACTTCAGGTATATATTTTTTGAGCATGTTAATCAGTGCATCCGACTGACTTACCTCGCCCGATAGTAGAACGGCAAGTTTATCATTATTCATTTTCTGCTGCTCTGCAACCGATAAGAGAAAGAACACAATATCGGTATCAGCCTCGAAAGGAAAGGTGTTTACAAATTGCAATTGGCCATTGCGAATGTGCACCACATCCATAAATTGCTTATGCAGATTAACATGCAAGAGGTCTTTCTCTGATTTGCTAATGGAGTTGAAGATACTTTCTACATATACCCCGGCAGTATGAAGGATAAGTGAACCCGGAAGTACGTGTCTTAAATTTTGCATGAGGAGAGCAGGAGCGGCATAAATACAAACATGGTTGCTGGTTCTGTTATACAGGATTTCATGTGAGCCGCCAACTCTATGAACCATTTTAAGGTAACTTCCAGCCTTCTCTGCAATAAACAAAGCTTCGGGGATAATGGTATAACAGCTGTTTTCAATGAGCACCACTCTTTGTTGAAAGTCAACTCCCGCAAATTCTCCTTGTTCAATCCATTCTGTTAATTGCTTTGCCGTGGCTTCTGCTGTTTTAAAACTGCCCGTGTCAATTGCCTTTAAGCCCATTACTTCTTTTTGAATCATATCGGCTGCTAATAAAATAATACCCTGAGGAGCTACGGTGATAAATAAGGTGCAGTTTGCCGCCTTCTCATTCAGTTGCTCTCGGTTAAGGTAATTTTTTACGGATGCAGTGGTTTGTGCTTGCATTGGCTTTGCTTACTTTCGCAGCGCATCAAAAGTAAAGAAAAAACCAATATGACCTTTATACCTGCCGAAACAGATTTTGCCCAAATGGTAAATGAGAAGATTAGGGGCAATCATTTTCTTCATTATTTAGGTTTTATAATCAAGGAAATCAAACCCGGATTGGTTTCCGGTGAGCTTAACTTAAAGCCGGATCATTTGCAGCAAATGGGATTTGTGCATGGTGGTGTTACCGCTACCGTTGCCGATATAGTGGCCGGTTTTGCTGCCTTTACATTGGTAAAACATGGGCAAGGAGTAGTTACTGTTGAGCTTAAAGTTTCTTATCTAAATCCTGCTCAGGGAGAAACCTTAGTTGCAAAAGGGATGGTAATTAAAGCCGGTACTCGACTGCATTTTTGCGAAAGTGAGATTTGGGCAGGTGATTTACTTGTAGCCAAAGCCTCTCTCACAATGGCTGTTGTTAATCCGGAAGATATAAAAAAGTAGTCGTTTTTATTCCCTCCAAGGTAATTCACCTATATGGTGCATAAATCGCTGAATTCCTCTTGCTTTACGGTCAATATAGTTTGAGGGTTTGTTGGCTTTCCATCTGCGCGGATTGGGCAGGCAGGCCGCAATCAGGGCGCTCTCTCTGGAGTTTAAATCAGCTGCTGATTTTTTAAAATAATGTTGAGCAGCTGCTTCAGCTCCATAAACACCATCTCCCATCTCAATAATATTGATGTATATCTCCAAAATTCTTTTTTTTGTCCAGAAAAGCTCAAGCGTTAGGGTGATAAATAACTCAGGAACTTTCCTAATCCAACTTCTTTTGGGTGTAAAAAATAAATTCTTAGCCGTTTGTTGAGAAATGGTGCTTGCCCCCCTTAATTTCTTACCTGTTTTAAATCCTCTTTCAATGGAATTTTGAATTTGCTCAAAGTCAAAACCATAATGCTGAATAAATTTTGCATCTTCTGCAGTTATGACAGCCAGGCAAAATTTATCGGAAACGTAGTCAATGCTTTTCCAGCTCTTGGTAAGTTTTATTTCTTTTCCGGCTCTTATTTGCTCATATATTCTTACCAGGTGTAGGGGTGTTACCGGAGGGGGTATTACCCTGTATAAAATAATAAGAAGAAGGAATAACTGCATGCAAAGCAAAAGCAGATTTTTTAAAAATGCTGTAAAAGTACTTAGCGCTTTCCTGAGTTTATTGCCACTCTTTTTTGCCATTCCTATGCAATGTTAACAAACACGCACAAAGAAAAAAATTTTCACGGTTTCATCATCGTGCATGCCTTTTATTAGGGTAGTTGCTTAAACCAGCCTGCGAAATTCTTTAACCCTTCTTATAATGGCCATGCAAAAACCTATAATCATGATTATTGTTCCGCCCCAAACAAGATTAATCCATGGAAAAACAATGGCCTTCATAATAATAAATTCCCCTGAGGTGTCTTTTTCTGCTGTTTCAATGGTGACTTTACCGGTCTTAGGGTCTACAGCTGTAAATCGAAAACGCAAGCGTGCATCATCAACTACTTCTTCAAAATTAACCACATCATTGTTTTGTATACCGTATAGCGGTGTAATCTTGTATTCACCTTTTAGCGTAATAAGTTTTAGTTCTGCACCCAGCAACAATTGCAGGTTGTTCATATCTATTTTACCATCCTTAACATTGGAGTTTATCTGCTGCAATATGGCATAACCGTTATTGGTTACAATGGTATCGCCCACTTTAACTTCATGTTTGGTTTCACGTATAAATTTAGCTGCATCCTTCTCTTTAGGAACAGAACTAACATAGGTAAATACATCATGAGAGAGGTAGTGCTTCGTGTCCGGATTGGCAACCAATCCCATTTTAGGATTAATCTGGGCATTTGGATATAAATCAAACTCATACAATACCTCATTGCTTTTGTGGTCTATTTTTTTGTAGTGCACCCTATAATAATTATTCACCCATTCTGTAGAGTCGCTCATGTATTCAATTTCATAATCTCCCATGCGCAAGGGCTTACCTTTCTCAAGGTATACATGTTCCATATTGGCCTTTTCATCAAATTCAGGATTCAACATCATACCGCTCTGATTTACGGATATCACTTTCTTATTGGCTGATGAAACCAGCACACCAATAAGCAAAATGCCAAAACCTATATGTGCCACGGAAGAACCTGCCATTCCTGCCTTGCCCTTCAATTGTGGTAGCATCATATCTGCGTTGGCAGTAACGGCATAAACCGCTGCAAAGAGTAAACCTATATAGAACCAGTTATTATTCAGTTCAAAAAAGAACATGAGTCCTGCCGATACAATCAGGCCTATAGCTGCATGAATCAATATCTTTCTTAATGTTTCTTTCTTGTTCTTTTTGTATTTGAGCATTTGTGCAACTCCCGTAAGCAAGCCAATAATAATAGCCATTGGCATTTGCCATTTATTGTAATGCGAAATTACATCAGATGGCGGAGCCATGTTGCTTCCGAATAATTTGTTAAATACGGGAACAGAAGTAGTCATGATAATCTGAAATGCAGAGATCACCAATACCAGACTGCCAATAAACATCCAGAACTCGCGGGTATAAACTTCTTCTTCCTTCGGTGATGCAGGCACTCTTTTAACCAGCAGATACCCACTGTAAATAATAAAAAATAAGCCGATAACAATGAGCGGCCATTTCGTGGTATCATATTTCTCAAAGGCAATTAATCCGAGCACAAACAGAAAAAATGCCAGTATATAAAGCAGTTTATGTTTGCGTGTTTCCAGCATAACAAAAGCAGGCAACCATAAAAATATCATGATAAACACCAGCAGTTGTCCGCTCATTCCTAAATCGGTAAAAGAGTGTACCGATGAGTTACCTAAAATGCCGCTTCGGGTTAGGAAGGTGGCATACAACACGAGGATAAAGGTGAGCAGAATAAGAATAAAAGAAACATTGAGTGCATTGCCGCTATGCTTATAAATGAGCATCACATGAACCCCTGCTATCAGTATTAGCCAAGGTATCAGAGAGGCGTTTTCAACGGGGTCCCATGCCCAGTATCCGCCAAAGCTTAAACTTTCATAGGCCCAAAATCCACCCATGATAATGCCGGTTCCTAAAACCATTACACTCACCAAACCCCAAGGTAATGCAGGTTTAAGCCAGCCTGTATAATCTCTTTTCCAGAGGGCAGCTATTGCATAGGCAAATGGAACAATGGTTGTTGCAAAGCCAAAAAACAGGGTAGGGGGGTGTATTACCATCCAATAATTTTGCAGCAATGGATTGAGTCCGTTGCCATCTGCAATCTTAGATAAATAGTCTGCTCGCTTAAATAAAGGGGCATTACCCATAGCATTTCTTAGCAGTTCAAAGGGGCTGCTGCCAATTTTATATCCCAGTATTTTAACCCCGATGAGCATAGAGGTAAGGGCAATTTGTGAGAGCATGAGCACGCTCATTACCGGGCTGGTCCATTTTTTGGCAGTGCGTATGAGAATATTGCCAATTACCATCTGCCAGAAAATCCACAATAGAAAGCTTCCTTCCTGGCCTTCCCAAAAACAGGAAATCATATACTCAACCGGCAATTCTCTTGAGGAATGCTGCCAGGCATAATGGTATTCAAAGTAATGCTGGTGAATGATTAGAAATAAAATCCCGATAACAGACAATACAGCAAGGGTATGCACATGAAATGCTTTTCTGGCAATACCTGCCCAGCTTTCATCATTGCGGTTTGTGGCAATACCCCACGCAAGTGCAGAGAGGATGGATGTGCCGAAAGCAATAACCACGGCAAGATGGCCGAGGTTACCAAAAATTAATCTTTCTCCTTCAAATACGATTTCGTTCATTGATGATATGATTGGTTCATGCACCGATAAAAGCAATGGTGCTTGATTGTATTACGATTCTTTTACTTGCCCGTCAGTATATTTGGAAGGGCATTTGAGTAATATTTTTGATGCCATAAACGCATTGCCCTCCATTTTTCCGATGATGACAATTTTTTCTGAGCGTTCAAAGTCCTGTGGTTCCGGTGAGTGATAGATGACTTTTCTTTCTTCTCCTTTTTCATCAATCATATAAAATGAAAAGTAGTTAGGGTCTTTCTTTGGGTTATAATATTTTTCTTTTTGCTTATTGAGCATACCTACTACATGAAACTCTTTATCAGGATTTTCTGCAGCTACGCCAAAGCTTTCATAAGTGCTTGCATCTCCGTATGTACTGATGATGGCACCAATGGCTGCAGCTATTAACGTAATAAGTATGATGTATGTCTTTTTCATAAGTTTCCCTACTTCTCCAATTTGCGCAATTTAAAATCGATGTAAAAAAGGAAACCTGCAATAAGTGCAAAAATGACTGCAATAACATATACAACGGCATCAAATTTATGTGACTGCGCATCTGCCATCATCGAGGTGTGTTGCTGCATTTGCAGCCATATGTTTATAAATATTTTCATGCGTTGTGTTTTATAAATTCAATTTTCTTATACCGTACATACAAGTTTGCTATCCAGAATCCAATGAGGCTCCAACCGATAACGGCAGGATAGAAAACCAATCGCAGCCTGTTATCCAGATCATAGCTGTTAAAACCTGGATTGCCTCCGTTGCCTGGATGAAGCGAATCGGTGAGGCGAGGTAATACAAAAATGAGTACCAGAAAAACAGGGAAACAGAATATATTATAAACTGCTGAAATGCGTGCTTTTTTCTCTGGGTCTTCAATGGAACCCCTAAGCACCAAATAGGCCATGTACATGAGCATACCTATGGCGGCACTATTTAGTTTAGGGTCATTGGTCCAGGGAGTCCCCCAGGTGTTTTGTGCCCAAATCATCCCGGTAATTAAACCCCCAATACCGTATAACATTGCAACAGTTGCAAATCCGGAAGCCTCCAAATCACGGTGCATATTGTTTGATGAAAGGTATCTGATAGAGCCAATCATGGAAGCCATTAAAAGAAAAATCATTCCAAACCACATAGGCACGTGGTAATAAAGGTTGCGTATGCTTTGTTCTAATATTGGCAAATCTGGAACGGGCATGAGCAACCCACCTATAAAAGCATAAAACAAGAGGGCTACGCCCAAAATCTTCCACCAGTATTGCATACGGGGGCAAAGGTATAAATTTAGCTAAGAAACCGCTATAATATTTCTGAATGAAATGCACATAAAAAAAGCCGCCCCGAATGCCTGGGGCGGCTTTTTTTATGTGCTGTGATAAATCTTAGTTTTTAATGAATTTGGAGTTGAACAGGGTTTGATTGCCATCCCTAATTTCAATAAAATAAATTCCTGAAGTCAGCGATTCAATATTGATAGCTGCTTTTTTGTCTAATACTGTTTCTGTTGAGATCAATAACGCCCCTGCGATATCATATATATTGATAGAAACGTCAATATTGTTAGTGTCTTCAGTTGATATATTCAGAATATTACTAGCAGGTACCGGAAAGATCATCATGTTTCTGCCTGTACCGGAAATATCATTGATGTTTGTATTGTTAAAATTAACAGGTAAAACAAGGGAATAGCTGTGTTGACCATTTAAATCAACCTGCTTGATTCTGTAGTAGTTAGTCATGTTCAGTGAAGGAGTTTCATCAATGAAACTGTAATTGTTTTCCATATTGGAAGTTCCACTACCCTTTATCAAACCAATTGATTTAAAGTCTTTGTTATCCAGTGATTTTTCCAGTTCAAAATGGCTGTTGTTTAGTTCTGCAGCTGTACTCCAGTTGAGGAGTGCTTGCTCACCTTGTCTGTTAGCTTTAAAACTTAAGTATTCAACCGGTAAAGATGAAGTTATTCCTGCAAAGTAAAGTTTAAACCTTCCTGCACCAGTTGAAGCTGTGTTGGTACTAGTAGTAAAGTTGTAGGTTGAAGTACCTGAAAGGTTTGTGAGTGAATTTTGGAATAAATCATGCAGGAATACTTGCGCACCGGCAAAACTATTTACCCCGTCAAAAATCAATCTAAAGTTATTTGCCACAGCAGATTGATTAACAAATAGGTTTACGGTGTCGGTATTAAGGAGGGCAGAGGTATGCTTGGAATTGATATCCAAATAATTGGTGCTGCCATTGTTGTAAGAAGCTAATTGTCCGAGGCCGAAACCTAATTTGGATGCATCAAAAGCATCTGAATCATTATTTGCATCATTTCTGTAATGAATGAAACTATAATTGTTGCTTGAATCGTTCAGATTTTTAAGTATAATGCTTAGTAGGTTAGGCAGGATATTATTTTTAAAAAAGCCATTTGGTACACTACTTGTTGATTTATGAGCTTCATTAAAGGTTATATTTGTGGTTCCTGCAGCTGTTTTGAATACCCAAAAAGATTGGCCTGAAGGGATGAAACGGGTGGCAGCACCTGCACTTCCATTCCACGATACATAGCCTGCACCGCCTACATTCAGCGTGTAGTATAAATTATTGATTACACCGCTATTTGTTGCTCTGAATGCATCAAAATCGATTGTAGCAGCAAATGGATTCCCAACAAGATTCCATCCGTCAGTACCTGCCGCACTTGCCTTAGATACCGATACATTTAATGGGCCGGTGGCAGGTGTGCCTGTTACTGATAAAGTAACAGCATTCTGCGTGGCATTTGTTCCATCTAGTCTTCCGGCATCAGAACGATCTCCTCTGATGAATACACGGTAGCCGACACCTGCACTTAAGTTGGTGCTGGTTGGATTACCAACCGATGCCCATCTATTGGTATATACTCCTCCTGCGCTTTCATTATAAGTGAACATAGATGCGCTATTACTTGCTGTCCAGTCGAAGCCATCTGCGTTAAAGTTCGATGTTCCTACCGGACCCGTTCCGCCTGATCCACCGGTAATAAACATTTGCGATTGCCAGTTATTTCTAATGGTTGCACCGCTACCCGAGGTAACCGGTGCCGCAAGAAAGCGCCAGGTACGCGAGCGCGAAGGAATGAATCTTTGTATGTTAGCATTACCGGAAAAAGGAGTAGCACCATCGCATGCACCAATTTGTGCTGTTTTACCGGAAGTAGAAACCAGCGTTACATTGCCGTTTAAGTTTATGGTTCCTCCTCCGGTCGAGGTTAGTAAGTCTGTTATTTCTATGGCATCACTAATGGTAGCTGTTCCAGCTGTCTTTGAACTGATTAGGTTTGCAATAGACATGGTGCCTGCATTCCTGAAATCTATACTTTGGGCATTTGCACCTGCTAAATTAATGGTACTGGTAGAAGGCGTGAATGTACCCGAATTTGTTACATTTCCCTGAAAGGTTAATTCATTGCCACCTGAAACGAATGTAGCACCGGCACTTATAGTGAATGCACCCGCTACATTTAATTTACCGGATGACAATGTTACGGCTGCGGAGGTATTGCTAATGGTAATCCGCGGCAAAGGAGCAGCATTGGCGGTGGTACTTCCAACAATACTTTGAGCCGTTGTGCCATTAAAGTTGATTGTGCCTGTTAAAGTACCTCCGGGAGTAGTGGCCAAATGATTGGGTACTGCAAGTTCGCCAGCTAAATTAATGGTGCCTCCAGCGAAGGAGATAACGGAGGATGAATTGGATCCTGCAATAACTAAACGATTATTAACAGTTACAGATGCGCCCAAAGTAAATGTAATAGGTGAACTAGATGCGCTAAATAGCTCTAATCTATGAAAAGTAACTCCATCAGGAATGCTTCGGCTACCAACAGCGGAAAATTTAAAGAGACCATTATTGTGGTTAAAGGTTCTGGTTCCACCACTTCCTACCGTCCATGCCCCTGATATAATGGTGCCTATAGAAGTACTGCTTGAAGCATTAAATATTCTTGTTCCTGTACCGGATCCAAAACTTAAATTACCAAAAATATTGATAGAAGATGCATTGGTCCCGTCAAAGGTTCTGTTTAATGCGCCAGTTCCGAAATTTAATCCATTACAAATGAGACTTGATCCGGTATTTAAGACGAATGACCCTGAATTCAGCGTAATAACATTCACTTCTAAGTCTAAATTGTCGTCAAGTGTAACGGTGCCACTATAGCCATTTATAAAATTGATATTACAAATCGAATTTGCAAGATTCGAATTGGCATCAATGAAGCAGTCGTCATTTGTTTCATTGCCATCAAAAATGATATTATTGAAGCCATCCGGCTGTCCGGCTGTCCAATTACCATCATCACTGAATATGCCAGTTCCGCCTAAGTTATTCCAAGTGGTTTGTGCATAGCTTCCTATCGATATTGTTGTACAAAAAATAAATAAAAAAAGTAATGACTTTTTCATACGTAAAAAAATTAAATTTTATAACCGCTCCAAATGTATAAAACTTTGACTTCTAACACAAATAATTCTTTTAACAGCATTTTGGTATCTTAAAAGGGTTTATGCGAATTTAAATCTGTTTGAATATCAAAAATTTTAATTTGCCAATTTAAGTTATTTTTCATTTTAAATATATATTTTTTTAGTGAGTTATTATTTAGCTTTAACTTTTATTCAAAATCTGAATAAAAATGAATATAAGTACTGGTAATTTGATTAGAAAAACTATAATTTCGAAGCCTTAATTTTTTAAAAAAAACAAATATGAATAACCTAAAAATACTCACTGTCTTTGCGTTAACCATTATTTCTCATAGAATTGGTGCTCAGAATACCTATATATGGAATGTTTCGAATGGGGATTTTCAGGTGGCAACAAATTGGCAGCCAAACAGAAATACACTAAATTCAAGAGACACCCTTGTTTTTAATGGTGCCACAACGCCAATAGCGCAGGTTAATAATATTCCTACCCAAACCGTAGCATGCATAAGGGTAATTAACAGTGCGAATGTAATTTTTAATAGTGCGCTGTCACCAACTGCATCAGGCACCATAATAAGAAGCGGACAAAACGTTACAGGCACAGGAACAAATTTTGTATCCGAAATGAGGCCTTATGATCAGTTGTTTACTTTCACTTCTGCCAATCCATATGTAGGATATACCAATATTGGTGAAGTTACTGCAATAAATTCCAATACCTCACTCACGACATCCAATGCTGGAACAATTAATCCAGCCAGATCTTTTGCGGTCTATCCTAAACTTATCTGCAAAGCATCTTCAGCAACAATACCTGCATTTGATGTGCAACCAGGATGCTCTTTAAGTATAAATTGTAATGCACCCGGTTTAACCATTTGGGTAGATACCGGTGCATATGCAAGTATAAGAGGCTATGTTAATTTATCTGAAAGAAGCAGATTATATGCTGTTGACCCAAATACGTTAAGGTTTTTAGCCAATTCAACATTAAGTTGTGACGCAACTTTTTCCGGCAATGCATTTGGACTAACAGGTCCGGCAGGAGTTGCAACATTTGATTCATCATCCACATTCATTCAATCTGCAGGTGCAAATCCATTCGCATTAACGGCACCTGCTACAAAGGTAATTTTTAATTCAGGCAGTAATTTTATTTTCAGGTCAACAACAGGTGGCCCTGCTCTATCAGGAAGAAGTTATGGGAATTTTATTTACCGGTCCCCAAGTTCATATTCTTTAACCGGAGGGGCAGCCGGCAGTAAAATAGAAGATTTAATTGTAGATTCCGGTCAGTTAACAATTGGTTTTACTGGAACATTAAGTTTAGCCGGTTCAATCATTGTAAATAACCCGGGTAGGCTTGTAATGTCTGCTACTACCGGAACCCCTAACTACATTTTTAACGGAACCAGACTGCAAACTATAGGTGGAAATGGCTCCTTGGCGATTGATTCATTACCTGCTTCAATTATTGATTTTACTTTGCAAAACAGAAACGGTTTGAGGCTTGATCGCAACATTGAATTCGGTGGTAGATTTATCTTAGATACAGGTGCATTGAATTTAAATGGTAATAATCTTTTAATTGGAACATCAACAGCAAGCACCTTCGGAACCATAATAGCCAATGCAGGTTATGTTACAGGAACGGGTACTTTGAGCAGATTATTTACTTCTGCAAGAACTTATGGTCACGATACAAGCAGTGTGTTTCCATTTGGGTCTTCAGCAACCAATTTAATGTCTGTTACCTTATCAGGTATGCCAACAACAAGTGGTATTGTTAATGTGGGTTTTACTGAAGCAGGAGGATTTAGCAATATAGCAGTTCCTTTCAATGACAATGCAACCAATCCGGTGCTTGTAAATGTGAGGCAGAACAGGAACCTAACCATCAGTACCGGAGGCGGATATACAGGCTCTGGTTTGGGCTTACGACTGAACACTGTTGCTAATTTAGGCCAGGTAAACAATCCTGCAAATTTAAGAATAACCTTAGTAAATGGAATTGCACCTGGATCAGCTGCAGATGGTGGCGGAACAAATTTGTCTCCATTTGCAGAGCGGACAGGATTGTCCCATACCAATCTTAATAATACATTTTATATCGGAGCCAATGCTGCCCAGAACCCATTACCTGCAAAACTCATTAAGTTTAATGGAGCAGTGCACGGCAAAGATGCCTTGTTAAGTTGGACAACAGCCAGTGAGCAAAACGTTTCTGCTTTTTTTGTGCAGAGAAGTGCTGATGGAGTTAGTTTTCTAAAAATTGGCGAAGTGAAAGCCAGAGGTAATAGTTTTGAAGAAGTTAGCTATATATTCAATGATATTGAAGCATTTATTAATGCTGACAAACAATATTACAGATTGGTAACTGTTGACTTTGATGGCACTGAAGAAATATCGGAGAACATCATGCTTGAGCTAAATCGCGTAATCAACCCAATGATTGTAGCGCCTAATCCAATGTTATCGGATGTTAATCTTCTATTTAATAAGCCAGTTAATGGCCAGTTGGACATTCGTTTAGTTGATTTACAAGGTAAAGAAATTTATAATGAGAATATATTTGCTGGGAATAGGCAATCTATTAATTTAAATTTTGATAGCATTTCAGCCGGCATCTATATCTTAAAAGTGTTTGGTGAGGGAGTGACTCAGTGCATGAAAATACAAATAATTAAATAAATTAATTTTAATTTATAACAACAAAAGCCTCCGCAAGGGGGCTTTTTTATTGGTTGATTTTAATGATTGAGATATAAAACTGGAGCAATAGTAAGGTTTGAATGAACCTCGAACAAACTAATGAATGATGAAGAAGAGAAGGACTCTAGAGTTCAAGAACTTTAGAAATCAAGAACTTTAGAGCTATAGTAGGATTTAAATGAACCTCGAACAAAAAATACCGAATAATGAATGTTGAATGATGAAGTAAAGAGATGAGAAACGAGAGGAAAGACCGCTGCGTTGAAAGAGGAAAGACATGAGATGCGAGATATGAGACATGATAAGCGCGATGAGATCATGAAGTAGAACCCTTTCTAATTTCTAACTTCTAATCTCTAGCAGCCAAATGCCAATAGCTAAAAGCTGAATCTTGCGTGTTAAGTTGAAGAGAATATTGTACTTCGAACATCGAACAAAAAATATTCCCATTTTCAGCATTTCTTAAATCATTCCTTTGCCGAAGCTCGCATGAGGCGGTCATTTATGGCACGGCCAATATCTTTTTCAGGAAATATCTCTGCAAGTATGCAGTCAATATCCAGGGTTTCTGCTTTGCGCATGGCTGCAAAAAGATTCTGCGCTGCTTCGTTAAGGTTGCCGCTCACAGAAAGGCAAAACTGATTTTCTATGGGTATGTTATCATAAACGGATTGAAAAGAAATAACAGCGACTCTTTTTTTGTCTTTATCATGTAGCAGTTGAGCAATATTGCCAACAAAAATTGGTTTTAGCGGAGCGTAATGTTTGGTGAGCATGCCCGGTGCCAATGGTTTTTCCGCAGGTATTATGGTGCTGAGGTGAATAGCCTTATCGTTAATAGGGCCTATTATTTGTTCAATTTTTTCTTTGCTAATTCCACCATATCTTAATATTTCAGGTTTGTTATCTAAAAAGGAAATAATGGTAGACTCTATTCCTACTTCACAAGTTCCGCCATCTAAGATATAAGGAATGGCATGACCCAGTTGTGTTTGTACATGCACAGCGGTTGTAGGCGAAATATACCCACTTGGATTTGCACTGGGTGCAGCCAGCGGAAAATCAAGCGTACTAAGCAATTGCAGTGTAATCGGATGATTGGGTATGCGAACTGCTACAGCTTGCGTTCCTGCAGTTACTATTTCTGGTATGTGTGGGGTTGATGGAATGAGATAGGTGAGTGGCCCCGGTGAAAAATGTTTTAGCAGCTCCTGCATCGGTTGAGGCAATTGTAGCCCCCACTCGGTTAACTTTTCAGTGCTGTTGGTGTGTATGATAAGCGGATTAAACTGAGGCCTGTTTTTGATGCGGTATATGGAGGCAACAGCGTTTCCATTAAACGCGTTTGCGGCAAGGCCATATACGGTTTCCGTAGGTATGGCCACCACCTCTCCTGCTTTAAGCAGCAGGGCTGCGTGTGTGATGTCATTCCCAATCATAACAGGCTTATTCCGTGCTTCCGGTTTCGCCTCTGCGCAGGTTGTATTTTTCTATTTTGTTATAAAGGTGGCTTCTTTGTATATCAATTTCCTGTGCGGTTTTAGCCACATTCCATCCGTTCTTTCTCAACTTTTCTTCAATAAAAATTTTCTCAACGTAGTCTTTAAACTCTTGCAGTGTATCATATTTTTCAAATACACTTTTTTCATTGTTTTGCTGGTGCATGGGGCTGGCATATTTTGCCACATCTTCTTCGGTTATTTTTTGCCCGCTAAGTATGATCAATCGTTCCACTACATTGCGCAGCTCGCGTATATTTCCGGTATAATTCAATTTTTTTAATTCATTAAAAGCACCGGGTGCAAATGATTTGCGAGATACACCATTGTCTTCACAAATTTCTTTTACAAAACGCTCAGCCAGCAAGGGTATATCATCTTTTCGTTCATTGAGTGACGGAACATGAATCAAAATTACACTCAGGCGATGGTAAAGGTCCATCCTGAAATTTCCTTTTTCAATTTCTTTAGGCAAATCTTTATTGGTGGCAGCAATTACACGCACATTTACATCAATATCCTTATCGCCACCTACACGGGTTATTTTATTTTCCTGCAATGCTCTTAAGACTTTTGCCTGAGCTGATAAGCTCATATCGCCTATTTCATCCAAAAACAAGGTGCCTTCATGTGCCTGTTCAAACTTGCCTATACGTTGTTTAATAGCTGAGGTAAATGCACCCTTCTCATGGCCAAATAATTCACTTTCTATCAGTTCTGAAGGGATGGCTGCGCAGTTTACTTCAATCAGCTGGAAACGGGCACGATTGCTTTTTTCGTGAATCCAGCGAGCTACAAGTTCCTTGCCGGTTCCATTCTCACCGGTAATAAGCACGCGTGCATCTGTTGGTGCAACCTTTTCAATGGTGTCGGTTATGTTTTGTATGGCAGGCGATTCGCCAATAATTTCACGGGTTTTACTTACCCTGCGTTTTAGTACTTTGTTTTCTATCACCATTGATTTTCGGTCAATGGCATTGCGCAGCGTAATTAATAATCGATTTAGATCAGGAGGTTTAGAAATAAAATCATACGCCCCTTTTTTAGTGGCTTCTAT
Organism: Sphingobacteriales bacterium; assembly: GCA_021299635.1. Taxonomy (GTDB): domain Bacteria; phylum Bacteroidota; class Bacteroidia; order UKL13-3; family UKL13-3; genus JAJTFA01. The sequence continues at coordinate 679,282 of JAJTFA010000001.1, forward strand.
TGCCGTATCAATTGTCGCATTACCGGAGATCATGATAAAAGGAATATCATCCGCAATCTCTGCTGCTTTGGTTAGCACTTCAATGCCATCCATCTTGGGCATTTTAATATCGCACAGCACAGCTTCAAAATCATCATTCTCAATTTTTTCAAGCCCACTTAATCCGTCTGCTGCTTCTTCTACCTGATAGCCTTCATACTCCAAAATTTCTTTCAGTGTATTGCGAATGGCTTTTTCATCATCAATTATTAAGATTTTTCCCATGTTATAACGTTGTGTTTAAATGAAACAGCGCAAATAACATTTTTTTATCACATTGTTATCTTCAAAAAGTTAACATTTTTGAGGTGCAATTGGAGCTGTGAGTGGATGTTTATGTTCAAGAATTAAACTTGGCGTTTTTAAACTTGCTCAATCAATTACTCATTTTGATTTGGCAGGTTCGCAATATCATTTGGTCTATCTATGCTTTTTATTTCTGCGGGTGTATTCGGTACAACTCGCTTTACATTCATGGTTTGCAGAAAGTGCCGCAATGATTGGTTGCCTTCATTAAACCACACTTTAAGTTTTGTCAGTGCACTTGTTTCATAAATTGCTAAAAGTGGCTCATCAAAACCTGTTTCCGGGTTTACATAACAAACAATGTCTATCTCCGGATGTCTGGCCTGTACCAATTTTAAATAAGTTTGCGCATTTGCAAAAGGATAATCACAACCGCAAAGCAATATCGGGCCCTTCATTTCTTTCAATATATAACTCATTACCCCTGAAATAGGGCCTGCTTGGCTAAGGGAAGGATTATCTTGCACAAGTGCTAAACCACTATTTTGTATTTCTTTTTGATTCTCATTGCACGATACAAAAACCGAATTGCAAAAAGGAAAGATCGATTGATAAACATACTGATATTGTGCCATTCCATGATAATTTATCAGTGCTTTATCTTTCCCCATCCGCATGCTTTTCCCTCCGCATAATACAAGTCCGCTGGGCAACAGTAAATCGTATATCAGGTTTGGTGCAGTTAATATTTTTGCTTCAGATAGTTGATAATAATTTATGGCAGGCTGTAACAAATAATCTCTTATAACCAGCAACAGGTTTACTTGAGTATATTTTCTTTTTACCAACGCTATTGCTTCACCAATAGCCGGCTCTAGCCCTTCGTGGCGGTCCAACTCCAGTCTGCCAATTTCATCTATAATTAGCCATTCAGGATTTTTATGCAAGGCTTGAAGTATAATATTCCGTGCATTTTCAAACCCTGTTTTGCTAAATGTAAATTTACCAATGCTAATGCCTTCCTCTTGCGTTTCTATTTGCAATGTATGATAGCTTTTAAGGCTTATATCATACAACATTCTTTTACCATTAATATCAGGTGTAAGGATGCCATGTGCATTCGGATAGTTATGCAGCCATTGCTGCAACATGCTTGTTTTACCGGTTTGAATAGGTTGACTAAGTATATAAATCGGCATTATTCATTATTTGCAAAGAGAGTTAGCACCAAAAGGGTAAATACAAACTGTTTATACATGTATATTCCGGTGTGTTTAGCGCGTGCTAAACGAAAGGCTGGCCTAACCAGGTTCTTTAGTTCGGGCAATAAATCCATCAATGATGAAACACCGGCAGCATGCTTGTTTTTTTGCCTAATTATCCATAGTTGCAGCAGCCATTTAACCAAAGGGTTTATTATAAAAAAAATTAGCAGCAAAGCAGCTATTGTTCTCGTTATGGCATATAAAGCTTTATGGGCAGACCCTAGTATTATAAAAGTACTAATAATGAATAACAGCATAAAAAATGTAGCAATCCACTTGCCTTTCTTTTTAAAATTAGAGGTTGCGGGTGCTTTATCAGCTATGGTGATCATATTCTTATAGTCAGCTAAAATTTGATGTGCCTCTTTGCTAATGTGATCAGGAATTTTAGACGCCCAATTGCCCAAAACCAACCCCCAAATGCTATATACAAATGTGTAGCCTGCAATAAGCCAGAAGCTGAAAGAAAAATCATTGCTCAAATGAAGGTCCTTTGTTATGCCTTTGAAAAATAAATCCAGTGCTTCCCAAATGGAATTGCCAAAAATGAGAGTCATTACCAAAAACTTTTGTATAGCCGATTCAAACAAGGCAATACAGCCAAATAACATAGCTGCCGATTTATTATGCCCAATGGCACCGAAGATGAGCGCACCTGCCAGTCCTTGAAACCCTACTGCTAAATAGGCCATAGGAGGAGATTGCGGACTTACTGCTGCTTTTATCAGGATTACCAAAATGGTTGCCCTGCTTATTTCTTTCCATCGGTTTTGGCTATAACAGGCAATAAGTGTAATGATTACAATGGCAAATCCACCTAGAAAGAAGCCTGTAAATGGAATTTTAAATGCATGCATAATGCCTCCCAAGCCGCTCTCACTCAGAGCCCACAGGGCTGTGAGTCGCATGGTATGATGGCTTTTGACTGGTTTCATGTGTGGGTAAAAATACAAATCTTCTTAAACATCCTTCAATTGCATATCTTGCAGGCAAACTTAAACGTATTGACATTTTTTGATTTAAACCTAAACGATAGTTTGCTGGATGGGCTGGATGCTATGGGTTTTGAAACGCCAACTCCCATACAACAGCTGGCTATTCCTCATGTTTTAGCTAAACATGATTTAATTGCCTGTGCCCAAACCGGAACTGGTAAAACAGCCGCATTCGTATTGCCTGTTATTCATAATATACTTGAACACGAGAATAGAAAACTGAGTACACTCGTTATTGTGCCCACGCGTGAACTGGCACAGCAAATTGACCAGCAGATCGAAGGTTTGGCTTATTTTACAGGCGTAAGCTCAATGGCAGTGTATGGTGGAGGTGATGGATTAAGCTGGGAACAACAGCAAAAGGCGCTGCGCACCGGGGTAGATGTGGTAATAGCCACACCTGGAAGATTGCTTGCCATGCTAACCTCTTCAGGCTCATTCGATACTAAGTATATTAAATATTTGGTGTTAGATGAAGCCGACCGTATGTTGGATATGGGTTTTTATGACGATATCATTCGGATTATTTCCTTCATTCCTAAAGAAAGGCAAACCTTACTTTTTTCAGCAACAATGCCACCCAGGATAAGAACGCTTGCTCAGAAAATTTTGCATCACCCTAAGGAAATTACAATAGCCATAAGTAAGCCGGCAGAGGGCATAGCCCAGCAAATGTGTTATATTGGCGATGCTTACAAAACAGCATTTCTTCTTTCTTATTTGCAAGCAAGACAAGATGATCGTGTCATTATTTTTGCATCAACCAAGGATAAAGTGAAAGAACTGCATAAGGAGTTGGTTAAAAGAAAGGTTAATGCACAGGCATTTCACAGTGATCTGGAACAGCCTGAAAGGGAAGAGTTGATGAGGGCATTTAAAAACAACGAAATAAAACTATTAATTGGCACAGATATCTTATCAAGAGGCATAGATGTGGAAGGAATAAGTCTTGTTGTAAATTATGATGTGCCTCCTGATCCGGAAGATTATGTGCACCGAATAGGCCGCACAGCCAGGGCAGAACGCACCGGTACTGCACTTACCTTGGTAAACGGGAAAGACTTTATTAAATTTAAGCGTATTAAAGAATTAACAGGAAGTAATATTGTGGAATTAATGTTGCCGGAAGGTATGAAGGCAGATGAGCAACGCAGGTCAGTGCATAGCTCAAACAAACTGCCAAGCAATAAACACCGGAAAAAACTTTAGCACTAAGGCTTAAATCGGAAAATGAACGTGATTGTTCCGTATTGTTCTTCCGGCCCGTCAGACCTTGTGCTAAATCGGGTTTCAAGTGCGCCTTGTTTGGCTTTTTCCAAAAGTACCGGACTTAAAGTTGTTGTTCCTTTCTGACCAGGAGTAGCTTTAATCACTCTTCCGTTTCTATCTACAACTACACCAACAACTACTTTCCCTGTTTCGCGAGAGTTTTCTTCAACATTGGGTCGCCTGGCTACGCTTCTTCCTTTGAGTTCAAAAGAGCCGATGCCGTCACCATTGCCATTACCTATTCCGTTTCCATTTCCGTAGCCACTGCCGTTTCCTCCACTACCTCCGGTTCCATCTGGTGAACCATCGGATGACCCATCAGGACTTCCTTCATTACCGGGAATCTCCCCATCTCCCGATCCACTTTCAGAGGAGCGGTTATTGTTTTTTCTGAATAAGGAACGCTCATCGGGTCTTCTTGGTGTTTCAACCGGTTTTTCTATTAATTTCTTAGTGGGTTTTACAACCTCGTTAATAGGTTTTTTTATTTCTTTTTTAGGAGTTTCGACCACCGGTGTTTCTTCGATTTCCTGAGTTGCAACGGGGTTTTCTTGTTCAAATACTTCTTGCTCAATGGGTGTAACCTGAGAGGGTTCTTCAATTGGTGTGGGGGAGGGGCCTCCCATATCCGGCTCACCCAGGCTAATAGCCATACCTGAACCACCTGCATCGAGTGGCGGATTTGGCGGATAAAGCATCATATACCAAAGCAGCAATAAACACAATGCATGAAAGATGGCAGTGCCTATTATAGCAGCTGTTTTGTTTTTTCTTTCACGCGATTGTATGTGAGCAGACATAATCATTTATTTTACAGAAACTAACGTTGAGTGGCTTTTGATTGTTGCTTAACAAATAAATTTAAAGTTTGGCTAATTCTTTATATGCAGTTAATCACATATGCACATGGCAGCAAAGAGAATAAGACGGTGGTATCTTGGTTACTTTTTAGAGCCCTGAGAGAGAATCCATGCACCGGGGTTTTCTGATGTTTTGATATTCATTAACATCATTTCAGCTTCTTTGCGCGTGCGGAAGCGGGCATAGCTAACTCTTTTGCAATTGATGTTTTGGTTAAGCATTATCTCAGGCTCATAGCCTTTTTCTTTAAGCTGATTGTAATATTTAACGGCATTTCGCTCCTTGCAAAAAACCCCACCAATAATGTAATAAACAGAGTCGATTACAGCAGATTTTCCTGCAAGTTTGTTGGAAGGCATTTTTTTTACAGTTGGCTCGTTACCGGGTAGCTCAGGCAAAGCAGGTTCTAATGGTACTTTAACTTCCGGGTTGCTCAGGCTATCTGAAATGATGGGTAAAATATCACTTGGAGGAAAAGCCCAGTTATGCTTTGCAAGAGCCAAATGCTGTGCATGCGAATAATAATCAATTACTGGAACTGCCGCTTCTTCAGTAACTTGAATGGTTTTTGCCGCTGCAGGTTGCTCTTGCTTAACGGTTGCATCAGCAAGGGGTGTAGAGTCAATTACGGCAACTAAGGATTCAACGGGCTGATTTATTTCGGCAGCGGGCTCTGCAGCTATAGGTTCTGATATGTGCTGAGGCTGTTGATTTGCAGTATCATTAAATATAGAATCGAACCAGGAAGAAACACTAAGTTGCATATTGTCTGGCTTTAAATCACTCAACTGGTGGTCTTGTAAAAATATCCACCCATTTATACCAAGCAGTAAAACCAATACTGCCACCAATGCCTTGGGCCCTATATTATTTTTGTTTCTTACCTTTTTTAATTCTTTGCGGTCTTTAAATACGCGGGCTTTCCCGATTTTAGCTGCACGTGCCGCAACAGGCTCTGCCTGGAGTGGTGCCAAGCCGAAAGAAGAGGGTAAGTAAGTATCTAGTTTATCAGGAAGAAAAACATAATTAGCATCGGCATTTAGCCTGAAATTACCGAAATCATTAACCTTGTAATGTTTCTGCAACAGCAGCATTTGTTTAACCTGCTCAGTTAGATTTTGGATGTGATCTATGGCCTCATTGTAGTTAACTTGCCACGATTGTGAAACCTTGTTGGCCAGTAAACCATCATTGGTTTTAAGGTTTTGGTTAAAGATGATTCTTTTAGATGGTGGTGTAATTACATGCGAAACCTGATCAATTCTTGCCGGCTCGCGGTTTCCCACAAAACCACCTAACCCAGGAACAATTACACAATCGTGCTCATGCAGTAGTTCTTTGATGAATTGCCAAATCTGATTCAGGTCTTTTTCTGCCATAATCTGAATCGCAATTTAAGCTAGCGACACCGATTAGGCAAATATTAGCATTAACGGGCTGAAAATTAGCCTTAAAAAGTAAGGGTAATGCCTCCCAATACATTTATGCCATATACAGGCAATGCATACCAGCGTTGATATTTATTATTGGTAAGGTTATTTATATTTAGAAATAAAGAGGTGTTCTTATTGTATCGGTATTCAAGTCCTGTGTTTAAATCAACCCAGCCTTCAATACTTTGCTGTTCATTATTTTGCGCAATTAATACTTGGCGTTGGTTCATGGTGAAGGCTTCTGCCCTAAGTAAAATTTTATCGCCAATATTGTAATAAATATTGGTTTGTGTAGTAAAAGTTGGTCTTGAAGAAGGTGAGGCTAACTGCAGGCTATATCCAAAGTAGTTCATCACAAAGCCTAAACGGAAGTCGTTTCCAAATTCATGATTAAGTTCTGCTTTTATATTGGTAAAGCCGGCAGAACTCCTATCGTATATAACTGTTGAGCTCAACAAAATGCTATCAGCGGCATAAAACAATAGGTTTTTAACAGTAGCAAAGGAAGCCTGAAGTAAGAAGGAGGTTTGCGGGCTTATAATACCTTTTAGACCCGTGTAAAATTCAAAAGTATTATCAGTATTAAGAAAAGCAGTTTGCCTGATAAATGGATTTTCGGTGGCGAGGCTCCTGTAGGTATGTCGCTGCAGGTTACCGGTAATGCCTCCGAATGCAGTGAGGCTATTTTTAATGAGCATATATCCAGCTTCTGCCGTAGGGTAGAAGTGTATCTTTGTACTGCTTGCACTATCGTTGGCAAAGGTTGAGTTGAAGCCAACGGATATATAGGTTTTGTCGGTTATATTAAGTTTGTAGCGTGGATTAATGTCTACAAAAACGCGATCAAGTTTCTTGCTGCTGCTATCAATACCGGTTATCTGAACTTTGGTTTCTATATCAAGCGGGTTGCCTTTTAGGCTTTTTCTAAAAGTTCCGCCTATTTTAAAATCATTTTCATTAACGGAACGGTTGTCACCGAATCTGTAATAGTTCAGGCTTATTTTATAAGATAATTTGCTGGTATCTTTTACCACATTGCTGTATGAAGATTGCAAATCAAAGCAGCTAAATACGTTTTCAATATCAGTACCTTCAGGCCTTTTCTCTTTGGTTTGGCCAAACACATTTACTCTGTTGCGATGGTAGGAAGCATCAGCACTGAGTATGCCATTGCCCATAAATTTTTTTCCAAATAGATGAAGCGTATTGTTGCTAAAGGTGTTATCACCACTTGGGCTGGCCGATAAATGCTTATAAAAAACTCCAGCTTGCATGGTTTTGTTTCTAACGCTGTTTATGTATACCTCAAACAATGGCATATTGTAGTTGCCAAATCCAGCGCGGGTATAATTGTTTTTTAATTTAGGCAGAAGAGAGGTACCCATTGACAGTGGCTTTATGGTGTAGACGGTAGGGGTTACAGCATGTTGCAGCTTTTCCGGTATACTGTAGAAGAATTTGGGTTTGCTCATTTCAGGTATTTCCGGATTGGGATTGCTTTGGATTTTCATAGCGTCACTAAGCACCGGTTTAAATGCTTTGACCACATCAACCACATCTGTGCGCAGTGTATCTTGAGCATAAGTATTTATTACCATTAGGAATAATACGCAGGTTAAATATAGTTTTCTCATTACGGGCAAGGGGGTTAGTTATTTTGAATTTCTTTTTCTATTTCCGGTTTAGGAGCAGGTTTGTTTTTCTCTTCTTCTGCTATAATCTGCTGAAGTTTTTCTCTGGCAATTATTTTAATATCTTCCCCATCATAATTATCCATCAAACTTTGCAGAGTTGCCTTAGCCTGGAAGGCATCTTTTTCTGATAAATACACATCGGCCAGTAGTATAAAGCCTTTGGCTACCCAAAATTCATAGGAAGAATAATTATCGCTTAGTTCAAAGATTTGTTTGCGGGCATTTTTATAGTCTTTGCGGTAGCTCATTAATTGTGCCTGATAATATTTACATTCTGCAGCCCATGCATTTTTGGTTTCTTTAACCACGAATTGCGCATGAGATATGGCAGAATCAGGCTGCATTTTTTGCATATAATATCTGGCCAGTATATATCTGGCTTCTATGGTACCTTCTTTTTGTGCAATGGTTGAATTGAGATAGCGCATGGCTACCTGAGCTGCTGTATCTGTTTTTTGCATTGTTGATGCGCATTTGAGCTGACCAAGCAGTGCAATGGCCATATTATCTCTGTTGCTGGCAATACGTTCCAATGAAGAATAATATTCAAATGATTTAGCATAATTTTTCTTCATCAAATGCAAAACTGCAGCTTGCCTGGTTGCTCTTTCTGTAAAATCATTCCTGTTGTATGTGGCTACATATTCATAGCAGGTAAGCGCTGAATCAAAATTCTTGAGTTTAAAATCGCATTCGGCTTTGTAGTAATTTGCTTTAAGTATGAAAAATCCTCCTTGAAAGCGGTTGATATAGTTTGCAAATCCTTTGGAAGATTTTGAACAATCTCCGTTTTTATAAAGATTAAAAGCTGATTCAAAAGTTACCGAATCCTCATAGGTAGGAGATATCACAACATTTGGTAATACTTTAACAAATTCTAAGTATTCGTCAATTTGACCTTTGTTTACGAATATGTTTTTTATAACCACAAGTGCTTCTCTGGCTTCAGGTGAAGTAGAAAACTGGTTAATGAGTTGTTTAAATGCATTCAGGGCATCTTCGTCATTATTTTGGTTGTATTGCGCAAGGCCCTTATTTAACAAAGCTTTTCTAATGTAGCTACTGCGTGGGTAGTTGTCGATAATATTTTGAAAGCCATTAACTGCAGTCGCATAATGTTCAGTTTGCAGGTTCACATTGGCAATTTCAAATAGTGCATCATCGATATAGGGAGAGCGTTTAAACCCATCTATAATAGACTGAAGTGAAGCGATTTTATCATTACTTTTATTTTGCACACCCAGTATCATTGCTTTTTGATACAAGGCATAATCGCTACCGTTTAATTTCTTTTGAATAACAATATCATATGCTGCTATGGCTTTATCATAATTCCTTAATACAAAAAAGCAATCGGCAATGCGCATGGATGCATCCGTAAAGATTTCCGGATTTGCTCTGGCGTAATCCGTTTTAACAAAGGTTTCAAATTCAGTTATAGCAAAATCAAACTGCTCCTGTTTTAGTCTACAATAGCCCTTATTATAACTGCTCAGTGCATAAAATCGGGTATCCTTAATTTCATTGAATCCGGAAAATTTTAAATAGGCATCAAATGACTGCTGGTAGTTGCCAAGTTTATAGTTTAACTCGCCAATCCAGAAATGGGCAAGTGCAAATAATTTTTTATCCGAATCGTTTCTGGAAGATTTGGTAAAGAGTTCGAGTGCGCCTGTGTAATCATTATTTAGGTAAAGTTCTTCTGCCCTGTAATAGCTAACCCTTTGTAAAGCTGTCTGATTATCCTTTGAAGGATTTTTAATGCTTTCAATAATCTGAATAGCTTCTTTATAATTTCTTGTATTAAGTAGCAGATTACTCAACAATGTTTTAGCCTCATCGATTGATGATGCTTCGGGATAGTTGTTTATATATTTAACCAAGTCTCTGAGGGCATCCTGCTGATTGCCCAGTTCATAGGATAGTTTAGCGAAATTATATAATGCCAGTTCTGTGAGCTCTTTATTAAAACCAATGCGGTAAGCAATATCAAATGTATTACGTGCTTTTTGTTTCTGATCAGTTTTTAGGTAGCAAACTGCCAGATGCATATTAGCATACTGGGCGGTAGTGTCTTTTCCGGTTGCAACCTCCACCAGTTGCTCAATGGCTTTTTCAAACTGATTATTTTGAAAGTAAGAGTAGCCTAAGCGGTAAATATCCTGATTGGTTTTGGATACAGGCGGATTGCTGTTAAATTTTTCAAGATAGGGAAGAGCCCTATTAAAATTACCAAGATGGTAGTAAGATTGGCCAACTATTCCTGCTACATCAAATATTATTTCTTTGTTGCTAATGGTATCGGCAAATTGCACCACTTCATTGTACTGCTTGCGCGCAAAATAAATTTGTGCAATATAAACCTGAGCCAGTGGGCCAAATGTTCTTGATTTTTGGGCTCTGGTAAAATGAAGCAATGCCTCATCATAATTCCCCTGCCTATATACCACATAGCCGTAGTAATAATTGGATGCATCATAAAATTTGCCTTGCTTATCTTTAATTGACTGAAAAGCAGTTTTCGATTCATCAAAACGTTCAGTTTTAAAGTAGCAGTAACCTTTCATAAACCAGTATTCGTCTGCTTCATCAGGAGTTAGAGCGAGCGGGTCGGTCGTTTCAAAATGCTTAATAGCAGTTTTATTGTCTTTGTTCCTGTAGAAATATTTACCCAATTGGTAGTTGGCACATTGGGCTTTGGAGTGATCCGGATATTTGAGTCTAACATGATTGAGTAGATTAATTGCGTCTGCATTGAATAGTTCCATTGCGCAAACTCCTGCATAATAAGCGGCATTGATTGCGGTTTCGCGATCGCGGCTTATTTCTGTATACAATATAAAGTGCTTTTGAGCAGCTGCATATTTTTCTTTTTCAAACAATTCAAGCGCTCTGTTGTAATAACGCAGTTGCTCATTGAATACAGCTGTTCGCTGCGCTTTAATCTGGAAAGACAATTGAAAGCTGAGTAGGAGGGCAAAGCCTTTTAAAACTGATTTAAACTTCATGCAGTGCATCTTTAACGTTTATTAACGTCAAAGCTATCGGGCGGAGCAAACTCAGAAGGATAAATTTATCCCCACTGTGGGAATAATTGGCAGCTGATCTACCCGTTTGTATTGGGTTCTGTCAAAATAAAAAATATTGGCTCTGTTGTATACGTTGGTGGCAGCAGCAATTACAGTTAACGAAGTGCGTTTGCCAAAATTTAGTTTTTTAGACAGTGAAAAATCTAACCGGTGGAAATCAGGTAACCTACCTTTATTAATATCGGTATAAAAAACGCCTAATGATCCGTTTTGGTTAACGTAATCAGTGCTAACACCATTCCCAAAGCGCATTTGCTCATAAAAACCCTGTGTTTGTGTAAAAGGGAATCCTGAACCGTAATTCCATCTAACATTAGCGCTCCAGCTGGCCTTGCTGCCAAATGAATAAGTGGTTACAATATTGATATTATGTCTTCTGTCGAAATGAGGCATATAAGATCGCACGCCATCATTCCTGTTTACATAGGTAAGAGAATAAACCGCCCAAATATAAAAGCGTTTAAATTCGTATTTATACCTGAAATCCATGCCATATGCGTCTCCTGTTTCAATTATAAAATCAAACCGTTCGCTTTCCGGCCTAAATTGATTGACCTGGGTGTTGTCGTATTTTTTATCACGATTAACATTCGTTAGCTGCGTAAAATCTTTATAAAATCCTTCTACGTTAATTTCGCCATGCTGTCCAACATCAATTTCTATACCGCCAATATAGTGTGTGGCAGTCTGCATGCGGTGAGTAATATCTTTTCCGTTATACCTGCTTGGAATGTTTTCAGAGCCTGATAGAAAGCCGTAGAAGAGATTAACTACATCCTGATCCGAAACAGCACTTATAAGGTTTTGAGAGTACATTCCCCAGGCTCCTTTAATCCTAATGCGATCAGATAGATTATATTTAGCGCCCAGTCTCGGTTCATAAGAATTATTGCCTAGCGAGGCATAAGCCTGCACCCTGAATCCGGGTTCAATAATTAGCTTGCCAAATGTTTTTTTGTATTTAACAAATCCGCAAAGTTCAGTAGTGCTTTCATCCTGTTTCATTTCCCTTCCATATTGGTTGGTGTAAATAAAATCAGTATTAAATCCATTAATTTCAAAGCCATATTTGATATCGTCTTTACCAAGAAAATTGGTAAAGTTTAAGGCTACCGTAAAGCCTGAAACCCCGCTTTCTCTTGGATTATTATCGCCTTCTTTTTGGCTCATTTCATAACGAGAATAGTTTACTGCACCATTAATAATGGTAGAGCCCTCAGGCACCACAAAGAAATTTGTACCCATGCCGTAGGCATTCCAGCTAAATTTTGTTTCGGGATAGTTAACCTGGTCATTAAAATTAAAACCAAATACATTTAGTTTACTGCCCCCTGAACCAACATATGACAGCTTCCCGTAAAGATCGTTAAAACTAAAGGGTAATCCGTTTGCATTGCCATTATTTTCTGAATAGTTATAAAGTGTTTTTGAAGTCTGATCGAGGTACGAAGTTTTGTAAGAAACCAAATATGAAGTGCTACCACTTTCTTCACTGAATTTAGCTAGTGGTCCTTCTAATAATAGCTTGGAAGTAATTGGATTAACCGACAGTTTTCCGCTAAACTCTTTCTTATTACCTTCACGGGTATTAATGTCCACTACTGCGCCAATGCGGCCTCCGTACTGTGCATTAAATCCGCCTGCAAATACTTCAGCACTTCTTATGATATCTGCATCAAACACTGAAAATAAACCAATGGAGTGAAAGGGGTTGTAAATCATCATGCCGTCAATCATGATTCTGTTTTGCACAGGCGAACCCCCTCTAATGTATAACTGCCCACCTTGGTCGCCACTAAATACCACACCGGGTAATACCTGCAAGTACTGCACCAAATCAGGCTCTCCGCCAAAAGTGGGTAATTGCTTAAGTTCTTTTTGCGTAATGGTTATGTTTGAAATCTTGACTTCTGTTTTTGCTTTTTGTCTTTCACCTGAGATAACAACCTCTTCCAGTTGTTTGGTAACTTTTTTCAGATACAAGTTTTGATTGGTGATGCCACCTTCTTTAATATTTATTACTGCAATTCCGGTATCATATCCAATTGAGAAGCATTTTAGCGTGTATCTGCCGGGCTTAATTTTTGATAAAACATAAAATCCGTTGATATCTGTAGCCTTGCCTAACATGTTTTCTTGCAAGTAAACAGGTGTAAAGATGAGAGGCTCACCGTTTTCCTTATCATATACAAATCCTCTTACTTCACCGGTTTGTGCATGGCTCAAAACAGAATAGAACAAAGGTGCAAGGAGCAGCAAAACTTTGCAGAAAGGGGTAAGGGTGCTTTTCATATTCAGAGGCGCGAAGATATTAAGCTTCATTCAATTCAAGCAATAAATGTTTGTACAAGACATCTTTATTACGGGCTATCGGTTGCATATTTTACAGAATAAACAAGGCTATTTATAAGATATTGGCTTTGTTAGACGTTGATTAATTGCTATTTTTGCCACATTACCCATTATACGCTTTGTATAAATCAAGTATGATTAAACATATGTTTTTGATATGCAGGATATTGCTAACTACAATACTCCTGTTTTTTGTAGCCCAAACCCAAGCTCAATCAAAGCGATTTGATCTGGAACAGCTAGGTTCTTTGAGGGTTGATGATATCTCAGACGATCAGGTGGCTGATTTGATTAGCCAAATGAATCGTAAGAAAATGGATATTAATGAGTTGGAGTTTGTAGCATTGCAGAAAAAGATGTCCAGAGATGAGTTTGCTAAACTTAAAACCAGAATACAAAAGGTTGAAACTACTTTTAAAGTAACCAATTCATCCTCTGAAAATGAGGATAATGCAGATGAGGTGCAGGCCTTGAGCCAAGAAAAAAATATATTAAATAGTCTGACCGCTCAAAAAATTTTTGGGGCAGAGTTGTTTAATAATAAAGCCCTAACATTTGAGCCTAATTTAAAAATAGCTACCCCAGCCAACTATCAATTAGGTCCTGAAGATGAGTTATTTATTGATGTTTATGGTTTTTCTGAGGCAAGCTATAAGTTAAAAATATCTGCCGAAGGTAATATCCGCATACCGTCTGTGGGTATAATACAATTAAATGGTTTAACCATTGAATCGGCCCGCAAAAAAATCATCACCCAACTAAGTGCCATTTATTCAGGAATTAATTCGGGAGAAACCGGAGTTAATGTAGTGCTGGGTAATATCAGAAGCATTAAAGTTTCCCTAATTGGTGAGGTTAATATGCCGGGCACATATACCTTACCTTCTCTTGCCTCTGTATTTAATGCTTTATATGCATCGGGTGGCCCATCGGTAAATGGCTCCTTCCGTAATATTCGCATCATAAGGGGTGGCAAAGCTATTGCGACATTGGATGTTTATGAGTTTTTAATGAAAGGAAATAGCACGGGTAATGTGCGTTTGCAAGATCAAGATATCATCAAAATATCTCCTTATGAAAGCCGGGTTGAGTTGCAGGGAGAAGTTAAGCGTCCGGGTTTGTATGAGGTTAAAAAAGGCGAAACAATAAAAGACGTATTGGCATACGCAGGTGGTTTTACAGATTATGCCTATAGTAATTTAATTAAGGTTATCCGTGTAACGGGTAAGGAGAAAAAAGTTGCGGAGGTTTCAAGTGAGTTATTTGGCATGTTTGCTCCGCAAACCGGGGATGTTTACTTGATTGAAAAAGTTATAGATCGATTTGAAAACAGGGTAAGCATAGAAGGTGCTGTGTTTAGGCCGGGTTTATATGCCTTTGAAAAAGGGCTTACACTGGGTCAGTTAATTAAAAAAGCAGAAGGCTTGAGGGAAGATGCATTTACTGAAAGAGGAATATTAATCAGGTTAAAGGATGATTTGTCTACCGAAATGATTTCTTTTAATGTAAAAGATGTATCCAATGGTAAAGGGGATATTGCCTTGAAAAGAGAGGATAAAATCAATATCAGCTCAAAATTTGATATACGGGAGGCTCGCAAGGTTACAATTACCGGAGAGGTGTTAAGGCCCGGAGTATACGATTTTGCCGAGCAGATGAAAGTGGAAGATCTGATCATATTAGCAGGAGGTCTGAAAGAATCGGCCGACAGGAGTAAGATTGAGATTGCACGTAAAGTAAAGAATCAGGACGTAGGAAAAGCGGGTTCTGAAATAGCAAAAATATTTAGAATTAGTTTAGATGAATTATTAAATGCAGGCTCTGCCAGCATTGCGCTTGAGCCATTTGACCAGATTTCAGTTTACCAGCTGGCCGGATATACTTCTTCTGCTTCTGTAATGCTTGAGGGCGAGATTTTCTCACCGGGCAGCTATGCCATTTCTAAAAACAATGAAAGGGTTTCTGATATTGTTAAGCGTGCAGGAGGCATAACAGCTAGCAGTTATCCGCAGGGTGCTATTCTTATTAGAAAGAAGAAACTTTCTGAAACTGAACTTTTGGTGCGTAAGCAAAAACTGGATGCCCTTTTGAAACAAACCCGAGATTCTGTTAGGGCTAAAGAGCTTATTACGCGCGAGTTTACTGATGATGTATCTGTAGTAGGTATTGACTTGCAAAAAATATTAGACAAGCCCGGATCTAAGTTTGATTTAATTGTTTCTGACGGAGATATACTAAGAGTTCCGAATGATTTGCAAACGGTAAAGGTGAGCGGAGAGGTGCTTTATCCGGTGCGTTTGCGATTTGAGTCTGGCAAAAGTCTAAAAGCATATGTGTCGGGATCGGGAGGGTTTACGCAGCGTGCGCTTAAAAGAAGAACCTATGTCGTTTATCCCAACGGAACAGCCAAGCCAACAAGGCGTTTCTTATTTGTTAAATTTTATCCAAAGGTATTATCAGGTTCAGAAATTGTTGTGCCGCCCAGAGAGGAAAGATCTAAGCTAACACTGAGTGAGGCATTGGCAGTAACCTCAACCTTAACAACACTTGCGTTGATTATTTTCACCTTATCTAAATAAAAAGTCCTAGCAATAGAATGACAGACAGAAAAATAAAATTTGCCGTTGTAGGCTGCGGTCACATAGGAAAAAGGCATGCTGAGATGATACACCGTAACGGTGAATCAGAACTGGTTGCATTAATTGATGTTAAGCCCAAATCAGAACTTGGAATAGGTCAGTATACGGTACCTTTCTTTTCCTCACTTGAGGATTTTTTTAATGCCGATATAGATGTAGATGTAATCAATATTGCCACACCCAACGGATTTCATGCCGAACAATCACTTACGGCATTGGAAGCAAGAAAGCATATTGTGGTAGAGAAGCCAATGGCTTTAAACAAGCAAGATGCAGAGAAAGTTATTTTTAAAGCATTGCAGGTTCATAAGCATGTTTTTGCAGTGATGCAAAACCGTTACTCACCACCATCGGTTTGGATAAAAGATTTGGTAGAAAGTGGTAAGCTGGGTAAAATTTACATGATGCAGTTAAACTGCTATTGGAACCGTGATAATAGGTATTATAAACCAGGCAGCTGGCACGGCAGCAAAGCACTTGATGGTGGAACATTATTTACGCAGTTCTCTCACTTTATTGATATCATGTACTGGTTGTTTGGAGACATAGATAATATTAAAGGCAAATTCAACGACTTTAACCATAAAGATCTAACCGACTTTGAAGACAGTGGTTTTGTTAGTTTTGATTTTGTAAATGGAGGTATGGGTTGTATTAACTATTCAACCTCTGTTTGGAATCAAAATCTGGAGAGCAGCATGACCATTATTGCCGAGAATGGCAGCATTAAAATTGGCGGCCAATATATGAATGAGGTTGAATACTGTCATATTAAGGATTATACAATGCCAACACTTGCCCCCACCAATCCGGGAAATGATTATGGCGCTTACAAAGGCTCGGCTCAAAACCACCATTATGTAATAGAGAATGTGGTGGATGTGCTAAAAGGTAGAGCTCCCATTACCACCAACGCTTTGGAAGGATTAAAAGTGGTAGACATGATTGAGAGAATATACAATTCTTAATTTGAAACAAATGAGTTATTGGTGTTTTATCCCACATCAACAAATCAATAATCAGAATTATGAACATACTGGCAGAGCAAATTATTATAGGTAAGAACACATTTATTGAACCTTCAGCAACCATTCGCGGAATTAGTGGTAAGGCTAAGCGGATTGTTATAGGTGATAATGTTTATATTGGTAATGATGTTCAAATAATCTGCGATGATTTCGAATTAGGAGATTATTCTAAAATACAACATCATACAAATGTGCATGGATATTTGCCTTGTAAAATTGGTCATAATGCATGGATTGGACAGTATACTATCATTGACAGCATTGGGGGGACAACAATTGGAAACAACTGTGGCATAGGTGCGCATTCACAATTGTGGAGTCACATTAAATATGGAGATACACTAGAAGGTTGTCGTTTTTTAAGTGAAAATAAATTAACCGTTGGAAATGATGTATGGTTTGTAGGTCATTGCATTGTATCACCCATTAATGCGCATGATAAATCAATGGCAATGGTTGGGTCTGTGGTTACAAAGGATATGGAATACAATCAAATTTATGCAGGAAGTCCGGCTAAATCTATTTCTGATAAAATAGGCTTTCAATTCAAAGAAGTAACAGTTGAAGAAAAGCTTGTTAAAATGATGGGTTATTTAATAGAGGCCAAAGCTGATAATAATAAAATCAAGATTGTTGAAGATATATCTCAGTTCAAGCAGGATGGCAGATCATATTTTGCTGTTTCAAGCAGGCAATATCTCAAGACCGGCAGTGATGAAGAAATAAGGTTTATGAAATTTCTGTTACCACATAGGGCAAAATTCACACCAGTAAGTATTTGATTTATGATACCCTTTAATAAACCTTACCTTTCCGGCAAGGAACTTACATATATTAAGCAAGCAGTTGAAAGTGGTAAGATTTCAGGAGACGGCCATTTCACCAAATTGTGTCATACTTATTTTGAGCAGAAATATGGATTTAAAAAGGCTCTCCTCACAACTTCTTGCACAGATGCCTTGGAGATGGCTGCACTACTGCTAAACATCCAACCCGGAGATGAAGTGATAGCTCCTTCCTATACATTTGTTTCAACGGTTAATGCATTTGTTTTGCGCGGAGCAAAAATTGTGTTTTGTGATAGTCAAGCCGGGCACCCCAACATGGATGCCGGTAAAATAAGGACGCTCATTACCAAAAAAACAAAGGCAATTGTTCCTGTGCACTATGCGGGCATGGCGTGTGATATGGACGAAATTATGTCTGTTGCAAATGAACACGGAATATTTGTGGTTGAAGATGCTGCTCAGGCAATAGACTCCTATTATAAGGGCAAGCCATTAGGCAGCATTGGTCATCTTGCTGCTTTTTCTTTTCATGAAACTAAAAATATTATATCAGGAGAGGGCGGCCTACTTGCGATTAACGATGATAAATTTATTGAACGTGCCGAGATAATTAGAGAAAAGGGAACAAATCGCTCTAAATTTTTCCGAGGTGAGGTAGACAAATATGGATGGGTAGACATTGGTTCATCATTCTTGCCATCTGAAATCATTGCGGCCTTTCTTTACGCCCAGTTAGAGTCATTAGACAGGATACAAGAAAAAAGGATTAGTTTATGGAATCTCTATAACAAAAATTTAGCCTTAATAGAAAACAAGGGATTTGTTAAATTACCTCACGTGCCGGATTATGCAACCAACAATGCGCATATGTTCTATATTGTCTGCAATAATCTGAATGAAAGGACCGGACTTATAAACCACCTGAAAGCGAATGATATGCTAGCGGTGTTTCATTATCTATCATTGCATAAAAGTCCATACCAGGAAAAAATGTATGGAAAAAATGATATAGAATTAATTAACTCAGATACATTTACAGATTGTTTGGTGAGATTGCCTCTATATTATGAACTTACTCCTGAAGAAGTGAACCTGATATGTAAAACCGTTGAACAATACTATCATTAATGAATCTACACATTTTTCAGGATTCTCTTGGTCATTATACTTTAAAAGCCTGCGAAAGAATTACACGATTAACAAAAGGCGAAAAGAACCTTTTTATTAATATTGTTAAATCTACTCCGTTTCCTGAAATAGCAGGAATAAAAAGTTTTACATTAAATTGGAAAGATATTATTCAATATATTAACTCGATAAACGGACTGCAGCATGTATATTTTCATAGTTACAATAGCTATTCTCAGTTCATCTTAGAAAAAGTTAAAGATAAGCAGCAGCATGTATTATTTATTTGGATATTTTGGAGTGGGGAGTTTTATAATTTACCTGAGTTTATTGACGATTTGTATATAGGTCGTTCAAAGAAATATCTTGAAAAAAATACTATTTTGGGGCAACTCAGACTGAAGGCGAATTATCTGAAACAATTTATGCATCGCCCTTATTATATGCATAATAGATTTATTGCATCCTTTCATCATATTGATTTTTTTGCGAGCTTGTTGGAAGAAGATTGGCATAATGTATCAAGATATTCAGGGGCAAAAATGAAGTATATCAGGTTTGGATACCTTTCAATTAATCAATTCATAAACCAGCAGGATGACGATTGTAAATCTGATATGCAAAAGCCAATGTTTAACCTGATGCTTAATCACAGTGGTGATCCTACCTTAAATCATTTTGACGCTCTTGAGCGTCTTCAAAAAATTGATTTTAATGGTAAGATATTACTTTCATTATCGTATGGAGATGAGAGGTTTATTAATGACTTAAAAACTCAATTGCAGGCATCTCCTATAAACAGTTTTGAGATTTGGGATACTTTTATCGAATCTAGAGATTATGCACGTAAATTAAGTAATATGGACTTTGCTGTATTCAATGCGTCTGTACAGCAAGGGCTAGGAAATATTATTTTGCTTTTATGGTACGGTGTGAAGCTTTTCTTGCGCGAAGAGAACAGTATTTATATTGAGTTCAAGAAGTGGGGGATGCATATATACTCTGTGCAGAATGAACTGAATCAGGCCGAGCTTTCATCTAAGTTAACAGATGAAAAAGTACAGCATAATCGTTCCATTCTACGGAAATATTTTTCTGAAGATGCAGTAGATTTATACTATCAGTCGCTTATTAATCTATCCTGATATTCGAATTAGCATGTCTATCCAAAAATCTATAAGGTCCTTGGTCTCCGATAGCCTGATCTATGGAATGGCAGGAGTTATCAGTCGCTTTATTGGTTTTTTTCTGACTCCATTGTATACAAGGGTATACTCGCCTGCAGATTACGGTGTGCTGGGTATATTGAATAATGGGTATTTGCTTGTAACAATCATTCTAATTCTTGCACTAGATAACTCTACTGCCAGATGGTTTTATGATACCGATGACTATGCTGACCGTAAGAGTTCAATTAATACCTGGTTGTGGTTTTACCTTTTCTTCTCATTAGCTGCCACCTTTACTTTATTTATAAGTGCTCATTTTATTTCAAGACTACTCTTTGGCAATTCATCTGAAGGCTACCTATACATACGTATTTTATCTATCACCCTTCCAATTATGCTATGGATGGGAGTGGCAAATAATGTTCTCAGATTCGAGAGGAAAGTTTGGCCAACGGTATCGCTTACGTTACTTTACACCCTTACACTTATAGGATTAAATGTTGTATTCGTTTTAATACTTAATTGGGGACTTAAGGGTGCCTTTTATGCGCAATTGGGTGCAGCTTTGTTTTCCATGCCTTTCTCTATTTACTTAATAAGGAGTTGGATTGGACCAATTAGTTTGTTTGAATTTAGCCGCTTAAAACAAATGATTAGATATAGTATACCATTTGTTCCCGCCTCAATTGCTTACTGGCTTGTTAACTTATCAGGTGTTTTTTTTGTCAATGCTTATTTATCTAAATCAGAGGCTGGATTGTACCATATCGGAATCTCCATTGCAGCCGTTGCCGGCTTAGGAACAACAGCGTTTCAGCAGGCTTGGTCGCCATTTGCATTTTCTATAATAAATCAGCCCAATGCTCGACATATCTATGCAAATGTTTTCTATTTGTATGTTTTGGGTATGGGAGGTTCCTGTATGCTCGTATCATTATTTGCGCCTGAGGCATTGATTTTACTAACTACCCCTGAGTATTACAATGCAGCATGGGTAATAAGTATTTTGTCTTTTGGTTATCTGGCAATTGGATTAACCAGCATTGCTGATCTTGGCACAGCCATTGTAAAGAAAACCGCACCATTAGGTATTGTATCAGTTTTATCCGCTGTATTGCTAATAATTTTAAATATTTTATTCATTCCTGCTTTTGGAAAAGAAGGGGCAGCGTTATCTATTTGTATTTCTCAGTTTATCGTTCCGTTTATTATGTTTTACATTTCACAAAAGGTATATCCTATACCCTATAACTTTAAAAAAGCTATATTGGCTTCAATGTTAATTATTATTGCCTCTGTATCTGGCAGGATGATTCATACTGGTCAATTTTTTATTGACTTAAGTATTAAATTACTAATACTTTTAGCTGTACTCCTTTTTTTATATATAATTAATAAGTCGTACATAAAACAGGCCTTCTTAATTTTTAAGCAGAATTAGCTATTGGCCCAATAAATCCTATTCTTTACTCACGAATGACGAAGATTTTGGATGCCATTAACTTGCTTTTATTTCCCTTTAATTATGGTTATTATTGCTATTAAATAAAAATCCTTCATGGAGAATAATCAAATAACATTAGGCTACCTCAGACAATTTAATCGTGCCATAATTGGCGAACTTAAGAAGCAATTTAAATGGGTGGCTGCATTTGCTATTTTTTGCGCATTGCTTGGTCTTGGCTATGCCATACTTAAAAAAACAAGATATGAGGCAAAAATCTCTTTCTTCTTAAATGAAAAAGATATGCCAATGTCCGGGGGATTAGCAGGTTTGGCCGGTCAATTCTTTAATATGGGTATGAACAGTGAATGGCCGAGTGAAGATAAAATTAAAGACCTTGTTTTCACCCGCAGAATCCTTGCTCAAAATTTATTTACAGCCATCGAAGTGAGTGGTAAAAAGGAATTAATGGTTAATCATTTTATTGATATCAATCATTTTATTGATGCTTTTCAATCAGATACCATTCTGGCTGATTTTACTTATTTTTCTTCTGCCAATCCTGATAAACTATCATACAAGGAAAACCATGCACTTAACCTTATCATCAAATTCATTAAGGAGTCAAATATGATTAAGGTTACCTCAACTACCAAGGAAACCATTATGGGGAACAAGGGTGGGGGAATCATCGGATTTGAGGTTCAAACCAAGTCTGAAGTACTATCTAAAGAGTTTGCTGAAAACCTTTTAAAGGTATTAAGTGAGTTTTATATTAAAAAGGCTGTTCAGCGTGAGCAGGATAATTACTTACTCATGGTTGATAAGTGCGACTCTTTAAAAATGGTAATTGAGGAAAAAGAGCTTGAACTGGCCAGTTTTAATGACCGCTCTTTAGCCCTTGTTAAATCTCAGGCAGGCCTAACAAAGCTGCGCTTGCAAAGAGATCTTCAAATTCTGAATGTAATGTATGCAGAAGTGCTTAAAAACAAGGAAGCCATCAAATTCTCCTTGGATACGCAAACGCCCATTTTTCAAATAATAGATGCCCCGGAATATCCACTTAACATCATCAAGCCATCCGCATTTAAAACAACTCTAATAGGATTGGTTGTGGGTATGGTTTGTGCCACTTTTTTCTTTATAGTTAGGTTCTTGTTTTTTAATCCGATGTATAAAGCTTAATTCATGTGTGGTATTTCTGTTATTATTGATACCTCAGGAAACCGTGTATCAGAAGCTGTTATTAAGCCATTTAATGACATTATTGCCCACAGGGGGCCTGATGATGAGGGTTTTTATTTCGATCAAAATATAGCACTCGGGCACAGGAGACTATCTATTATTGATTTAAGTAAAGATGGTCATCAACCTATGGCAAGCGGAGATGATCTGGTTATCATTTTTAACGGTGAAATTTATAACTACATTGAATTAAGAAAAGAACTAACAGATGCCGGCTATACCTTTCGCACCAAAACAGATACCGAAGTTATACTCAATGCATACCGCCACTGGGGGGAGGATTGTTTACATAAGTTTAATGGCATGTGGGCTTTTGTCATTTATCACCGCCCAAGCGGTGAGGTATTCGGAGCCCGAGACAGATTTGGTGTAAAGCCATTTTATTTCTACCAACATCAGCAATATTTCTGTATTGCATCAGAAATTAAACAATTTACTACGCTACCCGGATGGCAGGCAAAGGCCAATGTTTCGCGTATAACAGACTTTTTAATTTACAGCATCAGTGACCATACGGCAGAAACCATGTTTGCTGATGTATTTCAGCTTCAGGGTGGCTATGCGCTGCGTTTTAACCTGGCAGAAAAGCAACCGCACATATTTAGGTGGTATGATATAAGAGAAAAATGCGCAGAAAGACCAATACCCTATGCCGAGGCCTGTCAGCAATTTAGAGATAAGCTACGTGATGCTGTAAAACTTAGACTTAGAGCTGATGTAAAGATTGGTTCTTGTCTTTCCGGTGGCCTTGATAGTTCCTGTATTGTTAGTCTGATAAATGATGAGTTGAAGCTTTCAGGATTAAACCACCTTCAGGAAACGGTTTCGGCCTGTGCCACAGATATTCGTTTTGATGAGCAGGAATTTATTGATGTGATCATCTCTGAAAAACAAATTGTAAATCATAAACTATTCCCATCCTTTAAGGTATTTACAGATAAGGTTGCCGCACTCACCTGGCACCAGGATGAGCCTTTTGGCTCTACCAGCATATTTGCTCAGTGGGAGGTTTTTAATGAAGCGGCAAATCATGGCTTAATCGTAATGCTGGATGGGCAAGGTGCTGATGAGTCGCTGGCAGGATATGACCAATACTATCAGGTATATTTGTCTCAATTATTGGCGCAGTTTAACATCATCTCGTTTTTACAATTATTTCCGTTTGTTAAAAAGCGATTAAAGGTATCATCATTCAAGCTACTGGGTATTGTAGCCGCTTCCTTATTACCCAATGGTATGGCAAAAAAACTAAGGCAAAAGAACAACCAAAATAACCACAGCTACCTGCGTGCAGAAGTATGGAATCATTATCATGGTTTTGATTTTGCCATCTATAGAAATGTAAAAGCCTTTTCGGCAGATATGCTGGGAGGTTTGCATGTTTCAAAATTGTTAAGGTATGAAGACCGCAACTCTATGGCACATAGTATAGAATCTCGTGTACCTTTTCTTGATTTTCGCTTTGTGGAGTTTATTATGTCTTTACCCGTTTCATTTATTGTGCACAAGGACATTAATAAAAAAGTTTTACGCGATAGTATGAAAGGCATTGTTCCCGATAAAATACTGGAGCGCAGGGATAAGAAAGGATTTTTAACTCCTGAAACAGTTTGGATTAATGAAAATAAAGAAGTTTGGTTTAACTGGCTAAAAGAAGCCGAGGTGGTGCTTGCTCCCATCATAAAAGCGGGAGTGGCCAACCAGTTTCTTAAAGAAGTGAATAAAGGCGATATTTCCATGGGGTCTGTTTACTGGAAAATCATTTCGCTGAGTTTTTGGGCTAAAAGGTTTAATGTAGAGTTTACTTAAAAATAATACCATTGATGAAAAAAATCATTTCAATTATTGGTGCTCGACCTCAATTTATTAAACATGCCCCTATGCAGCTGCAGTTGCAAAAGCATTTTAAGTCACTTACAGTTCACACGGGTCAGCACTATGATCAGAATATGAGTGATGTATTTTTTAACGAATTGAACATACCTGAGCCTGACTATTTGTTTGATATTGGCGGAAGTAAAACCCAAGGTGAGCAGACAGGCATGATGTTGACAATGATTGAAAAAACATGTATGGATGAAAAGCCAGATGCTATGCTTGTTTATGGCGATACCAATAGCACGCTGGCCGGTACCTTGGTTGCCGCTAAAATGCATATTCCACTCATACACATAGAAGCTGGTTTAAGAAGTTTTAACAGAAGCATGCCGGAGGAAATTAACCGCATTGTTGCAGATGAGTTTGCCCAATTGCTGTTTTGTCCAACACAACAGGCTATTAATAATTTGAAGAAAGAGGGGATAGAGCATGCTGGTATTTATTTATGTGGTGATGTGATGTGTGATATGCTTGAGTTAATTAAGCCTAGACTCCAACAATTGTTTAATGAACCATATTATTTTGTTACCATACACAGGCCTTATAATACAGATGACGAAAAAAGGCTTAAACGAATTTTAACCACACTCAATAGTTTAGATAAACGGGTAGTTTTTCCTATACATCCTAGAACTGCAGCCCGTATGAGGCAATTTGATATGTCCATGCAGGATTTTAAAAATATTTATTTTATTGAACCGGTTGGTTACCTGCATTCTGTTTCATATCAACAATTCGCTTCTGCGGTAATAACAGATAGTGGAGGTATGCAAAAGGAAGCATATATGCTAAGAAAACCATGCATTACCCTGAGATCTGAAACTGAATGGACAGAAACGCTGGTTAATAATTGGAATGTGCTGGTTTTTGAAGAAATTGAAAGAATACCTGAGAAAATGAGCAGGGATTTAGGCAAATATGTTGATGGAATATATGGTAACGGACTTGCAGCACAGGAAATCGTTTCCCATATAAAACTACATTTTTAAATTGAAAGCTAATAAACGCATTCTTTTTGTAAGCTTTTTTTATCCGCCTATTAATATGGTTGCATCAGACCGTATTGAAAAATGGATTCATACATTAATTGAGGCCGGTCACTCTGTTACCCTTGTTTCTGGTGGTTTGAAGGATTTAAAACCCGAGTGCCTACAATCGGTCACCGAGCCTGATCGTTTGAGAATCATAAGAGTTTCGTTTTCTAAATATTTAGAACCTAACTATTTATATCAAAAAAACTATACTTTCCCATTCAATATACTGAGCAAATTCTTTACAGCATTATTGTACAGGTTATTTTCGGCAGATTTTGGTGCCGGTTGGTTATGGCCATTAAGTGTTGCCATTAAAAAATTATTACAAGACGAGAAGTACGACTTAATTATTTCAAGTGGAGGACCGTTTCTTCCTTTCTATGTGATTAGAAAATTAGCTATTCAGCATGGAATCCAATATATACTTGATTATAGAGACACATGGTCAGAAACAATACTAAGGCATACGGGTCAAATCAGCATATTTGCAAAATGGATAGAAAAAGTTGTGAATAAGGATGCGATTTATATTACTACAGTTTCTGAAGGTTGTAAAGCGGCAATTAGTAAGCACTCCAATAACCAAAGGTTTAAGATTATTTATAACTTTCCATCAATACAATATGCTCAAAAACTTCAAGTGATTAACTCTACTATGGAACGTTTGTTACCATTGGATAAGTTGAAGGTTGTTTTTACAGGTTCTATTGGTGATTTTGGTTCAAATCGTACGTTTATTCCTGTACTCAATGCATTCAATACCCTTTGTGAAGAGGAAAGGAATAAAATTGTTTTTATATATTGTGGCCCAAGTAGCGCCATTGTAAAAAAATATTTTGCAATACTTAAATTAGAAGATTATTTACTTGATTTTGGTATGCTCTCTAAGCAGGATGCTATTGGATTAGTTACGAAAGCGGATGTTTGTTTATCCATAATTTTTGATTCAAAACTATCCGGTAACATAGCCAATAAAGGGGTGATATCAACTAAAATATTCGATTATGTATTGTTAAATAAAATTATTCTTAATGTTTGTCCTGATGATAATGAACTGCACCATCTTCAAAAAAAATATCAGCTCGAAGGATTTTATAATTACAATGGTTCGCAACAAGAAGAAATAACACTTTTTTTTAAACAGTTGATTCAAGGGAACCTGAGGGGTTCTGTAGATAACGCAGATAGGCTTTATTGGGAAAATCAGGATTTTTCCTTCATTGAGATATGAAACCAATAACACATACATACCTTCCCAATCCCTTGATAAGCAAATTAGCTTCAATTAAACTTCATGATGTTAATCTGTTCCTCATTTTTATCTTAGCACCTGTAGCTGATAACCTGACCGGATTCTTATTGTTTAAAGATATTCTTGTAAGTGACAGTAACAGTATTTCACCATCAATTATATTGAGACTTGGTATTATGGGCATTTCTATGGCATACCTCAAGAAGGGTATTCAATTTAATAGTATTGTCATTTTTATTATATATATTATTTTTCTGGAGCTTCTATCTTTTTTTGTCATTCACCATAATCCCACTGGTATCTTTGTTGGGCTTAATTGGTCAACCAAAATCATTTATGCAATGATGTTGGGCCTGTTTTTGTTTAATATGGTGAAAGATGGAGTCCTAACCTTTGAAAGTTTATTGTTACGCTTTCGCACCACAGTTATTATTTATGCATTGGTAATCTTTATTCCGTTCTGGTTTGGCATAGGCAATCCTACATATGGTCGTTATAGTCAAACTTTTGGTAAGATGGGTTTTTTGGCCAATGGTAATGGAGCTGGCACTTTACAGGGTATTGGGTCTATTGTTTCGTTATATATTTTTATGAGCAAAAAAACGCTCAAGAACTTTTTGCTTTATCTACTTAATCTTTCAACCTGTTACATCATTGCCACCAAAGGTACCATGTTATATACCTTAATAAATGCTTTGCTTTGGTTTTGGCATGCGCGTTTTCATATAAAGTTGCTGGCTATTACTGCTATTGCATTTGTCTTTTCTCAGTTGTCTTCCAATATTTTATATACGGTATTTAAATCTTATGATGTGATTCGATATAGATATGAAAGAGCCCCCGATTTTTTCTCCTTTTTATTCAGCGGGAGAGATTTGTACTTGAGTAATGCAATTGAGAACTACAATATAAATGACTTTGCCTCTTTAAGGCTTTTAAGTGGTTTTGGGGCATTTACTTCCTTTCGTAATACGGGTTATTCTTTTTCAAGCACCCAAAGCCGCTATTTTCTGGAAGCCGAAATGTTTGATATGTTTTTTATGTATGGTTTCATTGGTTGGTTTTTATACATGAGTTTTTTCTTTGTTACATTGATATTATCAATTCGCAATCGGAGGTTTCACTACTTTCTGCCATGGGGACTTTGTTGGTTTTATTCGATGTTTGCCGGGCATATGTTGTTTAACGGTATGTCTATTTTAGCTATAATGGTTTTGTTTAATTTAATAATACAGCCAACGCAAAAGGATTGTTTATACGACCGATATAATTATTTGAAAAAATGATGGCAGAAAAACCCATCCGTATATTTGTAGAAGCACACACCTATGATCAAATTTTCGAAGGAGTAAGAACTTATATCTCCGGAGTTTATCGTTCATTGTTGAAATTATACCCAAAAGATGTTGAATGCTATTTTGCTGCCAAAAATGTAGATGTCTTAATGGCTGATTTTGGGCAATACCCGAATGCAAAATTCTTATCTTACTCCAACAATAGTAAAGCCTACCGTTTTTTATATGAGATTCCGAAACTAACCAAACAAATTCAGGCTAACTATGTGCATCTTCAGTATGTGGTGCCGTTATTTCACTCAGGCAAATCTATTGTTACCATTCACGATTTGCTGTTCAATGATTTTCCAAAAGAGTTTCCATTGTCTTATAAAATTAGCCGAAACTTGTTTTTTAGTTTATCTGCCTATAGAGCTGATATTTTAACCACGATTTCTAAATACTCATCCAGTCAACTTCAATATTATTACAAATTACCTGATTCAAAAATTCATATGATTGGAAATGGTATAGATGAAAAATGGTTTGAAACATTTAATAAACCTGATGCCGCTAAATGGGTTCAAAATCATTTTGGATTTAGCAATTATATTCTGTTAACCAGCAGAGTGGAACCGCGCAAAAATCATGTTAAATTGTTACAATCCTATCTTGAGTTAGCTTTGTGGAAGCAAGGTATTCATTTAGTTTTAGTTGGTAAAAAGTCCATACCTGTGCCGGAATTTGAAGCATTGTGGAATGCCATTCCCAATGAAGCTGCCGTATTTATACATCACCTGCAACAAATTACCCAAAATGAGTTAACTCAGGTGTATCGTGGGGCCCGTTTCTTCGTATATCCATCAAAAGCAGAAGGATTTGGTTTGCCACCATTAGAAGCAGTATGTTCTGAATTGCCTATCATATGCTCTAATCAAACTGCACTAAGCGATTTTGACTTTATGGGCTCTTATTTTTTTAATCCTGAGGTTGATTCACTTACTCAAAAATTGCAGTGGTTAATACATAATGAAGGGCAGGCTTTAGAAGATGTTGTAAGAATGAAGAAACTGGTAATCGACTCATATAGCTTTAATTTGGTAGCCACTAAGCTAATGGCGATTTTAAAACAAAATCTAAGTTAGTTTTGCTAATTTACTTATTCAGCAAGGAGCCTTGTTTAATCACCTTCCAAGATTAGATTTGTTGAGTTCAATTTAATTTCTGAATGAGAGTAGCCATTATCGGAACAGTAGGCATACCAGCCAGATACGGAGGTTTTGAAACCCTTGCCGAACAATTGGCCGAGCACGCTGCATCTGATTTGCAGGTAACGGTTTATTGCAGCAAGAAAGCGTATCAAACACATCCGCAAACATACAAGCATGCCAATTTGGTTTACCTGTCGCTAGATGCAAATGGTGTACAAAGTATTTTTTATGATATCCTAAGCATTTTGCATGCTATTAAACGCAACGATGTATTGCTTATACTGGGGGTGTCAGGTACCATTATTTTGCCATTTGTGAGGCTCATATTCCCGTTTAGAAAAATTATTACCAATATTGACGGATTGGAGTGGAAACGGGATAAGTGGAACAAACTTGCACGTAAATTTTTAAGATATTCTGAGTCACTGGCCATTCATTACTCAGATCAGGTTATTGCCGATAACCAGGCTATCAGACAATATGTAGCAGATACGTATGGTGCCAATCCCAAGCTTATTGCTTATGGAGCCAATCACTGCGATACACCATCACCTCCGGATTCCCGGTTTGCTGAAGGAAGCTATGATTTTACCGTTTGCCGTATAGAGCCTGAAAATAATATACATCTCATCCTTCAGGCATATGCAGCCATGCCTGCAGAAAAACTGGTAATTGTAGGCAACTGGCAAATAAGTGAGTATGGTAAACAATTGCGCAAACAATATGCAGCATACACTCATATCTATTTGTTAGATCCGATTTACGATTTGTATGAGCTTAATAAACTGCGCAAACATTGCAAGTATTATTTACATGGCCACAGCGCAGGCGGCACCAATCCTTCGCTGGTTGAAGCCATGTACTTAAAAAGAAATATCATCGCATTTGATGTAACCTATAACAAGGAGACTACCGAGCACGAAGCCGCCTATTTTAAGGATGTGCACGAGTTGGTTGCCATTGTAAGCGGCAACGCGCTTGTAAATAATGCTGCTGTTAATTTTGAGATAGCAAACAGACGGTATGCCTGGTCGGTTATTGCACAGCAGTATAAGGCATTATACCTGACGCCAAAAGCACTCGATAATACCATAAAAGTTAGCATCATAACAGTGGTTTTAAATAACCAGTTATTTATTGAAGAAGCCATTCGTTCTGTTTTAAGCCAGTCTTATGCAAATATTGAGTATATCGTGGTTGATGGAGGCTCTACAGATGGGAGCATTGAAATTATTAAGCGATATCAGGATAAGATTTCAACATTTATCTCAGAGCCTGACTCTGGACCCTATGATGCCATGAATAAGGGGATAGAAATGGCTACAGGAGATGTTATCGGCTTTTTACATGCAGATGATTTCTATTCGCACAGTGATGTAATTGCTAAAATGGTTTATTGTTTGCAGGAACCGGATACGGATAGTGTATACAGTGATCTTGAATACGTAAGCAGAAGGGATAAAAATTTAGTTATAAGAAAATGGAAAGCAGGTTTGTTAAACACAAAATCTTTTTACAAAGGCTGGATGCCTCCGCATCCCACTTTTTTCTTAAAGAAGAGTATATACAAGCAACTGGGTGGGTACAATATCAAACTCAAATCATCGGCTGATTATGAGTTGATGCTGCGCATGCTATGTTTGCATAAGTTAAAAGCAGCCTATATTCCGGAAGTATTGGTTAAAATGAGGGTAGGAGGGCAAAGCAATCGCTCATTTACCAATAGGGTTAAGGCGCATTTGGAAGACCGCAAGGTATGGAAAATGCTTGGACTAAAACCCAGATGGTACACACTCTGGATGAAACCGCTTCAAAAAATAAAACAGTATTTTTAATGGGTAGTGGCTTGTTTATACCTGCCTCAACAATAATAAGTGGCATTAATTTTACCCACAGGTACCGTTTGCGGGTTGTTTTGCAGGGTGCACGTGGTTAAATTTGTCTGAATCTATACCAACTGCATCAACACAAACGTTTAAATCTGTTAATGAAAAAAGCAATTGCCCAACTGCTGTTTTTTGCTGCTATGCCTTTGCTGCTGCAAGCGCAGCCATACGGATTTGAATGGATTAAGCCTTATCAGCCTTATTATAAATTTAAAATAGCCCAAACAGGGGTTTATCGCATACCTGCATCTTTACTCAGTGTGTCCGGCATCAATCTTTCAAATATGAATCCCGGCCGGTTTCAGGTTTTTAAAAATGGGAAGGAAATTCCGTTGTTTATTCATGGCGCAACAGACGGGCAGGTTAATGGCAACGATTTTATTGAGTTTTATGCTGAGCAGAATGATGGAGAGCAAGATAGGGAATTATACGCCAGCCCGTCCGATCATCCACATCCATACTATAGCATGGTTTCTGATACAGCGGTTTATTTTCTTACCATATTACCTGATACCAGCGTTTCGCAAGGAAAGCGATTTGAGCCATTTACCGAGAATAATTATGGAAGCTATACGCCTGAAACTTTTTTTATGCATGAAGAAAAATTCTTAAGGGCAGATGAATATGTGGATGGCATAAACCTGAATGCAGGTGGCGAAAAGTACAACTCATCCGATTATACTGACGGAGAGGGCTGGGCAGCGGCACGTGTGGGTTTAGGCGGTTCTGCAACGTATACCGTAAACACACCATTCCCGTTTGCCACAGGACCCTTGCCCACAGCAGAAACAAAGGTTATTGGTGTATCAGATTATTATCTGGGTAATCCAACTGTTAATCACCATGTGCAGATGAGCGTGGCTCCTGCAGAAAATCCTGTTTTTTCTGTTTACAAAGATTTTTTGTTTAAAGGATATATCTCTCAGCAATATAGCGGAGCGTTAAACTATAGTCAGATTGGCAATGGGCAAACTTTGTTCAGGTTATCGGTAATCAATGATCTGTTTGTTGCTTCAGATTTTAATTGTTTGTCATATATCCGACTGGTTTATGCAAGGCAATATCAATTGGGCGGTACAACCAACTTGCGTTTAAAGGTATTGCATAACCAGAGCGGCACCCGCAGCCTTATTCAATTTTCGGGTTATGGCAATGGTGCGCAGAATTCCCCCGTTATTTTTGATTTTACTAATGGTAAACGCATTACAGGTATTGTAAATGCGGGCATTGCTCGTGCACTGGTTGAGAACAACGGACAACCAACAGATATCTTTTTGTTTGATAGCCTCTCCGCAAGCTCTGTCTTAAAGCTTGAACCGGTAATTTTCTCGTTTATCAATCCGGCTCAGAATTATGAGTTTATACTGGTAAGCCACGAGGAATTGTCGGATGCCGCAACACAATATGCCAATTACCGCAGTCAGCGTTTTAAGGTCTTAAATATTAAGGCAAGCAGCCTGTATGATTTATATACCTATGGTAACCCACACCCGCTGGCCCTGCGCAGAATGGCCAAGCACCTCATTAATCTTTCTACAGCCACTCCGCAATATCTGTTACTGCTCGGGAAAGGTTATCAAACCAACTTACTTCGCAATCAACGTTACTATTCAGCCAATCTGGTGCCTGCACTTGGCGTTCCGTCAGCTGATCACCTGATTTCAGCAGGTATAAAGGATAATGGTTTTGTGCCGGAAATTGCAACCGGACGCATAGCGGCTGCAAACAATGCAGAAGCTTTGAATTATTTGCAAAAACTGATTTACTATGAAACCCATCCGGATAGCATTTTGTCCTGGAGAAAAAACATCTTACACATCACCGGTGGTGAAAATCAAAATCAGCAAAACGCATTTAAATTTTTCATGAATGGCAATACCAATGTCATTAAGGGTAAAAGTTTTGGAGCTAATGTAACCTCCTATAATAAATCTACCACTGAGCCAACCCAGGGTAATTTGCGAGATAAGTTAATGCAGGTTGTAAATGATGGGGTGAGCATGCTTACCTTTTTGGGTCACGGTTCGGCAACTGTGCTAGATGTAAATATTGGGAGCTTAGCTGAGTTGAATAATATCAATAAATATCCTTTCTATTATTTTAATGGCTGTAATGTTGGTAATCCAAGTGATATGGACCCTTCTAATAAGCCGGATATTTATGGTATTGATTTTATTTGTGCGGCCAACAAAGGAGCAATCGGGTGGCTGGCTCACTCCAATCTTACGCTGGATGGCAGCCTATACAGGCAAATTAATTTATTTTATAATAGTTTCAGCAATTCACATTACGGCAAACCCATCGGAACAATTTTGAAAGAGGCATTAAAAGCAGGAGGGGTTGCCAGCTTGCAGGATAAATCGCATAATATGCAGCTTACCTTGCAGGGGGATCCTGCCGTTCGCATTTACAGCCCGTTAAAACCGGATTATAAAGTAAGCCTGGCAGATGTTTACACCATTCCACAAAATCCAAATGCAGTAATGGATTCTTTTAGGCTTGCCGTTGTGGTAAATAATTATGGAAGAGCCAATGATGATACCGTTGAAGTAAGCCTTAAACGCACCCTGCCTGATAACTCAGTTGTACAATATGCACCTGTTTCTATCACAGACCTATATCTGAAAGATACCGTTTATTTCTGGGTAAAGGCAAAAGAGCTAAAATCCTTTGGTAATAACCAGTTTGATATAAGCATTGATGCGCAGGCTAAACTGGACGAAATTAGCAAACTGAATAATGAAGTAAGGTATACACTTTTTTTACCAAGCTCGGGTATTACGCTGTTATCTCCTATGCCATATGCTGTTGCGGGTAATGACAGTGTTGAATTCATTATTCAGAACAATGATTTTTTTGCAAAAAATATAGGGTATGAAATAGAGTTGGATACAACTGTAACGTTCAGCTCTCCTTTGCTAAAAAAATCAGGAATTATTAAAGGCAATACCATCATCAAATGGCTGCAGGTTATATCCACAGCGGATACGATTGTTTATTACTGGAGGGCAAAAACAGAAGTTAATCCTGAGTGGGTAACAGGTTCATTTACACACATACCTGCTGCAGAAGATGGCTGGATGCAGAGCCATTACAACCAATGGGAGGGAAGCACCGGAAAAGTGAATATGGAAACAGATACAGTAGCCCGCAGATTGGCTTTTGTACCAAACTCACAATTAGTCATTTCTAAAATTGGTCGCTGGCATCATTCAAATCTGGGTATTTATGATCCTTACATTGCTAATCCGGGTGCCGGGGGATGTCTGGGTGGTGGTGGCACTGTTTGTCTGATTTATGATGGTTCAAGCCTTAGCAGGATGGAGGCCCCGGGAATCCCATACAATTGTAATCCGGTTCCGGGTTATGCTTACTATGTTTTTAAAACAGGTACAATTGCCGGACAGGATGATTTTATCAGGTTTATGGATACACTTAGGGTAGGAACCTATATGGCCATATATTCATTTTATGATGCGGGTATTCCCTCGTGGAAACCCGAGTTGCGTGCAAGGTTGGCACAATTTGGCTCATTGAAAGTGGCCAATGCCCAAAGTCAGTTTACGGCTTTTACACTCATTGGTCGTAAGGGAGAAACACCCGGTATGGCTGCAGAAGATACCTTATTTAACGACCGTTTTACCACCGGAGACTCTGTGGTTTGCGAAGCTCAGCGCCTGCTTGAAGGTAAGTGGTTTACAGGAAGCATCACTTCCGCAAGAATAGGGCCTGTAAAGCAATGGAATAAAGTGTTGTACAAGTTTCATTCACTTGAAAACAATGGATACGACAGGCAGAAGGTGTACCTGATTGGTATAACCCAAAATAATGAAGATAGCATACTGGCAACCGGTATTGCTTCAGGATTTGATATCAGCACAATTAATACAACTGTTTTTCCTTACCTAAAGCTTAAAGCAGAGTTCCTGGATAGTTTCAATAGAACGCCCAATCAATTTGGCTATTGGATGGTAACATATTCCGAGCCAACTGAAGGATTAATAGATAATAAGAACTATCAGTTTCATGCTTCCAGAATACAGCAGGGCGATAGCCTCAATATTAATTTATCGTTTACAAATATTCATAAGCAGCCTTTCGATAGTGTGCCTTGTTTGCTAACCATCAGAGATCCGAAGAATGCAGTTATTTACAGCGTAAATAAGATAATGAGCCGGATTGAGAAAGACCAATCGGTAGTATTCTCAGATGTTATAGCAACACGTAATTTTTCAGCGGGTATGCATACATTAAATGTCTCCTTTAACTATCAGCAGCAAATTCCTGAATTCCTGATACAGAATAACCTGTTTGAGCAAAAGTTTGAAGTATGGGAAGATAAATCCAATCCAATGCTGGATGTTACATTTGATGGTTTTAGAATAATGAATGGTGATTTTGTATCACCAACACCGGTTATCCGCATTACCTCAAAGGATGATAATAAGTTTTTATTGCAGCAGGATACCAATACGTTCAGCTTATTTTTAAAACGCCCGACCCAGGCGATTTTTGAACAGATACCTCTAAACTCATCTTATGTTAATTTCGTGAAAGCGAATGCAGAGCAAAATACAGCCATGCTGGAATTTACTCCTGAAAAGCTAACGGATGGTTTATATACGCTGCGTGTACAATCGCGCGATGCCACAGGCAATGTAGCCGGTAACAATGCTTATGAAATAGATTTTAATGTGGTAAACGAAAGTACCATCACCGCTTTCTTCCCATATCCAAATCCTGCAACTACCAATATCAGGTTTGTGTTTACCTTAACGGGCAGCAAAGTTCCTGATGAATTGCTGGTGCGCATCACCACGCTATCAGGAAAGATTGTAAAAGAAATAACACGAGCAGAGTTTGGAGACATGAAGATTGGACACAATATCTCTCAATTTGCTTGGGATGGCAATGATACTTATGGAGACAGGCTTGCAAACGGAGTTTATCTCTATCAGGTTTTTACCAGAATAAATGGTCAGGATATTAAAAAGCGCAATACTTCAGCAGATCAATTTGTGCTGCATAACGTTGGCAAAATTTATTTAATGAAATAAATGGCCATGAAAGAAATAAGTCTGGTTTATCTTTCACAAGGTGCTCATAAAACAGGCGGCTATTTACATGAATCTTTCTTTTTTGAAAGCCTTTCAAAGGAGTTGGGTAACAGATATCATATCCATGCTTCCGCTAAAAGACTCAATAAAAATGTTAGCGGATTGGCTGGTTATTTGAAATTGATTTTATGGTATGCAAGGCAAGCAAATGCGCAAATTCAGGTTGTACCGCTGAGGGGTGGGCTCCCTTCGGCTTTTTGCAACAAAGCCAATAATCATTTCACATTGGTGGTTATACATGCCGAGGCTCAGCCTTATTCTTCTTTTTTGCTCAGGTTGTACTATCAGCTATTTATTTGGCTTAAAAAACAAGGTCTGTTTAGCCGTTGCAAACTGGTTGTGATTCATTCATACTGGAAAACTTTTTTTGAAAAGAAAGGCATAGCAGGAGAGGATATCCTGGTATTTCCTAATTTCTTTGATACCGCCTATTACAAACAATTTAGTGAGCCTGTTAAAAAGAAGCAGGTGCATCTTGGTATGCCCGATCAGAAACTGGATGCCGGTATTTTTAAACTTGCTGAAAAGCTAAGCCTTGCAGGCTATGACTGTTATTTTTCTGCATCTGATAAAGAAATGAAACTACCTGTATTAGATTTCTATCGAGTTGCATATTTTGAAAGCAGCGAAGCATACCTGAAAGAAATGGCTTGCAGCCTCTGCACCATCCAAATGCCTGCCATAGCCGAAGGTTGGTCTCGCGTTGCTCATGAAAGTATGCTGGTGGGTACACCTGTTATTGGTTACGATAAAGGTGGTTTGGGTCAGTTGCTAAAGGAGTCTGGTTCTGCAATAGTTCATGATGTCGAGCAAGCATTCCAGTTCATTACAGCAGGTAAATTTACCTTGCCCGATGATTCATTTATTAATAAGTATGATACATCGATGGCACCTGTCTATGCTAAGCAAATCACTGATACATTACATTTGTGATGCAAAAACTTTCACATATAATTTTTAACAAGGTTTTTCAGTTAGCTGGTTTGTTAAACAGACTGAGTAATTCAAGTCTCTTGGCTTTAACTTTAGGAATAATGCTGTTGATGGTATTACCCCGTTTCAATCGCAATGCTGCAATAGTTGAAAGGCCCATGAATGATGCACGCTATTTTGTTGCCTATGTAGAATATTTCAGAGGTTTGGAACCTTCAGACGTTATCA
Organism: Sphingobacteriales bacterium; assembly: GCA_021299635.1. Classification (GTDB taxonomy): domain Bacteria; phylum Bacteroidota; class Bacteroidia; order UKL13-3; family UKL13-3; genus JAJTFA01. Next base: position 716,779 of record JAJTFA010000001.1, read on the forward strand.
GGCCTGCTTCCAACTGGAGGTTGGGTGTGCCATTTATTGCCGCATACTTGCCCTTTTCACCACTTACCTCAATCAACATAGTAAATATTTTCGCTCTAACACTGGCTGTTTATCTGCTTTATCTGTCACTTCGCGCATTAACTATTGCTAAAGGATATTGCTGGCTTGGATGCTGGCTATTTCTCATCTCATTTCCTACCTTTTATTATACCAGTATTGGCTATGTAGATCCGGGTGTGCTTCCATTTATGGCACTTATGGTTTATGCAACCGTGCGTAAACATTTTTTGTTTGCAATGCTTGCCATAACAGCTGGTGCACTTACCAAAGAAACCATAATCTTAATGTTGCCTTTTTATTTTATTTCAGGTGCCATTGAAAAAAGAAAATATATTTGGTTACAAGCGGCTATTCTGCTGTTTCAATATGTGCTCATTAACTGGTTGCTGCGTAAATATGCATTTGTTTCACCGGGAGAGCATAATCCTTCTTTCTGGAGTATTTCTGCATATGCAGTGATGTCTAATGTGATGCGCTTAAACTCTTATCTGGCACCGCTGCTAAGTTTGGGTTTGCCCGCTCTATTCTTTTATCTGTATTTAAAATACTTTGCACCACATGAAATCATTAAATCTGTTTTGATACGAGCTGTTTTGTTTAGCCTTCCTGGATTTATTTTGGTTTTCTTGTTAACCATTATTACAACTTATTGCGATGGCCGTATTATTTGGCAGGCCTATTTTTTAGTAATTCCCAGTTTGCTTTACGGCTTAAATAAAACTAGACCTTTAAGTTAATCCCTACTGCTCTTAATCAGGTGTTTCAGGTATCGAAAAGCCCAAAGTGCCATTAAATAGGGCGCATAGCTGCGTTGCACCTGCATCTTTTCTTCATACATTTTAGATGTTTGCGAAAGTGTTTTAGCTTGCTTATGTATTCGGAAATTTGCCAGATGTTGAGGAATGAATCGAACAGGTAGCTTATTTTTTTTGCAGTGCAACAACAATTCAAAATCCATTACATATTCCAATTCGGCAACAAGCACGGGTCTTCTTTTTATTTGCTTTAAATTAAAAAAGCAGGCAGGCTGATGTATGGCAGGCAGCATGCCTTTTATCAGCAAGGTATAAAATCCTAAAGGACCTCCTGCAGGAGGTCTTATTTGCTTGTTGTGTTCATCAATCAAAGCACAGGTGCCATAAATAACTGCCGCATCAGGCCATTGTGCGAATGCCTTCACTATTTGCGTAACAGCATCTTTTTCTAACAAGTCATCAGCGTTCAGATATGCAATAATGTCTCCTGAAGCTTGTGCAATTCCTTTATTTATTGCATCAGACTGGCCATAATCTTTTTCACTTATCCAATAATGCAATTTCCTTGCATGCTTTTTAATAATATCTACTGAATAATCTGTTGAGCCTCCATCAATGATGATATATTGAATATTAGGGTATGTCTGAGCAAGCACCGATTGTATGGTTTGCTCCAGATAATCACCCTGATTAAAAGAAGGTGTAATAATGGAAACAATGGGATTACTGCTCATTTAAATGTTTGTATTTGGGATTAAATGTTTTATGCCAGTGGTGAAAGAAGTTTTTTTGTTTGTTTCTGATAACGATATATCCGAATTTGTGATATCGTTCCCACAAATCAGTGTCTTCGTGTCCCCATGCATGAAAGTCCTCATTTAATTTACCTACTTTATTGAATGTAATTTTATGGGAGCCAAACATACCTTTACTGCCATAGGTTTCCCATACACCATTTTCATTTGATACTGCGGTTTGCTTATTGGGGAAAAGAAAGAAATAAATAGGATACCAAACACTTTTTGTAGTCACAAAGTCACTAAATCTTTCTACGAAATCAGGCGGTAAACTCATATCGGCATCACATATAAACACATACTCATTTTTTGATTGATCAATGGCCTTGTTTAAGGCGTATGAACGGCTGAATGCCTTTTGCTCAGATGCATAAACAAGGCTTCCTTTCCATTGCTCCCTTATTGCTGATTCCAGATTTGCCAGATCGCTTGAGCCACAGTCATACACGGATAACTCTATATATTCCTTGCTTTTCATGCGCTTAATGGAAGGTAGTAAATGGTTTAAATATTGTTCAGAGCGGTTATACAATCCGGTGCAAATACTAATGCGCTTCATACCTGCTGCAGGTATCAGGCTTCGATAAAGATAAATAATCAATCCGGCTAAATCGGCCAATATGATGGAAGGAGCAATTTTTCTCTGAGGAGATTTAAATACCCACCATAAAGGAAATTTAATTGAATTGGGGATGATTTTTTTAACTTTTAGAGGCACCTGAGTAGAGGAATGATTTGGGAAAATAGTAAAATAATCCATCATTTTTTGTTTAGATGAAATCGAATTAATCATAGCATGAGAAGATGTCTGTTTATGCTCAAGCTGATACACACTTTTGTTTGTATAAAATATTCAAACGGATAGATACTTTTTTGTATCATTGCTTGACATGAGGCTGGGTATTATCAGCAATAAGCGTTCGGGAAATGGTAAACCGGAAAGGGTATTAAAGGAATTTATCAGTTACCTTGATGCAAAGGGTATTGCATGGGGTATTATTGACGAGCAAGAGTCTGGGCCTCTGGTAAATATTGACAGGCTGGTCATAATAGGTGGTGATGGTACCATCAATTTCACGCTGAACAGATTCATGCCACTTACGCTGCCTGTTGCAATTATCCCAGCCGGCACCGGAAATGATTTTGCAGCCATGCATTTGGGTAAAGTGAGTATGATGCGCTCTTTTGAAATAGCCATTGGGGAATGCGTTAAAAGAGTGGATGCCGGTTTGTGTAATGGAAAAATCTTTTTAAATGGAATTGGAATTGGCTTTGATGGTGCTGTAGCAGGAAAATTAATGCAAAAGAAGTGGTTTAAGGGCCCTTCGACATATTACGCAGCGGTGCTTGCGCAGATCTTGTTCTTTAAGTCTTTTCAGGCAAAGGTGTCACTGGGCGAAACTATTATTGAAAACTCATTTCTAATGCTTTGCATTGCAAATGGCACCAGTTATGGTGGCGGTTTTAAGGTGGCTCCGCTTGCAAAAGCGGATGATGGGCTGCTTGATTATATGGCCGTTGCAGGAATTAATCCGCTTAAACGTTTAGTTAATTTACCAAAAATCAGATCAGGAACGCATCTGGAATTACCTTACGTGCACTATGAGCTAATGGAAAATGTATGTATACAATCGGATCATTTGCTGCCTGCACATGCAGATGGCGAGTATTTTGAGAGTAATATATTTGAAATGAGCGCACTAAAAGGCTACCTAAGCTTGCTTTCATAGTTGTAATAATCAACTTCAATTCAATCCCTTTCCCATTATAAATAGGCGAAACTTTATTGGGTGTTATTTGTAATTATTTAGACTAAATACAAATAAATCACTACTTTCGTGCCCCAATTGTATGAATCAGGAAAAGGAAAACGAAGATATTATTGAACAGGTTGTAAGTCAGGAATATAAGTACGGATTTACTACCGATATTGAAATGGAAATGGCTCCCAAAGGGCTGAACGAGGATATCGTTCGTTTCATTTCTAATAAAAAGAACGAGCCGGAGTGGATGCTCGAATGGCGTCTGAAGGCTTACCGCCATTGGTTAAAGATGGAGGAGCCCGACTGGCAGAACTTCAAATACCCCAAGCCGAATTATCAGGATATCATTTATTACGCAGCTCCCAAGGAAAAGAAAAAACTGAACAGCCTGGATGAAGTAGATCCTGAGTTGCTCAAAACCTTTGAGAAACTGGGAATAAGCCTGCAGGAGCAAAAACGCCTCACTGGTGTGGCTGTTGATGCCGTGTTTGATTCCGTTTCCATTGCCACCACATTTAAAGAACAACTCAAGGAAAAAGGTGTCATCTTTTGCAGCATCAGCGAAGCCATGCACGAACACCCTGATTTGGTTAAAAAATACATTGGTTCAGTAGTTCCTTATACAGATAACTACTTTGCGGCACTTAACTCAGCCGTATTCAGCGATGGTTCATTTGTTTATATTCCCAAAGGAGTGCGTTGCCCGATGGAGCTTTCTACCTATTTCCGCATCAATGCCGAAAATACAGGCCAGTTTGAACGTACACTGATTGTTGCTGATGATGCCTCCTATGTTAGCTACCTTGAAGGCTGCACAGCCCCGATGCGAGATGAAAACCAACTGCATGCAGCTGTAGTAGAACTGATAGCTATGGAAAATGCCGAAATTAAATACAGCACCGTTCAAAACTGGTACCCTGGCGATAAAGAAGGCAACGGAGGGATTTATAATTTTGTAACCAAGCGCGGAAGCTGCGAAGGTGCCAATGCCAAAATCAGTTGGACGCAGGTTGAAACAGGTAGCGCCATAACCTGGAAATATCCGAGTTGTATTCTGAAAGGCGATCATTCAATAGGAGAATTCTTTTCAGTAGCTGTAACAAATAATATGCAGGTAGCAGATACCGGTACCAAAATGATTCATATCGGTAAACATACACGTAGCCGAATTGTGTCTAAAGGTATCTCGGCCGGCAAGTCACACAATACTTACAGAGGATTGGTTAAAGTTGCCAAAAAGGCTGATGCAGCAAGGAATTACACCCAGTGCGACAGTATGCTTATTGGCGATCGTTGCGGTGCACATACGTTCCCTTATATCGAAATTAACAACAAAACAGCCACCGTTGAGCACGAAGCCAGTACATCTAAAATTGGTGAAGACCAGATTTTTTATTGCAATCAGCGAGGCATCGGCACCGAAGAAGCCATCAGCTTAATTGTAAATGGCTTTTGCCGTGAGGTATTGAACCAATTGCCTATGGAGTTTGCGGTGGAAGCGCAGAAACTTTTAGCAGTTTCCCTCGAGGGTTCTGTAGGGTAACCATCAACACATTATCACATTAACACATCCATATCATGTTAGAAATAAGAAATTTAAAGGCCGAAATTGAAGGTAAAAAAATCCTCAACGGAATAAATTTAACGGTTAATTCTGGAGAAGTGCATGCCATCATGGGACCTAACGGAGCAGGTAAAAGCACCTTGTCATCTGTGCTGGCCGGCCGTGCCGATTATGCAGTAACCGAAGGCGAAATCATGTTTGAAGGCAAGAACCTGCTGGAAATGTCGCCTGAAGACCGTGCCCGTGAAGGTGTGTTTCTGGCATTTCAATATCCGGTTGAGATTCCTGGAGTAAGCACCACCAACTTTTTAAAAACTGCCATCAACGAAACCCGCAAATACAAAGGTTTGGAGCCTATGGAGGCAACTGATTTTCTGAAATACATGCGCGAAAAAATGGAATTGATGGAAATGGACAAGTCGTTAACGTCACGCTCATTGAACGAAGGTTTTAGCGGTGGGGAGAAAAAACGCAACGAAGTGTTTCAAATGGCCATGCTTGAACCCAAATTGGCTATAATGGATGAAACCGATTCAGGCCTGGATATCGATGCACTGCGTCTGGTTTCTAATGGTGTAAATAAATTGCGTAACAAAGACCGCTCATTTGTGGTGATTACGCACTACCAGCGTTTGCTTGATTATATCGTTCCTGATTTTGTGCATGTATTATACAAAGGACGCATTGTGAAGAGTGGGGATGCCAGCCTGGCCAAAGAACTGGAAGTAAAAGGCTACGATTGGATCAAAGCTGAAGTAGAGGCAGCTCAATAATTTAACAGAACAGGTTTTTATGAGCACCATCGAAACATTAAAGAAAGATTTTGAACATTATCGCGCTCAGGCGGATAACAGCGCATTTACTCAACAACGTGAAAGTGCTTTTGTTGAGTTACAGAAACTGGGTATACCCACCATTAAGCACGAGGAGTGGAAATACACCAACCTGAAATTCATAAATGAATTGCATTTTCAGTCATCTTGCTTGCATACGGAGGCGGCAAAAAATTACTACACACAAAATATCGTACAAACACTAAAGGCTAATCGATTGGTGTTTATCAATGGCTCGTTTGAAGCCACGCTCACACAAATTGAACCGGAGGATGCCGCAATTGTAATTACCAATTTGGCAGCTGCCCGAATTGCACATGCTGATATGTTTAGCAAGCATTTTGGCAAATATGCCATCATTGAAGGTCAGGCGTTAAATGCTATGAACCATGCGCTGATGAGTGATGGCGCATTTATATATGTGCCTGAAGGCAAACAAACGGTTTATCCCATTATCATTACCAATATTTCAGATGCAAGCGAAGTAAATGTATTGAACCAACCACGTAACCTCATAGTGGTAGAGAAAAATGCTGCAGCAACGGTTATTGAATCCTTTTTTGCATTGGGTAATCATGCGTCATTCTGCAACATAGTAAATGAGTTGTATGTTGGCGAAAACGCAAGCCTTGAGCACTACAAGCTTCAACGTCTGCAAGGTGAGCATTACCAAAATAATTACACACAGGTATTTCAGGAAGGCAATACCCATATCAACCAGGTTACACTTACACTGGATGGAAAATTTGTACGCAACAACCTTCATTTCTACATGAATGGCGAAAACTGCAATACCTTGCTGTATGGTTTGTATTTGCTGGATGGGAATCAGTTTGTAGATAACCACACACGTGTAGAACACGCTAAGCCAAATTGTTTCAGCGATGAAAAGTATAAAGGCATTCTAAAAGATAAATCAACAGCAGTATTTAACGGTAAAATCATGGTTCATTTGGATGCACAAAAAACCAATGCATACCAGCGCAACCAGAATATTTTGTTGAGTGATGAAGCTACGGTAAACACCAAACCCCAACTGGAAATTTTTGCCGATGATGTGAAGTGTACACATGGTGCCACAGTGGGCCAACTAGATGAAGAACCGATGTTTTATATGCGCAGCAGGGGTATTCCTGAGAATGTAGCACGTAAATTATTGTTGAACGCGTTCGCAGATGATATTGCCGAAAAAATTAAAATACCAGAATTGGTAGCCATACTGGAAGAGCAGATAGAAAAGAAGATTTAAACACAGATTGCCACAGATTATCAGATTACACAGCAAATACCTAACCACAAAGAACACTAAGTATGCACGAAGGCCGCCAAGATATATTGCTCGAAAAATTGGCAACTGAGGTGATTGGTCATGCGATTCAGGTTCATAAAAAGCTTGGTCCGGGTTTGCTAGAAAATGCATACAAAGAGTGTATGTTTTACGAGTTAAGGAAAAACAACCTATATGCTGAAAAAGAAGTTGCAATGCCATTAGTATATGAAGAGGTGAAATTAGAGGCAGGCTACAGAATCGATTTATTGGTGGAGAATAAACTTGTTGTTGAGTTGAAAGCAGTTGATGCATTAAATGACGTTCATCTTGCGCAGGTTCTAACCTATCTGAAAGTCGGCAATTTTAAACTTGGTTTGTTAATGAATTTTAATGTAAAAATGCTCAAAGAAGGAATCAGACGTGTTATTCTTTAGCTCTGTGTGCTTTGTGCCTTCTTCGAGCACTTCGTGGTAAAAAAGATGATTTTAGATATAAATAATATTCGCAGTCAATTCCCAATACTTCATCAGCAAGTAAACGGCAAACCTTTGGTGTATTTTGATAATGCCGCTACTACCCAAAAACCACAACGTGTAATCGATGCATTGAACAAGTATTACACATTGGATAACGCCAACATACACCGTGCTGCGCACACATTGGCAGCCCGCTCAACTGAATATTTTGAACAAACCCGCAAAGCCATTCAGCAATTCATCAATGCCAAGGAGGACGCTGAATGCATATTTACCAAAGGTGTAACAGAAAGCATTAATTTGGTGGTGCAAACCTGGGGAAGACAGTTCTTGCAGGCTGGTGATGAAGTGGTTATTACCACCATGGAGCATCATAGCAATATTGTGCCGTGGCAGATGATTTGCGAAGAGAAAGGTGCCGTGCTAAAGGTTGTTCCCATAAATGATGCTGGCGAGTTGCTGATGGATGAGTTTGAAAAGCTGCTTTCACCCAAAACCAAAATGGTATCCTGTGTGTGGGTAAGCAATGCCTTGGGAACAATTAATCCTGTTAAAGAGATAATTGAAAAAGCCCATGCTATTGGCGCAAAAGTTTTGCTGGATGGGGCACAGGCATGTTCGCACATGGAGGTAGATGTTCAGTTGCTTGATTGTGATTTTTTAACCATCTCATCTCATAAACTCTATGGACCAACCGGTGTAGGTGTTTTATATGGCAAACGCGAATTGCTTGAAGCTATGCCGCCTTATCAGGGTGGGGGGGAGATGATAAAGGAAGTAACTTTTGCCAAAACAACGTACAACGAAATACCTTTTAAATTCGAAGCTGGCACGCCTAATATTGGTGATGTGATAGCCTTTAAATATGCGCTTGATTTTGTAAACGCATTAGGTAAACTCAACATAGCAGCGCATGAGGAAGCCTTGCTGCGGCATTTTGTGAACGGAATAAATGAAATACATGGAATAAAATTGGTTGGAACAGCTCTGCAAAAAATATCGGTTCAATCATTTGTATTGAATAACATGCACCATTTTGATGCAGGCATGATGCTGGATGCAAAAGGCATAGCCGTTCGCACCGGTCATCACTGCACCCAACCCTTGATGCAACGTTTTGGACTGGATGGTACTGTGCGCGCATCTTTTGCGGTATACAATACAATTGGAGAAGTAGATATATTGATTGAAGCGCTGAGAAAATTAGCTAATTTGAACAATTAATACTGAGTAAATGACCACCCCAACCGATATTCAAAACGAAATCATAGACAACTTCTCTTTATTTGAAGGCGACATTGAGCAAACCCTCATGTATCTGATGGATTTGGGTAAAAAGCTACCTGCCATGCCTGACGAGCATAAAGTGGATGAGTTTATTGTTAAGGGTTGCCAAAGCAAGGTGTGGGTGTTTCCGAAACTCGAAGAAGGAAAAGTACAGTTTGAGGTAGATAGCAATACCGAAATCACCAAGGGTTTGCTTTATTTGCTTTGGAGCATTTGGAATAATCAAACACCTGAAACTATTTTAAGCACTGAATTATATTTTATAGACAAAATAGGCATGAGCCGCATGATAGGCACACAACGAAGTAATGGGTTTACCTCCATGATCCAAAAAATGAAAGCTTTTGCTACCTTGTATCATCAGCAAAGTAATTCTTAGCGAACTTTTTGCCTGCATAGTGCTCTTAGCGGTTAAATAACCATGACAGAAAACGAAACAAACATAGAATCTACCAAGCCCCTGCGCACCTTTGTTGATGTGCAGAACGAGGCCATACAGGTATTACAAACCGTATACGATCCGGAGATTCCGGTAAACATTTATGAGCTTGGCCTTATTTACGAAGTAAACGTAAGCAACGATTTGAATATTGAAATCATCATGTCACTTACTTCGCCTTTTTGTCCGGCCGCTCAAAGCATGCCTGCAGAGATAAAAGAAAAACTCAGTGCCATGGAAGGCGTAAAGGAAGTAACAGTAACTGTTACATTTGAACCACCTTGGACACAGGAATTGATGAGCGAATCAGCCAAACTTCAGCTAGGCTTCATGTAGTTTATATAAACAATCGGGGAAATTAGCCTTTCAATTCACCTGATTTCTCTTTTAGGGTAAGGTCTATTGGTTTTTCAACCAGTTCAGGCGAGAGTGCAATATCAATAACTTCCAGCATGTTTTTTACATAATGAAATTGCAAACCTTCCAGGTAATGCGTTTTAATATCCTGCACATCTTTTCGGTTGGCTTCACACAAAATAATATCGGTAATACCTGCGCGCCTAGCTGCAAGAATTTTTTCCTTTACACCGCCAATCGGCAGAACCTTGCCTCTTAAGGTTATTTCACCCGTCATGGCTACTTTATTTTTAACCCTGCGTTGGGTAAAAACAGAAGCCAGTGAGGTGAGCATGGTTATTCCGGCACTTGGACCGTCTTTAGGCACAGCTCCTGCAGGCACATGTATATGCACGTCAAATTGATCAAATACTTTAGGATCAATATCCAGATAGGATGCATTGGCCTTTAGAAACGTAAGTGCGGTAATGGCTGATTCTTTCATCACATCACCTAAATGTCCGGTAAGGGTTAATTTGCCTGAACCTTTGGTTAAGGTACTTTCAATAAAAAGTATTTCACCACCAACTGATGTCCAGGCCAAACCTGTTACTACACCAGCTACACTATTATCCTGATAATTTTCCTTTTCTACCTTCTCTACACCAAGTATTTTCTGAACATCATCCACTTCAATCTTTTTCTTACTCTTGCCGTTCATTACCCTTTCCTTGGCCACAAAGCGTGCAATGGCAGCAATTTGTTTTTCTAATCCACGCACACCGCTTTCACGGGTATAGCCTTCAACAATTTTCTCCAGCACAGGTTCGCTCAATTCAAAATCACCTTTTTTTAACCCGTGATTTTCCTTTTGTTTAGGGATTAAATACTTCTTTGCTATCTGTACTTTCTCTTCCATCGTATAGCCGTTAATTTCAATAATCTCCATACGGTCAAGCAAGGCAGGCTGAATGGTATCAAGAGTATTGGCAGTAGCAATAAACATTACATTAGAAAGGTCGTATTCAATTTCTATATAGTTATCATGAAATGAATTGTTTTGTTCCGGATCAAGCACTTCAAGCAGGGCAGAGGATGGGTCGCCTCTGAAATCACTTCCAATTTTATCCACCTCATCCAGCACGAAAACAGGATTTGATGATTTTACTTTTTTAAGATTTTGAATGATGCGCCCGGGCATTGCACCAATATAGGTTCTGCGGTGTCCGCGTATTTCGCTTTCATCATGCAAGCCGCCCAATGCTATACGTGCGTATTTTCTGTTTAATGCTTTGGCTACTGATTTCCCCAAAGAAGTTTTACCAACACCCGGAGGTCCATAAAGGCAAAGAATCGGACTTTTCATATTGCCTTTGAGTTTAAGCACTGCCAGGTATTCCAGAATGCGTTCTTTTACCTTTTCAAGTCCAAAATGGTCCTGATCTAATATTTTAGCTGCCCTTTTCAGGTCAAAATTATCTGTTGTGGTTTCACTCCAAGGTAAATCAAGCAACAGTTGCAGGTAGCTTAATTGCACAGAGTAATCCGGAGCCATTGGGTTCATGCGCTTAAGCCGCTCAACCTCTTTTTTAAATGATTCATGTACTTCTTTGGTCCATTTTTTCTCCTCACCTGCCTTCAATAGGGTTTCAATATCTTTATCCGGAGATTCACCTCCCAATTCTTCCTGCAAGGCTCTAATTTGCTGCTGTAAAAAGAAGTCACGCTGCTGCTTGTCAATATCACCTCTAACTTTATTCTGAATCTCATTTTTAATCTGCAATACCTGCACCTCTCTGCTCAATACTTCCAAAACTTTTTCAGCTCGTTGTTTAAATTCCTCTACTTCAAGTATTGATTGCTTCACACTTATTTCAGCATTCATGTTTGATGAAATGAAGTTGAGTAAAAAATTAGGGCTGTCTATGTTTTTAAGTGCAATGGATGCTTCGCTTGGAATATGAGGCGAAAGATCTATGATTTGATTGGCAATATCTTTAACAGACCCAATGAGTGCAGTGGTTTCTTTACTTGTTTCAGGTTTATTCTCGGTAATTGGAAGAATGGTTGCGGTGATGTAAGGCTCAGTTGCCAGGCATTCACCTAAAGTAAACCTTCTTTTACCCTGAATAATGGCAGTGCTGCTTCCATCCGGCATGCGTATCATTTTCATGATACGGGCCACGGTTCCAACGCGGTGAAGATCAGTAAAAGTTGGGTCTTCAACATTGCCATTGGTTTGGGCAACCACCCCAATGGTTTTGCTTCCTTTATAGGCATCCTTAATAAGAGATATAGACTTATCGCGGCCTACGGTAATTGGAATTACCACGCCCGGAAATAAAACCGTATTGCGTAGCGGCAAAATTGGCAGACTTTCGGGCAAAATTTCCTTATTCATCTCTTCTTCCTCTTCCTGAGATAGGAGGGAAAAAAAGTCATTGCCGTCATTCTCTTCACCCAACAAGGCCTGGTTTATAAAGAATTGCTGGTTATTTGGATCGTTCATTTCAGGGTACTCAAAGATTGTGAAGATAATGAAGATTCAACAGTTGTGCCAATAAATATTTGCAACTTATCATGTTAAAATAGTTACTTAGCAGAAAAATTTACTTATGAATAAGATAATTACTTCCTTCCTTTTGTTTCTGGCTACGGGTAGCCTTTATGCCCAACAAGTTGCCAAACAAGATGTTCCTCCTGCTGTTTTGCGTTCCTATATTTCTCAGAATTCTCGCGGTGCCCTTGACTCTTCCTGGAGTAAAAGCATAGTAACCATTTATAAAGTAAACTACATGGATGAAGGTAAGCGTTATGAAGCCCAGTATTTTGAAGATGGAAAATGGATTAAAACCTTTACCGAAATTCCTCAGACAGATTTGATGAAAGGTGTAACTAATCAGATTATTGATTTATATCCCAACCACAGAATCAACCGTGTGATAATTGAGCTGAACAATGATGGTAAGTTTTATGCAGTTGATTTAGCCAAAGGGAACGATAGGATTACCGTTTATTTCCTTATGAGTGGGCTTCTGGTTAAATAGCTATTCTTAGCTAAGTAAAATTCCGTTTTGTCCAATCGATTCTATAAAAGCGCTGTTTTTACCATTGATGCTATAAGGTTCGAAAACGAATTTTTTATCAAAAAGAACAGAACCTACATAATAAGTGATAAAGTATTCGTTAAAAAAGTCAAGCAAAACATCAGGCAGTGGCTCGACTTTTGAAAAATTTCCGGGCTCAATCTTTTCTATAAAATGGCGCAGGGTAGAGGTTTGCCTTGATTCTCCGTCAATTTCACCATAACCTTTACTCATAACCAAAATACCTTCAATTGTGATTTCCTTTTTATTAATGATATAAACATTCCAAACCAGCTCTCCTTCTTTATTTAGTTCGTGTACGGCTGCAATGCACACATTACTGGAAGTTGGATTTTCTATATCTTTCAGCATGCATCAAAGATAGGTTAGTGAACCATTTTATTGGCACAATATGAACTTGCAAATGCTTCAGGTTTTGCTTTAAACACAAATCCCATACTTAGTATATAACCCATTGCTTCACTAAGCGCTGAATTAGATTTAAATTGAGGACTGGTATTGATATCGGCATGAACTTCCAGCTCAACATTGTATTTGTCTAGCAATTCGCAGATGCGGTAAGCAATTTCAATGGATTTGGAAACCTCATGCAACATGCGTTCTTTTAATGTAAAAGGTTGTCTGGTTTTTTCGCTGCTGATAAGCATAAAGCCACCGCGTTTTTGTCTAACAAATACAATCACGGTCGCAAACTCTGTTATATTGTAGGTTACCTGTGAGTCGGTTCCGATGCACACCTTCAATTTATTTCCCATCTGCGTTTCTCTGATGATGTGTTCTTCTACCTCATCTACAATATTTCTTGTTACAGGTTCGCCATTAAAACGTCTCCATTTCATAGCCGTGCCGAAATTGTTTAATGCATCCATATCTCCATATGTGTTTTATTAAGTGTGAAGATAGATAATGCTTCATAATAAAACAGGTAATCAGGGTATTGTGGAATGATTGTGGAAACTAAAAACATGCCTTTATGTGCCTAAGAAACGCGTATACTTGCAAGATATGACTATTGATTTAAGAAGCGATACCGTTACCAAACCAACTGCTGCTATGCTTGAGGCTATGTGGCAGGCAAAGGTGGGTGATGATGTTTATGGCGAAGACCCAACTGTAAACGAATTGCAGCATTTTACAGCCCAAATGTTTGGTATGGAGGCAGGATTGTTTTGCCCAAGTGGCACCATGACCAACCAAATTGCCATTAAAGTGCATACACAACCTGGAGACGAACTCATTTGTGCAGATAACGCCCATATTTATAAATATGAAGGAGGAGGAATTGCATTTAACTCAGGAGTGCAGGCACGCACGCTTTCTTCTAATTATGGAAAAATTTCTGCAGAGCTCATTAAAACAGTAGTCAATGCAGATGATCCTCATTTCCCTGTGAGCCGTTTGGTTTGTTTGGAGAATTCAAGCAATAGGGGTGGAGGCAGTTATTATAGATTGGCTGAGTTACTAAATATCAGGAGTGCCTGTAACGCATTGGGGTTAGATTTGCATTTGGATGGTGCACGATTGTTTAATGCCTTGGTTGCCTCCGGAATTGATGCAGCCGAAACCGGAAAGCTTTTTAACAGCATTTCTATCTGCCTCAGTAAAGGCTTGGGTGCGCCTGTTGGTTCAGTGCTGTTAGGTACCGAAGAGTTTATTAAAAAAGCCAAACGCGTACGTAAAGTATTTGGTGGAGGAATGAGGCAAGCGGGCTATCTGGCTGCAGCCGGATTATTTGCCCTGAAGAACAATATCAATCGATTGGCCGAAGATCATATTCATGCGCAACGAATAGCCACAACTTTAACACAACAATCTTATATAATTGGAATGTTGCCTGTTGAAACCAATATTTTAATTTTTGAGACAACCGATGAAACCACCGCCAATAAATTACTGCAATTTCTTAAAGATAAAGACGTACTGGCCAATAAGGTTTCTGCTACTTCCTTGCGTTTTGTGTTTCATCTGGATATTAGTCGTGCTCAGGTAACACAGTTACAGCAATACCTCACTGATTTCAAAATTTAAGGACTAACCAGGTTGAGACTTATATTAAAATAAAAGGGATTGGTGAGCCTATTCTCAATGGTATATGGGTCGCCACCAAAAATACTGCGAAAGTTATCTCCTCTATCGACATTAAAGTTGTAATTTACCCTGTAGCCTGCCTGAACGGAAATCCAGATAAAATTGTAAACAGACTTTTCATAAGTAAGCCTGAAACGGAGTTCAGAGCGTTTAAGTTCTAAATCGTTAAACGGCAACTTGCTATCACGGTTCATTAAATGATAACTATTACCTTCCAGCTCATAGCCGGCAAGTAGAATATTTCTGGGATTAAATGTTCTGCGCATGGCTGCGCGCGCAGGGAAAAGAGCTTCTACACCCCATTTGCGGCTTTCAAAGGTGTGGTTAAACATCACCAAAGGAATATAACCCAATGCGCCCGGACGATAGGTTCTGGAAACGCCCACAGCTACCATTGAACGGTCGTTTCTTTTCCATCCGTAAAAACCTGCAACCGAGTATCGGGTTTTGCCTAAAAAGTCACCGATATCGCTGCTGTTTAGCTGATAATTGCCATTCATATCGGCTGAAACAAAAGCCAGAATAAAATTTCTTTCATTTAAAGGCTTAAACAGGGTGGTGTTAATTCCCGTTGTACTTAAGCCGTTTTTATGCAGGTTATGCACCAGATCTGAATTGGATTCTGAGTGTTTGGGAATGTTATAAAACGATTGCCAGTGCGTAAATCCAACTGCCCAAACCACCTTGGTTTGAGAAATAACCGGAATATTACCAGATATGCGCATACCGCTTACGCTGTTTATCTCTGCATCTTCAACCTTATTGTCATAATCGGTTGTCAGGGTATGTGATCCTTGATAATCAAACCCAACCGAAATGAGTTTATTAGGACTTAAATCCAGCACTTTGGAGGTGCAGTATCTTTTGGTGCCTTCAGCAGGTGCCATATCGGCAAACTGGCTGAAATCAATTGCTTCCTCGGCAGTTGTATCCTGTTGCGCATTGGCTATTACAGCCAGAAGAATAAGAGAACTAAGTAGTAATTTTTTTTTCATACATTCAAATTAAACACTTTTCTATTTCAAAATGTGCATGGATGATTTCCATAGATTGTGGATAGTGGGTTTATTGAAATAGTGAGCCCATAATCAAGTTTTATTGAACCATTTTTTCTAATAATTAAGCCGCAGCTCAATTCGGCCGCTTTGGTGTATTTAGCCTGAAAAGTGAGATATTTGCATATTATGAAAACCAAAGATGAAATTGTGAAAGATTGGTTGCCACGTTATACCGGCAGGCCTTTAAAAGAGTTTGGAGAATATATTTTGCTCACTAATTTTATTCATTATGTGGAGCTTTTTGCACAAAGATTTGATGTGGAAATTGTTGGCAAGGATAAACCAATGCAAACGGCAACAGCAGGAAATATAACCATCATAAACTTTGGTATGGGTAGCGCAATGGCAGCAACCTGCATGGATTTGCTAAGTGCTGTGGAACCCAAGGCTGCCCTTTTTCTGGGTAAGTGCGGTGGATTGAAGAAGATAACCAAACTGGGAGATATGATTTTGCCAATTGCAGCCATTAGAGGCGATGGGACAAGCAATGATTATATTATGCCAGAGATACCGGCCTTACCTTCATTCAGGTTGCAGAAAGCTGTATCAGCAGCTATTGTAAAACATGATATTGACTATTGGACAGGCACTGTGTATACAACCAACCGCAGAGTTTGGGAACATGATGATGAATTTAAAGCCTATCTTAAGAAAACGCGTGCGTTGGGCATTGATATGGAAACTGCAACTATATTTATTGTAGGATTTGTAAATAAAATTCCGAAGGGAGCACTGCTGCTGGTTAGTGATAATCCGATGATTCCAGAGGGTGTGAAAACATCCAAGAGTGATAAATCTGTTACAGAGAAATTTGTTCGCAAACACTTAGAAGTTGGTATTGATGCCTTGATTGAGTTGCGTGATTCAGGCGAATCTGTTAAGCACCTTAGGTTTGAATAGTAGGAACGAAAATCCCTCTCAGATTTTAAACAAAAGAGGTCGGACATATGGATGCCGACCTCTTTTATTAAATAACAAAAATGCTTATTAGAAAAGCATTACGATATAATAGGTTATAGCAGCAATGGTAGCGCTAACAGGTATCGTTAGTATCCAAGCCCATAAAAGATTTACTGTTACACCCCAACGAACAGCTGATAAACGCTTGGTTGCACCCACACCAATGATTGAACCGCTAATGGTATGTGTGGTGCTAACAGGAATACCCATTTGTTCGGTCATAAAAAGGGTAAGTGCTCCCGAAGTTTCTGCACTTACGCCTTCCAAAGGAGTAACTTTTGTAATGCGGGTCCCCATGGTTTTTACAATTTTCCAGCCACCACTCATGGTGCCTATACCGATTGCGGCATAGCATGCAAGTGGAACCCAATCTGGCATCTGTTTAATATCAGTGATATCACCGTTTGCAACCATTGCAGCGGCTATAATTCCCATAACCTTTTGTGCATCATTTCCTCCATGCCCAACACTGAATGCTGCAGATGAAAGCAGTTGTAACTTTTTAAACATATTGGCCATTTTAAAGGCAGTAGGTGTTTTTACCTTCTCTACATAAATGTATGACGCAATAAAAATAATAATTGCTGCCATAATGCAGTAAACAATAAACGAGTTATCTGCTTTTGCTATCTCTTTAGATAATTTTTTCTCATCTATGGGGGCGTTTGTATGGAACTTAGCCTGCTCTGCAATCCAGTTGGCTCCCTTGCTGTCATATTCATTAATTAGAGGTGTAGTTACTTTTACTAGGGCCTGCACTGAATCAAATTTTGCCAAAGCTTCAACACTCTTGCCTGATTCTTTTTTGAACTTATCCAGTTGGTAATACTTGGCAACATTCTCAGTCATTTTATTCTTTTCCAGTTTATCAAATAAAATCCAGGTTCCAACGGCAGCCAATAAAATTATCGCAATCCTTAGCCAGGTATTACGCATAATGGTAATCAACGTAATACTCATGGAGATGAGCATACCAATGATAGGTGCAAGGAATATGAATAATACGGTTTTGGTAATTTTATCTAATTCAATAACGCTCCCGAAAGCAACGAAACCCTTGGTAGCAAAGGCATGCGCAACGGCTGCACCTGCAAAGCCACCAATAAGTGTATGAGAAGAAGAGGAGGGGATGCCATACCACCAGGTAAAAAGATTCCAGATAATGGCAGCTATAAGCCCTGCAAAAATTACCTGTAGGGTAATAAACTCCTTGTGCACAGTTTTGCCAATGGTATTGGCAACTGCATGGTCCTTGAAAATGAAGAAGGCAATAAAATTAAATACTGCTGCCCAAAGAACGGCCTGAAATGGTGTGAGTACTTTGGTAGAAACCACTGTTGCAATAGAGTTTGCAGCGTCATGAAAACCATTGATATAATCGAATATCAAGGCTAGTATGATGATGATAACTAAAAATGTCATACCAGTCGTTTAAGCGTATTTAACAACAATGGACTCAATAACATTTGCTGCGTCTTCAAATTTATCGGTAGCAATTTCCATTACCTGATAAATTTCGCGCTTCTTAATCAGTTCTTTTACGTCTGTTTCTGTATCAAACAAACGTTCAATGCACATATCAAATACATCATCAGCCTGGTTTTCAAAACTATTTACACGAATTACTGCATCTGTAATGTTTTTGATATTTTTCATATTGCGTAATTCTAAAACGGCCGATTTAACTTGCTCAGAACCCTGACGGATGATTTCTGCCATTTTTTGAATACCGCTATCCTGCGGATCAACCTTATAGAAGTTGATCTTCTTACCTGATGCATAAATATAATCACAAACATCATCAAGTGCAGTAGCGAGGTAGTGAATATCCTCTCTATCAAACGGAGTTATAAAGTTTTTACCCAACTCCTGAAATATCTGGTGTGTAAACTCATCATTCTTGTGCTCTAAATCTTCCAGTATTTTAATTAATGCACCACGTTTGCCAAAGTCGGGCTCAGCTACCACTTCGGTTAAAAGTTTTCCCATGTCAGCAACATTCATTGCCACAGATTCAAACAAAGAGAAAAAAATTCTGTCCTTTGGGAGGAATAATGCTAATACACTGTTTAAGCTCATAATTATTGATTTGATTTTAAGTTTTAAATGCCCATTTCAACTTGGAATCTGATTTGCCAGTGGTTGCTGGCAGGATTTGGAATAATATCGAAGTAAGTAATATCTGTTTGTACTTTTAATCGATGCCCCTTGATAAACTTACCTATAACCACTGTTCCCAATTGTGTTTCTTTCTCAACCAATCTGGTATCACCTTCAGGTATTGTTCTTGTATATCGGCCGCCAATTAACATGCTGTTTAAAAATACATAACTCAACTCAGTATTAACTCCCCATCCATTAAATATGGTGCTTCGCTTTAAATCCTTTGCCAATATTACAATCGGATTAGCAACATCTCTTCTATATACTTCACTACTCAATGCCCAGCCGTTATACTTAAGCAGCATATCTCCACCATAATTTCTGAAATTCCTTTGTTCTGTAATTGTTTTTCCAAGTGTGGCACCAGTTCTGTTAGTATGGTCTACATATGCAAAACAGCCTGCAATGGCCAGCTTAGGTTTTTTCTCTCTTGCAAGGTCGGCTTCAAAATAATCACCACCATTGGTGAATTTGCCTAGCGGATATATTTCTACCCTGGATGAGTATAGTAAACCATTATCTGATTTAGCAATATTTCTTCCCTCACCGTTTGAAACAGCACCTCTAAGGTTGTAATGAAAATTACCGATATGATTATCATAATACAATTGGATTCCAAAGTCACGATCAACGGTAAATATTCCATTTACAGCAGAACGGTCGGCAAATTGTAAATCGCCTGATGAAACAATTCGCTGACGATTTCCAGGTAATTTTGTTTGACCTACACCAATAGTAAGATGTTTGTTAGGTCGGTAAAATAACATTGCATCACGTACAATATTGGGATAATCTGTGTTATCCCAATCCATATCCCCTCTGGAGAAAGACAGCTGCAGTGCGTAAGAAAATTTCTGACTAAATACAAAACCATCAAATCTTAACCTTAACCTTCTTACAATCATTTCCCATTCTTTGGTAGATAGATCCTTATCATCTATTGTTGTCATAGCCACACGATTTTGGATGCGAAAACGAATGCCTAGACTATAGCTGCTATCCGGTGTTGTGATGCCCAAACCTTTTCCATAGCTGAAGTAGGGTATTGGGTTATCAGCATGTTGCGCTATGGAGATTGAATGAAACCAGATCATAGAGATAATTGAAAGTACTATTTTCTTCATAACTTGATTTTGGTGCCGCGAACATATAGTTATGAGTCCAATTAACATTTACTTAACAATAATTTAATATTGAAAGTCAGTAAAATAAAGGGTACTTTTTAAATTGAATAGAAAATAGAACACATCATAAATATGTCCATTTGTTATGCAAAACAAGAACCTGCGGGATTAGCAGGTGTTCCTCATCATTCTTTATCTCATGATGCGCCTTGCTGAGTTTTTCGGCTTCTGTCATTTGATTTTTCATGCGGGCTAAAACGGCTTCTTTACTGCTGCCATCTCTTTGCATGCTGCGCTCAATACGCAATGATTCAGGGGCCGTAACAACAATGATTTCATCAAGTTGCTTGTAAGAGTCGGACTCAAACATGAGTGCAGCTTCTTTAACGATGTATTGATAGTTGCTATGCTTGTTGCACCACTCATCAAAATCAGCAAATACGAGTGGGTGTACAACCTGATTAAGTTGTTTTAGCAAATCCGGATGTTTAAATGCCTCGGCTGCAATAAATGATCGATTTAACAAGCCATCCGATGTGTAGGCATTGCTGCCAAATATACCTTTAATGTTGCGGATGAGATCGTTATTATTTACCATGAGCCATTTGGCTCTGCTATCCGCATCATAAACAGGAATCCCCAGCTGCATAAATATGCGGCTTACGGTAGTTTTACCGCTTCCCATGCAGCCGGTGATGCCTATTTTTTTCAATTACTTCTTTTCTTCTTTTTTATCTTCCTTCTTAGGGTTCAGATTTCGTGAGGCCTCCATTGAAATTGCTGTTCTGTCTACGCGTAAACGGGTGCCTTCACTCTCAATAACCAAGGCATCTTCATTCACTTCCACAATTTTGGCATGTATTCCGCCAATGGTAATTACCTTATCTCCCTTGCCCAGATTTTCTCTGAACTTTTTTTGTTCCTTGTTTTTCTTCATTTGAGGATAAATCATGAAGAAATAAAACACCACCATTATTAAAATAAGTGGTAGAAAAGAACCAAGACCTCCACCGGCATTGCCACCGGCCATTAATAGTGTTTGTAGCATATGTTTTTGTTATTTTAAAAGTTGACTTCCGTTTTTAACCTGCACAAAACCTTTAATAATTAAGGTTGTTTGCGGAGGGGTCGTGTTTGTTGTTACGTAAACCTCTTTGGTAAATTTATCTTCTCTGTACTCGCTGTTAAATTTTACTTTAATAAATCCTTCATTTCCCGGTTTAATAGGTTCTTTTGAAAACTCAGGTACGGTGCAACCACAGCTTCCAAGGGCATTTGCAATGAGCAAATCTCCATCACCCGTATTTTTAAATTTGAAATTAAACTCAGCCCTCTCGCCTTGCATTACAATACCAAAATCATGTTCTGTTTTTTCAAAGGTAATGGCTGCTTCTCCTTCTTTCGCAGATTTGATTGCAACCGAAGAATCGGCTGAAGCAGCAATATGAATGGAATTGGCTGAAGCCTTTGACTTTTCCTGCTGGCATGCTGTAAATGCAAACAAAGTAATCATGCATAGAAATAGTTTTGTGTATTTGCTCATTGTATTCAAATTATTCAACCAAGCCGCGACCGGTTTTATTAATTTTGTTTTGTTTACGCAAATCTAATTGAATCTTATCGAGTATGCCATTGATAAAACCATGGCTATTTGGTGTGCTGTATAATTTGGCCACTTCAAGGTATTCATTAATGCTTACCTTAACAGGTATCTGAGGGAATTTTAAAATTTCACACAAAGCCATTTTCATTAGAAGCATATCAACCAGGGCAATGCGCTCGGGCTCCCAGTTACTGGTTTTATCGGCTACCAGTTTGGTAAATTCATCATCAGATTCGATGCATTTAACAAACAGTTGCTGCATAAATTTATTTTCTTCATCAGCGCTTACTGTGTCATTCAAAATTCCTTCATCTGCTTTCATATTCTGCATCTGATCAATGCTTTTGAGCAAGGCAGTAGTTACTAGCACCTGATCGTCTTCCCAATTCAGAAATTTCTCTTCAATATAGTGATTAAACAAATCAGACTCAGCAATACAAACCTGAAAAAATTCATTCAACATTTTTTTATCGTCTGCGAAGGTTGGTGAAGTTTTCTGTGCATATGCTACAAATGCAGCGTTATCTTTAAACAACTGCCACACTTGTTTAAAGGTGTCGGTTGTTTGGTCCCAGATGAGTTTATGATGCTTTACTTTTGATTGAAGCAGTTTACTTTCCTCCAGTTGAAGAACAAGTTTGTTTTGATGAAATGCCACAAATGGCTTGATGATACTTTCCTGAGGAAAATACTTTGATTGCTGAATATCCAGTTCCTTTGCTATAAAAAATCGGAATGCGCCCGGTAGGGCAAGCATGTAAATATAAATTTGATAAGCTTTTTCAAGGCTTTTCAGCAGGCTTTTTTCGTGCAGGGTCCTGTTGGCTTTTTCATCTTGCCAATAGGCATAGAGTTCATGAAAAACCTTTATCCTTAAAAATCTTCTATTAAACATGTATCAGAACGGTGGCTTGTATTATATAAATGGAACTGGGCTGCATTCATTACTCTCGCAGCCCAAAAAATATTAGTAGGTAGATTTTACACGTAAAATATCGTTTACACGTTTCTCAGCCAATTGGGTTGCTGCCAATTGCGTATGGGTGCCATTTTGTTCAGCAGTTTTAAGTATGTCTAGTGTAACATCATAAATACGCTCAGTATTGCGCAAGGCTGTTTCTCTGTTATATCCGATATATTCCTGATAAACGTTTATTAAACCTCCGGCATTAATTAAGAAATCAGGTGCGTAGGTAATACCTTTTTCAACCAGCATTGGGCCATGAATATTTTCATCGGCCAATTGGTTATTGGCTGCACCTGCAATAACTTTACAGTTAAGTTTCTTAATATTTTCAGTGTTAAGAACTGCTCCCAGCGCACAGGGGGCAAATACATCTGCATCTTGTCCATAAATTTCATCACCTTTTACTACAACTGCACCCATTTCTTTAGCGTATTTAGCCAACACCTCTTCATTGATGTCGGTTATAATTAGTTTGGCCCCATCCTTATGCAAATATTCCAGCAGATGTCCTCCAACTTTACCTATACCCTGTACGGCAACTGTTTTGCCACTTAGGCTATCAGAACCATAAACATGTTTTGCCGCGGCTTTCATACCCATATAAGTGCCATAAGCTGTAACAGGGCTCGGATCTCCGCCACCGCCCATGGATTCAGGCAAACCAACCACATGGCCGGTTTCCATATGCACATATTCCATATCACGTGTGGTGGTATTTACGTCTTCTGCAGTGATATACTTGCCATGCAAATTTTCAACAAATCGCCCAAACTTGCGCATGAGGGCTTCAGTTTTAATGGTTTTGGCATCACCAATAATTACCGCTTTGGCACCTCCCAGATTTAAACCTGATATAGCTGCTTTATAGGTCATGCCGCGTGAAAGGCGAAGTACATCATTAACAGCCTCTGCCTCTGAAGTATAGTTCCATATACGTGTTCCGCCTAAACCGGGGCCTAATACCGTATTGTGTATAGCAATAATGGCCTTTAATCCTGTATGTTTATCCTGACAAAAAACCAGCTCTTCGTGGTCATGCGTAAATAATTGGCCAAAAATTTCTGCTGATTGATTGTTAGCGGCTCCCTGTATTGTTGACATAATTCGTTTTCTTTAGTTCAGGTAATTATTAAAGTTTGCAAAAGTAATTCAATTTTCGTTTTTTCATAATAAACAGCAGCTGTATTGAAATCGTTAAAACACCTTAACAAATACTTGTATAAATACCGTTATCGATTTTTACTGGGAATCATATTTGTGGTGGCCTCCAACTTGTTTTCTGTCTTTCCTGCCCAGGCGGTTGGCCGTGCCATTGATTTAATAAAGGAAAAATTAGTTTTATATGTGCAGCAAACAGCTGTAGATTCTACCAATACCTTGCAAGAGGAATTAAATACCAGTATTTTATATTTCTCCGGACTCATTTTGCTGTTTGCTTTAATACGCGGTGCATTCATGTATCTCATGCGCCAAACACTAATAGTTATGTCGCGCAAGGTTGAGTTTGACCTGAAGAATGAAGTATTTGCCCATTATCAGCAACTTTCACAGGCTTTTTATAAAGTTAATAATACAGGTGATTTAATGTCGCGTATCTCTGAAGACGTAAGCAGGGTGCGCATGTACATTGGCCCTGCAGTAATGTACTTTACCAACCTGGTGGTAACATTTTTGGTGGTAATACCTTATATGTATTCGGTTGACTTTTGGTTTGCCACACTGGTACTCTTACCATTGCCGGTATTGTCCTATGCTATATTTAGGGTAAATAATACCATTAATCGTAAAAGTGATGCTATACAGGCTCAACTTTCATCTATTACAGGCTTTGTTCAGGAAACCTTCTCAGGCATTAGGGTTATAAAGTCGTTCGCTGTAGAAAAGGATACAAAGCAGGCTTTTGAAAAGGAGTTAGATTTATATAAATCAAAATCACTCTCTCTTGCCAAAACAGATGCTACTTTTTTTCCATTGATGACTTTCTTAACCGGACTTAGTACGCTTATTACATTAGGAGTTGGCGGATGGCTGGTTTTGCAGGGAAATATAGGAGTGGGCACAATTGCTGAGTTCATTATCTATGTAAATTTGCTTACCTGGCCGGTAACCGCACTTGGCTACACCTCATCACTGGTGCAACGAGCAGCAGCATCTCAGGAGCGCATCAATCAGTTTTTATCTGTTAAGCCTGATATTGTTTCTCCGAAAAACGCACCTTATTCGTTTGAGAAGGAAATAAGATTTGAGCATGTTACGTATTGCTATCCTGAAAAAAGCATACCGGCCTTAAACAATATTTCATTGGTTATACCCAAAGGCAAAACCATTGCAGTGCTTGGAACTACTGGATCAGGTAAAACCACGTTGGTGCAGCTTTTACTCAGGGTTATGGATTGCACGGAAGGTAGCATAACAATTGATGGTATAGATATTAAAAAAATCAATGCCACACTTCTTAAAACAGAAACCGGATATGCACCTCAGGAAGTTTTTCTTTTTTCAGACTCGGTTTATAATAACATTGCATTTGGCTTAACGGCAGAAAAATCGCCTGTAACCAATGAACAGATGTCGCAGGCTGTAGAAATGGCAGCCCTTTCACAAACCATAGCTGAGCTGCCGCAGGGCTTGCAAACCATAGTGGGAGAGAGAGGCGTATCACTTTCGGGTGGTCAAAAACAGCGTGTAGCTATTGCCAGGGCGCTAATAAAAGATCCTCAATTGCTTGTGTTGGATGATTGCCTCTCGGCAGTTGACACAAAAACAGAAGCTGAAATACTAACGCACCTGAAAAGTTTTATGAAACATCGTACGGCCCTGATCATCAGCCACAGGGTGTCAACGGTTAAGGATGCAGATTATATTATGTTATTAGATAATGGCAGTATAACAGAAGAAGGAACCCATGCGGAATTATTGATTAAAAACGGTCGTTATGCTTCTTTATACAGAAAACAACTTTCAGAAGTGACGAGTGAAGTCGAATTAAATTAGCTCTAATTGGCTTATATTTCTTGGAAAAGAAAATATTTTGAAAAATGTTTAGGAACGTTTATTTTTCCCGAAATTTTAAACTAAATAAAAAAGTACAAGACCAATGGATGATTTTAACAAGGGCGAAAGGCAAGAGATTTTTTCTAAAAAAATTAGAGCCGGAAAAAGAACCTATTTCTTTGATGTAAAATCTACAAAAGGTAATGACTATTTCATTACCATTACTGAAAGTAAGAAGAAATTTGAAGACGGCAGCTTTGTAAAGCATAAGATTTTTCTCTACAAGGAAGATTTTAACAAATTTCAGGAGGCTCTGGGCGAAACCATTAGTCATGTAAAAACAGAGCTGATGCCTGAATACAATTTTGATGAATTTACCCGTGATAACCATGATTATAATGGTGATTCGGCTGAGTTATCATAATCTTAAACATATTATTTCTCTCTTTTTCGATTTTTTAACACAAATTTGTACAACTTTTAAACAACTAAATATGAAAAAACTATTCAAATCGCTTGTGGTGCTGAGCATAGCTTCAGCAGCTTTTTTAGCATCTTGTTCTAAAGAAGATGCGGCAGATGTTACGGTAACAATTTCCGGTGACAAATCGGGTTCTGTAGCACTAAATACAACAAATCCGCCTTCGCTAAAACTCACACTTGAGCTAAAAGGGAATGACGATAACAAGTTGAAGAAAGTAACCCTTACCAGCAATAAAACTTCAACTCCATTGCTTTCAAAAGAGTTATCAGGTACCACAGCTAACGAAGTGGTAAATGTATCACTCGATCAAATCGGTACTTGGGTATTCACTGTTTCCTTAGAAGGTGAAGGCAATACTGCTACTGCCTCTTATGAAATTACTGTTACTGCACCAGCTTCTTATGGAGCACTTGACCCAAGTGCAAATCCAATTCCACTTGGAGCTCAATCTGCTACCATCGGTCAGTTTCTTGACTTGAGCACCGGTGAGGTATTTGAATTTGGTGATGGAAGTGCTAAAGCCAATGCTGCTAAGATTGATTTAGGTTATGCTTATGGCAATACCGGTTTGGCAACTTTATTCTCTCCGTCAAATACAACTTACCACACTCAAATCTATAATGATGCTACTAATGGAATTGGAACATGGTTGGTAAAAAATGCTACTAAAATTGTAAGTCTTCGTGGTATCGTTTCAAAAGCTGATTTTGAGGCTGCAACCAATGATTCAATCATTGTTGTAAACACCGGCAGACTAAGCACTACGCCTAATAATGTAGTAAGCCAATTACAGAAAGATGACGTTTTGTTGTTTGAAATTGCTAAAAATCCGGTTAAAAAAGGTTTGATTATAGTTGATGATATCACTACATCAGGTACAGGTCAAATCACTATTCGCAGAAAAATTCAGATTTAATCTATCAAGTTATTAAAATCAAAGCCGGCCACAAGCCGGCTTTTTTAGTACTTTTACCTGCATAAATTTATCAATAATGAAAAGAATAGGCGTTTTTACATCGGGTGGCGATTCGCCCGGAATGAATGCATGCATAAGGGCTGTTGTCAGAACCGCAATTTATAATGGAATAGAGGTAATGGGTATCCAAAGAGGTTATCAGGGTATGATAGAAAATGATATTGATTTTCTAACTTCTCGTTCGGTGTCCAATATTATTCAGCGAGGTGGAACTATCCTTAAATCAGCACGCAGCAAGGAATTTATGACACCGGAGGGCAGAAGCAAAGCCTTCCGGAATTTAAAAGAAAAAGGAGTTGATGGCATAGTTTGCATTGGTGGCAATGGCACATTTACTGGTGCAAAATTATTTTTTGAAGAGCATGGTATACCTTCAATTGGTGCACCCGGCACCATTGATAATGACTTGTATGGTACTGATTTTACCATTGGTTTTGATACCGCCATTAATACTGCAGTTGAAGCCATTGACAAAATAAGAGATACTGCAGACTCACATGGCCGTGTGTTTTTTATTGAAGTAATGGGAAGGCATACAGGTTATATTGCACTTGCAGCCGGCATAGCCGGAGGTGCTGAGCTTATACTTATACCTGAAAAACAAGGTCAATGGAAAGATGTGGCGGCCATGTTTGCGGGAGAAACCAAAAGCCCCAAGGCATTTTCCATTGTAATTGTTGCCGAGGGTGATGAGGAAGGCGGTGCAATTAAAATCGTGGAGCGGCTAACAAAAGAGATACCTGATTTTGACCCTAGAGTAAGTATTCTAGGACATATACAGCGTGGTGGATCACCAACGGCTTACGATAGGGTTTTGGCCTCCAGATTGGGCAATGCTGCCGTTGAGGCATTGCTAGCCGGTGAAACCAATAAAATGGCGGGTCTTGTAAATAATCAGGTTGTGTTAACCTCGTTTGATGAAGCGATAAATAATAGTAAACCTTTAAATCCGGGCTTGCTTAAACTGGTTGATATTTTCAACTGTTAGGTAGCCTTTTTTGTTTTAAAAGGGTGTTCTTAGCCTCTAGCAAATGTTGTACATACATCTCGTTACTAGCGGCCTTGATGCGGATGATCTTTTCTTTTAATCTTCTGGCTATTCCGAAACTATAGGTTTGGTCATAATAATCGAGCACTATATTAAGCCAGGTAGGATAATCGCCCGCTGATATTGCCTCTATTGCCTGTCTCATCCTTAAGTTACCAATCTTTTTTTCAATTTTTTGAGTGGCGTTTATGAGTTGCACTTTATCAAAGCTGCCATAAAGCTCAATAATGCTTTTCATTCGTTCTTGTTTAGTTTTATCAATAATGAACAAAGGAGCATTCATCTTCGCCTCATAAATCTGCTCAGGCAGTACCACTGTTCCTGTTTTGCGGCTCTCATCTTCAATCCAAATCATTTTTTCTGTTCCTGCTGCTGCCAGTGCCATTGCCAGGTTGTTTTCAAACTGTTCATTGGTTGGTTGTTCAGGTAAGCCGATGGCACCATATGCTGAGCCTCTGTGATTGGCCATCGCTTCAATATCTATGATTGTTTCTCCTGCGCTGGCAAGCAGGTGCAGGATGGGTGTTTTCTCACTGCCTGTATATCCTCCCAACACCAGAAATTGGTATGGTTTAAGAAATTGAGCCGCTACATCATTGCGATACGCTTTATAGCCTCCATGTAATAAGGTGATGTCAAAACCGGCTGTATGAAGTACCCAAGCCATAATTTTGCTGCGCAGCCCACCTCTGAAACAATGCAACAGTACTTTTTTATCAGGGAATTGCGTAAATGCTTGTTCTATAAATGACTTAAATTTTGGCCCTGCAAGCTCATAGCCAAGTAATACAGCTGCATCATGGCCCTTTTGTTTGTAGCAGGTGCCCACAAGTGCTCGCTCTTCATTGTTTAGAATAGGAAAACTAATTGCTCCCGTAATATGCCCCTGATTATATTCGCCTTCACTGCGTGCATCCAAAATCGGGTGCATTTTCCCAAGGGCTAGAAAAGTAGTAACATCGGTGGTTTGAATATCGGGCATAATTAAACTCACTTCAAATTAAGGTAATGCCGTTCAATTTTCTCAAATTCGCATCTTTAATTATGGAAGAAAAAGTACTCATCATCGATTTCGGCTCACAATATACGCAGCTAATTGCCCGCAGGCTGCGTGAGTTAAACGTGTATTCGGAAATTCATCCCTGTACGCATTTACCTGCTATTGATGCACAAACAAAGGCTGTAATCCTTTCAGGTAGCCCTTATTCTGTTAATGATGGTCTGCTTCCTGCAATTGATTTATCAAACATCAGGGGTAAGTTACCATTATTGGGGGTTTGCTATGGTGCACAATACCTTGCCTCAAGCAATGGAGGAAAGGTCACGCCCTCAAAAATCAGGGAGTATGGCCGCGCTCACCTTACAGACATTGCAGATTCTGTTCTTTTCCAAAATATTGATATAGGTTCACAGGTTTGGATGAGTCATGGAGATACCATTACATCGATACCTGACAATTTTGAAATTATTGCCAGTACAGATGATGTTAAGGTGGCTGCATTTAAGGTTAAAGACGAGCCAACCTATGCCATTCAGTTTCACCCTGAGGTAACTCATAGTACTGATGGTAAAACATTGCTGTATAATTTTATTGTTCAAATTGCAGGCCTTAATCAAAGCTGGACTCCAGCTCATTTTATTGAATCAATCACAAGTGAATTAAAGCAAAAACTAAGTAATGACAAGGTAATTATTGGCTTATCTGGTGGTGTTGACTCTTCGGTGGCTGCTGTTTTATTAAAACATGCCATAGGAGATAACCTGACCGGTATTTTTATTGACAATGGTTTGCTGCGTAAAGATGAATATGCTCAGGTGCTGCACGCTTACCAGAACATGGGTTTAAATGTAATTGGTGTTGATGCAAAGAGTCGTTTTTTGAGTGAGCTCAAGGGTAAAATCGATCCGGAAGACAAACGCAAAACCATTGGCAGGGTATTTATTGAGGTTTTTGAGGAAGAAGCAAATAAACTCGATGCAGTTAAATGGCTCGCCCAAGGCACCATTTATCCGGATGTGATTGAAAGTGTAAGTGTGAAAGGGCCTTCAGCAACCATAAAGTCGCACCACAATGTGGGTGGTTTGCCTGAAAAAATGCATTTAAAAATAGTGGAACCCTTGCGCATGTTGTTCAAAGATGAGGTTAGAGCAGTTGGCACAGCGCTTGGAATAGATCCAATTATTCTGGGCCGCCATCCTTTTCCGGGACCCGGATTGGCCATTCGCATTTTAGGTGAAGTTACAGAGGGAAAGGTTGAGATTTTACAGGAAGCCGATGCCATATTCATAAACGGATTGCGTGAGCATGGATTATATGCTTCGGTTTGGCAGGCTGGAGCCATTTTTCTGCCGGTGCAATCAGTGGGTGTAATGGGTGATGAAAGAACCTATCAGCATGTTATTTGCCTGCGCGCGGTAACATCTGTTGATGGCATGACTGCAGACTGGAGCCATTTGCCCTATGACTTCCTTGGTGAAATATCAAATAAAATCATTAACCGTGTAAAAGGCATTAACCGCGTGGTTTTTGATATCAGCTCAAAACCTCCGGCAACCATTGAGTGGGAGTGATAGTGACCACAATCGTTTATCATGCAAAAGCGTGTGATTAAATATATTTTGTTATGCTGCATCGGTTTGTTTCGGCCGAGCGTAAACGGGCAAGTGCCGCTAAAAACCAATAAGATTTCATTGGTATTGCCCTTTTGTGCATCTAAAATTTTGGCCGACCCAAACCATGTTGAGACAGAATTGGGCAATATATCCAGAGAATATTATCAGGGTGCGTTGATTGCACTAGATAGCTTTGAGAGAGCCAGCGTCCCAATTAGGCTATCCATTTTTGATACAAATAATGACAGCCTTACCTTGTATCGCATCATGCAAAAAGCCTCATTTAAAGAGTCAGACTTGATTATTGGTCCGATACTGCAGGGAGGAAATAAAATGCTTACCCCATTTTGCAAGGAAAAAGGGATTTTTCATGTTTCACCCCTCATGACCTTTTCTAAAACCAAACTTAACGACCCATTTTGGATTTCATCAAATCCTGATCTTCCCGGATACGCCCAAATTTTATTTCAGTACTTTCTTTCCGTAAGAAAAGATTCTGCCAATATTATTGTCATCAGTGATAAATCGCCAATGGATAACAATATAAGTCTGGCATTTAAACAAATTTCATCAAATACATCTAAAACTGTTAAACTGCGAGTGGTTGACTATAATGCGACATTGGATGTAAACACACTTTTTTCCGCAGATTTACCTAATTATTTGGTGGTGCCTTCCTCAAAAGAACCAATGGTTAATAAGTTGCTTTATCAAATAAAAGATTCATCTGCATTTGCTGAGGTTTCGTGCTTTGGTTTTCAACAGTGGTATGATTTTAAATCTATTGATTTTGACCTTTGGCAAAGAAAACGGGTACATATTGTTACCCCGTATTTTGTAAATTATGAAGATGATGCGGTAAAGCAATTTGTTTTGGCATACCGTGAAAAATTCTTCACGGAGCCTTCAGAGGCTGCTTTTAAAGGATACGACCAATTATTGCTTTATGGGCAAGCCCTGCAATCCTCCGGACGAAATTTAATGGATAATCTTGCTGAAAAAGATTTTAAAATGTTTCATACGCTGTATCGTTTTAGAAAGCAAAAGGAGGGTTTTTATCAAAATACCTACCTAAATATCATTCGCTTAGAGTCTGACAGGCCCATAAAGGTTAATTAAGTATCTTGACTAATAGCATCCTATTGCGTAACCTTGTCTAATTATTGCGAGAATACATGATTAAGGTACTTTTTGTTTGCTTAGGAAATATTTGCCGTTCACCACTTGCCGAAGGTATTTTCAGGGCAATCGTTGAAGAAGAAGAACTCGATCATTCCTTTTTCATTGACTCAGCAGGAACAGCATCCTATCATATTGGGTCTTTGCCCGATGAACGCACCCGCAAGGTAGCAGAAGACCGCGGAATCAAGCTCACGCATAAAGCTCGTGCATTCACAACAAACGATTTTTATGCTTTTGATTTTATTATAACTATGGATGAATCAAATCTGAGCAATGTTATCCGGTTAATGCCTGAGGATAACAGGGCACGTATACATCTGCTAAGAGAATTTGATTCAGTTGGTAAAGGGCAGGCAGTACCCGATCCTTATTATGGAGACATAAGTGATTTTGAGAAAGTTCATGATATCCTAGATCGCAGCTGTATGCACTTGCTTGATTTTATCAAGGCAAATCATTTAAATACTAACCGGTAATGCGGCACCTTAATATTTGGGTTAGCGGTAAGGTACAAGGTGTATTTTACAGAAGATTTATTGTTGATCAGGCGCAACAATTGGGCGTAAAAGGGCTTGTGAAAAATTTACCCGATGGACGCGTATATATTGAAGCAGAAGGAACAACCGATCAGTTGAAAGTTTTTGAAACCTTCTGTTTAGCTGGTTCACCGGCTTCTGCAGTTAAACAAATAACAAAACAAGAGGGAAGCATCCAAGGATTCGATGATTTTCGTATTTGCAGCTAAATACTGATGTAAACAAAGCGTGCTGAATGATGTTAATTGAAATATATGATGAAGATTGAAAAAATAAAAACGCTGGGTCAGCTGAAAAAATCAGGATACCAGCCTCGCAGCATCAAACATGAAATGCGTGAAAATCTGATAGCCATGTTAAGATCAGGTTATAATCCTTTTGAGGACATTAAAGGTTACGAAGATACCGTGCTGCCGCAGTTGCAAACAGCTATTCTTTCAAGACATCACATCATTTTATTGGGATTACGAGGACAGGCCAAAACCCGCATTGCCAGATTAATGGTGAGGCTTCTGGATGAGTATATGCCGGTTGTGGAGGGTTCAGAAATTCATGATGATCCGCTGAAGCCTCTATCCAGATATGCTTATGATTTGATTAAAGCAGAAGGTGATTTAACGCCAATTCAATGGATTCACCGGGATGAAAGATATACAGAGAAACTTGCCACTCCGGATGTGAGCGTAGCTGATTTGATTGGTGATTTAGATCCGATAAAGGCAGCTACCATGAAACTCAACTATGCCGATGAAAGGGTTATTCATTTTGGATTAATACCGCGCTCACACCGCAGTATTTTTGTTATAAATGAATTGCCGGATTTGCAGGCACGCATACAGGTATCGTTGTTTAATATTCTGCAGGAGGGAGATTTGCAAATAAGGGGATTTAAACTGAGGCTTCCGCTTGATATTCAATTTGTATTTACTGCCAACCCAGAAGACTACACCAACAGAGGCTCCATTGTAACACCTTTAAAAGACAGAATAGATAGTCAAATTCTTACCCATTATCCCAAAACCATTGCTGTATCAAAGGCCATTACACAACAGGAGGCCCTGGTTTTGCCTGAACAAAAAGCCCACGTAACCATGCATGATGCAGTGCTGGATTTGGTAGAGCGCGTAGCCTTTGAAGCCAGAAGCAGTGAGTTTGTTGACCAGAAAAGTGGGGTTTCGGCACGTTTAACAATTTCTGCTTTGGAAAATGTATACAGCCACGCAGAAAGACGAATGCTTCTTTGCAGTGAGCCCAAAACCCATATGCGTATTGCAGATTTATATGGGGCGTTGCCTTCAATTACAGGGAAAATAGAATTGGTATATGAAGGTGAACTGGAGGGTGCGGCCAATGTGGCTTTTTTGCTCATTGGTAAGGCAATCAGAACATTATTCGCTGCGCTATTTCCTGACCCTGAAAAAAGCAAAAAGAACAAACAGGGTAATGCATATGCCGAAATTATAAATTGGTTTAATGAAGGTAATGTTGTAGAGATTCCTGCACTTGCCAACCAGCAAGATTATGAAAAGTACCTGAAAAACGTGGCAGGTTTGGAGGCTTTGATAGAAAAAACATTGGGTAAATTATCGGCACCTGAAAAGTTGCTCATGATGGAGCTGGTTTTACATGGTTTGGCAGAGTATAGTCAGATTAGCAAGCATCATGTAGATAAAGGTGTAACCTTTAAAGATTTTATGAGCGCCATGTTTGATATGAAGCAACAGGATAGGGAAGAAGAATATTAAAACCATGCAGGGGCATGTGTTTATTTCGCAAAATCAATTGCCGGGTAAGGATGATTTGTTTGCCGAATAGCCATACCTTAAGATCAGCTTCTCAACCTATACCGGATCTACGTCACAATAGTAATAAACACTGTTAAATGCTTTTTGGGTAAGCACCTCCTTGGCTTGCTCCTGTATAAATTGTTTAATTGCAGCCAGATGCTTGCTGTCACGTTCAATTTTAATGAGTAACTCTTTTATATGTAAATTTTTTATTCTGGAAACATACGGACTTTCAGGTCCTATGAGTTTATCGCCTAGTCTTTTGTACAATAAATTGCGCAATGCAAAAGCAGCTTCACTAACTTGCTTATAGTCTTTATGCTTAAGCACCACTTTTATGAGTCTTTGAAAAGGGGGATATTGAAATTGCTTTCTATCTGCCATCTCATTTGCATAAAAAAGATCAAACCGCTGGTGAATTACTTCTTGCACCACATGATGATCTGGAAGAGAAGTTTGAATGATAACTTGGCCCTGCTTATGTTTTCGACCGGCCCTACCACTTACTTGTGTTAGCAGCTGGTAGGCTCTTTCATGCGCCCTAAACTCTGGAAAAAAGAGCAGCGCATCCGCATTGATTATTCCTACAACACTTACATGTTCAAAATCCAGTCCTTTACTAACCATTTGTGTGCCCACCAAAATATCAGCTTGTCTTTCTTCGAATGATGCTATGATTTTTTCATGGCCATGTTTTGTTTTTGCCGCATCCTGATCAAGTCTTTCTACCCTGGCCTCCGGGAAATAGATTTTAATTTCATCCTCTACCTTCTCTGTTCCCATGCCTTTGAACTCAAGTTCATGAGATTGACATGCTGTGCATGTTTTAGGTAGTTTTTGCTGATATCCGCAATAATGACACTTCAGCACATCGTTGTATTTATGGTAGGTAAGACTAATGTCGCAATGGATGCATGTAGGCACCCAGTGACATTTTCTGCACTCATATAGCGGTGCAAAGCCTCTTCTGTTTTGAAACAAGATAACTTGTTCGTTTTGCTTCAGTGCTGTCTCTATGGCATGCATCAATGTTGAGGTAAAACTGCCCCGTATGGTTCTGGTTCGTTTCTCTTCAGCAATATCTGCCGTTAAAAGTCTGGGCATTTCAATTTCACCAAAACGCTGATGCAGCTTAACCAATCCATAACGATTTTGATTGGCATTGTAGTAACTTTCAAAAGATGGGGTTGCTGATCCAAGTAAAACTTTGCCCTGCCAAAGTTGAGCCAGATAAATGGCCGCATCTCTTGCATGATAGCGGGGTGAGGGATCTTGTTGTTTGTATGATTGTTCATGCTCCTCATCAACAATTATTAAACCAAGTGCTTTAAACGGCATGAAAATAGCCGAACGTGCACCAATAATAACCTGGGCTTCCCCTGAGCTTATTTTCTTCCATATCTCAACCCGTTCATGCTGATTATATTTTGAATGAAAAGCAACGGCCCGGTTACCAAAATACTTTTTAAGCCTGTTTATTACCTGTGATGTAAGTGCAATTTCGGGTAACAGATACAGAACCTGCTGCTGCCGTGCAATGGACTCTTCAATTAATTTAACATAAATATGGGTTTTGCCGCTGGATGTAACACCATGCAGCAGGCACACATCCTTTTCTTTAAATTGATGCTGTATGTTTTGTAAACATTGCTCCTGCAACTGATTGAGATTAAACTCATGTTGCAAGGTTTCTTCCTTGGCTAAACGGTCTACATGCAGCGGATACAACTCCAGTATTTCATGTTTTATAAGTGTCTTGAGCGAGCTTTCGCTAATGTCTCTGTGGTTTAGCAGGCGGCTTTTTTCAATATGCTCAAACTCATGCTTTAATTGCAGATAGGCCAGTAGCACGTTGAGCTGTTTTTCATTTTTTTCTAATTTGTTGAATAGCGCTTCGAGCGCATCTTCATTGTTGTGTTCTTCAGCCAGTCTTACGCAGTTTACAATTTTTGGCTTATAGGTTTCCGTAATTTCCTCAATAAATAGAAGCAGGCCCTTTATATGCAAGCTTTTAAGTAAAGGAAAAACATTTTTTGAATGCGTTATTTCTGAAATCTGATCTATGCTTAATTCTTTTTGTATGGTAAGCGCCTCTGTTATTAAAAATTCTTTATCGGTTAATTCAATGGCCAATTCTGCATCCGGATTTAGCATCACGCGTGTATTGCTCTCAAGCCTGAATGCAGCCGGTAGTGCTGCATTCATAACTTCGCCAGGAGTGCACATATAGTAGGAGGCAAGCCAATCCCAAAATCCAAGTGTCTTGGTCGATACAAGAGGCTCATCATCCAAAATACTCACAATATATTTGGCTTCATATCCTGCAGGCGGCTGGTGCTGAATATCATGCACGATGGCGGCATAGAGTTTACGTTTTCCAAATTGCACCACCACACGTTTGCCTACTGCAATTTCTCCTGCCATT
Organism: Sphingobacteriales bacterium; assembly: GCA_021299635.1. GTDB lineage: Bacteria > Bacteroidota > Bacteroidia > UKL13-3 > UKL13-3 > JAJTFA01. Next base: position 753,474 of record JAJTFA010000001.1, read on the forward strand.
TCAAAAGGCACCCTGTAGGTATATAATTTTTGAAGCGGTACAGGTATTATAACATTAACAAAAGTGGCAAACTTCTCTTCGGACACAACAGCAGTTTTCTTACGAATTAACCAATAATATCAGGCGCTTGCAAGCACTGTGGATAAACAAATTATCTAATCAGGAAGAGGGTTTCTTGGGAAAATCAATCCAAATTAACTCACCACATTTTTCAGCAACCTGCTTCCATGTTTGCACAGGCAATGCAATGGTGGCAATACCTGCCGTTGGAAGGTTTTCTATGGGCGTATGCGTTAAATAACTGATAAGTCCGGTGAAGGCAGGATTATGGCCAAACAGCATGGCACTTCTTTTCTCATCATCAATATTTCTGATTACATGCAATAAGTCTTGAATGGAAGCGTCATACATATCGTATTCAAGAAGAATATCAGATTCTTTTATTCCTAAATTAGATGCAACATGCTTTGCTGTTTTAAGTGTTCGCTTGGCAGGGCTTGATATAAGTATAGAGGGTTTAATATTATTTTTTACCAATCGTTTACCCATCTCTTCTGCATCAGCTTTGCCTCGTTCGTTTAAAGGCCTGTCAAAATCAGTAAGGCTTGAATCATCATGACTTGATTTGGCATGCCTCATCAGCATTAAGGTTTTCATAGGGTAGGGAGATTAATAGCGGTCATCAACTCCAGCATCTTCTCCACTTGCTTCACCTTGATCATCATCAAACAGCCCAAACTCATCAGCCTCGTCATCTGATATTTCTCCGGGTAATTCTTCAGATTTGTCTAGATAATTTTTGGTTATCTCGTCAAACTCATTGTCATCAACCAAACCAAAGCGCTGCACTTTATCATATTGTTTAGGAGCCAGCCCTGATGACTTGCTGCAAAAAGGATATTTCTGTCCTGTTTTTTCTTTCATATCAATACCTGTTAATTCAATAAACAGGGTCCATATTTCAAGAAAATCATATACATAAATGATTTTTTGGTGAGGATCGTTTATATAATCACAAAGTTTGGATTTGGCCATTACCGGAATTTTATTTTCCGGTTCATCATCCTCATCAGTCATGTCTTCCAGCGTTATTTCCTGACCTTTTTTCCAGCTATCCGTGCTCATGTAAAAAGAGGCCAATTGCTTTTGGTCAAAGCCAATTGCATCCAAAATGGCTTTATGTAAATCAAGAAAAGTCTGGGTTGATTTAATCTCTATTATACGAAAGATATCATCGTAATCTTCAAAGGTTATTTTAAATTTATAAACGGCCATCGGTTTTGGGTCTTTCGGGCAAAAATAAATATTTACCCGAAACATACACCATCTACTTTATGGCAGTAAAATTTCCTCTTTGTGTGTGGGTGGAGCCATCCCAGCCGGTGTAGGTTACCAGATATACAAATACGTCTGAAGTAGCCGGTTCGTTGTTATAAATATCTTTGTAAGTTTCGTATTTGTTATTGGTGCTGAATATGAGTTTTCCCCAGCGGTCGTAAATTTTCAGGTCATAATCCTTAACAAATACAGGCCTGATATTCAGTTCCTCATTTAACCCATCATTATTAGGCGTAAAAGCATTCGGCACATAAAGCAGAGGGCTCTGAATTAATTCAATACTGTTTGATCGGCTTGTATAGCCATTACCTGTAACCCCTTCTATGGCATCAATGGTGTAATAATATAACCCGTTATCCGGATTGAGTTTATCGTCAGTAAAGCCAGTTAGTTTTTCTGGAGTGTTACCAATACGCACAGGACTTTGGTCGGGATCTTGTTTAATGATGTCGTACTCTTTTACGCCTGCTGCCCAGTGTTGGTATGGACTCCATTGCAATATGTGCTCGAATGGTTTGGAAATACCTTTCAGCAAAATGGTGCATGCTTCCTTGCCGAGCAGTGTTTCTAGTCCGCAATCATTTACCTGTTTAACGGTATAGCAATAGGAGCGTTTTTGAACTTCAACATTTTTATCTAGGTAAACACTATCTGATATATTGTTCAATGAACCAATGGGTGCATAGGTTGCATTGGGTTCATTATTTTTCTTATAAAGATTATATAGCGTAAATGTGCCATCAGTGCTCGGCTTCCATAAAACACGAATATGTTGGTTTTGCTCAACGGTTACCGTATAAAATGTAACCGCCCCCGGGTAATCTTCCGGTTTTCTGATGGTGCATGTCCACGCTCCGGTATCGCCCGGAAACTGGCAAGAGTTAACAGCATAGGCCGCGTAACAATAATTGCTGTTGAGGTTATCCGGGGCATCATTATCTGTATAACTAAAATCTGCAGCGTTAAATACCTTAGCCAATTCTTTAAAACTGCCGTCAGGATTTTTTCTGATAAGAACAAAGTGAGAAAAATACTTATTTACGGTAGTAGCCTTCCATCTAACACCAGTGCTATTGTCTCCAAGTCTGCGCACGCAGGGCAAAATTGGTGGTAAGCCTGCAGGAGGCACAATCACTTTCAACCTTATTTTTCCTAATATATTTCTGGGTTGCGGACACTGGTTATCCTGTACATAAACATTCAAAACAAGATTATTATTGCTAACATCAGCACAATTGGCATAATAAGAAAACTTAACACGAGCAAGTGAAAGTGAATCTGTTTTACTCAAGTTAAATAAACGATTGTTGCTTAGCAGGGTGCCTGAAAGTTGCGCAAATACTGAATCTTTATTGTCCGTATCGGTTATGGTATAAGAGATATGGGCCGTGTCGCCAGCAATGATTTCTATAATAGTATCTTTACTCAGATAAAACCCCGGTACCAAGGTTGTATCTTCTTTAAACTGCGAGCATACAGTGCGCGAGGTATCTATGTGCGAACGGCAGATATTGCTGTAGGTGATGAAATAGCAATAATTATTAAGCAGGTGGTTTTTGGCTTTGTTGTCGGTATTATTAATTTCTGGTGGCCTGAAAGAGTCTATTTCTAGTGCACTTAATCCATTAATACTTTTAAAAATACTATATTTCCTAAGGTATTTATTTGCTGCTGCAGGTTCACTCCATTTCAACTCAAGTGTACTGTCATTTAAAGGTTTTAAACACTCCGGAAAAGGACTTGGTACAGCAGCTATAGGGTTTACCAATACTTTTATCTTGGCAAGCGTAGTTCTGAAATCAGGACAACCATTATCACGCGCTTCTATATCAATTACCAGCGTATCGTTTGAGAAGTCGTTGCATAAGGTTCTCCATCTGAGTTGAGCATTGATGGTATTGACGGTGCGCGTAAATGTAATGGTAGCCGGATTTACAGGTTTAGAAAACAGGTTACTGTTATAGCTGGCTATCACAGAATCTCCATCAGGGTCGGTTATAGTAAAAGAATAAACCAGCGTATCAGTTGCGGTAATTTTAAGTAATGTATCTTTAACAATGGGAGCAAACTCAGAAACGTTAAGATTAATTTTTATTAGTGCATTGTTGCAACCTCCCTGAGTTGGATCAGAAGGTCTTACTCCCTTATTAATGTTGCTCCATGCGCCATTTGTAGTAGGAAAATCAGAGAAGCCACCGCAACCAGCACAAACCGACTGATAAACCACGGCTTTTTTGTCAAAGCGGCTGGTGCCTCCATCAACATGATCTCCGCTGCCCAATATTCCACCAATAAAAGTGGCATAAGAAATATTTTTGATATCGGGTGAGAATACGATGAGATAAAAGTCGGAACCGTCTGTGTTGCGCTGAATGGCATTGGTTGTAGTTGGCAATCCTGTTGTGGTTCCTGTAATTTGATTAAAGTTTTGATTGACTAGGCCACCCCAACCGGATACGTACACCCTGTTACAAATATCTACCAGAAATGCAGAAGGAGAGATGTTTGGCCCTTGTGCACCAGCGGCACCAAAAGTGGAAGACAGGATAATGCTATCAAGGTTTCTATTAAAGGTGGTTATAAACTGCTTGCCTCCAGGTGCATTGTAAACATTTCCTTTCACAGGAAAAGTATTGCTTTGGGTTTGGCCTGTTATATATACGTTGCCTTTGCTATCGCCCTGTACAAAGTAAGCCTGGTCATAATTGCTGGTTCCAATAAAAAGCAACTTCATTAGAGATGAGCCATTGGCAGCAATTCGGGCAATAAATGCATCTACACCACCGTGGTGCGCATACGGACCTGAAACCGGCCCAATGGCTGCACTGGTTGAACCACCGCAAACGTAGATATTTTTAAAAACATCCAAACCAATACCAAAACCAGCATCGTGTCCGGTGCCGCCCAGATAGGTTGAAAAATCAAGGTTGCTTAGGGCTGCGTTAAACTTTAGTACACAGGCATCCTGAGCACCGCCAAAAGTTGTTTGAAAACCATTTACAATAGGAAAACCATTCGCTACACTTGAGCGGGTAGAGGTAGCTACATAAACAGACCCAGTAAGTGTATCAATGATTATTTCACCTCGGTAATTATCTCCATAATTATAGGCCAGCGGGAAGTTAATTGCATTATAATCAAACGAGCCCAATGAGCCGTTGATGCCATCATCTGCGCTGCCGCCAACGTAGGTGCTGGCTTGCAGCGTCTGCCCATTGGAGGAAAGGCGACTGATAACAATATCAATGCCTTGATTGTATGATTGATCAAATGATCCTGTAGTAGCAGGATAATCAGCAGAGCCGGTAGTTCCCATTATGTACAATTCATCGTTGTTGTTGCAAATCAAACTATGGGGTTGCTCGTTTCCGCTCCCACCAAGGTAGGTGCAGTATAGCAGGTTTTTACCGTCAGGACTAAATTTTAAGATGCCGATGTCACGCGCTGGTCCGAAGGTGTTATTGCCACCTGCAAAATTTACCTGATAAGCGCCTGTAGTGGTGGGGAAACCGGTACTGTAAACGGCTCCTCCTGCATATCCGTTTCCGTCTTTATCAAAAGTTGCTGTGAATCCGAAATTATCTGCAACAGAGCCTGAAAACGTACCGAAAATAATATTCGGATCAATGATGAGTGTTTTGTTATGCACATAATTACCAATGCTGTAAGCAACGCTTTGTTTGCTTAAGTTATATGCACTCTCAACTGTTATCTGTTCGCCATCAATCAACTGATAGCTGATGGGCTTTTCTTCCTTTATCAGTGCCACACTGGTTTTTACTTCCAATGCACCATTGCGCAACTCAATACCATCAGCCCCGGTATAATTAATTTTTATCTGGTTGGGGTTTGCAAAGGGCTTAACGATAAAGTTAACTTTCAGGTAATCACTCTTTGCTATCAGCTCCATGTCTATACCCGGATAAAGATTTTCAAGTGTAATCTTTTCATAAGCCAGACAATGAGCAGCCCATTGTGCAGGTTTTGAACCTTTGAAAAAATTATAATACTCTGTTGATGGGTTTTCTTTTTTAACAGTAGGGTTTGGGTTGGCCTGAGCAAAATCAGCCTTGTAAACATGGCCGTTTATAATTGGGTTTCGATTTTTGCCATGCGTAAAATCATGAACGGCTTTCTCATCATATATTGAATAAACCAACCCTGAGCGGGTTGCAAACACATATCCGCCAGGTATGGCCGCCCTAAACAATACAGTTGCCGGCCACTGCCCCTTGTTTTCTATCAGCTTAATTTTTTGCGACCAAATATGATCAGGCACATTGGGTTTATGTGCGTAAACAAATGAGGTGCAGGTGAGCCATGCTAAGCAAAATATGTAAGATAGTTTTTTCAGTATAACAAATTTATGAATTAACCGCTTAAAAGAGGCATTATGGCAATAAACCATAACCAATATTATTATTCTATCAACCACAGTTAACTTTTGTTTTTGCATGCATACCCTCATTTTTGTAAAATTATAATCAGGATGCATGGCTAAACAAAAACTTGTAGTACTAACCGGAGCGGGAATTATCAGAGAGAGTGGTCTCCAAACCTTTAGGGATGGTGACGGGTTGTGGGAGGGGCACAATATTTATGATGTGGCCACACCTGAGGCGTGGCAAAAAAATCCGCAACTGGTGCAGGACTTTTACAATATGCGCAGAAAGGCAGTAATAGAGGCTGAGCCCAATAAAGCGCATTATGTATTGGCAGAATTGGAATCTGATTATGAGGTACACATCATCACTCAGAATATAGATAACTTACATGAGCGTGCAGGTTCATCCAGCGTTTTGCATTTGCATGGTGAAATTACCAAATCCCAAAGTACGCGCAGCACTGCATTGGTTTATGATATTGATGGATGGGAACTGAAGATAGGAGACACTTGTGAATTGGGCTCGCAGTTGAGGCCATTTATAGTTTGGTTTGGTGAGGCCGTGCCTAAAATGGAAGAAGCCGTTTCGCTTGTTGCGCAAGCCGATTTGTTTGCAGTAATAGGCACTTCATTGGTGGTATACCCAGCGGCAGGTTTAGTTAATCTGGTGCCGGTAGAAGCGCCTATATTTGTGGTTGATCCTGGAACACCCGAAATGCCATCAGCCATTGAACATATATTTATTAAAGAGCCTGCAACAACAGGGGTTCAAAAGCTCATAAACACCTATCTGCTTAAATAATCTGCTTACTCCGGCATCAATGGGCTGCTCTAAATAGCATTTTGGGTATTACCTTGCGACCGTGAATTATCTCAGAGCAGAAAATATTGCCAAAAGTTATGGCGACAGAGTTCTTTTTAAGAACTTAACCATCAGCATTGAAAAAGGCCAGCGTATTGCGCTTATTGCCAAAAATGGAACAGGCAAAACCAATCTCTTAAATATTTTAGCTCTAAAGGATCAGTCGGATGCAGGAACAGTGCTGGTTAGCAAAGATATTAAAACAGCTTATCTGGAGCAGGAACCCTTTATTCCTGAAAATTTAACGGTGTACGAAGCCTTGTTTAACAGCAATAATGAGTTGTTGCAGGCGGTTGCCGCCTATGAGAAGGCACTTGAGCATTCTGAAACCAACCATGATAATGTCGCAATGGCCGGTTTGCAGCGCTGTATGGAAGAAATGGATCGTTTGCAGGCCTGGGATTATGAATCGCGAATCAGGCAAGTACTCACAAAACTGGCCATTCATCAATATGATCAGCTTGCAGGCTCCTTAAGCGGTGGCCAAAAGAAACGCTTGGCCCTGGCACGATTGCTTATCAATACTCCTGACTTATTAATTATGGATGAGCCTACCAATCATCTTGATATTGATATGATTGAATGGTTAGAGGGTTACCTGAAAAGCGTGGATACCACCTTATTATTGGTAACGCACGACCGCTATTTTTTGGATAATGTGTGCAACCAGATAATAGAGCTGGATCAAGGCAAACTTTATACTTATAAAGGAAATTATGCCTACTATTTGGAGAAAAAAGCTGAAAGAGAATTTAGGGAAGAAAGGGAAACGGAAAAGGCAAGAAACCTGATGCGCAAGGAGTTGGAGTGGATTAGAAGGCAGCCCAAAGCCAGGGGAACCAAATCTAAATCAAGAATTGATGCCTTTTATGAGCTTAAGGAAAAAGCAGCCGGAAAAGCAGAAGATAAAAAGGTGGAACTGGATTTAAAAATGCAAAGGCTGGGGGGTAAAATATTGGAGTTACACAAGGTACATAAGGCTTTTGATGCCAAAAAGCTTATTGCCGATTTTTCATATATCCTAAAACCAGGTGAGCGTATTGGCATAGTGGGCCGAAATGGAGTAGGGAAATCTACCTTTTTAAATATGCTGATGGGCCTTGAAACACCCGATAGCGGGCACATAACCAGAGGAGATACAGTTGTTTATGGTTATTATGCCCAAACAGGTCTTCAACTTAAGGAAGATAAAAGGGTGCTGGACGTGGTAAAGGATATTGCAGAATACGTAACGCTAAATAAGGGTGAAAAAATTACAGCATCACAATTGTGTAAGCGCTTTCTGTTTGATGATAAGATGCAACATACCTTTGTATCAAAACTAAGCGGTGGCGAAAAAAGACGATTGTTTTTACTCACTGTACTCATCAAAAATCCAAATTTCCTCATTCTGGATGAGCCAACCAATGATTTGGATATCCCAACACTGAATGTTCTGGAGGAGTTCCTGGAAACCTACAAAGGATGCCTGCTTATTGTTACCCACGACCGCTATTTTATGGACAAATTGGTTGATCACCTGCTGATTTTTGAAGGAGAAGGGCAAATCAGGGATTTTAATGGCAATTATCAGGACTATTTAAATGAGCTGGAGGAGCTAAAATTAATAAAAGAGGTCTCTGCAACCTTACCGCAGCCTAGTGCTGGTTCCAAACAGCCTGCGGTAGCATTATCTGAAATGCCTTTAAAAAAGAAATTGAGCTATAAGGAGCAAAGGGAGTTCGAGCAATTGGAGAAAGATATATCGGAATTGGAAATCAGAAAAGCCGATTTGGAAGCCAAACTGGTTTTAGGTGGAGATAATCATGAGGAATTATTAAAGTGGAGCAGGGAAGTGGAGGAGGTAAATTTGCTGCTGGAAGAAAAAGGGATGCGCTGGCTTGAATTGAGCGAATAATCCTTTCTTCATACATTTTGTCAGTTTTGTCTTGAGGCTTGCTACAGGCAAGCCTTTTTTATTACTCTTTACGTTTGTAAAACAGCTTAATTTTTGCCACATTTAAATTATATTAAATATATATTTATCAATTA
>JAJTFA010000003.1 GCA_021299635.1 Sphingobacteriales bacterium
TTCAATGCCAACAAAATCTAATCCTGAGTACTTTTTAACATCATTTGATGCTATCTGTGTTTCTGTAAGAGTTGCTACTGACCAAGGGGTTCTCCAAGTGTCAACAGATACATTCGTATAGGAATTGCTGAATAACGAAATTACATTTGAAGCTGGTTTGGTAGGTGCGGGTGCTGCTACGGTTGGTTCCGCTACAACTGTGTTTTTGCTGAACATAACATTGTCAATATACACTACAGAGGTACCTGAAGGCACACTAGCAAAAATAAGCTGTGCAATGTTTGCTTTAGTGGTAAGTCCAATGAAAGCAGAAATTGGTACAGATATATGGTTCCATCCGTTTAGCGTTGGTGTTACTGATAGTTCGTGCTCTTTGTCATCACCACCACCAAATGTACCATCTGCACCAAAATCGATAAGTTTGAATTTAAATGTAGTAGAATTAGGTGTCCACAAGTCAAATTCGAACGAATCCATTGCAGTAATATTAAGACGGTTTGTGATCATTTCAATTCCAACGTAATCCAATCCTGAATACTTTTTAACATTGTTTCCAACAATAGAAGTATCAGTAAGGGTGGCAGCAGACCAAGGGGTTCTCCAAGTGTCAACAGATACATTTGTATAGGAATTGCTGAATAATGAAATTACATTTGCAGCGGATTTTGTAGGGCTTGAAGCCGCGGAAGTAGGGGTGTTTTGTGAGTATCCTATACTTGTTAAAAGCAAGGATAAGCTAATTGTAAAAATTTTATTCATATTAAATATAAGTTAATTATGAATGCAATTAAAGTAAAAATACTTAAAGTAAAAAATACTATAAGTATTTTTTGTTTTTAATTCAGACCCTTGATTTAATTTGCGGTATAAATATGAAAAGTTCATACTACATTTCTGAGTATAAAATGCCTTTGAAGGACTATTTTATATTTGGATTATCCATTGATTGTGTGGTATTTGGATACCACGAAGGCGAAATAAAGGTGCTTCTGGTGCAAAGAGATGCGGAGCCTTTTAAGGGGCATTGGGCATTAATAGGCGACTTGGTAGATCCTGAACAGAACTTACTGGATGCAGCAAACAACGTACTGGAAAAACTTACCGGTCTAAAAAATATCTACATGAAGCAATTTTTTACGTTTGGCAGTGTTGATAGACATCCATTGGGCCGCGTGGTAACTGTGGGCTATTTTTCATTGGTAAATAGTATTGACCACCACCCTATTGCCTCTTCTTGGGCGAAGTCTGCAGAATGGTTCAACATCAATCACCTACCGGAGCTGGCTTTTGACCATCAAAGTATTTTAACAAAAGGTATTGAAACACTTAAAAATGACGTCCGACACAAACCAACAGGGTTTGAATTATTGCCTGATAAATTTACACTACTTGAACTGCAACTACTATATGAAGCCTTGCTGGGATACAAATTTGACAAATCGAACTTCCGAAAAAAAATACTGGAAATGAACATCTTAAAACCACTTAATGAGGTAAAAGAAAATGTTTCCCACAGACCTGCCAAACTATTCAGGTTTGATGAAAAACGATACAGAATTTTGGAGCAAAATGGATTTTCATTTGAATTATAAGCAGTGCTAACGTATGACTTATTAGTATCGTACAAAGTTATGCGAAGTCGCTACACCGGATCAGACTCATTTTACAGTTAATCACTTACATGATAAATCTAAGCATTTTATCACCAATTATTCTGTTTTCTGGCATCTAGTTTCTGTCGTATTTCTTTCGCTTTTTTTTCTGTCAAGTCGTAATTCCACATAACCCAAATACCAACTAAGGTGCCGAAAATGGGCACACCTGAGAAAAATAATCTCAATCCTGTTACAGCTCCATCAGGTTGTGTAGGAGCACCCGCTTTAAAAGCAACTGCCGACATGATAACCCCGGTTAACAGTCCCGCTATAGCAAAACCAAATTTTACCATCCACCAATAAATTGCTCCAAAAACACCTTCTCTTCTTTTACCCGACTCCAACTCATCCATATCACACACATCAGCTGTCATCGACATCATTAGCGTGAATAAACTTCCTATTCCAAATGAAAAGAAAGGGAGTGCAAACAAAAACACATACGGTTTACCGGGAATAAACAAAAACCAAAGAAGTACATAACCGAATACTGAAATTCCCTGACAAATTAAAAAAGCCCGCTTTTTCTCTACTTTTTTTGCCATCCATGAAACAATAGGAATAACAATAAATGTGGTGGCAAGTGCACCTCCACATCCAAACAATGTAGGCCACACACCTGCTGCTGCTGCATTGCCGTTAAATAGGTAATATACTACAATAAAAAAGGTGAATCCCGCAACGGTATTAAATGCATTGAAGATAAAAAATGTAGCAATACAAAGTTTTCTGAATGGCTTATTGGAAAATGCCTCCCTGAAACTGGATGCTATTTGTTTCATACTTCCTCTTACCGTTTTATAGGTTAAAGGCTGTAATGTTTTATCGAACTGCGTTGATTTACTTTTTATAAATATTGCAGGAACCATAGCCAGAAGCATAAATACTGAACCTACCCAAATAGCCAACGTTCGGGTTGCAGTATCCGCATTAGGAAACCAGTCCGGGTCATACATAACAACCCAAAACCACGGGGCTATTATCCAAGCAAACTGCCCTATCCATTGCGATATTACCATAATGCTGGTTCGCTCATGAAAATCATCGCTCATTTCATAACCCATTGCAACATACGGTACACTAAAGATGGAAAGACCGATATGAAAGATGAGTGAAAATGTTAGGAAAAAGATAAAGTTGTACATCACACTATCATCCCTATAGAGTTGCCACATTATTATAAATGCGATCCCCATAATAATGGAACCTATAAACACATATTTTCTACGTCTGCCCCAAACTGATTTTGTATTATCTGAAATGAACCCCATGATAGGGTCAAAAAATGCATCAACAATTCGTGGAACAAAAAACAAAACACCCCACATCCAGGATGGCATTCCTAAGTTTTCGACCAATACAACCATAAAAATCCCCACAGCCGCAGGAAACATTTGATTCGCCAACATTCCAAGACCAAAGGCAATTTTTTGCCCAAGCGGAACATTATTAGATGTATGTTGAACTGACATATCTATTATACTTTATATCTTAAAACTATGGTTTGTAATGCGTTGGCGTCAATACTAATCTTATTCTCTTTTCCATTTAAGCTTATTAATACATTAAATTGCTGATTGGTGGGATTAAACAGGGCTACAACAATACTGCCATCGGTATTTTGAACAGCGGTAGCCACCACCTGTTTATGATCTATTTCACAACCTATTTTAACAGCACCGGGTCGTATAAACTTACTAAAATGTGCCATTACATAATAGAGTGGTGTAAAGTAAACCTCGTCTTTTACATGATCAACAATAACAGGTGCTATACACCAGTTTTTAGCCCAATTCGGACCTCCCTGCCTATTAAGCACCATGTTCCAATCAATCCATCCATTTACAGCATTATTCAAACAACCTATGATATCTGTTGCATACCTATTTACAGGTGCGTACTTCGGATGCAAATACTTTTCTTTCTCGTTTGCCCAATCCCAGCCCCAGTCGGTAGCCTCCTTTTCCCAATACCAGCTATCATCTTTCCACCTGGGCATATCGGAATCAATACATCCTTCTGTTTCAATTATATATTTATCGGGTGCCTTTTGATGCGCATATTGAAGTTCTTGCGCAAAAACCTCAGTAGTACTTTCGTACCAGTGTATTGCAGTACCTGCAAAATAGCCTGATGAATTTACATCACAATACATGGCATCTACCCACTCTTTAAGACCTGCCCGGTTTTGGTCGTAACCCAAAATTTTTACCGAACCCCAACCTTCTTTATCTAATGAAGGCCCCAGATAATGCTGAACGAAATCAGTCATTTCATTTGGCGTAAATAAAGTACTTTCCCAATTATTGCCGTTGCCATGTGGTTCATTAATAACAGTTAAAGCCCATACAGGAATTCCTACTTTTTTATATGCTGACAAATATCTGCTAAAGTATAAAGCATAAACTTGACGAAATTCGGGTAATAATTTACCTCCAATAAAACTTTTATTGTCTTTCATCCACGGTGGCGCGGTCCAGGGAGATGCTATGATTTTAAAGCCATCGGCAGATATTTTCTGTGCTTCCAAAATCATGGGTATCAAATCGGCCCGATCGTCATCAATATTAAAATACTTCAAATTCGTGTCATTTGGAACTTTTGCATACGTGTAATTGCTCAGCGAAAAATCGCATGATGCGATATGGGTTCTCGTTAATGAATAATTTGCCCCTGCCTGACTAAAATAGGCCTCCATGATTTTCTTTCTGTTTGGCTTACTTAATTGGCTTAGTACATTGGCCGAAGCTTCTGTAAAAGACCCTCCAAAACCCTCAATGCGTTGAAAGTGAATATTTGGATTTATAAATAAATGAACTGATTTTTCTGCAGATTTAAAGTTACGAACTAAAGCTAACTTACTACCTTTTGCGGATGTTTCATATACATCCATAGACATGAATTGCGGATCTTGACAACGAGTTAAAAGTGTACAAATCAACACAAATTGAAGAAGTTGCATAGAATGTATGGTGTATTTTACCAACGGTGTCATTTACTTTAACTCATTTACCGGCCATGCTAGCTCACCCAACACATTTTCTTTTTTCCCTTGGTATGTTTTTACAACAGTATTCCCATCGCGTTGTAGGCTATTAAATACTCCACGATTAACCATATCCCATAAGGCATATTTTGCCTTACCATCTACAGTAAACAAGCCAAAATGATTTTCAGCACCTTCTGCATTCCTTAAATCCTTCCATTTTTCATCAAATGCTTCAAAATAGAAACACGTTATCTTTTCTTGATTTGTCCACTCACGTATAAATTGATAATACTTGGCTGACTTATATTCATCGCAAGCTCTTGAACCGGTATTGCCGTACAATCCGTTATCATGTGTTGCCCAGCCGGTTTCTCCAATATGAATGGGCTTATTTATACCAATTGACTTCATGTAGTGTCGAACGCTGTAGTATTGCTGCCTGGCGTAGAATAGCGCCCTGCGCATCAGGGAATCCGCTTTTTCTTCAGCCGTTAATTCTTTTTCATGTACCCTTACCCCCCAAAAATGAGGGTGGTAATGTGTATCGTGCATGGGATATGTATGTATGGAAATAAAATCTACTGATTTATATAATCTATTTAATTCATTCGTATGATAAGAGGAATCACCTCCCCCCCAGGATGCAAAGTTATCTGATGATGTAATCCAAATATCTTTGGGCAACAATCCATGCTTTTTTAATTCCTGTAAATGATTCACCCACTTTAAAATAATACCCGGTTGGACATAGTACTGTGTTGCCCATTTTACCATCGCTTCGTTTCCTACAGATAGCATCTTCACTATATCTGAATAGCTATTTGCCAGCTTTACCGCACGCTGTATCTCTGCATTGTTGGCTTGTATATTTTCACGATTATGATCTGTTGAATCTTTTGACCAGGCATTTTCACACTCTATCCATGCCCCCAGCATAACATACATCTCAAAATTTATATCAGCTTCTTTTAATTCTTGTATTGCCCGCAATACCGTTTCCACTTCAGCATAATATGTATTGTACGTGCGCAGCAGCTTAATGCCCATTGAATTCAGTATTATCAAGTCCTCCTTTACCTGTTGAATGTCTGGCTGCGAATCACGAGTGAGTGTGCGGTAGCCACCATAGCAAATTGCAGGATAGCTCGTATCGCCAAGAATGTTTGCTGCCGAATTTATTTTATTTACCGAAGTTAAATTATACTGAGCAGTAGGTGACTGAACGCAGGATGTTAGCATATAACTAACGAAGGAGAGTAAGCCATATCGAATGCTAAAATTAGGCATCCTGCTATTTTAATAGAGATTTACTGACGTAAACGGTCATTTTAGTTATTTCACCTGTTCTATTAAACACATGGGCACTTATTTCCTTGTCAAGTCGAAGACTATAGATTTTACATAATGTACGATCCTTTTTTTCAACTTCTATTCTGTTTTCATCCGACAAACAGTAAATGATTGGGATTTGACAGAAAGTAAAACAAAGGTGGCCCGGAGCTACCTCAATTGATTTATGCTCACCGGTTACCGTAATATATTTGTATATCCGATCCAGAGTTGTAAACTCATCTTTTCGCAGTAAACAAGGATTAAAATATAGAGATCCGTTTGTAACAAACACTCCCAATTCACCAAATCTGCTCAATATATCTTCTTTTACCTGACCTGTCATACCCGGTTGTTGTACACCTTTTGTAGCTGGCGTATGTGAATAAGGATCGGTAGGAAACGCACCGTACAAAACAGGAGTTTTATGTACACCAATACCTGCATTAATCTCGTAATAATGATCAAATAACCTACCTACAACTTCGGGACTTTCATTCCTATCTATTGCTCGTAAACATACCTCTTGAACGGCCAACTGTAGTTTAGATACCATGTGCCAATATATGCATCCTATACCTTCATACCCATAAAATGTGCCCGAACGTCCTGTGAAGGATTTATGATCGAATACGTGTTCAAAAACATTTAGAAGATATTGAGTTTCGGCTTCAATTTCAGATCCGTATGTCTCTACATCCAATTGAGCGATGGCTGAAATTAGGTCCGAAGCATTTTTAAAATTGCCGCTAAAATGGTAGTCGCCATTTATATCCTTCTCAACAATCGATTTATCGCCAGCATTAAGCAATTTACTTATAAGCTTCGACTGCTCCACATAGTGCTTAGGTATTTTATTCTTCTGCAAAAAACCCGGAAGCAACCTGTTCGGATAAAGAAGATAACTATACTGGTCGGGCCTGAAAAGTGCACCTGCTTTCATACTGTCTAATAATTGCACAGATTCATTGGCTGATAAGAAACCGGAACTCAGAACCGCTACCTGACCTTCAAGCATTTCACTTAAATAAGAAATAGTAATGCCACCGGTGCTTTCAATGCGCATCAAATTGTAGGCATGATACATGTGATCAGCCCTTTTATTGTTTCTTATAGTATGTTCGATATAATCTAAACTAACGCGTACAAATGCTTTAAGCCTTCTATACGAAATAGTTCTTTTTTCACCCCAGAATGAGTGTTTGTATATGTGCTCACGGTAGTCGCTGGCTGCCTGACCTAATTTATCCAGAATGGCTTTTCTTTGTGTATCAGTTATGCCATTATCCAGCAGTGGTGCATATTCATCAAATGTGGCATGTATCTTCTTAAAAAATATAATTAGCTCATTCGATAGTTCAATTCGTGCATCGCTTGTTTGTTTAATTAGTTCGGCAAAAAATACCAGAAATCTTCGTAAATAATAGAGTGTAACCATTGAAACCCCGTTGCCAACTAATGCATTGTTGGCGTCATTCCATTCGGGTCTTTGTGTATTCATCCATATTCCGCCACCCGGAATAAAGTTAGAAAGTTTGGAGAGAACGGTAGCTAACACTTTTTCGATAAAATTTACAGCATAAATTTTCCCATCCTGAGAAACCAAAAGAGTGGCATCAGTTCCCATGTCATCCCGTTTTTTTCGAATGGCAGCATCTAGTTCTTTATCAAATGCAATAGTATCTTTTGCATTATGTAGTATTTCTTCATAGCTTCTTATTTTGTAAGGAACATTTGCATATACAAATACCTCTTCATCTAACTGTGAACTTAGTTGACCCGGATAATACTTCTCATATAACTCCATTAATTTAAGTAGGTATATGATTTGATGATCGCCCCAATAACCGATGTATGACCATGGATTATCGGGCTCAACCGTCTCCCAGTCAAATCCCGACTTGGTAAGACGGTAAGGATTGTATCCATCGAAAGTTGTTGCATTTAAAAACTTATGTATCATGCCTCGGCTAAAGGCTGGGAATGAGGTTGCCAAAGCCTCCCAATTTTGGAAAATATCTCTCCAGTTGCCCTCGTAATCCAGTATTTTTGTGTGATCAACAGTACTTCGTGTGTTTATGGAGAATTTATTCCAAGGTCGGCTTGGATCACCATGTCTTCTACTAAATTTGAGCGGCAAGTATTCAATACAAATTCGTTTAAAATTTTTATCATCTACATGCCCGTAGATTTCATCCAATTCAAAAACGGTAAAGGTATCTTCAAGAGCGTCTAAAAGTTCGCTATATTTTTCGTAAACTGCTTTATTTACGCTAGCAATATGGTTTATTAAATCCCACTTTTCAACTCGGTAATTAAAATCAAAAATTCCACCACGCATGCAATTGAACAGTGAATTGGAGAAGTGCCGTGTATCTCGGTAAACATCATCTGATAATTGTACTCCATCTGCTGATGCATTTAGTTCAATCAAGCGTTTCGATCCAAGTTTTACATCGTCTAATATATCTGAAAGCAGTTGAGTATTGGTTTTAATTTCATGAATAAGCGCTACAATCTCAGTCTGACTTTGATTGACATCTGCAATAATGTACCAGCTTTTAATTTCGTCAGTTTTTAAAGTCACTTTTTCATGCACAAAATAGGCTCCTCTCTCCGCTTTCACGTCTATTTCCTGTATAGGATCAAGCCCTTTTCTAAAAGCATTTAATTGCAAGGATGAAAGTAGGTGTAACGGATTATTCAACCCAATCGACCAAACAATATTGGCCTTTAGTGCCTCGCAGGGCTCCGCTTTATCAACTATTATGGCGCTTAATGCAAAGATCCCCACCCCTGAGTCTAAGTCTAATTCATTGCGCTTGTAAGCATCCACAAGAATGCTAGTCGTATTCTGCAAATCGCTGCCAACGCCATCGGGCATTATATTTTGTAAACCATCCAAAATACAGATATTAATCTCTGTATCACCATTATTCTCTATAGATGATTTGCGAACAAAGCCATACTTAGTGCTTGAATTCCACTCATACCTGAAGACAAGTAATAAGTCGTGATTGACCTCTTCGAATATAATTTTATTGCCTATGGCATTTTTGTACAAATTTCGGCTAATGCGATATGCTCCTTCATATCGTTCTGAGAACGGTTCCCATACAAATGTTTTACCGTACTTAGTGATTTGAAATATAGACTTCGAACCGGTATTATCAAACGAATCGATTATTTTATCTGCTGTGTAATAAGGGAAAAGTGCATAGTCAGCATTTCTACGCCCCGCTGTTATACCTCCGTTACTCGAAATGAAAAACCAATGATCAGAATCACTAACAATACTCATGAAAAACGGACGTATTCTATCACTATTAGAAATGCAGAAAAAACTTTCTCCTTCTATTGTTATTGTATTAATTTCTACCAAAGTATCTTGCCCTGATTTATTTTGACTTGACTTCATTTAACTGCCAACTATTCTGGTTGCTTCTTAGAGAGTTTATGATTGAGATTAAGTCTTCAAACCGATTAAGTGTATTAAATATCTATTGTTGACACCAATTGAAGCAGTAGTATTACAATTCCTTGTATACCCTAATATAATCAACACTCATAGTGCCGGGGAATGGTGTATTTTCATTGGGAGGGCCAACAAAATTTCCGCCAACAGCAACATTTAGTATCATAAAAAAGGGTTGATTAAACACCCAGTTTCCGGGAACTTCTGATGGCGTTATTCTTCTGTACAGGTAATCATTCACAAAAAAATCAATTTTGTCGGCATTCCACTCTATTGCATACACATTAAATGCGATATCGAAACGGCTGTTTTGTAGCGCAAAGGGTGTAGTAATAGCCTGACCACCAAAGTACCCTGGACCATGAATGGAGCCATACGTAATATTTGAAAATTTCCCTTTTTGCTCCATGATATCAATTTCTCCGCACTGTGGCCAACTTACACTATCTATATTGCTGCCAAGCATCCAGAATGCAGGCCATATACCCGAACCGGTAGGCGTTTTTATACGAGCTTCTATTCGGCCATATTGCTGTTCAAATAGGCCCTGTGTTTTAATACGTGCTGAAGTATAGCTTCCTGCACTTCCCTTCAAAGCCATGATTAACAAATTTCCACTGCCATCTAATGCTACATTTTGAGAGCTCTTCGTATACGTCTGAAGCTCGTTATTTCCCCAGCCATTTTGACCCCTACCCAGATCAAATGTCCATTTGTCGGAATCAGGTAAGCTACCTGAATCTCCAACGAATTCATCACTCCAAACCAATTCGAAGTTTCTTTCCGGTAGTTTCTGTATCGGTTCAATTTCACAACCTGTAATGATAACAACCAAAGCTACCATCAGTTGTATTAAAGTATGCGTATATTTCATGTATATGTGTGTTACTGTACTGTTATTTATAGAAGTAAATATTATCCAACATAAAATTAGGACCGCCTGTTAGGATAATTGCACCTATTTTACTTTTCTGGTTTTGTATTGCTCCGTTTAGGGGTATATCAAACGATTTCCAAACTCCTGTTTGAAAACCTGTTAAAGTTGTTCTTAAATCCTTATCGTCTCCTAACGGATTTCCTGTATTTACATCTGTTTCAATAACACCATTGGCACCTATATCCCTAATCTGAATACCAATTGATGTAGACGCATTCTCTACATACGCATCTACATGTAAAAAACCAAGAGCAGAAGCATCTATCGGGTTTTCTACAAACATAATTCCTGTATAATTATTCGTGCTGTATTGCAATATGCTTCCTTTGCTGGTAGCTATCACTTCTGTTACTGTTGTAGAACCTCCAAAACCGGGAGTGAAATTGCTTGTCGTTGCATTCACGTATGGATCGCTAAAAATAGATTTTACATCAGATGCCGGACGTGTAGGAACCGGTGCTCCCGGAAAGTCACCTTTTGACTCAATGATGAGTTTGCCTTTTGTAGGCAATCCATTTATAGTGGCGGTAATTTCTGTTGTGCCGGTTGCCAGCACTGTTGCCACTCCTTTATCATTAACCGTTGCAACTGTAGGATCGGAACTTTTAAAATCATAGTAGGCCGCAGATGAAATCACCTTTACGTCCTGCCCATTAGTGAGGTTATAAACGTGAACCAAACCGGTAACATTAACCGTTGCACCCACAAATGATTTGATTGAACTTGATAAGCCATTCATAATAGTAGATGTGGGAACACCCACTGTTCCAAGTTGCTCAAATTTTATTTCGTCAAACCAAAGAGTATATCCGGCACCGTTTGTCGCCTGGGTTCCCGCTGCAAACCAAAAAACACCCCTCTCATTTATCAGTTTTGATGCATCAGGTATAGGAATAATGACCTTAGTCCAATTGGTTCCTACATTTATGTTCTGAACTGAAACCATGTATTTATCACCCAAATAGTCAATCCCATAACCTGCATCTCCAAGCTTTGTTCCCGTTGAAGCTTTAACATAAAAAGTTAGAGCATCATAACCACTTAGGTTTCTTCCCGGGCCATCCACTCTAAATATGGCTCCTGCATACGTGCCAGTTGGATCGGTGTTGTTGGGAACATCTATTCGTATGGACGCATTGCTTTCGAATCCTTCATTCATATCTACTGAAAATACATCCGGTTTGGCATCGGCAAAAGGCAGATAAAAATCTGAACCTAAACCAATAAAGTTATCGGTAAATATTTCTGCAGTTGTTGCGTAGGATGGCAATACCGCATCATCAGACAATTTTCGTTCGCATCCTATATGTGTAAGTACCATCGTATACACTAGGATTAGTTGTATGCTTATTTTAACTGGCCTGGTCATCTTGTTTGTATTAAATCTGTATTGTGTGTTTTTAGTTATTGATATTTATCTGAATATAAGTTCGAATTTCCCATTCGTTACCGTCAGGAAAACCAATAGCATCAGGATCCGGAACAAACTGTCCAAGAATATCAAGTTTTGTCGTAGGCGAGTACCTGTTCGAGTATCTGTTCAGTGTACGGTAGGTGCCACGAACACCGAGTTTACTGCCCGGCATCATAAACCAATCCGGCTTGCTTATTTCTACCGACCAGTCGGCTATTAACTGCAGCGGAAATGTGAGGTTAAAATCCCTGTGGTAATCAAACGGACCCCAATCATCAATTTTCATAATAGTTGCCAGCTTCATCTTTCTGTAAATAGTACGAACATCTACTCCATATCGATTTATTGTTCGCATATCGCTTCCGTTGGCTTGTCCGTTTCCAAAATATATATTCCCGATGAAACCAAATTCCGGACTAATTTTCGAGACTACCCGTGTGTTCACCTCCCAAAGATCTTGTGCAGGTGCCGAACCCGGGAACACAAATGTAGTACGACCATTGCCAAGAATACCTATAGCAGCGTCTTGAACAGTGGGCAAGTGACGGTAAACGAAGCCGGCACTCATGGCGAATGAGGCATCTTCCATCCGGTCATTGTCCCATTCATACATCCACGTAGCCGGTGTGGGATCATACGTAATCAAGATTTCGCCACCCGCTGTTTCTCTGTTTCCTCTAACAGAAAATGGATCATCCAGTATATTTCTGGGACGTGCCGGTGCTGCAAACTCCGGACCAATGGGCCCTACTAAAGGTTTTTGATACAAGAAATTGGGTGCAAATTGAAATTTACCCACGTTGTACGTAAATCCCGTTAGAGCATTATACATATTACCGCTTCCGGCATCTTTAAGTAGCCATCCGGTAAAGGTTTTGGTTTGATCAATGCCCCCATTGGCAACCAATCCCATGTACGAAACAAGTCCATACCAGTTTATAGGTCCTGCTGAGAATGTAAGCTTTAGCTTGCCACCAAAATTATCAGTACTTTTTATTTTATCTACATAGACCAAGTTGTTTTCAACCATTTGAAATGACCTGCCGTTTAATGGCTGTCCACCCCAAATGCCACCGAGGTTAATGGTGATTTTTTTCATTTTTTTCCCAACTACTAAAGTCATGCGTCTTGTTTTAGGGATTGGAACCGCAAACGAACTTTGCAGATTATTTCGCTGAACAAGATCTTCATGAAATATTCCCGTAAAATCGATACCAGCTACAGTTTTGCTATATTTTACCAAAAATGCCGGGTTAGCCCCCCACCACAATTCAGGACCAAATGCAATCTTCAATCCCTTTATCTTCCGTTTACCTTCCAATTCAAAACCGAAAGGTGCAATACCATTATACAGGTCAATATTAGGCCCGTAGTTTGCTTCAGGATACAGTCCAAAAAAATCACCTTCGTACCCCCAGTGGTAGTGGCCAGTTCTATAAAATCCGGTTAATTTATATTCTTTGGCATCCCAGCTATAGCTGGCCCTGTATAGCTGTACTCTGTTATTCGAATTTAATTGCTGCGGACCATTAGGACTTGAAACGATTACAGGTCGGCCTCTGTTTTCATAAAATATTTCATCGATGGGTTTTGTGGCTACGTTTCCTAAAATATTAAACTGAACATTTGCTTTCATATTGGGTGCTGGCCTCGCTGTTACACCTATGTTAAAAGACTCCATGTTGTCAAAGCCCCTTGCATTAGGATAAGTCGCTGTATTCGATGCATTTGCAGCAGTTGGTGTAGTTATTAAGCTACCGCCTGTATAATATGTATTAAAGGTAGCTTGCAAATTACTTACATACAACTTGCCTTTATCTTCTGTTTCCAATACGGCTTTATCGCCTCGTGCTCTTAGGGTATAATCAGTAACAACTATTCTGCTGAACAACGTGTTAATGGACTCAAGCGATTCGTTGTACGGATTAATTTTATGAACGGTTTGTAAAGCATAATAAGCAGCCCTTGGATACAGCTCATAATTGCCACGTTCGTTTAGCTGGCCCTTGGCACAAATGCCAAACCACTCTTCATTCATGTTGTTCTCACCTGCAATATAATCATTGCGGTAACCCCCGTTCGACCAAGAAGCCGCTACATCGTGTTCGTCTAAATTTAAAGTCTGCCCCGTTTTCCACCACCCGTCACTAAACTGAAATGTAAAACCACCTAAACTAACTTCGTTTTTTCCCAGACCCGAAGCATTTTCATAAATCTCCTTCCAGTTGCTTATTAAAACTTGTGCCTGATAAGTCTGATCCTCCCTATTGGCCAGCGTATTGTATGCATCCGAACCAAATTCAGTAAGAATCAATGGCATATTCAGTTCCTTTTTTACCCGCTCGTATAAATCGGTAAATGTAATTCCTCGGTAACAGTTAATTCCAAGAATATCGACATCCTTACATTCTTGCGCTATGATTTCTGAAAACAGTAAATCGCCATTGCAAATGGCAATTGGGTGATTTTTATCTATTGCTTTCAATTCTTTGGCTGCAAGGTTAAAAAGACTATATAAATAATAGGCATCACGGGTTGATTGGCGATCAGCAAACGGAATATTTTCAGTTTCGGCTCCTCTCCAAAAAAGCCCGTAATTGTTTTCATTGCCCAATAAAAAAAGTAATAGCCCCGGAGTTTCTTTGTACTCGACTACCATCTCTTTTGTTTCTTTAAGCAATTGATTGCGCACTTGCGGATCCGAATAATTGGTATTTGGTTGCCACCTTCCATTGACAGTAATGCCATATCGGCCAAACGAATGATTGAGCATGGTGTAAATTCCATAATTTTCATAGATGTATTTAATCCATCTCGCAGGTATGCCTGTATACTGCCTGATTACATTTACATGCATGTTCTTAAGCAACGACATTTCATTATCGAGTGCTGCACGAATGACTTCATCAGCTTGATTCCACAGACTATAGGTATAATTTGTTCCTATGGGAAAATAATCCCAGTTCATTCCATTAATAAAGGTTGGTTTCCCGTTTATACTTAGTATGTAGCCATTACCCGATTTACTAACCATCACCTGATCGCTTTGTGAAAATGCCAGAATGGGAGTTAAACACAGGAGAAAGTGAAATACAATCTTTTTCATTCCGTGCTGTTATTAAGTGTGCATCCGTAAAAAAATTTAAGGTTAGCACATGGTGTGTTTATGATATAAAATTTGAATTTGCTCATTCATTAATTCTGTTTA
This sequence comes from Sphingobacteriales bacterium, assembly GCA_021299635.1. GTDB lineage: Bacteria > Bacteroidota > Bacteroidia > UKL13-3 > UKL13-3 > JAJTFA01. The sequence continues at coordinate 15,008 of JAJTFA010000003.1, forward strand.
AATTTAATTATGGTTAAATTTACTATAACTAAGGTAACAAAATAAATTACTTAACAATCAAGTTTTCGAAATTCATTTAGATAAATAGGTATAAATAATAGCAAATCAGGTAAATAATTACCAATTAGCAGACATTGCATTCAGCCGGATGAACGGTTTTAAAAATCGTTTAAATAACCTACAATACATCGTAATCAGCTCCCTGATAATAGCGCATGTGTTTAACCTGAAACCGCAATTTGCAGTTTACCCTTTTAAGCCAAGGTTTGGCTTCTGCAGGCCACGCAAAACAGAGTACAATACGCATGTATTACAATTCATGTAAAAACCGGCATGAACGGAAAATGAGTGGTGTTAATTTTTTACAAACTCATAACCAATATCACTTCGGTAATATTTGCCTTCAAATAAAATGGTTTCTGCATTTTGTTTAGATAGTTCAATGGCTGTTGCTAAATTATCGGCAAGCGAGGTAACAGCAATTATACGTCCTCCATTTGTGAGAAGTTGTTGCTGCTCATTTCTTTTTGTGCCCGAATGAAATACCAGACTGTTTACCACTGTATCGCTTCCTGAAATAACTTTACCTTTTTCGTATTCGCCAGGATATCCTTTGGAAACCAGCATAATGGTTGCCGCATGTTGCGCAGAAATTTGAAGTTCCACCTGATTCAATCTGCAATCACCTGTTGCCAGCATCAATTCGGCAAAGTCAGATGTTATACGCGGTAATACCGCCTCGGTTTCCGGATCGCCCATGCGGCAATTGTATTCAATCACATACGGTTCTTCAGCCACATTCATCAATCCAATAAAAATAAAACCATTATAGGATATTCCTTCAGCCTTTAATCCATTGATGGTAGGCTTGATGATGCGCTCTTCTACTTTTTGCATAAAAGATGCATCGGCAAAAGGAACCGGAGAAATGGCGCCCATGCCACCGGTATTTAGTCCGGTATCTCCTTCGCCTATGCGTTTATAGTCTTTTGCCTCCGGCAGTAATTTATAGGATTGCCCATCGGTAAGCACAAATACAGATAGCTCTATTCCTTTTAAAAATTCTTCTACCACCACTTTGCTTCCTGATGAACCAAACTTGCCATTATTAATCATGGCTTCCAGTTCGGCAGAGGCTTCAACATGCGACTCACAAATAAGCACACCTTTGCCTGCTGCAAGCCCATCTGCCTTAAGCACTACAGGCAGGGAATGTGCTTGAACATACTTTAATCCTTCCTGAATATTTTCTGCAGTAAAAGTTTGGTAAGCTGCTGTTGGAATATGGTATTTAGCCATAAACGCTTTGCTAAAATCTTTACTGCCTTCTAATTGAGCACCTGTTTTATCAGGACCTACAAAAGGTATTTGCTTTAACTTATCATCTGCATCAAAATGATTTTTAATGCCTTTTACCAGCGGCTCTTCCGGCCCCACCACTACAAGGCCAATTTCATTATCTAAGCAAAATTTGCCCACCATGGTAAAATCGTTCGGCTCTAGCGGCACATTCATGCCAAGCTCTGCAGTGCCGGCATTTCCCGGCATAATAAACAGTTTCTCGCAAAGCGGACTTTGTTTTATTTTATAGGCAAAAGCATGTTCGCGCCCACCTGATCCAATCACTAAAATATTCATATATGTTGTGGAATTGAATTGCGAATATACATTGCCGGCCGAAAAAAATGGCCTGTATTATTAGCCTTGGGTGAGTTGTTGCAAATCATACAACTCTTTATATAATCCACCATTTTGCAGCAATTCTGCATGGGTACCTTGTTCGGCTATTTCGCCTTTGCTCATCACCACAATTACATCTGCACTCTGAATAGTACTTAAGCGGTGGGCAATAACCACCGTGGTGCGCCCTTTCATGATATTGGATAAAGCGTCCTGTACAAGGCGCTCAGAAGAAGTATCCAGTGCAGAGGTAGCTTCATCCAGAATTAAAATTTGCGGATTTTTTTGCACCGCTCTAGCTATGCTGATACGTTGCTTTTGCCCACCGCTGAGTTTATTTCCACGGTCGCCAATATTTGTATTAAAGCCTTCCGGAGTTTCCTTTATAAATTCGTATGCATTGGCTATGCGTGCAGAATTTTCTACCTGCTCGTCTAAACTGTTGGATTGACCAAAGGCTATGTTGTTAAAAATACTGTCGTTAAATAAAATAGACTCTTGCGAAACAATGCCCATTAATTTTCTAAGCTCAAGAATTTTGTAGTCGCGTATATCTACTCCATCAATCAGCACAGTACCTTCGGTGGGGTCATAAAATCGGGGTATTAGATCAGTTAAGGTAGATTTGCCGGAACCTGATGGACCAACCAATGCAACTGTTTTGCCTTTTTCAATAACAAGGTTAATATTTTTCAAAACAGGCTCGTTACCATATGAGAAGCTTACGTTTTTGAATTCAATTTTATTTTGGAAACCTTCAATATTGGTGGCCTGTTGCTTCTCTACAATTTTTTCTTCACTGTTCAATACCTCTTCAATGCGACCCAAAGATATTAGTCCTTTCTGCATTCGGCTATATGCAGTTGAGTAGGCTTTTGCCGGTGGAATGAGCTGAGAAAAAACTGTAACAAAACCAATAAATGTATCAGCAGTCATATTGTTCTCATGATGTAAAACCATGCTGCCACCATACCATAAAACAAAAGCAAGTATGCCAATGGTAAGGGTTTCAGATATAGGCGAAGCCGCATCTAACAATCGGTTACCTTTAATATAAACCCGGGTATACTTGTCGTTTTGCTCACCAAATTTCTTTCTTAGAAAATATTGCGCATTAAATGCTTTGATGATGCGAACGCCCATCAGTGTCTCCTCAAAAGTTGATACCATTGTATCCAACTGGTCCTGACCTCTTCTGGCTTGCTTGCGCAGTTTACGTGTAATACGTCCGAGAAAAAGAATGATAATAGGTAATGACAAGAGTACTATCATGGTTAATACCGGACTCATCCAGATTAAAAATGAAAGAGAAAGAATAATGGTTAGCGGCTCTTTAAACATGGCTTCCAGAGAACTCATAATGGAGTATTCAAGCTCTTGTGCATCACTGCTCATGCGTGTAAGCAAATCGCCTTTACGTTCTGAAGAGAAGTAAGAAAGAGGTAAAATAAGCACGTGCTGATATAATCTGTTGCGTACATCTCTTACAATATTGTTGCGCAGAGGTACCATAAAAAATAAGGCCATGTAGCGACATACATTCTTAAAAAAGATCATTACCACCACTACTATGCTAATAAATACAAGTCCTGCCTCTGGCCCGTTGGCCATAATAATCTGAGAGATAAGATATTTAAGCTGCCCATAAATTGCGGTAAAATTAGGCTCAAGCGGAGGCCTTACCGCTAACAGTTCATTTGGCTTAAATAAAATATTTAAAAAAGGCATGAGCAGCGAAAGCGAGAACAATTCAAAAACAATTGAGAATAAATTGAAAAACACATTTAAAAAAGCATACGTTTTATAAGGCGCTGCCAGTTTAATGAGTTTTATAAAACCTTTCATTTGCTGTGGCTTGTGTTAATTATGCAGCAAATAAAGAGATTAATGCCTAAATCACAATTTATTCCCATATTTGTGGCATGAGTATCAGGCAGGAAAAGTTTGCCGGTTTATTACAGCAGGAACTGGCTTCAGTATTTATGGAGAAAAGATCAGCGTATTTTGGAAATGCTTTTATAACCATTACCAAAGTTACCATATCTCCTGATTTGGGATATGCCAAAGTTTATTTGAGTATGCTGCAGGTTTCCAACAAGGATGAAATGCTTAATATTATCAACTTTCATAACAAACATATCAGACAGGAACTAGCTGCAAAAATAAGGAAACAGGTACGGATCATTCCGGAACTGACATTTTATATTGATGATAGCCTTGATTATGTATTTCATATGGAAAAGGTATTTAAAGATATAAAAGACAAAGAAGGCCGCTAAGCCCATTACATGAACGTTTTTTCCAAACCGGTTTTTGCCATTACTGCAACAACGCAGCAAGGTCTGGAGCCATTGCTGGCAGCAGAACTAAAAGCGCTTGGCGCAACCCATATTACACAGCATAACAGAGCAGTTGGCTATCAGGGAAATTGGGAAATATTATATCGATCTAATTTGTGGTTGCGCACCGCGTTGCGTGTGATGGTACCCATTGCACGTTTTAAAGTAACAGGTGAAAGAGATTTGTATGAAGAGTTGAGGCGCATAAACTGGGAAACATATTTAAAAGTGGATCAAACGCTGGCTGTTGACAGCATTGTAAAATCAGATTTTTTTAACCACTCACAATATGTAGCGCTCAAAACCAAGGATGCTATTGTAGATGAGTTTAGGGATAAATATGGCAAACGCCCCAGTGTAGATATTACCTGGCCTGATGTAAGAATCAATATTCATATTTTTAAAGATGATTGCACGGTATCATTAGACAGTTCAGGAGAGTCTTTGCACCGCAGAGGATACCGGGCTGATGCCAATTTGGCCCCTCTGAATGAAGTTACTGCTGCTGCGCTTATTCAGCTCAGCGGGTGGGATGGCAAAGGCATTTTCCTGGACCCCATGTGTGGCAGTGGCACCATATTGATTGAAGCTGCCATGTTTGCCAAAAATATGGCGCCCGGCCTGCTCAAAAAAAGGTATGGTTTTGAAACCTGGAATCATTTTGATGCCGCACTATGGCAAACTTTAAAAGATGAAGCCTATAAAGCCATACAAGAAACCGATACCAAATTTATTGGAAGCGATAAGGTTTTTAAGGTTACGGAAATTGCTCGCAATAATGTGATGCTTGCAGGACTGGATGAAGACATACGTATTTCCAACAAACAATTTGAAGAACAAAAACCACCTGCCGAAGGAGGGATTGTTATCATGAATCCACCTTATGGTGAGCGCCTGCCCGTGGCCGAAATCAATACTTTTTACAAGAGCATAGGTGATAAACTGAAAAAAGATTTTCAAGGATATAAGGTTTGGATATTATCATCCAACAAAGAGGCTATGAAAAACATTGGTTTGGCTACTTACAAAAAATATACAGTATGGAATGGGCCGCTGGAATGTAAGTTTCATGGTTATGACATATATGCGGGTAGCAAAAAAAGTAGTGGCAATGTTATACTTAATGAACAAATCTGATTATTGAAATCATTTTTGTCTTTAAGCTAAGGTTCTAATAAATAGAATAATGGTTGCGAGAAGGTAATCGATTTAATATACTACCTATACAACGGAAACTGCTCCATCATGGTGTTTACTTCTTTTTTCACCTGAGCCAGGGTAGCTTCGTTTTCATGATTCATCAGCACCTGATCAATCGATGAAACAATCTGCTCCATGTGGTTTTCTTTTAACCCACGTGTGGTAATGGCTGCCGTGCCAACACGTATGCCCGAAGTAACAAAAGGTGATTTATCATCAAACGGAACCATGTTTTTGTTTAACGTTATATCAGCTTTTACCAGCGCATTTTCTGCTGCCTTACCGCTAATGTTTTTGTTTCTTAAATCAATTAACATTAAATGGTTATCGGTTCCGCCTGAAATAATTTGGTAACCTCTTTTTACAAAGGCTGCGGCCATGGCCTGTGCGTTTTGTTGCACCTGTTTGCCATATACTTTAAAATCATCACTCAGGGCTTCGCCAAAAGCCACAGCTTTAGCTGCAATTACATGCTCCAATGGGCCACCCTGTGTACCGGGAAAAACAGCAGCATCCAGCAAAGCACTCATGGGCTTAATTTCTCCTTTAGGTGTTTTCTGTCCAAACGGATTTTCAAAATCTTTACCCATCATAATAATACCACCACGTGGCCCACGCAAGGTTTTGTGTGTGGTAGAGGTAATGATATGACAGTATTTAACAGGATCATTTAATAAGCCGGCTGCAATTAATCCTGCCGGATGTGCAATATCTGCCAGCAGCAATGCTCCTACAGAATCGGCAATGGCACGCAGGCGTGCATAATCCCAATCACGGCTGTAGGCAGATGCACCGCAAATCATGAGTTTGGGTTTTTCTGCTTTGGCAGTTGCTTCTACTTTATCATAATTAATGAGACCAGTTTCTTTCTCTACACCGTAAAAACTGGGGCTATACAATTTACCCGAAAAGTTAACAGGCGAACCATGTGTTAAATGTCCACCATGGCTTAAATCAAATCCTAAAATTTTATCACCCGGTTGCAGGCAGGCAAGCATAACTGCGGCATTGGCTTGCGCACCTGAGTGTGGCTGCACGTTTGCCCAGGCAGCACCAAACAATTTCTTTAAACGATCAATGGCCAGGTTTTCTATTTCATCTACCACCTCACAACCGCCATAGTAGCGTTTGCCCGGTAAGCCTTCGGCATATTTGTTGGTACACACACTGCCCATGGCTTGCATTACCTGAAGTGTAACAAAATTTTCTGAAGCAATTAGTTCCAGTCCGTGCTCCTGACGCGCTTGTTCGCGGTTAATCAGGTCGAATATTACTTTATCTTTTATCATCATTTTTTTGTTCGGGGCGCAAAATACAAATTATTTCATGCAGGTAAAGCGTAAAAAGTTTACCAAACCGCCTGCCAAACACCTCAAATGTTTATCTTCGCACCTGATGAAAGCAGTAATTCCTGTAGCAGGCATTGGCACGCGTTTGCGCCCGCATACCCATACGCAACCCAAAGCATTAATACCCATCGCGGGCAAACCTATTCTGGCACATATCATAGAATCACTGATTGCTGCCGGCATTAAAGAATATGTGTTTATCATTGGATACATGGGTGATAAGATAGAAGATTATATTACCAAAACCTATCCAAATATTAATACCCACTTCGTTATTCAAACTACCGGTAAAGGCACAGGGCACGCCATTTGGCTGGCCAAAGAGCACCTACAACATTCAGAGTTGCTAATTGTGCTGGGCGATACCATTGCCGACCTTGATTTGCAAAAACTACTCGCTGCTGAATATAGCACTCTTTGCGTGAAAAAAGTTGATGACCCCCGACAGTTTGGTGTAGCAGAAACTGATGAAGATGGGCGCATTACCCGCTTGGTTGAAAAACCCGGTATACCTAAATCAAATCAAGCACTGGTAGGTATTTATAAAATAAAAGAAACCGATAAGCTGCTGGATGCTATCGACTATAATATTCAGCATAAAATTACCACACAAAATGAATACCACCTTACCGATGCATTAATGAAAATGGTGGAGCAGGGCGTGGTAATGAAAACCATGGATGCCGACAGCTGGTTTGATTGCGGTAAAAAAGAAATTTTGCTCGATACCAACGCAACTTTGCTGAAACGATTGAACTACCCTGCCGATAGTTATAAGTTTGAAAATACCATCATTATTCCTCCTGTATTTATAGGCGAAAATTGTCGCATCAGCAATTCCATCATTGGTCCCAATGTTTCTGTTGGAGACAATGTAATTTTAAATTATGCAGTGCTAAAAGAATCTATCATTGGTCCGTATGCACAAATAGAATATGCCATTCTCGATCGCTCCTTAATCGGTAATGATGCATTACTAAAAGGTATGAAACAAAGTTTAAACATTGGCGACAGCACAGAAATAAACTTTGGCTGATATGGATTTTTTACCCAAACCGGTTGATGAATATTGCAGCCAATATACCACTGCTGAAAATGAATTATTAAAACAACTGAATCGCGATACGCATGCACATGTTTTGCAGCCCAGAATGCTTAGCGGACATTTTCAGGGTAGGCTACTTAGCATGATCAGCCACATGATTAAGCCAAGCTATATTCTTGAAATTGGTACCTATACCGGCTATTCTGCATTATGCCTGGCAGAAGGCCTGGCACAAAACGGGAAACTCATTACCATTGATATTAATCCGGAACAGGAAGAAAGAATTAACCGATATGCAGCAGCAGCGGGTAAATCAAATCAGATACAATTTATTGTAGGCGATGCATACAATATCATCAAAACACTGCCGCATAGTTTCGATTTGATTTTTATTGATGCTGACAAGCCTAACTATCCAAAGTACTATGAGCAGGCATTGGAAAAGCTAAGTCCCGGTGGATTTATTCTGATTGATAATGTACTGTGGAGTGGCAAAGTGCTGGATGAGCAGGAGCGCGATAAAGATAAGGACACAAAAACGCTTCATGCGCTTAATGCATTTATACAACAGGATAATCGCGTGGAAAATATTTTGTTACCAGTAAGAGATGGGTTGATGTTGGTAAGGAAAAAGTAATTACCTGAATTTTCTGATTTATAGAGTTACCATGTTGAAAGAATTGTACTATGGCTAACTTTTATTTTTTATGCGATGAATAGATTTGTTGCTTAAAATGATAATTAAACAAGTATGAAAAGCATGTTACTGGCATTATGTTTAACTGCATGTACATGGGCTGTTAGCGCACAAACAACATCATTTCCCGAAATTACCTGCCAAACGCTTAGCGCTAAAACCATTGAGTTGCCTGCTGATGTAAAGGGTAAAAAAACTGTAGTTGTGTTAGCCATGTCTTTAAAGGCAGAGAAAGAACTAAGAAACTGGACCACCCCGCTTTATAACAGTTTGCTTGCACCGGGTATGGGCGGTTTAATGGGAGGAAATTTATATCAGGCCAATGTTTGTTTTGTGGGCATGCTAAAAGGTGTGGCCAAACTGGCCCCATCAGAAATTAAGGATAAGGCCAGGCAAAACATTGATAAAAAATTGTGGGATAACTATATGATTACGGAGAAGGATGTGAAAGCGTTTATGGTTGATGCCAACATCAGTAATACAGATGAACCGCATTTTTTTGTGCTGGACAAAGAGGGGCGCACCATCTATTATACCTCAGGAAAATACAGTGATGAAAAACTGGATGAAATTACCGGCAAATTATTGCAGTAACCCACAGTTAACTGCATAAAAAAAGGAGGCGCAAGGCCTCCTTTTTTTTTATTCGTTTCTTATAACCGATTAGTTTACCAATAAACGCTTGGTTGATTTGGCACCATTTTCAAGGGTTACTTCTACAAAGTAAATTCCTTTGGTTAGTGCGCTTACATCAATTTTGGTTTGGTTGGTTTCAACAACAGATTTACCTGTTAAATCAATAATTCTTATTGCTGATACTTTTTGAGCAGAAGCAATATTAACTACTCCACTTGTAGGGTTAGGATATACATTGAAAGCAGCTTTGTTATCTACTTCCATTACACCTACAGTATTGGCGCGGGTTAAGGTAATATTCCAAGTGCTGTATTGGGCTTCTGCGCCACCGGCATTTGCAAATACAGTCCATGTTGCTTTTGCTGTGCCACCAACAGGAACACCTAGGCTACCTAATAAATCCCACACAGCTTTTTCTGTTAATGTTAAGCTGGTATTGGCACCAGTTGGCACTTCTAGAATTGGATCGGAGAAGTCTCCTGTAGTATCAGTTATAGCCCAAGAGTAGTTGAGATTGACACCAGGGTAGCTGCAGGCAGCCGACCAGCTGATGGTAATATTTTTAGTTGAGTCATTGGTAACACTTACCGCTGCATTATTTGCAGGTGCTATTAAACTGCCTACAGCAATACTATCAGCACCATCGGCATCTAAATCAAATTGTGCAACAATACGAGGATTAACAAATCCTACAATCGTGTCGATATAAGCTCTTGCTCTTGCAGCCGACATGAACGGGTTGGTAAGCATTGAAAGAGAGTCTGCTCTGCGACCATCACCGGGAGCGGCAACACTGATTGCCTGCATGGTTGGTCTATCCCACCACTCCCATGGTGAACCTTCAGGAGTAAGAGTCCAGAAAGGAAACAGATTGTTTACGCCACCTGTTATAGCAGCCGCTTTTGCGCTGATTGGATCAGAGTAAGTTCTTGAGTTAATTTTATCATTGATGCCTAAACTGTTTGCATAAGGAATTACTGAACCTGCACCAGATGCACTTGGTATTACGGTAATACCTGTTGTAGGAACAATAACGTTACCTGTGCGATAAGGAGCAAAAGGATCTTTTAAGCAATGCAAGCTAACCATAGGAAGTGTTGCTTTATCCATCCAAGTGCTATCGCCCATAGCACCACCAAAATTGAAAATCATGTGTACATCACCGGAAATTGCTGAATCTCCGCTGTAGTTAAAAAACGGTACTCCGCCTAAACCATTCCAGTCGCCAAGCGTATCAACGCTAACCATTGGAGTAAAATCACCACGTAAAAATTTAGGGTTTGTTTCAATTTCAGCACGTTTGTTAACAGCTGCAAGTCCAAGTGCCACATAGCCACCTGTACCTTGACCACCAACTATGATTTTAGAAGTGTCGACACGGTAGGTGGTTGCGTTTTTGCGGATAAAACGTACACAGTTGCGAACGTCCTGAATAGCACGGTAAGTGGCTTTAATCAATTGCTCTGCTGCTGCAGCTTGATTGGTTGTAGCCGGGTTCCATCCTAAACGGTAGTTCATGGCAACCACTACATAACCTTTTTTTGCAAAACGTCTGGCCATTTCCACCACGTTACTGTCGTTTTTGCTACCGGTTGTTTGCTGATTGATGATGGTAGGCAGGTAGCTACCTGTGTGAAGCAATATAACTACCGGGCGCTTGCAAAGGCTATCGCCTGCAGGCTGGTAAATATCGCAAATCAGGTTTTGGGTAATAATGGGAGGGTTGTTTGGCGGAATAATATTTACCGCACGGTTACTGTCATAAACCACATTGGTGGTTCTGTTTACTGCGCTAAAAATTTCATTTACATAACGTTGCGCAAACAATTTGCTGCCGGATAACATCATAGCAACAAAGAGCATAGAACATAGTAATAGTTTTTTCATATATTATTTTTCTGTTAAAGGTTGGGCAAAGTAAATGATTTTTAGGATTAAACAAACCTATCTTACTGACGGGCATTTAATTCAAATAACAGAGAGAGGTAGAGCATACGCCCCACAACCGGGCCTCCATAAACCTGAAAAACCCTGTTATTCAGTGCATTAGTTGCGCCTGCTTTGATGGTACAGCGGTATACGGGAAAGTTTTTATTTACCTGAACATCTAGCATGCCATAGGCAGGCACTTCTCCGGTAAACTGAGGCGAACCCTCAAACATAAACCCGGTTTGCCATTTGTAGTTAATGCCATAACCCCAGTGGCGCAGGGCCAATTCGCCAAGTTGGGTTGTAATGTCCCTGCCGCTGATACCTAAATTATATTTGTGTTCAGGGGTATTGAATGCAGGAATAATAGAGTCGGCCTCGTTGGCTCGTATTAACCTGTTCCAGGAATAATTGGCATTAAAGCCAAGCCATTTTTGCCAGAAATATTGCACACCAATGGTAAACCCCTGCGTTTGCACTTCTGATTCAGAATTGGTTGCAACACGGTATACGTCTACACTTGTAGGGAATAATGCTGTCTCATACCAAACCACTCTTGCACCAATTTTATACCCGATAAAATCGGTGTACCAGCTGTGGTAATAGCTGGCATCTACAAATACTTTGTCCCATAAAGTTGAGCGGTAACCAAATTCAATGGTTTTAACTTTCTCCGGACGTATAGGCGCAACATTGAAATATTGTAGGTTTTGCCTGCCATTATTAAAAGCATCGATAAGTGAGGTGATATAAACCAAGCTATCAAAGCCTTGTAAATTTCCGAGAAGCGTTGCTCTGCCCACATTTAAATTGATATACTGATCGGTTAGTGTAGGATTGCGTATGGCAGATGATAATGAAACCCTGAATACATGAGCTTTGTGTGTAAATACACCCGTAGCAGCAGGCGACCACAACCAGTTAAAATTTTCGTTTTTATCAACTCGGTTGGTTACACTTATTTTAAGCTTTTCTTTTAGCACCTTTTTTTCAACACCCATATAGGCACCAAACTCCCTGTTATAAATGCGCTGATTGGCAGCTGTATCTAGGAAAATTGACCCCTGCGAAAAAGGTGCATATAAACGATAATTTCCGCCTATTGTGAAATCAGCCACTTTATTAATGGTGAATTTATACTCGCCCGCAACATGATACAAGGCAGATTGGTCGAAAAACATAGAACCACCTTCTCTTTTGGTGCGGGTGGTAATGGAGTTAACAGCTGAATCAAACCTTGCTGTATTCGGGTCAAATCGAGGAAGTCCAGTGTTATTAATAGTGGGGTCATTATTAGCACGCTCTCTAGCCTCATTATGTATTTTACTTAATGTATCACCAAAGTTCTGCCGCCAGTATGCTTCAATAAAATTTATCCTGTCGTTGGTGCCGGGTGGAAAACGTTCATCAAGTTTTAGCCCCTTTCCGTTAACATTTTCAAAGTACCATGAGGCTACTAAGGGTGAAAGTCTTGCCGATAGATAATCATTGTAATTTTTACCCCATTCAGTATTAGATTTCGCAATATTTTGAAGAATAATAGCGGTTGAATACGCATCAAAACTTTTGCCTGCATCTTCCTGTGTGGCATACGCTCTTATAAAATATTTTCCTTCTTTTCTTACCTCCAGCTTGTTCTGATAAAATTTAATATCACGCAAGCTAAATCTGTTATCTCCCTGATAAATGGTGGTGCCTGTTGCATAGTGTGAGGTGTAAACTATTTCATGGTCTTTATAAAACTTATAGTGCAGGGCTCCGGAAAGCAGCAGGTTTCTGGTATTGTAGTCTACAAGGTCTTCTTCATTGTATCCATCTCTTAAATAGTAACCTCTTCCAATGCTTGGTAGGTTAACAGGAGGTGTATAAAGAATTCTATCTGTATACTCATCCCCGTATCTGTTTACCGCATCATAGCCACCCGGGTTGGTTTGGTCGGTAGGCGATTGAATGGTGGGGTCATAGTTGCGTGCTTCCCAATCACGGGCGCGCATCATAAACGCATTAAACTTATAGGCAAATTTGTCTTCGCCTTTTTTATTTTTAAATACTTGTGCCCAGCGCACGCTTGTTTCCAGCAAGTTACGCTCACCCACTTTTACCTGTGCGCTTAAACCCGGAAACAAAAACGGGCTTTTGGTTTGCATGTTTATTACCCCATTAAATGCATTGGGTCCGTAATAGGCACTGCTGGCACCCACCACTAAATCTACCCGTTGCAAGTCAAGCTCACTGGCACCCAAAAAATTACCCAATGAAAAATTCAATCCGGGGGCCTGGTTATCTACCCCATCAATTAATTGCAGGGAGCGCACCGGTGAAGTGCTGTTAAAGCCACGGGTATTAATAATTTTAAAACCAATACTGGCACTGGTAAGGTCAACACCCTTGAGGTGTGCAAGTCCTTCATAAAAATTAGCAGCCGGTGTTTCTTTAATGGCAATGGCATCCATGGTTTCTACCGAAAGGGGTTGCTGTTTTTGCTTTTCGGTAATGCGTGTATCGCGTATTTCTACGTCCTTCAGAATTTTGGTGTTTTCTGCCAGTTTAATATCAATGGGTTTGGCGTTGCTCCCTACATTTATTTCCTGGTTTTCGTAGCCAACATATCTAACAAGTAAAATCAATGGCAGAGGTTGAGAGGTGCGCAGGGTAAACTCACCGTCAAAATCGGTTGTGGCTCCGTTGGTGGTGCCTTTAACATTTACAGCAACACCAATTAAGGGCTCATTGGTTTTTTTATCCCTTATTTTACCTTTTATGGTAATTAGATTTTGTGCAAATGCGTGGCAGCAAAGCAGCACACCAATGCAGGCACAGAATAAACGGCTGTTAATTTGAATCAAAGGCTAATTGGTTCTTTTTTCAATTATCGGTAAAAAAGAACTAAAACTGCAAATGCATGTAAATTTTTGATGATCTGGTTTCAATCAGCTGCATTTATCACGAAAACAAATTATAGAAATTTAAGCCCTTTTTATCTAACGCCAAGATTATAAAAAACCGAAAATATATTCAATGCAAAACGCATTTGAAAGCGTATGGCACTTTGCCTCTGCTCATTTGAATATTAATTTTCTTCAGTTGACTTACTGCATTTTCATATTGAACAAGCAGGAATTGCAAATCTTTAAAACCAAACAGTCATGTTTGCTAAAATCATTTCAGCCCTTTGGGTTGGCTGCTCCTCACTATTCATAAATACCTTTTTGGGCGAAATAAAATTTCTTCCCTCCAAACGCAGCATAGCATGATCAGATACCTTACTTGTGATACAAAGGCTGCCTCCGTAAGTTTTAAATCCGTTCGTTGTGTTTACTGGAATAACCACCACTTCGTTCATATCTTCCATATACTCTGCTCTTGCAGATAACATCGTTTGTTTAGTGAGTTGATAACGTACTGTGAAATTGGCTTGCCCCCAAACAAGGCTTTTCTGTGAGTTGTTATTCGGGTTTTTTCTTTGTTGCAAACCAATGTATGCACCGGAAGTAAAGCCAAACTTTTTTGAAGGACTATAAATCATATAAAAATCTGTAAAATATCGCATGCGGTTTAGTGGTTGTGCTTCCGTGCGCTCAGAACCAATATAATTGCTCCAATTAAGCAGCCAGTTATTGTTTATTTTGTATTCCACCTGGGTACCCAAAGACGGCTCATTGTTTGCATCATTTATTTGCTGCCATCCGTTTAGCGCATAGATATAGGCAGTAATTTTGGTATTAATTGGCACAGATAATCTCAAACCGGTAAGATAATAGGGGGAATACTCCGAAGCCAGGGATCTGGAATAAATGAGATGATCTTTTGAGATAGCAGATTCGTATGTAAAAGGAGAACCGAGCACCCCTGCATCCAGCCAGATATTTTTATTTTTGGCTAATTTAATTCCTGCATACGCTTCAACTAAATTTTTAAGCGTGCCCTGCTCATTGGAATAGTTGGAGTTGATATAGGTTCCAACACCAGGAATAAAACGGCCCCTAACGCGTTCTCCTTGGTATCGTATATCCATAAAGGCTAGATTTATATTCAGTTCATTGTGTTTAGATGCTGAAACAGCATAGGCCCGCTCATGTGAAGAGGGCTGGTTAAAATCAAATCCGTAATAAACATCCACATAGCCCGAAATGGTTAGTTTGCCAATTTCTACTGAGTCTATGCGGTCTGTCATACCCGTATTTTGCACTTGTGCTGTTAGTTTACAAACAATTATCTGCATGCAAAGCAGCAGGAGCAATTTGTTTTTTATCATAAATGCAAGATAGATGGTTTCTATAAATTATCAGCTGTACATTGTCATCTTTACAAACATGCATATTAACTTTACCAGCTTAAATGACACCTGAAGTTATAAAATTCTTTACTGTTGCACTATGGAGTAGTTTTAAATTCATGCTGGGATTTTTTATGGCGCTTGGATTTGGCTTTAACTATGTGGAGTCAATTCTTACTACCACATCGGGGGGGATTCTTGGAGTGTTGATTTACCTGTATTTATGGGGGCTAATAATTAAACTTAAAAACAGATACTATCCTTCCAAACCCAGACAAGGTATTAAGATAAACAATAGACTACGCTGGCTGGTAAATTTTATTAATAAGTACGAAATTTATGGAATAGTGGCATTAACCCCTGTATTTCTCTCAGTGCCGGTGGGTACCATTTTGGCAAGCATGATTGAAAAAAACAAGTGGCGCATAAAGGTTTACATGTTTACAGCCTTTGTGCTTTGGGGCACATTGATTTATGGTATCTATGCTTGGTTTGGCATTAGGCTTGATGAGTTGATCTATACCTTGTTCTGATTTTGAGTTGCTTTATATTTGTGCACCATGATTTTTACCGACACCCATACCCATTTATATTCCGAACAGTTTAAAGCCGATCGTGCGCAGATGATGCACCGCACAATTGATGCACGGGTACGCAGATTGTTTTTACCCAATATTGATGTACAGAGTATTCAGCCCATGCTGGATTTAGTGTGGGAGTTTCCTGAAAATTGTTTTCCAATGATGGGCTTGCATCCTTGTTCTGTTGATGAGCATGTGGAGGCGCATCTGTTTCAAATTCAAAAGTGGTTTAAGAAAAGAAAATTCTATGCTGTGGGCGAAATTGGATTAGATTATTATTGGTCGACCGAATTTAAGGAGCAGCAAATCAGTGCCTTTAAAAAACAATGTCAGTGGGCTATTCAATATGATTTGCCTGTAGTTATTCATTCGCGTAATTCAACAGCCGATATTATTTCCATTATCAAAGAAATCAATCATCAGAAATTGCGTGGCATTTTTCATTGCTTTAGTGGAACAGATGTGGAGGCTGAAGAGATTGTATCGCTTGGTTTTTATCTGGGAATTGGCGGTGTGCTCACGTATAATAAATCAACCCTACCTGATGCAATAGCAAATATCGGTTTAGAACACCTGGTGCTCGAAACGGACTCACCTTATCTTGCACCTATACCATACAGAGGTAAGCGTAATGAAAGCAGCTATTTATTATTTGTAGCTGAAAAACTAGCTGAGATTAAAAATGTATCGATTGAAAAAGTAGCAGCAGTAACAACCGAGAACTCCACAAAAATTTTTGGAATATAACTAGAAGTTTGTTTTAAATAGCTTTACTGCAATGGCAAGCAGCACGATGCCAAAAAATTTACGGATAAGCAGCAGTCCAGGTTTTCCAAGTATGCGTTCAATAAATCCGGTTGATTTTAGCGCGATATAAACAAAAACCAAATTGAATAGAATTCCTATAAGGATATTCTGAAAAGTATAGATGGCTTTAAGTGAAATGATGGTTGTGAGGGTGCCGGAGCCTGCAATTATGGGGAAAGCTATAGGAACAATGCTACCTGTTTTTTCCTGCGGATCATGTCGGAATATATCAATCCCCAGAATCATCTCTATGGCAATTATAAAAATAACAATGCTACCTGCAACCGCAAATGATGAAACATCTATCCCAAATAAACCGAGTAGTTTCTCTCCGATAAGCAAAAATAAAATCATTAGTAATCCGGCAGCTACTGTTGCCCATCCAGAATCTATATGTGCATTCTTTTGACGCATTCCAATAATGATTGGCAGCGCACCTAGTATATCAATTACCGCAAAAAGCGTAAGACTTATGGTAGAGATTTCTGTTAATGATAATTTCATACGTGATGTATTTCCTTCGGTGAGAAGAGAAACAAGCACTGAAACCATGTATATAACATGATACCAGCTTGGCGCTCCAGATAATTTTCAGTAAAAAAGCAGATGCTCATAAAAATAAGGAAAAACAAGTATGTAAATTTTTTATGCTTGAAGGCATGTTTAAAAGATAAAAACAATGAGCAAATAAAAACCAGCAAGCCTATAATGCCGGCAGAGAACCATATATTAAGATACTCATTATGGGTGTTGTAGTTAAAGTTGGTATAAACCCGGGTATTAAAAAGGCTCAAGCACTGATTTAGTTCGTATTGTACATCTCCTGTTCCCACGCCAATCAGCCAGTGTTGTTTAAGTGTTTCCCAATTACAAAGGTAAATACCTGCCCTAACATTGGTACCATTATCATTGCTTCCGCTGGGCGCATGCAAGTTGGCAGGCTTAGTCATTTCCAGAATGCGGTTTCGGGTAGAAGGCAATGCCATTAGCGTGAGGATAAATAGTGCAGTGAGCGCAAAGGCAATCCAGGTTTTGCCAATATTTTTAAAATGTAAGAATGTCCATCCAAAAAGAATAACTCCAAATGCAATTAGTGGAGCACGAGCAGCAGATGCCGTTGCCATTGTTGTAAGCAAAACAGATAATACCAACTCTACCCAAACCATTTTATTTTCATGCCGCTTTTTCCAGTCGCGCACCAGATTATTTAAACTGAGGAACGCAGCGAAAAACAAAATTGCGGCATAGTAGGTAGGGTGTAAACCGGAATAATATTCCAGCGCATGTCGGTAAATTATGGCATAGTCGGTTACATTTGGATCACTTATGGTTAATCCTCGAAAACGCATCATTAGATTTGCATAAATGCCAATAGCAAATGCTGCTACTTCAAACACCAGAAATAATTTTCCCCTCAGCTTTTCATTAACAAGTGTTGGTCTTATGGCAAAGGCTAGCGGGAGCCCCAACAGCAATAATTTTTTTTGCAACACCTCTACACCTTCTGCTATATGAGAAGTTTGTGTCATTGCTGCTGCAAAAACAAAAAAAGGGACACTGATAAGCAGCATCTTCTTCCAATCAAAAACATAACGACTTTCTGCAATGGCGGAAAATGTGCAAACCAAAAACAGTAGCATGCCAATACCGGAAATCTGATGTGGCATAAATAGTGGGAATGCAGATGCCAGCACAAGTGCAGCTATTTTAAATTTATGAAGCATTTCCACGTTTTTCATGTAATATACGTTTAACTTCTTTAACAAAGTTTGAATTAAACTTCTTCTCTGCAAATTTAAGTGCTTGTTCCCTGATATTGTCAGGAAGAAAATCTTGCTCTTTGCTTTCAAATTGCAGAACAGCATCTTTTATTTCTTTTGCTGTTTGATGCTCAAAGAATACACCTGTTTTCCCATCAACCACTGTTTCCAAATAACCACCCTTTTTGTAGGCAATAATTGGTGTTCCGCATGCCTCTGCCTCTACGGTAGTAATTCCAAAATCTTCTTCTGCTGCCAATACAAAAGCTTTTGCCTCCTGAATATACTTTACCATGCGGTCTTTGGGTTGGTAGCCGAGGTGTACAATATTATCGTTACAGTATTTTTTTACTGCGTTCCTATCAGGTCCATCGCCAATAATAAACAACTTTTTATCAGGCATCATTCTAAATGCCTCAGCAATCACATGCATTTTTTTATATGGGACCAACCTTCCTGCGGTAACATAAAAATCTTTTCTTGGCTTAGGCGCTAAGGCAAATGAGTCGGTATCTACCGGAGGATACACAACTTTAGCATCTCTATTATATATGCGTTTAATCCTCTCCGCAATAAAACCTGAACTAGCAAGGAAGTGATCCACTCTACTTTGTGTTTCCAAATCCCACTTGCGCAGCTTTGCCAACTCATATTTAATATAAAACGTAAATGGTTTTAGCATGGGGTTCATCAATTCCAAATACTGATCTTGTAAATCCCACGCATAGCGAATAGGTGTATGGCAATAGCAGACATGAATTTGGCCAGGTTTCTTTTTTACGCCTTTTGCAACAGAAGAAGAAGAGGATACGATTAAATCAAACCTAGATAGATCCAGAGATTCTATAGCCTTTCTATAGAAAGGTAAATAGTTGCGGTACAGTTGCTTGGCAAACGGGAAATGCTGAATAAAGCTTGCATTTATACTTCTGCCATTCAATAAATATTCCCTGTCGGATTTACTTAAAAAATCAATCAGGCTAAAAATAGAAATTTTATCTGCCTCAATTTTTTCCCAATCGGAAGTAAAAGGGTTTTCACGTAAATAACTTTTATCAGTAAAGCTATTCAGAATGGCGCGCATTACTTTCTCTCCACCGGCACTTACCGTATACCAATCATGTACTAGGGCTACTTTCATTAATATATGGCATCAAACTTAACTAAAAAAAAGCATCTGATAGACTCAATAGTTCTGCAGCTGAATTTTTATAGGTGTGCGCAGCCAGCAATGGAGCATTAGCTGTATTATTAGTAGAATGATTCTGAACAAGTTGAGATATTGCGTTTGAAACGGCCATCACATCTGTTGGGTTGATAAAAGTTGCCATCTCTCCATATAGTTCTTGGTAAACTTCAATATCTGAAAGCAGCAGTTTGCAATTAAAGTATGCAGCCTCCAGCACGGGTATGCCAAAGCCCTCATCTAATGATAAGCTTATAAAAACTTCGGCTTTTTTATAATGTGTAATCATGGTTGCATTATCCATATAGCCGGCAAATATGATATTGGGGGTTGAAACCTTCATTTTCTCCTTGCCGAAAACATGATTTCCGGCCCCGCAAATAACAAGCTTATAGTCTGCAGGATTTGCAAGTTCAAAAGCCTGAATAAGGGTACGTAAGTTTTTTCTGGGATTGATGGAGCCTACTGTAAATAAGATTTTTTCCTTGACTCCTTCGGCATTGCTTTGCAGCACATCATACTGAAGTCCATTACCTATAACACAGATATCTTGTTGCTTAATATGCATTTGGTTTATCAGTTGTCGTTTAATGGTTTGGCTAACAGTAATTACCTTGCGGGCTCGTTTTGCAATTCTGGGTATCAGAAATTTGTAAACAGCCGCAAAGCTCTTGCTAAACCATTCCGGGTGATGCAAAAAAGCGAGATCATGAATAGTTACAAACTGGTTTTTATATAGGAGTGGTGCAGTATTACACAAATTGATGAGTAAGGGGGAGCCTCGTTTCTTAAGGTAGCCGGGCAATTCAATCTGCTCCCATGAGTAGCCTTTGGTTTTTCCAATGGTAACAAAATCAAGATGAGACAGCTCAGGGGGAAGCAGAGTGCCCGTTGGTGCAATCAGCACAAACCTGCAGGATTCCCGCTGGGAAAGGTGTCTGCAAATTTCTCGCGCATATAATTGAACACCTGTTATGGTTTGGCCAAGAAAACGGGCATTGATGTATATCACCGGTAATTTTTTCACTCGTAAACGATGGGGAAGATAGTGCTTATCAATCAAATTGATAAATTGATTGTGGTTAAATATTCATAATATTGTCAAAACAACTGCATTCTATTTAACACTTCTTAGAACAACCGTAATGGAGTTCAATCAAAAAAATCACCCGTTTTTAAGCATTATTATTCCTGTTTTTAATGAGCAGGGAAATATTGAACTTCTCCATAAACGGGTTGTTAACTCCGTTTCATCCAATACGTTTGAAATTATTTTTATTAATGACGGCAGTTCTGATTGTTCTTTAGGATTAATAAAGGAGTTGGCAAGCAATGACAGCAGAGTAAAATATATTTCCTTGTCGCGCAATTTTGGCCATCAGCTTGCAGTATACGCAGGTATTGAAAAATCTCAAGGAGAATTTTTGGTCATTATGGATGCAGACCTACAGGATCCTCCGGAGTTGATACCGGAGATGTTGTTAAAATTAAATTCAGGTTTTGATATTGTATATGCCAAACGTAAGAGCCGCAGGGGAGATTCATTTTTTAAAAAGGCAACTGCCAAGTTGTTTTATCGCATTTTGAGAAGCATTACCGCGGTAGATATTCCAATTGATACCGGTGATTATAGAATGATAAGCAGGCGGGTTCGAAATATTATTATACAGATGCCTGAAAAGAATAAATTCCTCAGGGGTCAAATGGCGTGGATGGGATTTAAGCAGTCATTTATTGAGTTTGAACGCGAACCTCGTTTACATGGTAAAAGCGGGTATTCGTTTAAAAAAATGCTCAATTTTGCTTTGGATGGTATTACCGGATTTTCCCATTTCCCCATCAGACTTGTAACGTATATAGGACTCATCATGTCTCTTGTTTCTGTTTCGGCCATTATTTATGCTTTGGTTTCAAAGTTTGTTTTACACTCAACGGTAAAGGGCTGGACGTCTATGATGATTTTAATGACCCTCATTGGTGGCACTCAGCTTTTCTGCATGGGTATTATTGGTGAGTATATTAGCCGCATTATGAGTAACGTTATGAACAGGCCTGATTATCTAATTGAGGAAACCAATATTGAAATTAAAAATAACAATGCTCAGTAATGAAAACAGAGATTCTTAAGTTTAAATTATTAAAGTTAAAGGATATCATTAACAAGCAGGGTTTAAAAGGTGCGTTCTATTTTCTGTCAGGAAAAATTAAAAAACGTATTCATCAGAAGAAATTCTATAACCAGCTAATACATGGCGGTAAGATAGACTCTAAGCTGAATCAGGTTATATTGACTGAGATCCAGAAACTTGGCTATAAGCCCCTTATATCTATTATTATGCCGGTTTACAATGTAGAAGAGATATGGTTAAGGAAAGCAATTGATTCAGTTATTTCTCAGATTTATGGCCAATGGGAACTTTGTATAGCAAATGACGCCTCCACACATGATTACATCAGGCCTATTCTTGATGAATATGCAGCTTTAGATAAAAGGATTAAGGTTGTTCACAGAGAGAGTTGCGGAAATATATCTGCAGCAAGCAACAGTGCTTTAAGCATGGCAACCGGAGAATTTATTGGTTTGCTTGATCATGATGATGAAATTACATCAGATGCATTATTTGAGGTGGTTAAGCTACTTAATCAAACACCGGATGCAGATTTAATTTACAGCGATGAAGATAAAATAGACGAAAGGAATAAGGTTTTTAACCCTTGGTTCAAGCCGGATTGGTCGCCTGAGTATCTGCTAACACATATGTACGTTTGCCATTTCTCTGTTTACAGGAAAAATATTTTGAATGCAGTGGGTGGATTCAGAAGCCAGTTTGATGGTGCTCAGGATTATGATTTATGTTTGAGGGTTACCGAGAAAACCAAAAGCATCTATCACATACCTAAAATATTATACCACTGGAGAACTATTTCAACTTCAACAGCCTTGAATCCTACAGCTAAATTATATGCCTATGAAGCAGGAAGAAAAGCTGTAGAAGAACATCTTAAGCGAGTGTTTGGGAGGGGCACTGCATCATTTACAGATTACTACGGGGTATACAAAGTAAATCATGAACCCGCTGGCACACCCTTAGTGAGCATCATTATACCAAGTGCAGGTAAAGAAACTTCTATCAAAAATGAAAACACCTGTTTACTGTTAAATTGTTTAAGAAGCATTCGTGAACTAAGTACGTATAAGAACGTTGAAATCATAATTGTTGACGGTGCAGACATAGACGAATCGGTTATTCATGAATGCAATAGTTTAGGCGTTAGCTGGGTGCATATAGCAAAGAAGTTTAACTTCTCTGAAAGAATAAATGCCGGAGTTAAAGTATCTAAAGGCGAATATCTGATTTTTCTGAATGATGATACTGAAATAATAACTCCTAATTGGATAGAAGAGATGTTGGGATTTGCCGAGCAGCCTGAAATAGGTGCAGTTGGCGCCAAACTTATTACCGAAACAAGGCAAGTACAGCATGCAGGCATTATCATAAATGATGCTGCACCTGGCCATATTTACTATGGTATTCCCGATTTAGGACAAGGCTATTTTAATGCATTGGCAGCATATAAAAATTATATAGCGGTAACAGGTGCTTGTCTTATGGTAAGCAGAAAAAAGTTTGATGACGTTGGTATGATGGATGAATCTTTTCCTGTTAACTTTAATGATGTTGACTTATGCCTCAAGTTGCATCAAATGGGATATCGAAATGTGTATAATTCGCATGTAGTACTATATCACTTTGAGTCTGTTACTCGAAGTAAAGGATATGAAGCGGCTGAACTCATACGCTTCAGAAACAAGTGGATGCACTATAGGGCTGCAATAATAGATCCTTACCATCATCAGGTTTTATTTATGTTTCCGGCACTAATTCAATAAAAAAAGGATTAATTACTTAATTTTGTAAAGATTATATAATGCTATTCTATAAAATTAAAAATTTATATCAACTTGTTTATACCATTGCCCTAAAAAATATAAAGGTAAAGTATAAAAACTCTGTTCTCGGTTATATGTGGAGCCTTCTCCACCCGCTCGCTTACCTTATCATTTTTATTTTTGTTTTCAGTCAAGCTTTTGCAAATATTGAACGTTATCCGTTATATGCCTTGGTGGGGTTGATATTCTGGACATATTTTAACAATTCTATGAATCAAATTATTAATTCAATCATTAATAATGCCAGTATAATTAAAACCATCGCACTACCGAATATTTTATTTCCTCTTAGTGCTGCTTTTGCGGAGCTTGTAACTATGCTACTTTCTTTGATTCCCTTTTTTAGCCTTATGCTTTTCTTTGGCCTGCAAATTACATGGCATACGGCATTAGTTGTCCCTGCAATCTTTGTTTACGCAATCTTCACAATTGGGATAGGAACTTTAATGGGTACATTCAATGTTTTTTTTCGTGATATTGGTATATTATGGAATACCCTATCCCCGGCCTTATTTTATTTTACACCTATAGCTTATCTCTCCAATCTTATTCCTGAAAAGTATCAGGCCTTTGTGCAGGCAAATCCATTATATCACTATATGACTTTGTTCAGAGATATTCTATTTTATAATCAGATGCCAAGCTCCAGAACGATTATCATTACTTGCTTAATGGCCTTTGTTACTTTTACCGTAGGGCTCTTTATGTTTAACAGATATAAGAAAGGATTTGTCTCTAATTTATGATTATAATGAATGAAGATTTTGTTATTTCGGTAAGAGATTTATATGTTAATTTTTGGATTAGTGGAACAGGTGTCAATTCATTCAAGGATGCTGTAATGCTATTTGGAAGGCAGCGCGCTCTTCAAAAAAAACAAGTACTTAAAGGACTTAATCTTGACATAAAGAAAGGGGAGTGTTTTGCACTGATGGGAAAAAATGGTTCGGGTAAAAGCACTTTACTCAGAACACTCGCAGGTATCATTACACCGGAAAAAGGCAGTATTCAAATCCGAGGAACAGTAGCACCACTGCTGGCAATAGGTGCTGGTCTTGAGCATGAACTTTCCGGATACGATAATATCCGAATTATGGGTACCTTAATAGGGTTACGAGGCAAAGAGTTGAAGGAGTCCGTTCAAACGATAAAAAATTTCTCTGAACTCTCTCATGATGATTTGAGCATGCAGATAAAGCGATATTCAGCAGGAATGATGGCACGGCTGGCATTTAGTATATCTGTATGTCGAATTCCTGATATTTTGATTGTAGATGAAGCTTTATCCGTAGGCGACCAAGGGTTCCAAGAGAAATGCGCACACCGTATAAATGAAATGAAAGCGGCTGGCACAACGATTATCTATGTCTCTCACAGTTTAACAGAGCTTAAGCGTATTTGCACAAGAGGTGCTTGTTTGGAAAATGGGCGAATTGCAAAAATTGGACCTATTGATGAAGTGGGAATGTTTTACGAACAATCATTCCAATAACGTGATCTCAATTTTTAATCGAATAAGAACCATCGTTGGTGCCGATGCCAATTTCTTGCAAGCAATTCTTCGTATTACATTTTATGCATGTGTTTCAAACCCGTTCAAAAAAGTTTTTCAGCATCTTCAGCCTGCAAAGCCGGAAAAAGAAATTTTCCCATCAAAAGATATCTCAGACATAAAACCTTTTGTATATGATGAAAAATGCTGCGTTAGCATCATTATCCCATCGAAAAATCAAGCAACATTGCTTCGACTATGCTTACAATCAATTAAGAATAATACAACTTATGACAATTACGAAGTTATTGTGATAAATAATGGCAGCACAGAGAGTGATTTTTTGAAATTGATTGAAAACGCAAAATCAATGTTTAATTCTTTTATCTGCATTGATGCAGCAGGCCCATTTAACTTTTCTACCTTAATTAATATTGGTTATAAGCATTCAAACGGTGATTATTTAATACTCTTGAATAATGATACAGAGGTTTTGAGTGGTACCTGGATTAATGAAATGCTTGCTTATGGCATGAATGATAAAGTGGGAGCAGTAGGTTGCAAGCTATTGTATCCTGATTTAACCATACAGCATTCAGGCATAAAAATATATGCCGATGGCAAAACTGTGCATGCTTATGCAGGAATGAACCGAAACCATCCGGAGGCTAATCAATTAAAGAGCTATCCTGCTATTACTGCTGCAGCAATGTTGGTTAGTAAGAAGAAGTTTGAAATGGTAGGAGGCTTTGATGAATTATTTGCAGTTGATTTTAATGATATTGATTTTTGTTTACGCCTGCAAAAGGCCGGCCTGGTAAACTTATATGCACCACAAGTCGAATTAATCCATCATGAATCTGTTTCAAGACGCCACCCGCTTTCTCACCCTGTTAAGTATAAAGCATTTAAGGCTGAATCATCACTATTCATGAAACGATGGATTAATACATACCACGATACAGCCTTCTGAGATAATTCATGAAAATATTTCTTTGAATACTAAACCAACTAACATGGTATTCATAATATTCATTTCCTTTAACCATTATTAATGTAACAGGAACAAACTTTCCCTTTAACCCAAGTATTTGGAATTCGCCTTTGAATCCAAGTTTCCGATTTTTAGAATTGAACTTTCTTTGAATATCCCTTCTGAAGTCTAAATTAATCTTGTAATAAAGAGTGTTCCCTAGGATATTTACTTTCAGAAAAAGTTTATCGAAATTATCATTTCTGTCAACAACTCCCCATCCATAAATTGACATACAGTTATATCCATAAATAATGAGATCAATATATTTTGATAACCTTTCTGGATTAATTGGTTTAAGATCTTTAATGCTTTCTACAGCAAGTTTAAAAGCCTGCTTTTCCATAAAATAATTATTGGCATATTTAGCCAATACATAATCTCTTGTAGACATTAGCTGGCTCAATCTGGTTTTATATTGCTTCGAATTAGCAGGAACCCTGTATAAACTGGTTAATTTATCCGCATATGAAATATTGGAAGGTAAAACATACTTTAGCCATAGCGCCCAGTCCTCCAGATATTCTATGTTTTCGTCAAATCCGCCATGTTTTTCAAATAGCTCTTTTTTGAATAATACTGCCTGTATCGGAAACAAGTTATTGTTAAGTAATTCATCTTTCTCTGCAGCAAAATCATGTTTAATCTCAAATGAATATTCTTTGTAGACATAAGGATTATTTGAACGAATGTCGGTACTTACACAAAATGCTGGGGAATGAACCAGATCTGAGCCCGATTTTAATGCTTCTATAATTAGTATTTCAATATGGTCGGCAAAGATCAAATCATCATCATCTAAAAAAGTAAGATATTTGCCTTTTGCTTTTAGCATGCCAAGGTTTCCTGCAAAGCTTCGCCCTTTTTGTTCGTTTGTATAGAAGTATTGAATATTTGCCTTTTTCTGATATTTTTCGATTAATGATGCTGCAGTATTTTTCCCATCTTCTATTACAATAATTTCAATATTCGAATAGGTCTGGTTAATGATACTTTTTATTGCTTCTTCAAGAACCAAAGGTCGTTTATGGGTACGCACAATAATTGAAACCAAAGGCTTTTCTGGGAGATCCTGCCAGCGTTCATTTTTGAAAAAAGCTCCTTTCCTGATTAACTCATAATCCAACCCGATGAAATTGGGCTTAAATGTTTTATCTGCTAATTTTGGTCTGCTCTTTCTAAATATTAGTCCTTTTTTCACCGACCCCTTAAGAAGACTGCGTAGTTTAATACCCTGATCTTTCAGAACAGGCTGTTTGCTATTGATAATAGAATAGATAATTTTATAGCAATCTATAACTTGGAGAATGCTGCCATATTTATATCGCAGCATTAAATGATTAATGATACTATAATAAAATTGAGTGGGTTTTACCTCATCCTCTTCATCATATGAATGATGGTAAACTACGCACTTTGGGCAATAAATTATTGCATAACCTAAACTTCTAAGATGCCAGCTTAAATCAACATCTTCAGCATACATAAAAATATTTTCATCAAAACCGCCTATCAGGTCAAAAACGTTTCTTTTAACCACAAGTGCAGCGCCACTTGCCCATGAAACTTTTCTGCTAACCGGATTATAATATTTGGGATGCTCATAAGGAAACTGCCTGAACTCCCATGCTGCAGTTTCCGGTGAGGCCATTTCAATTTCTTTCTTTAATTCATTTAAACTTTCAGGGGTTAGCTCTGTATCAATATTAAGAAAAAATACAAAAGGATTTTTTCCTGATCTAACACCAATATTATTGGCAACACCAAATCCCAGGTTTGCATCATTCTTTATATACGTAAAGTTTCCAATCTTTTTTATTATAGGATGATTTTGAGCTGAATTTATATCAGTGCTACCTGGATTATTATCTACCCATATTAAATGAATACACTTCAAATCATAATCTAAATTTTGCAGGGAATTTAAATAGCCTTGCAACCACTTGTTGGAGTTATATAGGACAGAAATGATATCAATAGTCATAGTTGATTGACACGTGATTGATGCAAGCGCAATATACAAAACTAATTATCTGTTGTGATGGATTGCAATGCAAGCAGATTGAGCAACTTTATAACGATATAAAAAATAATTCAATACATTTGTTTATGCTTAAAAAAATTTATAATAAATTAACTTTATTAACTAAAGAATCTGTTCCGGTTCAGACCCCATCCTTTGAGGCGATTGACACAGTTAACCGCAACCCGATTGTTACCAGATATCAGATTATAAACCATCTAGTGAAAAAGTTCGGCTACACAAGTTACCTGGAAATTGGTGTTAGAAATCCGGATGAGTGTTTTAACTTTATTGAGTGCGCAAAAAAGCATGGAGTAGATCCCGGAGTGGAGGGTGATTATGTCGTAGATTTTAATATGACTTCTGATGAATTCTTTGCACAGAATACCAACAAATATGATATTATATTTATTGACGGCCTGCATATAGATGAGCAGGTGAGTAGGGATATTCGAAATGCAATACATTCAATTACAGAAAATGGCACAGTATTACTTCATGATTGCAATCCTCCAACACTGCATCATGCTCGAGAAGATTATTATGATTTTACTACTCCTGCTAAAGACTATTGGAACGGCACGGTCTGGAAGTCAATAGTTGAGTTTCGCGCATCTGAGTTGGCTCAATCCTATGAATGTAATGTTGTTAATACAGATTGGGGAGTTGGTATTATACGAAAAACAAATAATGGACATCGAATAGTGAATAATAATCCTTTCTACTCGTTCAGAAAATTTGAGTTAAATAGGTCTTATTATATAGGGCTTATAAGTATAGAGGAGTTTTATCTAAAGTATAGATAAACGGTTTAGTTTGTTTTTTTCTCCATGAGGTGATACAATATCCCGTCTTTTAAGCCTGCGCTTGGTGCATACAATTGTTCAATGCCTGCCCACTTCAAAATCTTCAGATAGATCTCTGCCGAAGGTTCAATCACATCTGCCCTGTCGGGGTTAAGTTTATATGTTTCGATACGTTCATTATAACTTAGCTTCTTTATGTGTTTGTAGAATTTTTCCAATTGATCTGATGTTATCTGCAACTCGGCTGATCCGGGGTTGAGCAATGCTGCTATTTTATTTATAGTTCCACTTGTTGCAATAGCCTTGGCATCCTTTACGTCAGTTAAATGATTTTTCACATATTTCTCAAGGGCATCCCAGTTTTTCTTTTTAATGGCACCATCCAGCAACCTAACTGTTCCTACATCAAATGATACCGAGTCGAAAGCACGTTTATTTTTAATCACAGTCATTTCAGTACTCCCGCCACCTACATCGATAGACAGGTATGTTTTATCGTTTTCAAACAAATGATTAATCGATTTTAAAATCAATTCAGACTCTCTGCGCCCATCAATAATTTCAATGCGAAGGCCGCACTGTGCTTCTACCTTCTGCGTTATTTTTATTCCGTTAGCCGCCTCACGCATGGCGCTTGTTGCACAAGCCATATAGCGCTTCACATCATAGGCTTCCATGAGCAAGCTGAATGCCTCCATTGCCTTGTAAAACATTTGCTTTTTTTCACTACTAATTTTGCCATCTTTAAAGGCATCATCACCTAGCCTGATGGGTATGCGTACAAATTCTACTCGCTTGAACGGCTCAGCTGAGTCGGTCTCATTAACCCTTGCAATCTGCAAGCGCACGGCATTAGATCCTATATCAATAGCTGCAATTTTCATCTGACTATTACTTGATATTATTAATTCATCTTTACTATTTCAACCACCTGATTAACCAAGGCAATCTATTTAATTTAAATTTATAATACGTCTCCTTTTCTGCACCAAATCCTTTAAAGAAACGAGCAATACCTGGAATTTCTGAACCCTCAAAATCAAAAACTACCTGAAAACCGCAACGCTGCATGAGCATATAATCCATCAGAGCATACATAGCTCTCGACTCTTTTCCTTTTTCTGATGCGGTTCCCAACAGATATATTACCCGATTCGCAGAAAGTAAAAACAACCCTCCGGCCAGCAACTCCTCATTATCATTGTGCACACCATACGCCATCATCATCTTTTGTTTGCCTGCTTCTATACATAATCGCTCTAGCATGGCATAGTCTTCTTTACCTACATTTTTAGTTTCAAGGCCTTTGTATTTTTTATAGAACTCAATAATATCAGAAGGCTCTGCAGGTTTAATGAGATGATTAAACTTTTTTGCCTTCTTTACATTGCGCAGGCAATGCTTATCATAACCCTTCGCAATTTTATCGTAAGGTTTATCTAAGGGAAGAATAAAGTTTCTTCTCTTTCTCAGCTTAAAGTCAAGGTGCTCAAAATGATTTTCGCTATTCAGATTAATGTCTATAAACCTGTATGATTTTGGTATGGCCCTGATGAAATTAATTACCTCCTGGTGCGTTTGTCTTGATTTAAAAAACACACCCAGTTGTTGGGTAAAAAAGGGCTGATACAAATATTGAATTCCCCATTTTTCGTTTCGGGTAAGTGGCATTACTGCTGCGTAATCTTCGCTAACCAATGCTTCCCAGCCGGGCGATACAATATCCAGATACCAGCTATAGGCGTATGGTAATGAGTTGCTGCATTGTTCAATGCATACATCCCATTTTGTCTTATTAATTTCCTGGTGTGGTAAAAATTGTATCAAGGTTATTTTGTTTTTATGGAAGCTAAAGTATGCATTTTGCTAAAAACTTCTCTCCAGCTCTCCCAACCCTCTGAAGCAGAAAGGTTGGAGTTGTGCCAGATTGAAATAAATACACCACCTGTTTTTTCTACTTCATTCATGTCAGTTTCTATTTCATACATGGCTTGCACAGGTGTTAATTTCATTCCGTACCTAAGCGCTGTATCCATTATCGTTACCGGATATAAAATCAATGGGAGTTGCCTGTTGCTATGCAGATTAAAAAAAGTAAATGGATAGGCTGTTGATGCCCTGAAGCCACAATGATTAGCGAAGCCCATGCTGTAATCTTCTTTGACGCCCGCTATTGAGAGTTGTTCATACGTTTGTGGCAGACTCAGCTTTAAAAAATGCTGTCTGCTTCGGGTAATTTTCTTTCCGGTGTATTGCTCAAGTAATTGCTTTTCCTCATGCAGTATTTTTTCAAATTGCGTGCTATAATATGATGGATGAAGTTCGCAGGCAAATTCCTTACTCAAACGTTTAGCAATGCTGCGCATTTCCTGCGTGTAAGGTGAGATGTTTTTATCATAATCAGTTCCTGTGCGCATCAAGAAAAAATACATCAATGGCAGGCGGTTTTCGTTTGCAATTTTATTAATATACCTATAGGTATCATAAGGATCAGGCCTTGCTCCAGCCAAGGTTTGCAGCTGTGTAAGGATATCTGAAAACCTACCTTGTATAACTGATTTTATTAATTTGCCGGCCTGCTTTTCTATTCCAATCCCCTTGTATCGGTAAGCAAAATCAATATCAATGGTGCTGATAAACTTAAATGTTGGGGAAGAAATCACTGCTTCAGGGAAAAGCTCCTTGAGTAAGCTTCCCAATATTTGTGCCCACCTGTCTACTAAAGGGAGCCTGATAAATCCGTTTTTAAATGCCAGCGCATATTCATGGCTGAATCGCCTGTGGTCATCAAATGAATCTGCAGTATATTCTTCGTATCTACTTAGAAGCCAAAATGAGGCAGCAAATACATCAAACGGAACAAGTTCGTTCTGCTTTGAAAAAAAACAATAGTGCCAAGTTGTGTTTTTTGTAACCCGAATGTCCTGTTTTTGAATATCGGTTTGGTGCAGCAGCCCGTGCGGAATTATTTGCAATGCACCTTGAATTGAAATAGAACTATAATTAATTTTTGGTTTGGCCTGTACCTCAAACTCATCCTTGTTATAGCAGATACGTGCTGAAAGACCCAGCCTGCGCTCCAGCAGTTCATGCACTATATAATCTAAGCGCGGGCTCTCTTTTTCGCTATAAATCAGAATCATGTTTGCGGCAATTTAAGAAATATTGTGATTAAGCCGATAAGCCCTTAATTTGCAGCCCTATGAGCGAAGAATTATTTAAGAAAGTGGTGAGCCATGCCAAAGAGTATGGTTTTGTGTTCCCTTCAAGTGAAATTTATGATGGCTTGGGTGCAGTTTATGACTACGGCCAAAACGGAGCAGAACTAAAAAATAATTTGCGTACCTACTGGTGGAAATCAATGGTACAAATGCATGAAAATATCGTAGGTATTGATGCTGCCATTTTTATGCATCCGCAGGTATGGAAAGCAAGCGGACATATAGATGGTTTCAGCGATCCGATGATAGATAATAAAGATTCCAAGAAAAGATACCGTGCCGATCAGCTGCTGGAAGATAAAATATTGCGTTATGAAAAAGACGGCAAAACCAATAAGGCGCAGGAGCTTCAAGCGGCCTTAGATAAAGCTATGACAGAAAACGATTTGCCTGCACTGAAAGAGCTGATTATTGCCCATGAAATTGCTTGCCCCATAAGTGGCACACGTAATTGGACAGACGTAAGGCAGTTTAATCTGATGTTTAGCACAGAAATGGGCGCAATGGCCGATGGTGCAGATAAAGTATACCTGCGACCTGAAACCGCTCAGGGTATTTTTGTAAATTTTTTAAATGTTCAAAAAACAGGCAGGATGAAAATCCCTTTCGGTATTGCGCAAACAGGTAAGGCATTCAGAAATGAAATCATAGCCAGGCAGTTTATCATGCGCATGCGTGAGTTTGAGCAAATGGAAATGCAGTTTTTTATCAGACCGGGAACTCAAAAGGAGTGGTATGCGCACTGGAAAGAAGCTCGTATCAAATGGCATGAAAAGTTAGGTTTTGGAAAAGAAATGTATCGCTTTCATGACCATGTAAAGTTAGCTCATTATGCCGATGCAGCAGTTGATATTGAGTTTGCTTTTCCGTTTGGATTTAAAGAGCTGGAAGGCATACATAGCCGTACTGATTTCGACTTAAGGAACCACCAGGAGTTATCGGGTAAAAAAATGCAGTATTTTGATAATGATATAGACGAAGCAACCGGAAAGCCTTTTGGAAATTATATACCATATGTAATTGAAACTTCAATTGGACTAGATCGTTTATTCTTAGCTACGCTTTGTGCCTGTTATAAAGAAGAAGAGGTGGGAGATGGCGACAAAAAAGATACACGTGTTGTGTTGAGTTTACCTCCGCAACTTGCTCCTTACAAGGTGGCTGTTTTCCCGCTAACTAAAAAGGATGGCCTGCCTGAAAAGGCAGAGCAAATCATGAATGAATTGAAGGCAGATTATACCTGTTTTTATGAAGAAAAAGACGCTATAGGCAAACGTTACAGAAGGCAGGATGCGCTAGGCACCCCATTCTGCATTACGGTAGATCATGATACATTGCAGGATCAAACGGTTACAATTCGCTACCGCGATACCATGCAACAGGAAAGAATTCCAGTAAATAAAATTAGCGAAATAATTGCCGCTGAAACAGCTTGGAAAAGATTATTATAATAAGGGTATTCAACCAAACCAAAGATCTTGCAAATAGCTAAGGAATAAGCCATAGCTTATTTATGTTTGGTTACCTGCAGCCTGCTAACATCAAATCCATTTTCTGATAGCCGCATTAAAATCTGCTTGTAGGTTTCCGTATTCATTTCCGGGTTGCGACACAAAATCCACAGGTATTCTCGGTTGGGATGACCCACAACGGCATAACTGTAGTCATCAGCCAAATCAATAATCCAGTACTTGCCTCTGAAAGGCCAGAAAAACTGAACTTTTAATTTTGCATTGCCTGTTCCTTCCTCAACAAATGCTTTTCCTTTAATATAAGATTCTTTACCATTTATGCTGTCCTTATTGCAGCGGTTTTCTACAATTACATAACCTTTTTCAGACAAGCTATATTCTGCAGTGGTGCAATGACATCCCTTTTGGAATCGCTGAGGGAAAGAAGCGATTTCATACCATTTACCTGCATACCTTTTCAAATCAACATAGGGCACTGCTTGCAAAGCAGGTGAATTATTTTTTGTTGTAGCCATAATTATTAAACCTGTTAGAACAAATACTGCAAGTAGCCAAAGCCCTTTGCGTTTTATGAATGGAACTTTTTTCATTCGGTTAAGGTAGTTTTTGTTTTTCTTTTTAAAACTGATGCTAATCAGTTCTCATACTCTCGCCTAAATTTAAACCAACACATTGGGCACAAAAAAAACTGCCCATTTAAAGTGAGCAGCTTTCTGATTCAGTATCGAAATACTTATGCGTTGATGAGTGTTTTATATTCGGCTGAGCTCATAAGGCCCGCTGCATCTCCTGAAAGTTTAACTTTAATCATCCATCCATCTCCGTAAGGATCGTTGTTTACCAGTTCAGGTGAGCCATCAAGTTTGGCATTTACTGCAAGCACTTCACCTGTTACAGGCATAAACAAATCAGAAACAGTTTTTACTGCTTCAACCGTGCCAAATACATCATGCTCATTAACTGTTTTGCCAACTGTGCTGATGTCTACATAAACAATATCACCTAATTCTTTTTGGGCAAAGTCTGTAATGCCAACATAAGCGGTATCGCCTTCAACGCGCACCCACTCGTGGTCTTTGGTGTAAAGCAGGGTTTCTGGAAAATTCATATTGATATATTTTTTGTGGCGGCTAAATTAGTATTTACCTTGGTTAAAAAAAATAATTGCAACAAACCTATTTACTTTCTTTTGCGGTAAGCCTCAACAGCTTTTCTTACATTGCCGTGTTTGGCTAGCAAATTAGCAGCAGTTATCTTGTCTGCTCCTAATTCCTCTTGAATCATTTTCGTGCCTCTTTCAACCAGTTTACTATTGGTAGGCATCATATCCACCATTTTATTTCCTTTTACCCTTCCCAGTTTTATCATTATGGTGGTGCTTATCATATTAAGCACCAGTTTTTGGGCAGTGCCGGCTTTCATCCGGGTGCTACCGGTAACAAATTCAGGGCCTACCACCACTTCTACAGGAAATTCAGCCGCAGCAGCTACCGGACTATTTTTATTGCAGGTAATGCATCCGGTTAGCACACCTTTTATACGCGCAGTATTTAATGCTCCAACCACATAGGGTGTGGTGCCGCTGGCAGCAATGCCAATGAGCACATCTTTCTTTGATATTTTATGAGCCTGTAAATCTTTCCAGCCTTGTTTGGCATCGTCTTCGGCAAACTCAACTGCTTTGCGTATGGCTGCATCGCCTCCTGCAATTAAACCAACCACTAGCCCGTGAGGCACGCCATAAGTTGGCGGACACTCGCTCGCATCTACGATGCCTAATCGCCCGCTTGTGCCTGCGCCAATGTAAAACAGGCGTCCACCTGCTGCCATTCTTTTAAACGCGGCATCAATCAATCGTTCAATTTGCTTTGCAGATTTTTTTACCGCCAGTGGCACAGTTTGGTCTTCTTTATTGATGGAGCTTAACAACTGTTTTATGCTCATTTTCTCCAGCTTGTTGTACTTGGATGATTGCTCTGTGGTTTTTATCATTTTTGCGGCCATATTTATTAAATCTTTTTTAGCGCTTGCGGGTTCTTATATTTGAAAACGTTTTTTCAAATATCGCAATGGATAATAAAACTAAGTGGCAACCTTTTATATACGGATTGTTGATAGCTGCCGGAATTGCCATTGGCATATGGCTTAAACCGGCTACAGGTAATCGCACCCTCATGTTTGGAGGCAATAACAAGTTTACTGAAGTATTCAATCTTCTTCAGCAGGCTTATGTGGATACGGTGAATGTAGATAGCCTGGAAGAAGAAACACTAAATGCCTTGCTCAATAAATTAGATCCGCACTCTGTATACATTCCTGCAAAAGATTTGCAAATGGCCAATGAGCAACTGGAAGGGAATTTTGAAGGCATTGGCGTTGAGTTTAGCATTTTAAATGACACCATCATGGTGGTAAGCCCTATTGAAGGCGGCCCATCTAAAGAGTTAGGCATACTGGCAGGCGACCGAATTGTAAAGGTGGATACCATCCCTGTTGCAGGTGTAGATATTACGAATGAGCAAGTATTTAAATTGCTTCGCGGACCTAAAGGCACTAAGGTAAAAATTGAAATTTTGCGGTCGGGTAATAACAGGCGTTTAACTTATGAAATTACCAGAAATACCATTCCCATTTATAGTGTGGATGTTAGCATGATGATTGATAACAAAACGGGCTATATCAAAATATCTCGCTTTGCTGCCGATACGCATAAGGAATTTATTGCAGCCTTGGATAAACTCAAGAAGCAAAACATGCAGCAATTAATCATTGATCTGCGTGGGAATCCGGGTGGTTACCTCTCAGCAGCGACAGCTATTGCAGATGAGTTACTGGATGATAATAAACTGATTGTATATACAAAAGGGCGTACACAACCACGCAGTGATTATAATGCTGAGCGCAAAGGGTTGTTCGAAAACGGTAAGCTGGCTGTGCTGATAGATGAAGGTTCGGCATCTGCTTCAGAAATACTTTCCGGAGCTATGCAAGATTGGGACAGAGGAGTTTTGGTTGGCCGAAGATCTTTTGGGAAAGGGCTGGTTCAGGAGCCTTTTGAACTAAAAGATGGGTCGGTAGTGCGTTTAACCGTTTCAAGGTATTATACCCCATCGGGAAGGTGTATTCAAAAACCATATCATGATGGCTATGAAGCCTATGAACACGAGCTATTGGACAGGATGGAAAATGGAGAATTGAAAAATCAGGCACAGGTTAGAATTACCGATACAACAACTTATTTCACTTCAGGCGGAAGAAAGGTATATGCCAAAGGAGGGATTATGCCTGATTATTTTGTGCCGTTGGATACCTCATATATTTCAACTTACCTGCTTGAAGCTATGTCTCAAAATTTGCTGAATCGCTTTGCAGCAAACTACCTTGATTTACATCGGAGTGAACTCATGAAATATGGCTCTGCAAAGAACTTTAACGTTGGCTTTCAAAAAAATCTGATCAATGAGTTCGTTTTGTTTGCCTCACAAAATAATCTTGAGCGAGAGGAAGATGATATACAGCGCTCAGGAAAGTATTTAACACAAACAATAAAAGCATTAATTGCAAGAGGTTTGTGGAGAGATAATGGCTATTTTACTGTGATGAATACTTCTGATAAGGTATTGCAAAAAGCTTTCCTCGAAATAGAGAAAGGCTTGCCGCAAATTCTAAAACCTTAATATTATTTTCCTTCAATAAGCGAAACAATCTGCTTATCGGTTGGCTCAACCTGAGAGGGGAAATATTTCACAAATCTTCCTTTTTCATCAATCAAAAACTTTCCAAAGTTCCAGCGCACATTAATATCTTCTTTGCCATTAAATTTTTTCTGTGTAAGCCATTGATAAATGACGTGCTGGTCTTCACCTGCTTTTACATTTACTTTATCAGTCATCGGAAACGTAACATCGTAACGCAGGGAGCAGAAATTCTTAATCTTATCATTAGCCCATGGCTCTTGGCCACCAAATTGATTGCATGGCAAAGCAACCACAACTAAATTATTGCTGTAGCGATTATACAATGCTTGCAAATCTTTGTATTGCCCGGTGTATCCGCATTGGGAAGCAGTATTAACCAGCAATACTTTTTTGCCTTTGAAATCGCTGAAACGAATGGTTGATTTCCCATCTAGCGACTGTATGCTTAAGTCGTAAAAAGATTTCGGGGGGGTGTTTTTTTCGGTTGGGGCCTGCATAAATGCTGTTAGCAAAAAGCCACCAGCAGCAGCAATTAAAAACTTCTTCATAATTATAATGATAAAATAGATTGCTTAATTTCTTCCATTTGCCACTGTGGGGTGGAAGTAGCCCCGCAAATGCCAATGCGGTCATTTTCGTTGAACCAGCTTTTATCCAGTTCTTCCTTAGAACTGACAAAATATGTTTGCGGATTTATATCCTTACATACATCAAACAGAACTTTGCCGTTAGACGACTTCTTGCCTGCAACAAAAACAATCTTATCGTATTTGGTAGCAAACTCACGCAACTGAATATCTCTGTTCGAAACCTGGCGGCAAAGGGTATCATTAAAATCAACTTCTACGCCTTTACTAATCAGTAAATCTTTTAATGCATAAAGGTTTTTGGTGCGCTTAGTGGTTTGGCTAAATAGCTGAACTTTTTTTGGCAACTCAATCTGGTCCAATTCTTCAAATTTCTCAATTACGATGGCTTCACCATTGGTTTGTCCTTTAAGGCCGTCAACCTCTGCATGTCCATGTTTCCCGTATATTAAAATTTGCTCCTTATCATTGTAGGCCTCCCTTACCCTGTTTTGTAGTTTTAAAACCACCGGGCAAGACGCATCTATGAGTTCAATATTGTTTGCAAGTGCTTTCTGGTAAGTTTCAGGAGGCTCTCCATGTGCACGAATCAGCACAGTTTCATTGCGAAGCTTGTCAAACTCATCATGGTTTATAATCTTAAGGCCTTTTGCCCTTAGCCTCGCCACTTCCTCGTCATTGTGCACAATATCTCCAAGGCAATAAAGGCGGCCTGTTTCATCCAAAATATCTTCTGCCATTTGTATGGCATATACCACACCAAAGCAGAAGCCTGAATTATCGTCTATATCAACTGCTACGTTCATGCAACTGCAAAGGTAAACACAATTCTGTTATATAAAGTTTAAAACAAACAAGTTATTTATAAAAACAAAAGGTTGGGTGTTTGGTTATTAGGAAGTACCATGCAAGAAAATACCGAGTTTGAAAGTTATGCAGGAGAAGCCTCCTTATCTCCTATCCCCCTTAGTGTTAGCTCTCCGCCTATTAAGGCCGAAGATAAAAACCAGATTAAGGCCAATGCCGTAGAGGCAATGCACCACTATGCTGCTCAGGAAATTTCCATGCTTAAAAAGCAGGCTGATTTAATAATGCAACAGGTGCGGGAAATAGAACAACGACTCAAAATTTCAGAAAACATTTATCAATCAGATATACGTTTTGTACCTGTAGTAAATCAAGTTTATCATCTTTATGAGAAAGATGATTACTACACACTTTCTTTGGTTGGTCCTGAGGAATGGGGCCGTTCCAAAAACTCCAAGAAGTATGTTGCCTCGGTTAAACTATTAGGCGACCACAGTTGGGATGTGGTGCAGAAAAAAGAGCAATAACTCCCTAGCAATTGCCTTAATAGGTTCTATTATTCCCTAATGAGTGTTATTGTTCCGTGTTGATCAATACTATTCCCTAAATTCTTTTTAATTTTTAATAAATAAAAGTACACACCGGGTGTAACTTCTTCGTTCAGCATATTTCGCCCATTCCAGCAGTTTTGGTAATTGGTGGTTTCAAACTGTAATTGTCCCCAGCGGTTGTATACTTTAAAAACAATATCATCGCATTTAGTGAGGCCAGCTATTTTATAACAATCATTTAATCCATCGTCATTTGGTGTAAATACATTCGGTATTTTTACCTCCATTGCGCTATCTCCATCAATAAAAAAGGCTTTAATCATGGTATCTGCGCAAATTTTACCTGCATTGCTCACAAGTGTTACCGTGTAGGTATTGCTTTGCTTATAAGTATGGGTGGGGTTTCTGAGATTTGAACTGTCACCATCTCCAAAGTACCAAGTGAAGGTGGTATTGGGGCTTGCGGCCGACTTGTTTACAAAGCGGGCTTCAAGAGAGCAGCTGTCTCTCGCCAACTCAAAAGCAATAGCAACTCTCTCACCCACCATAATATTTCTGCTAAAGGTATCTGCTTTGGCACAAGCTGCAGAATCAGATGTAATCAATGTTAATTTATAAATACCCTCTGCATTTAAAGTGTCTGTAAAGTTTAAACTATCGCTAACCATCATACCGTTCAGATACCAACGTGGCTTTTTTGGATTGGTTGATGTGTTGGTTGCTTTTATAATAGCAGGTAAACAAAAAACAGAATCATTTAAGTTGAAAGAAGCCCCAAGCAAATGGGTTGTATTATTGTAGGTGATGACTTGTGTGGCAGTATCAGCGCAAGGAGTTCCGGGTAGGGTAATGAGTGTTATGGTATAGGTGCCGTTTTGGTTGTAGGTGTAAGCCGGAGTTTCAGCTGTGGAGGTATCTCCATTACCAAAGTCCCACAAATAAGTAATGATATCAGCCGGGTTGGCAGAAACAGATTTATTAATGAAGATCAGATTGGGTGAGCAGGTGTCGCGCAATACTTCAAAATCTGCTTTAGCTGCAGGATTCACTGTATAAATATTGGTTAGTGTATCATACGGAAAGCAAGTAGAGGTGTCAAAAACAACCAACCTAACCGAAAACAATTGAGCAGTTGTAAAAGTGTCTTTAATTTCATTGCTTGTGCTGTCCTTTAAAATATTATTTACATACCACCACTGCTTAATTCCATTTACAGATGCATTTTTAATTGTTACAAATGCGGGTAAGCAAATGGGCTGCGGAGTTAACGTAAAATTGGCTTTTAAAATGGATGGCAATGTATCCAGAGAAACTGTTTTTGTTATTTGATAGGGACATTTGGCAGCCGGGTTACTTATGAGCTGAACATTGAAGTCGCCACCTGAGGGAAATCTGTGTTTTGGAGACTCTTCAAAAGAATCAGTCCCATCACCAAACAGCCATTTAAATCCAATGGAGTCTCCGGGTAAAACAGGAGAGGTATTAATGAATTGAACACTAAACGAACAGCTATCCCTTTCCCATGTGTAATTCGGATAAACTTCAGGAAACAGCTGAAATGTTTTTTGTAAACTATCTGCTTTGTTGCACCTCACGGTAGAGTCTGTTACCACTAGTTTAATGTTATAAATGCCTTTATCATTCAAAAGCAGATCGGTATCCTTGCTACTACTAAATAAGCTATCATTCAAATACCATCTGAATCGTGTTCCGTTGACCCCTGTATAACGCAGCGGAATGGTTGTAAACTCGCACCACAAGGTATCATTAGGTGTAAAACCAACCTTAATGGAGAATTTATTATCAATATAAATTTTTTGAAGCATGGTATCTGCGCAGGCAGAGCCAACATTCACGATTAGCTTTGCATCAAACCAGCCGGTATCTGTATAAATGTGCGCTGGATTTGTAGTATGCGAGGTATCGCCATCCCCAAATAGCCAGAGTAACGGAACAGGTGTTGGATTTTGTGTGGCAGACAAATTGGTAAAAACCACACGAGGTTCGCAGCTGTCGATTTTAAAAGTGAAGTTGGCGTCTGATAAAGAGCCTTTCTCAATGGTTTTACTAATGCTATCCACAATGATGCAACGCGAAGAATCAATAACCACCAGTTTCATGGTATAGATGCCTTGTGCACGGATGGTATCGGTATAAGCGGAGTCGGTTGAGCGTAATACCCCGTTTAAATACCATAGGTAGTATTTAGCGTTGTAAGATTTACTGGTGAAGCGAAAAAGTGTATCGCCACATGAATTACGTGGCTGCACAGCAAAATCTGCTATCACCGCATTGTTTTTTCTAAAATCAATTTTTAAACCGACATTGCTGCACCGTACACTTAAATTTCTTGGAGCATAACTATTGGCAGTTGTTGGGAAAGCGCCATTCGGGCCTTTGCTGCAACTTGCGCATACACTTTGATATACAATGCCTCTGCGGTCAAACCGACTTGTGCCTCCATCGACATGATCATCTTCTGCATTTTCACCAAAATAAGTGGCATAAAGCAATGAATCTGCATTGGGTTTCAACACAAATAAATAAAAGTCTTCTCCATCTGTTGCAGGCTGAATGGCATCAGAAGTTAGGGGAAGGCTTGTGGTTGAACTTTGCGATAAACCGGCACGCGCGTTGATTGAGCTGCCACCATACAATGAGGCATAAATGTTGCCGCACAAGTCAATCATAAATGCACTGGGAGAAAGCGCATTGTTTGATACATTATTTCCCAAACTTGCAGAGAAGCGTAACGCATTCAGGTCATAATTAAAGCTGCTGATAAATATTGTTCCCCTGGGTGTGCGATATGCACCCGCTGTAGGTGCAATGGTATCAAAGTTCTGGCCATACACATAAATGTCGCCATTGGTATTTGATTTAATAAAATAACACTGATCATATCCGGCACTGCCCCAATACATGAATCGTTCAAGATTTGCTCCATTGGCGCTTACACGGGCAATCCATCCATCTGAAATACCGCCATAAAATGCGTTACCAATAACGCCCGTGCTAGCCGGCTTATTCTTGCTATGGGTTCCTCCAACGGCAAATAACGTTCCGTTTGGCATTACCTCAATGGAATTAAGAGTTTCATTGAGTGTATCGCCAAGAAAACTGCTCCATCTCAATGTTCTGAGTGTGCTGTCAAACTTAAACAAACAGCCATCCTGAACACCACTTTTATTTTTTTGAAAAGCGTTGACAGTAGTGGGGAAGTTGAATGAGTTTGTTACAGAGCCCACTACAATATCTCCGTTTAAATCTATCTGAACTTCTCCGCGCATCTGGTCCATATAGTTCATGCAAAGCGTATCGGCCAGGGATAAGCCATCACTGTGACTGCCTCCAATAAAGGTAGAGCCAATCAATGCGGTACCGCTGTCATTTAGTTTGGTTAGCACAATATCAAAGGAGTCATTATGTGTTCTATCAAAAGCATTCTGTGAAGTTGGATAATCTCTTGATAAGGTAGAACCTAAAACAACTAAATGGTTAAATTTATCGGTTACCAGGCTGTGCACATAATCCTGATTATCTCCCCCTAAGTAGGTTGCATATAGCAGGCGGGTGCCATCATTATTATATTTACTTATGGTGATATCACAAGGGTGTGCCCTTTGTGGCCAAGTTCCTGTGCCACCACCAAATTGCACCTGAAATGCACCGGGAGTAACCGGGTAAGCTCCCGTAAAACTATTTGTGATACCTGCGGTATATAAGTTGCCTTCAAAATCATAGGTAGCTGCAGCACCAAAATTATCTGCTGTAGAGCCAGAGTAGGTAGAGAATATCAGTTCCGGATCAATTACAAGGGGCAGATCGTTTCGGTAGGAGCCAAGCGTAAATCCAACTTTGCTGTTTTCAATTATTCGGTATTCGCATGAAACAG
The DNA here is from genome assembly GCA_021299635.1 of Sphingobacteriales bacterium. Taxonomy (GTDB): domain Bacteria; phylum Bacteroidota; class Bacteroidia; order UKL13-3; family UKL13-3; genus JAJTFA01. The sequence continues at coordinate 58,030 of JAJTFA010000003.1, forward strand.
CTACTTGATGCCCATTAATAATTTGATAGGCAAATGGCCTTGCCTCCGTTAAGGTGTGGAACGAAGCATTTATCTGAAGCAAACCGGCTATTTTTTTTATGCTTTCTGCTCCGGCATATTGCCAAATAATCTCATTAGGATTGGCATATGGCTTTACCACAAAATCATATTTTATTGTATTTCGGTTGCTCCCATAAATAACCATATCAATACCTTTATAAAGGCGGTTAATTTGCACCTTTTCAAAAGCTTTTACCCCGCCTTGCCAATTAGAAGAATTGCTGCCTAAATAAAAATTATAGTAATGACTAAGTGGTGCGGTACCCATAACAACCTTATTGGGTAGGGCATTTATAAATTGCACATCTAATCGATGGCCCCTCACCAGATATGGATTAAATCTGTTTCTGATACTTTTATGGGCATCCCGGCTCAATTTAGCCATATCATCCGGGTGATAGCTGATATATGAAAGGCCACCGGATGTTACCTGCATCAGGTTATAACCCTGCCTTTGTTCAAAGAGCACATTTCGAACCCATTGCCCCTTGTTTTCAACAAATTCAGTCTTTATAACTTTGTGATCGATTAAAGACTGTCCATCTGCCAAAAAATTTAGCATTAAAAAACACAATAGAAGTAAATAGGACCTTACAATCAATATTTTAGCCAAAAATTGGAATGCTACTAAGGTAAGAATATTTCATTTGTTAAGGCTATTATTATGAAAGTTTTAACTAAATTTTAAAAATTGCAACCTTGCCTTCAACTAATACGTCTGAAACATTAAGCTGTCAATAAAGTGAGTGATTTTAATGAAAAAGAGCTGATAAACTTATGTTTAAAAGGGGACCGAAAGGCTCATAAAAAACTATACGACCATTACGCAAGAACGATGTTTGGAGTTTGTTTACGATATAGCAACGGATACGAGGAGGCAAAAGACATCCTTCAGGATGGCTTTATCAAGGTTTTTACAAAGTTGAACCAATATCGTTTCAGTGGCTCATTTGAAGGGTGGATGAAGAGAATTTTTGTGAACACGGCTCTTGAGTTTTATCGTGTAAATAAGAATTACATGAATCATGGAGATGTGGAAATGGCTTCAGAAAATCCTCATCATGATTACACGGTAGAACATATGAGCAGAAAGGAAATATTGGTTGCATTAAATAAACTTGCTCCCGGCTATCGAACCGTTCTTAATATGTATATCGTAGAAGGATACTCTCACGCTGAAATAGCCGAAATGCTCGGAATAAGTGAGGGCACCTCTAAGTCACAATTATCAAGAGCCCGGGTATTGCTGCAGGAGGTGCTTATTAAACAACAAAGGAAATGAAGATTACACCTAATAATATAGATGAAGTGCTCAAAAAGGAGTTCCAAGATTTTGCTCCTGAACATCCTGATGTTTGGTCGGGCATTGAACAGGAGCTTACTTCAACAAATCCGGTTGCTCCGCACCGTGCTGCCCAATCTGCAATTAAAGGCGGCATAGCCTCTACAAAAACACTTGCATGGGTTTCAGGTATAGCAATACTGGCCGCATCGGTTGTTGCATACGTGGCTATCATAAATAAGCAAGTAGCTAAGGAAGAATTGCCCAAGCCTCAGCTTCCGGAGTTAACCATGAAGTCTGGAGAGAAAAGCATAGTTACAAACGAGCAGAACATTGCAGTTGAAAAAGTCCCTATGCCTGAATTTGATGCAAAACAAATACCACAGACTACCGCCAAAAAGATTATCAGATCGGTTAATCCGCGATCAAATCAGATTAATGAGAATACTCATATAGAAAAACGAGAATCTCCTGCACAGGAAAACACAACCCAAAATCGCACAGAAGCCAATACCGAACATACAGAACCGATAGAAAGGCCAGTCAATCGTGATGATGCAACTGAATTCAAAGCACAGCTTATTCATAAACAAGAAAACAATTCAGGTAAAAACCAGTTGGAAGCTACCCGAACAGAAAAATCGCAATGGGAGTATGAGGAGGAAGCACGGTTAAAAATTCCGGGTTCTTTCTCGCCAAACGGAGACTCTTTCAACGATGATTTTGTAGTAGAAATTGAGAATGAAGAAGCATTTCATTTAATGATTCTCGACCTGAGTGGTAAGTCAGTATTTGAAACCCACAGCAAAGAAAAAAGGTGGAATGGATTAAACCGAATAAGTGGTGAAGAGTGTGGGGCAGGATGGTATGTTTATACCCTGATATATAGGCTAAAAGGGGCTGATGCCGAGCAAGTAAAATCAGGGAAATTTAAATTGGTCAGATAAAAAATTGAAATTAATAAAATTTAAGTTTATGTTAGCGAATCTGTTTGTAAAACAAAGACAATTTTCGGAGCCCGTTTTTAGCGCTGAAAATATTATAAAACAAGCATCTATTAAACGTATGAAACATATAAAATACCTATTGATTCTTTTTGCAGCAATGTCCTTGCAAATGCAGAAAGTTTTTGCTCAAACTGCAAGCATGGTGGTTAATCCGGCCATTATTTGCGAAAATCAACAGGCGCAGCTTGTAGCAAGTGTTGCGGGTCTTTCACCGGGTATTACCCCAACACGGTATGATTTTTTCCTGAACGGAACCTTAATAGGTCAAAAAAATACAACACAGCTCTCAACTGATTTTCCAACCTTGCCGCTTCCAGGAGGTGTTTATACTGCATCTGCTACGATTCAGCTAAGCAATAGTTCAACAGTTACTTCCAATGTAGCAACTTTTAACGTATTCCATTTGCCTGTGCCATTGCCGGTTTCCGGTACTCCTTTAACACAATGTTTCCGTGGGAATAATCTTTGTTTTATAAACAATAGTTCTCAGAACCCTAATACGCCAAGTAATCCAATTGACTTTTATTTTTGGAACTGGGGCGATGCAACGGGCGATACAACTTATAATAACGGTGTAACCTGCCATAAGTATAGTTTTGCAGGCACCTTTACCGTTTTCTTGCGCACAGTTGATAATAAGGGTTGTCGTAAAGATACTATACTTACTGATGCAGTAAGGGTAAATCAAAACAATCAGATTGATTTTGAATGGACCATGTTATCAGGGCCTTGCTTTAGCTCTTGTTACAAATTTAAAAATCTCAGTGCGGCACCACGCCATAAGGCAAAAGGCTACAGATGGGATTTTGGAGATGGACAATTTTATTCCAGCACCACCCAAAACGATTCATTTAGATATGATACCATTACACATTGCTATTATACCCGTGGGCCTTTTAACCCTAAATTAGCAGTTACAGATTTAACTGATTGTACGGATTCTTTAAGAAAAACATTCTCCAATACATCCAGGCCTCTACCTGATAATATTGTTTATGATTTAGATATAACCACTTTTAAAAGAGACTCAACGCTCGGAAAAGATGCCGATACGGTTTGCGTGCAAAGTTTTAGCAGTACGGAAATTTGCTTTAAGGTTACACCAATGACTTTCCTGGCCCCAGGGACAGGAGACTTTGTCTGGGATTTTGGAGATCCGAATGATCCAACTATGCGTAATGAAGACTCAAGCGCATTTAGTGTGTGCCATGCATTTTCTGCCATGGGCACCTTCTTCCCTAAACTCATCATTAAGCGCGTATGTCCAGGTGTAATTCCTTATTACTCCGCAATTGTAACAAAATCACGTTTTGACAGCATTCTTACACCAACAGGTTTCAGGCCCGCTGATAATGATTGGGGACCAAACCCATATGGTGTTCCGCCAAATCAGGTTGTAAACCCGCAGGATACTACTTACACCATGTTATTAGACAGGGTGAAGGGCAGGCTCGATTCTGTTATATTGGTAAGATCAGCAGGGCTGGAAAAATATTATTTGGCTGACATCAAGGATACCATTTATCTCTATCGAGATACGCTTGGCAGGCTGGTTTACGTCTCAAAGGTGCCTCCGGTAACCCTCTTAAGCGATACCATTAAGTTGTCGAGGTCGGTATTTGTTGAGCTAACATTTCAGCCTTTCACAAGAAAACTGATACATAATGGCGACTCACTTTATCCTTTTAAAGGCCGTTACTCAAAACCCATTGTTTGGTTTAATAAAACTGAGCTGATTAAGGATACCACATTAAATGGCCGTGGTGGCATTATTGATACACTGCTTTTATACACCCCAATCTTAGACTCCATTAATAAAAGAGCTTACGGGGTAGAAGTAATAGGGCCGTTTGCACGTATTGAAAAAACTCCTCCTCCTCCTGTTCTTTTAAAACCTTGGCAAAAGAATCAGTGTGGTCCTGATTATACCGTTGATTTTGTAAATACGTCCATGACATTTAAGTCACGCAAACTTTGGATGCGCTGGGATTTTGATGATGATTATGCACCAAAATGTACTTCGTTCTCTGATCCTAAGCCCGGCTATTTCCCTGTAATTGCTCCTCCTGCTGCACCAAGATTTGTTTTCTTAAATGCAGTTGAACAAGACAGAAACAGTGATCATTATTTTATCCATAATAAGCAAGTTTTCCCCGGCAAGGTTAATTGTAAATTTTCACACGATTCATTGCCTCGTCATAGTTATACCAATTGGGATAGCGTATACAACTGGTATCTTTCAGGTAAGGATTGGCAAACAGAGGCCACCTCCGGTGGGCAAAAATTTTGGGACCCTATAAACAATCGCATCAGTAATGTTCAGGGAACTTATTATGGTCAACCATGGGCAAGGGTAGATAACTTACCTCAACCGGGCCAATTCTGGCCAGACCAAATACAGGTAGATCAGCAAATCAATGTTAGAAATTTACCTGATCCATTTGCGCATCTCAGAGGAGATTATGTCATACTCAATGGTGGCCAAATCAGGGCATTCCCTACACCTGGTCCAAACTCCATAACGTATAACAAAGATGGCAAAACCTACACTGTTGCTTCAGGAGATATGCTACCAGGAAGCACTATGACCTTCCATAAATATGCATTCCACAGAATCGTACAACGTTGTTTAACGGTGCGCTTAAAGATGGCTGATACCCTTAACAATGAATCCGGAAATCCATACCGTGCCAAGGGTTTAGATGCCAATAACCTTATAGTAGACGATAGTTTGTCAATTGATAATTTTGATTGCAATGGAGAAGGAACGGTTCAGCTTGCTCTCGGTAGAGCCACTGCCTATGGTTTAGCTAAAGGTGGTAAAGAGTGCCCCGGAGATCTTACCACGGGATTGGGTGCAAGAATCGATTTAAGTCTCGCAGGTATTGGTAATTACCCTGGTGTTACGCCAAATTGCGGTCAAACGCATATTTTGTTAAACATAGACTCACTGGCCGACAGAAAGGATAATACGCCTTGCGTAATAGATGGTTGGACAGGTTACAGAGGTGGTGTAACACCCGGAGGATTAATAAGGCCTAATTTCAATACATGTCCAAATGCTGCGCCAAGACCGGGCTGCCCATGGACAAATGCCCGGGGTACAAGCATGGTTTGGCACTTTGGATACAATGCAGGTCCTGCCTCCAGTTTTAACTTCCCCCCACCTGCTGATACTATAGGGGGTTGGATAACAGTAGGCTTGCAAATTGGTTGCGGTTGTAAAGAAAATACGGTAAGCATGCCACGCAATAATTTCCTTCAAAACGCTGCTACAATTACAACAACCCCTATTTACCAGTTGTCTACCGATCCGTTCATTGTAGGCATGCCGGCAAATCCGGCCCCTCCTGCTCCGCAGAGCCCTCCAAGTACTTTTGATCCTGCCCAGCCGCAGTTTGTGGTATATAATTTCACGTATGGCGATACCATTCCGCAGGCTAATGGAACACATCTGGATGTAAAATATTTTGATTGTAACCACTCAAACAATAAAACCAATACTGTTTGGTATCACAACTTTCTGAGAATTTTAAACCTTGAAGCCCAATTCGATGTTTTTCCTGCTTCGCAACCTGTGATTCCCCGCTATTCAAGTATCACACCATTTCAACCAGGCACTTGTCGTTACAGGGGTAAAGGAGATGAAATTACGGTGCTATACCTTGATAGTATTATGGATAGTATTGCCTACAGCATTTGGGATTGGGGTGATGCTACTCAAACAGTAGACTCCTTCTGGTATGATGGGTCTGGTGTTACCAATTCATTTTTTGAAAACGGAATACGCAGGGTAAGATATAATTTTGATTGTTTTGGTGGCAATTGTGTGCTAATGGATTCAACGGTTTTCCCTATACGTGCATCAGGCGTAGGGGCCACTAACGGCTTAAGACCAAGAACCCCTGGATTGTTCACGAATGTATACTACGATTTGTTAGATTGGTGTACCGGAGCACCCAAAACCAACCCTCCATTTTATATTGCAGATACATCCATGATGTTCCTGCCCATTACACATAAGTTTGTTAGGTCGAGTTGGGAGGCCACAGGCAGTAATGATAAATCTGAGTGGAATAGTATTGTACACCTGATTGTAACCAAGCAAAATTGCCAGCAGTTCTTTGCCATACCAGTTATTATTGGTGTAATTGACACTTTCTTCATTAGAGAAGCAAGCGGTAAAGAGGATACTGTTTTTTGTGCAAACGAAGAAATCTACTTTGATGATTCAGTTAGATACTGGCGATATGATTGTGCGAAGAGTAATTGTATTAACTCTCCGGGTCCGGGAAGAACCATCAGCAGGGATATCAGGCCTTTAGGCCTTACAACAGATCCAAATTATGGCTATGATGCAGTTGCAGTAAAAGATGTGCTGCTAATGCCAGGATATGGTTGTAACTTCTTAATAGATACAGCCGATTTCTGGCGATTTGAGGACGGCAAGCTTCCGGAGGTAAAGGGAACTTTTCCCAACCCAATGTTTAGGTATAACCGAAATGGCACCGTGGTTCCACTGCCCGGGCTTCCTGCAGGTGATGCATATGATGTTACGCTTCGCGTAGATACTACTCGCAGAGAGCGTTTGTATTGGGATTTTGGCGATGGTTCTCCTATCTATGAAGGCGTAAGTCCAAAACACAAGTATGTTGATTATGGTAGATATGCGGTAACAATGTATAGCCGCGATAGTTTAGGATTTTGGGATACCTGTGTGCGTTGGGTAAATATTGTTAAACCGGTAGTAAAAATGGAATTTGCCAAGAAGGTATTTAATTGTGCTGAGATTTTTAGCGTAATGGATTCTTCTTATCTCATTACCGGTGGGCAAACACTGGATGGTATAGCAAATAACTACTGGTGGTTTGGTGAAAACAAAATTGATACCATTACCCCTCAGGGTGTAAATATCTTCAAACCCAAAAAAGCAACATGGCCATATCGCTCAAACGGGGAGTTTATCGTAAAGCTTAAAGTGGTAACTACACAAGGATGTGCCGACTCAGCTTATGAAAAGATTTTCATTAAGGGGCCTAGACCTAGATTTAAGCTACTTTCCGATACCCTGGGCTGCGCACCTATGAGAATAAGACTTTGGAATCTTGCCGATTCCCTTGATAAACAGGATGCCTCTGACACCCCAACCGTAGAAACGATTATTTATTGGGGAGATGCCGGTAGTAATCCAACCTCCGTGTTGGGCAGAAGAGATACAGTTGAACATGTTTATCAGGATTCGGGAGTATTCCAGATTTTAGCTGTTGGCCGTGATACAAAATTCCCTACCCCGGCTGTTTGCAGGCTTACCCTTTTCCCGGATACTGCTACAGATCCATTAACGGGTCAGCTCATGAATATGCCGATTAAAATTTATGTTAAGAAATTCAAAAATGAATTGAGCCCGGATGATACCATTATTTGTGTTGGTAATGAAGCTGAGTTTAGCAATACATCTGACAACGCATTTAATAAATTCGTATACAAGCGATTTAAAGATAGCGACCTATCAGAAATTGATAGCATAACACGAAATCAGGCTCCACCAGATGTCGTTAAATTCAGATTTGATAGTATTGGCAGATTCCAGATTCACTCCATTCCAAGGGGCTTCGACCCAACTCAGATTCCGCTCGGTGCTGAGAAAAATTGCGAGGTGAGAGATACTTCATATATCAGTGTTGTTAAACCTACTCCGGCTTTCGATACGATCCGTCAAGATATGAATTCGGCAAAATACCTGATGAAAAACAACACCAATGCATCCTTCCAGAATTCTGATGTTTTTGAGTGGACCTTATACAAGCTAGGAGAAAGCACACCATATGTGTTAAAAGATGGTGAAATTAAAGGTGGGGCAAATCCTAAAATGGGTAACCTAAGCGATATGGATTTTGAAGTTGACTTTAAAAACGATACCGGAGACTTTAAAATTTGCTTGAAAGCATGGCATATTGAACCTCCGGCCGATTGCGCTGATACAGTTTGTAAAATCATTAGCAATAGATTTTTAACCAGAATTAAAATACCAAATGTATTTACACCAAACAGTGATGGTAGCAATGATAATTTTGTTATTGATATTGAGGGAGAAGACAAATATGACTTACAAATCTTTAACCGTTGGGGCAATAAAGTTTTTGAAAGCAAAGACAGTAAAAAGACCTGGAATGGTAAAGATATGAATGATGGTGGCGAGTGCCCTGCTGGTGTTTATTACTTCATTTTCAACTATCAACTCAGGGCTCAGGATCCTGCAACAGCTACAGGCACTGTAACGCTGATTAAATAATTTCAAATTTTAAAATTCAAAGCCCGGCTTAGCCGGGCTTTTTTTATTTAAACTTAATAACCAATTGCTACTTTGAGAAGGATGTATTTAGCTTGGAATAGAAATGGGTGCAGTATTACCTTTACTTCAAAGATTTCTGGCTTCATAAAAGGCTATTCGTTTTTACATAAATGGATAGCAGCTACTTTCTTTTTTTTATATTGCAAACATGGCTGGTAAGCTAATCATCATACCTACTCCTCTTGGCAACCTTGAAGATATTACTTTAAGAGCAATACGCATGTTGAAAGAAGTTGATTTGCTTTTAGCAGAAGATACACGGCATACGCTTAAATTACTTCAGCACCTTTATATTGATAAACAAATGCAATCGTTTCATCAGCACAATGAACACAGGGAATTGCAGCGTATTGTTAATCTGCTTCATTCAGGGAAAAATATTGGATTGGTAAGCGATGCCGGCACACCTGGCATATCAGATCCCGGATTTTTAATTGTGAGAGAATGTTTGCGCAACGATATCGAGGTGGAGTGTTTGCCCGGACCTACCGCTTTTGTTCCTGCACTTATTAAAAGCGGTTTGCCGTGTGATGCGTTTGTCTTTGAAGGATTTTTGCCTGAAAAAAAAGGCCGTCAAACAAAAATAAAAGAGCTTGCTGCTGAGTCAAGAACTATTGTATTGTATGAAGCACCTCACAGGCTTATTAAGACCCTGAAACAACTGACTGAATTTTTTGGTGAAGACCGATTGGTTTCCGTTTCAAGGGAACTTACCAAAAAGTTTGAACAGACAATTAATGCCTCCTTGAAAGAAGCGGTTAAATATTTTGAATCACAACCTCCTAAAGGCGAAATTGTAATCACTATTTCAGGCAAGAAAGACTGACTGAAGCCTAAATTGTTTCATAGCCTTGCACCAACTACTGCTGTTATTTTTTCTTTAATGGTATTACCTTTCAAGTCAAAAACTTCAAGATAAATGATGTAGATGCCTATATTGGCTTTTTCGCCATTATCATTAATGCCATCCCAACTAATTATATTTTCGGCACCAAGAATGTCATTACGCATCAGTTGTTTTACCAACCGCCCATTATTATCATAAACAGATAGTGTTCCTGTATATCCGGTTGCAGGAGTCTTTATGTAGATATTCAGTAAGTCCTGATAACCATCTCCATCAGGTGAAAATATTTCTGAAGATAAGGACAACAATGAACGGCCGGCATTAGATTGCATATATTGCGAATTCTTGCGTGTTGGTGTTCCGTAGCCTGATGCGGCAGAAGCGGAGGTCCAGTTGGTGCGTTCATTACTTGCTCTATTATAATCAATGCGTTCAAGGCTTACTCCGTTTTTATCATCCAGTAAGGCAAAATGCATCTTATCATCATAGTTCAACTGATCATATCTAGAACCTGCCCCATCAACCAAAACGCAAACTCCTTCATCGTCATTCATGGATGGCAAACTGGTTTCTATCATGCTTAATTTATCAGAACCAAAATAATTTAAGGTAATATCATCAGCATTCTCAGTTAGCACAACGAATTGTTCCGGTAGCATGATGAGACCTTGAGGAGCAATTGCATAAATTTGATTAAGACTATCTATATCATCCGTGTTAGCAATGCGCATCGTCTTCAGATCAATAACCTTATCGCTGTTGTTATAAATTTCAATAAAATCACTTCCTCCTGTTTTTGGATTAAACAGCACCTCATTAATAACCAAATCTCCTTTGCTAAAAGGTTCGGGCAAACCAAAATCTCCGTAATCACGGGTTTGAAGTTGGTTGCCAGCGCAATCTGTAATCGAGTCTATGAGCAGCCTGTAAATGGTATTTTTCTGAAGGGGAGCAGCCAAATTAATACTAATGTTCTTAAAGTTTGGGGCATTACCATTAATAGATGTAAAAGCAATAGATGGATTAAAACGATAATGGCTATGCTGTATCAGGCTCAGAGAATCAATCGACTCATTGAAGTATACCAGGAGATTAAGGCTATCCGCAGGATAAATGCGAATCAGTTCGGGTGCCAGGATATCTTTATTATAACCTCTAATGCTATTTGCTTTGCCCGGAGTGCCTCCTTTCGGGTTTGTGCTTGCCTGCCAATTATTTGCCTCTCCGCATGGGTTTCTTGTGTCTATCATTTCTAAGCTCCAACCACCGTCCTTTTTTAAATTATTCTGATACCAGGAAGATTGATAATTTACTGCATGAATGGTTTTTCCTTCAGCATTTCTTATGCTCAATATTTCTCCATCGTTTGTTAAAGAAGGAAAATCTGTTAAGCCTACAAGGTTATTAATGCCACTAAATAATCCTGCATCCTTGCTATTGCATGCAATGATAAAACTATCCGGCAATAACAACACATCAGGAAGCAGTATGGTGGCCGAAGCATCTTTTAATTGCCAATTCTTTAAAGAGATCACCTTTGTGCTGCGGTTGTACAGTTCAATATATTCAGCCGCAGCCAAACCAACTGCTGGGTCTGGGTCGGCCATGATTTCATGAATCAATATATCATAGGCCCTTGCAGTGTCAGGCTGATAGTAGATAAAACTTGCCTGTGCATTTTGTATACCATTCTGATTACAATCCCTGATGCCGTTAATCGTAAGCACATAATTTTGTTTGCTTTGCAACGAAGGATTTACTGAAAGCAAAAGACTGTCGTTTACTGCGGATATGCTACTTTTCGCAGTAATCCCAATCCCATTAGAAAGTGTGAGCGATGCAGAAGCAACACTGCTAATATCTGCACCCTCATCAAGTATCAAAATAATTTCTGTGCTGCTTTTGCATATAATATTTTTAACTGTTGGAGGGGTTTGGTCTTTGCTATTGTCCCACATGGTATTCCTTTTTCCAGGTGTTGCTCCATTCACATCAACGGATGAGTTGTAATTTAACTTACCTGAACAAATATTGTTCGGATTCTTCAGTTCAATACTCCACCCTCCATCTTTTTTGGAATCGTCATTATACCAGCTTAGGTCATAATTTACTTGATGTATGGAGCTTCCGTCAGAAGCTTTCAAAATAATTGCATCAGCTGAATTATTTAATGTAGGTAAGCTTTCAACGCCTGCAACCAAGCCATAGGATCCAAATGTGGATGTTTGTGAAGATGCGCAAATAATTATGAACGAGTCAGCCGGCAATATCACTTCCGGAAGCAGCGCATGAGTGCCTCCATCAGAAATTATCCAATTTTTAAGATTTATGGGGATGCCGGAATGGTTATATAATTCTATAAACTCCTGTTCAGGCAGGGAAATAACAGGCGGTGTAGGATCAGCCATCCACTCCGAAATCAGTACATCTCCTGCAGCAGGCCTGTAATAAAAGAAGTTACGTTGAATCAAATTCATGGCATTGCCCGAGAAATCCTCTACTCCAGAGATGCTAATTGTATAATTGCTTTTATTGGTAAAGGCAGAAAAGAAATTAAGTATCACTACCTGATTGTTTCCAACTTCAACCCGAACATCAATGGGGTTTCCCACCCCATTGCTCATCAAATAATTTGAAGTTTCAGTTGCTGTAGTGGCATCAACAGGTTCAGAAAATCTTATTCGTAGGGTATTTGCACCAATTACACTCACGCTATCTACAGTCGGTGGGGTATTATCAATAATTACAGGACCTGCATACACATCATCCAGATAAAAATTTGAGATATTGCTGGATGTGAATCGAATAAACCAACCGGTAAAACTTGAAAAGGAGAATTCATTATCAATGGCGTTGCCTTCGGCAGTAAAATTATTTCCGCCAAGCGTATCGCTAAATAATTGCCAGTTTCCTATACTATTTCTGAGGACTTTTATGCGCACCAGATTATTGGTTTTCGAAACAGTGGATCTTCTACCCCCAATAATTTGCGTAATTATAGTTCCTTTCTGCTTCATCAGCATAATGGAATCATTATTCCCTGTGATGCCTCCCAGTTGCACAAAATAGCCATTAAGCGCGCTCTTCAGATTCATGCTATCGCTCATAAGGTAGTAACGGCAAAAATTAGCTGTACTTGGGCTTAGATTAAACCTAACACAGAAGCGCCATTCTCCCTGAGAGGTTGGGTTTGACGTACTCAACGAAATGTCCTTTGATGTGCCTGCCGTGCCTTTGCTTTGCAACTGCAAAAAACTATTCACCTGAAAGAGCGAATCATCACCCTGCCACATGGGATTTGAAGAAAAATCGCCATCTGTAAAGTTTTCATTTAACTGAGCAAAAGCGGGTTGCAGGCTTAGCAGAAGAATAATGACAATAAAATGTTTACACATCGGGTTTCAATATACTAAAGTTTTATAATGTTGGTGTTAATTCGCATCTTGATATGGAAGAGCAATTATATGAACTGGATGAAGAGACCAAAATGAAGTGGTATAAGATTGTGTTTGGGCTAAAAAAGCAGTTTGATAAAAAACCTGATATGAATGGATTACTCTTTTTGATAGGGATAAGAGAGTTGGGTCAAACCCGCAATTTTAGCAAAGACGAGAAGATGGATTTAATGCATATAGCCACGTGTAAGTTATTTAGCTATGACGGCTATTACCGGTTTTCACACACTGATGAAGAAGGTTGGCCCCATTATGAAGAACTGAAGAAACTGCCATATGCCGATTTAACTAAACAAGAAACCCTTATGAAAAAGCTGGTGGTAAAATATTTTGATTCTGAAGGCATTTTAGAAACATTGTAAGCAACCTAATGGATAAAAATATCATCATATTTAGCGGATGGCAATACAAAATATTGTGGTGATCAGATTTTAAAATTTCATAATTTGCATAACATGAAACATAATCTTTCAATAATCATAGGATGTTTTTTCTTCTTGGCTACAACCCAGGCTCAAACACTAATAAAGCAGGAGAAGGAGCAGCGGGTAGAAATAACTACCACATACGGAAATATCATTATTAAGCTATATAATAAAACACCAAAACACAGGGATAATTTTATTCAACTGGTAAAGGCGGGCTACTACGATAGTCTTCTATTTCACCGCGCCATTCCGGAATTTGTTATACAAACCGGTGATCCTAATTCACGTAAGTCTAATCCTGGTGATAAGCTGGGAGATACAGACTTAGATTATAAGATACCGCCTGAATTTGTGCCCGAGTACTATCATAAACGTGGGGCGATTGCAGCTGCCAGAACGCCTGATTCCGATTACTCATCTAGTGCAGGTCAGTTCTATATTGTATCAGGTAAACGGTGGTCAACAAAAGAACTTACCAAAGTAATGAATGAATATAACTATGCAGGGAAAATGACGCTTTTCTCGGTTATTATGGCCACGGATTCAGTTAAAGAAAAATTTCGTGATTATAATTTTCGCGGTGACAGTGCCGGAATGGTGCAATACTCACTTAAGCTTAAAGAGCAAGTAGATCTGTTGTTCAGACCATATCAGATGGATTTTACGACACAAATGATTCAACAATATATTAAACCCGGTGGAGTGCCTCATCTGGATAAACAATACACTGTTTTTGGTGAAGTTGTTTCAGGTATGGAAGTTGTTGATTTTATCGCTAATTTACCCCGCGATGAGAACGACAGGCCCCTCAGAAATGTGAGGATAAAGATGCGCCTGCTTCCTTAGTGCATGGCTCTTAAAAAAGTATTTTACATTATTCTATTATTTTGTTTTTCTCTGTCAGCATCAGCGCAGCAGGAAACAACTGTGAGCGGCCGCGTTTTAGAAAAGGGCAGACCTGAACCTCTTCCTTTTGTGAGTGTTGGTTTTAAAGGTACACGTATAGGTACTACAACAGACTTTGACGGAAACTTTACCCTTAAAACAAGCCTTGATATAGACTCGCTGGTGGTGAGTTATGTGGGCTACCAAACATTACATAAAAAAGTTAAACGAGGGCAAAAGCAATATTTGATATTGGAACTGAAACCTGTTACTACTGAGTTGAAAGAAGTGGTAATAAAAGCGGGTGAAAATCCTGCCTTACGCATCATTAGAAAAGCACAACAAAACCGGGATGCATATGATCAATCTTACTTGAATGCTTTTGAGTACAGTAGCTATAACAAGATGGATGTTTCGATGAATGAGATTTCTGAGGAAATGAAGAGTAATGTAATGCTTAGGCCCATTAAATCACTGTTCGATACCACCCACCAAATGAAAAATGAAGACGGTAAATACATTGTACCTCTTTTTATAAGTGAAACCCACTCCCGGTATTATGCACAAAAATCCCCTTCATTATACAAAGAAGCAATAAATGCCAGCAGTATTAAAGGTTTTGGAGTGCAACAGGGTGGCTACGTAGCTGATTTGCTTGGCACCGGTACATTACAATTTAATTTTAATCAAAACTGGTTACGTATTTTAGGTAAGGATTTTATATCGCCCATTGCCACTGGTAGCAATGCATATTATATATACACACTGCTTGATACGAATTATATAGATGGGCACAAATGTTATAAAATAAAACTCAATCTGCGTAGGGAAGAAGACCTGGGATTTTTGGGCACCATCTGGATTGCCGATGGTACGTTTGCACTCAAAAGAATTCATGTCGAGATTTCGCCAACTGCCAATTTGAATTTTATCGACAGGCTAAAAATTCAGCAGGAGATGGTACAAACAGAAGCAGGGCCATGGTTACCATCTAAAACACGGATCATAATAGATGTAGCACAACTCACAAAAAGCAGCAGTGGTTTTATTGCAAAAATTTACCGCGCAAACTCAGGCTTTATCATTAATAAAAAATTACCCGATTCGTTTTTTGATGTGTTGGTTGAAAGAAGCGATAGCATTGATTTACGTAAGGAAAATTATTGGGATAGCGTACGTACTGAGCCTTTCAGCAATGTAGAGCAACAAATGCTAAACATGATAGACTCTGTACAAAACCTTCCTGTTATAAAAACCTATATCGATATTGTTAGGTTGGCACTGGAAGGCTTCTACCGAAAAGGTAAATTGGATTACGGTCCTTATGTTTTTCTTGTAGGCTATAATGAGGTGGAAAGTATTCGATTTCGCATTGGATTCAGAACAAATATAACCTTCTCTAATCGCTGGACCCTTCAGGGTTATTTGGCCTACGGAGTAAAGGATGGTAAGTTTAAATATGGTTTGGGCGCAGAGTATATCCTGTCTCGAAAAAAATGGTCTACCATCAGCGTATTTCATAAAAATGATTACGATATTTTAGGCATAACGGATTTTAACAGCAATACACTTCAGCGCAATACCGGTGCATCAAATTTATTTGCTGCCATTAATTTGGGTGCTGCTTCTGCCCGCATTAACCGAACCATTGAGTACCGTTTAAATTATATGCACCAATATAACCGCGACTGGTCTTATCGGATTGGGCTAACACGCGGACATTTTGAACCGCTGGGCAATTTTGTGTTTGCATATATTCCAAATCCTGATTTACCTGCAAGCAATGGAAATATTGCCGAGGAGTATAACTATACTGCTGCAACAGCTGAATTAAGATTTGCCTTCAAAGAAAATATCGTAGTGCGAAACAATCAGCGTATGCGCCTTGCCAGATCTCGTTGGCCGGAATTTACATTTGCGTATACGCGAGGCATAAAAAATTTACTGGGCGGCAACTTTAATTACGATAAATTGCAGATAAACGTCACACACCATTTTACCACAGGTGTCCTGGGTAATGCCGACTATAGCATAACAGTGGGTAAAACGCTTGGCCGGTTGCCTTATACCATGCTTGAGGTTCCAAGGGGTAATGCGACCTTTTTGTATAACGACATTAATTTCAGTTTAATGAATCTGTATGAATTTGTTGCCGATGAATATAGCCAGTTTATGTATGTACAACATTTTGAAGGATTATTTTTTAACCGCATACCTTTATTAAAGAAATGGAAACTGCGTAATTTTGCTTTGGTAAAAGCAGCATACGGACACCTAACAGATGCAAACAGGCAATTTCTTCCGGAAACAGATTCGCGCGGCAGGGCTTTATCACCGGTTTATACATTTGGCAATAAGCCTTATGCCGAGGTGGGTTATGGGGTAGAAAATATTTTTCGTTTGCTTTCGCTTGGTATGATACACCGCATCAGCTATCTGAATAATGATGATATCCGGAAATGGAGCCTCAACCTGGGTTTACGTATTCAGTTTTAATACCGAAGCGTTTAGGAGGTTTGATATTAGGAAATTGAAAGATTAAAAAATTGGAAGGTTAGGCGATTTGATATTGCGGGTTTGTTATTATAAGATTGAAAAATTAAAAGATTGAAATATTTGATATGGCGTGTTAATTATTACGGGTTTGTTATTGCAGGTTAAATATTAGAAGATTGAAAGATTAGAAAATTTTGTTTCATCTCTCGCCTCTTTTCGCTTTCAGCGCAGCATTCTTTTCTCTACGATTAAAAATTCTATCTTGCACGTACAACCATACCACCATGATTCACGTTAAGGAAATACAACATCAATCAGAATTAAATGAGGCTCATGCCATCAGGAGGGAAGTATTTGTAATTGAACAAAACTGTCCTGAGGATATTGAGTGGGAGTATGAAGATGAGTCCCACCATTTTCTTGCAATAGTTGAGGGGAAGCCTGCAGGCACTGCCCGCTGGAGAGAAACAGCAAATGGAATTAAACTCGAACGTTTTGCTGTGTTACAGGAATACCGAAATAGCGGTGTAGGTGCTGCCATTTTAAAAAAGGTGCTACAATCGGTTCCACGAGATGGCCGTGAAATTTATTTACACGCACAGATTACTGCAAAAAACTTCTACCTAAAACATGGTTTTGTTCCCTTGGGCGATGAATTTATAGAAGCTGATATTGTGCATGTAAAAATGATACTCTCTTAATCTTGAGGAGTGGCAATAGCCGCCACAGCAATTGTGCAGGGTACTTCGGCAAGAATTACTTTGCAAAGCCCCTCAATGGTTGCTCCCGTTGTAATCACGTCATCCACCACCAAGAGCCTCTTATTCGTTAGTGCAGTTGCATCGCTAATTCTAAATACTTCACCTACATTTTGCCATCTTTCAAAACGATCCTTCTTGGTTTGAGTTTCGGTAGCTACTGTTCTTTCTACAGCAAAGCTTAAATCTTCCATACCCATGCTTTGTGCAAGTCCCTCAGCAAAACATGCACTTTGGTTATATCCGCGTTTGCGCTGTTTATCGGGGTGCAATGGAATAGCTACTGCTGCATCGTAACTTAATCCTGCATCAGCAAGTTTCTGTCCGTAGAATCTTCCTAAAAAAAGCGCCACTTCTTTTCCTCCTGCGTATTTAAGAGAATGAAGTAAGGATTTTACAGCACCTTCTTTTCTAAAATATAAAAATGCAAAAGCATGTTGCAATGGCACGCGGCCCCAAAAGGTTTTGGCTAAATTGTTTTCAGGAAACTTATGGTAATCTGTTTGTGGCAATTCATACAGGCACCTGGTGCAAATAAACTCCTCCTGCTTAAGCAGGTTGTTGTTACAGGTAATACAAAGGTTCGGGAAAAAGAGTTCTATAAACTCCTTTATCATTGCTTTACCAGTTTTATTATGGATTGCTGCTTACCTGCGGTAAGCTTAATATAGTAGATGCCACTTGCAGCAATCATTGCGGGTGCAACAGCTAGCAGATGATCTCCGGCAGTTAAACTACCATGATTAATTTCACCTGTCTTTTCACCCAGCATATTGTATACTTCTGCCACTATATGCTCAGTATTTTTTAATGATAGATGAATGCTTGCATCTCCTCTTGTTGGGTTTGGATAGACATATAAATTACCCATTACCGATTGTAAATCGGCTGCACCCAGCGGCCAGAAATCTATTTCACCAAAAATAGTATCGGTACATCCGTTGCTGCCGAATGCAATCATGCGGTATTTTAAAAATCCAGGTGTCGTTAATTTGTAAGTAGGCGATTCGCGTCCGTCTGTTTGGTTGGTGCCGAATAGCCATGAGTAATAAGTGGCACCTTTAGATGTATTTACAAAATTAATCAGATTGCTGTCTCCGCGTTCAACTCGCAGCGAAGCCTCCGGAGAAGGGTCAACAATAATGGTGTACGTTACCACATCCGGATTGGCATTGTTTGAGTCTTTAACCGATAGGGTAACATCATAGGTCCCTGGCTTCGTAAAAGTATAAGAAGCATCTTGAGTATTAACGGTACCTGAATCACTGCCAAATTTCCATTCAAAAAATGAAGCACCGGTAGAAGTGTTTGTAAAATCTACTGTAAGTGGAACACAACCTTTGGTAACACTTGCCTGAAATCCTGCTGCAGTAACGGCACCAAATTTAAAACGGATAATGCTATCTGCTCCCATGCTAATATTGGAAATAGAAATATTGGAAGGCTGCCTCATCCCTCCTACGGTATAATGAAGGAAGGCGGGTGGATTGGAAATATTGCTAAAAAATACATTGTTAGCTGTTCCCGGATATAAATCTCCTGCATCACCACGGTTTACATTTTTTTCCAGATCTTGTTTCCCATCAGCTTGTTTTAATCCTACACCAAAAATGGTGGTATCAGCATTTACGGAGTTATTGCCCGGATATAAACTGGTTTTTTGTGTATTGATATGCCAGATGGCCAAACCTCTTCCCCTGAGTGCGGCATCAAAACCTTTGCGCTGCCTGTTTTCCAGCAGGTAATATTCATTAAGCCTTGTGGTGTTAATGCGATAACACGCACCGGTGTCAATAGCGGCTTTTAACTGATAGGAGCCGGGTTGCACCAGCATTCTTTCATCAAGCCAGCCAAATTGCACGCGAGACCAAGCTTCCAGCATGCAGGGTGTGCGCTCTTGATTTAACCAGCCGCATGAGCCCATGAGGCCCCACTCACCAATACCCTCGGATGAACCATTATTATCATTGGTATCATATAAATCAGGCAAACCCATAATATGGCCCCACTCGTGCGTAAGCACACCAATTCCTACCGCGCGTATCTCACCATTCCAGCTTCTTTTTACAGGATTGATGCAATAATCTCTGATGGAAATGCCATCTTTAAAAACAGTACTAATGGCAGAGCGGTGCGACCATATAAAACCATTTACGCCTTGCTCTGCTCCATATCCGGCATGGAAAATCAATACTCCATCCATGTCGCCATCTTTATCGTTATCGTATTTTGTAAAATCAACATTACCCCTGATATCGGCCGAATCAAGGGCACGCATAACCAATTCACGCACATTGCTGTTGTAAGCACTATTGGTGGCTCCGCTGTTTAACTTCTGTCCGTACTGCTCCCTGTTTTTAGTGGTAGTATACCAGCCTGCTACATCAATGGTAGGGTTGCTTTGCCCGTAGGAATTGGCAATAAAATAATCTTTAAAACTGCCTGTTCCGTTATAGTTGGGTTGGTTCAGCACATCATTGATTACCGAAACAGGATAAATGGAAGGCTCATCCGGAAACTGCATGCAAATGGCCAGCATTTTTAAATTGCCCATGGTAGGGTAATTTACTTTTGGTGTGCCTTTATACATACGCCCCATTTCTATGGCTTCGGCATTCATGGCATTAAAATCATCGGTAATGGCTTTAACCTGCACACTGTTAAAACGAAGGTGTTTTAGTGGCAAATTCTTCTGCATGGCTGTTTCACTGATTTGGTTAGCAGCCTTCATGCCACTCAATACCAGGTAGCCCTTATTATCCAATATGGCATATTCGTAAATGCCCTGTGCATTTGGTAAAATGGTATAGCCTTCTCCCGTTTCCTTATGATGTATAGCTTCATTGCCATGAATTCTGATGGTAAGCACAGACCCATCGGCCTGCTTAATTTGCATAGGATATGGAGAAGCCGGGCAAATAGAGCGCTGGGCATTTGCCATTATTGAAACCAGCAGAATTAAAAGAAGCAGGTTATGTTTCATATTTTTTTTGATAGCGTTTAATATTCCTCGGACAAATAATCATAAATGAGGGCAAAAATACAAGAGCTATTTCGTACCTTCGGTTATGCAGATGCAACATAAACAAGTTACGTTGTAGTCGGTTTTTACGTTTTGTCATATTCATGTTTAAAAATACAGCTCTATGAAACAGCAGTTTTATGATGCCCGGATTATTGATATCAAAGAGGAGAGCCCTGCCGTAAAGCGATTTTTCTTTCAGGTGCCGCATATGGAAAAATTCCATTTCAAACCGGGGCAGTTTGTGATGCTTAACCTGCCCATTGATTCAAAAATCTCCTACCGCAGCTACTCCATTGCTTCCGCGCCATCAGATGACAATACGTTTGAGTTGATTATTGTGTTAAACCCGCCCGGGCAAGGCACGCCCTATATGTGGGATAATTATAACATTGGCAGCACGGTGCCGGTTGCAGGGCCCATCGGTAAATTTACCTTGCCTGAGCACATAGCACACGACCTGTGTTTTATAGCCACGGGAACAGGCATTGCCCCATTGCGCAGCATGCTGCTGCATGTACTCAATAATTACATTCCGCATAAAAACATATATATGATTTTTGGCAACAGAAAAGTAGCGGATATTTTATACAAAACAGAGATGGAAGCTCTGGAAAAACAGTTTCCGGAGTTCAGGTTTATTCCTGTTCTATCTAGAGAAGAAGCGGCAACCTGGCAGGGCAAACACGGATATGTGCATGAGGTATACGAAGAAATTTTCAGCGACCACAGACCTGCATATTTTTATTTATGCGGCTGGAGTGCCATGCTTAAAGAAGCCCGCGAGCGACTGAGTAACATGGGCTACGGCAAGGAGCATATTAAGTTTGAGTTGTATGATTGAGTGGTTGTACCTTTATTATGCTCACATAAGAGTTTCAAGGCTTCTATATTCTTCATTTCATTTTTGATGCTGCTACTTGCTCTTAGCCATTAGCGTTTAACAATTTGAGAATTTCTTGCTTTCCAGTTTAGCTAAACTCAATTCTTCAATCAAGCTATTGCTAAATGTCATCATACCCAAAAATCTATCTTCCTATTCTCTCCAAGAATGAAAGCTTCAAAATCAATTACAACTCTTACTTAATTACAATTTTCTGCTGCAAACGATTATTATTTTCATCTACTATTAAGGTATACATGCCCGGAGCGAGCGGTGCGTTAACCGTTAATTCATTTTCACCGGCCTGCAGTGTGCTGCTCTGGCTCCATACTGTTTGACCAAGTAAATTAACTAACCGCGTTTCTACCGCAGTAGCATTTTTTGCCTGCATGGATATAGTGAAACTTCCATTACTTGGGTTTGGATAAACATGGAATGCACGTAAAGTACTGAGTTTATTTAAGCCTACATTACCAATACTAACTTGTTTGCTTGAAGTATCTGTGCAACCTTGCGGGTTGGTTACAACCACCTTAACAGAGCCCGAACCATTGCTTAACCATTGCACCGTTGCTGCATTGGTATTTTGGCCGGCTACGACAATTCCATTATTTATCTGCCAGTTATAGCTATGATTTAATTGTTGTGCAATTGTGTAGAAATAGGGGGTGCTTGTTTTTAAGTTAAAACTATCGCCTAACATAGGACCTGTTGTTGGGTTGGGATGAACTATTACCTGCCTAACAATACTATCCTTGCAACCATAGTTTGTGGTGCTGATTAGTTTCACCGGATAAACACCAACTGCAGCATAGGAATTACCTGGATTTGAAAGTGTGCTCGTTACTCCATTTCCAAAATTCCATTGCACTGTATAGCTTCCGTTATCAAGTTGCGTTGAGTCTTTAAATATAAACAGATTGCCCCTTATGCACTGGCCACTATCCTTAGTAGCTATGATTGATTTAGGAAGCGGAGCATTGAAGATGCGTATGGTGTCAGAGGTGTTTTTGCAACCAACATTATCTGTGAGTGTTACCGTGTATGCACCCGCCTCTGCCGCATTAAGAATTTGTGTTTGAGCAAGGCTATTATTTCCTTTTTTCCATTGGTAAGTATAACCACTGGCTGCAGTGAGTGCAATGTTATCATTCTTGCATAAACCTAACCTAGGTGTATTTACGGTTTTATCAGGCAGGTTGCGTATGCTAACCCTTACGCTATCGGTCAAGCTAAAACTGCCAATAGTTTGTGTGCATGTATATGTGGTATTAGTAGTTGGTGAAACAGTAATGCTTGTTGTGGTATCATTGGTTGACCATTGAACTTTGCTTTGTGTATTTACACCACCAGTATACAATGCTGTTATTTCTTTTTGAGTAAGTGCACGATTCCAAATTCCCACATCATCTATCTTACCTTTAAATCCATCTCCACCAATGTAAATCGAATCCGTGTTGTCAGGATTTTTATCGGTATAATTGCAAGTGGAAACTAATTGCCCATCAAGATATATTTTTTTTATGCCTGAGTTATTCCCTGTATTTTGATTTAAAGTAACAACCAAATGATACCATTTATTAGTCGTTGGAGCATTAATGTAGCTCCAAGAACAATTACTACCTTGTACACCGGTACCCCAATACAACGCATTTGATAAGCGAAGAATGCTATAGTCTCTAGCCGTGCTAAGACCACCCAAAGGTCCTTTGTTCAAAATAAACCCATATCTTTGTAGGTTTGATGTCGCAAGTAAATCTTCCTCATTAACCCAAAGTGAGATCGAAAGTTGTTTTCCATTTACTGTTCCCACACTATACTTTACTTCATGAGGAATGGCTATTTTACCTGTATTTTGGTTATTGTAATTAAAATAGAAAGCGCTATTAGTCTTGCCATATCGATCATTCGTTCCAATAGTCGCACCACTTATTAAGCCATGATTATTATTTCCACTCTCATCAAGCGGGTTGCCGTTGAAGGGCCACCAGCTTAATAAATTTTTCTTGGGTATATAGCCTGGAACAGATAGCAGAATTTCTGTTCCCTCACATATAATTGTATCTCTTTGTTCAATACCATCAACAAAGACAACTTTAGTGCTATCAGTTGCTGAGCATCCTGCAGCATTTTGTGCAGTAACTTTATAAACCGAGGCATTCTTAGCCCATATTGTTTGAGTAGTATCTCCTGTGCTCCATACATATTTGGTATGACCAGCGCCTGCATTTAATAGGATGCTGTCAGCTTTAAATGCTATGGAGGTGTCCGGTAGTGATACAGTTGGTAATGATGCTACAGACACTCGAATACTATCTGTAAATGTATAACTACCTATTCGTTGGGTGCATCTGTATGTGGTATTGGTGGTTGGTGTAACAATAATGCTTGCTGCAGTATCGTTGGTTGACCATTGAACTTTGCTTTGCGCAGGCAAATTGCCTAGGATGGATAAACTAATGTTATTACCTGCGCAAATGGCAGTATCTTTTTGTTGTATGCCCTTTACAAGTAATACCTGGGTACTATCTGTTGCTGAGCAGCCATTTTGATCCTGAACCTTAACCGTAAAATTACCATTAAATTTAACCCAGATATTCTGCGTTGTTCTACCGTTGTTCCATAGGTACGTATAGGCGCCTGTAGGAGCTGTAAGTAGAATACTATCTTGCTTGAATGCGATGCTGGTATCGGCTATATTAAGGTTTATGGGTGCTGAAACCTTTTGCATAAGTGTATTGCTGCTAATTCCACCATTCTTCAGCCTAAGCCTTATGTAATAAGTACCTGGTGTTATGTTTAAAGTAGAATTAATACTTGTAACACTAGGGCCAAAACTTCGAATAGTATCAATTTTAGCTAGCGAGGTAAACAATGGGTTAAGCGAATACTCTAGATAGGCTGTATCATTTAAAACATTAAATTGACTAACCGATATATTTGAATTACTATTAATAAATGCACACGCAACAGAGCTTATCGTTATTGCAACACATGGTGAGTCGCAAATTTTTACATCTGCATTGTATTGTGGTGCAATGCCATATCGCCTAGAACCACTTGACGAAAATTCTGTAACAATCCCACGGATGAATGATAGTGGCGTACCAACTGGGGGCGGTTGGAAAGTATTAGCAACTTTTGGTAAAGTATCTTCATTATCATCTCTGCGAAAATAGGCTGAAAAGTCTCTGACGTCAATTACATTACCTAAATTATCTCTTACTGTCCAAAAACTCCTGTTTCCACTAGTTGTAATAGAATTCACTATAACATTTCGTATGATAACCGGTGCGCCTTCCCATCTCTCTGCAGTCTGTTTTTGCGCCAAAGGCGAGCTTGTCTGCCCACCTTGAATTAAATCACTTACAGGAATTTCACTATAAGTTATTGTTGTATCATTTAAAGATAATAACTCTACTGCGTTACTAAAAATTGAATTATTTCTAATGAGATTAATTTGAGTCTCACCTTGGAAGTCTCTTATTACTCCGGTAACTCTTACTCTTTTACCACGAACAAAATTTTGATAGAAATTGGTTTCTGTTAATAAATTGGCAAGCGTAGTTCCAGTTCCGCTTGGTTCACACATTACAAGAACACTACTCCAAGGTCCTCCTCCTATCCTTTGCATGTAGGCTGCTTTTCTGTTTACAGAAAGCCCATAAATCTTTGGATTCGTAACGACCACACCTTCAAAAGTAACGGTGTCTTGATAAGTTGTATTTTTAAAAACTGGGGTAGTGTAATCAGGCAAGGTATTAGCAGTTGAATCTAGTAATCTTGCTTGGTTAACAAATTGAATAGAATCTATAGGTAAAATTGGATATGGTGCAAATTGTGCATAAGAGAAAATGGTCGTTAATCTCATAAAAACCAATAAGCAGAGTATTTTTTTCATGTTAATTGTGAAGTTAATTTTAATGGAAAAAACTATTTACCAAATTGAATAAACTTTTATTTGGTAAACCATGTGCAAGATAAAAATATTTTGAATATTGAGAAATCCAGCTTCTAATTCTTAACGATTAACAAATTGGTTTTTGGTTTACGTTGTCAACTGAATAGTGCTCTTAGGTTGATCATGTTTCGTTTTCATTGTTGTAGCCCGTAGGAGGGCCGAGCGTTATAAAAATGATTCGGGGAATCATTTTAGCGAGGAGCCAGACCGTGGGGCAGGTATTCCCCTAGGGCTAAAAAAGTACTAAGTCTTGAATATTGGTTAAAGCTTACTGCATAAAAAAAGCCTCACCATAAGGTGAAGCTGGGAATTTACTTTTTGTAGCCCGTAGGAGGGCCGAGCGTTAGAAAATGATTCGGGGAATCATTTTAGCGAGGAGCCAGACCGTGGGGCGGGTATTCCCCAAGGGCTTCAATATCATAAAGCGCAAAAAAATTGGATTATTTAACTGCATAAAAAAAACCTCACCTGGGGTGAAGTTTTATCTCAATATTTGTAGCCCGTAGGGGAATCGAACCCCTCTTTCCAGGATGAAAACCTGATGTCCTAACCGATAGACGAACGGGCCATTAAAGGGCTGCAAAAATAGGTCTCTTTTTTAATTTCCAAAAAGATTTGTTTAAAAATATTGGTAGGGTAACTTTGCAGCCGCTTAATAAAAAAACTAACTTAATAAATTCACAATGAAAATAGGAATTAACGGCTTTGGCCGCATCGGGCGCCTGGTTTTCAGAGCTGCCATCAACAATCCAAAAGTAGAAGTAGTTGGAATCAATGACCTTATTGATGTAGACTATATGGCTTATATGCTTAAATACGATTCTACACACGGCCGTTTCAATGGCGAGGTATCTGTTGCAGATGGGGCACTGGTGGTTAATGGCAAAAAAATACGTGTTACTGCAGAAAAAGACCCTGCAAACCTTAAATGGGATGCTGTTGGCGCTGAATATGTGGTTGAATCTACCGGATTGTTTCTGGAAAAAGATAAAGCCGCCCTTCACATTAAAGCCGGTGCAAAACGCGTGGTAATGAGCGCCCCTGCAAAAGATGATACCCCAACATTTGTTATGGGTGTAAACCACCTGAAATACACAGCCGATATGAGCGTGGTTTCCAATGCATCCTGTACCACCAACTGCCTGGCTCCGGTAGCAAAGGTATTAAACGATAATTTTGGTATCCTGGAAGGCTTAATGACCACTGTGCATGCCGTTACCGCTACACAAAAAACCGTTGATGGCCCTTCGGTAAAGGACTGGAGAGGTGGCCGTGGCGCTTATCAAAACATCATACCTTCATCAACCGGTGCAGCAAAAGCAGTAGGCCTGGTTATTCCTGAGTTAAAAGGAAAGTTAACCGGTATGAGTTTTCGCGTTCCAACACCTAATGTTTCTGTAGTAGATTTAACGTGCCGTTTGGAAAAAGGGGCCTCTTATGATGAGATTAAAGCAGCTATGAAAAAAGCTTCCGAAAATGAATTGAAAGGTATTTTAGGCTATACGGAAGATGCTGTTGTATCAAACGATTTTCTGGGCGATGCTCGCACATCTATTTTCGATGCAGATGCAGGCATATCATTGAATGCAAACTTTGTGAAAGTAGTTTCCTGGTACGATAATGAGTGGGGCTACTCAAACAAACTGGTAGATTTAATATGCCATATGGATAGCGTTAAATAAGGAAATTTACATCTATAAACGGAAAACCCGAATCATCTATGGTTCGGGTTTTTTTATTAGGTGTTACTGATTACAGGATTTTAATTTGGTCATTAAAACATAATCTTTCAATTTTTCTAATCCCTACTCAACCACCTCCATTAAACTTCTGAAGGCAACAAATTTGCCGTCAAAAAATTTTTTGGTTTCGGCTTGCAGGGCAGGAGCGCAATCACGCTGATACGTCTCATAATCGGCCATCGATTTTGCTGTGTACTGAATAACATAAGTTGCACCAGTTTCATCGGGTTGCCTGGTAAGCAATTTTGCCATTTTGTACTCAGTAAAAAAACCGGTGCGCATTACATCCGGTATGTGCATTTGCTTCATCCAGCTGAGCCATTGCTCATGCACATCATCTTCTACATTAATAGTTACGTTGTAAATAATCATATTTATTCAATTAAGTTATCGCCACGCAAGGCGCGGTATCGCTTTCGTACTTCGGTAATAAAAAAACTACCCGGAAAGGTATTCATAAATTGCTCGTACAATTTTTTTGCTTGTTCTCTGTCGGCAAGATTTACTTCGGTAATATAAGCTAGTGTATACAATGCATTGTCGCCAAGTATGCCTGAGCCATGTTCTTTGAGCAGTTGTTCCAGGTAGCCTGTTGCTTTGGAATAGTTACGTTGTTTAATACAAATTTCACTACGTTTAAATAACACATCATCCGCTAATGCATGACGCGGAAATAGCAGATCAATGCTATCTAATAGCATAAGTGCTGCCGCTGTTTGATTTTGAAAATAATATAGATCTGCTCTGGCAAAAAGTTCTAGCGGGTCTTCAATACTGTCAATGGTATTGTCTTGAATAAGCAAGGAAAGTTCCAACGCATTATTGGCAATCAGTTGTGTAGTTGCCGTTTTAAGTACATCCAGTTGGGCACGTGCCCACTCAAACTCACCGAGGTAATAAGACAGGCGTGCATTTCTGAATTTGGCTTCCTGCCCAAGCGGGTCTTCTAAAAAATCTTTATCAACTTGTCCGTAAAGCAGCATGCCTTCCCACTCCTCACCTTTCAACACATAAATATCACCAAGCTCTAGTTTGCACTCTGCCTTAAACTTGTTATCCAAGCGCGGCAATTCAATAATTTCATTGAATAACGCAATACCGGTTTCGAAATTTTTTAAATGGTAAATCCTTAGTCGCGCCAGCTCACGCATGGCAGATGCCGTAAAATACGTTTTGCCAAATTCCTGAATATAGTTGAGGTAATCTGTTTCCAATATTTTAATATCTTCGGCAGAATAGTTTCCTGTAAAAAAAACCTTTTTGTTTTTAGCATCCAGCATGCCGGTGCGCGCATTCAGGTAATAAGGTTTGGTATTTCCGAATGCAGTGGCAACGTATGCAAATATGAAAGCAGCGGCATCAAATTTTTCATTAGCACACGCCAGATACCCTAAATCAATAAGCCTGCGACCTTCTTCTTTGTAGCGTTTATCTATTGCCTTTGCATGTATAAATGCATTGTCAAAATCTTTGCGTTGCACATATAACCAAATCAGCATTTCATTATATACCTCATTGCCCGGAAAATCCTTACTTTTTTTAATCAACGAAGTTTTTAATATCTGATAATCGGCATTGTTCTCAATAAACAGTTGCAGGTATCCTTCTACATCTTCTATCAATGACGGGTTGTTTTGCAATGCATTGAGGTATTCTTCACACATCATTCGTGTTTCTTTTTTCTCGCCATATAGCTGTGCAAGCGGAATGGCAAATAATGAAATGCTGTTGCCATTGATTTTCCTGCCGCGCAAATAGGTTCCAATGGCCAGATCTGTTTCTCCTCTTTTCTGAAAGGCATTGGCTGTTTCGGTGATATACATTTCACCCGGCTTTAGTTTGCTTATCACTTCATCCCATTCTTTTTTTGCTTTTTCTGCTCGACCGGCTTTTTTATATACATAGCCCAGATCAACGGGGTAGTAGGCATTGTCTTCGTTTCTGCGCACTTGTTTCTTCACCATTTTTTCGGCATCATCAAAACGGTTTAGTTTAAAATAACACAACAACAGATTTTCGTAATAATAACCGGATTGACCTGTTTTATTCAGCAGCTTTTCATATAAATCAGCGGCTTTATCAAACTCATTGTTGCCAAAATATTGTGCAGCCAGCTGTTCATCTTTTTGCTGGGCAAATACACTTAGGCCAAGGCACCAGAAGTATAATAAAATAATGGGCTGCTTTAACATTGTTGCGAAAATAGACAAAGCTGCTGATGTTGTGTATAAGCAACGAAATTTCAGTGAAATAATTTTATGTAATTTGAATCGTTAACCAGCAATAAAGGATTTTGAGCGCATTAAAAAAATTGGCTTCACAAACAGCAGTTTACGGTCTTAGCCAAATTGTAGGCAGGTTTGTAAATTATTTGCTGGTGCCTTTGCACACCGCCTTATTTGCCACCTCGGAATATGGAGTAAATACGCTGATGTATTCTTATGTAACGTTTTTTAATGTGTTGCTCACCTATGGAATGGAAACAGCCTTTTTTCGCTTTTCAACCAAGCATGAACGCCCGGAGGATGTATATGCCACAGGCCTGCGCTCTTTGCTCATGAGTTCATCTCTTTTTGTGGTGTTGTTTTCTCTTTTTGCTTCACCTGTTGCATCACTCATTCGGTTACCGCAACATCCGGAGTATGTAATTTATTTTACACTCATTATTGCATTGGATGCTATCAGTGCACTGCCCTTTGCCTATCTGCGTCACCACAACAAACCACTGCGCTTTGCGCTGATTAAGAACATCAATATTTTTACCAATATTCTGCTTAACCTGTACTTTCTCTTGTTGTGTCCGTATGTGCATCAGCACCATCAGGTGCTGCTTCCTTTTTTTGATGGAAGTGTAAATGTGGGAATGATTTTTATTTCCAATTTGGTGGCAAGCAGTATAACCATTCCCTTGCTAATACCTGAGTTTAAAGCCATGATACCGGGTAAGTTTGATGTGCTGTTGTGGCGGCAGATGCTTGCATATGCATTGCCACTGATGGTGGTTGGTTTTGCGGGCATGATAAATGAAACATTGGACCGCACCATTATTGCTTACTTTTATGCTACACCGGAGGAAGGTCTTGCTGCCAATGGTATTTACGGAGCCAATTATAAACTCAGCATTTTAATGACATTGTTTATTCAGGCGTTTCGGTATGCGGCAGAACCTTTTTTCTTTAGTCATGCCAAAACAGATGATAAGCGAACGGTTTATGCGCAGGTCATGGATTACTTTGTACTGGTTTGTTTGGGATTGTTCTTAGGCGTTACCTTGTATATTGACGTATGTAAATATTTTCTTGATGGTAACTATTGGGAGGGATTGCATGTGGTGCCGGTATTGCTTATTGCCAATATGTTTCTAGGCATTTACTATAACCTTTCTGTTTGGTATAAATTATCTGATCAAACCAATAAGGGTGCAATGATTTCATTGATAGGTGCAGGTATAACCATTGCTGCCAACTTTATTTTGGTGCCCATGATGGGATATACCGGTGCAGCTTGGGCTACATTGATTTGTTATGTGAGCATGACATTGATTTGCTATTTCATGGGATTAAAATATTACCCCATTCCTTACCACACCATAAAGCTGATGGGTTATATAATATTAGCACTTATGATTTATGCTGCTGCAGTTTTACTGAAAGAAAATACCGCATCGTTAACTACACAATTTATGTTAAACGGGTTGCTGCTGTTCTTGTTTGCCGGTGTAGTATTTATGGTAGAGAGAAGAAATAAATAATCGTAAAACATACGTATTTTTTTTGAGGGCATGGTATCAGGTTTAAATTGGTAAACTATTTAAGTAGTTGAAATACTATAAAAACCAATCTATACTCCTATTCAATAACACATTAGCAAAATATAACAGCCTTTGTATATTTGTGTAATGATAACTTTGGCACAAATCAAAGAAACGCTTCAAAACAATAAAACAGAGTTGGTAAATAAGTATGGTGTGCGCACTATAGCCATATTTGGCAGTTATGGACGTGGTCAGCAGACAGACGAAAGCGATGTTGATATATTGGTTGATTTTAATAAGCCAATTGGTATAGCCTTTATTGATTTGGCAAATGATTTAGAGAGGCTTCTTAATTTAAGGGTTGATTTGGTTTCAAAAAATGGCATTAAGCCAAATTATATGAAAGAAATTGAGAAGGAGTTAAATTATGTCTAGGCGGGAACCTCAGTTGCTTTTATTAGATATTTTAACATCCATTGATAAGATTAAAGCCTATTCCAATAACCATACCTTTCTTAGTTTTCAAAGGGATTCTAAAACCGTTGATGCGGTTATAAGAAATTTTGAAATAATTGGTGAAGCACCAAACAGGTTACCGGAGGAGTTCAGAGATAAGCACAATAAGATTAATTGGTTTCATATTCGTGGCTTTAGGAATAGAATAGTTCATGACTATATGGGAATTGACCTGAGCATTGTTTGGAACATTATTGAGCATGATTTAGATGCTTTAGCATTAGGAATCAAAACTATTTATGATAATATGAAGAGTTAAACTCTTTTTAATCTTCCGCCATTGCTTCCCAATACTCTTTGCCGTAAGCAACCAAAATTTCTGATCCGGCTTTTATATTTCTGGTGGCCACAATATATGGTTTCCCTTTTATTACCTCGTATTTAGAATTGTTGCGAAAGCCCGGTACACGGCTAAATCCGGCTGCATCATTGGCATAGCGTGCAAGTGCCCATAAGGTATACTGCGCATCCACACAATTTTTTGAGTTGATATAAAAATAATATCCGCCTTTGCCTTTTTGTGCATTGTTCCTGGCAAGGCATTCTTTCCAGGTTAATTTTTCTCCTTCATATTCACATACAACTTCACCTTTCTTAATATCGTGCGTGGTAAATAAACCCTTACCTGACTTGGGTATTTTTGATTTCTTAACGTATAACATGCTTGCTTTGCTCTTTCCCTCTGCGCTTAGTTTAATTGGTTTTCTAATGATGTATTGTATATGCCGGTATACTCAGTTGTATCTCCGAACGGATGACCATCAACGGTAATTTCTCCTGATGTTACGGCCCCTAATTTTTCAAATGCCACACCCGCTTCGCTCAGCAATGATTCAACAGCATTGGCATTACTCGGATTTAAAGAAACAACGATACGTCCTTGCGCTTCGCCAAAAAGATATGCATCGTTTCTTAGGTTGGCATTTGTGTTATGAATATCAAAACCAAGGCTGCGCGCCATCGCACTTTCCAGAAGATTTATAAATAAACCACCTTCGCTGCAATCATGCGCTGAGCAAATTAGATTTTTTTGTATGAGTTTGGCAGTTGCTTGTTGCACCTGATATTCTTCATCCAGATTAAAGTAAGGAGCAGGAGAGAGGTTTACGCAATGCTCTGCAACCAGGTACTGAGATGATGCAATATCATTGCGCGAAGAGCCAATCAGGTAAATGGCATCTCCTACTTGTTTAAAATCAAGCGTCATGTGTTTTTTACCATCTCTGATGAGTCCAACCATACCAATAGTTGGCGTTGGGAATACGGCATCATTATCGCTACTTTGGTTGTAAAAGCTAACATTGCCACCGGTTACCGGTGTATCAAATTTTTTGCATGCTTCGCCCATGCCTTTAATGGCGTGTACAAATTGATAGTATACCTCTGTATTGTATGGGTTTCCAAAATTTAAACAGTTGGTAACAGCTGCAGGTTCTGCCCCGCTGCACACCAGGTTTCTAGCTGCTTCACTAACGGCAATCATTCCGCCCACAAACGGATTGGCATGCACATAGCGGCTGTTGCAATCAGTGGTCATGGCAATGGATTTATCGGTTCCTTTAACTTTAACCACACCGGCATCACTTGGTGCATTGGTGGTTTGATTAATGGTACCCACCATTGAATCGTACTGGTTGTATACCCAGCGTTTGCTGGCAATATTCGGATGCGCAGCCAAACGTTTTGCAATGGCAATTGCATTTACAAAATCGCAATCTTTAATCTGATTGATGTTGAATTGAGCAATTTCAGCAAAGTATTTGGGCTCGGTATATTCGCGATGATAAACAGGTGCACCACCGCCCAATACTAAACTTTCTCCGGGTATATCTGCTACAAGTTCGTTGTTCATGTAATATTGCACCCTACTTGTATCCGTAACTTCACCGATTTGTGCATAGGTTAAATCCCATTTTTCAAAAATCTGTTCAAATTGCTTTTCAAAACCTTTCTTCACAATTACCAACATCCTTTCCTGCGATTCGGATAACAGAATTTCCCAATCTTTCATATCGGCCTGGCGCATGGGTACTTTATCCAACCACACCTTCATGCCGGTTCCGCTTTTGGCACTCATTTCACTGGTAGAGCAGGTAATGCCTGCTGCCCCCATATCCTGCATACCTACTACACCCCCGGTTTCAATCAACTCCATAGTAGCTTCCAAAATAAGTTTCTCCCAAAATGGGTCACCTACTTGCACCGATGGCAAATCTTTTGCAGAATCTTCGGTAATATCTTTTGATGCAAAGGCTGCACCATGTATGCCATCTTTTCCTGTAGATGAGCCATAGATGTATACTGCATTGCCTACGCCTTCAGCAATGGCGCTAACGGTTTTACCCACTTTAGCAATGCCCACACTCATGGCATTAACCAAAGGATTAATTTGGTAGCAATCATCAAAATATACTTCACCACCAACGGTAGGAATACCAAAGGCATTGCCATAGTTTCCAATTCCTTTTACCACCCCTCTAACCAGCCATTTGGTGCGCTCATTTTTAATATCTCCAAAGCGCAAGCTGTTTAGTTGAGCAATGGGGCGTGCACCCATCGAGAAAATATCGCGGTTAATGCCACCCACACCTGTTGCTGCACCCTGATAAGGCTCCAGCGCACTTGGATGATTGTGGCTCTCTATTTTAAATGCGCAGGCCAGTCCATCTCCAATATCAATTAATCCTGCGTTTTCTTCACCGGCTTTGGCCAACATGTTTTTGCCTTCACGCGGAAGCGTTTTTAGCCACACAATACTGTTCTTGTATGAGCAGTGTTCGCTCCACATTACAGAGTATATACTTAGCTCCGTAAAGTTAGGCGTGCGCCCTAATATTTCTTTTATTTTATCAAATTCTTCGGGCCTTAATCCCAGTTGTTGCGCTTGCTCAACAGTGGCCAATTGTTTGTTCGATATTTGTTCGCTCACGATAATGGAAGTATTGAAATTGAGGAGACAAATTTGGCACTAATTTGCTATTAATACCAACAAATGGGCTAATAAAGTTTACCACAATTTTATTTCTTTACCTGCCTCATCATTTCATGCAATTAATCTATCTTGCCGCGCATTAAAATTCATTGCTATTATGAAAAAATTCATTGCTGTATGCGTTCATCTTTTACCTGTTTGGGTTTTTGCTCAGGCAGTATTGCCCACTGCATGGAATTTTAGTTCTCCGGGTGTTGCTAATCCACCTGTTGGGTGGACCTATAATTTAGGAACAGGAAATTTAACATATGCCACAGGTATTGGTGATAATATATCATTGAGGCTGGACCAGACCGGTGAATTCCTTCAAATACAGTTTGCCGAAAAACCAGGACCCGTATCTTATTATATAAAAGGAACGGGGATATCTCCCAATCCGTCTTTCAGCGGATCATTTACCATAGATGAATCACCTGACGGAAGCAGCTGGACTAATGTAAGGAATTTAACTTCCATGAATACTAATTTAACAAGATTGCAGGACAACCTGCTTGTCTCTACCCGCTACGTGCGGTTTTTTTATGCAAACAAACAATCGGGTAGCAATGTGCAACTGGATAGTGTGATGATTAGCTTACCGCCTGCACCTCCGCAAAGCATGGTTGTTTTTAATAGCGGAAACAAGCTGGTTAACGGAGGCAATTTTGTTTTTGGTAATGCTGCAACACAAATGTTTATTGTGCAAAATGCAGGGATATCACAATCACTGAAAATAGATAGTATTGTGTTAACAGGCCCGCATGCCGGAGATTTTAGTGTGCAGTTGGTTGATAGCATTGCCCCTGCAAATAATGGACTGGATAGTTTTGTCGTTCATTTTAATGCCGGTGCGGCAGGTTCGAGATTTGCAACACTGAATATTTACAATACCGACCCCGAAAAAAATCCATTTTTGTTAAATATGTATGCCATTGGTGGCAACCTTGCCACCGAGCCTGCCAATCAGGTTGCGCGTGTCAATATTTCTAATTTGCTTACGCATACCATGAATGTGAGTTTTCCGCGCGCATCAGGTTCAGAAAAATATATGTTATTACGCAAGTCCGCAGCCTCTTTAATTGAAAGGCCTGTAGATGGCACAACCTATCGCAGGGGCGATTATATTGGCGGAGCTCAGGTGGCTTATATAGGAAATGACTCAGCACTCATTAAACCAAATTATATATTGGCAAACACTACCTATACTTTTGTTGCACTTGCTTTTAATGGTCCTGCAGGATATGAAAACTACAATACCGGCAATGCTGCTGTTGCAACTGTAACAACAGGAAATGGAGCCCCGGGAGCATATTATGCAGCAATCAATCCAAGCAATAGCAATTTTGTAACCGATTTAAGCAATAGGCTTAAATCACCACATGATACTATTTTTTACAGCAACTATGCACCAACATTGGTAAACAATTATTTAACCCGCGATACCACCGGAGGTAAAAAAGTGGTTGATTGTGTGTATACAGGCACTAATTATGTATATGACGAACCTTTTACCTGGTGGAACGGAACAAACAATGGGGTGCTTACCAGAGAGCATACCTTTGCCCAAAGCTGGATGCCACTGAATCCGGTGTTGGGAGGTGGCTGGCCCAGTGTAAATGGCAAAGAAGTACTGGAATACAATGATTTGCACAACCTGTTCCCTGCACATCAGCTAAATGCCAATTCCAAGAGAAGCAATAACCCGTTTGGTGTGGTTGCAAATGCAACGTATACCTCGCCAACGGGAGTGGGTAAACTGGGAACGGATGCAGACGGAAAAACCGTATATGAACCAAAAGATGATCAGAAAGGCGATGTGGCCCGTGCCTTATTTTACATGCTGCTGAGATACAATGGAGATAGAAGCTATGCGTGGCGACTACCGGCTAACCAGGATATTGCGGTGTTGCTGCAATGGCATCAGCAGGACCCGCCAAGTGCACTGGAGATTGCACGCAATGAATACATTGCATCAACACAAAAAAACCGCAACCCGTTTATTGATAACCCTCCCTGGGTTAACCGGATTAATTTTACCAATCTTACCTATATTCCTCTGCCAGCGAGCCTTGTGCTTACTGCACCCAACGGAGGAGAGATAATTGCTCCCGGCTCTGTTACCAGCATATCCTGGACATCAATCAATATTGATTCTGTTATAATAGAATTACTCATTAAAGATACGCTGCACAGTGTTGTGGCCAAAGCGGTAGCAGCTTCACAAAGCCCTTATAACTGGAATGCACCTACAAACATTTTTACCGATTCTGCCAAAATAAGAATAAGCAGTATCACCGGCAATCGTGCCGATACCAGCAACGGTTATTTTAGCATTAAAACTACCATTGGTTTTGATGAGTTGCAGGCACAGGTGCATGTTTTGGTATATCCAAATCCTGCAAAGGGGTTGGTGCATATTATGTCAGATGATGTGGTGCAAAAACTGAGCGTGTATGATGCAGCCGGAAAACTAATTTATACAGCTGCTCCTAAGGCAATGGCATCAGAAGTATTATTGGATAAAAACGGACTCTTTTTCTTGCACATACAAACTGAGAAAGGTGTGGTGCACAAATGCATATTAAATCAATAATGTTATTTTAATATCTTAAAAAAGCCGCCCCGAACGTTCGGGCCGGCTTTTTTTATAGTGCCCCACAAAAAATGCAAAAGTGGTAAAACTTAAAATATCCTTAAACAGGCATATTTAAAATTAATTTAATTCTGATAAACAGTACTTTATAAAGTAATAAATAAAATTTTAACAATTCCTATTGCATTTCAATTTTGAAATCGCAAGATTGAATTTTATTTTTTACAATAAAATAACACAACAATTATAATTATGAAACACGCTTACATCTATTCATTGAGAAAAATTCCAGTTCTCTTAGGGCTGATTTTTTCCACCTTTCTGGCAATCTTGCCCGCAAGAGCGCAGATTCTTTGGTCAAACAATTTTGATACTGTGGCTGCCCCACTTGGTACGGGAAGCAGTTACGTCCAAACTACAGGTACCCTTGCATTTACAAGGGTTACAACTAGCACCTTTACCACTCCGATCACAGGACCATATGCAGGTAGTGGAATGGGCATGTGGGATGCATACAACGGAACAAATCCCGGTGCAGGTGTTTTCACCAGTCGTAGTATCGATATTAGCGGTGTTACTCCTGGTAATGGGTTGAGACTTTCATTTTGGTTTTACAGGCATTCTTATTATGCAACCACAACCGATTCAAGAGTGGCGATTAGATTTGGTAACACGAATGTATTTGGTACTTCAACTTTCGTAGATAGCGTTTATGCGTTCAACACCAGATATCCAGCTGTAAGCACTCCGGGTTGGTATAGATATTCTTTTGATGTACCTAGTTCCTTACTAACTGGCCCTAATTTGTTTGTATTCTTGCACGCAACAGGCGACTGGTGGAATAACATTTGTATTGATGAAATGACATTATTTCAAACTTCGCCATTTATTTATTCATCTACTATTGTTGAGCAGCCAACTGCACTACCTGCAGGTGCGGGGAGTTTAAATCAACAAATGCTAGCAATTAAAATTGCATCAACAGGCGTAAACTCGCCTTCGGTAGTTAGTAATTTCAATTTTAGCACAACCGGAACTACACCATCAAATGCTATCAGCAATGCACGCTTGTATTATACAGGTAACTCTCCAGTTTATGCGCAAACCAATCAGTTCGGTCCAACCGTAGCCAACCCTTCAGGATCTTTCAGCTTTAATGGTACG
Source organism: Sphingobacteriales bacterium (assembly GCA_021299635.1). Taxonomy (GTDB): domain Bacteria; phylum Bacteroidota; class Bacteroidia; order UKL13-3; family UKL13-3; genus JAJTFA01. The sequence continues at coordinate 96,206 of JAJTFA010000003.1, forward strand.
AGAACTTTAGGAGCCACAGGAAATCCATCCGATACCAATTATTTCTGGCTGGCTTATGATGTCAATAGTGCGGTTTCAAGCGGTGTAATTAATGGTGCATGCACCGGTTTAACTGTTGGTGGTGTTTCTCGCACCCCTTCACCAACAACTCCTCCGGGAGCGGGCAGAACGATTTTAGGGCCATTATCGGGCAACTATACAGTAGGAACTTCAGGTCCGGCCGATTTTCTTACCATTACTGATGCTGTTTCTTCAATTGGAAGCCGTGGTATTAACGGTAATGTTACGTTTAATTTAATTGATCAGATATATAATACTGCCAGAGGTGAAGTATTCCCAATCGTTATCAGTAATGTTTTGGGATCAAATCCTTCAAGAAGCATTACTTTCAGACCATCCAATAATAACACCGTATATATAACAGATAGTAACAATACAGGTATCTTTACTATACAAGGCACACGCAATGTGATATTTGATGGTCGCTGGAACAATGATAACGGTCGTAACATGACCATAGAGAACCGCTCATTAAATGGAACGGCCAACGTTATCTTGGTTCGGAATGAAGCCAATGGTACTACCATCAGAAATACAGTAATCCGTTCTTCATCTCAAAATACCAACACCGCACCAACATCGGCTGCGCTATATATAGGTGGTACAACCAACTTAATAGGTAATGGTAATGATAGTATTATTATCCGCAGCAATACGTTTGCTCCGGCAGATACTTTTTATTATTCAACCGCTATCGGTATTACAGGTCAATCACTTACCCAGCAAAACGACTGGATTAGCATAGACTCTAATTGGTTTTATGGCCACAGGGTTTATGGTATTTTCACGAATTCACTTAACTCGGGGGTAGGACGTCAATACAGCATAACAGGCAATAGTTTTTATGATACCATAGCAGTAACTCCGGTTCCTGCGAGGTTTGGTTATGCTGCATTTAATCATGCAGATATTTTTATGAACCCCAGCAATGCCAACTCATGGGGGCATCAGATTGTGGGTAACTATATGGGTGGCCGTGCTCCATTTGTGGGGGGCTCAGGTACAGGTTTGCCTCGTCAGCTGGTGAATCCGGGTACATCCTCACCAAGCATTTATAAAATTTACTATAGTGGTTCTAATACCAACGCTGGAGCGGTTATCAGGGGTAATGTAATTTCCAATATCATCTATAATGAAAGAGAAACGGCCAGATTCTATTATCCTTATTATATATATACCAGCACAGGATATGTTGATATAACAGATAATATTATTGGCCATGCAACCGACACCAATAATATACGTTTTGATAACAATAGCGGTGCAACGCTATATATGTATTATATGTTCCACAGTGCACCCGGAGATATTAAACGCAACCTTATTTCAGGGCTTACCATAACCTCCAATACTGCTGTAGGATTTGTGGGAATGGCACATTTTGGTACCACCATTGGAACATTAAATGTGGATAGCAATACCATCACCCGCTTTTTTACCAGATCCAGTTCTACTTCGCAAGGTATAGGCGGTGCTTTCTGTGGTATAGGTATTTCTAACGGATCGCCAACACTTAATATTAGAGGTAACCGCATAGGCGGCACCAACCCTGCCGATAGTATCTCGGTATACAGTTCAAATCCGCTCACACCACTCGTTTCTGTTCCTGCAAGTACACGTATGGGCGGTATTGTAAATCAGGCAGGTATTGCCGTTATTTCAAACAATATCGTTGGTAACTTCTATTCCAATACCAATGCCCCTTCCGGTATGGCTAGTTCATCCCAAATTGGTATCTACCAACAAAGTGGTACCGGTGGTTCTATTGTTTCCAATAACCTTGTTACCGATTTTAATGCATATACTGCAGCTTCTACCTCACAGTTAGGTATTGCTTCGGCAAGTGCTTCCATTTTAATGCAGGGAAATACGGTAAGAAATTTCTTTACCAATAGTAATAATACCTTTACCACTACCAGTGCTGCAATAAATGGTATTGCAATAAGTACCTCGCAACAGCATAATATATTTAACAATAACATTTTTAACCTTAATGCTTACAATACTGCAGCAGCTACCCAAATCAATGGCATCTGTGCGCTTGTAAATGCACAAAACACCATGAGGGGTAATAATATTTACAACCTCAGAAGTGCTACTACTGCTACAGGCACTGCTACAAGTGCAGGTATCACGGGTATTAACAATATCAGTGGTGCCATGAACCAGATTATTGATAGCAATATTGTTTATAACCTCATTGCTACCAATACATTGGCAACTGCTAATCCAAGCATTATTGGTATTGCACACCAGGGCAATAGTACCATTGCAGGTAATACATCTGCTGTTACGCGTAATTTCATTTATGGTTTAACTACTGCTTATCCGGCTGCAACTACCGCAACTAATGCTATTCAATATGGTATTCACTATATTAACGGAACAGGTACCATAGCCAACAACATGATTCGCATCGGTCGAGACACTGCCGGTGTGGCTATGGCACGTGCAGGCCAGTATCGTGGTATCTTTGTAGGAACGCCTTCAACCAATCAGATTGGTGTTTTTCACAATACAGTACTGGTTGATCTGGCTCCTGATTTCGGAACAGCCGGTGCACCAAACCCTTCAACCGGTTGTATTGAAGTGGCCGGTGGCGCAAGTGGTGTAGGTTTCCTAGATATGCGCAACAATATTTTTGCAAATAATTCGGTTAACGCAGGCGTATCAACCATTAACCATTATGGTAAAATGTTTGGTACTAGCATGGCCGGAATCAGAACTGGTGCAAACCTTCATTTCAACAGTGGTTCTGCCAATGCATTTGCAGGTCGTTTTAATAATACCAACTATATTACTAATCAAAATTTTGCAGCAGCTACTGGTCAAGGTGGCTCCAGCGGATATGCCAATCCTAACTTTGTTGCAGGAACGGCAGCTATTCCAGATCTGCGCCTAGCAACGCCAAACCCTGCCGAAGGCATGGGTGATACTACTGTTTTATCAATTGTAGCTACCGACTTTGATGGACTTGCGAGAAATGGCAGAACACCGGTAGATATTGGAGCTTCCTCATCTGCAACCAATGCCTCATCTTCAGATGTAATTCCCCCATTTATCTATTATACCCCGTTAATCAATACATCAAGCCCTGCCAACAGGGTATTTACTGCTACCATTTTTGATGGTACCAATTTACCTGTATCGGCAGCCTTGGCTCCACGTGTATATTTCAAGAAGACATCTCAATCAACTTGGCAATCTACGGCAGGAACTTTAACATCAACTGCCGGAAGGAGTAGGGTGTTTTCATTTACCATCGATAATTCATTAATAGGAGGTCTGTCTGTAGGCGATAGTATACAATATTATGTTATTGCAGCCGACTCTGCAGCAGGAAATATTAATTCTAATCCTGCTTATGCATTGGCTACTGGAACAGGTGCAGTAACAACACATCCTGTTACGCCAAACAGCTATTTGTTTAATGACCCAATTCCTACAACTGTATACATTGGCACGGGAGCAGGTTCGCCTTCCTATCCAACACTTACAGGGCCAGGCGGTTTCTTCTCTGCTGTAAATAACAGTGCTCTACAAGGTAATACTACTGTATTGATTCAAAGCAATGTCACAGAGCCCGGAGCATTTGAACTGAATAAATGGCTGGAAGTAGGTGCAGGTGGATATCAAATGACCATCAGACCTGATGGCAATACTCAGTATGTGCTATCCACTACAGTAGGAAGCGGAATGATTCGTCTGAACAACACCGACAATGTGAAAATTTTAGGCTTTGGGCCTTCAGGCACCACGGCTGATACCAACCTTATTTTCCGTGTAAATGGTATCGGTCCTGCACTTCAGTTTAACAATGGCGGTAGCTCAGATACCATTATCAATGTCATATTTGAAGCACGCAATGTGGGTAATGGCGTAGTATATATAAATAACAATACTACCACTCGCGGATTCTCTAATGCCCTATTCGATAATTGTTACATACGTCAGGATTTAACCGGTGGAGCGCTTTTCCCTTCTATTGGTTTCTACGCATTAGGTGTATCACCTAGATTTAATAGTAATATTACCATTAACAATTGTAAGATTTACAATTTCACCAGTCAAGGAATTGGCTTCACAACAGGCGCAGGAGATAATATCCGTATCACCAATAACCACTTTTATTATAACTACGGTATCAGCACATCAACATCGCTGAATGTAATTACCTTGAATCCTGGCGCTACCTCAAACGGTAATTTAATAACCGGTAATTGGGTTGGTGGACGAGAGCCTTTCGCAGGTGGCAGCGCACTGAACAACAATGCATCTGTTACTTTCAATGGTATTAATATATCAACCGGTACTACTGCAGGAACCACAATCAACAATAATGTGATTCAAAATATTTTCCTAAGCAGCACAACCGGTACAGGTACCTTTAGTGCTATCAATGCTGCCGGATCTTCTGCGGTATACACCATCAACAATAATAGAATAGGTTCTAATACACTTCCAATATTCTCACTGAATAATGGTCGTTTCCAGGGTATTGTTACCACTTCTACAGGTAACCTTTCTATACAAAATGATACCATTATCAACGTGCAGGTGTTAAATAGTACAGGAACCACTGCCGGTGTTACCGGTATCCTTTCGCAAGGTGGATCATCAAACGTGGTAAACATCAGTAATAATCTGGTGGAAAGGTTGTCAACTAATTCTGCAAATTCTGGTTCAACTACTGCTGCTGCGGTAATGGGTATCGTATCTACCCACGGAACCTTAAGCTTAAACATAAATAACAATACCATTCGCACGTTAAATGCTTCCCGCACTACATCAAGTACATCTATTCGTCCATTGCTGGTAACAGGAGGTGCACCAATAATTACGGGGAATACGGTATATGGCATCAGCTCAAGTTCTATCTACACCGGAACTTTGACTTTGGCAAGTGTAATAGGTATTGCTAATACTTCTACTTTCAATAATACTTTTAACGTAAGTAATAATTTGGTAGATAGTATGAGTTGGTCCAATGGAACTGCTGCTTCTGTCCAAATGATAGGTATCCTCATCAGCTCAAGTGGTGTTATCCAAACGGGTAATGTAAACGGCAATATTGTGAGAAACCTTTACAGCACAAGTTCAAGTGTTGGAACGACAACATCAAGTGCTTTATCTGGTATTATGATGAGTGGAACGGGTACAGTAAATGCCAATTATAATGACAACCGCGTTAGCAATCTCATACATTACGGAAATAACTCAGGTGTTTCTGTAGCAGGTTTGTTCTTCGCTACCTCAGCCTCGGTAAATGGTAACAACAGCAACGTGCTGCGCAACCTGGTTCACAGCGTTAGCAGTTCATCAACAGGAACTCCAATTATCACCGGAATGCAGGTTAATGCGGGTTTCATGACAATTGCAAACAATATGATTAGACTGGGTCTGGATACCGCAGCAGCCTTATATAGCAATGCCTCAACCATCAGAGGTATCTGGCATCAATCTTCTACTCAGTCATTCTATTATCATAATTCAGTTTTCATGGCTGGAAGCCCTGCAACGGGTGCAGCTATTACCAGTGCGTTTGAAAGCAGTGCACAGATTCTATCAGGCCAGCAAATGGATATCAGAAATAATATTTTTGCCAATACCATTAGCAACGGTGCAGCCACTGGCTTTAACTTTGGCCTGCGTTTGCAGGATTCACTGCGTATCACCAGCAATTACAATATCATCAATACTCCGGGTACCGGTGGCTTTGCCAGTGGTATTGCAGCAACCAATACACGTTATGCCTTATTGGGTGGTGACTCTATGAGTTGGAAAGCTATCACAGGTTTGGATGCAGCCTCTTCTGCAGCATCACCAAACTTCAGTGCCTCTGCTACTGCTATTTCGCCTAATGTTGAGCTTTCATTGCAAGGCAGCAACCCGGCTGAGCGCAGCGGTGATCCTACGGTAACAACTGTTGCTACCGATTATTATAATAATAGCCGTGCATCCAATACACCATCAGATATTGGTGCCCATGCAGGTAACTTCACCATGGCACCTGATGCATTTGCCCCGGTAATTTCATATGTTCCGCTTACCAATGCAGGTAGCTTAACAGGTATTCGCACGCTCAACAACGTAGTTATTACTGATAATAATGGTATTGTAATGAGCGGAGCCAACAGGCCTAAGCTTTATTACAGCCGTGATGGTATTACCTGGTTCTCTTCATCAGCTGTTACTGTAACAGGAACCGCTACCAATTCAACAGCAAGCTTTAATATCGATTATCTGGTATTTAGCCCAACACTTACTTTATCTGATACTATCCGCTACTATGTAGTGGCTCAGGATGCTGCTGCTAACGTAGGTTCATTCCCGCTGCTTGCTGTTGGAACAGATGTAAATACCATTACACAAAATCCACGCACACCAAGCCGTTACAGCTTCCTTCCTGTTATTCCGGCCAATACGGTATTGCAGGTAGGTACAGGTCAAACCTATACCTCATTAACCAATGCAGGTGGTCTGTTTGAATTTCTGAACAGCCGCACCTTGGGTGGAAATATCGTAGCAGAAATCACTTCTGATTTAACTGCTGAAACCGGTGCAATAGCGCTGAACAGATTTGCAGAAGATGGTGTGGGTGCAGGAACGTTTACGTTAACTATTCGTCCAAACGCCTCTACCACTACTCCTCGATTAATTGAGGGCTCGTACCTTAACACGGTTAATAACTACGGCCTTATTACTCTAATAGGAGCCGACAGGGTAAAAATAACCGGCATACCAACAGGTGGTACAGCAAGCCAGCGCATGCTTAGAATACGCAATACGGCCGCTACTGGCGCATATAATGTAGGTACAGGTAACAGTGTGATTACCGTGAGCAGTGCAACAGGTGTTGCCATTCGCAATTGTATCATTGAATCAGGAAACTCGAATACTGCCGGTGGAGCAATTGAATTCCGTGCAGGTTTAAATAATCAGTTTATCAATACACCTTGCTCTTTTGACACATTAACCAATTGCGTGCTTACCAATAATACAATTGCAACTCTACCTGACGGTATCCCTGCCAATGCAGGTGTATACTCGTTTGGTAATCCAAATGTTTACAATAACAATATTGTAATTACCAATAACGAGATCTCCAATTGTGTTGTGGCTGGTATAGGTGTTGTTACCAATAATGGCGATGGTTTTGTGATAAGCGGCAACAGCATTTTCTATAACCTTGGCTTCGTGCCAAATTACTTGGGTCAATTCCAAGGAATCGTTTTCCTGCCTGGATCATTTTCTAGCGGACACAATATTACTAACAATTTTATTGGTGGTACTGCTGCTAATTGCGGTGGTTCAGCTCTTGTGAATCCAAATAATATGGGTTTTATTGGTATAAGAACACAAGTTGGTAACGGAGCAAACACCTTAATTGGTAATAATACTGTTAGAAATATTTCTTTCACCAATTCTGCAGCCACCTATCAATTTCAGGGAATTTCCGCGCAGGCTGGTAATACCGTAATTTCCAATAATATAATCGGAGACCCTGTTGTTGCCAACGGTATCAATTGGGCGCCATCTGCTTCTGTTTTCGGGATTGTTTATTCCGGTGTGAATAATATTCAAATCCAAAACAATACGGTTCAGGGCATTAATATTTCAACACCCAATACCTCAGCACAGTTTGTAGGTATTCAGCTTTCCGGGGGTACGATAACTGCTCCTATTAGTGGCAACACCATCGGTCATGCAACGAACACAAATAGTGTAGTTGCTGCTGGTAACACTCTTCACTATGGTATGCTTATTTCACCCCTTATTGCCAATACGCCATCTTATACTTTATCAAACAATACGATAGCCAATATTACAGCAACAGGAACCGGTACAAGTGGCATACTTTATGGAGCACAAATCCAAAACAGTGCTTTCCCTACCATAACCGGAAATGCAATTAGAGAGCTGCGTTCTGCAAGTATAAGCAACTCAACAAATGGAGTGGCCGTTGGTCTACTTGTAACAGTTGGATCTTCGACTGTTGCTACGGTTACCAATAACCAAATCAGTGCAATTCGTGCAACCAATACAGGTAATTCACCAACCATCGTGCATGGTATTTTACAAACTGCTGGTCAGGATAATGTTTACAATCGAAATCGTATTTGGGATATTACCAATGCAAGCACAAGTGTTAATTTATACCCTGCTCCAATAGCCGCTGGTATTTCTATTGGAGGCGCAAGCACCACTGCAAACCTTTACAACAATCAGATTACGTTAGGTAACGGTTTTGCTAATAATATACAGTTGAATGGTATTTACTTATATTCTTCAAACACAACTCTAACATTAAATGCCATCAACAATTCAGTATTGATTGACGGAACTGCAGGTGCAGGTCCTCAAAATACATATGCGTTCTTACGCGGTAACAATACAGGAACGGAGATTTCTACCAACATGGCATTGAGGAACAACATACTTGCAAACCGCAGAACAGGTGGTACAGGTAACCACTATGCCATCAGTAACCAGGCTTCATCACCTACCAATGGCTTCTGGAACAGCACGACCAGTGTTTATAACCTGATGGCTACATCCAATAGCAACACAGTTGGTGAGTGGGGTTTGACTCCTAATAACTTGGCTAACTGGAGAGCGAATGCAACCAGTGATGTGATTGGATACTATTTACAGGCCGGAACAGGTGCAGGTCAGTTGAACCTAAACAATTTGTTTACTTCACCTGCGGTAGGTAATCTTGGATTGATTACTACCAACCAGGAAGTATGGTATGTATATGGCAAAGGTATCACGGGTGCAAGTGCCAATAACCTAAACAATGATTTTGCAGGCAATGCCCGCTCAACTTCTCAGGGTACTGCCACAACGATTGGTTCTGTGCATATGACTTCGGCACCATCCATGTTGCCAATTGCAGCTGTTGCTTCAGCAGCCCCTGCTGCCAGTACCACTACCAGCTATACCTTTGCAAGTATGCCGGTTGCTTCGATCGCATGGGGTGCTTCAGCACCAACCAGTGCAACCGTTTATGACTTTACAGGTGTTAATCCTCCTGCATCACCAGCCGGTAACTTTAACAACCGCTATGTGCGCACAGATGTGTCGGGTGGTACACCGCCATACAATTATGCTTTAACATATAACTTTAATGAAGCAAATCTGGGTAATATGCAAAATGCAAATAACCTGCGACTGGCTACTTCAAATCTGGCTACGCCAACTTCTTGGACTACCCAGTTTACTACCACATCTAATTCTTCTACCAGAATAGCTACCGTAAGTGGTATTAGCACAACAGGTACTTCCATAACATTTACAGGCACTGAACTTACAGCACCTGCTACTATCTCAGCATTTGTTCCAAGTGCCCGCGAAATTGGTGGAGCAGTAAGTATCAGAGGCTCCTTGTTTACCGGAGCTACAGCAGTTTCATTTAATGGTACGGCTCAGCCTACATTTACTGTGGTTAATGATACTACCATTACCACAACTGTGCCAACCGGTGCTACCACAGGTCCGGTTTCGGTAACCAATCCTTTTGGTACCGGAACAAGTTCAGGTAACTTCACCGTTATACCTGCACCAACCGTTACCGGTCTTTCAGCAACAAGCGGTACTTTTGGAACAGCAGTAACCATAACAGGAACCGGATTTACCTGGGCATCTCAGGTTCAGTTTAACACAACCAACGCCACTGGCTTTGTGATTGTAAATAACACAACTATTACCTGTACAGTGCCAAACGGATCTACAAGCGGTGTGGTTACAGTAACCAACCCTGCAGGTAGTGCTAGCAGCTCAGCTACTTTCACTGTATTTCCTGTTCCAAGTATTACTTCCTTCACACCAACTTCAGGTCCTATTGGAACTTCAGTAACCATTACTGGTACAGAGTTTAACGCAATCACTGCAGTAAGATTTAATGGTATCAATTCATCATACACAGTTAACTCAGCAACCAGCATTACTGCAACAGTTCCAAGTGGTGCTACCACAGGTACCATTAGCGTAGTGAATGGTTCTGGTACCGGTACAAGTGCATCTAGCTTTACGGTAACAACACCACCTAGCATCACAGGTTTCAGCCCAACTGCCGGTGGAGTAGGAACGTCTGTAACCATTAGCGGAAGTAACTTTACAGGTGCAACTGCAGTTACATTCAATGGTGTAACTTCAACATTCACTGTAGTGAACTCAACAACTATCACTGCTACTGTTCCTGCATCCGCCACAACAGGAGTAATTGCTGTAACTACAGCTTCAGGCACCACTAACAGCTCAAGCACATTCACCGTTTATGTAGATTTGGTAGTTAGCACCAATACCGGTGTAAGTGGTACATATAATAATATTACAGTAACAGGTACTGGTACCGCTAACTTAACTGGTAGTTTACTTGCATTAGGTAACGTAACAGTTCAATCAGGCGGTGTAATGGACTTTGGTACCAACGTTCTGAATGGTAACGGAAACTTTACCGCAAATGGAGGTTCACGTATCGTTACAGGTTCTGCTGATGGATTATCTGCAACAGGCGGAATTAGCGGAAGTGTTCAAATGAATGGGACCAGAACTTTCAGCGGAAGAGTTGAATATAATGGTTCAGTTGCTCAAATTACAGGTAATTCAATAAGTGGAGTAGACTCTTTGATTATTAATAATACCAATGGTGTAACGCTTAGTGCTGCCAGAGCTCTTAACTGGGTTAACCTGCAATCAGGTTGGCTTGCCTTAGGTAATAATAACCTAACGATTAACAATAATGGGGCTATCACTGGTTTCAACTCCTCAAACTGGATTCGTACAAATGGAACAGGAACCTTGCGCAGAAATGTTCAGAATAACAATACCCCTGTATTGTTCCCAATAGGCTCTGATGGTTATACACCGGTGCAGGTTACTTTCACCCTTGCTTCAACCACAGATGTAGTAGGTGCGCGGGTATTTTCAGGAGTACTTGCAAATGGTACAGCGGGTTCAAATTTGTCTAGCAGTATGGTAAACCGCAGTTGGGTAATTGACGAGACAGTTGCAGGAGGCAGTACAGCTACAGTTAGTTTGCAATGGGCAGACACCATGGAGATAGGCGGCTTTAACCGCACCAATTGCGGAGTTTCCTTCTACAGAAGTACCCCTCCATCATGGATGGCACCTGCCACTTATGGACCAGCTACAGGTAGCAATCCGTTTACAGTTACACGCAGTGGTGTGGCTTTGTCTACAACTCCAACAGCATTTGCAGTTGGCGATAACCTGGCAAACTCTACTCTTCCTGTTCAGTTAACCAAACTGGTTGCAAACAAAGCAGGTGAAGATGTGATCGTAAACTGGAGCACTGCATCAGAATTCAACAACAGCCACTTTGAAGTTGAGCGCTCATTTAACGGTGCTGATTTTGAACTGGCAGGTAAAGTTGATGGTGTTGGATTTACCAACAGCGAAAGCAACTACAATTTTGTAGACGAGAAAGCTGCACTGAACCCTACTGCTCAGGTAATATACTACCGTTTGAAACAAGTAGATTTTGATGGCAAACACACCTTCTATGGTCCTGTAGCGGTTAATATCAATAAACTGGTTGCAAACGTAAATGTTAGCGTATATCCAAATCCTTTCAACCAACAAGTAAATGTGCAGGTTGTAAGTCCTGAAGCAGGTACTATGCAAATTAGCATTACCGATTTACAAGGACGTGCAGTTTACACAGGAACACACGAAGTAAACAAAGGGTTACAGGTGATTTCGCTTGACGGTATAGATACCCTGAAAGATGGTGTATACTTTATGAATAGCAATATCAACGGAAGCGTGAGCAGAGTGAAGCTTGTAAAAGCCGGAAACTAAGCCACACTATCATTCTCTATAACAGTGCGCCCCGCCAATACATTGGCGGGGCGCACTTATTTTTATATCTTTATAAAGTAATTTCAATGAAAACCCGCGACATACATCAAACCATTCAATTTCAAACCACCGCACTGGATGTTTATTGCTGCCTCATGGATGAACGCATACACAGTTCTTTTACCGGGGCAAAGGCTGTTATCTCAGACTCGGAAGGATCATCCTTCAGTTCTTATGATGGCTATGCAGTAGGAAAAAATGTGGTATTGGAGCGTGGTAAGAAAATCGTTCAATCATGGAGAACTGTTGATGAGCAGTGGCCCGCCACACATGAATCAGAGGCCGCATTTATTTTGTCGGATACTGCTGAGGGTTGCAAGCTGGAGTTTTTTCATACAGGTGTACCTGAAGCACTCGCTGATCGTATTGAACGCGGTTGGTATGAGTATTATTGGGAACCGCTTTCATTTTATTTGAACAGGTAAACTTTAGGAGCTGATGCCTTCTTTTAGTTTCTCTGCATTTTCTGCTATTTGCAGTTGGTCTAAGAATTCCTGAATTTCTCCGTTCATTACTTCCGGTAAATTATATACGGTGTGCCCAATGCGGTGATCCGTTACACGACCCTGCGGATAATTATAGGTTCTGATTTTTGCAGAACGATCGCCTGTTGATACCATGGTTTTACGTTTCTTCGTAACCTCTTCCTGTCTTTTCTGTACTTCCATTTCGTACAGCTTTGATCGCAGCATTTGCATGGCTCTTTCACGATTTCCGTTTTGGGTACGCTCTACCTGGCAAACCACCACTATACCTGTTGGCTTATGGGTTAACATAACTTTAGATTCAACCTTATTTACGTTTTGGCCACCTGCGCCACCTGAACGTGCAGTTTGCATGTCAATATCTGCCGGATTCAATTCAAAGTCCAGATCTTCGGCTTCCGGTAAAACCACTACTGATGCGGCTGACGTATGCACACGTCCTTGTGTCTCGGTGTCGGGCACACGCTGCACGCGGTGCACACCGCTTTCATATTTTAAAATACCATAGGCTTCTTCACCTGTTACCTCCATCACCACTTCCTTATAACCACCTGCAGTGCCTTCGGTAAAATCAATCACTGCTGTTTTCCATCCGCGCTTCTCACAGTAGCGGCTATACATGCGGAAAAGGTCGCCTGCAAATAAACTCGCTTCATCACCTCCCGTCCCTGCGCGTATTTCCATAATGGCATTCTTGCTGTCTTCCGGATCTTTAGGGATAAGCATTAACCTTATTTCTTCTTCCATTGGCGCAACCAACGGGTCAAGCTCTTCTAGCTCTCCTTTGGCCATTTCTTTCATCTCCTGATCTTTCTCGGTGTTCAGTAATTCTCTGGCATTGGCTATGTTCTCCAACAGGTTTTTGTAAACAAGATATTTGTCTACAATTTTCTGCAGGTCTTTGTATTCGCGATTTAGTTGGGTAAAACGCTTCATATCAGCAAGTGCATCCGGCTGTGTAAGCATTTCACCTACCTGATCGAAACGTTGTTTGATGGCTTCTAATTTATCCAGCATCTGATATCGTGGTTGGGCGTGGCAAAAATAGGAAAGAAGCGCGAGGCTAAAAAGAATAAATGCTTATCCTGTCGGGTAAAAGCAAATATAAACGTCCCTTTTCAATGCTAAGATCCAATACCGGAGCTGTTTGAGGCAAACCAAAACTACTGGTTAAAAAGGTTTTAAGGTGGTATTTAAAAATGCTATTTTTTTGCTGATAGTATATCTCATCACCAATAACCTTTACCTGTTCATTGCATTTTATAGGCAAGGTTTTCAAATAATGGGCAAAAACATCAAACAGCATGATACCTATATTGGAATCAACCAGAAATACCCGATTATTATCATCAAACACATAGGTTGGCGAGAGTTGCTTTTGCTTTACAAACTGCCTGATATTACCGCTTGTCTGTGCGTTTTCTCCGTTTTTATCCATTCGTTTCAGTTGCAAATCTGCCAAATCAAATGCCCATATGCCGTTATCAAAAGAGCGTGCTATGGCTGATGCCTGAGTTATTTGATATTGTTCCAGTTTCATCTCTCCGCGAAAAGCCAGATTGTTATCTAAAAACACCACAAGATTCAGCTCTTTATAAAATACATAAATTTCAAGCGGATTGGTGGCATCAATATGAGAGATATTGCCAATGTATTTATAATTAAGTGTGCTTAGCAGCGCGCCATCAGGGCTGTATTTATACAATTGATTGGTTTTGGTAACCACATACAAGTTACCTAACCTGTCGGTATGAATGTCTTTAGCTTCAATATCAATATGCTTAATGAGCCTGTAGGTTGGAGTTGCCGCACTATCAACGGTTGATTGCTGGGCGCTGATATTATCAAGGCAAGAAAACAAAAACAATAGACTTAGCAGCAGATATTTCATAGATGAAAAGTTTGCAGGCTAAGTGTTTCGCCATTAAATACAGCATAGGTGTTAAATCCTATCCAGTCTCCAAGGTTTACATATCGGCTTTGTTCCGTTAGTTTATATTCCATGGGCAGGTGTCTGTGTCCAAAAACAAAATAGTCGAATGATTCTTCTTGCAAGATGCTACGACAATATCTGATTAGAAACTCCTTCTCTTCATAAAAAGTAAAATTGCCATCAAACGTTTTTAGTTTGCTTTGATGAGAAAGCCAATTGGCAACTCCTATACCTATGTTGGGATGCAACATTGAAAAAATTTTCTGAAAAAAACGGTTTCTGTATATCCAGAGTATGGTTTTAAATCTGCGTTGCTCCGGTCCTAAACCATCGCCATGTCCGATATAAAATTTTTTGCCATTAATGGTTCTTATTATTGATTTTTCATGCACCTGCACACCCAGTTCTTTTTCAAAATAGCCGAATTGCCACAGATCATGATTACCATGAAAAAAATGAACGGGGATGCCTGCATCGGTAAACTCAGCAAACTTTGCCTGCAGCCTAACAAATCCTTTTGGCACCACTGTTTTGTATTCAAACCAAAAGTCAAAAATATCGCCAACAATAAATAACTCTGCACAATCAGGCTTAATTTCATTAAGCCATTTGATAATGCGTTGTTCTCTTTCGCTGCTGCTTTTTGCATCAGGGATACCTAAATGAAAATCTGAGGCGAAATATGTTTTTTTTAAAGTCAATATTATTTCTTACCCTGTTATTGTTTTACATCCTGAATTAAGAATACATATAACTCTTTTGGTCCGTGCGCACCTGTTACAATTTTTCTTTCAATATCACTGGTTCTTGAAGGTCCGGTGATGTATGATATCATGGAAGGCATATTTCTGCCGTATTTGTTTTTAAGCTGCTGTAAGCTATCTTTAATTTCCATAACCACCTGAGATGAGTAAGCGATAACAATATGCACTGAAGGATAGATGGTAAGCACGCGCGTATTTCTAACCGAGCTTACCAGGATGCTGCCGGTGCGCGCCACGAGGCTTTCGCAGGTGGTAATACCAACCATTGCTTTAGCCAGTTGTTCTTTTTGGTGAAGGTAAGCAATGCCGCTATCGGTAAGCATTTCCTGCAGTTGGTTCTCTGCACAAAAAATGTTTTTCAATTTTTTACGCTCAATTAAAGTCAGCAGTTTATCTAAGCAATCAAATTTATTATCGCATACTACAAACTGGCCTTGTGTTTCTGTGAAATTTTTTGCAAAAGTTTCAAGTATCGACTCTCCCGCAGGGGGCTGCTCATATACATTCGACTCCAAATCAATATTGGCATATTTGCTTTTTGATTTGAAAATAAGCGCTGCCCTAACTTTTTTGAGTATTTTTTCTTTTGAAGTAGTTTGTTCCACCAATCTGCAAGGTATAAAAAACTTCGGCTTTTAAAAAGCGAAGGGAAGCCCCATAAAAATCAAAACATAAAAAAAGCCGACTGTTAAGGTCGGCTTAAGTAGGTTATGAAAACAAGGTTGGATTTGTGTGATTTTTAGGTTCTTCTTTTGGCGGTTCAGGTTTATTTGCCGCTGCTTCTTTTTCCTGCTCAAGTATTGTCGTTTCTTCCTCAGCAGGAGTAATAACATTTTCTGCAACAACAGGGGCTGGGGCTTCTTCCGTCTTAGCTTCAAAAGGGCGTTTGCCTAATATTTCTTCCAGGTCATGCTGAAACAAAATTTCCCGCTTTAATAAAATCTGAGACAGATTTTCCAGATGATCCTTTTTCTCCAGTAATAATTTTTTGGTGCGGTTATAACAGGTATCTATCAGGTTGCGCACTTCAATATCAATCATCTCAGCTGTTTTATCGGAGTAAGGCTTGGTAAAGCCATATTCATTTTGTGGATCATGGAATGAAATATTGCCTACTTTAGGATTCATACCATATATGGTTACCATGGCATAGGCCATTTTGGTAATGCGCTCCAGATCGTTTTGTGCACCGGTTGAAATACGTCCGAAAGTAATATCTTCTGCTACGCGTCCGCCAAGTGTCATGCACATCATGTTTTCCATTTGCTCTGTGGTATACAGGTATTGATCTTTAGGTAAATACTGCGCATAACCCAAAGCTGCTACTCCGCGAGGCACGATAGAAACTTTTACCAGCGGGTCAACACCCTCCAAGAACCAGCCAACAATGGCATGGCCGCTTTCATGGTAAGCAATGATTTCTTTCTCTTCAGGAGAGATGATTTTATTTTTCTTTTCAAGCCCACCAATCACCCGATCGATGGCATCCTGAAAATCCTGCATTTCAATCTTATCTTTTGATTTGCGTGCGGCAATCAGTGCTGCTTCATTGCACACATTAGCAATTTCGGCACCAGCAAAGCCGGCCGTTTGTGTTGCCAGACGCGCAGGGTTAACATCTGTGTTAAGTTTAAGCGGCTTTAAATGAACATTAAAAATTTCTTCACGGCCTTTCAAATCCGGCTTATCAATGGAAATCTGCCTGTCGAATCTTCCGGGTCGAAGTAATGCAGGATCTAAAATATCAGGTCTGTTGGTTGCAGCTAAAATGATTACACCCAAATCGGTGGCAAAACCATCCATTTCTGTGAGGAGTTGATTCAGGGTATTTTCTCTTTCATCGTTTCCGCCTTGCATAAGTGAACGTCCGCGTGCACGGCCAACGGCATCAATTTCATCTATAAAAATAATACAGGGCGCTTTTTCCTTTGCCTGACGGAATAAATCTCTAACTCTTGATGCGCCAACACCTACAAACATCTCCACAAAATCGGAACCAGAAAGCGAGAAGAAAGGGACACCGGCTTCTCCAGCAACAGCTTTGGCAAGCAATGTTTTCCCTGTGCCCGGAGGGCCTACCAGCAATGCCCCTTTGGGTATTTTGCCACCCAAGTTGGTATACTTTTTCGGATGTTTTAAAAAATCAACAATCTCCATAACTTCAACCTTGGCTTCATCCAAGCCGGCAACATCTTTAAAGGTAACTTTAACCGATGCTTCCTTATCAAATAACTGCGCCTTTGATTTACCAATATTAAATATCTGTCCTCCGCCACCCGGTCCTCCGCCCATTCTGCGAAATATAAATAACCACAATCCGATTAGCAATGCAAAAGGCAATAGCCAGCCAATGATATCGCCAAAATAATTATGTTGGGTTATGTACTCAACAGGTATTTGTAAGGTTTGGCCAGGATTGGCTTTTTCATAGGCCACACGTGCATTGTTTAAGTCAGTAGTAAATTGGTTAACATCACCGATTTCAAAGTAGTAATGCGGACCAACTTCATCGCCAAAAAAACCACGCTTCTTCAGGTCTTTGTATTTTTCGTTTTTCAGTGATTCTTTTTTCAGGTAGACCTCGGCACGTTCCTTATTCACCACCATTATTTTTTCTACATCATTGCTCATAATCATCTCCGTCTCTACCTTAAACCAGGTAGTCTTTATTGCCACATCCTGCGGCAAAAATTGCAGACCAATGAATATGGCGAATATGATACCATATATCCAATAGAAATTAAATTTTGGAACCTGAGGCATTTTTGGTTTTTGATTCCTTTTATCGTTTGCAGGAGCAGGGCCCCTTTCTTTGTTATCTGACATGTAATTGAGTTAAGGTATAAATTATAATAAGCAAGAATAGCAACAAATTGTTTGATTGGCAAACACGGAGCTACGACACTTTTTTAGAGGCAGGCAGCGATGGATAAAACCAGGCTTTGTAAATAGGAATTTCAAAATCCGTTTTTAGCTGGCCCATGGTGTTAATTTGTTTGTTAAAAGTGGTAGAAGAAGAAGAGAGTTGTCCGGAATCAAGCATATTTACCAATGTCTGTTTTTGGGTAATAATTAATCCCTCTGCAGTCATCACCTCAATTTGCAGGCGGTTAAATAGCAATATGCCTAAGGCATTTTCCAGTTTTTTAAAAAAGGCAACAGATTTATCAATACCGCAGCCACTGGCCGCATTTACCGATTCATTTAAAGCAAGCACGGGAAAAATGTCATAAATAATATCAAATGCAGCATCCATTTTATGTTCATGAGAGGTCCATCCATTTATAAATTGCCTGGCCTCTTCATGCATTTGCTCCTGCTCGGCAGCTGTTAAAGTCCTGTTGGCGGCATAAAGCCACACACGTGCTTCGTCAGGTAAATGATTAAGTCTGTTCATCCGGGTTAAATCAATAGTCGCAAAGTTACCAAAAATCAAGCCATTGACATATTGGCATAAATAACATTTGGGAAGAGGTTGAAAAAAGAAAGCACAAAGGTCTTTACTGCACCTTATTGTTGCAGGTGAATGGTTTGTGTAGGGAAAGCAAATGCACACCCATGCTTCTCAATAATTTTCATGATGCTTAAATTAATTTGCTCTTTCACATCAACCATTACTTCAAATTCATTGCTCTTCACAAAATAAATAACCAAAATATTCAGAGAGCTGCTGTCGAAATCAACAAAACGCACCACAAACTCATCTCCGGTTTTAGGGTGTGAATCAATAATGGATTTTATTTCATCAATAATACCGGTTATCTGCTCAGGTTTGCTATTATAAGTTAATGCGATATTGAAGCGAACCCTTCTCATGTCACTTAAGGTTATATTGTTTAATGCCGTGTCAATTAATTTTTTATTGGGCACGGTTATCAGGCTTTTTTCCAGTGTGCGTATGCGTGTGGTTCTGAAACCCACATGCTCAATGCGGCCTGTAATGCCATCTGCTTCTATTAAATCACCTGCCTTAAAAGGCTTATCCAGATAAATTACAAAAGATCCAAGCAGGTTTGCCAGCGTATCCTGCGCTGCCAGAGCCACTGCCAATCCGCCTATGCCCAAAGAGGCAACAAGAGCAGTAATATTTACATCAAATACAAACCTAAGGCCTGCAAATACACACATTACAACAAGCACTACTTTAATGAGTTCCTTAAGAAAATTGGATAACTCAAAGGATACAGGCGACTCTTCTCTGTTTTGCAACACGTAGGCAAAAAAGTCGGTTGCCTTTAGCAGTATTTTGGTAATAACCACAAACAAGGCAATTCCATAGAGGGCATCAATAAACCAGCGCAGCCCATATTGGGTATCGGGTACTAAATTCCAGTTTTCAGGAAAATTGAGACGTTCAAAAGCAAAATATAGAATCAGCAATAAAAGCAATTGCTCAATTGGTTTTCGGAGCAATTCAACAAATACTTCCGAAAACTGATTTTTTGAAAATTGCTTAAATATTCGAAAAGATTGACGACTTAAAAACGTGGCGCCAAATCTTTTTAATAAAATACCCAGTAGCAGGATGCCCGCGCACCAAGCATAATCTCTGAGGGTATTTCCAAAAAAACCTGTATTTAACCATGCGACTTGTTCCATAGCACAAATGTAATGATATGATTAATTAGTAGGAGCAAGTGCATTGATAAGTATTGTTTTTCAAGCCGTTTGGACATAAGATAACAATATTTGCTTTTAGCCTATTATCATTGCAATGTAATTTAGCATGCTTTCACCACATCAGATCGTAATTATTGGAGCAGGGCCTGCCGGTTGTGCCACCTCTTTATTTTTGGCCAAGCAGGGCATACCGCACACTATTATTGAAAAGCAAACCTTTCCGCGCGATAAGATTTGCGGTGATGCCCTAAGTGGCAAAACCGTGTATGTGCTCAATGAACTAAATCCGCAAATTGTGCATCAGTTTGCAGCACAAACCGATAAGTTCATTGATAGCTGGGGGGTAAAGTTTGTGGCACCAAACGGGAAGCACATTGATATTCCGTTTAAATCAGACATGAGCAATCAAGCTCATCCACCGGGTTTTATTGCCAAAAGGGTGCATTTTGACCATGAGTTGTTTAAGCTTATCGATACACGATATGCACATGTGCTGCAAGGTGCTGAAGTAACTGAAATTAAGCAAAACCAGGGCATTTCAGAAATCACGTATTCCCAAAATGGCAAAGCAGAAATCATTAGCGGTATACAGCTATTGATTGGTGCCGAAGGTGATCGCTCTATTGTTGCCAAGAAACTGGCAGGTTTATCAAAGGAGAATAATCACTATTGTGCGGGTATCAGGGCATATTACAAAGGGGTAGAGGGCATGCATCTGCAAAATTTTATTGAATTACACTTTTTAGAAGAATTGTTACCGGGATATTTCTGGATTTTTCCTCTACCAAATGGAGAAGCCAATGTGGGTGCAGGCATGCTTAGTGCCACCGTGAGCAAAAAAAAGGTGAACCTTAAAGCCGATATGCTAAGAGCCATTGCCAACAATCCTAAAATTAAAGACAGATTTAAGAATGCCACCTTGCAGGGCAAAATACAAGGCTGGGGTTTGCCGCTGGGCTCAAAAAAAAGACGGCTTTCCGGAAACGGATATCTTTTGGTAGGAGATGCGGGCTCTTTAATTGACCCATTTACCGGTGAAGGTATAGGCAATGCCCTATACAGTGGCATGATGGCAGCCTCAGTTATAGAGGAGGCAATTAAAGCCAATAAATTTGATGAAGCATTCTTAAAACGTTATGATTTAGCTTTTTACAATAGGCAATGGGATGAGCTGAAATTAAGCCATACCATGCAAAAACTATGTAAATATCCCTGGCTGTTTAACTTTGTGGTTAATAAAGCCAACAAAAATAAAGCGCTTAGAGAAACAATCAGTTGCATGTTTGAAGACCTTGATTTAAGGGCCAAGTTGCGTAATCCGCTTTTCTACGCCAAACTGCTGTTAAACGATTGAGGCAATTCTGAAATTATTGCTACTTTTGCACCGACTTTTTTTAGTCGCTTAACTTAAAATTCTAGCTCATTTTGAAAAGAAAGGTAGTTGTAGCAGGAGGAGGTGCAGCAGGTTTTTTTGCTGCCATAACCTGTGCGCAGGCAAATAAAGATGCAGAGGTTATAATTCTGGAAAAAACCAATAAGCTGCTAAGCAAAGTGGCTGTTTCCGGTGGTGGGCGTTGCAATGTTACGCATGCCTGTTTTGATCTGAAACAGTTGTCGCTCTCATACCCAAGAGGGGAGAAGCAACTCAAAAGTGCATTCAGCAGGTTTATGACCACCGATACCGTTAAATGGTTTGAAGAAAGAGGTGTGAAATTAAAAACGGAGGAAGATGGCCGCATGTTCCCAACCACCGATAACTCTGAAACCATAATAAAATGCTTGCTAAAAGAAGCTAAAAAGTTAAAAATAGAAATTAAGGAGCAAACAGAGGTTAAGCAAATAACTCCGCGTTTTCAAGGTGGTTTTGAATTAAAATTGGGCAGTGGCGAAAAAATGGAGTGCGATAAACTAATTGTTGCGTGCGGTGGCAGCCCTAAAATTGAGGGGCTAAATTGGATTAAAGAACTGGGCCATGAAATTATTGAGCCAGTGCCTTCTCTATTCACCTTTAATATTCAGGATGAAGAATTGGCAAACCTACAGGGTATTTCTGTTAATCCTGCCAAAGCAAAAATTCTGGATACCAAAATGGAATTTAGCGGTCCGGTACTTATTACACATTGGGGGCTTAGCGGACCTGCCATATTAAAATTATCATCTTACGGAGCACGCATCCTTGCAGAAAAAGATTACGATTTTCAGGTACAGATAAATTGGATGAATGAAAAGAAAGAAGAAGTAGCACGCCTGGAACTTATGAATTTAAAAGCAGCCAATCCTTCCAAGCAAATCAATGTGTTATTCCCTTTTATACTACCCAAACGTTTACTGCATTATCTGTTTGAAAAAACCGGCATTAACGATAAAATGAAGTGGGGCGAAATTTCTAAAGAAGATGTAAACCGCTTTGTAAATAACTTGCTTTATGATACCTACCACGTAAAAGGCAAAACTCCTTTTAAGGAAGAGTTTGTTACCTGCGGTGGTATTGGGTTAGATGATATTGATTTTAAAACCATGCAAAGTAAGCGTTGTAAAGACATACATTTTGCAGGCGAAATTCTGGACATTGATGGCATAACCGGAGGTTTTAATTTTCAGGCCGCATGGACCACCGGTTACCTGGCAGGCCTAGGCGCGGCTAAGTAGTTCATCAGCATTTATACAGCTATTTTATAGCAGCATTCTGATGTGCTGATTTCAGGTATTGCAGGTATGCTTGCATCTCCTCAGCTCTCTTTGTTCCAATCATTACGGTTTGCCCATTTTTTAGCGTAAGCTCTAATCCTATATTACCGGAAATACTGTAGGCTCGTTTTTTCGTAAATAACCCCAGCCTATAACCCCAGCCTCCGTATTCTGTAATTGGGCTATACTTTTTTATCTCCGCTCGGCTGATGTTATCCCATAAAAATTTTTTCTGTTTAGACATAAGCAGGCTAAACTTTACAGAAATACCGTTTTCATCAATTTGTGTATGCAGGTTTAATACCTTTATCAAAACAACCAAAATGAGCGTAATAACTAACCCGATAAGCCAAAATAGTAATTGCTCTTCAATGCCACCATTATTAAGATAAGTGGTAAAAATCCATGCCGCAGCAATGGGTATATATAGCAGTTTCCAGCTGCTGTTTCTTGCTTCCTGTTTTTCGTTAAAAGGCTCCATGAAAAGAGATTCAATAATTTATTTTGCCTATGCAAAGATGCTAAAAAAGCAGTTAGCCGGAGTGGCAATATGTTACAGTCAATTAGATAAGCCACAATTCTCGTTTTCGCTTTCGTTCATTTTACTGTAATTTGCAATGCTTTTATGATACACGCAGAACCCAAAAGAACCCTCATTACTGCAGCATTGCCATATGCAAACGGACCCGTTCATATTGGTCATTTAGCCGGCTGCTACCTGCCTGCAGATATATATGCCCGCTATTTGCGCCTGTGCGGTAAAGAAACACTTTTTGTTTGCGGCAGCGATGAGCATGGCGTGGCCATTACCCTTAAGGCTAAAAAAGAAGGCATTACCCCTCAACAAATGGTTGATAAATACCACACCCTCATGAAAGAAAGTTTTGAGCAATTTGGTATTTCTTTCGACATCTATCACCGCACCTCAGAAAAATTACATGCTGAGACAGCATCAGATTTTTTTAAGGTGATGTATGATAAGGGTGGTTTTATAGAAAAAACAGAGGAGCAGTATTATGATGCCGATCAAAAACAATTTTTAGCCGATCGCTATATTACCGGTACTTGTCCGCGCTGCGGCAACGCAGGTGCCTATGGCGATCAGTGTGAAAAATGCGGAACCAGTTTAAGCCCTAAAGATTTAATTAATCCGCGATCAGCCATCAGCGGCAATACACCGGTGCTTAAAACAACCAGCCATTGGTACCTGCCGCTAGATCAATTGCAGAAAACGTTCTTAAATGATTACATAAACCAGCATAAAGACGACTGGAAGGTAAATGTATACGGTCAATGCAAAAGCTGGCTGGATGCAGGTTTGCAACCACGTGCCATTACACGTGATTTGGATTGGGGTGTGCCTGTGCCTGTAAAAGGGGCCGAAGGCAAAGTGCTTTATGTTTGGTTTGATGCACCCATCGGTTATGTATCGGCTACCAAAGCCTGGTGTGAAGCCAACGGAAAAAATTGGCACGACTACTGGGATAAAAATAGCGGAACCCGTTTGCTGCATTTCATCGGTAAAGACAATATTGTATTTCACTGCCTCATATTTCCTGCCATTTTGCATGCACAGGGTGAGTTTGTGCTACCCGATAATGTTCCGGCAAATGAGTTTTTAAATCTTGAAGGCGATAAAATTTCCACTTCGCGTAATTGGGCTGTTTGGCTGCATGAGTATCTGCATGATTTTCCGGGGAGGGAGGATGAGTTGCGATATGTACTTACCTCTATTGCTCCTGAAACCAAGGATAGTGATTTTAGCTGGAAAGATTATCAGCAGCGTGTAAATAGTGAATTGGTTTCCATACTGGGTAATTTTATTAACCGCGTAATGGTACTTACCTGGAAATTTTTTGATGGGAAAGTTCCAGCCTACAATGCAGCATACCATACGCAGGATCAGCAATACCGCAAGGAGCTGAAGTATGGTTTTCATGTGATGGAAGAGGCACTTCGCCACTTTCGTTTTCGCGAGGCACAATCAGAATTAATAAATATGGCCCGTTTGGGCAATAAGTATCTGGCAGAGCTGGAACCCTGGCACCTCATTAAAACGGATAAGGAAAAAACAGCCAGTGTATTGCATTTTGGATTACAGATTGCAGCTGCGCTTAGCATTGCAGGCAGGCCTTTTCTACCAAAAACCGCTGATAAAATTGCCTCTTTGCTTAACCTTACTTTTGATAAGAAATTGTGGGATGTGCATTTTTTTGAAAGTCTTGAGTTTTTAGGAGCAGGTCATCAACTCAATGAAGCATCCATTTTGTTTAAACCCATAGAGGACGAAGAAGTGCAAAAACAAACGGACAGATTAGAACAGATAAAAAAAGATAACGAAAGCAAAACGGCAACACAGCCAACTGCGCTTAATGCCGTTAAGACAGATATTACGTATGATGATTTTGATAAGATAGACTTACGTGTAGGTAAAATTCTGGAAGCAGAGCGTGTGCCTAAAGCAGATAAATTATTAAAACTTACTGTGGATTTGGGTTTTGAAAAGCGTACCATTTTATCAGGTATTGCTGAGTATTACAAGCCGGAGGAATTGGTTGGCAAACTGGTAACGGTTGTGGCTAACCTGGCACCCCGCAAAATACGAGGTATTGAAAGTCAGGGAATGCTGCTCATGGCAGGAAATGATTTTGGTAAATTATACAGCGTGGGACCTGAGCAGGATATTGAGCCCGGTAGTGTAGTGAAATAAACAAAATGGCGTGGCACCTTGATTTGTATAGCAGATTGCAGATATTTGCGGCATTCAATGGATAGAATAGATGGTCTCGTAGTCCCGAAAAATAGCAAACGATGTTTGCGTAATTTTTCGAGGATGCTCGCGACAGAGCAAAATCAAAGATTTTGACTGGATGGTCTCGTAGTTCAATGGATAGAATAGATGTTTCCTAAACATTTGATACAGGTTCGATTCCTGTCGAGACTACCAATCCTTTTCTTCTCATATCAACTTATCTAATACCCTATTTTGGGCAATTTGTGGAATCTTCTTTGTCTGCTGTGAAGCCATTTCGTATCAATGGATTTTAATCGGGCAAAAAGCATATAAAGTTGTTTTATGAGTTCTTCTCTCTTGCTGTAATCATCAGTATATTAGATAAATGCATAAATATTATCCATTTTATTGGTTTGGGCGCAAGGAAAAAGTCTAAATCTCGTCTAACTTCTTTACTTGCAATGCGTCACACCAACCCATGCGTATTCTAATACTTTTTCTGCTTTTAGGCCATACCCTCTTTGCTCAACTTAATGAGCAGTGCACCATAAACGTTCACATTCGTTTTGGCCAATCTGATATGCAAGTTGGTGACACATGTTACCCAATTTTTCAAACCGACAGCCTGAGGCTGGAAGCGGTGAAGTTTTATATGGCAGGTATTGAGTTATGGAAAGATAATAAAAGGGTTTGGGCAGAGCCAAACAGTTTTCATTTAATTGATGCAACAGAACCGGCATCCATGAAAATTAAACTGCCAATATCCAACGCCATACAGTATAACCAATTAAAGTTTAGCATAGGCATAGATAGTGCTACCAACACAGCAGGTGCCATGGGTGGTGATTTAGATCCAACCAAAGGAATGTACTGGACATGGCAAAGTGGGTATATTAATGTTAAAATGGAGGGAACGTATAGCCGAAGCACTGCACGAAACAAAAAGTTTCAATTTCATATTGGTGGGTATAAGTATCCATATGCTGCAGTGCAGCCTATTTCGTTGCCTGTACAATCTAACTCAGGTATACATCTGGCATTGAATTTAGAACAATTATTGGAACGCTTGTTTACAGATAATCAGTTTGAAATAATGTCTCCGTGTCAGGAAGCGGTGAGGGTGTCTCAACAGATGGCAAGCCTTTTTACACTTATGAATCCATGAAAAAGCAGATACTATTTTTACTACTCATCACGGTGCTTATCTGCGGATTTACGGCTGAGCAAATTCAACTATTTTCTATCCCTAAAGGTTGGCCTAAGCCTGCCTATAACATGCGCAAAAATCCATTACAAGCGGCTAACATAGCGTTGGGCCGTGTATTGTTTTATGATCCGATTTTATCGGCCAATCAAACCATATCCTGTGCAAGTTGTCATTCGGTATATACAGCCTTTACGCATGTTGATCATTCATTGAGTCATGGAATAAACGATAGGGTAGGAAAGCGCAATGCTCCTGCGCTGATGAATCTTGCCTGGCACTCTTCGTTTATGTGGGATGGGGCCATCAATCATCTCGATATGCAAGCCCTGGCTCCTATTACACATCCGGATGAAATGGGTGAGAACCTTGAAAGTGTCGTATCAAAATTGAAGGCATCAGCTTTGTATCCTTCACTTTATTATAAAGCTTATGGCGACAGCCAGATAACAGGTCAGCGCACATTGCAGGCAATTTCTCAGTTTCTGCTCACCTTGGTTAGCGCGCAATCAAAATATGATAGCGTGATGCGAAAAGAGGCTATATTTACCCAACAAGAGCAAAATGGTTATCGGTTATTTAAACAGCATTGTTCATCATGCCATACCGAACCTCTATTTACCAACTTACAATATGAAAATAATGGTTTACCTGTTGATACCTCTCTAAATGATTACGGGCGAATGCACGTTACTTTAAATCCATCAGATTCCTTACGATTTAAGGTTCCAACCTTACGTAATATTGAATTCTCATATCCTTATATGCACGATGGGCGTTTTCAGAAGTTAGCACAGGTACTCAATCATTATACAAATGGAATACGTCAAAGCACTACAAGCGTGGCTATACTTAAGCTTCCAATTGTACTGAACTCAAATGAGAAAGTTGATGTGATTGCTTTTTTACTTACGCTAACCGATAAGCATTTTTTATTCAACCCACAATATACTTACCCCAAACAGCTTTTATCAATCAACCAAACCCCTTAAACCCATTTAAATGAAACAACTAATTCTAATGGCAACACTTGCATGCAATATATTTGCATTGCACGCACAAACCAATCCGGTTATTACAAAATGGCTCCTTAATACAACAGGTATTAAAGGTAGGCACTATATTAAAAACAACTCAACGCCCATTCAGGATGCAGACTCTGCAAATGTGAAGGGAGTACTTTATTCTGCAACGGCAGCATACATTAGAGCAAATGGTATTCCGGCATACATTACAGGGCCTTTTATGGATGGCAATCCTAATTTAGCCGGTAGTCAAAACGCCATTTTTAAATTCCCCCTGAACCCCGTGCAAAACACCGGAACCTTGTCACCAACAACCGGAGGGAATATTGGATTATTTATTAATGGAGTAGCATTATTTGACTACCGTGATGGGGCTTCGTGGCAAAATGCTACAAGTACCCTCAAGGGTGGACCATACGGAGGCACAGGTGATGGTGTTTGGAACAGAGATGCAGTTGTAGGAGAGCGCCTGGGATTTGATTGTTCCAAAGGTCATCCTGCAGGCACTAACTATCATCACCACCAAAATCCAAGTGCGTTTAAATTAGATATTAAAGTAATATCAACCATTTGTAATCTTTATGATGCAGATGGTTTGTATGTAATTGATAGCTCTAAACATTCTCCGCTGATTGGATTTGCCTATGACGGTTTCCCTATTTACGGAGCATATGCTTATAAGAATGCAGACGGAACAGGAGGAATTGTGCGCATGAAATCTAGTTATAAGCTGCGGAGCATTACAAAGCGGAATACAAATGTAGACGGTGTAGCTGTAACTGCAGGCCCTGATGTAAGTGTAACGTATCCGTTGGGTTATTTCAGAGAAGATTATCAATACAACCCAACCTCAGCTGCTACACCCGATTATCTGGATGAACACAATGGCCGGTTTTGCGTAACACCGGAATATCCAAATGGTATCTATTGTTATTTTGCAACGGTTGATGAAAACTGGAATTCAGCTTATCCTTATGCAGTAGGTCCAACTTTTTATGGGGTAAAGAGCGCATCTAAAGTTACCTCCATTACTGAGTCCGTTACGAAGTATGAACCGTCAACCACCAGCTTAATGCAGGTACAATTAGAGTCTTCTTTCATCTCTGTTTTTCCTAACCCTACCAGTGATCTTATAGCGGTTCAGTTAAATGATATCAATCAAACGGACCTGCTAGTAAAGCTATATGATGCCACAGGAAAATTATTGGATCAAACTACTTTATTTCAGGGCAGCACCATTGCATACTTTGATGTGAGTAAAGCATATGCCGGAAATTATATTATCCATATAACAGATGGAACCAATCTTGTAACCCGAAAAATTATCTTGACTAAATAAGCAGTACGATTGGATTTAGCTTTGCTTTATTTCATGATTTTCCCGGTTCATACAGACGTACATGGGCACCAATACTAAAGATCTAAGACACTTGAGTTCAGGTAAGCTTGCTTAGGCGGATGCGGTAATCAATTTGGTTTATCTTTATTCTGCCTCATCACCCAAAATACCATCCGGGCTCATTATGGTGTCAACCAGATTAGTATCCGGTGCAAGCTTAATAAACTCTTTTGCTTTACCCGGAACAGGAAACAGGTGTGTTAGGTTCATGGTATCTTCCGGCATTAAAACCGTTCTGCGAACCATCAAATCAGATAAAAATTTAAACTGCCTGCCTACAAAATCTTTCAGGTTTCCTTGTTTGTCAAAACGCCACATAAACCCTTTCGGCCGTGGAATAATGGTTGCTAAAAACAAGCTCTCTCCAAGGGTTAAGTCTGAAGGTTTTTTATTAAAGTAAAAACGTGATGCCTCGCCAATACCATAAACATTGGGCCCCCATTCAATGATGTTTAAATACACCTCAAACATCCGCTCTTTGCTGGATAAGCGATTGTTTTCTAAAATGTATACCAGCAATATTTCTTCCAGTTTTCGCGATAGGGTTTTTTCTCTTGTTAAGAATACATTCTTAACCAACTGCATGCTGATGGTGCTGGCACCGCGTGCAAATTTTCTTTTACGGATGTTTTTAATTATTGACTGACGGAAGGCTTCATCAATAAAACCTCGGTGATAAAAGAAAGAAGGATCTTCGGTAGTAAGCACAGATTTTTTTAGGTAGGGTGAAATCTGATCAAGCGGAGTAAAATCAGGATTGGCAAGGCTAACCAGGATGGGGCGCATGGGTCTTCCGTTTTCAATTGGCACGTACACAAAATCACTGTTAAGCTTATTTAGATTAGCTTCACCATATTGTTTAATAAACAGACCATACTTTTGCAGGTTGCTTTCAAAAATCAAGTCTCTTGGTTTGTTTTCATTGTAAACAAAATCCATACGGTAATCAAACGAGCCTTCTACCAGCATGCCCTGAAAATGTTTAAAGAGTCCTTCCGGTAAGGATGATATAAATTCTTGTGCCGGCATTTGCGGTATGCGAATACCAAGCCTGACAATGGTATCAGGGCTGTTTTCAAATTGTATAAACGGATAAAATGCAACTTGATTAAAACGAATAACAGAACTGCTATCTAAACCTATAAAGCTTTCACCTGCCTGCACATGATAAGCAATCGATGCATGGTTTATCACCACATCACGTTTAGATATTTTGGGATGATTGATTAAAAATTGTGAAATGGAGGCAGAGCCTTTAACGTGCAATACATCATCTTCCAGGGTTACGGATGCCAGTGTAAAACGAATTGAATCAAAACCGGCATGCAGGTTAAATTTATCTGTAATATAGGGTATACGAATACCACCGGTATCCTGATTAAACAATTGAACATCGGCTTTCTTTTCTTTCGGGCTGGCACTACCTTCAAGCACCCAATGCTGCTTAAAATCCCTGGCATTTACCAGGATTTCAGAGTGCAATGCCTTATCTGCCAGTTGCAACTGTTGCACTTGGAACGAAACAGTTTGCGCATCCTCTCTCAGCCTCAGTTCACATGCTTCTAACAGCAAATTACTTGGCACCTGAGATAATATTTTTGAAATCAGGTTGTAAACTGTTTTTGCATAGTTTGATTGCTTATCGGCATTGGCATCTTCGCCTGATGGTTCATCATCGGATTTTTCAGGATGCAGAAAATAATCAATATTGCTTACAGAATCTGTTTTAACCAATTGTATAAGGCCATTTTCAACCAGTACGTCCCTTATCCTAAAATCAAGGAGTAGCGCGTATCCCAGCCTAATGCTGCTTTGCACGTTTTGAGCATACAGCAAGGTATCCATCTGGTTGGGTACCAAACAAAGGTTTTCAATATGAACGCCTGCCAGTCCGGTAAATGTAGCATTGCTATAGGTTAATTTTGTTTGGTAAGTAATTTGTAGTTTTACAGCAGCTTTATCAAGTACCTTGCGCAATGCATAATTGCGCAACGCAAAGAATGCCACAATAGATAAAAGCAAAAAAACACCGGCAGCAAAGGCCAGTGTTTTAAATAGTTTTTTTACGTTTAAGGCAATAGCCATAAATGTTATGAAGGAAACTTAAACGTGCATCAATTCAGCTTCTTTTGCTGCTGTGATGTCATCAATCTTTTTGATATAATTATCAGTAGTTTTCTGAATTTGTGCTTCAGCAGCTTTGGCTTCATCCTCTGCCAAACCTTCTTTTTGAAGTTTCTTTGCAGCCTCATTAGCATCTTTACGAATATTGCGAATGGCTACCTTGGCATGCTCCGCCTCACCTTTCACTTTTTTCACGGTTTCTTTTCTGCGCTCTTCGGTTAAAGGTGGAAGGATAATACGCACAATATTGCCATCATTGCTGGGCTGTAGCCCAAGATTGGCAATTACAATACCTTTTTCAATAGGTTGAATCATGGCTTTTTCCCATGGCTGTATCACAATTGATTTTGCATCAGGCGTGCTAACATTGGCTACCTGATTTAAAGGAACTAAGCTGCCGTAGTAATCTACTTTTACTGCATCAACCATACTTGGATGAGCTTTACCAGCGCGAATTTTTGCAAACTCTGCTGCAGCATGATCAATGGCTCTATCCATAGCCGATTTTAGATTATCAAATACTTCTTTTAAACGTGGGTCGCTCATAGTGATTTACTTTTAATAAGGGATTCGAAAATAGTGAAAAAGAAAATATGAAAAGAGATGAAAAAAATCAGCTTACCAGGGTACCTACTTTTTTACCCTCGCAAACTTTCAGGAAGTTGCCTTTTTTATTCATATCAAATACCATGATGGGCATATGGTTTTCCTGACACAAGGTAATGGCCGTCAGGTCCATCACATTCAGGCCCCGCTCATATACTTCATTGAAACTAATTTTATCAAAACGCTTGGCATTTTTATCTTTTTCAGGATCGGCTGTATAAATGCCATCCACACGCGTGCCTTTAAGCACCAGGTTAGCTTCTATTTCCACTGCCCTTAAAGAGGCAGCAGTATCTGTTGTAAAGTAAGGGTTACCGGTGCCGGCACCAAAAATAACGACACGACCTTTTTCTAAGTGGCGCATAGCTCTTCTACGAATAAATGGCTCGCATATTTGTTCCATTTTAATGGCACTAAGCAAGCGGGTTTTAATCCCATTTTTTTCTAACGCGCCTTGTAACGCCATAGCATTAATTACAGTTGCCAGCATACCCATATAATCAGCCTGTGCCCTGTCTGCAATTCCGCCAGAAACGCCTTGTATACCTCTGAAAATATTTCCGCCCCCTATAACAACTGCTATCTGCACACCTTTATCAAGCACTTGTTTGATATCGTTTGCATATTGTTCTAAAATTTTTGGGTCAATGCCATATTGTTGATTGCCCATCAGGGATTCACCGCTGAGTTTAAGGAGTACACGTTTATACTTCATTTGGGTTGGGTTTGATATAAATTATACAAGTATACGGCAAAAAAAATCCCCCAATAACGGGGGATTAAAAAATTTATTTGATCAGCCTAAAGCTATACGTTTGAAAGCTTTTATAACCAATCCTTTTTCAATGCCTTCTAGCATTTGGCCTATGCTCTTGGAATTATCTTTAACGAATTCCTGATTCATTAAGGTTGATTCTTTATAGAACTTACCCAACTTACCCTGAGCAATTTTTTCAAGCATGGCTTCTGGTTTGCCTTCGGCACGAGCTTGTTCTTTGCCAATTTCTATTTCACGCGCAACAACAGTTGGGTCTACATCATCTTTGTCAACTGCAACAGGATTAAGAGCGGCTACCTGCATAGCCACATCTTTGCCCGCTACAAAATTTGCATCACTTGGTGCGCTACTTAAAGAAACCAATACACCCAAGCGGTTTGCACCATGTATGTAAGGAACGATGTTTTCCCCGTTCATCAGTTCGTAACGCACTACGTCAATTTTTTCACCAATCTTACCAACCTGATCTGTTATACGCTCAGCAAGTGTTGCGCCATCAAAAGGCAATGCCTTTAATGCATCAGCGTTAGCAGGTTTATTAGCCAAGGCAAGATCTGCAATGGCGTTTGCAAATTTTACGAAGTCTTCATTTTTTGCAACAAAATCGGTTTCGCAACTAAGTTGAACAATCACACCGGTTTTTCTGTCGGCTGTTGTTTTAGCAATAACGGCACCTTCTTTTGCTTCACGGTCGGCACGAGCTGCAGAAACCTTTGCGCCTTTTTTACGAAGATTATCAATCGCGGCTTCAAAATCGCCATTGGCTTCGGTTAGGGCTTTCTTACAATCCATCATTCCGGCTCCTGTCATTTGGCGGAGCTTATTTACATCAGCTGCACTGATAGTAGTCATAGTCTATTTTGGTTAAATGTTGATTATTAAATGATTAATTAATGAAAAGTAGGTAAAAAAATCGGCACTCAGCCGATTCTTTTAATGCTTATGCTTCTTCTTTTTCAGCTGCAGCTTCTTTGCTGTCTGCTTCTGTTTCTTTTTCACGTTTTCGTTCAGCCAAGCCTTCTACAATTGCATCTGTAATCACACGTGATATCAGTGCTATTGATTTGGCAGCATCATCGTTTGCCGGAATCGGGTAATCCACTACAGTTGGGTCAGAATTGGTATCTACAATACCAAAAGTAGGGATGTTTAACTTATGCGCTTCGGCAACTGATATATGCTCTCGCTTAATGTCTATGATAAATAATGCAGCAGGCAGGCGGTTTAAATCGGCAATACCTCCAAGCAATCTTTTCAGCTTTACTTTCTCACGCTCTACCATCAAACGTTCTTTTTTGTTGATGTTTTCGTAAGTTCCGTCTGTAGCCATTTTCTCCAGTGCTTGGAGTTTTTTAATGGATTTGCGCACGGTAGCAAAGTTGGTTAGCATACCACCAAGCCAACGCTCGGTTACAAAAGGCATGTTAACGCGTGCTGCTTCATTTTCAATGATTTCCTTGGCTTGTTTTTTAGTAGCCACGAAAAGCACTTTGCGTCCTGATTTCACAATGTTTTTAATGGCTGCTGCGGCCTCATCCAGCTTAACAGCTGTTTTGTTTAAATCGATGAGGTGGATTCCGTTCTTTTCCATAAAAATGTATGGGGCCATTTTCGGATTCCATTTGCGGGTTAAGTGTCCAAAGTGAACACCCGCTTCCAATAATTCTTCCTGTTTTACCATTTAGATTAAGTGTATATTGATTCGTTAAAAAATAGAGATTAACGTTTAACGAACTGGAAGCGTCTGCGGGCTTTTTTCTGACCTGGTTTCTTACGCTCAACCATACGTGGGTCACGGGTAAGTAAACCAACAGCCTTCATAGCGGGCTTCAGTTCTGCGTTGTATTTTACCAATGCACGTGCAATAGCCAGTTTTACTGCATCAGACTGGCCGGTTACACCACCACCATCTACATTACAGTTAACATCAAACTGGCCGGCCGTACCGGTTACTTCAAAAGGTTTATTTACGCTGTTTTGCAGCAATACAGTTGGAAAAAACACGTTGGCTTCTTTTCCGTTTACTGTAATTTTACCTGTTCCGGCAGTCATGTAAATGCGGGCAACAGATGTTTTTCTTCTTCCTAATGCGTTTATCGCTTCCATTGATTAGAATTTTAAAGGTTTAGGCTGTTGTGCAGCATGTGGATGCTCAGAACCTGCATAAACATATAGGTTTCTGAAAATTTCACGACCCAATTTATTGTTTGGCAACATGCCATCAATAGCGTGCTCCACAACATAGGTTGGTCTTCTTTCTAACAAGTTTTTGGCTGTTTCAAAGCGCTGTCCGCCCGGATAGCCTGAGTAAAACACATATTCCTTCTCCTCACGCTTATTTCCCGTAAAACGGATTTTGTCTGCATTGATGATGATGACATTATCTCCGCAATCTACATGGGGAGTAAAATCAGGCTTGTGCTTGCCTCTTAAAATGTTTGCCACTTTACTGGCAAAACGGCCTAATGTTTGGCCTTCTGCATCAACAATAAACCACTCTTTTTTTACGGTGGCGCTGTTGGCTGAAACTGTTTTATAACTTAAAGTATCCACAATAGATAATATTAATTCGGTTTTGTTTAAGGGGTGGCAAAAATATGGCAAGGTTTTGTAATTCACAACTAATTGTGAAAAAAAGTAAAATCACAGGGCTTTTTATTGCCCTAATTGATTCTCAGATGATTGCGTGAAGTTGTTTAAGCCTTGTCCGCTTAAAGTATTTTAACAAATCTTTTGGTTCTGTAAACGCCATCTGAATTGTATACATATACGATATAGCTTCCTATGGTTAAATAGCTGATATTGATATCAGAAGAAAACCAAGGTGCAGCGGTGAGCTCCTGCTCTATCCATAGGCGCCCCCAAATATCAAAAACAAACAGCCTGGAAAACTTTGGGGTGCTCTGCTGTATGGTAAATGTAAAGCTTGATTGGGCATAGGTAGGTAGAATGTCTATCTCATAGCCTGAGCAGGAACCATCAGTATAGGTTCGTACCCCGTTTCTCAGTTGGGCATCACACACATTTCTGTATGTTTTGTTGTCGCATCCGCAAACAGGTCTGAATTCTGTTGGGCATGGGAAGCCAGGACTAATGCTTAATGAATCAATACATCCTCCCCATTGCCCGGCAGCCTGAAATCCAGATGCACACCATATAAACAGCAAACATGGGATGAAGATTTTCACTATTTTATTTCTGTAATTTTAAGTGCATTTGTTCTTGCCCTTTCTTTAATTGGCATGCTTGCCGTATTAATAACTAGATCACCCTTTTTAATAAATCCCATTTCAACCAATGCGTCATTCACCGTTTGTATGGAATGATCGGTGCTGTCAAATCCCTTATAATAAAATGCACGCACCCCCCAAACCAGATTGAGGGTGGAAATGAGGCGTACATTGCTTGTAAAGATAAAAATGGTTGCCCTGGGCCGGAATGACGAAATTTTATATGCAGTATAGCCGGAGAAAGTCATGCTTACAATGGCTGCAGCTTTAAGGTGGTCTGAAATGCGAACGGCTGTAAAACATATTTCATCACTTAAAAATGTAGGCGATTGTTCTGTTGGCCTTTTACCTTTAAAAAAGGGGGCATTGGTTTTTTCGGCTTCCTTAATGGTTTCGTGCATATACCTAACTGAAAGCACCGGATATGCGCCAACAGACGTTTCTGCACTGAGCATTACCGCATCTGCACCATCCATAACTGCGTTGGCAATATCATTTAACTCAGCACGTGTAGGAGAGGGGTTTTGAATCATGCTTTCCATCATCTGGGTTGCAATAATTACGGGTTTACCTTTTTCAATGCACTTCTTCACAATCATCTTTTGAATAATGGGCACTTGTGCCATAGGCATTTCTACGCCTAAATCGCCACGTGCTACCATCACCCCATCAGTTACCTCTAAAATTTCATCAAGATTTTTAACTGCTTCTGGTTTTTCAATTTTGGCAATTACGCGTGGTTTCCATTCGTACTGGTCAATAATCTGTTTAAGCTCAATAATGTCTTCTGCCTTGCGCACAAAAGAAAGTCCAATCCAATCCACTTTCTGTTCTATGCCAAACAACAAATCAGCTCGGTCTTTTTCAGTTAATGCCGGAATAGATAAATTGGTATGTGGCAGGTTAAAACCTTTTTTAGAAGAGAGCGCTCCGCCAAAAGTAACTTTACATTTTATTTCATCCACGCCATTGCTTGAAAGAACTTCCAGCTGCAACTTTCCGTCATCCAGCAAAATCAATTCACCGGGTTTTACATCTGCCGGCAGCGTGTTAAATTTAACCGATATTCTTTCTGCAGTTCCAATTTCGGGTTTTGTGGTTACTGTAATAATGGAATCTGTTTTAAGTGTTATTTTCCCATCTTTCATTTCTCCCACACGCAATTTTGGACCTTGCAGGTCAAGTAACTTTGCTACAAAAGTTCCCTTACTTTTATTAACGGCATTGATATTATCTATTACCTGTTTGTGGTCTTCATAGCTGCCGTGGGAAAAATTTAGTCGGCATACATCTACTCCTTCATCTATAATGGCAGAAAGGTTTTCTATAGAACAGGTAGCCGGACCAATGGTGGCCACAATTTTTGTGCGGTTAAAAAACGGAGTTTGTTTCATTGCGGCAAAATTAAAAATTCAAATGCTGTCTTTGTTTTAAATGTTTGTGTTGCAATTCCGAAATAAGCTGTACTTCAGGAATTGACTGAATAAGGCGTGTAAAGGTAGTTTTTTCAAAGAACTCCAGCCCGCCTTTTATAATAATGAAATAATCAATATTACGTAACTCATTCATGAGCAGTAAGGATTCATCTCTGTTCTGTAATAAATAAAATGAAAGATGGTTTATTTCATCCGTGTAATAATAACGGTGATGAAATTGTTGTATCCCCTCTCCTGAATAAATAACGAGATCGTCATCAGAAGCAAACTGATAACCGAGGTGTTTGTTGATAAGCCACGACATGCGGTGCGGTATTTCCTGCGATACAATGCCGAAAAGCAGAAAATCATCGTCATATCCGGTATCCAAAAATATTTTTTTCACTTCGCAAAGGTTGGTATTGCGGAGCAGAAAATTGCATCAGGTAACCAAATATTTACAAGCATCTTACGCCCCCGTTGTACTAAAAGAATGACACTGTTTTTTGGTTTTATTTTCAAAAAAATGAAGCTTTTGCCTTTTTCATTAAAAAAATACTTTATTTGCACCCTCAAAACCTTTTAAACCAAACAATAATGTCAGACATCGCAACAAGAGTAAAAGCTATCATTATGGATAAGCTTGGCGTAGAAGAAAGCGAAATCACCAACGAATCAAATTTTACCAATGATCTTGGTGCCGATTCGCTCGACACTGTTGAACTTATCATGGAATTTGAAAAAGAGTTCAACATTGCCATTCCTGATGATCAGGCTGAAAAAATCGGCACGGTAGGTCAGGCTATCTCCTACATCGAGCAGAACGTAAAAAGCTAATTTTTACCCTCATTTTTAAAAAGACAGTTCAATGTCATCTCGCAGAGTAGTTGTTACAGGAATTGGTGCACTAACACCCATTGGTAACAATTTACAGGAGTATTGGAACGCATTGTCGAACGGTGTGAGCGGGGCAGGCCCTATCACCCGTTTTGACGCTTCCAAGTTTAAGACCCGTTTTGCCTGTGAATTAAAAAACTTTGACGTTAACAATTTTATCGACCGCAAAGAAGCACGCAGAATGGATCCTTATACCCATTATGCTATTATTACTTCTGATGAGGCGATAAAGGATTCAGGTCTTGATTTGGAAAAAATCAACAAAGACCGTGCAGCAGTTATATGGGCATCAGGAATTGGTGGTTTAACCAGTTTTTTTCATGAAGTGGTTGCTTTTGGCCGCGGTGACGGCACACCACGTTTCAGCCCGTTTTTTATTCCGATGATGATTGCCGATATCGCTGCAGGCCTCATTTCTATTAAATATGGATTCAGGGGTCCAAACTTTGCTGTTGTATCGGCCTGTGCCAGCTCAACAAATGCTATTTCAGAAGCTTTTCATTACATACGAATGGGCAAGGCAGATTTAGCCATTACCGGTGGATCTGAAGCTTGCGTAAATGAACCTGCCATTGGCGGATTCAACTCAATGAAAGCCCTTTCAGAAAGAAATGATAGCCCTGAAACAGCCTCAAGGCCTTACGATAAAGACCGCGATGGATTTGTGTTGGGCGAAGGCGCAGGTGCCCTCATTCTGGAAGAATACGAGCATGCGGTAGCACGCGGAGCAAAAATTTATGCAGAGATTGTAGGTTGCGGAGCATCAGGAGACGCATACCATATGACTGCCCCACACCCTGAAGGATTGGGTGCAAAAAATGTGATGCACATGGCATTGAATGATGCCGGATTGAAACCGGAGGATGTTGATTATATCAATGTGCATGGCACATCTACACCGCTTGGCGATCCGCAGGAAATAAAAGCTATACAAAACGTATTTGGCGATCATGCCTTTCATTTAAATATCAGTTCTACCAAATCAATGACCGGCCATTTACTAGGCGGTGCAGGAGCCATTGAATCAATTGCCTGCCTATTGGCTATTAATAAAGGAATCATTCCGCCTACCATTAATCACTTCACTGATGATCCGGAAATAGATCCTAAGCTTAATCTTACCTTTAACAAAGCGCAGCAGCGTGAAGTAAAGGTTGCATTAAGCAATACCTTTGGTTTTGGTGGCCATAATGCTTCGGTTATCTTTAAAAAAGTGTAAACCTTTATACTTTGGTTAAACGTTTACTCAGCAGCGTTTTCATTTTACCATTTTCTAAGCACAAGATTTTGTGCAAAAACATTTATCATATATCAGGCGTGGTGCCTACAAATGTTAAGTGTTATATCCAGGCACTCAGGCATCACTCGGTATCAAGCACCATTCATGAAAATGGTTCCAAAGACAGCAATGAGCGTTTGGAGTTTTTAGGTGATGCGGTTTTAAATACCGTAATAGCAGAATATCTGTTTAAAAAATACCCGTTTAAAAGTGAAGGTTTTTTAACCGAGATGCGCTCCAAAATAGTAAGCAGAGAAAGTTTAAACGAACTGGCATTAAAGTTAGGACTGAATCACTTGGTGGTGTATGATAGAAGAGCTCTTGGCATAAATAATAAAAACACCATTTTCGGCAATGCGCTGGAGGCTTTTATAGGTGCCATATTTTTGGACGCAGGATTTTATTCTGCAAAAAAATTTATTACCTACCGCATGCTTGCTCACCTTGATATTGATAAGATACAAAACACTGAGAAAAATTTTAAAGGTAAACTCATTGAGTGGGCTCAGAAAAATAACCATAGCATAGCATTTGAAAGCATGGAAGAAATGAGTGGCAAGCAAAAAATTTATACGGTAAGTGTGGTTATTGATAACGACACCAAAGGCATGGCCGAGCACATTTCTAAAAAGAAAGCTGAGCAAATGGCATCAGAAAAAGCTGCAGAGTTGCTAGGTATTGCGCTTTAAAGCAAAGGCAATCTTACTGTAGTAATATTTATCAATTAGCACTATTTGTTGTACCCTCAAACTCTAAATTGAGGTTGCGAATATTGGCAAATCCGCCATATACATTTTTAACCAAGGTAAAACCTTTTGATTTAAGGAAGGAAGCAGCAATCATGCTTCGATAACCACCTGCACAGTGCACCAAGTATTCCTCATTCTTGTCCAAATTGCTATAATCTTTTGTAAGCGTATCAAGCGGAAAGTTTAACGCAGTTTTCATATGTAAACCGGCAAACTCACCCGGCTTGCGCACGTCCAACACTTTTACTGCAGTGTTTTTAACATCAAGTGCAAACTCTTCATCATCAATGCTGATAATCATATCATACCTTTTACCGGACTCTTTCCAAGCGTCAAAACTTCCTTTCAAATAGCCCTTGATATGCTCAAAACCCACACGGGTTAAGCGTTCTATGCTTTCTCTTTCTTTCCCTTCATCTGCCACAATCACAAGGGGTGTTTGAATATCGAGTAATGTAGCAGCCCAGATGGCATACTGCCCGTTTAGTCCGAAATTGAGTGCACCCGGAATAAATCCTTGTTCAAACACATCGGGTATTCGTGTATCAACTATGGTGCATCCATCATGCGTGTATTTTTCAAAGGCTTCTATAGAAAGTGGTATTAAGCCATTTTCTATAATTTGTTCTATTGGTGTATAGCCTTGCTTATTTAATTTGGCATCTTTAAAAAAATAGGCCGGTGCAGGATGTATACCTTCGGTTAAAGTTTTAATAAATGCTTCTTTACTCATGCTTTGTAAGGCATAATTATTTTCTTTTTGCTCACCTATGGTTGAGAAAGTTTCTTTACCAATATTTTTACCGCATGCACTTCCAGCACCATGCGCAGGGTAAACAATAACTTCATCAGGCAATGTCATAAGCTTATTGCGCAAAGAATCATACATCATCCCGGCAAGTTCTTCCTTGGTCATTACACCATCCAGTAAATCAGGTCGGCCTACATCGCCAACAAACAGTGTATCACCAGTAAAAACGCAGTGTGCTTTACCCATTTCATCAAGCAATAAAAAGCAGCTTGATTCCGGGGTATGGCCGGGCGTGTGCAGTACCTGAATGGTAAGTTTTCCCAGTTTTATTTCCTCACCATCGGTTGCAACATGCACCGGGTAGGCTGTTTGGGTAGTTGGTCCGTAAATAATTTTTGCACCTGTTTTGTTTGCAAGGTCTATGTGTCCGCTTACAAAGTCGGCATGAAAATGTGTTTCAAAAATATATTTGATATTGGCGTGATGTGATTGTGCAAGTTGCAGGTATGCATCATAATCTCTTAGCGGATCAATGATGGCGGCTTCGCCTTCCGATTCGATATAATATGCTGCCTGTGCAAGGCAATTGGTATAAAGTTGTTGTATAAACATGGCTGTGAAATTAGCTAACAAATATATATTTTTTGACCAGTCAATTTAATAGCTCGATTCATATAGAGTTAACATTAGCTTGATTTAAATATAAAATCTGCATAACAATGTGGTGGCTTTTATAAGCCTATTTCGTAGCTCATTTAAACACATATGAGCAGAAATAATTTACTCTCGTTATTTGGTATTATTTGCGTGCTTTTTTGCGCGATTCCATTTAATACCCAAGCACAAATCAATGTGCAGCTTCTTGGCAGGTATTCTATTGGTACCTACAATTCAAATGGTGGTGTAGCTGAAATATCAGCTTACGACCCAAGTACCAAACGAATGTATGTTGTTAACGGACCGGACACTTCATTCAGAATTGTGAATATGGCCAATCCGGCTATTCCTGTTCTGATTTCAACCATCTCTGTTAAACCTTATGGTATTGATGTAACATCTATAACCACAAATAAAAAAGGATTGGTTGCCATTGCGGTGATAGATTCGAACGGAAAAACAAATCCCAGCAGCATCGTATTTTTAGATGCAAATGGAAGTTTCATCAGTAAGGTGAAAGCAGGAGCGAATACTGACCATATTATCTTTACACCGGATGGTAAAAAATTATTGTGTGCCAATGAAGGAGAGCCCAATGTTGGATATACGATAGATCCTGAAGGTTCCATTTCTATCAT
Organism: Sphingobacteriales bacterium; assembly: GCA_021299635.1. Classification (GTDB taxonomy): domain Bacteria; phylum Bacteroidota; class Bacteroidia; order UKL13-3; family UKL13-3; genus JAJTFA01. The sequence continues at coordinate 138,128 of JAJTFA010000003.1, forward strand.
AGATGTATCAGGTGGTGCTTCATCGCTTACACAAGCCAATGTGCAAACAGCAGGGTTTACTGCTTTCAATGCTCCTGCCACCATTAATCCCAATATCCGCATTTTAGGAAGAATACAAAGCGGAGGCGCTTTCCTACGCAACTCAACAGTTGCTGAAGATTTGGAACCGGAGTACATCGCTGTTTCTGATGACAACAGCACAGCGTGGGTAACTTGCCAGGAGAATAATGCACTGGCAGTGGTGAATATAAATACAGCTACAGTTACAGCACTTTTACCGCTAGGTTTCAAAAACCACAATTTGGCTGGCAATGGCCTGGATGCATCCGACAGACAATCTTCTATATTACCGGGAATAATCAATATCCGCACCTTACCTGTATTCGGCATGTATCAGCCCGATGGCATTGTTAGCTACCGTGCAGGCAGTCAAACATTCTTGGTAACTGCAAATGAAGGTGATGCCCGCGCAGATTGGGGCAGTGCCAATAATGAAGAAGTAAGAGTAAATAACGCCTCGTTTATATTGGATACAGTTAAGTTTGGTGGGGCAGCGGCAGTAGCAGCAATAAAAACCGATAGTGTATTAGGCCGTTTAAATGTAACCAACCGCTGGGGCGATTTCAATAATGACGGCAGAATAGATAGTATCTTTACGTTTGGCGCACGTTCATTTTCTATCTGGAATGCAACTACTGGTGCATTGGTGTGGGATAGCAAAGACGATTTTGAACAACGCATTGCAGCGCTTCTCCCGTCAAACTTTAATGCAGGCCACACCACCAATGCTTTGGATGATCGCAGTGATAATAAAGGTCCCGAACCTGAAGCTGTTACAATTGGTCGCATACTCGATTCGACCTATGCATTTGTTGGTCTTGAGCGTATTGGTGGTTTCTTTGTTTACAATATTACTAATCCCAATAATCCGTATTTTGTTCAATATATTAACACCAGAAATTTTAGCGTAACGCCCAGCCAGGCTAATTTAGCAACAGTAGGAGATTTGGGTCCTGAAGGCATAGTGTTTATACCACGAAACGAAAGCCCCAACGGAAAAGATTTGATAATGCTTTCCAACGAAGTAAGCGGCACCGTTGCAATTTATCAGGTCAATTCACGTAGCGCTTATCAGATGCAAATTTTACATTCATCAGATATGGAGAGCAGTGTTTCTGCAGTAGTGGACGCTCCGAATTTTGCAGCCGTTGTGGATGAGCTGGAAGACCGCCACACCAATACACTTATCCTTTCTTCAGGCGATAATGTGCTTCCGGGTCCGTTTTTGTCATCAGGTGAAGATGCTTCATTGCAAACACCTCTGCGCACAACGGCATCATCTTACTGGTCGGGAAACAGCGGTCAACTGCGTGCTGCTATTGGCCGCCCTGATATTGCTATCATGAATGCAATTGGATACAATGCATCTGCTTTAGGAAACCATGAATTTGATTTGGGAACATCAGAATTAAACAGTCAGATTGGTGTAGATATAAGAAGTAGTGGGGCAGACAGGCGCTGGATAGGTGCTCAATTCCCGTTTGTATCATGTAACCTTAACTTTGCAAATGATGTTAATTTAAGTTATCTGTATACCAACCAGATATTATCAGATACAGCATTCAGAACTTCACCAACCATTACTGCCAACTCACAAAAAAGAGGTATTGCACCTTCTGTAATTATTGAACGCGGTGGCGAGCGCATTGGTATAGTAGGTGCCACTACACAGGTTTTGGCTTCTATATCATCTCCGGGAGCCACAACAGTTACAGGCGGACCAACAGATAATATGCCCTTACTTGCTAGCATTATTCAACCGGTGGTTGATTCGCTCCGTTCGTTGGGCATCAATAAAATTATTTTACTCTCGCACCTGCAGCAAATTGCCAATGAAAAAGCGCTGGCCCCTTTGCTCAGGCATGTAGATATTATTATTTCGGGTGGTAACCATGCATTCACTGCAGATGGCAACGACCGCTTAACTCCGGGTCATGCAGCTACAGAAAGATATCCTATTTTAACGACCAACAATAACGGACAGCCTTTGGCTATTCTAAACACCACCAGTGAGTGGAAATATGTTGGCCGTTTTGTTTGTGATTTTGACACAGCGGGTGTGTTGTTGCCTAACTTGCTCGACTCAACCATAAATGGTGCTTATGTAGCCGATACGGCAATGGTTACATCACTTTGGGGCAGCTATGCTGCTGCATTTGCAACCGGAACCAAAGGAGCCAATGTAAGAATATTGTGCAATGCTGTTGGTTCTGTTATTACCGCAAAGGATGGCAACAAATTCGGCAGATCAAACGTGTTTCTGGAAGGCAGAAGAAATTTTGTTAGAACAGAAGAAACAAATTTTGGTAACCTTACATCTGATGCCAACCTGTGGTATGCCAAACAATATGATCCTCAGGTGAGGATTTCTATAAAAAATGGCGGAGGTATTCGCTCAGCCATCGGATATGTAAATGCTGTAGGCTCTAATGTAACACTGGAGCAAACGCTTGCCAACCCAAGTGCAAATAAAAACAGAGGAGATGTATCGCAATTGGATATTGAAAACTCATTGCGCTTTAACAACGGTTTGGTTATTGGAACAGTAAATGCTGCCGGCTTAAGAAGAATATTGGAACACGGTATTTCTGCAACGCTGCCGGGTGCTACACCGGGTCAATTCCCTCAGGTAGGTGGGGTGCAGTTTAGCTACGATACCACGCGCCCGCGCGGCAGTGAGATACTTTCGCTGGTTGTTACCGACTCAGCCGGAAACCGCTTGGATACCATTGTGCGCAATGGATTGCTGGTGGGCGATACCACACGTACGTTTAAATTGGTAACCCTTAACTTCCTGTTCACCGGGGGCGATTCGTATCCGTTTCCTGCCAATGCTACCAACAGGGTAAATCTGGATACAGCAATAAAAAATACAGGCATCGCCACCTTTGCGGCTATTGGCAGTGAGCAAGATGCGTTTGCCGAATACATGGGTACTTTTCATACGGCTACTCCTTTCAATGTAAGAGATACTTCATTGATTGGCGACAGAAGAATTCAGTTGCTTAATGCACGACCAGATGCGATTTTTCCAGAAACTAATCCGCCATCTACTATACTACAGGCAAGAAATATTTCTGCTCCAAATCTTGTGCGTATCAGAGGCGTAGTTACCCGTGCATGGGGCCGATTCATTTATGTGCAGGATGCTACAGCTGCTATTGGTGTTCGTCAATCTGCAGGTGCTATGGTTGATTCCATCACCTCAGGTGGTTTAAGAGCAGGGGATAGTGTAGAAGTAATTGCCAATAGAAATGACTTTAACAATTATGCGCAAATTCAATTAGCAAGTGGTGCATACACACCAACAAATACTGTTATTAAACTAGCAAGCAATAGACCACTTCCTGCTGCGCAAACCATTACTGTAAAACAATTTTTAGCTAACCCTGAAAGCTTTGAAAGTGAATTGGTGCGTATTGTAAATCTGAGAACAGGCAGTACTGGTAATTTTGCAGCCAGCACTAATTATACCGTATGGGATGGAACCACCACAGGCGATACCACAGTGCTGCGTGTGATTGCAGCAGCCGATACTGAAATTGATGATGCACCGGCATTGGCTATACCATCAGGCCAATTTACTTTTGAAGGCACCGTTATCCAATTCTGTTCATCGCCTACAAGCGGTTGTGCAACAGGGTATCAATTGCAGGGTGTACGCAAATCAGACATAATTCCGCAGTTGGGTACATTTAACTTGGTAGGTCCTGCATCGGGCACACGCTTGGTTACCTCATCGGGTAATACAAATAATGTTGTCATCAACTGGACCCGCTCTTCCAATGCCATTCGTTACCGCTGGTACTTGGATGTTCCTGCCGGCAGCTTTAATCCCGGCTTGTATTCACAGCTTTCAAACAATAACGGAGCTGATACCTTGCTAACATTAACTGTTTCACAAATTGATGCACTGCTGGGTTCACTGGGTGTGCAACAAGGTGATTCCATCAATGTAAAATGGACAGTAAAATCATTTACTGCTTCGGACTCATTAAATGCAGCTCAGTCTTTTAATTTATTGTTGGTAAGGCAGGCACCTGCCCCGCAATTGGGTGTATTTAATTTATTAACGCCTGCTAACAATGCACGTTTGGTGATTTCATCAGCAAACCCCGGAAGCGCAGTTATTAACTGGACCCGCTCTACAAATGCTATACGCTACCGTTGGTATTTGGATGCACCTGCAGGTAATTTCAATCCGGGTTTATACTCGCAGTTGTCTAACAACAGCGGTGCCGATACAGCTCTAACATTAACCATCGTGCAGATTGATGCATTACTTGGAACACTGGGCGTGCAACGTGGCGATTCCATCACTGTGAAATGGACGGTAAAATCATTTACTACCACCGATTCATTAACGGCCACACAATCATTTAACCTAAAACTGGTTCGTGAAAGAATACTGGTTGCATTCTCTTTAACCTCACCTGCTAATAATAGCAGAGTTGTTACAGAGTCAGGCAATACAACTCCGGTAAGCATTACCTGGGGCAATGGTCAGGCTGTTTCATATAAATGGATGGCTACATTGCTAACAGGAAATTTCAGCAATCCGTTGCTGGTTCTTCCATCTGATGCAGCTGGTACGGCCACCGCATTAACCCTTACATCAGGCTTGTTGCATGCAACCCTAGGAACCCTCGGTGTTAAGTTAGGCGATTCAGTAACTGTTAGATGGACTGTATTCGGATATCGTGGTGTAGACTCACTTAAGGCATCTAATGATTTTGTTATAAACTTGGTAAGAAAACGCAACCTGGGCACGTTTGGCTTATTATCTCCTGCTGATAATGCACGCATTACGGTTAAAGATAATGACACAAACAAAGTTGTGATTACCTGGCAGACTTCTGCAGCGGCTACTCAATACAAATGGATGATTGATTTACCTACAGGTAATTTTGCTAATCCCATTGCCAGTTTGCTTTCTGATAATTCCGGAACAGCAACTACACTAACACTATCATCAGGTGCTATCAGTACATTACTTGGCAATGCAGGTGTAGCTAAAGGGGATTCCATTAACTTGAAATGGACTGTGCGTGCGCTAGAAACGAATGTAGATTCTATTCTTGCCAATGCGTCATTCCAATTAAAAGCTGTAAGACTCAAAGATGTTAATATCGGATTAGCTAAACAATTGGGTAGAGGTATTCACTTATATCCTAACCCTGTTATAGATAAATTGCATGTGAGCAATGAGTTGGGCATATCAGTAAGTTATACATTGTTTGATGTAAATGGTAAGGCACTTAGAAGTGGTGTATGCGATAATGAGATGATAATTGATATGTCTGAGTATGCCAATGGAATATATTTGATAGTGCTAGCTAACGGTGATGCCAAAACACACCACAAATTAATAAAGAACCAGTAGTAGGTTATTTCATATGACGAATTTCCCCGCCTTAGTGCGGGGTTATTTGTTTTTAGGTGTAGTGCCTACAAAATCTTTCAAGTAATATGGTTCAACATACGCCACATCTTCAAAACGTTTTTGGACAAAAGCAGCCTCAGCCAGTGCAGCCATTCCGCTTGCAGAGCATTGTATGTTTGCCAGATAATGCAGATTGGGGTGCGTAAGTGTAGCAACACATTTGGCAGCACCATTGCCAAAATAATAAGAAGGAAGTTGCTGAGAAGCAAAGCTGCTTTCATCTATGATATGGGCGTGGGTGGCTGTGCTTTCTTCCAGTAAATGATTATAAGCTGCTGTAAATACCTCCATGCGTCTGGCATCAATCATGGGAATCAGTGTATATGGTTCTTTGGAGCTGATTTGTTTTTGGGCCAAAGCTGCCAGTGCCTGTAAGGTAGGAACAGCTATAAGTGGCTTATCCAATGCATAGCATAAACCTTTTGTTGTGCTCACACCCACGCGCAATCCGGTATAACTTCCCGGCCCTTTGCTTACCGCAACCGCATCCAGTTGGTTAAATGTATGGCCGTTTTCTTTTAATATCTCATCAATCAGCGGAGATAGCAATGAAGCGTGCCTGTTGGGTTCTGTTATTTCTTTTACTGCCCATGCATGACCATCTCTGCTCAGGCAAACTGAGCAAACTTCAGTGGCTGTTTCTATACATAGTATCAAACCCATTCGGCAAACTTAGGCAAGTACCTGCAAAAATAATCTATCAGGCAGCATGCTTAGCCGTTCTTCTGCATAAAAATAGCTGTTTCAGGGGCTTAGCAAATAAATAAGCAAGGTTTGTGTAATTCATTTAAATTCGCCTGACAACTATGAGCAAACGCTGGATACCAAAACCTGAACCCGATAACCAAACCTTGGAGCATTTGTCTGCAGGTATCAACCTCAACAAAACACTTACAGGCATTTTGGTGCAGCGTGGAATCGATACGTTTGATCAGGCTAAACAATTTTTCCGGCCGCAATATGAAGACTTGCATGACCCTTTTTTGATGAAGGGTATGAAAACAGCCGTGGATCGCATTAAAACCGCTATCAGCAATCAGGAAAAAATTCTGGTTTATGGAGATTATGATGTAGATGGTACAACATCTGTTGCAACGGTTTTTGGTTTTTTTAAAGATTATACCTCGCAGATTGATTATTATATTCCGGATAGGTATACCGAAGGCTATGGTATTTCATTTATGTCTATTGACTGGGCAAGCAATAATGGATTTAAACTCATTATTGCGCTTGATTGTGGTATCAAGTCAATTGATAAAGTGAAGTATGCAAATGACAGAGGAATTGATTTTATTATTTGTGACCACCATTTGCCCGGAGAAGAAATACCCGCTGCAGTTGCGGTTTTAAACCCCAAACAATCTGATTGTGCTTATCCGTTTAAGGAACTATCGGGTTGTGGCATTGGCTTTAAGCTCATACAGGCTTATGCTGCAGCTCATCAGATTGCATTCTCAGCCATTGAGAAATATATTGATCTGGTAGCTGTTTCCATTTCTGCCGATTTAGTGCCTATTCTGGATGAGAACCGCATCCTGGTTCATTACGGACTGAAGAAACTAAAGCACAATCCCAATAATGGATTAAAAGCTTTGCTTGAAACATATGCAGAGCGACCCGATTATCAGGTGAGTGATGTGGTTTTCTTTATTGGTCCGCGTATTAATGCAGCAGGTCGCATAGCAGATGCCAAGGATTCAGTGCGGCTTATGATTTCGGATAATACAGATGAGGCAAGGAAAATTGCCAACCTGGTTAATCAGCACAATACCGAGCGCAGAAGTTTTGATTTATCGATAACTGAACAGGCGTTTGAAATGATCGAAAAAGATGCTGCATTTCACGAAAGAAAATCAACCGTGCTTTTTCATAGAGAGTGGCATAAAGGGGTGATTGGTATTGTGGCTTCCCGACTCATAGAAAAATATTACCGCCCCACGATTGTGTTAACAGAATCAAACGGCATGGCCACCGGTTCGGCCCGTTCAGTAGATGGGTTTGATTTATACAATGCCATTGAGGCTTGCAGTGATTTGCTGGAGCAGTATGGAGGACATACGCATGCGGCAGGGCTAACCCTCAAAATTGATAATGTTCCGGCTTTTTCGCAGAAGTTTGAAACCGTTGTTTCGGCAAGTATTAAAGAGCGCAGCCTTACCCCGGAAATCGAATATGATGCGGAAATTCCTTTAAGGGCAATTACACCCAAATTTTTTAGTGTACTCAAACAATTTTCACCTTTTGGTCCGGGTAATATGAATCCGGTATTTATGAGTAAAAATGTTTGGGATGTTGGTGATGTAATGATTGTGGGCAATAATCATTTAAAAATGAGTTTAACCCAGGAAGAGGGTGGACGTATATTTAAAGCCATTGCCTTTGGCTTAGGAGAGCACTATGATAAAGTTTCACAAGGCATTTCATTTGATATTTGCTATACCATAGAAGAAAATCATTTCAATGGGCACGTTAATCTTCAAATCAATATTAAGGATATTACTTTCAGGAATTGACGGCATAACCAACTAAACAAAAAACCCCGCACATGCGGGGTTTTTTGTTACAATTCGTCTTCGTTGTAAAAATAATCTTCATTGGTTGGATAATCCGGCCAAACCTCTTCAATACTTTCAAAAGGCTCTCCGTCATCTTCAAGCTCCTGCAGGTTTTCAATTACCTCAAGCGGTGCCCCTGAGCGTATTGCATAATCTATTAATTCATCTTTTGTTGCCGGCCAAGGCGCATCATCCAGATAGGAAGCCAATTCAAGTGTCCAGTACATAGTGTGTATCTTTTTTCTATGCGCGAATATAAAATTATTGATATTTGAACGTATAAAATTTTCGCAATGTGCAAAAGATGTTTAAATGCCTTTAAATGAGGATGTTTTGTACGGTTTGTTGCTTATTGATTTTGTCACCCGGTGTTTTTACAAATGCTTTGGCTACCAAAAACGCTTTTGGAACAGCATAAGCTGAAATATTTTTATGGATGGCGCCTTTCCATTGTTCAAGGATTTTTTCATCAGGTAAATTACCCTCAAACACGGCAATAATTTTATCGCCCAGTTTTGCATCAGGCACTGCAGTTACAAAAAATTTAACTTGAGGTGCCAGTTGCTCAAGCCATATTTCAATCTCTCTGATATGAAACTTTATGCCTCCGCTATTCACCACTTCATCTGCTCTGCCAATAATTAAAAAATGTGTTTCATCTATCATTGTTGCCATATCATTTGTAGATAACCATTGGTTATGTGTAGCAACATTGCATATACACAAACAATCACGTTCATCGAGTTTAATACGTGTGCCGGGCAAGGTTTGGTATGCGGTATCTTTTATATTTCTGAGCGCAATATGACTAATGGTTTCTGTCATTCCATACGTATGCCAAACAGATGCTGTGCATGTGCTTAATATGTTATTGAGCTTACCTGATAACGGTGCACCACCAATGAGTATGTGTTTAAACCTGTTTAGCTTTTGCAGCAATGTGTTGCTGTTTTCTTCTATTAGTGTAGCCAGTTGCAAAGGCACAAATGAGGCAAACGTGTAGGTGTGTTCTGATGGAATTTGATGAAGAATTTGTGCTGAAGGAACCAGCACGGTAATGCGGCAATCCAATACCATGGCTCTTACCAGCATCATGGCACCACCAATCATGTGCGGGTTTATACAAAGTAGAATGTGTTCGGTTGAATTGAGATGTAAGGCATCGATGGTATTTTGTGCACTCCACAACATTTGCTCACGACTCACTTCTATGGCCTTAGGAGTGCCGGTTGAACCCGATGTATGAAAGATAAAACTACTTGTTCCTTTTAACCACTGTTTGCAAAACGTAAGCGCAAAACGGCCTGTTTCGCCACACGATTCAAAGCGGCTTTCATCAGCAGTTTTTAAATCTTCCCAGCTATAGCATATGTCTTGCACTTGTATCATTCACTGCAAAGTAATGATAATTGATATGAATTAATGGATTAACTGCAATGCTTGGAACATTGTTTTCGTTTTAAGTAAATCCATACACTGGTTTATTCAGATTCCTTTTTTGCCAATCGTTTTCGCTCAGCCTCCTGCGCTTCTTCAAATGCAATTCCTTTGGTTATATCAAACGTATCTAATAAAAATTGGGTGTATTTTATTTTTTGCCCTTTGGCCATAAACTTTTGTTCGTAATAGGTTTTAATTTCTTTGAGGTAGGCAGATGCATTGGGGTTGTGGTGCACATCATGGTCAATGGCCAGGGGGGTAATACCTACTTGCGGCAACATATCTATGGTGAAATGAAACAACTCATCGGAGTCGGTTTTAAAGTTTACCAACCCACCGGGTTTTAAGATTTGCTTGTATAGCGTTAAATACCTTGGATGTGTTAAGCGGTGTTTGGCATGGCGCAGTTTGGGAAAAGGATCGGGAAAGGTGATCCAAATTTCATCTACCTCTGCCTGCGCAAACACCTCTGTAATTTTATACATGAGCAAACGAGCAAATGCCACATTGTGCAAACCTTGTTCTTTTGCAATGCCTGCGCCACGCCACATGCGGTTGCTTTTAATATCAATGCCAATAAAGTTTTTATCAGGAAAAGTGTCAGCTAACGAAATGGAATATTCGCCCTTGCCGCAACCCAATTCCACTGCAATGGGATTATTGTTTTTAAATACATCACTTCGCCATTTCCCTTTTAATTCATACGGAAAATCAAAACAATGATCGAACTGCTTAAACTCTGCAAAACGTCTGATTTTATCTTTAGGCATAAGGCTGCAAAGAAATGAAAAAAAGAATTGAGAAGCGAGAGACGAGAAACGAGACAAAAGAAGAAAGACCGCTGTGCTCAAAGAGGAAAGAAGCGAGATGTGCGACAAAATTTTCTAATTTTTCAATCTTCTAATAACAAACCCGCAATCACAACCCGCAATCACTCTCCTTCTTTTACCGGAAGAATATCACTGAGTTTTACACTCAATTTAATTTCGCCAGTTAACAGATATTTAAGCATTGGTCCGGCAAGAATAGAAGTAAGCACTGCCATTACCACCAAGGCAACAAACAATGGCAGGGTAATGAGTCCGGCCTGAAGGGCAAGCAAGCCTAATACAATTTCCATGGCTCCGCGTGCATTCATACCAAAACCAACAGCCAAGGCTTGTTTAACGGTAAGCTTTCCCCACAGGGCACCAAGTCCTGCACCCAGTAATTTTGTTACAACCGCAATACCGGTTACTATCAATACCAGAACAAGATCAAAGTTGGCTATAAAATCAACTTTAAAACCAATGAATACAAAAAACAGCGGTGCAAAAATATTGGTAATAAACTGATGAATAATATCTCTCGTCTTTTCATTTAAGTGAGCAGAATCGCCAATGGCTATACCCATAATAAATGCACCGAAAATGGCATGAATGCCAATTTTTTCTGTGAAAGCAGCACCTAAAAAAGCAAAGCCCAAGGAGAAGGCAAGCACCCCACCGGGCCAACTTAAGTTGCGTTGAGCCCAAGGCAGTGATTTGTTGATGAGGATGCGTCCGGCAGTAAGTATCACAACGGCATACAACAACGTTAAGCCTAGTGTATTCAAAAATTCATAAGAGCTGGTGCCACTATGCATCATGCCTAAAACTACGGAAAAAAGAATCCAGCCAATTACATCATCAAACATGGCAGCTGCAATGATTATCATGCCGATTTTGGTTTTAAATAAATCAAGATCCATTAAGGTGCGTGCAATTACCGGAAGCGCGGTAATGGCCATAGCTGTGGCAAAAAATAAACTAAAAACCAGTTGGCTGCTTTGAGCCCCATCTCCAAAATAGGGGAATAGCATATTGCCCGAAAAATATCCTAAGGTGAGCGTAGATATTAAACCTACAAAACTTGTTTTAAGGGCTGTTTTACTTTGTTGCCTTATCACAGAAAATTCAACTTCCATACCTGCAGCAAACAGCAGCATAATAACAGAAACAGTGCTGATGCCATTTAGCACCAAACCAACATGGCCTTGTGTGGTAAAGACAACTTCATTGAGCTGAGGGAAATATTTACCCAGCAAGCTGGGTCCGAGGCAAATTCCGGCCAATAACTCGCCCACCACCAAAGGCATTTTAAGTTTTCTGAAAAATTCACCTAACAACCTACCCGCAAGCAGCATGATGCCAATTGCAACCAGAAGATTGATGGTTTCGTTATGGTTCATTGTGCCGGCTTTTTAATCATCTATTCTTGAATGTATAATCATTAAATCGCAAGGCAAATCGGCCAATGCATATTCAATATCATGAGGGAAAACACGGTCAATAACATTGAGTTTGGTATCCGGTGAGTTAAGCACCAGTAAATCGGCTTTATTATCACGTGCATATTTGGTAATAACAAATCCGGGTTTGCCTTCAAGCCTTTCTATATTTACTTTCAGATTTCCGCAATCTGTACAACGCAAAATTTCGTCTAGTTTTTCTTTTTCATGCTTCAGTACTTTCTCGCGGTTGCTATCTGCTTCATTATCGGTAAAAGCATCAGAGCGTATAAGCGCAAGTTTGCCCGGGTCTTCTTCCTGTATTACATCTACCATGCGTGCATGGGCGGCTTTCGCTACATAAATGGCAGCCTCAATGGTGTTTACGGTTTTGGGATTATCACTTCCTTCTACCACAATGCGTTCAAATGGCCTCGAGAGTAGATCAGGCTCTCTAAGCATTAGGATGCTGCATTTGGCTTTGCGGCAAAGTTTGCGTGCCACTGACCCCAAAAAATACTTCAGTAAGCTTTCTTTTTCCAAAGCACCTGCTACCAGTAAATCAACCTGCCGGGCTTTACATACCTCCAGAATTTTATCAACCGGATCGCCTGTTTCCCAAACCACTTCGTTTCCTAGCCCATTTAACTGAAACCGTTGCAATTGTTCATTCAGGTATGATTCCTGTTGCTGGTCGTGGCTACCCACATGTATAAATAGCAGCGGGGCTTTAAAAGTATCCTGCAACCTTTTTGATGCAGCTAAAATAGCTTCGGTATTAGGCGAAAACGCTACTGCAACTGCAATTCTTTCAAACGGATAAGCAGCTTTTTTCTCAATATTACTCATGCATACAAAAATAGAAATCTCTGCTTACCAAATGCAGATTAATTTTCAGTTATGTAATTGTGCGGAGGTTTATTAAACTTGCCACTTTATCATGGTAAAAAAAGATTTATTAATAGAGGCTTACTCCCTAATGTGCACGGCAAGGGCCATGGCAGAAATGTATGATGCCAACCGCAATATTTGCAAGTATGTACACTCTACCTCCAAGGGACATGAAGCCATACAGTTGGCCACAGGCATGCAGCTGAAACCGTATGATTATGCCGCACCCTACTATCGTGATGAATCCATGCTGCTGGGCATGGGGCTAAGTCCGTATGAGTTAATGTTGCAATTGTTGGGTAAGGCTGATGATCCGTTTTCAGGTGGGCGCACGTATTATGCACATCCCAGCCTAAATAGAGAAGAGTTCCCGAAAATGCCACACCAAAGCAGTGCCACCGGTATGCAGGCTATTCCGGCCACCGGTATGGCTCATGGCATAGCTTATAAAGAGCGGGAAGGAATTAATAAAAAAGGAGAATATCCGGTAGTGCTTTGTTCTTTCGGAGATGGCTCAATAACAGAAGGAGAGGTTGCCGAGGCTTTTCAAATGGCTGTGCTTAAGCAACTGCCCATTATCTATCTGGTGCAGGATAACGAGTGGGGAATTTCGGCCAGTGCAGATGAAATGCGTGCCATGGATGCCTATGAATATGCAGCAGGCTTTAAAGGATTAAAACGCATGCGGGTTGATGGAAGTGATTTTGTTGAGGCATATGAAGCCATGACAGAAGCTATTGATTATGTAAGAAATAACAGAAAGCCCATATTGGTTCATGCGCGTATTCCTTTGCTGGGGCATCATACATCAGGTGTTAGAAAGGAATGGTACCGAAGTGAGGATGATTTGGAGAAACACGCCAAAGATGATCCCATTCCCAAAATGCGCAAGCTATTACTTGAGATAGGATTGGAAGAAAAAGAGTTAATTGAAATTGAAAAAGACGCTGCCAATAAAGTTGATCAACAATTTAAGCAGGCTGTAGAAGCTGCAGAGCCAGACCCTGCAACGGTTGAAGAGCATGTGTTTACACCAAGCGGAGCAACGGAAGAAATGGGCAACCGTAAACCCAATGGAAAAGAACCGGTGGTGATGGTGGATGCGGCATTGCATGCCGTGGATGAGTTGATGGCAAGGCATCCGGAGTGTATTTTTTACGGGCAGGATGTGGGTGCACGTTTAGGCGGGGTTTTTCGCGAAGCGGCTACCTTGGCCAAAAAATATGGCGATAACCGCGTGTTTAATACACCTATACAAGAAGCATATATTGTAGGCTCTACGGTTGGTATGAGTGCCGTAGGTGTGAAGCCGATTGTAGAAATTCAGTTTGCCGATTATGTGTGGACCGGAGTAAATCAGCTGGTATGTGAAATAACCAAATCGTGCTACCTAACCATGGGAAAATATCCGGTAAGCGCCATTATTCGCATACCCATTGGTGCTTATGGAGGCGGTGGGCCCTACCACAGCGGTAGTATTGAATCCACTTTGCTTACGCTTAAAGGAATAAAAATAGCTTATCCAAGCAATGCTGCTGATATGAAGGGCTTGATGAAGGCAGCCTATTATGATGGGAACCCGGTCATTATGTTAGAGCATAAGGGATTGTACTGGAGCAAAAATCCGGGAACGGAAGGTGCAAAATGCATTGAGCCGGATGAAGATTATATATTACCTTTTGGCAAGGCACAAATTGTATTGGAGGCAACGGATGATGCGGTGGATAATGGCCAATCATGTGCTGTAATAACCTGGGGAATGGGGGTATACTGGAGCATGGCGGCAGCTAAGAGATTTAATGGCAGTGTTGAAGTGTTAGACTTGCGCACATTGCAGCCACTGGATGAGGATATGATTATGCAAATGGCAATGAAACATGGCAAGGTAATGATTGTAACAGAGGAGCCATTGCTTAACTCGTTTGCTGAATCGCTTGCAGGCCGCATTTCACAGCAGTGCTTCCGATACCTGGATGCACCGGTAGCAACAGTGGGCTCAAAAAATTTACCGGCTGTAGCATTGAATATGGGTTTAGAGGCAGCCATGCTGCCCAATGCAGACAAGGTAGCAGAGAAAATAGAAGAACTACTGAAATATTGAACCGGGTTTGATTAATGAGCGAAAAGATATATTTTCGCATCCCGTTTTCATTTAGGGCCCATAGCTCATTCGGTTAGAGCATCTGACTCATAATCAGGGGGTGCTTGGTTCGATCCCAAGTGGGCCCACAACGTGGGACCGGGCAGCGCAGGCTGACCCGGTTTTTTTATGTAAAAAAACCGTTATTGGGGAAGAAGTTTATCCCGAATTGCGGAGGTAAGATTTTTAGGGGCAAACATCTTCGGACGACCCCTCAGATAAACTATTCTGCAAACATTAATTTACGCAATACTATGTCAACAATATCTACAGTTATTTTCGATTTGGGTGGTGTAATTCTGAATCTTAATCAAGACCTTACACTTCGTGCATTTCAGCGCTTAGGTCTGGATTTGTCGCAAGTAAATTTTAACAGTCATATTTTTACCGATTTTGAAACAGGTAAAATTTCTGCATCTGACTTCAGAATGGGTATTAGAAGCCATTTAAAACAGAATATTTCTGATGAGGCCATTGATACCGCATGGAATGCTATGTTGCTAGATTTGCCTGAGCATAGACTCAAAGCTATTGAGCAACTTAGAAAAACGCACAAGGTATATTTACTAAGCAATACCAATAGCATCCATATCGATGCCTTTAATTCTTACTTTAAACAGCAATATCAGCCTGAAAGGTGGGTTCAGTTATTTGATAAGATTTATTACTCCTATGAAATAGGTCTGCGTAAACCCAATACCGATATTTATGATTTTGTAACAACCGATATTCAAATACAACCTGAACATTGTTTGTTTATTGACGATAGCTTAGCCAATATCAATGGAGCTGCTGATGCAGGTTTAAAAACAATACATGCCTTGGAGCCTCTTGGCGAAAAGCTTTGGAGGCAATTAAAAACAGCGCTTACAGAATAGGGTTATTAAGTTTGTTTTTACGGGTTGGTCGCTAAAATTATAAGATTGAAAAATTGAAAGATTAGAAGATTGAAAGATTTCATTCTCTCACATCCCATGTCTTTCCTCTTTCAGCGCAGCGGTCTTTCGTCTCGTTTCTCGTTTCTCGCCTCTTTCATATCATTCAAACCTCCCAATGCCTTATGTGTTACATCTACTAGTAAAAATTTTACTCTTTTCCCAGCTGAAAATCAAATTGTATTTCAAAGTACTGAAAACCACATTTATTAATAATTCTCCACAAGCACTGTTGCAGTAAATATAGGATGTGAAAAACGCAATGGCAATAAAATTAAGGCTTTCAGCCATTGTGCATGAAAAGGTTTTAATTGGACACCACATGGTTTTTAATTTTGCATCTTGTTTTAAATCATGAATACTTCACAAGAATTTATATCCATACAAAGGCAGGTTTTAAGCACCTTAATTCAGCACCCGCATTTATTTGGGCGGTATGCAGAAAAAATACGTTTAGTGTATTTTACTGAGCCTGCTTTTAAGCAATTGCTCTTGGTCATGCGTTCTTTAAATCAAGCCTATGCAACATTTGATCTTCACTTGCTGAGAAATGAATTGAAGAAAGAATCGGAAGAAGCAAATCTTGTCTTGGTTGATGAAATGGCTAATGAGATTGCGGAGCAAGCAGATTTAGAAATTAAGTTGAATGCTTTAAAGGAGTATACCACTCGAAAGATGTTTTTTGAGTTGGGCGAAACACTTTTTAATAAAAGCATGGATTCTGATATACCTGTTGCTGATTTGCAAACGACCTTATCAAATTGTATGCAAGTATTATCTGGTATGCAATCCGTTGGCAATACCGAAAGCTTGAAAGAAATTTTGAATCGAATTAAAATCTCTTCTGAGTCAGATGAGTCTTATACTTGGTTCGACTCCAATCTGCAGGCGCATTTGGGAAGCATTGAGTCGGGAGAATTAATTGTAATTGGTGCTCGACCAGGTATTGGCAAAACGGCATTCTTGCATACACAACTGCTTCATTTGGCATCTCATCATCAAGCACCAGTCGGTTATATCAATATTATAGAAAACGAACGTGCGCTGATTGCAAAGTTGCTTAAGGCTTCAGGTGAAGATTTAACAAAAGCGGAAAACGAGAATTTATCTTTAAACGGCAAAACCTGGCCTATATATCTATGCAGTAATTTAGGAGGTACCCAATTAAAAGATATCAAAAATGCGGCAAACTTTCTTAAGTATAAATATGATATAAAAGTGTTGGCAATTGACTGTTTTCAGCAAATTACCTATCAGTCTAAAATGAATTATCGTGATTATGAATTAGGCATGGTTGTCCAGGAATTGAAAAAAATAGCCAAAGAACTTGATATAGCCATCTTACTAACCTCACAACTCAACAGATCAGCTGAAAGAAGAGGTTATGTGGCGATTCCAATGCTTTGCGACCTTAAAGAAACCGGTTATTTGGAGGAGGTAGCAGATAAGGTTTTGCTGCTTCACCGATATGCCTATTATGGTATAAATGTATATGAAGATGGTACGCCTACCGGTAATGACAGCAATGTTTTGATAGCTAAAAATAAGTATGGAAAATCGGGTAAGGTGTTATTATCATTTGATAGTAAGTTGGGGAAGTTTTTGCCTAAAGCACAACCACTGCCTATGGTGTTTGAGTTTCCGGCAAACAGGCTAACCGATTTGGAATAAACATATTCGGTGCACCATTACACAAATACAATGAAGACATGCTAAAGTCTTGTAACTGTTGTTTCTGCAGTTGATTTAAAATAGCAGGTGGCAGCCAACGAACAAGTTTCACTTCGTTCACTTGTTCGTTGCTTCAGGGGGTTAAATAGATTGTATTTGTTGTAATGTGTGCCCGATTTTTAACGATGAATTTTTGGTGATGAGATCACTTGAAGAACTTTTAAAAATATTAGCAATTTCTTCGGAGCTTTTGCAACAATTACTTGCAGCACCGGAGTATACGATATACCATATTTCCAAAAAAAGCGGAGGCACACGCACCATTCAGGCGCCTCAGGGATTGTTGCGTCAAACACAGGTTCTGCTGGCAAAGTACCTTCAGACAGTTTATTCCCGCCATCACTTGCCATGCATACATGGATTTGTTCCATCAGCCGGTTTGCTAAAATATGGAGTTCTGTCAAATGCAGTACCTCATTTAAATAAGCCCTTTGTATTAAATATGGATATTAAAAACTTTTTTGAAAGTATAACGGCAAAAAAAGTGAAGAAAAGCTTGTGTGAATTTCCATATTATTTTAATGAAGAAGTGGCAACAGCTATTGCATTGTTGTGCACGTATCAAAAACAATTGCCTACAGGCGCTCCTACTTCTCCCGTATTATCAAACATGGTATTTTATATTCCGGATGTGGCTTTGTTGCAATGGATAACAGATGTGAACGAGACAAAGCAAATTGATGAAACAGGCATTAGTTATACCAGATATGCAGATGATTTAACTTTTTCAGGATCGGCAAATCTGGTGCTTTCACTGCAGGCTCGCATCATATCATTTTTTGCTACTGAGGGATTTGAAATCAATGCAAAAAAAACAAGGGCACAAACACCTCATGGACCTCAATGGGTGACGGGAATAAAGGTGAATGAAAGATTAAACATTAGCAGGTATTATATCAGAAACCTGAGAGCTGTCATACATCAGATGCGGGTTCATGCTGCAGAAGCTGTTGTGTGCAGGTATTTAAAATTACCGGCTACAACGCAAATAAATACTGCGCATGTAAAAAAGATGTTGAGCAGTGTACAATCAAAAATAGCATGGGTAGGAATGGTAAGAGGCAAAGCAGACCCGATATATCTGCGTTTACAAACTCAATTTAATGTAGCAAGGGAGGTGATGCTGGTAAAAGAATCTTGAAGGGGAATGCGGGAATTGGGTATTAGGTTTTGGGGTTTAGGTTTATGCAAGTTAATATTCAACAATGAGTATGCAGCTGTTAGCTGTTGGCCTTTGGCTGTTTGAGATTTTTTAACGGAGTAGCTAAAACTTGGGAATTGGGTGTTAGGTTTTGGGGTTTAGGTTTATGCAAGTTAATATTCAACAATGAGTATGCAGCTTTTGGCTGTTGGCCTCTGGCTGTTTGAAGTTTTTTAACGTAGTGTCTAATGCTTGGGATTTGGGTATTAGGTGTTGATGATTTGCGATTAAATTTAAATATCTAAATTACTCAATCTCCTAATTTTCTAATCTTTTAATCTTCTAATAACAAACCTTCTAATCTTTCAATCTTCTATTAACAAACCTTCTAACCTTCTAATCTTTCAATCTTTTAATCTTCCAATCTTCTAATCTCCTACATACTGCGCCATTTCATCTGCCATTTTTTTAGCTTCGGCTGCAGCAGCTTCGGCAAAATCTTTACCTGATGAGGCATAGATGATGCTGCGTGAGGCATTGATAAGCAATCCGCAATCCTGATTCATGCCATATTTTACCACATCGGCCAGACTGCCTCCTTGCGCACCCACACCGGGTACCAATAGAAAATGATCGGGGATGAGTTTACGAATATGAGCCAATTCCTCTGCTTTGGTTGCACCAACCACAAACATCAGGTTGCCTGTATTACCAATTTGTGTGGTAGTTGTAATCACATGCTCATATAACTTTCGGTTGCCAATAAGTTGCTGTTCATAGTCGGCACTGCCCGGATTGGATGTAAGCGCAAGTACAATGCCCCATCTGTTGTCGTAGGCAAAGAATGGTGCAATAGAATCTTTACCCATGTATGGTGCCAGTGTTACGGAATGAAATGGCAATGTTTCAAAGAATGCGCGTGCATACATATTGCTGGTATTGCCAATATCTCCTCTTTTGGCATCTGCTATGGTAAAGATATTTTCCGGTATGTGAAACAGGGTGCGCTCCATGCTTTCCCAACCCTTAACGCCATTGGCCTCATAAAATGCAGTGTTGATTTTATAACTAACACAGTAATCTTTGGTGGCATCAATAATGGCCTTATTAAATTCAAATACAGGATCATCCAGGTGTAATAAGTGTGACGGTATTTTTTTAATATCGGTATCTAGGCCTACACATAAAAAACTTTTTTTTAGTTTAATCTGCTTTATGAGTTCTGTTCTGTTCATGTTTTTAAAATATAAAGCTGAATTCAAAAGCCATGTGCTGCAGGTTTTTGCCCTGATTTGCCGGTCCAACCGCAGGTAACAGGCCTTTATTAGCATCCAGTAATCCGTATTTTACAGCCAATTGAAATCCCACAAAAGGCGTATGAAATTGTGCTCCCGCCATCACCATCAAATCATGCTTGTTTAGTGCAGGTGATAGAGACTCCTGAACCTGTGAATTTGTTTTAAACATAATGGAATTAAGCAGGTTTGCGTATTGAGCACCCACAAATACATTGCTTGTGTTTTTTTCATTGAGTCCGTACATCAGCAATACCGGTATATCAACAAAGTAAGTTCGTATGGTTCCGTATTCATCTACCTTATTACCAAACTTGCCTCCTCTGATGCTGATATTGGTCTCGGTTTGCAATGCCCAATGTGTGTTAAACCGATAGCGGAAATAGCCACCACCAACCAAACCAAAAATAGGATACGGATTGATTGCTTCTTTGCCACCTATCATAAACAAGCCACAGCCTAATTTTACACCTAATTTTATTTTTTCGTTGATAGGAGGGATGACCAAAACACCCGGATCATCTTCTTCATTAGCCAGGCTGTCGGCTTCCTGGGCAAAGGCAGTCTGCAACAGCAATAAACAGGCGATTAAAGCTAACAGGTATTTCATTATAAGCAAAACTAACTAAAAAAAAGAAGTGTCAACTTAATGTTTTATTAAAAACCTGGAAACAATTCATCCGCATCCTCCTCTTCTCCGTTTTTACTTGTTTTAAATGCATTGCGGATATTGTTAAATGCAGGGAGCCAAATAATACCAGCCTGAATCAATATGGTTGGATGGGTATCGGCACGATAATAAGTTACTCCATCCCTGTTTCCATCTTCGGTAAAAGTAATTCGTTGTTTAGTTATTAGGTAAATACCCGCCTGAAGCCGAAGGTTATTTTTTGCCTTGTAAATGCCTGCCAATCCTGTTTGTAAAGAGCGTAACCTGTGCACAGCAATGCTTGCATCAGTGCCAGCAAAATAATTTCTGTTCTCAAAACGGTTGAAGCCACCATTGGGTCGCATTAACAATACAAGGCTCCATTGCTTGCTTAATGGTTGCCTGTAGGAAAGTTGCATAGGCAATAATACTGATAAGCGTGAACCACAGGTAAACTGATAACGTGCACCTAACAGGGGCAAGGCAAGTCCTTCGCCAAACTGAAACGTATAGGTGATGCCTGCTTGTGTAAGTAATTTGGGCGACCATCTATAGGAGTATATAAAAACAGAACTAAAACGCATGGCAGGGTTTGAAATGGTAAATTCATCTTCGTTCCATTGTGGTCTGATTTGTGCCAGCAGCAGGTGTTTGTTGCCAAAACCTGCATACCCTCCAACTCCTGCACCTGCACTGATGAGCAAACGCGATTGCTGCACAAGGCTGATATCTGCCTTGCTCAGTTGCAGCATTGGGTTTAAAAAGAATCCTAAGTTGGTGGCATTCTCTGCCCCGGTTACTTTAGACCACACAGGTATTAATGCGCCTACTTGCAAGGTTTGGTAAGCAAATGTTTGTTCTGAGCTGTCTTTTGCAGCAGCTATGCTGCGGTTGCCATATTCCAGTTGAATGCGGGTAAAGTTAAAACGGCCGGTTACCTTGCTTTGCGCGGTTACAAAAGCCAGCAACACCGTTTGAAAAAGGATAATTGAGAAAAATTTAAGCATTTATTTGATGTGGCAGTGCGAATATTCAAATATTTATTTATTAAATTCGGATTTAATTAACAACCACGCTTACTATGAAAAATAACTTACTTATCTTAGCTATTCTTACTATATGCATGCAGCATGCGGGCGCACAAGTGCATAGCACTCCTGTGCATATAATTAATAACCTGCAGCACCAGCGCGTATGGAATGCACAAACACCAGCCGGTGCTTTTGGTAAAACCAGTAATTGCGGGCCCGATACGGTAAACTACACCTTTAACAAAACTACGCAGTTTAACGCCATTGCATTAAACAATACAACCAGTGGAAATACCTTTTATCAGTGGTATCCTGCACCACAATCCTTAACCATTAATGGGTTTGATTTTTTTGCCTGGCAATCGGCTAGCACCAATGCTGTGGTGCCTGTTACCTGCAGGATTTACAGTGCAAGTATTATCGACTCTTTGCCCGCATATTCCGGAACACCTCCAACAACTAATCCACCGCTGGCTACGGTCATTGTGAATGTTGATTCAACTTTTGGTGGCGGGTTGTTATCTAATATGCGCAGAAGAGCAGTATTTAGCGCACCTGTAACAGTAACCGGTCCGTATATCATCAGCATTGAAAATAGCAGTGCAACAAACGTTTCTGTTATCACAAATAGCTGGACAGCAGGAAACGGTGCAAGTGAGTGGCTAAGTTCAGTTAGAATTGGAACTAATATTATCAGAAGTTATAATGTGAATGTAGGTGGTCCGGTTTTCAATGCCGATTTTATTTTCTGCCCCTACACCAGCTATTCACTCACGTCTGACTTTACGGTATCACCGGTATGTAATCAGGGAGGAAACCTTATGACCTATACCAATACTTCATCTCCAATAAATTTTAGCAGATTCTATAGCTTAAGGGCATTTCAAAATTTACCTCAATTCATGTTCACCTGGGATTATGGTGATTCATCGGGAACCTTTTTTACAGTAAACGGTTCTCGCACGTATAATTATCGTGTGCCATATACAGTAAGTTTAAAAGATTCAATTATTGGCTGGACAAGAGGCTGTGTTGATACGAGAACCAGGCTAATCAATCCGGCTCCGTCAACGCCAAATGCAAACAATAATGGCCCTTTATGTCAGGGCGCAACTTTACAACTTACAGCAGACTCAATTCCAGGCGCAACATATTACTGGACCGGTCCTAATAATTTTACATCCACGCTTCGCAATCCAGGTATTGCAGGGGTAACTTCTTTGCAGGTGGGTACATATAATGTAAGAGCCATCTCCGGTCAGTGCTCATCTATGGTGGCCAGTACCAATTTTAATATCATAGCTACACCTAATGTGCAAAGCAACTCTCCACTATGTGTTGGCCAAACACTTAATCTGGCTGCTACTGCAATAACCGGTGCCGTGTATGCATGGAGTGGCCCCAATGGTTTTAGCTCGTCTCTCTCAAATCCTACCAAAGCAAATATGCAACAATCCGATACAGGCACTTACAGCGTTACCATGACGGTTCCAGGTTGTGGCGTAATCGGTCCATATACGGCTTATGTTGCGGTTAATCCGGTGCCACCAACCCCAACAGCAAGCAATAACGGGCCCTTATGTGCAGGTGATAATCTAAATTTAACGGCAAGTAGTTTTGCCGGAGGCAGCTATGCATGGACAGGACCTAATGGTTTCAGCTCTACACAGCAAAATCCAAGCAGACCAAATGTAACGACTCTTATGGCAGGATCATATTCGGTTACCTTAACGGCCAACGGATGTTCATCCCCTTCGGTATCAACCACAGTTAGTATTAATAATATTCCATCTCCGCCAACTGCAGGTAGCAACGGACCTTTATGCGCAGGACAGTCGTTGAGCTTAACGGCCACTTCCATTCCCGGAGCAACGTATACCTGGAGCGGCCCCAATAATTTCAGTTCCACTTCTCAAAATCCTACCCGCACCAATGTGGGAACAATTGATGGGGGTGTATACAGCGTTTTTGCAACAGTAAATGGTTGTCCATCCACGACAGCAACCATCAGTGTTAATATTACCAACAATACGCCAACTCCGGTGGCGGGTAGCAATGCTCCGCTTTGCCCCGGTCAGAATTTACAATTAACGGCTTCCAATATTACAGGAGCTACATATAGCTGGACTGGCCCAAATAGTTTCACATCAAACCTGCAAAATCCGGTTATTAATAATGTAACTGCTGGTCAGGCGGGGTTATATAGTGTTACGGCCACTACATCAGGTTGCGGAACATCTAGCCCTGGAACGGTAAATATTGCAGTTAATACATTACCGGCAGCACCAACAGCTTCTAACAATGGTACATTGTGTGATGGACAAAATATTAATCTTACCGCTTCAAATGTTACAGGAGGAACTTACAGCTGGACTGGCCCGAACGGTTTTACATCAACTGCCCAGAATCCTGTTATAACCAATGCGAGTGCTTTAAAAGCGGGTAATTATTCTGTATCGGTAACAGTTGCAGGTTGCGGCACATCACCAGTTGGCAATACCAATGTTATTGTTAGAAGAAATCCTGCCCAGCCTGCAATTACCGCCAATAATCAGGTTTGCTCAGGCGATACCTTACGCTTTTCTGCTTTAAGTAACGCTGTCGGTCCCAATGCAACATATGCATGGAGTGGTCCTGGTGGATATTCTTCCAGCAATAGAACCAATGAAATTGCAAATGTTTCAGCAGCTGCCAATGCAGGTACGTATAGTGTTATTGCATCTGATTCTGGCTGTAGCTCACCACCGGCTTCGGTAACGGTTTCTGTAAAAGCCCTGCCTGCAACGCCTGTTGCCAGCAACGGTGGTAATGTGTGTGAGGGAGCCAATATCAATTTATTTTCAACAACCATTGCAGGTGCAACCTATAAATGGATTGGTCCGAATGGATTTAGTTCAGGTGCCGAAGATCCAATCATCATTGGCGTTACACCTGCTGCATCCGGTTCTTACACCGTTCAATCAATTGTAAATGGTTGTGCATCTGCTCCTGCAAGCACATCCGTTTTGGTTAATCCCAAACCTGCATCACCAACTGCAGGGAATAACGGGCCAAAGTGCACCGGTGATAATCTTTCGCTTACTGCCTCTGCAGTAGCCGGTGCAAGCTATAGTTGGAGTGGCCCCGGAGGTTATTCATCAAGTCAGCAAAATCCTGTATTAACAAATATCACTACTGCCATGGCCGGCACATACAGTGTAGTAGCAATTGTAAGTGGTTGCGTTTCCGGTGCATCAACAACAGATATTGTGGTAGGTACACCGCTGCCTGCTCCAACCCTTAGTAATGATAAAGGCTCACAATTAATTTGTGCCGGAGACAGCATACAGTTTTTTGCAACATTTGTAAGCGGTGCAACTTATGAATGGACTGGCCCTGCAGGTTTTCAGTCCGCACTTAATAATCCTAAAATTACCAATTTAACTCCGGCTAATTCAGGAACATACAATGCAGTAGTGAACAAAAACGGATGTGCTTCTGCACAGGGCAGTATTGCCATTAACGTAAACAGCAAACCAAACACCAGTGCAATCTCCGGTCCGGATACGGTAAGAAATTTTGAAACACAAACAACCTTCTCCGTAACACCAACAACAGGTTCCATTTACCAATGGAGTGTTACAGGAGGCGGAGTTATTTTCAGCGGCCAAAATACCAGTCAGATAAAAGTAAATTGGGGTGCAGTAAACAACGCTCAGGTGAAGGTTACAGAAACAAATATTGGTGGCTGTAAGGGAACAGAAAAAGTTCAGAACGTGCGGGTGAAATCAACTGTGGGTGTGGCTGAGTTGAAGAAAACCACACAGCCTAAAATTTATCCTAACCCTGCAAATAATGATTTGTATGTGGAGATAGAGGCAAAACAAAAAACAACATTAAGCATTAACATCCTCAATCTGGTTGGACAAGTGGTAGAAAACCTGGATGTAGTTTCGGTTCAGGGATTAAATAAATTACATCTCGATACGCAAAAACTGAAGGCAGGAATTTATTTCGTGCAGATGGTGTTGGGAGATGAAACCTTTACGCAAAAAATAACCATTCAGTAAGCATTCTGATTGGATTCATTAAAGGAGGATTGTATTACAGTCCTCCTTTTTTATTTCGCTCCAATTTTATATGTTTACGAACTAAGATTATTTACAGTGAGCAGCTTTTGGGATTTATTTAAACCACAGGAATTAATTGAGTACGGAGGGCTAGCTCTTGTTCTCATCATTATTTTTCTGGAAAACGGGGTATTCTTTGGTTTTTTTCTTCCTGGAGATTCGCTGCTGTTCACAGCAGGCTTGCTTTGTTTCCCGGGTGATAGCCAGTTATTGCATACAGCGTTAAGCGCATTGATAATAGGTATAGCGGTGAGCGCTTTATTGGGCTACTACTTTGGTTATTTTTTTGGATACAAAACCGGGCAAGCCTTTTACAAAAGAAAAGACTCCTTATTTTTTAAGAAACAATACATCATCACAGCTGAGAAATTTTACCAAAAATACGGTGGTTTTGCCCTGATATTGGGTCGCTTCTTACCCATCGTTCGCACCTTTGCGCCTATACTTGCCGGAGTGGTGCGGGTTAATCATGCTACCTTCTTTTTATACAATTTGGCTGGTGCAATACTTTGGCCTCTTACCATAGTAAGTGCAGGATACTACGTAGGAAGCGTTTTCCCTGGCGCTTTGCATTATCTGGATTATATCGTGATAGGATTTATTGTAGTAACAAGCATACCCATCATTAACAACATCAGGCAGCAACGCAAGGAAAAGAAGGAAAGTGAAAGAGAGGTTTAAGTTATTTCCAGGCCTTTACAATTAAACCGGTTCCGGTTTTATGATTGCCAAAGGTATCCATCCAGTTTAGCACATAGGCAACTGGATAAGTAATGATATAATACAAAGGCAACAACACAAAAAACAACTTGGTTGCATTAAGCATTTGCATCGGGTATTTCATACTTAGTTTCCATGCAATTTTACCCGGAGTTCCGTAGCTGTATTTGATATCTATTTTTTCAAATCCGGCTTTTATCAACTTTTCACGCATTTCTTCAACCGGATATCCATCACGCACATGCTCACCAATAAAAGATTCGCCATGTTCATCGGCATTGCTGCCACCCTGGTCGCTGGGGGTGGAAATGAGAAGCATGGCACCGGGTTTCATACTTTTATTAAAATGTGTAAATACATCTACATCTTCTAAAATATGCTCCATTACATCTACGCACAAAATCAAATCATATTTATTGGTTGCATGCGGTTTGGTTAAATCGCCAAAAGCAAAGGTTACATTATTTAAACCACATTTGCTGAAGAATGCATTACAATCTTTAATCTGCTCTTCTTTTACATCTACTGCGTCAATGGTGCACTGACGATTGCGATTGGCAATGTAAAAGGAATATTGACCAAAGCCGCTGCCCGCATCCATCATGGTAAATGCCTGTTTAAATATTGGCCAGGCTTTCAATTCTTTATGCACGTGCCAGGTGCGAAGCAATAATAAGTCAAGTAGCTTATAAAATAACTTGCGTAATGCCACTGATTGATTAAACACTTTACCAAGGTCGTTTTTTATAGGATCGTATTCCATGTAGGTTCAATAAATTTTGGGCAATATAAGGCTACAGGTTGATAATTGAAAAATACAGCCCATAATCCACAACTGCCCATAACTTGTGTTTTTACACAAAAGGTTTTTGTGTTACCATTGAATCATCATAATTCTTAACACATGGCATTAAGTAGATTTTGGTCATATATAATTGTTTGCAGCGTGGTATACATTTTTTATCTGCTGGCAACCGATCAATTATATCAACTGGGTCAATTGGTAAATGGCAAACAAAACGATGCACTGGTTATAGCAGAAGTGCAAAGCAGCACTATTGAACAAGTTGATAGTACATTGTATAATAATTTGGCTGCGGCAAAGGCCAGTGGCTATCAGAACGGTGATACCCTGTACCGCTTGCTGGATAATGGAATTGTAGAGGTTTGCAGGGGCAAACAACCTGCCGATGGTATTTTTGCTACCTGTAAAAATACCATGACCGATTTATGGTTGCCGCTTATTGGTTACCTTACTTTTTTTTGCGGATTGCTAAACCTGCTTAACGACTCGAACGCCATAACCAAACTGGCTGGGGTTCTCACCCCATTTTTTGTGCGTATTTTTCCTGAGTTACCCAAAGGCCACAATGCCTATGGTTTTATGACCATGAATTTTGCCGCCAATTTTTTAGGGCTGGATAATGCTGCAACACCTTTTGGTCTCAAAGCCATGGAAAGTATGCAGGAGGTAAACCCAAACAAAGAAAAAGCAAGCAATAGCCAGATTATGTTTTTGTGTTTGCATGCAGCCGGGCTCACCCTTATTCCAACATCCATTATTGGCTATCGTGCTGCACAAGGAGCAGCCAATCCTTCTGATATAATGTTGCCTTGTATCATTACCTCTTTTGTAGGCACATTAGCTGCGCTGATTTTTGTAAGTATCAAGCAGCGTATTAATTTGGTTAATGCTGCCGTGCTGGGTTTTGTAGGAGTGGTGAGTGCCATTATTGGTGTGCTTATGTACTATATAACCAAACTGGATGGTATTGATAAAATGCATTTTACAGGCAACCTAAGTAACAGTGTATTGCTTGTTATTATTTTACTGATTGTATTATACAGCATACTCAACGAGAAAATATTTAAGCTAAACAACACCAACCTGTTTGATTCATTTGTGCATGGAGCAAAGGATGGATTTACCACAGGTGTGCGCGTATTACCCTATATGATAGCCATGTTGGTGGCATTGAGCATTTTTCGCAACTCAGGGCTCATGCATATTGTCATGGGAGGGCTATCCTCGGTGTTGGCCGCTTTTGGTGTAAATGAGCAAATTATTCAGGCCATTCCGGTGGCCCTGATGCGACCGTTTAGTGCAGGTGGCTCACGCGGGTTTATGCTGGATGCCATGAAAACTTATGGTGCAGATAGCTTAGCCGGACAACTTTCCTGCCTGTTTCAGGGTGCTGCTGAAACCACCTTCTACGTGCTGGCCTTGTATTTTGGATCCATTAATGTTAAAGACAGTCGTTATACCCTTGGCATCATGCTGATGGTTGATTTGGTGTGCATAATAACCGCTATAACGGTTTGCATCCTTTATTTTTAAAGGCGGAGCAGCTTTTTTTCAACTAATTTGTTTGGTTTTGGGCATTTGTGTAAGTTTGAGGCTCAATACATTTTTAAACGTATAATTTAATTTTATGGCACTAGATATATCAGGAAAAATTGTTCAGAAAATGAACAAAACAGAAGGAATCAGTAAAGCAGGAAAACCTTGGAGCAAGCAGGAGTTTGTTATTGAAACATTTGATACCTATCCGCGTAAAGTTTGCTTAAGCGTAATGAATGACAAGGTAAACGAGTTGGAACGTTATAACGTAGGAGATACCATCAACGCATCTCTTAATATCGAATCTCGTGAGTATAATGGCCGCTGGTACACTGATGTGCGCGCATGGAAATTAAACTCGGCACAGGCTGCCTCAGGAGGCAATACATCACAAAATGGTCCGTCAGAAACCTTTCAGGGCGGATCAGATCCGGGATTTAGCAATGATGCCACCTCAGACGATTTACCTTTTTAATTAGATAATTTTATTGTTTGCATGAAATGGGTAAATCTGATTTGCCCATTTTTTATTTTATAAACAGTGCAGTTTTATCAATTACCATGAACCACTCCTTAAGCATATACAATACATTAACACGCAAGAACGAAACATTTACACCGCTTCATAAAGGCTTGGTGGGTATGTATGTTTGTGGGCCTACCGTTTACAGCAATGCGCATTTAGGCAATGCCCGTACGTTCATTTCTTTTGATGTGGTGTTTCGCTACCTGCAGCATTTGGGCTATAAGGTGCGTTACGTGCGCAATATTACAGATGCCGGACATTTAGAAAGCGATGCAGATGTCGGTGAAGACAAGGTGAGTAAAAAAGCAAAACTGGAGCAGCTGGAGCCTATGGAAATTGTGCAACGCTATACACTCGATTTTCATGATGTGATGCGCGCTTTCAATACCTTGCCTCCAAGCATTGAGCCTACAGCTACAGGACATATCATTGAGCAAATTGAAATGACCAGGCAAATTATTGCCAATGGGTTTGCTTATGAAGTAAATGGTTCGGTTTATTTTGATGTAACCAAATTTGCCCAAACCTATCCCTACACTGCTTTATCCAATAGAAATTTAGATGAACTGTTAAATAATACACGCGAGCTGGATGGACAGGATGAAAAACATGGCCGGTTGGATTTTGCACTTTGGATTAAGGCAAACCCTGAACACCTTATGCGCTGGAGTAGTCCGTGGGGTGAAGGTTTTCCTGGCTGGCACCTGGAGTGCTCTGCCATGAGCAGAAAATATTTGGGAGATGCTTTTGATATTCATGGAGGGGGTATGGATTTAATACCTACCCATCACACCAATGAAGTGGCACAAAACGTTGCTTGCACAGGCCAGCATCATCCGGTAAAATATTGGATGCACACCAATATGCTAACGGTAAATGGGCAAAAAATGAGTAAGAGTTTGGGTAATTCATTCCTGCCTTTAGAATTGTTTACCGGCAGTCATGCATTGCTAGATAAGGGCTACAGTCCAATGACTGTAAGATTTTTCATGCTTCAGGCGCACTATCGCAGTACGCTCGATTTTAGTAATGAAGCCCTTCTGGCAGCTGAAAAAGGATTTGCACGATTAATGAATGCCATACGTTTAATAGATAGTTTAAAAACCGGTGCTGCAACCACATCCAATATTGAGCTGCTTAAGCAAAACGTATACGCAGCTATGAATGATGATTTCAACACACCCATTGCACTCGCACATTTATTTGAAGCCGTGCGCATCATCAACAGCGTGAATGATGGTAAAGAAACGCTGAGTGAAGCAGATAAGCAAACGCTTAAAAAATTGATGCATGAGATGGTATTCGATGTGCTGGGATTACGTGAGGAGCAAGCGATAAATACTGATAAAATAGACGGACTGATGCAGATGATTTTAGACCAGCGCAAAGACGCTAAGGCCAGAAAAGATTTTGCATCTTCTGATTTAATCAGAGATAAATTAAAAGAGCTGGGCTTTGAGATTAAGGATGGTAAAGACGGAACAACCTATAGTATTGTTTAAGTATGCAATTGTATAATTTGTTTAAAGCATTAACTTTTTTAGCATTGCTAATGCTTGCTGCATGCGGTGGTGGCGGGCAATCAGGTAAAACAGCACAAACCACGCAGCAAACAGCTGAACAGCCAAAAGCCTATAAACAAGTATCACCAAATTTTAATGCCGATAGTGCCTACTACTTTGTAGATAAACAGGTTTCGTTCGGCCCGCGTGTAACCAATTCTGAGCCGCATAAAAAATGCGGAGATTGGCTGGTTGCTGAGTTAAGAAAAATGAGTGATAATGTGATCGAGCAAAAAACCACACTTACCAATTATGACGGTAGGCAATTAAACATCAGAAATATCATTGCAGAAATAAATCCAAAAGCTGATAAGCGTATTTTACTTTGTGCCCACTGGGATAGCAGGCCCTTTGCTGATGAAGATACCAAAGATACCAATAAACCTATTTTAGGAGCCAATGATGGAGGCAGCGGAGTAGGGGTATTGATGGAAATTGCTCGTATCATTAAAAACAATCCTCTTTCGGTTGGAATAGATATTGTGTTATTTGACGCAGAAGATTTAGGAAAATCGGAGCATAACAACTCTTATTGTTTAGGCTCACAATATTGGAGTACCAATTTGCACAAGCCAGGCTACAAAGCTGAGTATGGAATTTTACTGGATATGGTTGGAGCAGCCAATGCCAAATTTGCATGGGAGGAAGTTTCGGTTACTTATGCAAGACTAGTATTGGAAAAAGTTTGGGGTACCGCACAGGTATTGGGTTATCCGCATTTTGTGTATTACAACAAAGGAGGTATTATTGATGATCATGCCTATGTAAATAAAAATGCAGGTATCCCAACCATTGATATCATACATTTTGACACGCAAACTCAAAGTGGTTTTCCTGAGCACTGGCACACGCACAGAGACAATATGTATGCGATAGACAGAACTACGTTAAAGGCTGTTGGCCAAACCTTGCTGGAAGTGATTTATTCTGAAAAATTCTAATCGGCATCTGTTTTAAACGCCAAGATTGGCACACCAACTTTTGCTGCCAGTCCATTAATAATACTTTTGCGTAGTACTCTATAAGTTGAATCTCTTGTATGCGATAAAATTGCCAGTAAATCTGGATGATGTTCTGCCACAAACTCTGCAATAGCTGATTCCGGATTATTGCTCATTACAGCATCAAAGGTGATGGCTTTATAATTAAAACTTCGTTGAAGGTCTTGTGCTATCAGTTCAGGGCTAAAGTTAGTTGCATTTATTACCTCAGGAAATATATGCAGAAACCTAATCTGTGCCCCATAAATTTTAGCCAATGCAACCAGCGCCTGTCCCTCCAGATTGGTATCTGAGAAATCGGTAGCATACACAATATTTTTTATGCCATTAAATATTACATGTTGCGGTACTGAGATGATAGGCCTGATGGAGGTGGTTATCATAACTGAGGTATGGCCTCCCCAAAGAATATGGTTATTATCTGATGCTCCTGTTGATGCCATGATGATGATATCTGCTTTGCTCTTTTCGGCATAAACATTAATAACCTCGGCAATTTGCATACCGTGAGCAGAATGGTAATGAATAGATGGCGGGATGCTTCCTCTTTGCTTTCTAATCTGCTCGAGGGTTTTATCAAATTGCTGCTTTATCTCTTGCTGTAGCTCTTTTCCAAAGGAATCAGCAGTATCTGAATCTTGGTAGCAGGTTACATGAAGCAAATCATACGATGTATCCTGCTTAAACATATCAAATGCATAGCATATCGCATTAATTGATGCAGTAGAAAAATCGATTGGAATCAGTACACTGAGCATTTTAAAAATAACATGCAAAGGTATCTTGGCAAAAAACTAAAAAAATGACTGTGATCAGTTTCTCATTTTCTGAAGTTTTTCTATATTAAGTATGGTAATTAGTCTGGCTTTGATGTCAATCAGCTTCTCATCTTTAAAATCAGATAATGTTCTGATTACTGTTTCTGTTGAGGTGCCAACCAGGTTGGCAAGGTCTTCCCGGTTTACAGCCATTGTAAAGGGTACCTTTTTTTCTTTGTTATATTTTTTTTCAAGCGTAAGCAATCCTTCAGCAACCCTTTTCCGAACAGAGTTATAAGCCAGTTTAAGCATTCTGTCTTCCATTTCCAGAATATTGTTGCTAAGCATTTTTATAAATCGGTTGGCTACATTCCTGTTTTTAGCAATCAATTCATGAAAATCTTCATTGGGTATAAAATAAATCTGAGATTCTTCCATTGTCATTGCAGATTCTTGATAAGACCGATCTTCCATTAATGAAAGGTATCCGAAAAAGTCTCCTGTATTGTATAGCCCAACAATAATATCTTTACCATCTTCATTGGATTTAAATGCCTTTACTTTACCCTGCTGTATAAAGTAAATACCCCTAGGAAAATTACCTGCATGGTAAATATGCTCTTTCTTTTTAAACTGATGCATGGTTCGATTTTTCGAAATTTTATTTAGGTCTTCAAGCGTTTTAGCTTGGGCAATAAAGCTTTCTATTCCATCTGCCGACCTTTGAAATTCAGTCTTGAGCAATTCATTGCGCTTTAGCCTGGCTTCTATGGCGTCAATAATATCCGTTTCATCAAATGGCTTGGTTATATAATCATCTGCACCTAAAGCCATGCCTTTTCTGATGTCAGTTCGCTCAGTTTTGGCAGTTAGGAATATGAATGGAATGGCAGCTGTTTCAGGATTATTGGATAAATCCTCCAGCACGGCATACCCATCCATTTCGGGCATCATAATATCGCAAATAATAAGATCTGGCTTTTCTGTTCTTGCCTGTTTAACTCCATCTGCACCATGCGCAGATTTGCTAACCTTATATCCGGAGAGCTCGAGTAGTTCTGCAGTGTTCTCCCTTACATCTTTATTATCTTCTATAATTAATATGTGTTTCATAAAATTAAGATTTAATGGGTATGCTGATATGAAAAGAAGTTCCTTTACCTAATGTGCTTTTAAATGAGATTTGCCCGCCAAGCAACTCAACATATTTTTTAATGATGTTGAGCCCCAACCCGGTTCCCTGAATATTTGATGCATTGGTTGCACGATAAAATCGCTCAAACAAATGCCGCTGGTCTTCCTCAGGTATACCCAAACCTTCATCACTGATGATGATTAGGAGTTGTTGCTGGTTGGTTTGTAATTCAATATTTATGTGGCCACCTTTAGGCGAATATTTGATGGCATTGGAAATGAGGTTTTGAATAATGGTTCGGTAAGCCTTTTTGTCCATCATCATTTCCTTATGAATAAGGTTCGATGTAAATTGAATGTGAAGGTTATCATCTATGATATCACGCATTACGGCCACAAAATCAAGTGTAAAATTCTCTATATCCATTAGGCCATATTCCATTTTTACCTCACCGCTTTCAAGTTTCTCAACTGATAAAAAGTACTCCAGTATTTCTGTTAGATTGGCAATTGATGCTTTTATCTTCTTAGCGTGTAGCTTAACCTTTTCAGTTTGCTGTGATTCATGATATCGAAGCAACAGGTTAAGTGATGAAAGAATGGTACTAAGCGGTGTTCTAAATTCATGAGATGCTAAGGATATAAACCTGGACTTCATTTCGTTTAGCTGATTAGCCTGATCCAGCGCATGCTTCATCCTTTCTTCTGCCTCTTTCATGGCCGAAACATTGTGTACTAAAGCCACCATTCGGTTTATTTCACCGCTATCTTCAAGAATAGGTGTAGTATTCATTAAGTAACTTTGTCCGGCAAAACCTATTTCATAAGAAATCTCTTCTCCGGCAATGGTTCTTTTAAAATAATATTCATGAATTGATGCATTCTCATGTCCGGCAAAGGATTCAGTAATTTTTTTTCCAAGAAAATCTTCCCTGGTTAATCCAATCCGCTCCAACTCTTTACCTTCAACAAACTCACAAACCATATCACGGTTAAAAATACAGATGGCACCGTTGGGATAATTTTTGGCAATGCTGGAAAACAACAACTGGTTGGTAAGCAATTCCTGTTCTGCCCTTTTGGTTTCC
The DNA here is from genome assembly GCA_021299635.1 of Sphingobacteriales bacterium. Lineage (GTDB taxonomy): Bacteria > Bacteroidota > Bacteroidia > UKL13-3 > UKL13-3 > JAJTFA01. Next base: position 172,926 of record JAJTFA010000003.1, read on the forward strand.
TTATACTGGTTTTCCAAACTTTGGTTGGTTAACTCAAGCGCTCTTACCACGCCTCGAATCTCTTGGGTTCTTTCTTCAACCACCCTTTCCAGTTGTTGGGTATACTGGTTGGCTTTCTCTCGCGCATCGGTCAAATCACTTACATCGCGCATTACCCCGGCAAATACCTTGCGACCTTCGGGCAAAAAAACTTCGCTAACACTAAGGAAAATCGGGAATATGGAACCATCTTTCCTCTTTCCGCTTACCTCTCGGCCAATACCAATTACTTTTTTCTCTCCCGTCTGATGGTAATTGTTTAAAAATTTATCGTGCTGGCCATGATAGGGTTCGGGCATAAGCATGGCAATATTTTTGCCAAGCATTTCTTCTTTGTTATACCCAAACAACCTGATAACTGACGGATTTAACTGTTCGATGAACCCACGCTCATTAATAATGATCATGGCATCAATAGCATCATTGAAGATTGCCCGTAAAGAGATTTCATCAATATAGGGTTCTTGCTGATTCATTGCTCAAAAACCGAATATAAGAAAACCCCGATAAAATAAAAAGCAATTTTGGATAATTGATATTGCAAGAGGTTATACCCTAATCCCTCATTTATCAAAGCACCACAGGTTTACTTAATTACTGAATAGCCGCTTTTAGCGAAGGAATAAGTTCAGGATTTTTTTCAATGGCATTCCCAACCACCACTATATCTGCACCTGCCATACATGCTGCTTTTGCCTGCTCCGGGGTGCGTATGCCACCACCTACAAACAGCGGCACCGAAATGTTTTGTTTTACCGCTTGTATCATTTCTGTTGAAATGGGTTGCAGGGCACCACTTCCTGCATCCATATAAATACTTTGAAGGCCCAGCATTTCGCCTGCCAGCGCTGTAGTAGCTGCAATGGCTGCTTTATCAGAAGGAATGGGAGTGGTATTGCTCATGTAAGATACCGAAGTAATGCGGCCGCCATCTACAATGATGTAACCGGTTGGAATCACTTCTATACCGCTCTTTTTAAGAACCGGTGCGGCTAGCACATGTTTGCCAATCAATAAATCCGGATTACGGCCCGAAATCAGCGAAAGGAAGAGGATGGCATCAGCTTCAGGGTTTACCTGCATGATATTACCGGGAAATATAATAACAGGTAATGAGCTGTGTTTTTTTATGATTGAAATGCATTTATCAAAAAAACCATTTGTAATGAGGCTGCCTCCAACTAAAATCAAGTCGGCTCCAGATTTGTTACAAGCTTCGCAGGTGTTTACTAAATCCTGCTCGCTGCTCACGCTGTCGGGGTCTATCAATACTGCCAACTGCTTTTTGCCTGCGGCAGCATTTGCAAGAATGTGGTTTATAAGGTTTCTTTTCAAGGTGGTTTTTGCTATGGGCGAGGTTAACCCCTCAACAAATAAAAGATTTTTAAATGAATATTTTTGAAAACAGCAGCAAATCAAGCCCCACGGATCGTAACAAAAAAATGCGTTATTTTCATTCCTGACGAGCCAAACATTTGTAAGTAGCTGATTTGAAGAATCCTGTCCTTAAATCAAGACAACCAATATCGATTATCAGTTAGAAAACAAAATTCACAACTCAACAAAATCAGGCCTTTTCATGTGAATAAATTACCTTATGCACATACTTATTTCAAGTAAAATCGGGGCGTGGGCTGTGGGTTATTTTTTGCTGTGGAAAATGAAAATTGATTGATGTTGTTCTGAATTAGATTTTTGGATTAAAACTCCGTAAAAAATCGGTGACCATAAAACAAAGATATATTAACCTGTAAACCTGACTAAAAAATGAGCAGCAAACCAAACAAAAAATCTCAGCAAAGCGGCCTGCGCTTTGAGCGCAACTTCACCAAAGATGGTGTAAGTCCTTACGACATGTTTGACTATGATTACCGCACATCGGTAATTAAAAATCCAAACGGAACAAAAGTATTTGAAATGACCAACGTGGAAGTTCCCAAACAATGGAGTCAGGTTGCCACGGATGTGTTGGCTCAAAAATATTTCCGCAAGGCAGGGGTGCCGCAACCGGATGGCAGCACAGGAAGCGAAACTTCTATTAAACAAGTTGCACACCGTATGGCCGATTGCTGGAGGCAGTGGGGTGAAAAGTACGGTTACTTCGATTCTGCAAATGATGCTCAGGTATTTTATGATGAGTTGGTGTATATGATTATTGGTCAGTATGCCGCACCTAACTCACCACAATGGTTTAATACAGGTTTGGCTACTGCTTATGGAATTAAAGGTAAACCGCAAGGACATTATTATGTAGATCCTATTACCAAAAAACTGGAAAAATCTACTTCGGCTTATGAGCGTCCGCAACCGCACGCTTGCTTTATCTTGTCAGTTGATGATGATTTGGTTAATGAAGGCGGCATCATGGATCTTTGGGTTCGTGAGGCTCGTATTTTTAAATATGGTTCAGGTGTTGGCACTAACTTCTCACGCATTCGAGGTTCCAATGAAAAACTTTCAGGTGGTGGCTCATCATCAGGTTTAATGAGCTTCCTTAAAATTGGCGACCGTGCTGCCGGTGCCATCAAATCGGGTGGAACCACCAGACGTGCGGCTAAAATGGTTTGTCTGGACTTAGATCATCCGGAAATAGTGGAGTTCATCAACTGGAAAAAAGATGAAGAGAAAAAAGTAGCTGCGCTTATCGCTGCGGGTTATCCAAGCGACTATGAAGGCGAAGCATATGCAACCGTATCGGGTCAAAATTCCAATAACTCTGTGCGCATCCCGCATGAATTTTTTACCGCACTCAACGAAGGAAAAGATTGGGAACTAAAAGCACGCACAGACGGCCGCGTAATGAAATCCATTCCTTCTAAAGAAATGTGGGATATGATAGGTGATGCTGCTTGGGCATGCGCTGATCCGGGTGTGCAATATGATACCACCATTAATGAGTGGCACACTTGCCCTGAAGGTGGACGCATCAACGCATCCAATCCGTGCTCAGAGTACATGTTTTTAGATAATACTGCCTGTAACCTCGCATCACTCAACCTCATTAAATTCTTCAATACCGACACCCTCGATTTTGATGTAAAAGCTTATGAGCAGGCTACACGTGTATGGACTGTAGTGCTTGAAATATCTGTACTCATGGCTCAGTTCCCTTCAAAAGAAGTTGCTCAGCTTTCTTATGAATACCGCACGCTTGGTTTAGGTTATGCCAACTTAGGTACTGTATTAATGGTTGCCGGCATTCCTTACGACTCACCAAAAGCATTTGCTATTTGCGGAGCTGTAACGGCTATTCTTAATGGTGTTGCTTATCAGACTTCTGCTGAGATGGCCAAATACCTCGGTGCATTTGAGCGATATGAAGAAAACAAGAAACACATGTTGCGTGTAATGCGCAACCACCGCTATGCAGCATACAATGCAACGGATGCCTATGAAGGCTTATCTATTCAACCGGTAGGTATAGATCCAAAATATTGTCCTGATTATTTGTTAAAAGCTGCATGTAATGCATGGGATGTAGCTGTGCAAATGGGCGAACAATATGGCTACCGTAACGCACAGGCAACAGTAATTGCACCAACCGGAACCATAGGATTGGTAATGGATTGCGATACCACCGGTATTGAGCCCGACTTTGCATTGGTTAAGTTTAAGAAACTTTCCGGTGGCGGTTATTTCAAAATCATTAACTCATCTGTTCCGCTTGCGCTTAAAAACCTTGGTTATACCGAGACAGAAATTGATGGTATCATAAAATATGCTATCGGACACGCCACACTTGAAGGCGCACCGCATATCAATTTTGAATCGTTAAAATTCCGTGGTTTTACGGAGGAAGAAATTCAGAAATTAGATAAAGCTGCTGCCGGAGCGTTTGAAATTGGTTTTGCATTTAACCAATGGACACTTGGCGAAGAGTGCATGCAGCGCATGGGCTTTACAGCTGATGAATACAATAGCCACAACTTTAATCTGCTGCGCAAATTAGGCTTTACCAAAAAAGAAATTGAAGAAGCAAACGATTACGTATGTGGAACCATGACTGTAGAAGGTGCACCGGCTCTTAAAGACGAGCACCTCCCTGTGTTTGATTGTGCCAACAAATGCGGAACCAAAGGCGAGCGATACATCGCTGCACAAGGCCACATCCGCATGATGGCATCTGCACAACCTTTCTTATCTGGTGCCATTTCTAAAACCATTAACCTGCCAAATGAAGCCAGTGTAGATGATATTAAAGATTGCTATTACTTAAGCTGGAGCCTTGGATTAAAAGCCAACGCCCTGTATCGTGACGGATGTAAATTGTCTCAGCCACTCAGCAATAAGTCTGATGTGAAAGATGAAGAGGATGTTCAAGAAGCAGTGGAAGCTGTATTGGGTGAAGATGCCAACAAACCTGTTGGAGAGCTAAGCCCTGAGCAAGTGCTGGAAGCAGCAACGGCTATCTTAAACAAAACACACGACACGGCATTTAAACACAAACTTGCAGGTGTGGTTGCACGTAAAGCATTGCCTGCTAAACGCGGAGGCTTTACACAAAAAGCAACTGTTGGCGGACAAACTATTTTTGTGCGCACAGGCGAGCATGAAGACGGAACATTGGGTGAAATTTTTGTTGACCTGCACAAAGAAGGTGCTACACTGCGCTCCCTGATGAATTGTTTCTCTATAGCTGTTTCTTTAGGCCTGCAATATGGTGTGCCTCTGGAAGAGTATGTAGATAAATTTACGTTCACCCGCTTTGAGCCGGCAGGTATGGTAACCGGTCACGAAAACATAAAGAATGCCACTTCTATTATTGATTATATGTTCCGCATGCTTGGCTTTGAATATTTGGGCAGAGAAGATTTTGTACAAGTGCCTCCAACCGAAACTCAACGTGCACACCTCGCAGTTAATCAGCACAAAGTTGTTGCTCCAGTTGTAAGTTCTGTGGCTCACCAATCGGCTTTGGGCGCTGAAGTTGCCCCACAACCCATAGGTTTTTACAAACCTGTAGCTCCCGTTGAAGATAAGGTAAGCAGCACCAGCATGGAAGCTGCAGCCAATACAGGAGACCAGGTTAGCACCTACCTGAAGAGTTTTGGTGACAGCCCTGCCTGCCCCAGCTGCGGACACCTAACCATTCGCAGTGGCGCATGCTATAAGTGCATGAACTGTGGAACGCAAACAGGTTGTAGTTAAGCCACGTATTTCCCTCCGCACGTGGGGAGGAACATTACCCTATAAAATAAAAATCCTCCATCGGTTTCCGGTGGGGGATTTTTTATGCATGCTCTAAATGTTCTTTATGTAGATGAGCAAAAATAGTCGCAAAAGCTATTGTTACAACTCCATCGCGTTGGCTACCAACTCGGCAAGATCCTTTACTTCAATTTCATGTTCTTTGTTATGATGTTTTACACCATCACGCAACATGGTCATACAAAAAGGGCATGCTGCAGCAACTACTTTGGGTTGGGTTTCCAACATGTCATCTGCACGTTCCAGATTCACTTCCTTTTTCCCATTTTCGGCATCTTTAAACATTTGTGCACCACCGGCACCGCAGCACAAGCCGTTGGTGCGGCTGCGCTTCATTTCAACCAAAGCGGCATCCAGTTTTTCAATAATTTCTCTGGGTGCTTCATAAATATCATTGGCACGACCCAGATAGCAACTATCATGGTAAGTAATACGCTGCCCTTTAAAGGCCCCGCCCCTTATACTAAGTTTACCTGTTTGTAATAATTGATTAATAAGAGTGGTGTGATGCAACACTTCGTAGTTTCCGCCCAACTCAGGGTATTCATTTTTAAGTGTGTTAAAGCAATGCGGACATCCCGTAACAATCTTTTTTATGCCATACATATTAAGCGTGGTGATATTTTGCATGGCCATCATTTGAAAAAGAAATTCATTACCTGCCCGTTTAGCCGGATCACCGGTGCAGGCTTCTTCGGTACCAAGTATGGCAAATTTTATTCCTGCATGATGCAAAATTTTTGCAATGGCCTTGGTTATTTTTTGTGCACGTTCATCAAAGCTTCCTGCGCAGCCTACCCAAAATAGTATTTCGGCTTCTTCGCCTGAGGCAGCAACTTCAGCCATGGTTTTTACCCTAAAATCACTCATATGGTTTTATTATAGGTTTTTTGTTTTTATCATTAGCCCTCTAGAGTCCAGTTTGCCCTGTCCATAGGGCTAAACTGCCATGGAGCCTGATTGTTCTCAAGGTTATTAAACATATTATTGAGAGATGTTGGTGCAGATGATTGCTCCATCACCTTATATCTTCTCATTTCCACAATTATTTCCATTGGGTTAATGTTAATAGGGCAGGCCTCAACACATGCATTGCAGGTATTGCATGCCCATAATTCTTCTTCTGATATATAACTGTGCAGGTTTTTGCCATCATCTGCAAAAGAGCCATTGTTGGCATCTATATTTTTGCCTACCTCTTCCAGCCTATCTCTTACATCCATTACAATTTTACGAGGTGATAGTAACTTACCGGTAATGTTTTGCGGACAGCTGCTGGTGCAACGGCCGCACTCGGTGCAAGTGTAAGCATCTAGTAAGTTTTTCCAGGTTAAATCCTGCACATCCTTAACCCCAAAACTGGTAGGAGGAGCATATCCTTCAGGCGTTGATGTAGTGGGGTCCAGCATTAGTTTAACTTCCTGTGTAACGCTTGCCATATTATTCAATTCACCTTTAGCTTTCAGGTTTGAGTAGAAGGTATTAGGAAATGCCATGATGATGTGGAAGTGTTTACTAAAAGGCAAATAATTCATAAAGGCAAATATGCCTATGATATGAAACCACCATGAGGCACGCTCAATGAGTACCAGCGTATCATTATTAAACGAAACAAATAAAGGTGCAGCCAACCAACTGCTTATTGGGAATGCGCCTGCGTTTATGTAATGCTCGGCACCACGACTTTGTAAGAGCTGATCGGCAGCATTCATTGTTAACAAAGCTGCCATTAAGATGATTTCAACCAATAAAATGGTTGCTGCATCTTTGTTGGGTTTCCCTGACAACTCCGGACTTTGAAAGCGTGCAATTTTAAGAATATACCTGCGGGCCAGGAATAGAATACAGGCCACTAGCACGCCAAACGCAAGTATTTCAAAAAATCCGATAGCCATATGATAAACAGGGCCTAAAAACGAAAGCACCCGATGGGTTCCGAAAAGGCCGTCAATGAGAATTTCAAGAACTTCAATATTAATGAGCACAAAACCCACATAAACAATTAGATGCAATATAAATGGAACAGGCCTAACTGCCATTTTGGATTGTCCGAAGGCCACCTTTATCATGGTTTGCCAGCGTTTAGCCTTGTTATCATTGAGTTGAATATCTTTTCCCAGCAGAATATTGCGTCTGATTTTTGCGAGGTTTTTGGCAAAAACATAGATGGCAACTGAGGTTAAAAGCAGAAAAAATAGTTGTGAAATCATGGGTATAAATGCTTGGATACAATAATAGAAAAAAGTTGCCACTTGCCATCAAGTATAAGAGCAATAGCTTATTTCTGATATTTTTTTTGGACAGAAAAGGAAAAAGTTTAGATTTGCACCCCGCTATAAATGGTGCGGTAGCTCAGTTGCTCCGAAAAATTGCAAATCTCCGATTTGCTCATATTTCGAGAGTCCTCGAAACAAAAGCAAAATCAAAGATTTTGATTGTTTCGGGAGTAGAGCAAAGGACTGAAATAATGGTGCGGTAGCTCAGTTGGTAGAGCAAAGGACTGAAAATCCTTGTGTCGGGGGTTCGATTCCCTCCCACACCACATAAAGCCCTGTAAACATATTGTTTATGGGGTTTTTTAGTTTTTGATATGATGTCGGGGGTTCCCCCGAGCACTCGGGGCTCCCACACCACATAAAGCCCTGTAAACATATTGTTTATGGGGCTTTTTTAGTTTTTGATATGATGTCGGGGGTTCCCCCGAGCACTCGGGGCTCCCACACCACATAAAGCCCTGTAAACATATTGTTTATGGGGTTTTTTTAGTTTTTGATATGATGTCGGGGGTTCCCCCGAGCACTCGGGGCTCCCACACCACATAAAGCCCTGTAAACATATTGTTTATGGGTTTTTTTTAGTTTTTGATATGATGTCGGGGGTTCCCCCGAGCACTCGGGGCTCCCACACCCAAAAGCATGCTAATTATTTATTAATAGTAATACTGATTGTTGCTTCCGGTTTCATCAATTTCATTTCTGATGGAGCTGGTAAATAGTCTTAGCCTATATGTTTGTTCAGATCTATATTATTAATTTAATTTAAATAAGTAGCTTCAAACTAAGCGTTCATTTTACATATAATCTTGCCTATTCCTTAAGCGGTTTTCCTATATTTGATAGATGAGAAAATTGTTGGTATTTATAATGCTAGCATTATTTGCGTTGCAATTACTTGCGCAAAAAGATATCAGGGAGGAGAGTATTTACTTTTTACTTACCACTCGTTTTTTTGACGGGGATCCTGCCAATAACCGACCAACCGAATGGTGTTCGCATTTTCCGGGCAACCCCAATAACGGTAATTATGCAGGTGCTGATGATGTAACTTGGAAGGGTGATTTTAAAGGGTTGATACAGAAGCTGGATTATATAAAAGATATGGGCTTTACCGCTATCTGGATAACACCTATTGTGCAAAACAGGAGTCCGCTTGATTATCACGGTTATCACGCATGGGATTTTACTAAAGTAGACCCAAGGCTTGAATCGCCCGGTTACACATTTAAAAACCTAATTGATTCTGCCCATGCAAAAGGTATAAAGATTTTTCTGGATGTGGTATTAAATCATGCAGGGCGATTTGGCATTAAAGGTCGTGCAGAAATGAAATATAATACTGATCCCAACCAGCCATGGGGTAAAAACCTATTGGGACAACCGCTGCAAGACAACCCAAACTGGCAGTATGATGGTTTGACGCCTAATCCATTGGATGGAAAAATCTGGAGCCGTTCTAATCTGGCAAAAATGCCTCCGCCATACAACCAAAATTTGGCAGCGTTTAATTGGCCAAGTATGGAAAGTTATATCAATACCAGCGATGCTGCCTGGTATAATAAGTCGGGCAATGGCTTTGCCCAAGGTTATGATGATACAACCAATCTTTTTTACCGTGCTCTTGCAGGCGATACACCTGATTTACTAACAGGGGGTGATAGTGTTCGAAATTACTTATTCAATGCCTATAAAACATATATTGATATGGGTATAGACGGTATGCGCCTTGATGCAGTAAAGCACATGCCAAAAAGAGATGTATTGTATTTTGTTGATCGTTTCAGGCAGGTTAATCCCAATCTGATGGTGTTTGCAGAAGTTGCACAGAAAAGGCACGAGCTGCATCAGATAGAAGAAATCAATCCGCATTGGTATACATGGCGTGGGCAGCCTAAAAATTCAGCGTCAAGTAATGTAGCTGTATTAGATTTTTTTGCAATGGGCACTTTTCATCTGTTTGGCAAAGGCGAAGCGCTTGCCAACGTAAAAGCAGCAGCACGCTATGATGATTTATATGCCGATCCTTCTACAAATGTGATGTTCCTAGATAATCATGATTTTGGTCCGAACAATGATTGGAATAAGCGTTATGATGGAGATGCGCAGAATCTTGCGGCAGCTCTTAATTTTATGTTTTTTTGGAGGGGTTTGCCATGCGTGTATTATGGCACGGAAATTCAGTTTAAAAAGGGCGTTTATGCTGATATTCATTCTTCAAATGATATCAATTTTTCTATAGACAAGACCGGGCGAGCATACTTTGGTAATGAAATAGCCAATGCTCCCAATCATCAACTATATAAGCATATTAGAAAACTGAATGCCATACGAAAAGCAGTGCCTGCACTTCAAAAAGGTTCATGGCGCTGGGATGGCACCAATCATGCAAACGGTGTTGGTTTTGTAAGGAAATTGGGTTTAAGTGAGGTTGCCGTAGGTCTGGCAAAAGATGCAGCAGTTTCATTTACTTTTTCCGGCTTAACCAATGGCATTTATCGCGATGCAGTTACAGGCAATGCAGTTACTGTTAGCAATGGTAGTCTAAGTTTCTCAGTGCAACCTTCAAGTGCGGGTGTTTATGTGCTAAACGGTCCAGGAATAATTGGTGCATTGGGCGATGGTTTTTTCCAAAGTAGCAGCACCGGTGGCGGGGGTAATGCTGCAGTCATTTTCCAGCCCGTTAATCCGGCACAAGGCCAAACGCTCAATATAACTTATACAGGTAGCCTTGCATCACAATCACAGGTAGTCATGCATTACAGCTGGGATAATTGGACGGTTGGCGGTGTTCAGGATAAAGCAATGATAAAATCAGGCAATACATGGACTACGAGTGTTACAGTTCCGGCAAATGCTACCAATAATTTTTGTGCTGCTTTTCATAATGGCAATGGTAGTTGGGATAACAACAGCACTCAGGATTATAAAACTCCTTTAGGGAATGGTCAGTCTGATACGCAGCCCCCTGTAGTTAGTTCTCTCAATCCGTCAAAAGGTGCCATCAACATCAGTTCCACTCAGCCAATCAGTATCGTTTTTTCTGAAATAGTTTTTAAGGGTGTCGGCAACGTGCGCATTTATGAAAATAATATACTTAAATACTCCTACCCGATAAGCAACAGCAATCTGGTAGTATCAGGAAATACTGTTACCATTTACCATGGCGGCTTTGTTAGCGGAAGTAATATTTATGTGCTAATAGATCCGGGTGTGTTTAAAGATGGGGTCAATAATCCTTTTGATGGGATCACCGATCCGGCAGAATGGCTTTTTTCAATAGGTTTAAATAATGCAACAGAGGAGCAACTGTTCAATAATATTGTTCTTTATCCTAATCCTTTCAGTCATTCAATTCATATTTTAGATGTGCCCGACTATGCGCAAATAACCCTTTATGATTGTTTAGGAAAAATTGTTTGCACAACTATACACGTAGAAGGCAGTAATCGGATAGTGGAAGCACCGCAGCTGATTCAGGGGATTTACATGCTGGAGTTGGTATTGCCCAACAGAAAAGTTTTCAGACGCAAGATTCAAAGGCAATAATTTTTAATTGCCTTAACTATATAAGCTTATAGATAGTTAATGTATAGGTGCTACAAGTAATATGTTTAACGTTGGGTGAACAATTCCTAATTTGGTAAATTTTATCATTAAAAAAATCAATAGATTGCAATGTAATTAGGTTATAATACAATAAGTGTTATTTTTACACTTTATCATCTTATTTATAAATAAATTATGAAGTTTAAAGTTTTAATAAGTTTACTATTGTTCGCTGGAGTTGAAAAAATGGCTGCCCAACTTGTTACCATTAACCCGCCATTTGCTACAGCTAATGATAATGGTGTAGTAATTACATACGATGCATCTCAGGGTAGTGGCGGATTGCTCGGAGAGAATGCCATATATGCGCATACAGGTGTTATCACTTCAGCAAGCACGTCTGGTTCTGATTGGAGATATGTGATTGCAACATGGACAACCAATTTGCCAAAAGCACTACTCACCCGCATTGGCTCTTCTAATTTATATTCACTCAACATCGGGAATATTAGGTCATTTTATGGCATACCTGCGGGAGAAACCGTATTAAGACTTGCCTTTGTGTTTAGAAATACAGATGGTACAAAAACCGGTAAAACAACATCCGGTGGCGATATTTTTATTGACATCAATCAGGGGACTTTTCAGGCAAAAATTAATGCACCTCAGAAAGGTGGTTTTTATAATCCGACAGATTCTTTTACTGTGTCAGCAACTTCTTCTTCCCCGGCTAATTTAGTTCTTTATGCCAATGGTGCGCAGGTTGCTCAGGCTACCAATGCTACTTCCTTAGCCTACAAAAATACCTTGGCTGCTTTTGGAAATAAGAGGCTTAATCTGGTGCTGGAAGGTAATTCTAATGGCACAAAATCATATGATACCAGTTATATCATGCCCCGCCTAAATCCGGTAACAGCCTCGGCACCAGCCGGCATAATGGATGGGATAAATTATATCAATGATTCAACAGTAACGCTGCAATTGTTTGCCCCATCCAAAAGTTTTGTTTATGTGGTTGGCGATTTTAACAACTGGGAGTTTGATACTGACTATTTGATGAGAAAAACGCCTGACCAAAACAGATATTGGTTAACAATAACAGGATTAAAAAAAGGTGTGGAGTACGGGTTTCAATATAGTATTGATGACGTGCAGATGAAGGTAGCTGATGTGTATGCAGAGAAATTACTGGACCCTTGGAATGACCCTTGGATCAGCGCTGAAACATATCCCAATCTAAAGCCATATCCAACAGGTAAAACCACTGAAGTGGTTTCCGTTTTACAAATTGGCCAACCTGCCTATGATTGGAAAGTGACAAGTTTTAAAAAGCCTACCAATGATCAACTTGTTATTTATGAATTGCTGGTAAGAGATTTTATTGGCAAACATGATTTTAAGACATTGATTGATACCATAAGTTATTTGAAAAGGGTTGGTGCAAACTGTGTGAAGCTTATGCCAATTATGGAGTTTGAGGGCAATGAAAGTTGGGGTTATAACCCTATGTTTTATTTTGCTATTGATAAATACTACGGAACAAAAAATGATTTTAAAGCATTTGTGGATGCTTGTCATGCCAATGGCATTGCCGTGGTACTGGATGTGGTACTTAATCATTCCTTCGGCCAGAATCCGCAGGTAAGGATGTACTTTAACCCGGCTGCCGGTCAGTACGGTCAGCCAACTCCACAAAATCCATGGTTTAACGAAGTTGATAAGCACCCCTATGGTGTGGGGTATGATTACAACCATGAGGCGCAGACTGTACAACAGTTTACAGACAGGGTTCTGAAATTTTGGTTAACGGAATATAAAATAGATGGATACCGTTTCGATCTTTCCAAGGGCTTTACTCAAAAAAATACACTTGGAGATGTTGGCGCCTGGGGGGCATACGATCAGTCGCGTATTAATATTTGGAATAGAATCAGAGGTGAAATTATCAAATATGCGCCAGATGCCTATTTAATTTTAGAGCACCTAAGTGATAATTCGGAAGAAACGGTGTTGGCCAATATGGGCTTTATGATGTGGGGTAAATTAACTGAAGCTTATGCTGAGGCTATGATGGGTTATAACAATTCTAAAGCGAATCTAAGCTGGGGAAATTACAAAATCAGAGGTTGGAATTTTCCAAATCTGGTAACCTATGCCGAGAGCCATGATGAAGAACGCGTAATGTATTTTGCATTGAATTTTGGAAATGCCAGTGGCTCATACAGCACAAAAAATTTAAGTAATGCACTAAAACGGGTAGCTGCCTACCATGCTTTGTTGCTTCCGTTAAAAGGTCCTAAAATGTTATGGCAGGGTGGTGAGTTGGGCTATGAAGTTTCTATTAATACAAATGGAAGAACCGGAAATAAACCCTTTAAGTGGGAATACCTCGATATTCCTGAAAGGGTTGCTACGCTTAATCAGATTGGTTTACTTGCCAGGCTAAAACAACATGTTTCATTTTCATCCGATAATTATGACTATAATGTAGCAGGTACCGGCAAGATTTTGAAAGTAAATCATGACAGCATGAATACGCTCATTGCAGGAAATTTTGATGTGGTTGCGTTGAATCTCAACCCGGGTTTTCAGCATACAGGTTGGTGGTATAACTACATTACAGGAGATTCGGTTAACATAGCCAATGTCTCACAAACGGTTTCTTTGCAGCCGGGTGATTATGTGGTTTATACAGATAAGAGAATGAACCCTAAAGTAACTAATCCGGTTGGCCTGAATCAAATATCAATGAATGGGTTAAGTAGTGTTTTTCCGAATCCGGCCAATAGTAAGCTATATATTCAATCCTTGAAGCAACCCATTACAGGTATTACGCTGATTGATTATGCAGGTAAAATTGTTCTTCAGAAGGAAGTGAGTTGCAGCGAAGCAGAATTATCAATTGATTCATTTGCTGATGGGATTTACTTGTTAAAAGTAATATACGACCAATTAACCGAGACTAAAAAGATTATCATCAAACATTAAGTCAATCCTATGAAAAAAATTATTTTATCCGTATTGATTTTGACCATTCATGCAATCCCGGTAATTGCCCAAAATATTTTTGTAGGCGAGCCCGTTCAGATAACCGGAACCATGAACGGTTTTAGCACGGCATCAACTGCCAATTGCACTTACCGAAGAATATCAACCACAGCGGGCGCACCAGCTGATGGCAGAGGGCAATGGATTAAAACATATAACGCACAGGTAACTGGCGGAGATGTAACGAATATAAATATGCCCGGAGGAGGCAGTGGAGGATTTTTATTTATTTCAGGACCGATTACGAACAGGTTTCAAAATAAGTGGGTTTTTACATCCGTCATGCAAGCCAGAATAGATTCGGTTAATGAATTAAGTGCATATAATACCGGACAAGATATGGGATTAAATATGAGTGCACCCGGAAGATATACTTTTGTTTTTAACGATTGCGGTTATACCAACATTGGTGCAAGATATTATGTAGGCTATACTGCCAATAACCCAGTGCTTTTGAATAATGTTACACAAAGTGTGCAGGCAAATAATAGCGTAGTATTAAATATCACTACATCAGCTGCACCATCTCCTGGAGAAAGAGTATTTGTTCGTTACACCTCTGCAGCCGGTTTTGCATCTACAAGTAACACAACTATTTTAGAGGCAACGGCCACTAATTCGCCAACCAATACCAACTGGCAGCTAACCATACCTGCACAGCCAATGGGTAGTACCATCAGGTATTATGCGTTCACATCTACATTAACCTTATCAAAATTAAATCAGCTTACTGAGTCCGACAGGACTATATGCTGTCTGCAGGTAAATGATAACTCAGGAAGTAATTATACTGTAACATTCACACCTAAATATAATATCACATTTTCTGTGAATATGGCTAATAGTAACTGCTTCGGTATAGACTCAGTAACCATTTCAGGCGCTATTGCACCGCTGACAAACTGGACGGGTGGCATTTTGATGAACAGGGTTGGGACAACAAGTGTGTATAATAGAACTTTTTTGATTGATTCTGGAGCAACGCTTCAATACAAGTTTCGCTTTCATAGGAACGGAGCTATTAACTGGGAAGGTACTTTTGCAACGTCATCGGGTAACCGAGAGTTGTCTCTCATCAAGGATAGTATATTAAGCACATTTTGTTTCGGCACAACGGCAGCATGTGCTGCAGTCCCCGCGCCATCTACCATCACTTTTGCCGTTAATTTAACAGGCCAGTCACCCGATCCTCAGGGCAGGATTTATGTAGTTGGTAATTTTACTACCGCTTCATGGATTAGTGGTGCTATACGCATGACACCTATTCCTGGTTTAGCGAATCATTTTCAGGCTGTGGTTAATAATGTTTGTCCTGCTACTTTTGAATATCGTTTTGTTAACGGAGATAGTTCAATAGTTGCTAATCAAGAGAGTTTTCCAAATCCTGCACAACGTACATGTACGGTTAGTAATGGCTTTGGCGGATTTAATCGCGCTTATACCAGGGTTAATACCAATCCGGTGCTTCTAGGTTTTGTATTTAATGCATGTAATACAGCACTCCCTGTAGAGTTTTTAAGTATATCGGCAAATCGCAAGGGCTATGGAGCAATTATTCATTGGTCAACTGCTTCCGAAACCAATAATAGAGGCTTCTTTGTTCAGAAGTCAATCAACGGTGTTGATTTCGAAGACATAGGATTTGTTGAAGGTTCGGGTGAAAGTAAGACTCAAAGAAACTACTCTTTCTATGATAAGGATGCCAATCAGATTGGTTATTACAGAATTAAGCAGGTAGATTTTAATGAAACCTACGCTTATTCAAAGATTGTAACATTAGAAGCGCTTACTTCGGATTTAAATTTAGGTGTATACCCAATTCCTTTTAAGGACAATGTGACAATTCACTTCAGTGAGGAGATTGATGGTGATATTTCATGGAGTCTGTATAATACCAGTGGTATGCTGCTGCAGGAAGGTGAGCAGACAAAAACAAATTCATTTGAGTTGAGCGGCCTGGATAACTATCAGGCGGGAGTCTACTATCTGAAAGTAACGTGCAACAATATTGCTAAAACAGTTAAGTTAATTAAATAAGAATTTATAAGTTTTAATATTTAACGAACAACACCTGGCTGATTCAGTCAGCTGTTGATTGTTTGAAGGTAGAGTGAATTTAAATCTATGAAAAATAAGCGTAATTTTATTTTTTAATTTGTAAAGGTATTCACTGGGATAAGCTTCATCCTCTTAAAACTTGTATACAAAATCAAGATAAGGAAGTGTTACATTTCTGGTATCAGGATCAGGAGCAATGTTAACTACTGCAAAATCAATGCTGATGGCATTACTTGGCATAAAGCGTAAGCCAAGGGATAAAGCAGTTGAGTAAAAATTCTTTTTTTCGTATACGGTTTCCATCCATTCACTCCCAGTTTCACTTTTTTTCAATACCTCTTTATCATAGCCTGCTCGAGGTATCATCCAATTTTCTGTGACCAAAGAAATTTTCTTTGATACCCTTGTCATGCCATTTACAGTAGCAATGGGCCCTGGTGTAGCACTGTATTTGTTATCAAAGCTGGCAAAGCCATAACCTGCGCCAAGGGTAATATTGTGCTCGGAAGAGCCATAGGTAGTGAGGCCATAGGCAACCCCTGCACTTAGTCCCATTTCACTCAGAAAGGATTGGGTAAATAATATTCCTGCACCGGCATAAAAGCGTTCGGTTAGTTTAAGTGATACTTTCGGAGTGATATAAAACAGAAAAGGGATTACAACACCTCCTCCAACAGTGAGGTTATTGGTTATACCCACGTTAACCGAGTTACCTATGATATAGGCATTTTGAAAATAGCCTTCTTTCTTTTTTAAAGGAATAGCGCTGGGTGCAAAAAAGTAGCGGGTTGCATTGGGGTTGGCAAACCAGATACTACCTTTTCTGCTTGCAAATAATGAGTAAGATGTAATTTTACTTATCATATTTGCCTGGAAGGAAATGATACCAGCAGAGCCTGTGTTAAGAATTACAAGACCACCGTTTAAACCAATCATTTCCCCTATATAGGTTTTCCCATTGGCAGCCTCGATCACTATTTTGCCCTCAAGTTGCTTAATATCTATTTCTTTCACTTCTTTCACAGCAATCGAAATCCTGCCTAAATTGAAATCATAAAGAGCAACAGAGTCTGATTTCTGGTAATCAAGCATACCAAAAATTGCAGAGCCATCTTTGAGTAATAAAGTGGCTATGGAAAATCTTGCAGTATCGGCAGATTGTGCCTTAGCTGCACAGGTTAAAATAATGAGTGAAAATAAAGTAAACAACAGACGCATATATTTTTATTAATAAATTATACTGATAAAACCAATATAGGTTTAATTTATCAAAAGTATGCACACCTTATGTTCAATTTCATGATTTGCATCAGCAAATTAATCCTACGATACTTATGAAAAATATCCATCCATAAGGCCCTGCAAACAGCTTATTGATTTATTATTTTTGATAAATAATGAAGGAAGAGCTCTTACATTTTATATGGCAAAGCAAGTTACTTACAGGCAGTAAACTGTATACTACCGATGGTGAGCCCATTCATATTATTAAATATGGATTATATAACAAGGATGCAGGACCTGATTTCATGAATGTTCGAATCAAAATCGGTAAGACGGAATGGGCGGGTAATATGGAGATGCACATAAATTCATCTGAATGGATGCAACACCGGCATCAATTAGACAGGGCTTATGGTAACGTTATTTTACATGTTGTATATCATCACGACAAACCTGTAGCAAACATACACGGACAGGAAATACCAACTTTAGAACTAAAAAATCTACTTCCTCCTTCATTGCTTATAAAATACGCCTATATACTCAGGAACAAACATACCATTGCCTGTGAGCCTATATTTAAACTTCCGGAACAGGATAAAGTTCATTTATGGCTGGAGCGTTTGCTGATAGAGCGTTTGGAGAGAAAATGCAATAATCTGAATGATTTATTAATTAGAACAAACCACAATTGGGAGCATAGCTTTTATCTTTTTACTGCACGATATTTTGGGATGAAAACCAATGCCCAACCTTTTGAATGGCTTGCTGAGCGCATTCCGCTCATTACCCTTGCAAAACATAAGAACAATACCACCCAAATATTAGCACTGCTTATGGGAACCGCAGGCCTGTTAAATGCGAAAGAACAGCCCGAATTATATAATGAATTTCTATTCCTGCAAAAGAAATATGCTATCGAGGCTTTACCTAAGCATATTTGGAAGTTTTCACAAACTCGGCCTTCTAATTTTCCTACTGTACGTATAAAGCAGTTTGCTGCACTCATAAATCAGTCATCACATCTTTTTTCAAAGGTGTTGCAAGCAAAATCAATAACTGAGCTGCAAGCATTGTATGCATTGACCGGTGAAGCTATGCTAAGCAATCAGGCTATTCAGCTTATACTCATTAATGCAAGTGTACCTGCGCTTTTCCTTTATGGAAAAAAAATGAATCAGCCTGAACTAGGAGAAAGGGCATTGCTATTTATTGAGCAACTTAAAGCAGAGCCAAACAGCAATACAAAATTTTGGGCACTAAAGGGCATTAAGGCACAAAATGCAGCACAAAGTCAGGCTTTATTGCAACTTAAACAGTATTATTGTGATGAATTAGCTTGCCTACGTTGTAATTTCGGTCAATATATTTTACTCCATGAATAGAATTATTTTATCTGTATTGTTTCTTTTGCCTCTGTTGGGTCTGAGTCAGCCAGCCCTTTATTTTTATAATGCCCAAACCAATGAATTGATAACGGCTAAGGCGGGGCAGCAGTTAGTGGTACTATACAAAGGCTATAATGGACAGACAGAGTTTTATAAAGAAATTATAACAGAAATTACTGATAGCACCGTTACGCTTGGGCATGATTTTACCAAAACAAATAACTTCGTTTCTATCAGTCAGCGTAAAAAGGCGCATAAAAAGGGTCCTGCCTGTAAAGTAATTGCTATTCAGGATATCATGGCATTTAGGCGCATAAGCCCGACCAGAATTTTATCCAAAGCAGGATTGCAGATAGGATCAGTTGTTGGATTGCTTTTTCTGGTTGAAGATATTTATGAATCGCCAGATATCAGTTCTTCCAATGCGTTCTTTCTTTCCTTTGGTTTAGGAATTGCTTCCAGAACGATAATTAATATCATTTTCCCTGAAGATGTAAAATATTATATGAGTGAAGGGTGGAAGGCAACTAATGTTTATCCGCGATTGGCTAAGTAGTTTTTTTAGTGCTTTAATAAAATAACTTACATTTGTTATGATGGGAAAAATCAAATACTTCTTCGAAAAACATGCCTTTGGGGTGTGTACCTATATTGGAGAAAAATTTGGTATTTCTGTTTCTCGTATTCGATTATACTTTATTTATACATCCTTTATCACTATGGGTTCTCCTGTTATTATTTATTTGATTGCAGCTTTTTGGCTGAACTTAAGAAAATACATACGCAGCAATAAAACCAGTTGGGATTTATAAAATATCAAAGAAGCCTTAGCCTTATTAATTTATGAAGAAGCCGGAAATCATTTTTACTTTCTTATCGGTTTATATCATTGTTGCTTTCAGCTGGTGGACTTACTCGCATATCAATTCGGCAAATAACCTATCTGATATGCATAGGCAGCGGTTGGAATTACTATGCCATAAAGCCACACTTGAGTGCAACGGAGCTGTTGCACAGGAAATGATTAAAGATACCTCAGACTTGAAGAAGTTCTTTTATGCCAATTGGCCTGAACTGGAGATTATTTTTGATGAAAA
Organism: Sphingobacteriales bacterium; assembly: GCA_021299635.1. Lineage (GTDB taxonomy): Bacteria > Bacteroidota > Bacteroidia > UKL13-3 > UKL13-3 > JAJTFA01. Next base: position 192,810 of record JAJTFA010000003.1, read on the forward strand.
TCTTAACCCGCTCGAAAACTATATGATAAGGCCTAGGCAGGATTCATACACTGCCATCGATAAAAAATTAAATCGTAAAATAAATATGTACCTGATGGAGGGTGTGGTAATGGCTCTTATATTGTTCTGGGGAATCATCTGGATATACCGCTCACTGCTTTTAAGGTTGCAGTTTAACCGCTCACAGAATAATTTTTTACTCTCCATAACACATGAGCTAAAAACACCGCTGGCTTCTATTAAACTGTATCTTGAAACATTAATGAAGCGTGAATTAAGTAAGGAGCAATCACAGGTTATCATTACCAACTCTATAAGCGATGTAAATAGACTGAAGGATTTGGTTGATAATATACTCATGGCTACACAACTAGATAGCAAGAAATACATCCTGAATAATACCAATCTGAAAGTTAGTGAGACAATAACCAATTGTATTGAGAAGTATGCCTTACCCAGAAATTTAAAATCAAGGCTTATTTGCAATATTCAGGATGAAATTTATCTGTTAACTGATCAGCTGGCATTGGAAACTGTACTGGTAAACTTAATTAGCAATGCTGAAAAATATAGTCCTGCCGATGGTAAAATATTTATTGACCTGCGCATAAATAGTCAAAAGGATAGATTGCTACTAACTGTAACCGATGAGGGCAATGGCATTAGTGAATCGGATAAGAAAAATCTCTTTGGTAAATTTTTTAGGGTAGGTGATGAGAGTGTCAGAAGAACAAAGGGTACGGGCCTTGGCCTCTTTATTGTAAAAAATCTGTTAAACCTTATGAAAGCTGAAATAACGGTGAAAGATAACTACCCCAAAGGGACTATATTCGAACTTTCATTCCTTATTTAACCATGATTAGAATTTTATTAGTAGAAGATGAAGAGCATCTCTACCACGCCTTAAAACTCAATCTCGAACTCGAAGGATATACAGTTGTGTTAGCCACCGATGGCAATGCTGCAGTTAAGACATTCAGAGAACAGAAATTTGATTTGGTTCTTCTTGATATTATGTTGCCTGAAATGAACGGACTCATGGTGTGCGAGCATATTCGTCTGCATGATGCTGATGTTCCGGTTCTTTTTCTTTCAGCAAAAAACACAAGTGTCGATCGCATTCAAGGTTTGCGTAAGGGTGCCGATGACTACCTTACCAAGCCCTTCGAGTTGGAAGAGCTGTTATTGAGGGTAAGTAAATTATTAGAGAAGAGTCAAAAATTTAGAAATGTTGAATCGGGGAAAGTACATTCAGTTTACACATTTGGCAATAACAAAATTAACTTTGAAAGTTACGAAGCTTTTGGTGTACTTGGTAAGGTGGATTTAACCAAGAAAGAAATCTTACTGATGAAATTGCTAATTGAAAATAAGAATCAGGTGGTGAGCAGGGAGCATATATTAAAAGTAGTATGGGATTATAATGTTATCCCTAACACCCGAACCATTGATAATTTTATTCTTGCTCTTAGGAAATATTTTGAAGATGATCCTAAAAGTCCCCGATATATTTTATCACAGCGCGGGGTTGGATACAAATTCGTTGATTAAACTTAAAAGGGCCACCATCGAGGCTTATCAGATTTTAAACCAACGTATACTCCGTCATTTCTTAATTCTGTGGGGTAGGTTTCTACAAAATCACCCTGCAGGCCTTTGCCTGTTTTTACATCATATTTGTAGCGGTGCACCGGACAAACCACAAGGCCCATATCACACCAGCCACCCATACCAAAACGTGCACCAGCATGTGGGCACTTATCATCAATTGCAAAATACCCTTCTTCTGTTCTTGTGAGGCATAAGCGCTTTCCTTCAATATCAATGGTGCGTGCAGAATTAATCTGCTGCGGTTCTTCACCGTGCCGGCTAAAATCATAAACCTTATACCAAATTATTTTCTTACTCATCGTTATTGTTGAAGTGGGGTCAATATCAGTTTCATTTGCATGCTCGACTGATCATTTTTCATAAGCAGAATCAGCGTATCTTTTAGCAGTTTCTCAATGGGTATAATCTTATCTGTTTTTTTACCTTCTTTCTCGGTGATGAACCGAATAGATTTCCCCTCAAGCTCCCACTTGCCTTCGGTCTTGGCTACTGCATTTCCTGTTAGGTAAGTGCCATCATCGTTAAATACATGTATGTTTTTTTTCAGCACATCGGTTATCAAAGTTTTAGTAACCTCTTGCATATTCCCCTGCAGGGTATCGCTTTGCACCAATGATTGCGATTCATTTACAAAAACAACATCATTTACTTGCCAAGCTTTACAAAGCATTTTCTCCTGTTCATTGCTGCATGAAACAAGACAGACGCCTGTAAGGCAACATAACCATACTGTTATCTTCTTTAACATATTTATAAGCGAATATTAAATCTCCTCAAAAAAAGTATTTTTGCCCCACTTTTACATTAACAAAATTTAATCATGCAAACTGTTGATCATATTTCATTTGCAGGCAAAAAAGCCCTTATTCGTGTGGATTTTAATGTTCCGCTGGATAAAAAGACTTTCGAAATTACAGATGATGCACGAATAAGAGCTACTATACCAACACTTAAGAAGATTTTAGCCGATGGCGGTTCCTGTATTCTCATGTCTCATTTGGGTCGTCCGCTAAAGAAATTAAAAGAAGATGGCACTGTTGATTATGAAAAGCATACATTAAAGCATACGGTTAAACGTACCTCTGAACTATTGGGAGTACAAGTGAAATTTGCAGGCGATTGCATAGGTGCAGAGGCAGCGCAAATGACCGTTAACCTTAAATCTGGTGAGGTCTTATTATTGGAGAATCTGCGTTTTTATAAAGAAGAAGAAAAAGGGGATATTTCTTTTGCCCAAAAATTGGCAGTGTATGGCGATGTGTATGTAAACGATGCATTTGGTACAGCTCATCGAGCTCATGCATCTACTGCTATAATTGCACAGTTTTTCCCAAAGGCAAAATGTTTTGGTTATGTAATGGCCAGAGAAATTGAGAATGCAGAAAAAGTAATGAAAAATGCTGCGCGTCCGTTTACAGCCATTACAGGTGGTGCAAAGGTTTCTGATAAACTCTTGATTCTGGAAAACCTCCTTGAGCGTGTAGATAATCTAATAATAGGGGGAGGTATGGCTTATACTTTTTTGAAAGCAATGGGTTATGAAATTGGCTCTTCACTGTGCGAAGACGACCGTTTGGATTTGTGTATTCAATTAATGAAAAAAGCCGAAGCAAAAGGTGTGAGACTTTTGTTGCCTCAGGATTCAGTAGTGGCTGATGCTTTTTCCAATGAAGCCAATCATAAAGTGTGCGATAATAAGATGATTGAAAAGGGCTGGATGGGATTGGATATTGGTCCTGAAGCTATTGCAGCAAATGATGAAGTAATAAAAAATTCGAAAACCATTTTATGGAATGGCCCGATGGGTGTCTTTGAGATGAGCCATTATGAGGCAGGTACCAAAGCGGCAGCTATTGCCGTTGCAGAGGCGACAGAAAAAGGAGCTTTCTCGCTTATTGGCGGTGGAGATAGCGCAGCAGCTGTTGCTAAATTCGGTTTTGAAAAAAAGGTGAGTTATGTTTCTACCGGTGGAGGAGCATTGCTTGAATATTTTGAAGGCAAGGAGCTTCCGGGTATTAAAGCAATTAATCAAGAATAATATTTTATGATGTCAACGTTGCTTAGATATAAGTATGCCATACTTTGGGCAATGTTCATTCTGTTTGCAACCATTGCCAATACCGGCACCCTTGAGCAACTGAGTTTAGATAGTTTGTTTGCTTTCGATAAACCTATTCACCTACTTTTGTTTGCAACGCAATCCTTTCTGCTTATTAAGGCGGCAATAGTTCCTGGCCTTGCTCATTTCCGAATATCTGCAATTAGTGCAGCGGTTTATGGTGTGCTCACAGAAGTTATGCAAGGATGGCTCACCACTAGCCGCAACTTTGATTATTTTGATATGCTAGCCGATTTTGCCGGATGTTTGCTGGTTTATATTTGGTTTACGCAAATAAGAAAGTAACCATGCAAATTCACTACCTTACTGTAAAGAAAACAGCCCGCTTTTTCACTTTGGGAACGTTGAATCCCCAAACAAAAGAAGTTTGGTTTGTATTGCATGGCTATGCACAACTTGGTTCTGATTTTATCAAACAATTTGAAATGCTTGTCAACGATGAGCGATTCATTATTGCGCCTGAAGGCTTGAATAAATTCTATACCAGAGGCTTTGGAGGCAATCCGGCTGCTTCATGGATGACAAGCGAAGACCGCCTGCATGAAATAGCAGATTATATGGAATATTTGCAGCAGCTGTATGAATCCCTTCAGATAAATGCAGATAGGGTTAAAGTGATACTGTTGGGCTTTTCACAGGGCGTTGCAACAGCCTCCAGATGGCTTGCAGCAAGCAAGATTATGTTTAACCATTTTGTTGTTTGCTCGGGTGAAATTGCTGCAGAAATGCAACATCCCATTCATCCTGCATTGACAAAAACTCCTGTAACGTATATTACAGGTAATGCGGATAAATTAATATCATCAGAAAAACTTCAGGCATATGTTCAGCTTATGCAGTCCATCAAAGCCCGCATGATTACTTTTGAAGGTGGCCATATTATTGATCCGCAGAGTGTGCTGCAGGCTGCTAATATTGAATTTGCACAATAGCTTTCACTAGCTTACTTTTACGCCTGATAATTTAATTACGCATGACACTTTTAACAGGAAAAACTGCATTGGTTACCGGTGCCACCAGAGGCATAGGAAAAGGTATAGCATTAAAACTTGCACAACATGGAGCCAATATCGCTTTCACATTTGTGAGCTCCGTAGAAAAAGCAAAAGCCTTTGAGGCAGAATTAGCTGCTCTTGGTATAAAAGCCAAAGGTTTTCAAAGCAATGCTGCTGAGTTTGCAGAAGCAGATAAAATTGTAGATGAAATTATAAAGGATTTTGGCTCACTGGATATTTTGGTAAATAATGCCGGTATTACCCGTGACGGTTTACTTATGCGAATGACAGAGCAGCAATGGGATGAGGTGATGGATACCAACTTGAAATCAGCCTTTGCTTTAACAAAGTCTGCTATGCGACCCATGATGAAAGCCAAATCTGGTTCTATCATCAATATTACTTCTGTTGTGGGAATTACAGGTAATGCAGGTCAGGCAAATTATGCTGCATCAAAGGCGGGTATGATTGGTTTTACAAAGTCGGTTGCAAAAGAATTGGGCTCACGCAATATTCGCTGCAATGCAATTGCTCCCGGTTTTATTGAAACCGAAATGACAGAAGCATTATCGGAAGAGGTGCGTGCAGAGTGGACCAAAGGTATTGCACTTAAACGAGGGGGTTCTCCTGAAGATGTAGCCAACTGCGTACTCTTCCTTGCATCAGATATGTCAGCTTATATAAGCGGCCAAACCATCAATGTTTGCGGTGGTATGGTAATGTAATTTTTCAGAAGCAAATTTATGTTTCTAAGCACTGAATTATCTGCATGGCTTATTATTCCTTCATTGCTGGTTGCAATAACCGGTGCGTGGCTTTTATACCGTAATCATAAACTTGAATTTACGGGCAGGTTCTCGCGCTGGATGAACAGGCTGATGCTATTCATCAGATTCGCTGCTATTTTTATTATTTGCCTGCTCATTCTTGGCCCCTTGTTTAAATGGATTTCTTCTAAAACAGAAAAGCCATACATCATCATTGCTTTGGATAACTCCCAATCTGTGTTGGCTGTAAAAGATTCGGCAGGTGTAAAGAAGGCAATTATAAATTGGCTTGATGAGTTAACGAATGAGCTAGGAGATAATTTTGAGTTGCGCACTTATGTATTTGGGAAAAAAATGAATGCAGGCAGCGTACTTGATTTTAATGATAAGCAAACAGATATAGCCAATGTTTTTAAAGAGTTAAATCAAACGTTCGACTGGAAAAATACCGGTGCTATTGTTATCGCATCAGACGGAGTATATAATGAAGGCAGTAACCCATTGTATGCAGCAGCCGAGATGCGCTCGCCAGTTTATACAGTTGCATTGGGTGATACCATGCAGCAGAAAGATCTCATCATACAACAGGTAAGGCACAACCAATTGGTTTATACCGGCAATACCTTTCCTTTAAGTATTGATATACGTGCCTTTGGTTACCAAGGGGAAGCAGCAACCCTAAGTGTTACAAACAATGAGCAATTGATTCATCGCAAAGCCATTCGTATTGACCGTACACAATTTTTTAATACCATACAACTGGATATAGAGGCAGGGAAAGAGGGTACGCAACATTTTGTGATTAGCGTTGCACCGCTGCGAGGTGAGGCATCTCCAGCCAATAACCGCTTTGATGTTTTTATACAAGTTATAAATGGAAAGCAAAAGATTAAAATTGTGGCATTGGCTCCTCATCCGGATATAGCTGCGCTGCGCAACAGTATGATGGATAATGAGAATTATGAAGTAAGTGTTCAGTTTATCAATGGAAACGAATCGGCAAATTTAACCAAGGAGATTAGTTTGATGGTTTTGCATCAACTTCCGGGTCCGCGTGGGGAAGGTGCTATGCTCATGCGCCAAATCAATGATCAGAAAATTCCTGCTTTGCATATACTGGGATCGGAAACCAATCTTTCCATATGGAATCAAACACAAAATGATTTGCTTGTTCATTCAGGCCGCATAGCTAGTAATGACGCCCAGCCTATTGTTCAAAATACATTTGCATCATTTATACTAACAAATGAAGATGCAGATCGGATCTCAAAGTTCCCACCATTGCTCGCACCTTACGGAAATTATATTATTCGCTCGGAGGCAGACATTATACTCAAACAGCAAATAGGATATGTAAAAACGGATTATCCTTTGTGGTTTTTTACCAGAAGCGAAGGTGTGAGAAAAGGGTTTATTTGCGGAGAGGGACTTTGGAAATGGCGGTTGTGGGATTATCAGCAAAGTAAACAGCAAACATTTAATGTACTTATAGGCAAAACTATACAATATCTTGCTGTGAAAGAAGATAAAGGACGTTTCAGAATAAATTACCAGAAAAGATTTAGTGAAGCAGAACCTATCATATTTGATGCCGAAGTTTATAATGAAAGTTATGAACTCATTAACACATCAGATGTGCAGATGATTATGGCCGATAGTAAAAACAAGCAATTTCAGTATACATTTAGCAAAAACGGAAAAGGTTATCAGTTAAATGCAGGGTTAATGCCTCCAGGTAGCTATAGTTTCACAGCAAAAACCATTGCAGGCAATAAAAATGAAATAGTAAAAGGTCAGTTTATTGTCGCACCACTTCAGGCAGAATTCTTGCAAACTAAAGCCGATCATCAGTTATTGCGTGAGCTTTCCTTACAATCAGGTGCCTCGTTATTTTATCTCAATGAGCCTCATCAATTGGCAAAAGCCATAAGGGATAATGAAAATATTAAACCTGTTGTTTACAATCAGGAGGAAATAATAAGCTGGATTAATTTGAAATGGATTTTCTTTTTAATTATCGCACTATTTAGTTTGGAATGGTTTATCAGGAAATGGAACGGAGCTGTATAACAGCCTCTATAAACTCATCATTTCTTTAAATTTTACTGATTGCCTCCGCGAAACCTCAACTTTGGTTCCGTCTTTCATAATAATAATAAAGCCCGCATTAAAAAACGGCTCAATCTTGTCGATATAGCGCAGGTTAATAATCTGCTGGCGGTTGGCTCTGAAAAACATACTTGGCGATAATCTTTCGTCAAGCGCATGGAGTGTTTTATGAATAAGCGGATGGTATTCATCGAAATAAATTTTTGCATAGTTACCAGCAGATTCTATCATTCTGATGTCTTCCATTTTTACAAACCAGCATTTTTCACCATCCCTTATGAATACCTGATCTTTATCTCCTAACTGATTTTTTTGGCTATCGGCCGAAATGTCGGCAATTTCTTTTTTTACCCGTGCAATGCCTTGTCTTAATCGTTCAGTTTGTATCGGTTTCAGCAAATAATCCAATGCATTTACCTCAAATGCTTTGATGGCAAACTCATTATAAGCAGTTGTAAAGATTACACATGGTGTATCAATAAGGTCTTCTAACAGCGCAAAACCGTTTTTGCCCGGCATCTCAACATCCAGAAAAAGTAATTGAGGTTTAAGCCTATCTACTAACTCTGATGCTTCATCAGCATTTCCCGCTTCACCTATAATGTTTATTTCAGGAAAATCCTTGAGCAGATTTTTCAGGCCTTCACGGGCCAGTCTTTCATCGTCTACAATGATTGTTTTAATACTCATGCAGGTAAAATTATTTCAGTTAAAACTGTATTGTTAGTTGTATTTGTAATGCCAAAACTTGCTTTTTCATCAAATAAAATATTTAATCTTTCAATGGTATTGGCTACACCAACACCCTGATGAAGTGCTTTAGGCTGATAGATCCCTGTGTTTTCAATACTGATGTGTAAATGATTACCAAGTCGTTTTGCCGATAGGTTGATCGTTCCTCCTACTTTACTAGCTGAGATGCCATGTTTAACCGCATTTTCAACCAGTGTCTGCAGCATCAATGGCGGAACCATACATAGCATGGCTTCTTCTGTAGTTTGTAATACAAAATTTAGTCTTGTGTCAAAACGTATGGTTTCTATAGCGATATAATCTTTAACGGTTTGCAATTCAACTGCAAGTGATACTGTTTTTTGGTTGCCTTTCTGAAGTGAACTGCGCAACAGACCTGAAAGTTGATTTATGGCATTTTTAGCCATCTCCGGATTTAAATCAACCAAGGTTCGGATACTGTTTAATGAATTGAATAGAAAATGCGGATTAAGTTGTGTTTTTAAGTTATTGTACTGTGTTTCTTTTACTGAAGCCTCCAGCTGATAAAAATCTCGCTCTGCTTTAAGGGAGCGTTCCCAATATTGAAAAAGGTGATAGATGAGAACCCATAGCAGCACATATTTACCAAAATTGAAAAAGTATGGCATAACCAGTTCAAACGAAAGGGGTATTCCCTGGAATTCGGGTAGCAAGAAACGATCTAAACCAATATTACTGATTGATAATACAACCGTCATTACCGCAATAGCACAGATTAGTCTGGGTATTAGTTTATACAGTGGCAGTGCCAGCCAGTTTGTTTTAAGTAGAAAATTGCGATATAAATGGGTGATGGCAACACCTAAAATTAAATTGATGGCACCGTTGATAAAGAGATTTGAATGGTAGCCAAGTATGTTACCATAGCTAATGATTTCAATAACGTTAAAAAGTGTCCATCCACCCAATTGGCAATACCAGTATAATCGAGCCTTGTTCATCCTAAATTAAGGCTTTTTTCTTTTCAGAAGATATATGGAATCGCTTAAGGGATCCGCCCAGTGGCAATTCCGCTGAGCAATTCTGCTCTTTAACCGTGCTGTCTATTTTTTCTTGCTTTTTTATTTTGGTGCATGTCTTAACTTGGAACACTCCAAATCCCAGCATAATAATTGCGCTAATCCATTTCATAGGTCTGGTGTTTTATGGTGTGGTAATTGATTTCGAAGCTAACAGATAATTTTTATTTTTTAGTCGTTTTTCCGTTTGCGGCAACATAATCGGATAAACGGAAAAACCCCTGCCTTTATTTTAGGTCAATTCTTTTACCATGTGGAGAATAGTACTTGTCCCGATTGGCATTATCTCTCATTTTTGAAAGAAAAGATCCAATGCAAAACAAACAATCGCAACTGTATAGCATCATCATTGTATTTTTTTTCTGGGGATTCATTGCATCATCGAACGGAATCTTTATTCCCTTTTGCAAATCACATTTCCTATTAAATCAATTTCAGTCTCAGTTAATTGATATGACATTTTATGGAGGATACTTTGCAGGCTCACTGTTTTTATATTTATATGGGCTAATAAGCGGCAAAGATTTGTTGAATAAAATTGGTCTTAAAAAGGGTATTGTATATGGTTTACTGCTTTCTGCATTGGGTGCCCTGGCTATTATCCCATCGGTAAATGCGGGTTCATACCCCATGATATTATCTTCTTACTTTGTTATTGCACTTGGCTTTTCACTTCAGCAAACCTGTGCTCAGCCATTTGTGGTCGCATTGGGAGAGGCACAAACAGGGGCACATCGCTTAAACCTTGCAGGCGGCATCAATTCACTTGGTACAACCATCGGACCGGTAGTGGTGAGTTATTTTTTGTTCGGAGCCATTGATTCTCCAGCCTCAACTGCCTCTATTTCTTCCATTAGTGGATTGTATACGGGAGTAGCGGTGCTCTTTGCAGCTATGGCAGCATACTTTGGTTTATCATCATTACCCTCATTAACCAATGATGCGAAAATGGAAAAAGGTTCAGGCGCTCTTGCCTATCCACATTTGGTTTTAGGTATGGTAGCCATTTTTATTTATGTAGGTGTTGAGGTGAGTATTCAAAGTAATATGGGTGCTTTGCTGGCATTGCCTGAGTTTGGCGGATTAACAGAATCAGGCATATCACCTTTTATCTCTTTGTATTGGGGTAGTTTAATGATAGGCAGGTGGACCGGTAGCATTACTATTTTTAATCTCAGTGGCTTTAAAAAGATATTGGCTCAAGTTATTATTCCGCTGTTGGCATTTGCTGTTGTGTTGGGTGCCAATGCATTGCATGGCTATCAGGTATCGGGTATGCTCATGTACATACCTGCCATTGCCTGCCTCATCGTTATCAATATAATTTGGGGTGATAACCAGTTTAAATCACTAACTGCCTGTGCCGTTCTGGGCATAGCTGGCATGATAATCGGTTTATTCAGCACAGGTACTTTGGCTATGTATGCTTTTGTAAGCGGTGGTTTGGCCTGCTCAGTGCTTTGGCCCTGTATTTTTAGTATTGCTATTGCAGGTTTAGGAAAATATACTTCGCAGGGATCTGCATTCTTAATCATGATGATAGTGGGCGGTGCCGTTATTCCCCCTATTCAGGGTCTGCTGGCCGATATGCCTTCAGTGGGCATTCATGCCTCGTATTGGGTTGCCGTATTGTGCTTTATGTATTTGGCATGGTATGGTATAAAGGCTAAACAGTTGCTTGATAAGCAAGGTATTTCTTTAGACATGGGTTCGGCCTCCGGCCATTAATTTTAACTTAATCAGGTAAAAACAAAAGTATTGCCTACCTTTGCGCCTCAATTTTTTTAAGGCGCTCATGCAACAAAACATTAGAAACATAGCCATCATTGCCCACGTTGACCATGGTAAAACTACATTGGTTGACAAGATTTTACATCAAACTAAACTTTTCCGTGAAAATCAGGAAACAGGGGAACTTATTTTAGATAATAACGATCTGGAGCGCGAACGGGGGATTACTATTTTGGCTAAAAATGTATCGGTTAGATACAAAGACGTAAAAATCAATATTATCGACACACCCGGCCACGCGGATTTTGGCGGTGAGGTAGAGCGTGTTTTAAATATGGCTGATGGCGTATTGCTGCTGGTAGACGCGTTTGAGGGACCTATGCCCCAAACCCGTTTTGTGCTGCACAAAGCCCTTTCATTGGGTAAAAAACCTATCGTGGTTATTAATAAAGTAGATAAACCTAACTGCAGACCGGATGAGGTGCATGATGCCGTTTTTGATTTATTTTTTAACCTGGATGCCACAGAAGAGCAATTAAATTTTCATACCATCTACGGAAGCTCAAAGATGGGCTGGATGGGTAGAGACTGGAAAACACCTACTGAAGATTTTACGGCATTGCTTGACGATATTATTGAACAAATACCGCCTCCTGAAGTACATGAAGGTACGTTGCAAATGCAAATAACCTCTCTTGATTATTCTTCATTCACCGGTCGTATTGCAGTAGGCCGTTTGTTAAGAGGTTCACTAAAAGTAAATCAGCCGGTTTCTCTGGTTAAGCGTGATGGCTCTATACAGAAAAGCCGTGTGAAGGAGTTATATACATTTGAAGGATTGGGCCGTGCCAAAGTTGAAGAAGTAAAGGCTGGTGACATTTGTGCGGTTTTTGGTATTGAAGGTTTTGAAATAGGCGATACCATTGCTGATTTTGAAAACCCTGAAGGCTTAAAACCAATTGCTATAGATGAGCCAACTATGAGCATGTTGTTTACCATTAATAACTCTCCGTTTTTTGGCAAAGAAGGCAAGTTTGTTACCAGTCGTCACCTGAGAGATCGTTTAGAGAAAGAAACTGAAAAGAATCTGGCATTAAAACTGGAAGATACCGACTCGCCTGATGCTATTTTGGTTTATGGCCGCGGTATTCTACACTTGTCTATTTTGATTGAAACAATGAGGCGCGAAGGGTATGAATTACAGGTTGGCCAGCCTCGCGTAATTGTAAAAGAAATAGATGGGGTAAAGTGTGAACCTATAGAAACTTTAACCGTTGATACACCGGAAGAGTCTGCAGGTAAAGTGATAGAGTTGGTAAGTCAGCGTAAAGGAGAGTTACTGGTTATGGAGCCGAAAGGCGATTTACAGCATCTTGAATTTAGCATACCTTCAAGAGGAATTATCGGTTTAAGAAATAATATACTAACTGCAACAGCCGGAGAAGCTATTATGGCTCACCGCTTAAAAGGCTATGAATCATGGAAAGGTCAAATACCTTCGCGTTTGGCAGGTGTATTGATTAGTGGAGATAAAGGTACCGCAACCGCATATGCAATAGACAAGTTGCAAGACAGGGGTCGTTTTTTTATTGAGCCCGGAGATGAAGTATACGAAGGACAGGTAGTTGGCGAAAATATCAGACCAGATGATATGGTTTTAAATATTATACGCGCTAAGCAACTTACCAATTTTCGTGCGGCCGGTAGCGATGATAATGTGAAAATTGCTCCTAAAATTAATTTTTCATTAGAGGAGTGCATGGAGTATATCCAGGAAGATGAATACGTAGAGATTACCCCAAAATCTTTAAGGTTAAGAAAAATTCTGTTGAATGAAAACGACCGGAAGCGTGCTAAGAATGCTGCAATGGCTTAATTCAAGATTTCAATTTATTATATAAAAAAGAACCCCGGCAAAGTTAATGCCGGGGTTTCTTTTTCTTGGTTGTTACACCAAAACCCACAATTATGAAAAGAATTAACTCTTATCAGGCATCGAACATAGGGTAAAAAATTTTTAGCAAAAACAGTTATTGATTTTTTACATTCGTTTATGCAGCACACAATAAAATTAAAAAGTAACCACGGCTTTGAATGGATTGATTTGGTTGAGCCTACCGATGAAGAACTCCATGCTATGGCAACTTCATATCAACTGCATCCGGCAGCTGTGCAGGATTGTTTGCAACCGGAGCATTTACCAAAGTATGAGTTAATAGAGGATGTGCAGTTTATGATTTGCCGCTACTATGATAGTGAGTGCCCCAAAAATGCAGATTCCATTCGGCTGATAAGTCGTAAATTGGCCATTTTCTGGGGCAAGGATTTTATCATAACCGTTCACCGTAAATCTTTTGAAGCATTTGATGAGGTGGCTGGTCGTGCATCTGCGATTGACCAACCTTATGTGCTCATTTGTAAACTGGTTAAAGCCTGCCTTCAAACCTATGAAGAGCCACTGCAAAAACTAGATGCTGAGATAGATTTTTATGAAAGCCGAATTTTTCTCAAAAAGCGCATACCTGATTTACTTAAAAACCTTTATTTCATTAAACGCAAAACATATGTTATCAGGCGTATATCTAATCTAAGCAAAGAGATTCCGGAAAAACTTGGTGTCAACAATAAACGCATACCTGCTTATCAGGATTTGAAAGACTATTACATCAAACTGGATACAGTAATTGAAGAGGTATATGACAGCATTAACAGTTTAATGAATATTTATATTTCACTCTCGTCTCAACGCACCAATGAGGTGATGCGCACTCTAACTGTCTTTACTGCGTTTTTTCTGCCACTAACCTTTATCGTGGGTGTTTATGGAATGAACTTTCATTACATGCCAGAACTCAATCACCCATCCGGTTATCCAATGGTTCTGGGCCTTATGCTGTTTATCACGCTTTTTATCTGGATTTGGTTTAAAAGAAAAGGCTGGATGTGAGTTGTTTAGGTTGGGTTGAACAAAACAATCTGCTTGAAATTAAACTAATAAATGCTTTGGTTTTATCCGAGAGATAACTTTATTTTCGCCTCCTGATAATTTTTTTATCCTATGAATTTTGAATTAACAGAAGAACAACTAGCCGTGCAGCAGGCAGCAAGAGATTTTGCCCAAACCGAATTATTACCTGGTGTAATTGAGCGTGATGATAAACAGGAGTTCCCGTATGAGCAGGTAAAAAAGCTTGGTGAACTTGGCTTTATGGGTATGATGGTAGATCCGAAGTATGGAGGTTCAGGTATGGATACAATTTCATATGTGTTAGCCATGGAGGAACTTTCAAAAGTTGATGCATCTGCCTCAGTAGTGGTATCGGTTAATAATTCATTGGTTTGCTGGGGGCTGGAAACCTATGGAACCGAAGAACAAAAACAAAAATACTTGGTACCAATGGCAAGCGGCAAGGTGCATGGGGCATTCTTGCTGTCAGAGCCTGAGGCCGGAAGTGATGCTACTTCTCAACGCACAACAGCAGAAGATAAAGGAGAATACTATTTATTAAACGGAACCAAAAACTGGATCACCAATGGCAATACCGCTTCCTATTATCTGGTAATAGCACAAACCGATGTAGATAAAAAACACAAAGGCATCAATGCATTTATAGTAGAGAAAAATTGGCCGGGAGTTACAATAGGAAAAAAAGAAGATAAAATGGGTATTCGCGGAAGCGATACACATTCTATTATGTTCACCGATGTAAAGGTGCCAAAGGAAAACAGAATTGGCGAAGATGGGTTTGGATTTAAGTTTGCCATGAAAGTTTTAACAGGTGGCCGAATTGGCATAGCTGCGCAAGCCTTGGGTATTGCCAGTGGTGCATATGAGCTGGCATTAAAATATTCTAAAGAGCGCAAGGCTTTTGGTAAAGAAATTATGCATCACCAGGCTATACAATTTAAGTTGGCCGATATGGCTACACAAATTGAAGCCGCACGTTTATTGTGCTTAAAAGCTGCCGCATTGAAAGATGCAGACCAAGATTATGCATTAGCCAGTTCTATGGCTAAGGTATTTGCATCAGAAACAGCTATGTGGGTAACCACAGAAGCCGTGCAGGTGCATGGTGGCTATGGTTATGTGAAAGAGTACCATGTTGAGCGTTTGATGCGCGATGCAAAAATTACACAGATATATGAAGGCACATCAGAGGTGCAACGTATTGTGATATCTCGAGAGATACTTAAGTAGTTAAGGTTAATTAATCAAATATGAAATCACCACACACCAACAATGTTTCCACTTTCTTTCATTTTCCTAAACCACATAAGTTCCTAAAATTACCATCTTCTTAAGGATTGGTAACGTTACTTATTTTAATCAGCATTTTAAGCTCCTGCAGTTCAATTCTTATCCCCAGAAAACAAACTGTTATCTTCCAAACAGATAACAAGGATTCAAAAGTTTTTTTGCGAAACGAGTTGGTTGGTAAAGGCAAATCATTTACTGCCAAAGTAGAAAAAGATGGAGCCCAGCAGGTAATTATTAGAACCCCGGAACATAAAGATGCCTATGATGTAATTGTCCCTGTTAAAAGAACAGTGGCAAGACCATTATTGGTTTTAATGAGTTTTGGCTTCTTTGTGTATCCCGGCCTTGTGGATATGTATATAGAAAGTACTAAGTTTTTCCCGTATAGTAAAAATATACCATTGAAATCAGGTAATCTGCTTGAGAAAAGAAGCAATAACCAAAAGTATGTAAAGCTGGAGGCAATCAAACTTAAGATTGATGATAAGAATAAAGATATCAGATATATAGATGATGTAGACTATACCACTCATCCTAATATCATCAAGGATATTGAAGCAAGAGAGCTTGAGTTCTTTTCAGATGAGCGGAAAAGAGAACAAAAAGAGGCTGCTAAAGCTGCTAAAAGGAAGAAAACTGCGAAAGAACAACTCGTGTCAGAATCAGACAAAAATGAAGTTCACTATGACGATACCAAATTTTCAGAAATGGTATTCAATACTTTGAAAACTACCGGTTATATTGATACAGTTAACAAGGTTTTTCAGGACAATAACAACACCGTTTACCTTGAAGGCGTGATAAAAAAATCTCATTTGTATGAAATAGAAACAAACTTCGCTTCTTTCTATAAAACCAAACTAAATATTACCTGGTATATTTTGAATAGTTATGGAGAGAAACTTGATTCGCAAAATTTTTGGAGCTATTCAGGTAATTTCCCTGGCTTATTTCTTGCTAAGGATAAAAGCTATCAAATGTATGCAGATGCTGTTGACTTTTCTTACTTTACCTTATTAAAGAGCGAACAATTTCAAAAATATCTTGCAGCTGATTCCAATTATTCAATCAACGATAAGGTGCTTACTTTAAAAAAACCTACCAAAGTTGTTAAAGAGATTGGTGATGCAACGGCTGCTGCAGTTTCAATAAAGCGCAGTGACAAAGGACATGGATCGGGCTTTGCCATCACGCATGATGGTTATATTTTAACAAACTACCATGTTATTGCTGGAGATTATGCCGGCAGACCGGATGATATTAAGGTTGTGCTGTCTGATGGCGAAGAAATTCCTGTTAACGTGGTGAGGTATAACAAGGCAAGAGATTTAGCCTTACTTAAAGTTGAGAAAAATTTTGATGTTGTTTTTGAATTGAAAGGTGAGAAAAGTTATAAAAAGCTATCAGAGATTTATGCAGTTGGAACTCCTAAATCACTTGAGTTGGGCCAATCGGTTAGTTTAGGAATTCTGTCCAATGAGCGCAAGGTAAACAGTGGAAGCATGCTGCAGGTAAATATGAGTATCAATCCCGGAAACAGTGGTGGTGCGCTATTTGATAAGTCAGGTGCTCTGCATGGGGTAGTTACTTCTAAGTTGGTCGGTTTTGCTACAGAGGGTGTGGGATTTGCTATACCATCACATCTTGTACCTAGCTATCTAAATTTAAAAGTTGATTAGAAATGATACTAGCTCGATAATGAATAGAAAAGGCTGCCCAAGTGGAGCAGACTTTTTTATGCGAGCTAAAAGATAAGATTGCTTATGATGTTTGAGCACCTAAATGATGCAGCATATCTTTAGTCATATTTTCTAAATCATACTTTGGTTTCCATCCCCAGTGGTTGCGTGCTTCGGTATCATCAATACTGGCAGGCCAGCTATCGGCAATGGCTTGTCTGAAATCCGGCTTATAGCTGATGGTAAACTCAGGAATGTGTTTGCGAATAGACGCTGCAATCTCTTCCGGATCAAAACTCACGCCTGCTACATTATAGCTGCTGCGTATTTTTACTTTTTCGGCAGGTGCTTCCATCAGCTCAATGGTAGCGTGTAAAGCATCCGGCATATACATCATGGGTAAAACAGTTCCTGCTTTCAAAAAGCATTCGTAGGTTTTGTTTTTTAACGCCTCATGGTAGATGTGAACGGCATAATCCGTGGTGCCACCGCCCGGTGCAGATTTATAACCAATTAATCCGGGATAGCGCAAACTCCTCACATCTACACCATATTTCTGATGATAATACTCGCAAAAACGCTCGCCTGCTTGTTTGCTTATGCCGTAAATGGTATTAGGCTCCATTACGGTGTATTGAGGCGTATTAACCCTTGGTGTAGTGGGGCCAAAAACAGCAATAGAACTTGGCCAGTATAACTTTTTTATCAGCCCTTCTTTGGCAGCATCCAAACCATTAAATAATCCTTGCATGTTCAGGTCCCATCCCAGTTTAGGATTTTTTTCTGCCGTGGCCGAAAGCAGTGCAGCCAATAAGTATACCTGCGTAATGCCATGCTTTTTTATAATGGCATACATATTTTCTTTGTCCATTACATCCAGCAATTCATAAGGACCTTCAGCTTGTGCAGGTGCTTTTATATCAGAAGTAACAACATTGTTGGTACCAAAAATTTTTCTGAGTTCTGCACTCAGCTCGGTACCAATTTGTCCGTTAGCACCGATAATTAAAATCTTTTCAGTCATTGATTATGCTTAAGCGGGTGTAAAAATAGAACTATTTTGGATTTAGGCCATCAAATTATCTGCACATTTATGTCAACCTGAGCCTGATTTTATAACTACGTGTAAATGCCTTAATATTGAGGGATAAAATGTCTCAACCCATTCAAAGTTTTGATAAAACAACCACCACCAGCGGTGACCTCTTTCTACCAGAGCGTTACCATGAATTATTAAACCTGCCCTTGCAAAGGCCAATTATTCCTCGTGGTGCAGGCTTATCTTACAGCGCAGCGGCTTCAGGTAATCATTGCCTATCTGTGGATATGCGGCAGTTTAATCGCATATTGGCATTCGATGAAGAGAAAGGTATTATTACCGTTGAGGCAGGAATAGCCACAGGGGAGCTTAACAATTTTCTGATTTCCAAAGACTGGGTGCTTCCTGTTTTGCCGGGTTATCCTGCCATCACCATTGGCGGCTGTATTGGGTTTAATGTGCACGGCAAATCACAATACAAAGTTGGTACGTTTATCAATTGGATAAAATCTATCACCTTATTTCATCCCGATACAGGTTTGCAAACATGCACACCTGATACTGAATTATTTCAATTAACGGTTGGTGGCATGGGCCTTACGGGTATTATTGTTTCGGCTACCATTGCATTAAAAAAGATAACCGGCAACCTGATGTCTGTTGAGGCCATTAAAGTTAAGGATATTAATACTGCCGTTGCACTGATGGCAGAAAAAGCTGAAGAGTATGATTATATTTATGCATGGAATAATTTTAACCTAAGGGGTAAGCATTTTGGAAAGGGCATTGTATACCTTGAAAATCATTTACCTGATAGAAAGGAATTAAACCCTAAGCCCTACATCAATAAACTAAATAGATTTAAAAAAATTCCTGTGTTGTATAATGGCCTTACGGTAAAAACCATGAATCGGGTTTATGAATTGATGAATGCCTTGCAACCCAGGCAGCGAATAATTGATTTGGTGCAGGCTTCATTCCCTATTTATAACAAAGAGTTGTACTACTATTTTTTTGGCAAAAAAGGGTTTAGGGAGTACCAAGTGATATTTGATTTAGATAAATGGCAGGCAGCTGTTGCTGAAATTCAGAAGATCATAGCTCAAATGAATATGCCAATTGCATTAGGGTCATTAAAAATATTTAAAGGGGAGCCTCACAATATCAGTTTTTCAGGCAGCGGACTCTGTGTTACCATTGATGTGCCTAATAACAAAAAATCGATTTCTTTTTTTGAGGCATTAGATAAAATTACTTTAAAATATGGCGGCATCATCAACTTAAGTAAAGACAGCAGAGCTGATGCCAATTTGGTTAAACATTGTTTTCCGCATTATGAACAGTTTAAGCAGGGAATCCATCGGTATGACCCCAACCAGTTTTTTGGAAGTGAAATAAGAACCAGATTAGATTTATAATGAAACAGGCAGCAATTATCATTGGAGCAAGCTCAGGCTTAGGACGCGCGTTGGCAGAAGCAATTGCCCACACAGGTACGGATGTAATAATGAGTGCCCGCGCAGAACAGGAACTACAAATTTTGGCCACCCATTTGCGCATCCGCTACCAAATACAGGCAGAGGTTATTCCGTTAGATCTAGCTACCCTTACTACAGCAACTGCCAAAAACTATGTTGATCAATGTTTTCAAAAAATGCCACATTGTTCTCAGGTGTATATTACTGCAGGTATTATAGATGAGCTGGATAAAGGAACCGAGGCTGTCGATTATTTGCCTAAACTTATGCAGGTAAATTGCATGGGTATAAGCTATGTGATGAATGCGTGTTGCCAATGGTTGCAAAATCGGTCAGCCAATATTACCCTTATCTCTTCCATAGCGGCCATCAGGCCCCGTGGCTCCAATATTGCCTACAGCGCTTCTAAAATTGCACTGGAGTATATGGCATTGGGTTTAAGACATCATTTTGCGCAAAGCCCATTGCGCATTCAGGTATACAGGGCTGGTTATATGGAAACCGCTTTAAGCAGAGGTAAGAAATTATTGTTTCCTGTTGCAAAGCCTGAGCGTGTTGCACACGTTCTGATTAAAAACAGACATAAAGATACGGGCTTGGTCTATGTTCCGGTATTCTGGCTGCCTTTATCGTGGGTGCTGCAATATTTGCCTTGGTTTATATTTAAAAAACTGAAATTTTAATTACTTTTCCCCCTTCATGAGCAAGCCCAATATCAGCATATTTTTCCCGGTTTATAATGATGAGCGCACCGTGCAGGCTGTTACTGAAAAAGCACTGGCTTTTGGTAAAGAGTGTGCCGGTTTGTTTGAAGTCATTATCATAAACGACTGCAGTCCGGATAATTCAGGAAAAATTGCAGATACATTAGCCCTCACTTATTCAAATGTGCGCGTCATACATCATCCAAAAAATTTGGGCTATGGCGCAGCAGTAAAATCTGGTTTGGGTGCAGCCCAATATGAATATGTCTGTTTTACCGATGGCGATGATGAGTATGATATGGAAGAATTTAAGAAGCTCATCAAGCTTAAAGACTACTACGACCTTATTATAACCTTTCGCTACAAAAAGATTTATTCCAATAAAAGGATTTTTATTTCTTATATCTACAATCGTTTGCTGCGATGGATATTCAGAACCAACTTTCGTGATATTAGTACCGGTTTACGCCTGGTGAGGAAAGATATATTAGCTGATATAAACCTGATAACAGATAGTCCGTTTATTGGCGCAGAGCTTACTATTAAAACCATGCTAAAGGGCTATAGAGTTGGTGAGGTTGGCATTCAAACTTTTCCACGTAAGTTTGGTCAGGGCGCGTCTACCAGCTTTAAAAATATTATGCGCACCATTAAAGATATGCGTAAGGTATACCGCGAAATATTTTCAGACCATTATGATTTGCCTAAGAACAGGCAACGATAAATTAATATATTATGAATTACGACCGTATTTACGAATATCGCTTTAAAGATGTCGACCGTGAGAAAAAACTCATGACATGGAAAGAGATTGCTACCTTCATATATAATAAGTTGGGTAAACCAAAACGTATGCTTGATCCTGCCGCAGGGGATTGTGAGTTTATAAATCATATTGCCTCTGAAGAACGCTGGGCGGTTGATATGAGTGAAATAACACCTAAAATGGCGCAGCAAGGAATTAAGGTAATCACAGGTAATAACTTAGAAGTAGACCTGCCCGAAAATTATTTTGACGGGGTTTTTATCTCCAATTTTTTAGAGCATTTGCACAGCCAGGAGCAGGTTGCATTTTTTCTGGAGCGCATGTATAAAGCCATCAAACCCGGAGGGCGTATTGCCATCATGGGACCTAACTTTAAATATACCTACAAATATTATTTTGATTTTGCCGATCATACTGTGCTGCTTTCTGAAGGCGGAGTTGCCGAGCATTTGTATGGTGCAGGTTTTAATCCCATTGAAGTGCATCCAAAATTTTTGCCATTATCATTTAAAAGCAGGTTACCTGTAAATGCTTTTTTGGTCCGTACCTATTTAAATATGCCAATAGTGTGGCCGATTATGGGTAAGCAATTTTTACTCATTGGTCAGAAGTAATGTTACCGCAGTAAAGTATTTTTTTAATACTAATGTAACATGAATATAGCAATTATCGGAACAGGAAATGTTGGCGGTGCATTGGCTTCTGCCTGGGCAGCCAAAGGGCATCATATTTATCTGGGTGTGCAGGATCTCAATCAATTTAAGGGTAAAGTTTTGCTCAAGAATCAACATACGCAGGCATGCTCCATTGCAGAAGCAGTTGCCAAGGCAGAGGTAATATTAATTGCCATACCACCACAAGCCATTTTTGATGTGATAGAACAAATGGGTGATATAACTGGTAAAACCATAATTGATGCCACCAATGCCGTGAGAGTGGTACCTGATCCATATAAAACGGTGTATCATTGCCTTGCCGATAAAACCAAAGCAGATGTGGTAAAATGTTTTAACAGTACCGGTTTTGAAAACATGCTTAACCCGATTTATAATGGGCAAGGTATTGATATGTTTATGGCAGGCGATAGTGATAAGGCTAAAGCTACTGTCAGTAGTTTGGCAAGCGATGCAGGTTTTGGATCATGTATAGATTTTGGCAAGGATGATAAAGTTGGGCTCTTAGAAAAATTTGCCTTATCATGGATCAATCTGGCCATTATGCAGGGCCATGGTCGCAATATGGCGTTTAAAGTGGTGCGCAGGTAAGCAACTGCTATCTTGTTCAAGTAATTTTTAAAAGCACTGAATTATGGTGCAATCTTAAATCCGTCATTGATATCAGAGGAGCGCAACATAATTTTATCTGCGATGTAATATGTGCAAGGAAATTGATCCCAGCACAGGTTGTTTGATTGTACCACATAAACTGGAAAACCGCTGATGCTGCTCAGGGTTAGCTTATGTTGCGGATATGGTTGTGTGCGAACAATGGATAATTTATCGGAGTGTTTTACGCTTAGCCAAATCAGCAGCAAACTTAAGATAAGCATATAAACTTTGCGTGCCCAAGCAAATGAAGGTAAATTGTATTGTGATAAGGCTATACCCATTATCACAATCATATATCCATACATAAAACGCATATGTGGTCCGCTGTTAAATAACATGAACCAGCCTGCAAGAGCTGCCAGTGTTTGTACCGGAAAAGATTTTTGTTTAATGGAGATAATCAGCAGGCTCAGCAAAGATGCAACAAACGCTAAAACCATTCCCTTGTTAAACAAGTCGAGTTGCTTAAACCAAACCGGTACCCATTGCTCAAATGAGAGCTGTGCTGTTTCATAAATATTGGAATAAGGTATACGACCCCAACCTTTTAAAACAATTTTATCATATTCAAAATAGGAGGCAGGAACTTTCCAGTCAAGCTGGAATAAATCAATTTGATTAAATGGATACAACAAATAACCGCCACGCACCACATTACCAGTCAGCCAAGGCAGAATCCAGATGCACCCGAACGCAATTATCATTAAAAGATAAATCCGGAATTGTTTGTTGCCACGAAGAAACCACATCAACAATAAAATTAAAAACAGCAGCAACAAGGCCGTTGCCTTAATGGTGATGCCCCAAAATATCAGCAATGAAATAATGATGCTGTAAAAGCCTTTCGATGCATTGTTTTGCCTACTTTCCAGATACAGATCAAAACATAGGAAAACGATTCCGGTTATTACAATATCCGGGGTTACGCTACCAATAAATGCAGTCTTAACCATAAGCAGTAAAAACAAAATGATTGGAATACGAAACAAGCGTTGCCGTGCCTCACTCAGATTGCGAGTAAAATAAATCATGAGTAGGATGTACCAAATTCCATTTAATACATACATCGAATGAAAACCTGCATTGTGGCATCCGAAAAATGCTTGCAGATTAAACCACCAGTTATTATTAACCAAGGGGCGGTTAAAATTACCAATACCCGGGAGTAGTTTATAATGCTCAGCCCACTTGATTGCTTGCAGATGATAATCGGCAATATCACCACTACCGGGTTTTATGCATACACTTACTATGGCAATAAGCAGCAGGATTAAATTAAACCAAATGCTTTTCCGTATGCGGTAAATCAAATCAGGGAATACGCTTACCAACTGATTACTGCAAGCAGCAAGGACAGTGCTTATGACTAGCCAGATTGCAACATGAGAGCGCCAATCCAGCGGAATCAAAAAATGCAGAATCGAAATAATACATGAGATAACGGCAAATCCAATAATAACTACAAGAGGCGAGCGCAAATGCCAGGGCTCATGTTCGCCTGTTAATTTCATTATAGAAAGTATGGTGGATACCCCTGCAGCATAGCCCAGGAAAGTGGCATAGAGCATGAGCATCAATACTTGCAGCATAATTTATCAGCTCTTTGGTTCTGTTTTTCTTCGTCTGAAAAAGGAAAGGCCACCGGCCACTACAATTCCTCCATATAAAGCGATAGAGGCAAAAAATGAAATGCGCTCTCCGGTCGCAACTACTTCCGGTTCAAAAACAAATTCTATACGGTGCTTACCTGCAGGAATCTTCATGCCCCTTAATACATAATTGCATCGCAAATAATCTATTGATTGCCCGTCAATACTTGCTTTCCATCCTTTATCATAATAAATTTCAGAAAATACGGCCAGGTTTTCTGCGCTACTGTTCGATTCATAAACCAGTTTATTAGGAGCATAACTCAACAATCTAATAGATGCTGTAGAGTCTGCCGTTGGCGTTAAACCTTTAAGCATAACCGCAAAACGTGTATCAACCACTGCTGTAGTTTTGGTATTGAGATTTGTTAGTGAATCTATTTCTGCATCAGCATTGGCAACAGTGAGAATTTTATTTACAAACCATGCATTCCCATTAGCTTCAGGGTTTTGCTGGGCAAACATATTATTGGCACTATCGCCCACAATAAAATATTTAACATTTAGCATATTGAATGTTTGCATATTGCCACGCGACAAATGAAATTCAATCAACTCCTGATACCTGCGCATTTTTGCACCATGATATCCGCCAATGGATTTATGCCAGTAAGAGGTGAGGGCATCCTGATCCAGTCGCTGTGTAGTATTGTAAACACGGTAGTGTACATCCCTATCTTGTAAAATCATTTCATCGGCTTGTGATTTTGGAAAGGAAGCTTCCAGGTTTTTCTTTTTGTTTTCAAAATCTGAGTCGTTGAGGTAACGTTTGTCAACGCCCCACAAGTCTATAACAATCAGACCTAACAAAACACCCACAAATAATTGCTGCTTCACTTTCCCGTTCAGATAAAACCAGATAAGTGTGAATGCAGCACCTATAAATAGTAATGACCTAAGTGCATCCGCTTTTAGCAAGGCTTCACGATCCTTAACAATCGATTCTCTAAGCCATTCAGGCAGGCGGTCGTCAACCGGTGAAATGAAGCTAAGAAAAAGATCAGGCATAAATGCAAAAACTGCGCATAGCCCCCCAACAATATAAAAGCTGTACAGTAAGGGTTTTTTCAAATCGACCGGCTTTATTTTTCCTGAAAGCAAATCGCGCAAGGCAAGCAGGGCAAGCAGTGGAAATGTTGTTTGGGTAATGCACAGAATAAAAGTTACCGAGCGGAATTTGTTATACAAAGGAAAGTTGTAGAAGAATAAATCCGTTAGTGTCATAAAATTTTTGCCCATAGAAAGCATAATAGCCAGCGCGGAAATGCCCAGTATCCACCATTTTTCGGAACCTTTGATTACAAACAGGCCAAGCACAAACAGAAAACAAATTATGGCACCATAGTAAATGGGGCCGGCTGTAAATGGCTGGTCACCCCAGTAAACAGGCATACCCTGAATGATTTGCTTTGCGTTGGGAACCCCATTTTGTTTTAAGATCTTATAGGTTTCGGAAGAGGTGCTGAGTTCTGCCGAACTGGAGCCGCCATAAAAATTAGGGATGAGCAGGGTAAATGGTTCTGCAACGCCATTGCTCCATTGCAAGGCATAATCTTTATCCAATCCGGAGGAGGCAATAGCGGCATTGCCTTCACCTGTAGCCGTTTTGGTAAGTTCTGATTTACCGCGGATACTGTATTTTCCGTATTCCTCTGTAGGCAGTAGATTATTCGCCCCGGTAGCCACACCAACGGCTGCAGCAACAGCTAAAAATACACCGCAGATAAGTAAGTGTGCAATCTTTTTGTCTTTGGATGCAATCACAATCTCGGCTATCATCCACACGCCAATCAGAATCATAAGGTAATAGGTTATTTGCAAGTGGCCTGAAGCCAGCTGCAGCGATAAAGCAATACCTGTGAGCAAGGCCCCAATGAGCCTGTTTTTGTGTAAAGTATAATTAATACCGGCAAGTACCAGGGGCATAAAAGCGATGGCATTTCCTTTGCCCACGTGCCCGGCATCAATATTTATAAGGTTAAATGAGGAAAACATAAATGCCAGACTTCCTGCAATGGCCAGCCAGGGCGATACCTCAAAGGTGAGCAATAGGATATAAAAGCAAATAAACAATAGAAACATAGTGTCTACCGGGTTGGGTAAAACCCTGCTAATAAAAGCACTTACCGTTGATGTGAAATTGTTTTTATAAGATGGCCCGATGAGGTAGGTGGGCATGCCGCTAAATACAGAATTGGTCCAAAAAGTGCGCTCTCCGCTTGCCTTTTGATATTGTGCAATTTCATTATAGGTAGCTTGCCATTGCTGCACATCATGTTGTTTAAGGGATTTTCCGGAAAGGAGCGGATTGAAATAAATGATAATGGCCGTAAGCGCAATCATGATGGCTGCCAGGTGAGGAAACCATTTTTTTTGCAAAATTGTATTCATATGTTTTTGTTTATATCGGGTTAAACGCCCCTATTTGGCTGAAATAGCGGGATTTCTGTTGCCGAATATATGTTTTGTCCGTTAACCCGCAAAATATGATGAGAAACGGCCTTAAAATATAGTGCGGCCTGTTATGTCATAAATGGGTAAAATGGATATTTAATAAGGATATGAGCACATAGAATTGATTTTATTTGCACCCACAAAATTAATCTTACTCTTTACAACCAATTTATTCAATGAAAAAATTATTACTAGTTCTCACAACTGGCTTGCTTATTATCCAATTGCAGGCGCAATCCACAGATTCAGTTTCAATGGGTGGTGGTTCAACTACTTATCCATTAGATGTGTATTATAATATCACTACGGGTGCCAAGGATACAGCCAGAAATACAAACTGGCATATTGCATTCTCCGTGAGAAATGCTCAGCCGCCAATGAATGTATTATTGGCAGCTACCGTGCGCATTAACATGGCTCGCGGTGTTACTGTTTACAAATCAACACAAGGACCTGCTTCCTGGAATAATTTTGACACAACCAACTGGAGAAACTGGACCTTGGTTAGAGACAGCGATACCTCATGGGATATTGGAGCCCTAAATCAGGGAAGAACCAATGGCTTTGATTTTGGCTGGGGAGATTATAGCATGAATACGCATCACATTGATGGCAAAGTCATTTATCTCTTTGCTATAAGAAATGGTGCAAATACTGTTTATAAAAAACTAATGATTAATCAGCTAACGCTAGATACAACATGGAATTTTACTTTTGCTAATTTAAACAACACAGATAGCAATTACGTGAGTTTTAATAAGGCAGCTTTCACCGGTAAAATGTTTGCCTGCTATAATATCCTAAATAAAACTATGGTAGATCGCGAACCTGCAAGAGCTAACTGGGATATATTGTTTACCCGCTACCATGCCAAGGTAAATTATTTGGGGGTTGACACTTTCTATAACGTAACAGGCGCGCTTATAAATCCTGAAAATGTAATGGCCGCGCGTGTTTCAGGTGTAAATCGCGACAGTGCCAACCGTTATATGGTTACCGCTTACTCTTCTCTTATCAATACCATAGGTTGGGATTGGAAGGTTTCACCTATGGGACCTCCAACACTTTCATGGCCAATTGTTGATTCGCTTACCTATTTTATCAAGAAGGGTAATCTTATTTACAAACTATTGTTCGACAGATTTGACGCAAACCCTAATATGATTGTATTTAATAAATCATCAATTGACGTTACTTCAGTTAGTGAAACAAGCAATGCTTTTGCCCGTGTCCTGGCATATCCGAATCCTGCTAAAACGGATGTAACTATTGAGGTAACAACAGCGGCTAATAACGCCCTGCTTTCAATTGTTGACATTACCGGAAAAACCGTTTATGAAATAAATATGGAATCTGCTGATGGTGGTTTTCGTGCAAAGATTTATACCGACTCAATGGGTAAAGGAATTTATTTCTATAATGTAGAAACCCCTAACGGTATGGTAACAGGTAAATTTATTGTGGAGTAAATCCTGGTTGAAATACATTGTCTCATATGTCTTAAAAACGACACTCACCATGTTTTTCATGCTGTTTGTTGTTCCCGGGCCTTTAATGGCGCAGCAGCCTGATGTATCCAAAAGTAAGCAACTGGATGATGTAGTGATAACGGGGCAATATGGAGAAAACTCTCTTTCTCAATCGGTTTACAGGGTAAAAGTAATCGGGCAAAAAAGAATTGAGCAGCAAGGTGCAGTAAACCTTCGTGATTTGTTGAACAATGAACTGAATGTTCGCATTAATAACGACCCTGCTTTAGGAAGCGGTTTGAGTATTCAAGGTATCAATGGTCAGAATATAAAAATTATGATTGATGGTGTTCCTGTTGTGGGCCGCGAAGGAAATTTTATCGACCTCAATCAACTTAACTTAAATAATATTGAACGCATAGAAGTAGTTGAGGGCCCTATGAGTGTGAGTTTTGGAACAGATGCATTGGGCGGTGTAATCAATCTGATTACAAAAAAGGCATACAAGCATCAGGACCAGCTGGGGGCCAAAGTATATTATGAGAATATCGGCCAGTATAACTTCAATTTGTTTACAAGTATCTATCTGAGCAGAGAATGGCGATTGGAGGTAAATGGGTCAAGAAATTTTTTTGAAGGCTTTGCCCAAAATGAGGATTCGCGGGTAAAACTATGGAAACCACGTACACAATACTTTGGAGATATCAGTATTTCTAAAAAGTTTACCAATTCATCGCTTAGGCTAACAGGAAGTATTTTTGATGAGAAGGTAACCAACAGGGATTCTGGCACCATTACGCCTTATAGTGCTTACGGAATAGATCAGTACTATTATACAAGAAGAACATCAACGGCTGCATTTTATGAGCAAAAACTTTTTAGTAACCACTCTCTGCATATTGTGGCTGCTTACAACCATTACAGACGCATTGTAAATACCACCAGAAAGGATCTTGTTACACTACAGGAAAATTTGGTGCCTGATGCCCACCTGCAGGATACGGGTTACTTTAATAATGTAATGAGCAGGGGAACATTTTCAAGAAATAAACATAATGCCAAATACAATTACCAGTTAGGTTATGAAGCAACATATGATCAGTTTACGGGTAACCGTATTGTTAGTGGTAGTCAGTCTATAACAGATATAAGTGGCTTTGCAAGTATGGAGTTAAAGTTTTTCCAGCGGCTGCTTGTTAGGCCAGGACTGCGATTAACCTATAACAGCAAGTATCAGGCCCCAATTATACCTTCGTTAAATATCAAGTGGGATATTCGCTCGGACTTAAGCCTTCGTGCAGCTTACGGTAGGGGTTTCAGATCGCCAACGCTTAAGGAGCTTTACCTAAACTTTACTGACCCTGCTCATAATATAAAGGGCAATACGGATTTGAAGGCCGAAAACCAAAACAATTATCAGCTAAGTTTAACCCACCAGCATCGGTTAGAAGAAAACATGCTAAAAATTGATGTTGCACTATTTTATAATGAAATATTTAATAAAATAGATTTAGTTCTGTTAAACAGCAATACCTTGGAAGCGCGCTATACATCCATTAGCGATTTCAGAAATGCCGGTACCAACATTATGGCAGAATATGTAGCACCAGATTATGCTTTAAGCTTCGGTTATGCGCTGATAGGTATTAAAAACACATTTACCGGAATGCTTACTACTGAAAAATATTTTACAACGCATGAGTATCGTTGCAATGCACGGTATCACATTAAAAAAATCAAAACGCAGATTGCATTGTTCTGTAAATATAATTCACGTATGCAGTTGTTTCAATACAATATCACAGATGGACTAGTTAAAACGGGTTTTATTAATGGATTTGCTCTGCTTGATCTTACCGCAGGCAGAAGTTTCTTTAAACAAAGGCTTACCATTCAAACGGGTGTAAAAAACATGCTGGATGTGATCAATGTTCAGGCTAGTTTAGCTGCAGGTCCGCACGCACCGGAAGGCAATAATGCTGCTGTGTCTATGGGCAGAACCTACTTTTTTGCACTTCAATACCTATTAAGTAAAAACAGAGAATGATATTATTACGAAATATCGCATACGTTTTGGTAATGATAATGTTCCTTTCATCATGTGAGAAAGAAGAGATACCTGTTAAATTACCTCCCAGAGATTTTAATGTGCGTATGATGGGTGTTGATTTGGGCACTGAGTATGACAAGCAGGTTTATATCAACCTTAACTCAGGTATTGTTCAGTCTGTAGATAATAATTCGTGGGATTTAAGTTTTGATGCAGCACCGGAAGGTTTTACTATTTATATAAATGGTGGTAAGAATGTATTGGTTGCAAATACAGGCAGCACCGATTTTTCAGCTGATACAAAATCTTCCGAGCTAAATTGGCGATGGGATGAGGCCTCCGGTAATGCAGATTCACTTGCACTTAGCCATTGGTGTAATAGATATAATTACAAAACTTTCGATAGTGTTTATGTTATCGATAGGGGAAAGGGCTCAAGCAGTTCCGATAATTATTTTAAGTTTAAAATAATAGCTGTTACACCTCAGAAGTATGTTATCTCAGTGGCGGATATGTCGGGCAAATTTATTAAAGAAACCAATATTTATAAGTCGCCTGAGAAAATGCTAGTTTATTTTTCATTCGATAACGGAGGCACTTATTATAATTTTGAGCCTCCTATTGATAGCTGGCATTTTAAATTCTTAAGATACCGTTGGATTTATTATGAATTTAATCCGCCCTTGCTATATCAGGTTACAGGTGTTCATTTAAATAGTACAATGCTTGATGTGGCTATAGACAGTTCGCTTACCTTTTATGATATTAAGTTTAACCAATCCCTCAATCCTGCTCTATATTATTCAAATGATAGGGATCAAATCGGGTTTGAATGGAAGTATCCTGATTTTACACCTAATGGTGTTCGATACAGAACCAGAACATATATTAACTATTTCTTACGATACAGGTATTTGCCAGACTTGGTATACAAGTTACGTTTTATTGATTTCTATGATGATAAGGGAAATAAGGGATGCCCACGTTTCGAATATCAACTACTTAACTGAAGATTAAAATCTGCTGCGCTGAATTCATTATCTGCTGCGCAGGCGAACATCCACTAATTTTGTTTTATCGGTAGAAACAATGGTAAATTCAAACTTGTCTATTTCTATAATTTCTCCGCGTCTGGGTATATTTTCATATTTGGCAAGAATGTATCCGCCCAGTGTTTGGTAATCACCTTCGGGTATGTTCAGATTGTATTTATCGTTTAGGTAGTCTATCTCGAGGCGGGCATTAAATAAATATTCCTTTTCTGCCAACTGCTTTTCGGTAAGTTGTTCCACATCGTGCTCATCTTCTATCTCACCAAAAATTTCCTCCATAATATCTTCAATGGTAACAATGCCGGCTGTAACACCCAATTCATCAACTACCAGTGCAATGCTTTTTCTTGAGCGGGTAAATATATTTAGCAATTCATTAGCAGCCATTGTTTCGGTTGCAATCTCTATCGGAATCAAAATAGACCGAATGGTCTGTGGTTTTTTAAAAAGGTCTTTCTGGTGCACATAACCGATAATATGATCTACATTATTATTATGAATCAGAATTTTTGAAAGACCTGTATCAACAAATTTCTTGTATAATTCTTCAACACTTGCTTGTATACTTATGCTAACCAATTCGGTTCGTGGGGTCATGCAGTCGCGAACTTTTACATTGGCAAAATCAAGCGCATTCTTAAAAATTTCTGTATCTACATCCGCATCTTCATCAAGATCTTCTACACTATCAGAAATGTATTGATCCAAATCAACCTTGCTAAAAACAGGAGTATTTTCGGTAAAGTTGAGTTTAAAAAGATTATTGAGAATGAATTTAGCCAACCATGTAACAAAATGAACAAGTGGCCAAAACAGATAATAAGTAAGCAGGAAAGGCACAGCCAGCACACGCAATACAATATCAGGATTTATTCTGAACAATGCCTTTGGAATGAATTCGCCCATTACCAAAACAATAATGGTAGATATTACGGTTGAAATAAATAAAAGCAGAAACTTTTTCTCTGCAATGCCCGGCAATAACTCATGCAGTATGGGATCCAAAAATGCAGCCATGTATATGCCATACAAAACCAATCCGAGATTATTGCCAACAAGCGTAGTGCTAATAAAACGAGAAGGATTACTTACAAAGGGAGAAAGTATTTTAGCGGATAGGCTGCCTTGCTTGTTCTTTAATTCAATTAGTAACTTATTGGCTGTAATAAATGCAATTTCAATTCCT
Source organism: Sphingobacteriales bacterium (assembly GCA_021299635.1). Lineage (GTDB taxonomy): Bacteria > Bacteroidota > Bacteroidia > UKL13-3 > UKL13-3 > JAJTFA01. The sequence goes on from JAJTFA010000003.1 coordinate 225,047, forward strand.
GAAAAAAATGCAGAAATAAGAATGCTGATTGTGATGATAAGAATGGTGTTTGAATCCATGAGTTCCAAAAATAGGATAAGTACCTCAATTAATCACTATTGCTTACCATCACCCTTTTTTCTGCGGTAATAAAATATTACACCAAATAGCAAAGCCATAATAAAATATAGATAGCCTTTATCCTTTAATATATGTTCAAAAACACTGATGTAAATGCCAACCAGAAATGAAGTAATTGCCAGAACAAGCCAGTTATAGAAAATAATGCGCCTCATTGTTTCTTTAAGCTAATAGTTCCTCTGATTTTAAAAATCTTATATTCTGTAAACTCTGTGTTGGATTCAAGGCCATCGCCTAAAATAATTTGCTCGGGTGTGGTGATGCGGATAAATTTATCAGTATAAATCTTTTGGGTACTTTCATCCCAAGTCAGTAATTCTGTTCTCAGGGTATCTCCTTTATTATTCACTAAAATAACATCATCGCTTGCTACCATTTTTCGCTCACGATCCTGACGGATCGCATACTTTGATTTAAGATAGCTTTCTACTTTTTTATTCTTGCTCAAAAAGTAGGCCGTCATGCCTTGCTTCATTACTGTTTCATTTCTTTCTTCATTGGCATATCTTTCCATAACCGGAGCAAAAACTTTAGCCTTCACATAGCCTGAATCTGTGTAGTGAATAACCATATTCTTACCTGTTTCCAGAGGCATGTTTCGCCTATCAGTCATAACTTTAACCTTGTCCGCATCATCTACACTGCAGGATATAGCAAGGGTAATCAGCACGACATATAGTACATGTTTAATCATACTTATAGCGTGTAAACCATTTATCACTCACAGAAATGCCAAGGGTAAAACGGAGATACTCTTCTTGAATGAGCCCTGCTTTGGTGGTTCCGCGCACTAGGTATTCAAAACCCAGATTTAATTTATTTCTGGTTTTTCCCAACGGTAGTCCAAGTCCAACGGATAGGCCTAAGTTGCCAATATATTCTCCATCAATTTTGAGGCTTCCATAGTCATATCTTATACCTGCACGGTATTCAATCCTGCTGAAGTAATTTTTAAAGTCTAGGTAATTCGGTACCCAATAGCCACCTGCATTTATGCCAAAAGAGTTAAACAAAGAATCACTTGAACCAAAAATACGATAGTCACTCCAATTTGTGTAGTTTGCTTCTGCACCTGCAAACCATTTGTCTTTTTTATGCAGGCCAATTCCTAATCCATAAGAGGTCGGTAATATAATATCGCCTGAAATATTGTTTTGGTAATCAATGGTATCAACCACACCCATCAACCCGCCAATGCCCATCGACTTCGCAAAAAATTCACGTTTTGCACTCATATTGCTTTGCTGAGTCATGCTGCCGCCAATAATTACGCGGTAGTTGGTATCTTTTAGGTTATGCTGATACTGAAAGCTGTATTGAAACTGAAAATCTCCTGCAATAATTCTATTCTGATTTTCAAGATTGAATCTTTTGTATTGAGCCGGAATAATAAGTGATTGCACATTCTCCAACGTTCCAAAAATATAAGAGGCCTGCACACCTACAGAAAAGCCTTTAAATAGGGCAATACCTGTTCCGCTATAAAAACGCGTTAAACCACCAATGCCTTTTTGTTTAATGGTGGCCGTGTAATCGCTGAATACCGCCTGGCTACTTACATCATAGCCGGTATTGCTGTATGGGTCCAATCCAAATCCAAAGCCCCATTTAAGTTTGTATGAAACAGGAAATGCCAGTCTAAAATAGCTGAAGGAATAATTCTCTGCGGGCGATGATGCTGTGGCAGTGCTTAAAGTGCCGCTGCTATATTCAGCACCTGCCTCAATAACTGTTTGCAAGAGGCTTCCGTAGGAAGTGGGGTTGGTTGCATTTATCTCAAAAGGGTTATTTAACGTTAAACTCAGCTGGCCCATGCCTGCTTGTTTAACGGTGCCGCCAAAATGAAGTTCACCAATGCCAAATGCAGAGTAAGGCGAACGTGTAAAATTTTGAGAAATTGCCGCAAAAGCCAAACATTGTGCAAGCAAAAAGAGCCTGAGGGCTTTATTTAACATTGAAATAAAGTATATGGTTTAATCCTTCCAACACAAGATTGGGGGCAACAAATATGTTGTTTTTTAGCTGTTTCTGCAAAATATCTGAATCACCACCGCAAAGCAGGGTTTGCAATCCGCTATAAAGTTGTTCATAGCGCCCTATCCTTCCGTTTATTTCATCTGCCAGACCATAGTAGGCTCCGGCAAGCAGGCAGTCTGCGGTATTGTTTCCTGTAAATGTTTCAGGCAAATACCAGTCTGGTAGAGGCAGGCGCTGTGTAAAAGTCTGCATGGCCTGCAGCCTCATATGTAAACCCGGAGATATCGCACCGCCAACATAAACTCCCTCAGATGTAAGTACATCATAGGTAATACATGTGCCACTATCAATAACAAGTAGCGGTTTGCCCGGAAACCTGAGCATAGCCCCTGCAATACCTGCAAGTCTGTCGGGGCCAAGTGTGTGTGGTGTTTTGTAGTTGGTTTTAAATGGCAGCGGTGTTTCAGCAGAAAAAATAATGCAGGGCAGGGGTAAAAGATGCTGCTTAAGGCTTTCGGCCGCAACGGATACGGAACTTATGATGCAATAATCTGCCTCTGCAATATACCTGGAAAGCAGATTGGCATCGGCAAGGTTTATGGTATTTAGTGAACCAAGTGTATTGCCACTAAAATGCGCAACCTTGATATGTGTGTTGCCGGCATCAATTATAAGAGCGTTTTTTATTGCAGCCATTTCACTTCATTATGTCTTATTTGCATAAGGCTATTCTGCGTTTGTATACGCAGCAGTCCTTCTGCTGTGATGCCAATAGGTGTGGCTTGGAGCGGACTTTGGTTTACCATAAAACTGGTTGCTAAACCTTTGCGGTACATTACCTCTTCATAACAGCCTATCAGTTTATTCATATCCTGCGTGTACATGGAGTTTATTCTGTTTTGCAAATGTAGTATGAATGAAGCAAGCATGGATTCAAGCTGATAGTTTTGCCCGCTAAGCTGTTTCAAAGATGTTGCATTGGTATTAATAAATTCGGTTTGATTAATATTAATACCCACACCGCAGATACTTTGTCTAATCAGTTCGCCCTGTAGGCTGTTCTCTATCAATAGGCCGCAAATCTTCTTGTTACCTGCGTAAATATCATTTGGCCATTTGATGAAGATATCCTTAGGATGTATAGCTGAAATAAAATCATAAGCACCTAAACTAAGTGTCAGATTAATTCTGAGTTGCTCTTGCATGGACAATGCACGCGGAAACAATACCACACTTAGTGTTAAGTTTTTCCCCTTTTCTGATTCCCACATATTTGCTCCTTGCCCCCTGCCAGCCCGCTGATAATGTGCGCAAATTATAGCACCATCCTTACAACTGGTTTCTTCGGCCATTTGCTTGGCAATCCGGTTGGTAGAGTCTGTTTCGTCAAGCCAAATTACAGAAGATCCTATGTGATGGTGCAAAATGTTTACCTTTGCAGCCAAAGATAGAAAAAATGGCGAAGAAAGAACCCGCAAAGAAGAAAGCGGCACCTAAAAAAACTGCAGCAAAAAAAGTAAGCACCAAACCTAAAGCTGAAAGACCCAAAACGAAGAAAGTTGCAGATGTTACCACTTACAGCAGCATGGCTTTAGCCAAAGCAGTGGCTCAGGGTATGTTTGAGTTAAAGGCTGAGGACATTCGTATTTTGGATATGCGCAATATTGACAAAGCATCGTCCGACTTCTTTGTGATTTGTCATGCAAAATCAGATAAGCAGGTAGAAGCCATTGGAGATTCAGTAGAAGAAGAAGTTTTTAAAGTGTTTAAAGAATGGCCTTGGCACCGTGAAGGATACGAAAATCTGGAGTGGGTATTGTTGGATTATATCGATGTGGTGGCACATGTTTTTCAGGAGGAGAAGCGTGAGTTTTATGCAGTAGAGGAATTGTGGGGCGATGCCATAGATATTCCTTTTGAAGGGAAATAGAGGAATGACAGCTTCGGTTAAAGACTAAAGAAACAATAAGTTCTCAATAGCATCAACTCCTATCTTTGAATTTAATTGCACCATTCTAATTCCTAATTGCCAAAGGCTAACAGCTCAATTATGAATGTTAAATGCTAGGGATCTTCACTAATTAGCGTATAAACTGCTCAAGTGTAAAAAGGCATAAAATCAACCCCCTCATCTTTCAATTAATAAACCGCAATATCTAACCTTATAACCTTCATAACGTTCAATTTCCCCTTCTCCTTAATTTTGCTATTTTCGTTGCAATGACCCCTGAGCACAATCTTGAATTATCTATTGTAATGCCATGCCTGAATGAGGCCGAAACCATTGGCGCATGCATTGAAAAAGCATTGCGTTACTTAACGCAGCATAATATCAGCGGAGAAGTAATTGTTTCTGATAACGGAAGTACCGATGGCTCCATTGCTATTGCCGAGAAATTGGGTGCCCGTGTGGTGCATGCACCTGAGAAGGGCTATGGCAGCGCATTGATGTATGGCATCGAAGCAGCATATGGTAAGTATGTAATTATGGGTGATTCAGATGATAGCTATGATTTTTCTTCTCTGAATCCTTTTATTGAAAAATTACGAGAGGGATATGATTTGGTAGTTGGCAACAGATTTAAGGGTGGCATTAGCAAAGGCGCCATGCCTTTCTTGCATAAATATCTGGGTAATCCGGTTCTTTCCTTTATTGGAAAGCTTTTTTTTCACTCTTCCATAAACGATTTTCATTGCGGTCTGCGTGGCTTTAGGCAGGATCTTGTATCGCTCTTAAATCTGCGTACTACAGGTATGGAGTTTGCCAGTGAGATGATTGTAAAAGCAAGTTTATTTAGACTGCGCGTCTGCGAAGTGCCAACCACGTTGAGTGTAGCAGGACGTAGCCGACCACCTCACCTGCGCACATGGCAGGACGGCTGGAGGCATCTCCGCTTTTTACTCATTTACAGTCCGCGCTGGTTATTTCTGTATCCGGGTATCTTACTCATTTTATCAGGTATAATATCAGGTGCTCTTATTATTAATGGCCCAGTTCATTTATTTAATATTTATTTCGATACCAATACCATGCTTTATTCAGGAGCAGCTGCTATCATTGGTTTTCAGTTAATGGTGTTTGGTATTTTTACTCGCAGGTATGCCATTCAAGCCGGACTCATGCCTGATAAGAAAGCAGTTTCGTTTATTGAAAAATGGCTTACACTTGAGCGAGGAATTATTGCAGGTGTATTTGTTACGCTTACCGGAATAGGAGGGTCGGCATATTCATTATACCTTTGGGATCAGGTTGATTTTGGAACGCTTGAATACTCGTCTATTTTGCGTGTGGTTATACCTTCGGTTGTTTTTATTATCCTTGGGATTCAAACCATTTTTTCAAGTTTCTTTTTAAGCGTTCTTACCCTTAACCGAAAGCGATGAAGGCGTTTGATTACTTGCTGCAAAAGCAAAGAATTGCACAGGCTGCGGCATTTATAAATACAGGAGCTCATGTGTTGGATATTGGAAGTTATGATGGCGAACTTTTCAAGCAGTTGCAGCATAAAAAAATTACAGGTATTGGTGTGGATCCGCTTGCTGAAAATACAGACGCAGGCAATTATAGTTTGGTTAAAGGAATATTTCCGGATGCCTTTGCTCCAGGTGAGCAGTTTGATTGTATTACCATGCTGGCTGTGATAGAGCACATACCACCTCAGGCACAACACAAACTGGCCGAAGCTTGCCATCAATATCTGAAGCCTAAAGGAAGGGTTATAATAACAGTTCCTTCGCCCTTTGTTGATTATATTTTGCTGGTTTTACGTCTATTCCGCATCATCGATGGCATGTCGCTGGAGGAGCACTATGGCTTCAAAACAGCTGATACTCCGCACATTTTTGCACCACCGCAATTTAAACTGCTCAGACACAAAATTTTCCAGTTTGGGCTTAATCATGTATTTGTATTTGAAAAAGTATCGTAAAGGTCTTTTCTTTACAACTTATTATTAAGCAAAGCGTATTGTGAGCAAACCCATAAAAGTAGCTATTATTGGTGCCGGCCCAGCCGGTATTACTGCTGCCTATCAGTTAAGCAAAGAAATTTCATCCGTTGATTTATTTGAGGCAGGTCCTTCAGTAGGTGGGCTTGCAAAATCGGTTGAGCTATGGGGCCAAACCGTGGATATTGGTCCGCACCGTTTTTTTAGCAGTGATACGCGGGTTAATTCTCTATGGCTTGAAGTAGTGAAAGAAGATTATGCAATGGTGAATCGCCTCACGCGCATCCTCTATAAAAATAGCTTGTATTACTACCCCATTAAAGCACTTGATGCATTAGGTAAATTGGGCGTGTTTGAAGCAGCCCGATGTATGCTCAGTTTTGGTATGGAAAGAATATTTCCAACAAGAGACAAAAGTACCTTTGAAGGCTGGGTTCGCAGCCGCTTCGGGAAAAGGCTTTATGAAATATTTTTTAAAACCTACAGCGAAAAACTTTGGGGTATTCAATGCAACGAACTGGATGCTGATTTTGCCGCACAGCGTATCAAAAAACTATCTCTGTGGGAGGCTGCTAAGGCTGCATTATTTGGGGATAAAATTAAAAAACACAAAACACTGGTGGATGAATTTGCTTATCCGCTAGAGGGAACAGGTATGGTGTATAACCGAATGGAGAAGCTGATTAAAGAAAAAGGTGGCAACGTATTTTTAAACACGCCTGTAAAATGTGTGATCGTTGAAGGTGGTGTAGCCAAAGGATTAGAACTGGAAAATGGCGAGGTAAAACAATATGATCATATTATTTCTTCCATGCCACTAACACTTTTGGTAAGCAGAATTGATGAGGCCCCGCAGCAAATTAAAAATTTGAATGCACAGCTGCGTTTCAGAAATACCATTATTGTATTTATTGAAGTTGATGCAACCAATTTGTTTGAAGATAATTGGCTGTATGTGCATTCAACAGATTTGCGTACAGGGCGCATCACCAATTTCAGAAACTGGGTACCACAATTGTATAAGGATAAAAAAACCAGCATACTTGCTTTGGAATATTGGTGCTATGATGAAGATGATTTCTGGAAATACACAGATGAACAACTGAATAAATTAGGCGAGGAGGAAATACGAAAAACAGGATTAATTGGCAATGCTAACATTTTACATGCACATACCTATCGTATTCCGCGCTGCTATCCTGTTTACTCAAAAGGCTACAAGGAAATTCTGAACCCAGTAGAGCAATATTTAAGTAGCATTCAGCATCTGCATGTAATTGGTCGATATGGCGCATTTAAATACAACAATCAGGATCATTCCATACTAATGGGTATGTTAGCTGCCGAAAACATTTTGCAACAGGCAGGGCACAACCTTTGGGATATAAATACCGACTACGAAAGTTATCAGGAAAGTTCTGTAATTACTAAAACCGGATTGGTAAAAAAATGAGCAAAAAGAACACACCCAAACCTTCAGCCGAACAGATAAAAACCTTAAGCGACCAAGAGCTTACCTTTTTATTTGATGTAGCTAAAAAGCCCGATGATGCAAATTTGGTGGCTCAGGCTATATTAAAAGTCCGCACCGAGGCATCATTAATTGTGCTTGATAAAAGTGGTGTGGCTGCAACCCTCCCTGAAGTTTTAGCACTCAAGGAAAAAGGCAGATGCCATGTTACAGGTAATCTTCAGGATTGGGCGGAGCACTGCGGAAAGGTTGTTTATATGGTTGATGATGCAGCCTCATTTATGCCACAGGCTGTGGTAAGTTGTTTCGCACTGAACAAAAAATCATTTACAGAATCGGATGCAGTTTATGCAGGTGAGTTTAATGAGCAGTCGGGTAAGTTGTCTATAAACATTTTACAAAAAACAGGTATTGGTTTATACAATTTGCTTGCAGGTATGCTCTTACCTGCAGGTTTAAAAGATTACACACACCCATTTGTATTTTTTGGTAAAGACGCTGCGCTAAAAGGGTTCAGCAGCAATCACCATAAAAGCATTTCTGTTTGCAGCCGCCTTGCCTATTTAAAAACAACCATTGTTGCAATCACACTCTCGGCAAAAGAGCATCAGTTGCGTAAGGTTAGTTTTAAAAAGATTGCAAGAAATATTCTTGGCCCACGAATTGGCTGGTTCATCAAAGATCCACTGATGAAATTTGGTGCAGAAGATGCGGCAGGTAATCAGCCGTTATTTCGTTTACTTTTTGCTGCATTTTTTCTGTTTACATGCATTGCCATGCCTTACCTTAGTAAGGATTTTGGCATAACCTGGGATGCTAAGCGCCATAATCAGTATGGCTACCAGATGCTCAACTATTTTACCTCGTTTGGAAGCGATTCAACGGCATTATCTGCTACATCACCTATACAGGAATTCAGATATTATGGCGAACATTTTAATGTAATCAGTGCATTTCTTAATACCTATTTTGGAGTGTTGGGTGAGTTTGAAATGCGGCATTTGCTCAATGCATTTTATGGCTTGCTGGCCATGTTATTTGCTGCCCTTGCTGCTAAAGAAATTACATCTTGGCGGGGTGCATTTTTTGCATTGATAATCATTTTTTGCAGCCCTGTATTTTTTGCACACAGCATGAATAATCCTACTGATATTCCATTTGCTGCAGGGTGTGCAATGGCACTCTATTATTTAATAAAGATACTTCAGCAGCTGCCCAAGCCTGATTTATCGCACTTGGTTTTATGCGGTTCTGGTATTGGTATGGCCATTGGCTCACGCGTAGGTGGCATCATCTGGTATGCTTATATCGGTTTATTTTTAGGTATTTCTTGGCTGCTTGTTATCAAAAAAGAAGGCATACCAAGCGCAATGAAACTCATTTGGCCTTATACACGTATATTACTGCTCATTATTATCATAGGTCAATTGGTTGGTATTTCATTATGGCCATTTGCACAACAGCAGCCATTTACCAATTGGTATGAAGCGCTTAAAAAATCAACTGAAGGTGCATATTTCACTTTTAACCATGAGTTGTTTGAAGGTGTGCGCATGTATATGGCAAATGTGCCCTGGTATTATTTGCCTAAATTTATTTTTATTAATACTCCTGAAGTAGTTTGGGTGGGCATTGCTTTGCTTGCTTCATTGCTATGGGTTTTAAAAAGGAACTATAAAAATTGGTATGCCATAGGAGTAGTAATATTTGTTGCCATTTTCCCAATAGCATATGCCGAAGTGCAGAGCATGTATTATTATAATGGATGGAGGCATTATTTGTTTGTTTATCCGCCAATAGTAATACTTGCTGCTTGCGGTTGGGATAGCTTGGGTGCACTGACAAAAAATAAAATATTAAGTTATGCATCATTGGCAGGTGTATTGCTTTTGTGTGCACTACCGGCATTCTGGATGATACAAAATCATCCGAACGAGTGTGTGTATTTTAATGCTGTAAGCGGGGGTACAAAAGCTGCTTACGGTAAATATGAAATGGATTATTACTCCAACTCATGCCGTCAGGCAGCAGAGTGGTTGGCAAAGCAAGAGCCAAACAAAAAAATGATAGTAGGCATAAACAATGAGCCACTAACAGCATCTTACTACGCCAATAAATATAATCCGGATATGGAGTTTCGGTGGATGCGTGAATATGAAGAGCAAAAGTTGCCGTGGGATTATGCCATTCTCACTTCACGCACGTTTTCATCGAAAGAACTGGAAGCCGGTGCCTTCCCACCTAAAGGTACAGTATATACGGTAATGGCTGATGGTGTTCCATTGGCTACTGTTGTTAAAAGAGAGAACGACTGGATGCCTAAAGGGTATCAGTATTTTGAAGCCAGAAATTTTGATACGGCTATTTTTTACTTCCTTCAGGCAGCAGCTTATAATCCACACGATGAAGAAGTTTTTAGAATGCTGGGTTTATGCTATCTCAGCAAAGGAAACGCTCCTGAGGCTATCAGTAATTTAAACAGAGCGATTGATATTTATCCTGAAAATTATATGGCATGGTCTACCCTTGGTTTGCTAGAAATTAACCTGAATAAAAATCCGGATAAAGCTATTGAGTATTTCAAGAAAGCCAATAGTTATAAATTTAATTATACCGATGCTTATTATTATACAGCTATGGCACATTATCAGAAAGGCGATTTCGGCACCGGGCTTAAGTTTCTTGAATTGGCGGTGAAGCGGGGTGGCGGAAGTGTTGCAGATGTTTATTACAACCTTGGTTTAGGATATTACAATACAGGAAGCTACAAAAAAGCTGAAGATAATCTGATACTGGCACTCACCTTGGATCAAAAAAATGCAATGTCATACCGCCTCCTTGCTGAGGTTTTTAATAAGCAAGGCAAATCAGCCGAGGCACAGGAATGTATGAACAGATATTATGCGCTCGGTGGTAAGTAGGGTTGGTATTAAACGATTTAAATCATCATAGCCGAACTTAAAGAGACAGCCACATGCAACCAATCTTAGGTAAAATTATAATGCTTTTGTTTGTTTGCTTCGTTGCATTTCTGCGCTCACATGCACAGGATAGCTTACCTAAAGTTACGAAAGGAAAAGTTGAACGCATTCATTATTTTCAATCAAAGAATATAACACCTCGTCATATTGATATTTGGCTTCCCCCGGGTTATCCTGATTCGGGTAAGTATGATGTTTTGTATATGCACGATGGACAAATGTTATTCGACTCGGACAATACATGGAATAAGCAGGCATGGGAAGTAGATGAGGTTGTTGCACAACTCATGCAAGCAGGCAAGGTGAGAAACTTTATTGTGGTGGGCATTTGGAATGGTGGGCAAACAAGGCACGCAGATTACTTTCCACAAAAGCCTTTTGAACTCTTGCTCAACCAAACAGAGCGAGATACTATTAACTCACAATTGCTAAATGTTGGACGCACAACAACAGCATTTAAACCACAATCTGATAATTATCTAAAATTTATTGTGAGTGAATTAAAGCCAAAGATTGATAAAAGTTATTCGGTGTATACAAACCCGGAGCACACTTTTATTGCTGGCAGTAGCATGGGGGGGTTAATATCTCTATATGCTGTTTGCGAGTATCCGGAGGTATTTGGCGGAGCAGCATGCCTATCCACACACTGGCCCGGTACGTTCACGCTTCAAAACAACCCGTTTCCATTAGCCATGCAACTCTATCTTGAGATGCAAATACCCGACCCCGCTAATCACCGTATTTATTTTGATTACGGTAATCAAACGCTGGATACACTTTATCCTTCCTTACAAAAAAATGTAGATGAAGTAATGCGTAAAATGAAATACAATCAAACAAACTGGTTAACTTATCTTGATGAAGGAGCAGATCATAGCGAACGTGCATGGCATAAAAGGCTTCATGTCCCTTTGATTTTTTTACTTTCACGTTAGTTTTAAAGCAGTTAATCATATCAAATCTATAATTTTCATTGTTATTCATTAATAAGTCAATATCCAATCCTCTATTTTTAAATTCAATATCGAACTGCAAACAATTACTATATTCGTTTGCATTAAATTAGTTTATGAATAAAAAGTTGGGTTTGCTCGATTGCGTAATGCTTATTATGGGCAGTATGATTGGATCAGGAATATTTATAGTACCTGCTGCTATGAGCCGTGATTTGCAGTCCCCGCTTATGCTCCTCTTCGCATGGATCGTTACTGCACTTATAACGCTAATGGCAGCTTTAAGTTATGGTGAGCTTTCTGCCATGATGCCAAAAGCAGGAGGTCAATATGTGTATTTACAACGTGCCTATAATAAGCTGTTTGGATTTTTATACGGGTGGACACTCTTTGCCGTTATACAAACAGGAACTATTGCTGCAGTTGCGGTTGCATTTGCCAAGTTTAGCGGAGTCTTCTTCCCGGCAATATCTGATCAGGTCATTCTCTTCGATTTAGGATTTATTAAAATACAATCACAACAAATGCTTGCCCTTGCGGTTATTTGGCTCCTCACATTATTTAATTTCCTTCCTGTAAAAAATGGCGCATGGCTTCAAAATATATTTACATTTACAAAAATTGGTGCCATAGTTTTTTTGGTAATCGCAGGGCTGTATCATCTTTATATGCATGGAGCACAGCATTCTACTCTGACTTTTTCTGCTAATGCTAGCGGCTTTTCATATTGGGGATTATTTTGCGCAGCTATGGTTGGCTCAATATTCTCTGCAGATGCATGGAACAACATAACTTTTACTGGAGGAGAGATTGAGGCACCGCAAAGAAATTTACCTTTATCACTGCTTATTGGTACACTCAGCGTTTCTGCATTGTATGTTTTTATTAACTTGATTTATATCGGTGTATTACCTTTCGATGCCATACAGCATGCACCATCAGACCGCGTTGGTACACTATTGTTGCAAACAGTTTTAGGTGAAGTTGGTATGTATGTAATGGCTGCATTTATTATGATATCTACTTTCGGCTGTATCAATGGAATCACCTTATCAGGTGCAAGGGTTTATTATGCAATGGCTCTTGACGGTTTATTTTTTAAACGAGCGGCCACAAAAAATAATTATGACTCTCCACAGGCTGCTCTAATTATGCAAGCTATCTGGACCAGCTTACTTACTCTTAGCGGCTCATACGGTGACTTACTGGATTATGTAGTTTTTGCCGTTTTGCTTTTTTACATACTTACCGTTGCCGGTGTATTTATTCTCAGGCAAAAGGAACCTGATGCCTTAAGGCCATATAAAGTATGGGGTTATCCTGTACTTCCCGCTCTTTATATTTTAATTGCTATGTTTATATGCATCAGCCTATTAATATATAAGCCGGTTTTTACTTATCCGGGTCTTGCTATTGTATTGGCAGGTATTCCTATTTATTACCTGATACGCAAGAAATAATACGTAAAATTTATCTATTTGGGCCTGCTGGAGATGATTCTTTTCCATACCTGCTTAAATTCTATTTACTATGTTTTTAATTCGCAGCAATGATGGGAATAAAGAAGGCGGTACTTGTTTTAATGCATGTCATTGTTATTACTGCCAATGCACAGCAAGATTCGCTGCGAAGCATTTTCAGTTATGGCGCAACCCTGCACAAGGGTTTTATTTTTGCGCATAGCAGAGAGGTGCAGAATACAGCAAATTCTTATCCCACAGGTTTTCAAATTGATTTTAATTGGCAATTGGCTGATGCAAAAACTTGGAACACTTGCTATTGTTATCCTAAAACCGGTTTTTTTATTCAGTACTTTAATTTTGATAATCAGTTTTTAGGTCATGCAATTACCTCGGCTGCCTTTATAGAACCATTCTTTTCATTCGCGCATCGCATCAATATGTCTATAAAGGCTGCGGCCGGATTATCTTACCTAACCAACCCTTATCATCCCTTAAGTAACCCAAACAATTTGTCTTACAGTTTACCTATCACAGGTTTTGTTTCATTGGGATTGGGTGCACATGTTAAACTTTCAGAACGTCTAAGTATGAGCGCCTATATTCATTACAACCATGTATCTAACGGAGGTATTAAAGATCCGAATAAAGGTGTAAACTGGCCAACTGCCGCATTGGGCATAGACTATAGGCCTATTGTTGCTTCACTCCCTGTGCGAGAAAAAACAAAATATAAAAATTACAAAGGCAAACTGCCACGTGTTGATATGAGTGTATTTTGGTCGAGTAAAACAGTTCAGGCCGGAGAGAAAGATAGATGGATGATTGGAGGAATAACCGCGCAGGTGAGCAAGCAAACCGGTATATTTAATGCACTTACCTTAGGAGCAGAATGGAATATAGATAATTCACTCAGGGAAAGACTTAAGCGTAATGGGAAATCTGATATAAGCAATCAGCGAGCAGCAATTACCGTTGGTCATGAATTTTTAATGGGTAAAATTATTTTTAGTCAGCAACTGGGTGTTTACCTTTTTAACCCGAGTGGTTATTTCGATCCCGTTTTTCAGCGCTATGGTTTACTGTATCGATTGAGTGACAATTGGGGTATTGGTATGAATGTGCTAGCCCACCGGCAGGTAGCCAATTTTCTTGATTTCAGAATCATATACAGCCTCTAGTCAATGTTACGCTCACCTGCACGGATAGCAATATCCAGGGCGTTTTCTTTAGGCACAATAGGACATGAATAGCGATGGCTATATGCACAGTAGGGGTAATAACTCAAATTAAAATCCATCACAGTTTCTGACGCATTGGGCATATATGAAATATCCATGTAGCGCCCACCACCATAAGTTTCATTGCCGTTGGTTACATCTGCAAAAGGGACAAATAAGATACGCTGCGTGCGCATTTTTTCATTTTGATATCCAATTAATGAATAATCGTTGCCATGAATCGTAAAGTTTAATTGTGCCGCCTGAAAATAGGGCCTGAAATCTCCTCGTGAGTGGGGTAATTCTACAATACCTGTATATGGTAGCCATAGCACTTTTGCTGTAACCTTATAATTTTTATCAGGTATGAAATGAGCTACACCTTTAAATGTTATTTGTTCTGCTGAGTCAAGTGGTGATTGTGTAGTATCTGTAAACGATGCAGCATATTGTTTGTGCTGCTCCGTGATGGACAGGATATAAGACTTGTCAGATCCGGTGCAACTATATAGGAGACAAAAAACAGAAAGTAATGGAATAATTTTATTCATTCACTTCTATTTCCCGGGATTGCAATACTTCCTTATTGGTTGCACTGTTGCGGTGTACAAAGGCTAATACTCTCGTATGTTTCTTTCTGATAATTACTTTTGGTTTATCAGTTGGTATGGTATACAGATATCGTTTCTTTATTACCCTACCGGCAACAAGGGTAATTCCGCTTTTGTTTAACAACTCACCTGTATATAGTGTGAACATATCACGCAATACGTGGTTGTGAGCGTAAGCCGAATCAAATTTTTGAGTAATTACCCCATCAATTATCGTTTGATATTCCTGCACGTCTATCATGCTATCTTCAAGCAGCATTACACTTAAGTAGTTAGAGTCGGTTTGTGGCTGCGTATAGTGCATGCTTACTTCAATCAAAATCTGATTGGGTGCTGAAGGCAATTGCTCAATTTCAAGGTTAACCGGTGTGGTAAGTACATCACGTTCTTTTATTTTGGAATTCCACACAGTTCTGTCTGTAAGGATGGCGATTTGGTCATTGAATTTTACACGATCTACACAACCTCTGGGTAAAGAGTTTGGTGTTCCTATAATTTGCTCGCAAATGGCTTTTCCTGCATCCGTTCTAAAATCTTGTTTGCTTACAAATGGAGTAGTTACCGGATCTACGAACGATCCCAGCGCAGGAATATTAGGATGAATCACCACAATATGTAAACGTTCCTGCAATTCATTTTTAGTAGCCAAGGCAATTTTAGTTGCATCAGGACAATTAGGGCATTTTACTCCGGATACATCTTCAAGCAGCGTGATTTTTCTTTGCGCAGGAGGTAAATTATTATCTATATAAGTTGTATCAAATAATATTTTTGGCGGATTGTAATCAATAAACGGAGACTCTTCTTCGCAACCGCAAAAGAGTAATGCAGCAATACACCATACAATCAGTTGTAACTTTTTCATACTTCGAAATTAGAAATTAGTTGTTAAAGTTATGCGCCCACCGCTAAATGCAGGCTCAACACGGCAAACACCGCCTGTGCAATTCACGCCCTGGGGTTGTTTTAAAAAACCTGCAGTTAGGCGTGAGCTCTTATAGGTGTAGGCAGCAAAAAAATTGTAGTAATGAATGAATTCAAATTTTTCTTCCGGTCCGGGTTTATTTACCGTTCCATGCTCGATATTGATAAGGTCGCCTGCAGCGAATGACCAATGAGGTGCGATATTGTATTCAACGAGTGCATTTACAAATTTTCCCAAATCCTGATTGGTGTGCATGTATTGCCACTCCAGTCTTACAGAGCGGGTAGGCGTAAGTCGGTAAGTAAATTCTCCAAAAGGAGTAATCGCATTTACATATGGTGCTTTCTCCTGGGGCTTGCCTTCAAATAATACCTGATTGTAGCCAATAAACTGTATACCGGCCATCATTTTAAAGGCTGAGGTAAATTTGTATGAAGCGTCTACGTAAAACTCACTGAATAATTTGGTGGTGCTATCCCATTTTATTTCGGGGATGCTCTTATTAAAATATACACCATTAAGTGCATTTACTGCAGAGGTGTTGATGTTCATAGAAAACTTTTTATTAGGCTTAAAAGTAATTTCAAGTTGTGCGGCATTCTCTCCAAGATCCTGCACTACTGAATTGTAGCGGGCAAGCAATCGATATGTGTTTTGCCGGGTAAGAGCAGGCATATAGTTAATTACTGCACTGTTTGGAAAAGGTTGTATCTCTAGCGGATTCACTCTTAGCGGATAAGTTTCTATCCTGCGTATTTGTCCATTAATACCTAATCCTTTTGTGGCATAGGATAAACTCGCATAATAAATATTGCCTCCTTTTTTAACCAATGTGCTGCTATAATCCAGAATAGCCTCTGGACTTTTATTACAGTACTCCAGATAGAGTGTAAATTTTTTATAATTGAGTGTATTATAAAGATTCCATGAATATACGTTATATGTTGGATTAAAACGTTTTTCAAGAGTGTATCCGTTAATGGTATTTGCAACCTGGCTCATTGTATTTTGGTCGAGTGTTCTGTTAACCAAGGAAGTACCCATATCCAAAATGGCATTTTCTGAAACAGGCAGGCGATACTCAATATTACCTCCTTTAATTACAGGCTCTCTGGTATCAAACCGATATTTTTGCCTGCCTGTAAATACCTTCAGGCGAAGATTTTCAGTTGGCGTATAAACAATGCGTGCGCCCTGTACGGCAAAATCAATTCCTATATTTCTGTCTTCGTAAGCCCGAAAAATCAGTCCGGTACCGAATTGGTCATAAAAGTATCCTCCAGTGATGCTGAACTTGTCAATCTCTTTGGTTATTTCCCAATAACCCAACCCTTGGTTGGTATATGCCTGAAACGGATTAAATAATGGAGAGTTATTAAACAAATCATAGCGAACCGTAAAATTGAAACCCTTTAGTTTATAATTCATAAAGAGCCATGCTTCGGTAGAAGATTTTTCTCTTAGGTATTGGGTGGTGCTTGCTCCAATTTTATCATCACGCAAATAAAACTGTGTGTTCATCTGAAAATTGCCTGAAAACTGACCTTTTTCTGTTAGTTCACCACTTTGCTGGGCATACGCAGATAATGAAGCAAGTGCCAGCGCAACAAAATATATTTTTTTCATAATTGGGTTTAATGGCACAACAATTATATGAATATTAAACCATATTCACCCCAATATCTTAAGTGCTTTTCTCTTATTTCTTAATCAGTTTCAGTTGAGCTGAAGACTGCCCGCTGTATATTGTTACAAAATATAATCCTGATTTTAACTCCTCAACTATTAGCTCCTGAAGTGTGCCAGAATCTGTTTTACCTGAGGCTACCATTCTGCCTGATACATCAGTAATAAACCAAGAATCAATAGGTTTTTCAGATTGCACAATTACAATATCTGATGCAGGATTAGGATAAAGCAATACCAAGTTTAAAAAATGTTCCCTTTCAGCTACACCGGTAGAGAAATTATTTTTAAGCAATATGGTAAACGTATCTGTTGATGTTCGCTGATAGTTGCCAGTTGCTGCAACTACCCGCCACCTGCCATTATAGCTTTTCCCTTGCTTTATTCCTAAGGTTTGTGCCATTGTGCGCAGTTGCTGATTATTTAATACAAGTGTGGTGTCATTTCCTCCATTGTCGGAGGCACTGCTGTAATCCGGTGTAGCAAATAAATTGATACTATCAATATTGTCAAGCTCAACAGAATAGGTTGGTAGGGAAACAATTGGTAAATTCAAACTACGTTGCCAGCTAAAAGTTAATTGTGTTGCAGGCAAGGTATCTATATTGATTGCATTGCTGTTTGCTGGCAGCTGCAAAGCAAATGATTCAAGTGAGTCATTCAGTTTAATATCAGCAGCATAGCGCGGTATAATCTGATATCCGTCAAATTGAAAAGGTGCAACCGTGCTTGAGCTAACCTGATTACACATTCCTGTCACAGAAAAAATAGTTCCTTTAGGAAGCGGTTGCCCGGCAAGAGCAGATGTGCTAAGCAGTCTTACGGTAAGTGTATCTGTTGTACCAACTTTAACAACCTTGATGGATGAGTTGGTGGTTGGCCAATTGCTTCCTGCAGGCGCAGTGGCAAATCTAAGCCAGTTTAATTGAACGAGTTTATTCTCTGTGGACTCATTGAGGGTATTTACCACTTCTGCTTTTTGCAATGGCCGTGTTATTGCAAGTTTGAATATGGTATCCATGTTTTGAAGAATGGCAAGCCCACGCTGGGTGCCTACAATTCCGCTTATTTGCAAACTGTCACCTTCAATCGGTGTGTACCCGAATTTTTTTGTAGGACTAATTATATGTATGCCTCCGCTGCCATCAGCAAGCATAAAACTTAAACCATTGAATGTTTGATTAAAACCATATACAATTCCTCTGAGGGTAACTTCCTTATTTAATGAGTCAACAACTCCTGTTATCACATTGGCTTTATTTATACTTCCAATACTAAAAACAGGTGGTGGCGGTTTGGAAACTACCTGCAGGCTGGCAAAGGGACTATAAACAGAGTCAAAATCTTCCACTACCCAAGCACTTACATAATATTTTTTTGTATTGCTCAGGCCGGTTACCGTTACAATATTGCTATCTGCTTTGTAAATGCAGTAGGCTAAACTATCAAACCTATATCTACTTCCGTTTTTAAAAATTGGTGAGGCAATAACAGAGGCAATACCTGCATTTTGTAGTCCGTTATTAATCACAGTATCGGCCTTTAAAAATAATATGGTGGTATATTTAGTATTATTATAGCCTGCAGGTTTTTGCCAGGTTATTTGTGCACTGGTGGTTGTAATGGGTGTGCTTGATAATTGCAGTACAGGTTGGGGTAGAGGTACTTGCTGTGTATAGGAAGCTGCAGTGGCTTGCGAATAGGCAGAGTCTGCATCATTCACAATCAGTATCATTACATGATAATTTTTTGCGTTTTGTAACCCAAATACTGTTACCTGTTGTGCATCCGTTTTGGCAATGCAAAATGCAGCACCATCATTTTGATAAGCGGTGCCTAAACCAATAATAGTATTGGCCTGATAGCGTGAAACAGAAACATTGGGCGTTTGAAGTTTAATGGCACTATCGGCTTTTATAAAAACCAACACACTGGATGCAGCTGTATTGTATGAAGGAGGCAGCACCCATGATATTTGCGCACTGGTTACCATATCACCCACCATGGTTATATTACTTACAGGTTGCGGAGGACTTGCTGTCTGGAAAGAATCACTTCTGATAACCGAGTAGGAAGAGTCATTATCTCTTGCTGCATAACCAATAATATAATACCAGGTAGCAGCATTTAATCCGCGTACGGAAACCGAATTACTATCACCTTTATAAATACATTTTGCTGTCGTATCAAACGGGTATCTGCTGCTCTGGGTTGAAAGGAAATCATCTGATGAAGTAAATCTGCCGGGTGCCTGGTTGATATTACCTGTTGTAGGTGCAGATGCGACTTTTATAAACAGTAACATGGTTTGTGCACTGTCTGAATAACCTGTTGGTTTTGGCCAATTGATTCTTGCTTGCTGCTGCGTAATTTGGCTGAAAGAAAATGACGTGATGGGATTAGGTTTGGTTATAGCTGAAGAAGTTTTAAATACAATGGTAAAACTATCAATTGCTAGTGCATCATCGTTTCCGGCTACATTTATATCAAACCAGCGGAGGTATAAAGTATCGCCATTGTTTAAAGTTAATCCTGTTAATTCCACTCCGGCATATACTCGCTGATTGGATGTATCATTACCATTGAGCGCACCAGCTACAGGTGCCGGGCTACTATACCTTTTGGAAAGCAGGTCAAGTCTTGAGTCTCTTGTCCAGGTGCCATTTGCTGCAAGTAAACCGCCATTATTTATGCCATAAAAAAACGATGAAGTATCAGGAGTGGTTCTTCCTCCGCTTCTCCATTGTTCCATTAAAAAGTTTAATTCAACTGTGTTGATGGTATTTCCCGTTTGGTTTATAAAACGTGCACCGATATTGCTGTTTAAACTCCCACTTGCCAGACTCCCAAGAGCCCGGTCGGCTGAGTTGCTGCTGCCAAAGCTATAGGTATTACCTGCAGTAGCTGAACCAATATCTGCTATATATGTGTTATTGGAATTTGTACCTATCTCTGCAAAAAGCCAACCTTCCGGCAAAGGATTGGAGACTGTTCCGCTTCTGGCAAGGGAGTCCATGTTATTAAAATAAGCTACTCCGGCCTGCTGTATATTTACTTGAGCAAATAACGATATCTGAATAATTACGTTTGCGCAGATAAATGATAAAAATATTTTCATAGATTCAAATAAAGGCATTTAAAGATTATAATTGAAAATTATTACAAGCAAAACCATGTCAGATACATTCAGGGCTAAATGGTATTATCACTTATTGGCAGCGCCATTTATACTTCTAATGATGTTGCCTTTACCTTTTTTGTACCTGTTGTCTGATATGCTCTATTATTTGATGTACTATCTGCTTGGCTATAGAAGAAAGGTGGTGTATAACAATTTAAGAAATGCTTTTCCTCAAAAAACAACTGCAGAAATTGATGCCATAGCTAAAAGATATTACCGCTACTTAATTGATTTGATGATCGAGACCTATAAAGTCTCAACAATTAGTAAAACACAACTAAAAAAGCATTGTACATATGATGAGCAATCCATAAAATTGGTTGATTCCTTCTATACTAATAACCAAAGCGTAATTATGGTATTAGGTCATTGGGGAAATTGGGAGTGGGCCGGACAATCGTTCATGATGCATCATCCTTATTCTTCATATGTATTATATCATCCAATCAAAAATCCATTTTTCAATTGGCTTACTGCAAAATTCAGGATGCGTTTTGGGATGAATTTGCTCAATATGCATCATGCAGCAAAAAGAATGATTGCTTCGCGCAAGGAAAGAACAATCACCGCTTTTATTGCCGATCAAACACCTTCCAATCCTAAAGATGCTTTGTGGTTAACTTTTCTTAACCAGTCCACACCTGTTTTAACAGGTGCTGAATTCATGGCTAAAAAGTTAAACTTCCCGGTATTGTATGCCTCGGTAAAAAGGTTGAGAAGGGGATATTACCATGTGAGTTTTCAGCTGGTATCCGATAAGCCAGTTGCAACCAAGGAAAATGAAATTACGGAAACCTATACCCGTATGCTGGAGAAGGATATTATCAGTTGTCCTGAAATATGGCTATGGAGCCACAGACGCTGGAAACACAAGCCACCAACTAACGGTTGTGATGGAAAATAAGTGCTGGCGAAAAATAGTCCATTCCTTTTGATATTTTTTTTAATGCTTTTGGCACCTGCAATCGCATACCAAAATAAATTGAGCCGCTTGCAATGAAATAGGTTAATCTGGATTGATTTCCCAATGGCAAATTGTAAGCATCAGCCATAGAGGTGAGTCCAGCATAAAATTTATTTCCATTGTATCCAAACCCAAATCTCGACATACCACGTGGCAATGTAACCCATCTCGTTTGAGTTGATTCATCTTCTTGCGAGAATTCCTGATACTGCCCGGTAACCCCTAAAAGTAAAGCCCCTGTAATAAAAAAACGCTTAAATAGTACCAGTGTATGAGAATATCCGGGCAGCAACGACACGCTATGGAAATTACCATCTTCAAATCTAGTCTGTTCCTCGTAAAAACTATTAATACGCCTCGGCACTATGGCAGAGTCACCGCTTATTCTAAAATAAGAAATAGAGGCGTTGAGCATCAATGATCCTGCACTTTTTTTCTGTATTTCATTCTGAACAAAAGTGGAACGATAAGAATACTTTTTATGATTGAAAATATAGTAAGTATTGGCACCAATGGTGGTGGTGCTGATATCAGATCGTATCGGAAATCTATTGCCATAAGCTTCTGCCAGCTCAGCAAATTTTTTGTAATTCTCCAGATAATATCCGGTATAGTCTGAGTAGTAAATATCGAATCCTACTTTCTTTCCATAACTATTCAGCTGAAAATTAATATAATCTGTATTTCCTCTTCTTTCGGCTTGGGTGTTATTTAGTCCAACAGAAAAGGCTAGTCCCAACCATTTATGCATTAGCCTTATACCCACATTCACGCTCTCATTAGGTTCAAAAGTGAGTACACGCTTATCCTGTAATTCAAAGTGATTTCTGGAGTTATAAAGGAAAGGTGTTATCTGTATATAGCCTGTTTTGTCATCAACGTAATCTGCACGCGTATACTTTATTCCTTTCTTATTCATATACACGGCAGTATCCTGAGCAGAAAGTTTCAGAAAATAAAAACAAACGATTAGTATTGAAAAAAAATATCTAAACACGGCTTTTTATGACAAGCAAAGGTATGAAAGGTTTAATCGAAATTAATAAATATGCGCTTTTTGCATTTGGTCTGATCATTATTCTGGCTTCATGCATCAAAAAGAAGCATGCTGACATGATTGTGAGAGGAGGTGTTATTAACACTGTTGATTCAGCTATGAGCGATGCAGAGGTAATGGTGATTGATAAAGGAAGAATTCTAGAAATTGGAAGTAATGAGTTGTTGGCAAATTATCAGGTAGATACGGTTATTGATGCAACAGGAAAATATATTTACCCGGGTCTTATTGATGCCCATTCACATTTTTACGGATTGGGCACACAAGAGCAGAAAGTAGATTTAACAGGTACCAGCAGCTGGCAGGAAGTCTTGGAAAGATGTAAAATGTTTGCTGCAAAAAATCAGCTCACGTTACTTACGGGAAGGGGCTGGGATCAGAACGACTGGCCGGTGAAGGAGTATCCGGATAATAGCCTTCTTAATTCGTTATTCCCTTCTATTCCTGTATTGCTGAAAAGGGTTGATGGCCATGCAGCTATTGCCAATAAAAAAGCCTTGCAGTTGGCCGGCATTGACATAAACACACAAGTAGCCGGAGGTGAGTTGCTCAAGAAAAATAAGGCACTTACCGGTGTATTAATTGATAATGCAGTTGACTTAGTGGAAGATAAATTGCCAAAACCCGACAGAGAAAGCATCATCCGCTCTTTGCTGTTGGCACAACAGGCTTGCTTCCAATACGGACTAACCGGGGTATGTGATGCCGGATTGCCCTCTGAGATTATTTATATCATCGACTCATTGCAGCAGGCAGGTCTTCTACACATGCGGATCTATGCCATGATAAGCGCCAATGATAAGCAGGTAGATGAATGGCTGGCTCGTAAGCCTATCATGAATGAAAGGCTCAATGTTTCTTCGTTTAAAATGTATGCCGATGGTGCATTGGGCTCACGCGGAGCTTGCCTAATGCATCCTTATTCCGACCAGCCTGGTCATCACGGACTCATCCTTACATCGCATCAAAAGATGGAGGAATATGTAAAACGAATCAGTCAGTCATCATATCAACTCAACACGCATTGTATTGGCGACTCCGCCAATCGGTTTATACTTCAATTGTATGGTAAATATTTAAATGGAGATAAAAACAGACGCTGGCGCATAGAACATGCACAGGTAGTAAATAGAAATGATTTTGATTTGTTTGGTCAGTTTGGAATCATTCCTTCCGTTCAGCCAACCCATGCCACCAGTGATATGTATTGGGCAAAAGACCGATTAGGTGAGGAACGTTTAAAAGGGGCGTACGCATTAAAAACGCTGATGAAGCAAAATGGATGGATTCCACTGGGAACTGATTTTCCGGTAGAGTCGCCTAATCCTTTTCATACTTTTTATGCAGCTGTTGCACGCATGGATGCCAAGCAATTTCCGTCAGGCGGTTTCCAAATTGAAAATGCATTGAGCAGGGAAGAAGCGTTGCGGGGCATAACCATTTGGTCTGCTAAAGCTGCCTTTGAAGAGCGGATAAAAGGTTCGTTGGAGAAAGGTAAATTGGCAGATTTTATATTGGTTGATAAAGATTTGATGAAAGATAATCTGGAAGATATCAGAACGCTGATGCCTGCTGCAGTATTTTTAAATGGTAAACGTGTTAAGTAATGATAATAAGCTAATGAGTTTTGTTTGTAAAATAAAATTGAGTGAGGTAAATAATTTGTCGGACGCGCGTTTTGGTGCTGCCGCAGGATTTGATTATTTGGGATTTTGCTTTGATACGTTAAATCCTGCATTTATTGCGCCTGTTAAGGCTAAGGAAATTATTGATTGGGTTTCCGGCCCATTTATGGTAGGCGAATTTGGTGAACAGCAGCCTGAAGAAATCAATCAGATTGCCGGGTTATTGCAACTTGACCTGATTGAAATAAAAAACGATTTATTGCCGGATGAGGTTGCTAAACTAAGCAAGCCTGTTATCAAATACATAAACCTTGGCGTATTGAATAAGGAGCAGGTCCAAAACGAAATTAAAGCATACAGCAATGTTTGTGCAGGCATAGTTTGCCAGACAACTGCTGATGATATGGAAAGACTGGCAGGAATACGAACCATCCTATCAAATGATATCGCATTATTTATTACAGGTATTGATAATCCAGATGAGCTATATAAAGCGTTTCTTGCCTGTAAAGCAGATGGTATTTATATAACAGGTAGCAATGAAGAAGTGGTAGGGGTAAAAGATTTTGAATCCTTGCAGGGGTTAGTAGATAAATTTTCTATACTTGCAGAATAATTAAAAATCTAAAGATATGAAACTAAAAAGTATGCGTTTATTGACATTTTTATTGAGTACATCACTATTAATTTCCTGCAGTAAAGATGAAGAATCTAAATCGGCAACCGATTTACTTACCGGTGGTAGTTCCAAATCATGGAGGGTTGAAAGTTTGACAATAAATGGCGATCCCATTCCCTCTGATAGTTGTGATGCAGATGACTTTACCACATTTATTAAATCGGGTAACACGTATACAGATAATCCGGGAAATATTACTTGTGGCGATTCCGCCTCTTCCGGTACTTGGGCATTATCAAATGGTGATAAAGTCCTAACCTTAAATCGCAACACCGAATCAAATGTTTTTGATGTTAATGAATTATCAGAACATAAATTAGTGTTGAAAACCTCTGTTACAGATACCAGCATGGGCGTACCTACAGTTTTTAACATCATTGCTACATTTGCCCATCTTAAATAGTTTTGCTCTCAATAAATAAAAAAGGCCATCATCCGATGGCTTTTTTTATTTCATCAATTAATAAATCAATTTCTTCTTTGCGGTTATAAATATGGGTCGATACCCGCAGGGAGTTTAATCCGTTTTCAGGCACCATTCTAATCCTAACTTTGGCTTCAGCTGCTTTTTTATAAAAGGCAGCATAGTCTACCCCTTTAATTCTAAATCCGTTTACGGAGCATCTCGATTGTTCTTCTGTTGGTGTAAGCAGTTCTATTCTATCGCCCAAAGCCAGCAACTGGTCTTGCGTGTATTTACCCAAATACTTGATGCGTTCATGTATACGTGTCATCCCAATACTTTCAATAAATTCAATCGATGCCTCAACGCCTTTATATAAACCAGATGACTGTGTACCGCCATAGTATCGGTGCGCAGAGTCGGCATAATCACCCATTTCAACAGGTATTTTTGCCATATTCCATTTGGCATTGTCGCTTCCTCCGCCTACAAAATAAGTTTGTAATGTTTGCTGAAAATCTTTTTTCACATATAAGAATCCCGTTCCCTTGGGTCCCATCATCCACTTGTGGCAGCAACTGGCATACATATCACAATCCATCTCTTTTAAATTGAGAGGCAACATTCCCGGACCATGCGCGCCATCAATAAAAATAAATAATCCCTTATCTCTTCCCAGTTTACAAATTTCTTTAGCAGGTAATATCTGTCCTTGCGTGCATGGAATATGAGGAATGGCAAGCACACGGGTCTTTTTGTTTATCAAAGAGGCAATACGCTCCAGTGTTTCTGAAGCGGTTGGCGCAGGCGTAAACGTACGGATTACGATACCATGCAGGTGTTGTCTGTTAAGCCATGGAAATGCATTACCTACATGTTCATGTGTGGTAAGAATTACCTCATCTCCTTTTTTTAATGGCAGACCCCAGCAGGCAATATTAATTCCATCTGTTACATTGTGCGTTAGTGCAATCTCTTTTTCATCTGCCCCAACAAATGCTGCGAGTTTGGCATGCAGGTTTTCCCATCCGCCATAGTTGCCAAACTGGTCGCCATCCATCATCCCCTTTTTCACTGCTTCAATCACATAATAAGGTGATGGGCCCATGGTGCCATTATTTAAATAGGCAAAATCGTTTGCAAGCGGAAAATGTTTTCTCACATTTTTCCAAAAGGCTTCATCATCTGCTGCCGCATTATTTTTCAGGCTATCCAGTGTAACAGCTGAGGCTTCTTCATTTTGCAATAGCAGGCTTCCCATCAAGGCCGCTGAAGAGTGTTTGATAAAGGATCGTCTGTTTGTTTTCATAGTATATCAAATATGGCAAAAAGTTTATGAATGTAAAAAGTTAATTTCGCTTCCTGTCATGAAAAACGAAATCAATGTAATTGGCCTGATGAGTGGTACTTCCATGGATGGTGTCGATATTGCGTATGTTAAGTTTGTAAATAGCAATAATATGTGGAAATACGAGTGTCTGCAGGCCCAAACCATTCCTTATGAAGAGCGGTGGCGTATTCGATTATCTCAACTGCATAAGCAACCTATTTTCCTATATCCTAAAACAAGTGCATATTATGGAAAATATCTTGGGCAACTCGTCAATCAGTTTGTTAAAAAACATGCTATCCAAGCGGATTTAATCAGTTCGCATGGACATACCATTTTTCATCAGCCCGAAGCAGGATTTACTGCACAGGTAGGTGATGGTGCAGCTATACACGCCATTACAGGGTTGCCTGTGGTATGCGATTTCAGAACAACAGATGTAGCCCTTGGCGGACAAGGAGCACCTTTGGTACCCATTGGTGATCAGTTGTTGTTTTCAGCTTATGATGCTTGTTTAAACCTGGGTGGTATTGCCAATATTAGTTTTACACGATTGTCTGATGTAAAAGCCTTTGATATTGCGCCCTGTAATATTGTGTTAAACCGTGTTGCACGTTGGCTAAATCTGGTTTATGATGATGGGGGCAAAATTGCTGCTTCAGGTATAGCAGATGAGGAGCTGTTAAATAAATTAAATGACCTGGATTTTTATCACCTGCAAACGGCAAAGTCTCTCGGACGCGAGTGGATTAATGAAGTGTTTTGGCCGGTTGTTAAATCTGTTTCTGACATCAGTGAGGCTGATTTGATGGCTACGCTATCAGCGCATATTGCTTTTCAGATTAAACGTGTTATAGAAAAATACCGTCCTGAAAAAATGCTCATCACCGGAGGTGGGACGTTTAATACCCATCTTATTGAGCAATTGCAGCAACAGCAAACCACAAAAATCCATATTCCAGATGAGCAAACCATCCAATATAAGGAGGCCATCATTTTTGCCTTGCTGGGGGTATTGCGGGTAAACAACCTGAATAACAGTTTAAAAAGTGTTACCGGAGCCTCTAGAAACAATATTGGTGGAGCCTTGTATGGCGATTTTTCCGCGTTGATATAAATCAGTTCCGCAGGTAAGAATTAGAACTTATCTTGCCGTAATTTTAACAATATCCTTACTATGCAAATTGATAAATTAATTCAGAAGTACGAACGCAAGCAACCGGAAATAGTTTTTGAATGGAAAGATAGCGAAACAGAAGCAGAAGGTTGGGTTGTAATCAATTCACTGCGCAATGGTAGCGCAGGCGGTGGAACGCGCATGCGTAAAGGATTAAATAAGGACGAGGTGATTTCTTTGGCAAAAACCATGGAAATAAAATTTACTGTTTCGGGTCCGCCAATTGGAGGGGCCAAATCAGGAATTAATTTTGATCCTGCCGATCCTCGTAAGAAGGGCGTATTGGAGCGTTGGTATAAAGCCGTAATGCCTTTGCTTAAAACATACTATGGTACCGGTGGAGATTTGAATGTGGATGAAATACATGAAGTAATACCCATTACCGAAAAATTTGGTTTGCTGCATCCTCAGGAAGGTACGGCTGTTGGACATTTTCAGCCCGATGAGGCCGGAAAGCAACGCATGATAAAAAACCTGCGTGAAGGTGTTTCCAAAGTGCTGGATGATGCCCGGTTCTCTCCAGACACAACCAAGAAATACGTAGTAGCTGATATGATTACCGGCTGGGGAGTAGCAGAAGCCGCCCGCCATTTCTACGATTTTTGGGGGCCAAACTTTGCTTACAAACGTGCAATCATTCAGGGTTGGGGAAATGTAGCAGCAGCAGCTGCATATTATCTATCTCAAATGAATGTAATGATTGTAGGTATTATTGATAGGGAAGGTGGATTAATTAACCCAAAAGGATTTTCAAAAGAAGAAATCAAACAATTGTTTGTGGAGCGAGATGGCAATAAACTGTCAAAAGATACCTGCAAAAAAATGGATCTGGAGTTTATTCCGTATGACGATATCAACCAAAAAATATGGAGCGTAGGTGCCGAAATATTTGTTCCTGCCGCAGCATCACGCATGCTCACACAAGCCCAATTGGATGCAATGGTGGCAAACGACTTGGAAGTGATTTCCTGCGGAGCCAATGTGCCTTTTGCCGATAAAGAAATTTTTCTTGGCCCCATAGGTAACAGTGCCGATGACCAGGTTGCCGTTATACCCGATTTTATTGCCAATTGCGGCATGGCACGTGTATTTGCTTATTGCATGAGTGAAGAATTTCAGTTGAGTGATGAAGAGATTTTTAAGGATGCATCTAAAACCATTAGGCAGGCATTGATGCGTCTAAATCAATTTAACCCCAAACGCAACGGCCTTCTGAAAAAAGGATTGGAAATGAGTTTGGTGAACTTGGTTAGGTGAAATTTGCTATTAGCCGTTGGCCTTTGGCATTTGCAGGATTAGTTTTAGATTTACAACAATAAGCAGCTTATGAGAGATTTTAGAAAACTACAAATCTGGAAAGATGCAGTTCAACTGGTTATCTCAACTTATAAGATTATGCAATTGTTTCCGAGTGCAGAAAAATTTGAGCTAAGCAGCCAAATGAGGCGGGCAGCAGTTTCCGTACCAAGTAACATAGCAGAAGGCTGTAGTAGAAATAGTGCTGTTGAATTTAAACGCTTCCTTGAAATTGCTATTGGTTCTACATTTGAATTAGAAACTCAATTAATAATAGCTGGGAAATTAGGATATATCTCCGAATTAAAATTGGATCAAGAGATAAAATCAATCCATGAGCTGCAAAAAAGAATAAATCGTCTTATTTCTAAAATTAAAAGCGATTTGTAAATAAGATAGTGAAACAAGCAAAAATCCAATGGCCAAAAGCTAAGAGCTAAAAATATGGTGAACTTTCAAAATACCCTCTCCTTCGCCCAACAGTTAGATAAGGAAGACTCCTTGTCTCGATTTCGTGATGCGTTTTATCTGCTAAAAAAGAATGATAAGCATGTTATATACCTCTGCGGAAATTCCTTGGGTTTGCAGCCTAAAACGGTGCAAGCTGCTATTGAGCAGGAACTTAAAGACTGGGCAGAGTTAGGCGTTGAGGGGCATTTTGATGGCAAAAATCCCTGGATGTATTACCATCATTTCCTTACAGAAAATGCAGCTGCAGTGGTAGGAGCCAAACCGGTAGAAGTAGTGGTAATGAATAATCTTACCGCTAACCTACATTTAATGATGGTGAGTTTTTACAGGCCAACCAAGACCCGATATAAAATCATGATGGAGGTCTCGGCTTTCCCAAGTGATCAGTATGCCATGGAAACGCAAGCCCGCTTTCATGGATTGGATCCTGATGATGCAATTATTGAACTTACCCCGCGTGCAGGCGAGTATACGTTACGCACCGAAGATATCATTGCCAAAATAAATGCACATAAAGATGATTTGGCAATTATAATAATGGGTGGGGTAAACTATTATACAGGTCAGGCATTTGATATGAAAGCCATTACCGAAGCGGCACATGCAGTTGGTGCCAATGTGGGTTTTGATTGTGCGCATGCTGCCGGTAATTTGCATCTGCAATTGCACGATTGGAATGTTGATTTTGCCGTTTGGTGTACGTATAAATATTTAAACTCAGGTCCGGGTGGCACCAGCGGTGTATTTGTGCATGAGCGCCACGCCAATAATAAAGATTTGCCTCGTTTTGCCGGCTGGTGGGGCCATGATGAGAAAGAACGTTTTCAAATGAAAAAAGGATTTAAGCCCATGCAAGGTGCTGCAGGCTGGCAATTAAGCAATGCGCAAATTTTTCCAATGGCTATTCATAAAGCTTCATTGGAGTTGTTTGCGCAGGCCGGAATGGAAAACTTGAGAAAGAAGAGTGAAAGATTGACCGGGTATTTGTATTTTATCTTAAAAGATTTTAGCGAACATCTAACCATTATCACGCCAACTAATCCGGCAGAAAGGGGTTGTCAATTATCTATTATTGTAAAACAAAATGGCAGAAAATTGTTTGACTATTTTGTAGAGCACAATGTATTGCCCGATTGGCGTGAACCGGATGTCATCAGAATGAGTCCGGTGCCAATGTATAATACATTCGAAGAGGTATATCAGATTGGTCAGATTTTGAAAAAGTATTTTGAAATTAATTAGTTGCATACGCATTCCATAAGTAATTTAAAATGAAAGAACGTATAACCATTATTGGAGGAGGATTATCCGGAAGCTTATTGGCCATTTATTTAGCCAAGCGTGGGTTTGAAATTAACCTGTTTGAGCGCAGACCCGATATGCGCAAGAATAAAGTCTCAGCAGGAAGGTCCATAAACCTTGCTCTATCTGTGCGCGGACTCAAGGCGCTTGAGAAAGTAGGTTTGGATAAGGAAATTATGTCGGATGCCATTCCAATGTATGGGCGCATGATGCACAGTGTAAGTGGGGAATTATCATTTCAACCATATGGTAAGGAAGGGCAGGCCATTAATTCTGTTTCACGTGGTCGATTAAATATGCAACTCCTTGAGTTAGCAGATGCTTTCAGCAATATAAACCTCCATTTTCAGGCAAAGTGTGTAGATGTAGATATTGAAAATGGTATTGCCAGATTTGAAATGGAAGATGGGTCAATTAAAACCGTGCAATCTGACAGAATCATTGGTACCGATGGTGCCTATGCTGCAACACGCGGGCGTTTGCAAACTACTGATAGATTTAATTACTCCCAACAATACCTGCATGTGGGCTACAAAGAATTGTCAATACCGGCCGGTGAAGGTGGTAAGTTTCTCATGAACAAAAATGATTTGCATATCTGGCCTCGCGGTGCCTTTATGATGATAGCCCTGCCCAATCCTTCGGGCGATTTCACCTGCACATTATTTATGCCTTTTGATGGCGAAACAGGTTTCGACCGAATCAAAACTCCGGAAGATGTGATGCAGTTTTTTAATACATATTTCCCCGATGCCGTGCCGCTTATGCCAACGCTGGTGGAGGATTATTTTAATAACCCTACTTCATCTTTGGTTACGGTTAAATGTTTCCCCTGGGTTAAATCAGATAAGTTAGCGCTGGCCGGTGATGCTGCACATGCCATTGTTCCGTTTTTTGGTCAAGGCATGAATTGTTCTTTTGAAGATGTAATGGTGTTGGATGAATGCGTAGAGAAATATTATCCCAATTGGACACAAGTATTTGCAGAATACCAGCAATTGCGTAAACCCAATGCAGATGCTATTGCCGACCTTGCCATTCAAAATTATTATGAAATGGCAGACAAAGTAGGCGATAAACATTTCTTGCATAAGAAGTTTATTGAGCATGAATTGGCAGAGCTTTATCCGGATAAATTTAAATCACAATATGAATTGGTATCATTTAGCACCATGCCTTATGCATATGCATTAGCACAAGGAAAGAAAAACGATACGCTACTGGAAAAGATTATTGCAGAAAAAGCGGAGGAAAAGATAACGGATGCGGCATATATGGAACAACTCTGGCATTTAATTGCATAAGTATATTAGAATCAACAGTGATGGCATTATGCTAAAACTTATACAAATGGCTATGAAGAAATTTATTCTGATTATTTTAGTTGTATCTGCATTTACTGTTTCAGCGCAACGCAAAAAACCAAAGCACATTAAACAACAGGTGCCTGACAAGACCTTAATTTTGCAGTTGCTTATTAACCAAAAGAATGCCTGGAACGAAGGAAATCTGGAGCAATACATGATGGGCTATTGGAAAAGTGATTCTTTGAGTTTTATCGGTAAAAAGGGTGTTACCAAAGGCTGGCAAGCCACACTCGATAATTACAAAAAATCATACCCCGATAAAGAAAGCATGGGGCAATTGGATTTTGAAATATTAAAGGTTGAAATTCTTTCTCCTACCCATGCCTATGTTGTTGGGAAGTGGAACCTTACCAGAAAAGAGAAAGGCAATATAGGCGGACACTTTAGTTTGCTGCTTAAAAAGCCAGGAAAGCGTTGGGTGATTGTAAGCGATCACAGTAGTTAGTTAACAGCACTATCATTTAACTTGCTCTTAAATCTGCCATAAGTTAGGTAAATAACCAGGCCCAGTAACAACCAGATAATAAAAGCAGCCCAGTTGGTAAAGTTTAACTGTGCCATCAGATAAAAATTGGTAATCATGCCCAATACCGGAATTGCTGAATATCTTTTTATAAAGGCCAATATGGCCAATACCACAAACAAAAACCAGAAAAGCAGCATAGGTAAATTCATTTGTTCTTTGGTTTGATTAAGGTTTAGGTCGTCAGCCATTGCTCCCAAAGCAATATAAAAGAATAAACTCACCAAGCATAGCAAAGGAACCAGCAAACGCCCGTTGATATATGGAACCCTAAAACCTACATGGTATTCATTCTTATGGCTCTCCATTCTGATAACTCCAGCATTTACAATTACAAACGCAAATAAGGTTCCAATACTGGATAAATCTGTTACCTCTTTCAGATTTAAAAACAAAGCAGGCACTGCTACAAATACACCGGTAACAATTGTAGAGAAAGCGGGCGTTTTAAATTGTTTATGTATGCTACTGAAACGTGCAGGCAACAACCCGTCTCTGCTCATACTCATCCATATTCTGGGTTGCCCGTTTTGAAACACGAGCAAAACACTGGCCATAGCAATTACCGCACTCACGGCCACAATGCCTTGCATCCATGGCAGGTTAATTAATTCAAAAGCATGTGCCAATGGATCGCCCACACCTAATTCTTTATAACTTACCAATCCCGTTAAGGTTAGTGCAATTAAAATATACAATACAGTACAAATGGCGAGGGATGCAATCATGGCTTTAGGTAAATCTCTTTTCGGATTTTTGCATTCCTCAGCAGTTGTAGCCAGCGCATCAAAACCAATGTATGCGAAGAAAACAGAAGCTACACCTTGCAACACACCTGCTAAACCATTAGGTGCAAACGGACTCCAATTGCCGGGGTTTACGTAAAAAGATCCAACAATAATGACAAGAACAATAACAGAAAGCTTGAGTGCCACAAAATAGTTGCCTACTGTTTTGGTTTCATGCACACCACGATAAATCAATGCTGTAATGGCAAATACAACAGCCAGTGCGGGTAAATCACAAATGAGTTTCATGCCAAAAATTTCAGGTGCTTGTTGCCAGGCCAACATTTGTTGTTGTAAGATTTGAGTAAGTGTCTCTCCCTTTCCAAGCATAGCAGTGGCTTCTATAAAACCATTTTTAGCACTTAAATAATCCATGGTAAAAAACTCCGGTATGTGCAGGCCAACACCATCCATTAATCCTGTAAAGTAATCGCTCCATGAAATGGCCACCACAATATTTCCAATAGCATATTCTACAATCAGTGCCCAGCCAATAATCCAAGCGGTTAGTTCGCCAAAAGCTGCATACGCGTAAGTGTAAGCACTGCCCGAAATAGGGATACTGGAAGCAAACTCGGCATAACTCATGGCCGAAAAGGAACAGGCAATGGCTATAAATATAAACAAGAGGATTACTGCTGGTCCGCCTGCTGCACTGGCATTCCCAATAGTGCTAAAAATTCCTGCACCAATAATCGCTGCTATGCCAAGGGAGGTAATATCACGTAGTGAGAGAGTTTTTTTGAGTGTATGCTCGCCTTGATCCAATGAATCTGCTTCTGCAGCAATTTGTGCAATGGATTTTTTTCTGAAAAAATTTGAATGACCCACAATAATGATTGCTTAAAGAAGCAATATAAAGTTTTAGCCTGAATTACCTGTTCCAGCTATTTCTTATGTGCTTGTTTGCAATTGCCCGAATCACATGAATGGCCTTTGCTGCTGCGTATCATTTTTTTAATAAGGAATAGGGCTGCAGCTGATATGATAATCCCAACTATAATCAGTTGTATATTCATGCAAAGTAGTTTAGTTAGCGGTAGCCATTTCTAGTTTTCTGGGTTGATATTTGGCAGCCATTTCAGCAATGGCTTTGATATGCTCCGGAGTGGTTCCGCAGCATCCGCCTAAAATATTTACCAAACCCTCTTTACAAAATTCTTCAACCTGGCGTGTCATAAACTCTGGACTCTCATCATATTGCCCCATTTCATTGGGTAAACCGGCATTGGGATAAGCACTTACATAAAAAGGAGCGGTATTGGCCAGTACCTGCAGGTAAGGTCTGAGGGCATTAGCACCCAGGGCACAATTCAAACCAATGCTTAACAAAGGCACATGGCGAAGTGAAGTAAGGAACGCTTCAGTGGTTTGACCGCTTAAAGTTCTTCCTGATGCATCCGTAATGGTACCGGAAATCATGATGGGGTAGGTTTTACCTGTTTCTTCAAATAATTCCTGCGCGGCATACAATGCAGCTTTTGCATTCAATGTATCAGTTATGGTTTCAATCAACAGTAGATCAGCGCCACCCGCCAGCAGGCCTTTAATTTGCCATTTAAAAGCATGTGTAAGTTCATCAAACGTAATGGCTCGAAAACCCGGATTATTTACATCGGGCGACATGGATGAAAGTTTGGTGGTAGGCCCCATGGAGCCTGCCACGAACCTTGGCTTATCAGGATTTTTTGCCGTGTATGAATCGGCTACTTCTCGCGCAATTTTAGCCGACTCGTAATTAATCTTCCAAACCCAGTCTTCTCCTAAATGGTAATCGGCCTGCGCAATGGTGGTACCGCTAAAGGTATTGGTTTCAATAATATCTGCACCCGCGTCAAAATATTGCGCATGTATGGCTTTTATAATATCAGGACGGGTTATAGAAAGTAAATCGTTATTCCCTTTCAACGGATGCGGATGGTTTATCAGTTCTTCGTTTCTGAAGTCGTTTTCATCCAGTTTATAACGTTGTATCATGGTACCCATGGCACCATCTAAAATCAAAATTCGCTTATTCAACAGGTCTTTAATATTCATATATCTACTGTAAAAGTCTTCAAAATTAAGAGCTAAACACGGTATACCCAAATAATATCTATGCTTTAACACAGGAGCTTTTGTAATCGTTATCTACTCCTGTCATTCAAGCTTGTGACCTCACATAGTTATTAGAGCTTTTTCGGCAGATTCTTTAAGTGTTATGTTTTAACTGTAATAATATTATTTCATGAATTAATGGCCTACAGTACTTGTAATCACTCAATTTATGCTGTTTTCAGGCAGATGTAAAAGGCCCATAATTAGCTGTAATAGTGACTATATGAAATGTTTAACCTACCTTTGTCGCTCATTTTAATAAATAACGTACATTGACAACTTTTAACGATCTGGGCTTAGACGCGTCCGTTCTAAGCGCCATCTCGGAACTGGGATTTGTGAATCCCACGCCTATTCAGGAAAAGTCCATTCCTGTTTTTTTAGAAACTGAAAGAGACATTTTAGGATTAGCACAAACCGGTACCGGAAAAACAGCAGCATTTGGCTTACCCCTTTTGCAGCTAACGGATTTCAGTGCAAAAAGCACACAAACTTTAATTATTTGCCCAACACGCGAGCTGTGTATGCAAATCTCTCGCGACCTCACCAACTACAGCAAACACATGAAAAATGTGCGTGTAGTGTCGGTTTATGGTGGTGCAAGTATTTCGCATCAGATTGATGAACTGCGTAGAGGAGCACACATTGTTGTAGCCACACCAGGCCGCCTGATGGATTTAATGGAGCGCAAAGCAGTAAACATTAAAAGCATAAAATATGTGGTGCTTGATGAAGCAGACGAAATGCTGAATATGGGTTTCAGAGAAGATATTGAAAATATTTTATCTGTTACACCCGATAACAAACGTGTTTGTTTGTTCAGTGCAACCATGCCAAAAGAAATCAGACAGATTGCCGAAAGGTATATGAATGATCCGGTAGAGGTGTCTGTTGGCAAAGCCAACTCAACAAACGTAAACATTGCACATGAATACGCAGTGGTGCATGCCAAAGACAAATATGCTGCCATGAAACGTGTGCTGGATTACACCAGTGAGCATTTCTATGGCATTATATTTTGTACCACCAAGCATGAAACGCAAGAGATTAGTGATAAGCTCATACGCGATGGTTATAATGCCGATTGCCTTCATGGTGATTTAAGTCAAAGTCAGCGTGAGAAGGTAATGAACCGCTTTCGCCATCATGCCATTAAAATTTTATTGGCAACAGATGTGGCTGCACGTGGTATCGATGTAAGCGGATTAACACACGTTATTCATTATCATCTGCCTGATGATATTGAAAACTACACACACCGCAGTGGTCGTACAGCCCGCGCAGGTAAAACAGGCACTTCCCTCACCTTATTAAACGTAAGAGAATTTTACAGACTTCGCGAGATTGAAAAATTAGCCAATATTAAATTTAAACGTGTGCTTATTCCATCAGCAATGGAAGTACGGGATAAAAAACTATTGGCATTTATTGATACAATCAATTCAACAGAGATTGAAGAAACATTCTTTGATGATGTAGTTGAAAAACATCTAAAACCTCTGCTGCAATTAGATAAGGAAGAAGTATTAAAGAAAATGCTTAGCCTGGAGTTAAGACGTTTTAGTGCTGAGTATATGAATGGACCTGATTTAAATGTGGGTGAGAAAGATTCAGGTAAAGCTGAAGGTGAAGCAAGGGGCAGAGGCTCACGATTATTTGTGAGCATCGGTTCAAAAGATGGTTTAAACACGGGATCAATGAAAGACCTGGTGTTGAGTCTTACAGGAATTAGTGGAAAGCAATTGCTGCGCATTGATGTTAAGGGGGTATACTCTTTTATCAATGTTGAGCCCGAAGTTGTGGAGCAGGTAACCAAAGGTTTGCATGGAAGTAATTATCGTGGAAGAACAGTGAGAGTGGAAGTTTCCGGTGAGCAGGAAAGAAGTTTTTCTAAAGGAGGCAGAAGTGGAGATGATGGAAGATATGGTCGCAGAAGAAGTGAAGGTGGTAGAAGCCGTGAAGGCGGAAGCAGAGGTGGAGATAGAGGAGGAGACAGGGGTGGCCGCTCATTTGGCGGAAGAAAAGAAAGAGGCGGCTATTCACGCAGAAGAGATTAATAAACTGCATACAAATAAAAAACCCCGGCAAGCCGGGGTTTTTTATTTTACAATAGGTAATCAGCTTATTTGATTTTGCCTTGTAAACCTGCACCTGCTTTAAATTTCACAACTTTTTTAGCAGGGATGTTAATTACTTTACCTGTTTGTGGGTTACGGCCTTTGCGAGCAGCACGCTTGGTTACGGAGAAAGTTCCGAATCCAACAAGGATTAATTTGTCGCCTTTTTTCAAAGCAGCTTGTGTACCTGTCATGAATGCATCTAATGCAGCTGCAGCTTGTACTTTTGTAATACCGGCATCACCGGACATTTTGTCGATTAAATCTGACTTGTTCATAATGTTTAAATTTATTTAAGGTTGGTTTTACTCGAACAAACTTATAAAAGAGAATGAAGAAATCAAGCTACAGCAAGGCTTTCAGGCATTTTTTCATCAAATAGATTTTCACAGGTTTTCAACATTTATAGGCCTTTTAGCCTTTTTGGGGCTGGTTAAGCCTCTTGGTTAAGCAGTTGTAAGGCTTGTGTAGCAATGGTTTGAAAGTCATTTACAGGTATTTTTATTTTTAGCTTAGCCTGTTCATAGCAATGTTTGCGGGCTTCAAGCAACTGCATGATAAATGGTAAGATTTCCTCTGGATTTTTCCCATCAAACAGTGGTCGTTTACTTTCGCCTGAAACAATTCGATCAGTTAGAAGTTGTGGTGCCGCCTCTAAATAGATGGTTAACCCATGTTCATTCATCCATTCCATCTGATTAAAATAGCATGGCGTTCCACCTCCGGTAGCAATCAGTGCTGATTGTTCATGTTCGGTTTGAAGCAGGCATTGATGTTCTGCTTCTCTGAAATATGCTTCGCCTTTGCTTGCAAAAATTTCTGATAAAGTTAGTTTCTCTTGCCCTTCAATCCTCGCATCTAAATCAATAAAAGTATAGTCAAGCACTTTTGCCAATTTTTTACCAACGCTACTTTTGCCTGCCCCCGGCATGCCAATAAGATAAATGTTCTTTGCAAACTTATTGGGCATACGTACTCAGTTCATGTACTTTTTAACCGTTTCAAAGGATGGCAAATTATAGGCACTCCATTTTTTAATTACGGTATTCCCCTTTAATAATATCAATCCTGGGTTTGATCGCACCAAAGATTTTATTGGTGTGGCATCCATCAGATAATAGGGAAAAGCCAATTGGTGCTCATGGCGGTAATCTTCAACCTGCTCCGGGGCAGT
This sequence comes from Sphingobacteriales bacterium, assembly GCA_021299635.1. Lineage (GTDB taxonomy): Bacteria > Bacteroidota > Bacteroidia > UKL13-3 > UKL13-3 > JAJTFA01. The sequence continues at coordinate 263,952 of JAJTFA010000003.1, forward strand.
GGCACTTAGTGCCCAAAACGTCAAACCACTTTTTTGCCAGTTATCAGCCAGTGCAGCAATTTGCGATTCGATGCCTTTTCTACCTTCAAATACACTCTTCTGTACCAGAATTAACTTGTAGTTTTGTTTATCGGCAAGCAAAGAATCGGTATAATCGATGCCTGCATCATTGTATAATTTAAAATCGAAAATAGCAGGCTTATAACCTTCCTTAATCAGCTTATCTTTTCGGTCAATAAATTTATAGGTGTCTAAATCAGCCGGCAGATTCGCGGCAGTAAACTCCAATTGTTGTCCTCCTTTTTCGTAAATAAAAATCATTTCATACTCATCTCTTGGCGCACCTTCCGGTATTTCCATGAGCTTACCAATATCATTACCCACCTTGTATGGAAGAAAATCTATTTTGGGCAGGAACATAAAAGTATAGATGGTGAAGAAGGTTGTAACAAGCAGGGAAATAAACATGCCTATATGGCAAATGGTTTTGTTAAATATGGGTTTAATAAAGCTGTGTCCGATAAATATGATGCCTATAAATACAAGCAGCACCAAATCCTTAATAAATGACTGAAATGGTTTTAGTTTAATGGCATCACCAAAACATCCGCAATCTGTAACCTTATTGGTTATGGCAGAATAGCCGGTGAGTAAGGTGAAGAAAATAATCATGAGTAATAACAGCCATGCATTTAAACGCGCATACGTACCCACAAGCAAAACCACGCCCACCATAATTTCAAAAATGCAAATAAACATGGCTAACGGCACGGCATAATGGGCGAAGAAAGGCATGTGAAATACTTCAAAATACTCTTCCAGTTTATAGGAAAATCCTATGGTATCATTAGCCTTTATAAAACCGGAGATAATAAAAAGCACACCAACAAGTATGCGACTCAACTGTACAAGAATATTCATGGTTTATCTGATTAAAACATTTTTAAACGAAACGTTTCTCTTAATTATTTCTTTATGCTTTATAAATAACCTGCATAAAATTTAAAATTGGGTTTTGGTTGTTAGGTATTGGGTTCTGGTAGATTTTTATTCAACATTTAACATCAATATTTAAACGCAATAACTCCCTCTTAATCCAGATGTATCAGTGCAAAAACCGCATAATTCATCATATCTCTTATGTTGGCATCAACGCCTTCCGACATAATGGTTTGGCCTTTTGCTTCTTCAATTTGACGGATGCGCAGCAACCGCATCAAAATCATATCAGTAAAAGTGCTTACGCGCATATCTCTCCACGCCTCGCCATAGTCATGGTTTTTTTCTTCCATCAAGGCTTTTACTTCAGTCACCTGTTTATTATACAATGTTTCCAATTGTGTTAATGGCAAATTGGTTTCTGATAAGTCTTTAAGCTCAAGCTGAATCAGTGCAATGATGCAATAATTTACAATCCCGATAAACTCGGTACGTTCATCTTCATTCACCTTCTTCATTACATTCTCTTCAATGGTTCGTATACGCTGGGCCTTAATAAATATCTGATCCATGAGCGAAGAAACGCGCATAATTCGCCATGAAGTGCCATAATCCTTGCTTTTTGTTAAAAAGATACTTCGGCATTTATGGATGGCCTCATCGTATTGTATAGAAGTTTTATTGCTCACGTTTTTTATGTTTGAATACATTTAGCCGCAGACCTAAGTTTTTTTATTCGCCAATTATGCGTTTACTTCGGTGCAGGTATGAGGCACAAAAATAACAGAGCCTTTTAAAATGCAAACATTTCAGAAAAAAATAACCCTTAACTGCCGTTCAGAATTGTTGGTGGTGGATAAGCCGATAGTGATGGGTATTATCAATGCCACGCCAGACTCATTCTTTGCAGGTAGCAGGCATCAGGCAGTAACATCAGCGGTTGAGCAAGCCGGTGTCATGCTTCAGGCAGGCGCGCGCATACTGGATATTGGCGGCTACTCCACCCGTCCCGGAGCGGCATTGGTGACCGTGGAAGAAGAGCTAAGCAGGGTTATTCCGATTATTGCTGCCATACATCATGCATATCCGCAGGCCATTATCAGTATAGATACATTTAGGGCAGGAGTTGCAACAGAAGCAGTAAAAGCAGGGGCCTGCATGGTAAATGATGTATCTGCCGGAGAAGATGATCCGGATATGATTAAAACCGTGGCAGCACTCAAGGTTCCTTATATAATGATGCACAAGAAAGGGACACCGCAAACCATGCAGGTTAATCCGCATTATGATGATGTGGTGCTAGAGGTGATTGATTACCTTAGGCAGCGTGTTGAGCTTTGCAAAGACGCGGGCATTGCAGATATTATCATTGACCCCGGTTTTGGTTTTGGTAAAAATCTGGAACATAACTATAGGTTATTTGCCTCACTGCAGGATTTGAGTATATTTGGAGTGCCAGTATTGGTGGGGGTATCAAGAAAAAGTATGATTCAGAAGCTGCTTCATGTTGATACGGCTCATGCACTAAATGGAACCACAGCCTTGCATGCTCTCGCATTAAACAAAGGGGCTGATATATTAAGAGTGCACGATGTGGCTGAAGCCATGGAATGTATAGCAATAGTAAACGCATTAAATGGAATTATTTAAGTTTTACGACTTCAGGTTCACCCTTGGAAACATAATTGATGTACTGCTTGTAGCCGGCATCACCCATCAGTTATACCGTTTGCTTAAAGGCAGTCTGGCATTCAATATGCTCATTGGCTTGGTTACCATTTACTTGTTTTGGATTATAGTGCGTTTGTTTGAAATGCCGCTGCTGGAAACGATTTTGGGAGAGTTTACCAAAGTGGGATTTATTGCTATTTTAATTGTTTTTCAGCAGGAAATAAGAAAATTTCTATTGCTTATAGGTAAGGGTACTTTCGGAAATGAGAATAAATCAATACTACGGTTTCTGCCCTGGAACTGGAAAATAGAAAAAAGCTTTAATACCAATTTTGAAGATATTGTTGATGCCTGCGAAACCCTTGCCCAGGGTAAAACAGGTGCATTGATTGTTTTTCCTAAAACTTCTGAAATGAAGTTTATTGGTGCCAGTGGTGAATGGATTGATGCCAATATCAGCAAACGTCTAATCATCACTATTTTTAATAAAAAGAGTCCGCTGCATGATGGTGCACTCATTATTGCTAACAGTAAAATTAAAGCAGCCAATGCGGTACTGCCATTGAGCGATAATCCTGATGCTCATAACAAATATGGCCTAAGGCATTTAGCTGCCATCGGTATTACCGAGCAAACCGATGCTATTGCTTTGGTGGTTTCAGAGGAAAAAGGCACTGTGGCAATCGCTAAAGCAGGCAAGATGCTAGAGGGAATGAGCAGTGAAAAAATGGTAGTATTTTTAAATAAAGAGTTTGCCGGTGAAATGGTTAGGGTAAACAAATCAGCTACTTCTTAAGAAGTTTAATATGGCTGAAATACAGAGTTTTGAATATTTAATGAGGTTTTAGGATAAACACAGGGCATTAGCTACCTTCGCACGCGTATCAACAATCTTACATGTCAGCTGATAAATACATGAAACGCGGTGTGTCTTCTAAAAAAGAGGATGTGCATGCTGCCATAAAAAATGTAGATAAGGGGATTTTTCCAAAAGCCTTTTGTAAAATAGTTCCGGACTATTTGGGGGGCGATGAAAATTACTGCAATATCATGCATGCCGATGGAGCAGGTACCAAATCATCCCTGGCGTATTTATATTGGAAAGAAACTGGCGACCTAAGTGTTTGGAAAGGCATTGCACAAGATGCAATTGTTATGAATCTGAATGACTTATTATGTGCAGGTGCATATCAGCATATTACACTGTCTTCTACTATTGGCCGCAATAAAAACCTGATTCCCGGTGAAGTTATAGCTGCAATTATTGAAGGAACAGAAGAGTTTATTGCCATGTTACAACAATATGGCATACAGGTGCACAGCACCGGTGGTGAAACCGCAGATGTTGGCGATTTAGTACGTACCATTATTGTTGATTCAACAGTTACTGCACGGCTCCCCAGAAATAAGGTAATTGATAACAGTAGGATAAAGCCCGGAAACGTTATTGTTGGCTTTGCTTCTTTTGGTAAAGCTTTATATGAACAAGCATACAATGCAGGCATGGGCAGTAACGGTTTAACACTGGCTAGGCATGATTCACTGTCAGCTTTTTATAAATCTTTTACAGAGTCTTATGATCCGCTTTTGTCAGATGATCTGGTATATACAGGAAAACTAAAATTAACTGATCAGTTACCGGGGCATCCTCTGAATGTAGGTAAGATGATTTTATCTCCTACAAGAACTTTCTCTCCGCTTATCAAACAAATTCTTGAGCAATACGCCCCGCAGATTGATGGCATGATACATAATACTGGTGGAGGCCAAACCAAGGCGCTGCATTTTACCTCGCGATTAAACATCATTAAGGATAATTTATTTGAAACGCCTCCGTTGTTTCAAATGATACAGCAACAATCACAAACATCCTGGGAGGAAATGTACAAGGTATTCAATATGGGTAATCTGCTCGAGTTTTATACAGATGAAAAAACGGCAATGGAGTTAATTGCAATTGCATCTGCATTTCAAATTGAGGCAAGAATTATTGGCAGGGTAGAGTCCGGTGAGGGAAGTGTTCATATTGTTACACCATCAAATACATTCACCTATAAGCATTAACTCTCTTTACGCGTAATGAAGATATTGGTAACAGGCGGAACAGGTTATATCGGATCACATACAGTGGTTGAGTTACAGCAGGAGGGCTACGAGGTGGTGATGATAGATAATTTTGAAAACTCTCAGCCATTTATTGTTGATCATATTCAAAAAATAACCAGTGTGCGCCCGCATGTAAAACAAGTTGACCTTAGAGATAAAGCAGCTTTGTACGATGTATTTAAGACATACTCCGATATTGTTGCCGTTGTGCATTTTGCCGCCTATAAGGCAGTAGGCGAAAGTGTGGCGCATCCGCTTAAATATTATCAGAACAATATTGGTGGAACCACTAACCTATTAGAAGTGATGCAGGCTCACCGTGTTCATGATATGGTCTTCTCATCTTCATGCACGGTTTACGGTGATGTTGCCAATCCTCCGGTAGATGAATCTGCACCGGTAGTAAAAGCCAACTCACCATATGGCAATACCAAGAAGATATGTGAAGAGATATTGCAGGACCAAACAGCAACTGCTAACCTGCGTGTGGTTTCATTGCGTTATTTTAATCCGGTAGGTGCACACGACAGTGCATTGCTTGGAGAATTGCCTGTTGGTGTTCCCAATAACCTGGTGCCATTTATCACACAAACAGCTATAGGTAAAAGGCAAAAACTTACCGTGTTTGGTGATGATTACCCTACAGCAGATGGCACTTGCATCAGAGATTATATTCATGTAGTAGATTTGGCCAAGGCACACGTGGCAGCTATTTCATATCTAAAAAAGCAAGCAGCAACAAACGGTTATTATGTATTTAATATCGGCACAGGAAAAGGCAACTCGGTAATGGAGGTTATTCGCTCATTTGAGAAAGTAAGCGGTACAAAACTCCATTATGAAATTGGTCCTCGCAGGGCGGGTGATGTGGTACAGATATATGCAGTATGCAATAAAGCACAACATGAATTGGGATGGAAAGCCTCACGCGATCTGGATAACTGTATGCAAACAGCGTGGCATTGGGAACAGCAACTAAAAAATTTAAATTTATAAGCTTAAGTTTATTTGTATGATGACAACAGGAAAGAGCATATTAATTACCGGAGGAGCAGGATTTATAGGCTCACACGTAGTGCGTTTGTTTGTAAACAAGTATCCCGATTATGAGATTTTTAATCTGGATAAATTAACCTATGCAGGCAACTTGGCCAATATTGCTGATGTAGCAAACAAGCCCAACTACAACTTTATTAAAGCAGATATAGTAGATGCTGCTCAAATCAATACGTTGTTTGAAACGCACCGATTTGATGCCGTGATTCACCTTGCTGCTGAAAGCCATGTGGATCGCAGCATTACCAATCCAATGGATTTTGTGATGACCAATGTGGTGGGTACGGTTAATTTACTCAATGCGTTTAAAAATTTATGGAAGGGCGCATATGAAGGAAAATTGTTTTATCATGTGAGTACAGATGAGGTGTACGGAAGTTTGCACGATGGTGGATTTTTTCTGGAAACAACGCCTTATGATCCACAATCACCTTACTCAGCTTCTAAAGCAAGTTCTGATCATTTCGTAAGAGCTTACCATAACACTTACAAAATTCCGGTGGTGCTCAGTAACTGTTCAAATAACTACGGGCCTAATCAATTTCCAGAAAAACTCATTCCGCTATTTATCAATAATATCCGCCATAACAAGCCACTGCCTGTTTACGGTAAAGGAGAGAACGTGCGTGACTGGCTCTATGTAATTGACCATGCCCGGGCTATCGATGATGTGTTTCATAAAGGTAAAACCGGAGAAACATATAATATTGGTGGCTTCAACGAATGGAAGAATCTTGATTTGGTGAAAGTGATTTGTAAAACCATGGATGAGAAATTAGGAAGACCTGCGGGTGAATCAGAGAAACTGATTACTTATGTAACAGATCGTGCCGGACACGACTTGCGCTATGCCATCGATTCAACTAAAATCATGAAAGAACTTGGCTGGCAACCATCACTGCAGTTTGAAGAAGGTATTGCCAAAACAATTGATTGGTATCTGTCAAACCAGCAGTGGATGGATGAAGTAACCAGTGGAGATTATCAGAAGTATTACGAAAATATGTACGCGAAACGATAAACTATGAAAGGAATAATATTAGCCGGAGGAAGCGGCACCCGTTTGCATCCGCTTACACTTGCTGTAAGTAAACAACTCATGCCTGTCTATGATAAACCCATGATTTATTATCCGCTCAGCACGCTGATGCTGGCAGGTATAAACGAGATATTAATTATTTCTACACCGCATGATTTACCAGGATTTAAAAAATTGCTGGGAGATGGCTCACAGGTGGGTTGTCGCTTTGAGTATGCCGAACAGCCTAGCCCCGATGGTTTGGCGCAGGCATTTATTATAGGCGAAAAATTTGTTGGTGATGATAAGGTAGCATTGATTTTAGGGGATAATATTTTCTTTAGCTCAGGATTAAGTAAATTATTAAAGGACAATAACAATCCGGATGGAGGTGTGGTATTTGCCTACCATGTTAGCGATCCTGAGCGCTATGGTGTAGTTGAGTTTAACGAACAGATGAATGCAATCAGTATTGAAGAAAAACCAGTAAATCCCAAATCTAATTATGCAGTACCGGGTTTATATTTTTATGATAACTCGGTTATTGAAATTGCAAAAAATATTAAGCCTTCCCCACGTGGAGAACTTGAAATTACTGATGTAAACAGAGTGTATTTGGAACAAGGCAAACTAAAAGTAGGCGTATTGCAGCGCGGCACGGCCTGGCTTGATACAGGTACTTTTGCATCGCTTATGCAGGCCGGTCAGTTTGTACAAGTTATTGAAGAAAGGCAAGGTCTTAAAATTGGTTGTATTGAAGAGATAGCTTATAAAAACGGCTGGATAACCAAAGAGAAATTAAAAGAAGAAGCTACTAAACTGCTAAAAAGCGGCTATGGACAATATTTATTAAATCTTATAAAGTAAACATCAGAATATTATGAGTAATGCACAACACGAAGCGTTAAGAAAATTCAATTATCAGATTTCATTTGCATTGAGCCATTATAAACCTCATGGCTTATCAGCATCTTCATACAACAATATAGTTATTGGCGGACTTGGCGGTTCTGGTATAGGTGGCCGCATTGTAAAGTCATTGTTTGCCAATTCTTGTCCGGTTTCGGTAGAGTGTATTGCAGACTATAGCTTGCCTGCTTATGTAAACGAAAAGTCATTGGTTATACTCGGTTCATATTCGGGTAATACAGAAGAAACGCTGCAGATGTTTGAAGAAACTGTAAAGCGGGGCAGCAAAATACTTATACTCACTTCAGGTGGCAAATTGGGAGAATTAGCTGCCGTACATCAGCTGCACAATTATCATATCGAGCCGGGGTTCCAACCACGCATGGCACTTGGTTTCTCATTAACATACCTTATTCAAATTTTTAATGAGTTAACCGGGAAGTCAGCTCAAACCGGATTAGAAAATATGGCTTCATTATTTGAAGACAACAAACCTTATGAAGATGAGGCCACGGAATTATTTGAAGTAATTAAACCAAAAGTAAAGAGCAAGCTGGTGGTTTTAACAGATGGTTTGCTTGAGCCCATAGGTATTCGTTTTGCGCAACAGGTCCAGGAAAATGCAAAGCATGAGTGTTTTCAGCATTCATTGCCTGAAATGAACCACAATGTTATTGAGTCGTACTACGGGCAACTTGATACCGTTTTTATCATGCTGGATTCTATGCAAAATGAACGCGTTACTTCCAGATTCGAGTTCTTGAATAGCTTGCTTGCGGTGGAGTATAACAAGGTGGTACATATGGAGCTGGCAGATTTTACCTATCACAGCATTTATAAACTCATTCATCGCCTCGACTGGTTATCACTTTTTATTGCCGATCACCGCAAGGTAGATTCACTCAATGTTCCAAATATTGCATCCCTAAAAGAGTTTCTAGAGAACGCTTAGTGTTTATGGGATTATTTGGCAGCCTTTTTAAAAATACTCCTAAACTTGCCGACCGCAATTTTATAAATCCTATCACAACGGAGTTTCACTCACATTTGCTTCCTGCAATAGATGATGGTGTTCGTACATTTGACGAAAGTCTTATTGTGCTTGAAGCTATGGCCCAAATGGGCTATAGAAAAGTGATTACTACTCCGCATATCATGGGTGATTTTTATAAGAATGGTTTTCACAATATTCCTGAACTTAGTAATCAACTGCAGTTAAAATTGAAGGAAAATAATATTCCCATCGAGTTACATGCAGCGGCAGAATACATGGTGGATGATGCCTTTGAAGTAAAAATTAAAAATAATGAGCTACTTTGCTTTGGCGACAAGTATGTGCTGGTGGAGTTACCTTTTACTGAAGAGCCTGCCAACTTTAAACAAGTGTTGTTTGATCTACAGGTAAATGGTTACAAGCCGGTTTTGGCGCATCCTGAGCGTTATGGTTATATGGCCCAGCGTAAATCAAAATACGAGGAGTTTCATGAGGCCGGAATATTTTTTCAGTTGAATTTGTTTTCCATTTTGGGGTATTATTCTAAAGAAGTTCAAAAAACAGCTGAATGGCTTATCTCCAATAAAATGGTTCATCTGGTGGGTTCAGATACCCATGGCCCAGGTCATATAGAGGTTTTTCGCGCAGCAGTTCGCACTCAGCGCTACCAAAAACTTTGTGAATTACCCTTGCTTAATAATGCACTTTAGCTATTCATAAACGGGCAAGGCCGCATACCCAAATATATTTTGAACGAGCTAAACCTCCGGGTAAGTTTGATTGTTAATATGTCATTCAATTTTCAAACTTCTTTATGAAACAGAAAATACCCTTTTTATTTTTAATAAGCATATGCTTTTCTTTTGATGTCGCTGCTCAGAAAAAAATACCTGTAAATGGATATCTGAAAGATGCTAAAACCGGTGAGGAACTCATCGGTGCAACCATACTTGTTAAAGAAAACAATGCAGGTGTACTGAGTAATGAATATGGATATTATTCTATTAGTTTATTACCCGGTAAATACACACTGATTTGCCAGTATATTGGCTATGAAAGCCAAACCAAAACAATTGATTTAACAGAACCAATTAAGCTTAGTTTTGAAATGGTTCCAGTAGGAAAAGAGCTCAAAGAGGTTAATGTAACGGCAGAGCGCAAGGATGAAAATGTGAAGCGCAATGAGATGTCTGTTAACCGGCTTGATATCAAAACCATTAGTAAGATACCCGCATTGCTTGGGGAAGTAGATTTGGTGAGAAGCATACAATTACTTCCCGGAGTAAGCACAGTTGGCGAAGGCGCATCAGGATTTAATGTAAGGGGAGGGAGCATAGATCAGAATATGATCTTGTTGGATGAAGCCCCGGTGTATAATTCATCACACTTATTTGGCATTTTCTCCGTGTTTAACCCGGATGCAGTGAAGGATGTGAAATTATATAAAGGTGGTATCAATGCAAAATATGGAGGAAGGCTTTCTTCCATTTTGGATGTGCGCTTAAAGGAAGGCAATAAAAAAGAGTTTGCTGCACAGGGTGGTATAGGTATTATCTTCTCAAGGCTCACACTTGAAGGGCCTCTATATAAAGATAAAGGCTCCTTTATTGTTGCAGGCAGAAGAAGTTATGGTGATGTGCTTGCTGCCCCATTTCTAATGAACAATCCGGATTTTAAGGGATTAAAATTATATTTTTATGATTTAACCATGAAAGCCAATTACAGTATTGGGCAAAAGGATAAATTATTTATTTCCGGTTATTTAGGTCGCGATGTATTTGGGGTTGATGAATTTGGTTTTAACTGGGGTAATGCCACCTTAACCACACGATGGAATCATTTATTCAGTAATAAATTGTTTAGCAACACCACAGCATTTTACAGCAATTATGATTATGGTATTGGTGCCAGTGTTATTGGTTCAAGAGATGGGTTTAACTGGACATCGAGTATAATTAATTACAGCATAAAGCAAGACTTCACCTGGTATCTCAATAATAAAAATACATTAAACCTGGGTGGACAGGCTATCTATTATACATTCAAACCCGGCAAGGCTACCTTTAAAAGTGAGGGTGCAGAGCAGCGCATAGAATTAGCCGATAAATATGCGTTAGAAAACGCACTCTATATATCCAATGAGCAAACCATTAATAGCAGATGGTCGCTTACCTATGGTTTGCGATTCTCTTCCTATCATTACCTTGGAAAAGGTGTAAGGCAAAATTATACCGACAGTTTTACCATTTTTGGTCGTGAACTGGAAAGTACAGACAGCTTCTATACATTAGAAAGCATACAAACCTATCCTAATCTTGAGCCTCGTTTATCTGTGAAATATGAAATTGATGCAGCCAGCAGCATCAAGGCAAGTTATATGCGAACAGCGCAATACCTGCATCTTATTTCCAATACAGCGGCCTCTATTCCACTGGATGTTTGGACGCCCAGCACCAATAATATCAAACCACAATTATCTGATCAGGTAGCGCTGGGCTATTTCAGAAATTTTGGTGCAGCTGATGATTATGAAACATCTGTGGAGGTATATTACAAGTCCATGCAAAACCAAATTGATTATATAGATGGCGCTGATTTATTACTGAATCCTTTCCTTGAGGGGCAGTTACTTAATGGCAAAGGCAGGGCATATGGGGCTGAGTTTTACGTAAAGAAAAATACAGGTAAACTCACCGGCTTTATCAGCTATACCATTGCCCGCACAGAGCGACAGGTAGAAAGAGTAAATAATAATGAATGGTATCCAACCCGTTTTGATAAGCTACACAACTTAAATATTATTGGAAGTTATGAATTAAGTTCTCGCTGGACATTGAATGGAAACTTGATTTATGGAAGCGGAACACCGGTGAACCTGCCTTCTAATAAATTTATATTTGAGGGTTTTGGAGTGCCTCATAACCCAAATGCACCAAGAAATAATGTACGTATTCCTGATTTCTTAAGAGTTGATATTACGGCCAGTGTAAAAAGTAAGCCACACAATAAGCCCCAGGAATTACCGAAATCATTTTTTAAGCGCATGAAGTATACATATGAGTGGGAGATTGTATTTGGTGTATATAATTTACTGGGCAGGCGCAATCCTTTTGCTGTATATCCGCGTATAGCTGAGAATTCAAACTATGTTACAGAAATGGTACAGTTCTCCATGTTTGCATTTCCTATACCAGCATTTACTTATAATTTTAAATTCTAATCAATCATGAAAAAATCAACTTTATATCTGGTTATGATGATGAGCATTGGCCTTTTTAATGCTTGTATTGACCCGATTGATGTAGATGCAGGTGAAGGTGAATCACAGTATGTTATTGAAGGTATGATTGTGTATGATCCGGAAGACCCCAATAAGCTAATAAAGGATACGATCAAAATATCTCGCTCGGTACCTTATTTATTTAATGGGGAACCCGAGCGTGTTATCAATGCTACAGTAGCAATTATTGATACAGCCGGGGGGGCAGTGAATATCGACATATGCAATCACGTTGGCAATGGCAATTATATTACTACTACAACTGTACCTCAGCCAAACCGCAGCTATATACTTCTGGTAAGATTACCTGAAGGCGATACACTCATCTCTCAGTCACGTATCAACAGACCGGTTATTTTTCATCCTGATAGTTTTTATACAAGGGTATTAACTGATCGTGCAAGTGGGCCCGGAGGTGCTATTCCTGAAGGTGTTGGATATGTAGAGATGAAGCCGATTGATCCTGCAGGATTAGGTGATAGCTACCGATTGAAGTACTATGTGAAAAGAAATCCTGTTGCTGAAAATCCTTATCTAAAAAAAGATGGCACAAATTGGAAATTCTATAATGATTTGAAAAATTTTTATGTGGTGAGTGAATCTACGAGTGGAGAGAATTCTCCCAACGCGCAAATTGAAATTGAATCCAGTTTTAATTTCCCGCTGAGGTATGCCATAAATTTTGTTGAGGAAGGCGATGGTGGAACTGCTTTCACACCTAGCTTTTATCCCGGAGATTCAATCAAGGTTGAGGTTTACAGTGTTACACGTGAGCAGTTATTCTTTTATGTGAGGTTAAAGCAGGAATTAACAAATGGAACCGGTGGAGGATTCTCTGGTTTATTCGCTGCTCCAGTAGGTAATGTGCCCAGTAATATTTTACCACTAAATCCAAATTCCAAAGTAAGGGTATTGGGCTGGTTTGGTGCAGCACATAAGATTACACGCAGAGCTAAAATGGTTGATTTTAAATTTTAGGGATTATTTTTTAAATGCAGCCAATGCTATAATCTATCTAACTTCTAACTTCACTTGGCTAAAGGCTAACCGTTGAATTTATGAATATTGAAATTTAAATGTGAGGTGAGAAGCTGCATACATGCAATCCCCAACGCACAAATCTCAACCATCTTCATCTATCCAGCCATTTCTTAAACTCAGGAGCTCGTTCCCTGCTTACGGTTACTTCTTCATCCGGTGATGGAGACAGTTCAACCTTTAGCTTTCCGTTAAAGTAGCTATGTACACTTTGTATACTCTTATAGGATGCAATACAACCTCTGTTTAGTTGAAAGAAATCTATTTCCGGTAGCTGCGGCAATAGTTGATCCAACGATTCATCCATCACATATTTTTGTTTCTGCATGGTAAGCATATACACACTCTTATCTGCCGCATAGAAGCAGGAAATATCTGATAGGGGAACAGAGATCCATTTGGTGCCTACCTTTAAAAGGAACCTGTTTTTTACTGCCGCTGTGGTAGGTTTTTGTAATTGTTTCAGTAGTTCAGTTAAATCTGGTAAATGAGTTTTGCTATTATATAGCTGTTTAAATTTCTCTATGGCTTGTTTCAGTAAATCGGCATCAACGGGTTTGAGTAGGTAATCAATGCTGTTTACCTTAAACGCCTGCAATGCAAATTCATCATAGGCGGTAGTAAATATTACCGGGCATTTAATCTGTATGCGGTTAAAAATTTCAAAGCTTCTGCCATCAGCCAGTTCAATATCCATGAAAGCCAATTCAGCTTGTGGATTTTTTGCAAATAACTCAACTGCAGACTCAATGCTATCAGCAGTTCCAATAATATCTGCTTCTGGTTCTACTTTTCTAATTAGCTTTTGCAACCTTGTTAACGCAGGTGTCTCGTCTTCAATAATAATTACTCTCATGATTAGATTAAAGGTAAAATTACCATAAAGTAGTCTTCTGTTTCCGTAATTTCTACTTGGCTTTTTGTTAAATATCCGTAGCGGGTAATGATATTATTTAAGCCTATTCCATTACTTTCAACATTCATTTTACGTTGCAAATTATTTCTTATATGCAGTTCTGATCCGTTAGCTGATATGTTGATTTGTAAAGGATGTTTTGCTGAAATGACATTGTGCTTAATTGCATTCTCAAGCAGCATTTGCAACGAGAGAGTAGCAATCGACTTATTTCTGCATTCAGCCGGAACGTGTATGTGCACGCAAAGATTATTTCCAAAACGTATCTGATTAAGGTAAACATATGCCTGAATAAATTCTAGTTCTTCGCCTAGTGTAACCGTTTCTTTTTCTTTCTGATTTAATACATAACGATATACATCAGATAATTTATGAATAAAGTTTGTGGCTGTGGCTGGATTTTCTTCTATTAAGGTGGTAAGGGTATTCAATGAGTTGAATAGAAAATGCGGATTAATCTGACTTTTCAGTGTTTCAAATTCAGCTGATAGACTTGTTCTTTTTAATTCTTCCTTCTCCTGTAAGGTCCTTTTCCATTGCCTGAAAAATGCATTTGCCACAAAAATACTATTGATAAGCAGGGTTATGATTACACTGGTAACCATATTAGCAATATTCTCTTTCGATTTTAAATCACATTGATGGCCATGAATTAAAGGGAATAGCAATAGATAGAAAAGATAATGAACAGCAATGGGCCAGGTTAGAGCTATGCTGCCGCTGATAAGTAGCTTGGCTCTGAGTTGCTTCTCTAAACTAATTCTTTTATCTAACAGATTAAGCAATAAGATATTGCCATTCCAAATAATAACTATGTACAGGAAGGTGGTGAAAATATGTAATCTCAATTCTTCAACCGGGTCATTAATATGACCTATTGCACCATAAAAAATAGCCATTAGCGCAATGATAATATGGCGTATTATGAAATCACGCTTATCAAATAATTGGGGTCCGCTTTCTGTTTTTATTCCCATAACTTACTGCTGCTGTTAAGTTACAAATAAATTAATGCAGGCAGATAAAATATTACCTGCCTGCTTGTAATTAAAAAGTATATCTGAACATGGGAACAGGAAAAAATCCTTGCTGATACTCAGTGGTGATGCGGTTTCTTCTACGATCAAATCCCTGCGCAAAAATATTTTGATGATTGGTTATGTTCTGAAAATCTACACCAAATTCCATAGAGCTTTTCTTGAAATCTTTTCTGTAGCCTATTTTCACATCTGATCTAAAGTAATCTGTTTGTTTTTCGCTGAAGGCTTTTGCATCGTTAAATACCACCTCACCTTTAGCGGCTGATTGCACTTCATCTATTGGTGTAAAGTAACGACCGCCAACAGTGGTGAGCTTGAGATTAAAGTACACCACACTTCCTTTTTTATTTACTTTAAACTCTTTACCGGCTAGCACATTTGCTGCATATCCTGAGTTAAATGCTGTATTGCGCTCAATGCCATCGCTTCCTTTGTATTTACTATCAAACACAGAACCAGTGATGAGGAAATAAAAGCCTTTATTAAAGTAGCGCTCCAACGTTACTTCTACCCCATAGTTAGTGCCTGTTCCATCATTATTCAGGTTAACATTATCTGTTGGGTTAAAGGATGCGCCAACGTTAAGTAAAGAAAAGCTAGACGGATAGGTATTCACCGGAACCTGATCAAGCAGCTGATAATATGTTTCTATTTTAAATTTTAGTGTTTGGGTAAACATATTTTCATAACCTATTACAAAATGGTTAGAGCGCATCAAGTCAAGATTTTTGTTAGGGGTGTTGCCACTTTGATCTTTTACGAATAAATTATAGATAGGTAAGGTTTGATGATGTAATCCGTATCCTGCATTGATGCTTGAGCGGTCGTTTATTGCAAATCGGATACCAGCCCTTGGCTCTGCCACAAATTGTTCGTTTGCATCAAAATATTGCATGTGTACACCAAGATTGGCTGTCAAGCGTTCATTAAAACGATGTTTAAACTGCAAGTATGCTTGCATTAAATTTATACTACCATTTTGTTTTACCCGAACAGAATCTATAGTAGCACGGTTAAAAAAGTCGGTATTGGAATAGTCGAATTTGGTAAAGTCATTGGTAAAGCCGGCATGCAGCGAATTCTTTGCATTAAACTTATGGGTAAGGTTTAATACTGCAGAATATTTACTCTCTGTAAAATTTCCTTTTGCACGCAGAAAAGTATTGTTCTCATTAGCAAGATTCAGGCTATCCATCGTATAACGGTCGCTGCTATAGCTATTTGCAAGGGTAAACTTAGCCCATGTTTTAGCACTCAGATTTTTTTCATAGGCGATACCATTTACTATTTTACCGTAGCGAGGGTACTGATTCCGATCCACCTCACCGTAGAAGTCTATGCCGCTTGTATCTACATCTTTTGCTAGTAAATCAATAGAGCTGATGCCACCCATACCAAAAATACTTAGCTTACTTTTATTCTTAAAGGGGATAGAAATTTTATAATTCATATCCTGGTATAAAGGAACAGCGGCACCTGTACCTACATTAACACCAAATGCTTTCATTACTGCAAGTGTTGAGTAACGATAGTTGAAGATAAATGATGCTTTAGAGTTTTTGCTAAACGGGCCTTCGGCACCAAATTCAAATCCATTGAAACCAATTTGTGCAATGTATTCTCTCTTTTCATTATTGCCTTCACGCATCACCAGATCAAATACACCACCATTTGCATTACCATATTGCGCAGGGAAAGCACTTGTAAAAAAATCTGACTTACCAATATTATTTGCATTTAGCATGCTCACAGGCCCACCCGTATTGAAATTGCTTCCAAAGTGGTTAGGATTAAAAATATTTACTCCTTCCAGTTGCCACAGCATGGCATTGGGTGAGTTGCCACGAACCACGATATCATTTCTGCTATCGTTACCAGCTATCACGCCTGCAAAGTTTGCAGCCATGCGGCTTGGATCTCCTAATGCACCAGCATATTTTTTTGTTTCATCCGGATTAAAGGAGCGTGAGCTGATAACAGCCATTTCATTATTGGTTACGGTGGGATCTTTTTTACGATCATAGGTTATCACTACATCATTCATCTTAACCACTGCTTCCGTCATGGTTAAATTTAGTACCACCTCTTTACCTGCAGTTACAATAATATCCGGTACTGATAATAACTCATAGCCCACATAAGTGGCTTGCAGGTTTCTTCGGCCAAAGGGCACATCCTGGATTTTAAAATAACCATCTGCATCTGTTACCGATCCCAGTTTGGTTGCTTCAAGTTGAATAAATACAGTAGCACCAAATAGCGGCTGCTTACTTTCCTGATCAACAATACGTCCTCTGACAGTTTGGGTACCGTTTTGTGCACTTATGTTAGTGAGCACAAGAAATTGTAGTATAAGGAATAGGGTAAATGGGGTTGTTAAAAGCCTGATTGGTTTTTTTCGATGTGAGATACTTGTCATTAAATAGTAAATTGTCTTCATCGGATGGATTATTTTGTTGAAGCAAATTTGTCGTGTATCACATCGTTATATATGCAGTTCCTGACAGGGTGCTGATTTTTACCGATGAAACGTATTGTAAATTTGCTCAAGAGGAAGTGCCTAAATGGCAACAACACGCGAAATTTGAGGAATGGCACTTTTAAGGCCATTTTCTATGCCTGCTTTCATGGTCATATGACTCATCTCACATGAGGAACAATTGCCGGTAAGCTTTAGCCTTACTTCCATCTCATCGGTTAGCTCTACCAATTCTACATCCCCGCCATCGGCCTGTAAAAATGGCCTCATGGAATTAAGGGCCAATTCAATTTTATCAATTATTTCTTCGCTCATGTTTCACAAATTTAATTTTTTCAGGCATTTGCCAAAGCGGCTTTCTGCGCATTGATAATGGCTACCTGCTGTGCTACACGTTCAGCTATATCCATCAAATATTTGCGA
This sequence comes from Sphingobacteriales bacterium, assembly GCA_021299635.1. Classification (GTDB taxonomy): domain Bacteria; phylum Bacteroidota; class Bacteroidia; order UKL13-3; family UKL13-3; genus JAJTFA01. The sequence continues at coordinate 281,821 of JAJTFA010000003.1, forward strand.
GATCTATTTTCAGAATCCAATACGGCTGGGATTCCGGTGTCTCCTCCCTTTCTGATTTGCATAAATAATGGCAATTCACCTAGAAACGGAACATGCAACTCCTCAGCCATTTTCTTGCCACCGCCTTCACCAAAAATAGGATATCTATTTTCTGGTAATTCTTCTGGAGTAAACCAAGCCATGTTTTCAACCACACCTAACAGAGGTACTTTTGTTGGCATCATCTGAAACATGGTAGCAGCTTTAAATGCATCTGCCAGAGCCACAGCCTGAGGGGTGGTTACCATCACCACTCCTGTTAAGGGAACAATCTGAATCATGGTAAGGTGTATATCACCGGTGCCCGGAGGTAAATCCAGTACCAAATAATCCAGCTCTCCCCAATCGGTATCATTGATAAACTGACGAAGCGCAGATGAAACCATTGGACCACGCCATACTACTGCCTGCTCCGGTTTAATTAAAAAACCAATGGAGAGCAGTTTAATTCCAAATTTTTCAATAGGAACCATAAGCTCACGACCATCCACGTTTCTCATCAACGGCTGCTGGTCAAGTACCCCAAACATCATGGGTACTGATGGGCCGTGTATATCGGCATCTAGCAGGCCAACTTTGGCTCCTCGTTGCGCAAGTGCTACAGCCAGGTTAGACGAAACCGTTGACTTGCCAACACCTCCTTTCCCGGATGCTACTGCAATAATGTTTTTAACTCCGGGCAAGGTGAGTTTATCCAATCGGTTGGTTGTAACATTCGCTGTCATTTCAACTGTTACATCCAGAGATGCATCAACAAGTGAGTGAATGGCATCTTTACAATCCTGCTCCATTTTATCTTTAAGAGGGCAGGCCGGTGTTGTTAGCACCAGTGTAAATGTTACATGCTTATCTGTAATTTTGATATTGCGCACCATATTCAGGCTAACCAGATCTTTTTTTAAGTCCGGTTCCATCACGGTTGACAGTGCCTTTAGAATGTTGCTCTCGATTATTTCCGACATATGATTTTAAGAAATGACGTGCAATTTAGATTTTATTTTTCTGATTTAGCAGGGTCACAACCTGTGAAACTTACAAAGGTTATGGAGTCTGATAAACAAATACGGGCAGGAGGCAATAAAAAAGCGCAGCACCTCTCGGCTACTGCGCTTTAAAGCCAGTTAAATAGTTTTGTTACTTATTTGCAACAATACGTACCTTAATATTAAACTCATCATCAATGGCTTTATCACCTATTTCTGCAAAGAAGGTTTTAGAACCATAGCGAATATCAAACTTAGAACGGTCGATATTGAAGTCGGCAACGGCTATTACTTTTCCACTGTTGATGATAATCATTGCAGGAAATTTAACTTCCTGGGTAATACCTTTAATGGTTATATCTGCAACAATATTATAGTTATTGCCTGTTGGTGCAGCACCTTTAATGGCAGTTGCTGATTTTATTTTAAGGGTAGCTGTTTTGAATTTCTCTACAGAGAAAAAGTCATCTGATTTTAAGTGGCCAACCAATTTATCATGGTATTCACCCTGCAAATCTGTAGCATCAAGGCTTGTCATATCCACATTAACAGTTGCTGAAATCAGATTTTTACCTTCGGTAGTGATTTCACCACCGGCAATATTTACAATACCGGAGTGCTCACCGGTTACTTTTTTAGCAAGCCATTTAATTGAGCTTTCAGTGCTGTTTACTTTGAAATTATCTGCATTAACAGATTTGGTTTTAGGAGGGGTAGCAATGGCAAGCAATCCCAGGCCCGCACATGCAATAGTTAAAATTGTTGTTTTCATGTTATTTATTATTGGTTCTAAGTTTATCTAAAAGATTATTTAATGTTTTTGCCTCAGCTATTTTTAATGAGCCCATGAGATTTTCAATATCATCTCGTTCTTTATCTATGGTTTCAAGTAGGTTTAATCCAGCTTCTGTTATCTTTACATCAACCTGTCGCCTGTCATTGGAACAAGTGGTTCTGCTCACCAGCCCTTTTAGTTTCAATTTGTCTATCAACCTGGAAGCATTCGACATTTTATCAAGCATCCGTTCTTGAACCAGCGAAACAGATGTGGCCTTTGGATATTGGCCACGTAGGATGCGCAACACATTGTATTGTTCCGGAGATAAATCATACTGCTTAAAAAAACGTACCTGATTTGCCTGCAGCCATCCGCTTGTATACAGCAAATTCACAATCAGCTTTTCATGCTCTGATCGAAATTTTTTCTGTTGTATGGCAGTTCCTATATCCATTTTTATAAATACGGTCACAAATATATGTATATACATTAAATGTAAAAACATATAAATGGTATTCTTCTTTTATTTATTGATTACCAGGGTAATGTATTTTCATTGAAAATAAATTTCCCGTTGTGTCGGGTATCTGCGCAAAGTGCAACAGCTGCAAGTTCTTTTGCTGCATCAGCTGCTACAAGCGGAGCCATCTCTCCACCCAAGTCGGTTTTTACCCAGCCCGGATGCATAGAAACAGCGCTGTGAGCGCTGTTATAAAATAATTGTGCAAGATGCACGGTGAAATGGTTCAGTGCAGCTTTGGATGCATTGTAGGCGAAGGGTTTTACCTCCCACAACTCATTTCCCGGTATGCTGTGCATCCCAAGTGAACCCATGATGCTGGATACATTTACAATTCTGCCTGCATCACTTTTTTGTATAAGAGGCAGGAGCAATTGCGTCAGATAAACCGTACCAAAGAAATTAGACTGAAAGGTCTGTTTCAGCACTCCGGGTGCGATATGTGAAACGGTATTGCCAACCCATTCCCCGTCAAGCATGGCACCGGCATTGTTAATGAGTATATCTATATGATTGTAATTAGCTGTGATCTGCGCAGCAAAGGACGAGATGCTTTGTTCATCACCCAAATCTAAAAGATAAACACGGGCATCAGGAACAGAAGTTTTCAATGCATCACATTTATTTTCATCTCTGCAGGTAGCAATAACATGCATTCCTTGGCTGCAAAGCAACTTCACCAGATCAAAGCCAATTCCTTTATTGGTTCCGGTAATCACAATGGTTTTGTTGGTAGACATACCTATGTAACACAGATTTAAACCTAAATAGTTTTATTTGTATAGATATGGCTGAACAGCAATATAAATTCTTTGAAGATGTATGGGAGGTGGTGAGGCTTATCCCTCGTGGGCGTGTAACTTCTTACGGAGCCATTGCGCGTTATCTGGGTACAGCCAAAAGCTCAAGGATGGTGGGTTATGCTATGAATGCTGCTCATGCTTTGCCTGATGTGCCTGCACATCGTGTGGTAAACAGGGCAGGTGTGCTTACAGGTAAACAACATTTTTCAACACTTACCCGCATGCAGGAATTACTGGAGCAGGAAGGTGTTAAAGTTAGAGAGGATCAGATCATCCATTTTGAAAAGCATTTTTGGGATCCCATGTTGGAGTTGAGACTATAAGCGCATCTAAGTTTAGCTGCCTCCCCAGGTTTCCCTGTCTAAGCTTCGATACTGGATTGCTTCGGCCAAATGCTCAATTTTAATTTCATCACTACCGGCAAGGTCGGATATGGTGCGTGCCACTTTCAATATTCTGTCGTAAGCCCTGGCCGACAATTGCAGTCTTGTCATGGCGGTTTTTAGCAAGTTTTGTCCGGCTGTATTTATCTGACAAATTTCGCGAGCCATAGGTGAGCTCATCTGCGCATTGCTGTATATACCTTCTCTTTCCTTGAATCGCTCTGTCTGAAATTCTCTGGCCTTTATTACTCGTTCTCTGATGCTTTCACTCTTCTCCGCTTTGCGTGCTTCTGATAACTGATCAAAATTTACTGGCGTTACTTCTACATGAATATCAATTCTATCAAGCAGTGGTCCGGATATTTTGCTCAGGTATTTTTGCACAGCACCGGGTGCACATACGCATTCTTTTTCCGGATGATTGTAGTATCCGCACGGACAGGGATTCATGGCTGCAATCAGCATAAAGCTTGCCGGGTACTCAATAGAAAATTTTGCACGCGATATGGTAACACGTCTTTCTTCCAATGGTTGCCTCATTACCTCTAATACCGTTCTTTTAAATTCCGGTAACTCATCTAAAAATAAAACTCCGTTGTGAGACAATGATATTTCACCCGGTTGCGGATTATTGCCGCCACCAACCAACGCTACATCACTGATGGTATGATGTGGTGAGCGAAAGGGACGCATATAAAGCAAGGATGTTTGTTGCCCCAATTTGCCGGCAACCGAATGAATTTTTGTTGTTTCGAGTGCTTCCTGCAAGGTAAGCGGAGGGAGAATGGATGGAAGCCTTTTGGCCAACATGGTTTTACCCGCACCGGGTGGCCCGATTAGTATAACATTATGTCCGCCTGCTGCTGCAATCTCTAGCGCACGCTTAATATTTTCCTGACCGCGTACATCTGCAAAATCACTATCGGTATGGGTTTGGTTCTGCTCAAACTCTTTTCGTGTATCAATAACCAGCGGTTCCAGATTAATTTTACCATCAAAGAAATCAACCACTTCTTTCAGGCTGTTTGCTCCAATTACATTCAGGTTGTTAACGATAGCTGCCTCGCGTGCATTTTCAGCTGGTAGTATAAAGCCTTCAAAGCCCTCTTTGCGTGCCTGTATGGCTATGGGCAAGGCACCTTTTATTGGTTTGAGTGTACCATCAAGCGCAAGTTCGCCCATGATGATATACTTGGATAAAGCTTCACCATTCATCTGTTCTGATGCAGCCAGAACGCCCAATGCAATGGGTAAATCATAGGATGAACCTTCCTTGCGGATATCTGCCGGTGCCATATTAATAACCGTGCGCAGGCGGGGTAATTTATAATCCATATTACGCACTGCTGTTTCAATTCTATGGTGGCTTTCCTTCACTGCATTATCTGGCAATCCTACCAGGCTGTATCCCACACCCTGATTGGATACATTTACTTCAATGGTAATGGTTACCGCGTTCACACCATAAACCGCACTTCCAAATGTTCTTACAAGCATAAGTCCAAAAATAAACACTTTCTTTGCTTACTGCAAAAAGTATTCTGTTATGGAAAAACACAGCAATAGATTGATACATGCCTCCAGTCCTTATTTATTGCAGCATGCCCATAATCCGGTTGACTGGTATGAATGGGGTGCGGAAGCTTTTGATAAAGCCCGCAGGGAAGACAAATTAATTTTAGTTAGCATTGGCTATTCTGCTTGCCACTGGTGCCATGTAATGGAGAAGGAGAGTTTTGAAAAGCAAGATACAGCAGCCCTGATGAATGAACATTTTGTATGTATTAAAGTTGATAGGGAAGAGCGGCCCGATATTGATCAGATTTATATGGATGCTGTTCAATTGCTTACAGGAAGAGGCGGTTGGCCACTGAACTGTTTTACCTTACCCGATGGCAGACCCTTGCATGGTGGTACCTATTTCCCAAAAGCAGAGTGGGAGCGTGTGCTTAAATCGCTGGCAGATTTTTATAAAAATAAAAAAGAAGAAGCGCTGAAATATGCTGCCGATTTAACAAATGGTATAAAGAAACTGGATATCCTTCCTGCCTCAAATATTGATTTGATGGCAACGGATACTCTTGCTGAAATAATTTTAAAATGGAGCGAGAATCTGGATCGTGAGTTTGGCGGGTTTAATTGGTCGCCCAAATTTCCTATGCCTGCTGCGCATGCTTTGTTTATGCAGTTTGCACATCAAACTAAAAATAAGGAACTACTTACTGCGGTTTATACCACACTTGATAAAATGGCCGAGGGCGGCATATTTGATCAGATAGGTGGAGGTTTTGCCCGTTATGCTACCGATCATTTTTGGAAAGTGCCTCACTTTGAGAAAATGTTGTATGACAATGCACAGCTCATGAGCTTATACAGTGATGCATATAAATGCAGCGGTAATCAAACATATAGAAAAGTAGCATATAAAATACATGCTTTTATTGATGCAGAATTATCTGCTCCAAATGGATTGTTTTATTCTGCACTTGATGCCGATAGTGAAGGAGAGGAAGGAAAATATTATGTATGGAAACAAAAAGAACTAAAGGAGTTGCTCGCTGAAGATGAACCTGTTTTTAGCCTTTGCTACAGTGTGGATGCATACGGAAATTGGGAGCATGGCAATAATATTTTATACAAAACACGTTCGCTTGAAGAGATGTGTGCCCTTACTGGGAAAAACGAACAGGAGCTTGAAACGATTATCAGTAAATGCGAATCCGTGTTATTGAAGGCGCGTAATGACAGGGTAAAGCCAGGGCTGGATGATAAAATCATCACCTCATGGAATGCATTGATGATAAAAGGATATGCCGATGCTTACATGGCTTTTGGTGATGAAATGTTTTTGAACAAAGCAGTCAAAGCAACCGATTTGCTCTGGAAAAAAATGTTTGATGGAGAAAAACTCTATCGCATTTGTAAAGGAGATAAAGTAACTGTTCCTGCATTTGCAGAAGATTATGCACTGTTTATAGAAGCGTTACTTTATACGTATATAATAACAGGAATAGAATTATATGCATGCCATGCGCAACAATTGGCACAACTTGCTGATGAATTGTTTTTTGATACACAGCACGCCTTGTATCGCTTTGTTTCTTTAAACGAAGAACAATTGATAACCAATAAACTTGATCTGAATGACGATGTGATACCATCCGCCAATTCGGTTTTTGCAAAAAATAATCTCATACTCGGTTATTTATTCAGCGATGTGAAACTGTGTGAAAGAGCGAAAGGAATGGTGAGTATTGCACAGCAGAAAATGGAAAAGTTCCCAAATGGATACAGCAACTGGATGCAGTGTTTGTTATGGATGCTGAATGGATTTTATCAAGTGGTTTGTACAGGTAAGGATGCTGGCAAACATACTGCTGCCTTTCAAAAAAGATATGTACCCGGCAGTATGGTGCTTATAAAAAATGCACACTCATCATTGCCCTTGCTCAAAGAAAAGGAGCATACGCAAAGCCTGATTTATATATGCAAGGATTTTACCTGTGGTTTGCCGGAAACAGAACTAAGAAAAGCAATAGAGCAATTCTAAAAAACCGAATATCAACCATAAGTAAATTACGCTGACTTGTATTAGTGAGTGCTGCACTCTGCAGCTACACAGATATAATCCTTCAGGGTTTTGGAGGCAACCTTATTGACTGTATTTGCATAAATATTTGCAACGCCATGCTGATGCAATTCGTGACATCGACCTGTTCTATTGCCCTTTTCTGATCCACTTCAACGAGGTAAGGCTAGAACCACCGGAGCTGCTCTGCCGGAGCCGTTTCCCTCGTCTCTTATTCTCATTCTGCCAGCATGCAGGTAATACCATACTAATCCTCGTCACAATACAAGTGACAAATGGATCTTACCACATTTTGGTTGATAGAATTAGGGCATTAAATATTTCATTTTTTACTATTGAGATTGAAGTAAAAGTCAGCCTTTTTGGGCATCAACTTTATTGGCTTAATGAGGGGGGGGGGTAAAATGCTATTCAAAAAAAAATTTACAGCGCAAATAGGTTGCGAGGTGCTTTGCTCAAATTTGTAGCAAAAATAGGCAGATTCAAAAAGCGCGCTTATTTTTACAAATGAATTTGAATTTGAAACCAATTAATAACTAAAATTATGAGTACCGACAACAAAGAAAAACTCAAAGCCCTCCAGTTAACCATTGATAAGCTGGAAAAACAATACGGTAAAGGCACCGTAATGAAAATGAATGATAAAAGCGTGGAGCCTATTGAAGCTTTGTCATCCGGATCTTTAGGATTGGATATAGCCTTAGGAATTGGCGGGTATCCAACCGGACGTATCATTGAGATTTACGGACCTGAGTCTTCCGGTAAAACCACACTCTCTTTGCATGCCATAGCTGAATCGCAAAAACGCGGTGGTATTGCTGCCTTTATAGATGCTGAGCATGCTTTTGATAAGAGCTATGCTGAGAAATTGGGTATTGATGTCGAGAATTTACTTGTATCACAACCTGATGATGGCGAACAAGCACTTGAAATTGCCGATGCACTTATCCGCTCAGGTGCTATTGATATTATTGTAATCGATTCTGTTGCTGCGTTAGTACCTAAAGCAGAAATTGAAGGCGATATGGGTGAAAGCAAAATGGGTTTGCAAGCACGCTTAATGAGTCAGGCGCTCCGTAAACTTACCGGAACCATTAATAAAACAGGTTGTGTTTGTATCTTTATTAATCAGCTGCGCGAAAAAATAGGAGTGATGTTTGGTAATCCTGAAACAACCACCGGAGGTAACGCACTTAAATTTTATGCATCGGTTCGTTTAGATATTCGCAGAATTGGGCAGCTTAAAGAAGGGAATGATATTGTGGGCAACCGCACCAAGGTTAAAATTGCTAAAAACAAAGTGGCACCGCCATTCCGCACTGTTGAGTTTGATATTATTTACGGTGATGGCGTATCGAAAGTTGGCGAAATAGTTGACCTTGGCGTTGATCTTGAAATTGTTAAAAAAAGCGGATCATGGTTTAGTTATAACGATACCAAACTAGGTCAGGGAAGAGATGCAGTAAAACAACTGCTACTTGACAACCCTGAAATGGCTACCGAAATTGAAGCTAAAATCAAAGAAAGAGCCTTTGGTGGCGGCTACAGAGCAAAGGTAGAGGCGGGAGAATAGTTTCAATTTCAAATTCGCAGATTCCCTGGTGTAAGCAATTGCATCAGGGTTTTTGTTTAATAGCAAATCCGGAAAAAGCCAATGCACTTCTTTTGATGCCAGCTGATTGAGCGCAATTATTTTTGCATCTGCTTCTGCACCTCTTCAAATGTGATTTTAGCTAAATCATAAATAATATTTTGTTTGGTTTCTCTGTCCGCGCCACGTGTCATTACACCAATCAAGTAAGGTTTCCCTGTAAAATAAACTATCCCGAAATGGTGAAGTTGTAATACATTTCGATTACCCTTCTGGTCAAACAAATCTCGTTCGCCATACTTATGTGCTATAGCATATTGAGCAGGAACGGCAGAGCGTATGCCGTTTCTGTAAACAGATTCTGATAGAATTTGTAAGGCTTTTTCTGACATGTCTTTATTAAGGTAGCTGGCATTATAGAGAATCCTAAAGACTGCTGCATATCTGTTAACTGCAACAAAATTGGTATTAATACCGGCATCTTCATTTACCGATAGATTTAATTCTTTTTCTGTTTTTACAATTTTATCCATGCCCATGTACTGCATTAAAATAAGTGCAGCTGCATTATCTGAGTATGCTATCATTTGTCTGATATATTCTTCAACTGTGTAATATTGTTTATCTATTTTTTCAAAACCGCTCTCTTCATCTACGTCTTTAAAATTATCTTTTATATACTGGATTTTGGTTGCAAGCAAATCCCTGTTCTGCTGCGCCTCTTTCAATACGGTAATCATAATTGGTACTTTCATTAAACTGGCTGGGCTAAACATTTCCTTTTCATTAATACCAATCCACAAGCCATTATTTAAATCTCTGAAATAATAAGAAATATGAATATCCGGATGTCTGGCGGTAATTTTGTTTATATAAGATAAAACTTTAGGTTTAAAAATAACCAGCTCATCCATTACAAGTTGGCTGCTATTTAAACAAGCCAGTAGCGGATTGGTATATTTATAAGGGTAAGTGCTACTATTTTCAGTTTCGGATTTGTGATGCTTGGTTGCCAATTTGCTATGCATGTATTTTCCAGCCAAAAAGCCGGATCCAAATGCCAATAAAATGACGAGCGTAATTAGTATAATTCTTTTCATGTGTGGTAAAAAATTGCAATATGATAAATAGCATTAAAATTCAGAAATATTTTGATATTTTATATTATCAATTCAATTATTTACATTGGTAAAAAGCAATTTATGATTAGCTACTGGGAGAAAATGCATTTTCTGTATTATGATTATGTAATCATCGGGTCAGGTATTACGGGTCTTTCAGCGGTATGCAGCATTAAAGAACGGCAACCCAATGCGAGTATTGCTGTGTTGGAGCGTGGTTTACTGCCAACCGGTGCTACCACAAAAAATGCTGGTTTCGCCTGCATCGGATCCTTTACAGAAAAGTGGCATGATTTAGAATTAATGGGTGAAGATGCATTTCTTCAGCTCATTGAAGATAGGTGGAAGGGACTTGCCAAACTGCGCAGCAGGTTGGGCGATGAGCAGATTGAATATGCTAATAATGGTGGTTATGAGTTGCTTTTTGCTAACCAATATATTAATGAAGAGCAATTGCATCACATGAATGGGTTGCTCAATAAAATTTTCAATCAGGATGTTTTCAAAACAGACCCTTCCCTTATTCAGGCTTTTGGTTTCAATAAGCAAATGTTAAGCAACGTTATTGTTAACCCGCTCGATGCGCAGATAAACAGTGGTAAAATGATGCGTGCATTATATCGGATGGCTGCATCACTTAATACCTATATAGCAACCGGGGCAGAGGTTATGAATATTGAGGAGACTGAAAATGGAGTAAATGTAATTGTGAACAATCCACTATTGCCTGAACCCTTATTGTTTAAGTCAAATAAGGTTGCAATATGCACCAATGCATTTACCGGTAAATTTTTTCCTGAGCTGGACATTACCCCCGGAAGAGGTCAGGTAATAGTTACAGAACCCATTCATAATCTAAAAATGAAGGGGGTATTTAGTTTTGATGAAGGCTATTATTATTTCAGAAATATAGATAATAGAATTTTATTTGGTGGCGGTCGCAATCTCGACTTTGATGGAGAAACCACAACGGAGTTTGGTCCTAACCAAAAAATCCTGGATCAGCTATCTTATTATTTACATGAAATGATTTTGCCCGGCAATAAAATGAAGATAGAACAGCAATGGTCGGGCATCATGGCATTTGGTAAAAACAAATTACCACTTGTGCAAAAAGTATCAGAACATATAGCGGTAGGAGCCAGGCTAAATGGCATGGGTATCGCATTAAGCAGCAAAATCGGTGAGGAAATTGCCACACTGCTTGTAAATGGTTAAGCGCTAAATAATCAGTTCCCCTTATTTCTTATTTTCATGGCGTTGCTGCGGCCGTATGCAAAATATACCAGCACACCAACGGCCATCCAAACAGCCATAATTTGCCAGGCATATTTATTTAAAAATGCCATTTGTGCCAGGCATGATACAATACCCAAAACAGGAATAAAAGGAGTAAAAGGAGTTTTGAAAGGTCTTGGCAATTCGGGCTTTGATTTTCTTAGCACCAGTATAGCCAAACAAACCATTGCAAAAGCAAGCAGGGTTCCTAATGAAACCAGCTTACTAAGCACGCCTATCGGAAAAAGTCCGGCAAGCAACATGGCAAACAAGCCGGTAATAATGGTAGATATATAAGGAGTTCCGTATTTGTGATGCACCTTACCAAATGCAGGCGGCAGCAAACCGTCTTTCGACATGGTAAAGAAAATTCTGGGTTGGCCCAGTAACATTACCAAAATAACAGAGGTAAGGCCTGCAATGGCTCCTGCTTTAATCAACCATGATAACCATTTCCATCCAATTGCATCCACTCCCAGTGCAATGGGATCAGGAACCCCTAAATTAGGGAATGGAACCAAACCTGTTAATACCAGAGCAACCAAAATATATAGAAACGTACAAACAATAAGCGAACCCAAAATGCCCCATGGTAAATCCTTCTGAGGGTTTTTTGCCTCTTGTGCAGCTGTTGAAACCGCATCAAAACCTATATAAGCAAAGAAAATTACAGCCGCTCCACGAAAAATACCACTCCATCCGTAATGCCCGAACTCTCCCGTATTTTCAGGAATAAAAGGAAACCAGTTATCGGTATTCATATAACCAATCCCTGCAATTATAAAAACTACAATTACTGTTGTTTTTATAGCAACAATCACGTTGTTAAATTTGGCAGATTCATGCACGCCTAATATCAGTAAAGCCGTAATGGCGCCTACAATAAGCATGGCTGGCAAGTTCATTAATCCGTCTGTTAGAATAAACTGATGTAAATCTCCATCATAGGCAACGGGTGCGCTGGTTAAAGCCGGTGAAAGGGTGATATTAAAATTCTTTAGTAAGCTAACCACATAGCCACTCCATCCTACAGAAACGGTAGAAGCCGCAAACAGGTATTCAATAATCAAATCCCAGCCAATAATCCAGGCAAAAAACTCACCAATGGTGGCATATGTATAGGTATAGGCACTGCCTGCAATAGGAATCATGGAAGCCAGTTCGGCATAACATAGGCCTGCACAGGCGCAGGCAAGTGCAGCAATAAGAAAAGATATAACAATTGCCGGTCCGGAGTAGTTGGCTGCCACTTCGCCCGTTAATACAAAAATACCTGCACCAATAATGGCACCTATTCCTAAGGTAATCAGGTTTAGTCGGCCCAAGGTGCGTTTAAGGGTATGCCCATCGGCCTCTTTCAATAAATGATCAATATCTTTTTTATAGAACAAACTCATAAACATCTTATTTTTTGGTAAGAAAGAGCAATTTTATAAAATTTCAAACTTATTCTTATCAAAGTAAGGGCCGATGCAGCTAAAATGGTTTATAAACCAAACACTTAACCTGTTTTAAAATAAAAAACCTGCACGGTTGGTGCAGGTTCTTTAGGTGTTTGTATAATCAATCAGCAAAATTCATCAAAAGCCGCTTGCAAATTTGCAGCAATCATCTCAGCAGACCTGCCTTCAATCATGTGTCTCTCAATAAAATGAACCAGTTCTCCATTTTTATAAAGGGCAATGGAAGGAGAAGAAGGAGGGAACGGTGCTGTAAACTCTCTTGCTTTGGCCACGGCATCCGTTTCCTGACCGGCAAAAACAGTAAGCAATGCATCAGGCTTTTTTGCAGCTTGCTGCACGGCTTTAATAACACCGGGGCGGGCAGTACCAGCAGCACAACCGCAAACGGAGTTAAAAACAAGTAGTTTGGTTCCACTATTATTTGTTAGTTCCTGCTCAACTTCTGCAGGGGTCATCAGGCTTTTAAAGCCTACATCAACCAATTGTTGCCTCATGGGGGCAACCAGCATTTCCGGATATGGCATAATCTATTAGTTTATTTAAGTTTTACCTATTACTGCAACATTTAAACCGAACCTGATAATTCTGCCCAAGTGTCAGTATTAAAACGCAAAAGTAAATGAAGTGTTCTTAAGCAAAAATTAATTTTAAAATACCGGGGCAAACATTAATTTTGCCGCTCATTTAAAACAATCATTTATAAACAATTATGGCTCAAACCAAATCCACTTTACCTTACAAAGTTAAGGACATTACGCTGGCCGAGTGGGGCCGCAAAGAAATCAGACTTGCCGAGGCCGAAATGCCCGGTCTGATGGCTATCAGAAAAGAATACGGACCTCAACAGCCACTGAAAGGTGCCCGTATTGCAGGCTGTCTGCACATGACCATACAAACAGCAGTGCTTATTGAAACACTGAAAACCCTGGGTGCCGAAGTTACCTGGAGTTCATGTAACATCTTCTCTACACAAGATCATGCTGCTGCTGCCATTGCTGCTGCAGGAATTCCGGTTTATGCCTGGAAAGGTCAAAATGAAGAAGAGTTTGATTGGTGTATTGAGCAAACACTTTTTGCCTTTGGAGACAATCAACCGCTTAATATGATTTTGGATGATGGAGGCGATTTAACCAATATGGTGTTGGATCGTTATCCTGAGTTGGTAGGTGGAATAAAAGGATTGTCTGAAGAAACCACAACAGGTGTTCACCGCTTATACGAGCGCATGCGTAAAGGAACTTTGCCAATGCCTGCCATTAACGTTAATGACTCTGTTACCAAATCTAAATTTGATAACAAGTACGGTTGCAAAGAATCTTTGGTTGATGCCATCCGCAGAGCTACAGATATTATGATGGCAGGTAAAGTTGCCGTAGTTGCAGGATATGGTGATGTTGGAAAAGGTTCTGCCGAATCTTTGCGTGGGGCAGGTGCCCGTGTGTTGGTTACCGAGATAGATCCGATTTGTGCCTTACAGGCCGCCATGGATGGTTTTGAAGTAGTAACCATGGAAGAAGCATGCAGCCGCGCCAATATTTTTGTAACGGCAACTGGTAATATCCGCATCATTACCGACAGGCATTTTAAAGCCATGCGCGATAAATCAATCGTATGTAATATCGGTCACTTCGACAATGAAATTGATATGGCATGGTTGAATAAAAATTATGGCAGTAACAAATACACCATCAAACCACAGGTGGATGTATTCAATGTAGATGGCAAAGAAATCATTGTGCTTGCTGAAGGCCGTTTGGTTAATCTGGGTTGTGCCATGGGTCATCCTTCATTTGTGATGAGTAATTCATTCTCTAACCAAACACTTGCACAGATTGAGTTGTGGAACAACAGTGATAAATATGAGAATAAAGTGTATGTGTTGCCTAAACACCTGGATGAAAAGGTTGCAGCATTGCACCTGGAGCATATTGGTGCCAAGTTAACCAAATTGGATAATGATCAGGCTGATTATATTGGTGTAAAGCAGCAAGGTCCGTTCAAAACCGAACACTACAGATATTAATCTGAAACTTCATTTCGTTGAGAGCCACTCCCGCAAAGGAGTGGCTCTTATGTTTATAAACTAATTATACATTCTGCTGTGATTTAAGCAATTTCGAATCAGGAAAGAGAAGCAATATTTACAGATGCAAATAGAAGCAGATATTACAAACACCCACTTTAAGCGCGTTCTGGAGGCTATGGAGCAAACCAATGAGTGTTTGTTTATTACAGGGAAGGCAGGAACAGGGAAGTCTACCTTGCTAAGGCATTTTGTAGCCACAACAAAAAAGGAGTGTATTGTGCTTGCGCCTACAGGTATTGCTGCCATCAATGCAGGAGGGTCAACCATTCATTCTTTTTTTCGTTTGCCATTCAGGCCAATTTTGCCAAATGATGAAGAGATACACCGTTTCCCTAAATCATCAGAAAAGGCCAAGCTGCTGCTAAAAGCAGATACCATTATTATTGATGAAGTATCTATGCTGCGGGCAGATATTATTGATGCCATTGATCAGTCGTTGCGATTAAACGGCACACGCCCTGATCTTCCTTTCGGTGGAAAGCAGGTGGTGTTTTTCGGAGATTTATTTCAGCTTGAGCCGGTGGTTCAGCAAAATGAAGTAGAACAATATCTGTTTAATGAGTATTATGACAGCCATTATTTTTTCAGTGCAAATGTTTTAAGAGAAACATACATGCATTGCATAGAGCTGAAAAAAGTTTACCGCCAAAATGATCCTGATTTTATTAAACTGCTTGATGCCATAAGACTTAAAGATGCCGGAGAGAAAGAGTTGGCAATACTCAACAGCAGGGTAAACAAAGTATTTCAGCCTGAGGCAAACGATATGTATATCACACTGTCTACACGCAACCAGGTAGTAGCAGGCATCAATGAGTTTGAGCTGCATAAAATACAAGCAAAGGAGTTTGTTTATTCAGGCCAGCGAGAGGATGATTTTAATGAACGTAATTTACCAACCGATTTGCACTTGGTATTAAAGGAAGGCGCGCAGGTGCTTTTTATTAAAAACCATGCTGCAGGTAAGTGGGTAAACGGAACCATTGCCCGCATTCACAACTTGGAGGCAGATAAGATTGAAGTTAAATTACCTTCCGGTGAAATAGAGGAAGTAAAAAAAGAAGTATGGGAAAATAAACGCTATGCATGGGATGGCAGTTTAAGAAAAATAAAAAGCGAAGTAATTGGCCGCTTTACCCAATATCCTATTAGACTGGCTTGGGCCATCACTATTCATAAAAGTCAGGGACTTACGTTTGATCGCATGGTTTTAGAATTGGGTGGAGGTACGTTTGCACACGGACAATTATATGTTGCTTTAAGCAGGTGCAGAAGCCTTGAAGGGCTTATTTTACGTGAGGTGCTCAAAGAACGAGATATTATTATTGATGACCGCGTGGTAGATTTTGCAAGAAAATTTGCTTCACTGGAAGAGGCATAAAAAAAGCCGGACCTCAAACCGGCTTTTATTTAGAATCATAGCTTAAGAGCATCAAACAATCAACTGAATGGTTGTGATGAGTGTCTTATTTACAATATTTATTACTTGTTTATATTGTAAATAAGGAAAACTGCTGCTGTAGCAAGGAACCACCCAACTACAACGATGGTGATAACTAATTTTTCCTTACTCATAAACGATCAATTATATAAACAAAGTTGATTAAAATTTAACACAATTTGCAGAAAAATATGATGAGCGGAAAATTTTTGAAATAAGTAACATGTATATTGTATAAATGGCTGAATGAGACAATGTGCCGCTAACATAAGGTGCTGATAAGCAATATTTAACTAAGAATATTGTTTTACTTGTTGAACAAATTCTTGAGGCAAATCCTCTGTTTTATGATGTTGGTAGTTATAGCATACCATACCCGTTTTAGCCTCACATACAATAGCTGAATCAGAAAGTCTGATAAACCGATAATACATATCAAAACTCCGAAGGCCAAACTCAGCAGCACCGGCATAAATTTCCAGCACATCCCCATGGTGGCACTCTTTTTTAAAAACTATGGCAGCATCTCCCATGATTACAGAGGTGCCCGCAAGATTCATTTCTGAATAACCCATGCGGGCAAAGTACTGCAATCGTGCCTCATGCATAAATTTTAAATATGCATCATTGCTTAAATGATTACCATAATTTATATCATCTATTCTAACCTTAATTTGGGTAACAACTATGAGTCCGGTTTCAGGTATTTCTAATTTTATGCGCACCATGATGAGTAGATAGTTATTAGTAGATGTGTCGGTAACAAAACATTTTTTTACTTCTGTCCGAAAATACTATTTTACGCCTTTAATAAGTCAGTTTTTAATGCATAGTGTTGAATTATTATTTTGGATAGCCATAGGTATTCTCTTTTACACTTTTGTTGGGTATGCCATTTTGGTTTGGCTCCTGGTTAAGTTAAAAGGTCTGTTTATTAAAAGTATGGCAATAGAGCCTTATTATGAGCCTGAGGTATCATTGATAGTGCCCTGCTATAATGAAGCGGTTGTAATAGAAGATAAAATAAAGAATTGCTTTGAGCTGGACTATCCCAAAAATAAATTACACCTGATATTTATAACAGATGGTTCCGATGATGGTACCAATGAAATTCTATCAAAATATCCGGGCATAACCATTATACATGATCAGATAAGGCTTGGCAAATCGGTTGCCGAAAACAAGGCAATGAAGTTTGTTAAAACACCGTATGTAATTTTTAGCGATGCCAATACACGCCTTAACAAAGAGGCTGTGCGTGAAATGGTGAAACACTATCAGGATGAAAATGTAGGAGCAGTTGCAGGTGAAAAAAGAATTGTGAGCAAGGAAAAAGATTCGGCACCTGCCGCAGGTGAAGGCTTTTACTGGAAATACGAATCTCGCCTGAAAAAACTGGACTCTGAGCTGCACTCAGTTGTTGGTGGCGCAGGAGAGCTTATATCATTCAGATCCGATTTATTTCAGCCGCTGGAAGAAGATACCCTGCTGGATGATTTTGTACAATCCATGCGCATTACACTCAAAGGTTTCAGGGTGGTATATGAGCCCAATGCCTATGCCGAAGAGCGGGCATCTGCAACTGTAAAAGAGGAGTTGAAAAGAAAGGTACGTATCAGCGCTGGTGCTTGGCAGGCCATGAGCAGATTAGGAAAAGCATTCAATCCTTTTCACAATTTTATCATTGTTTTCTCTTTTATCTCCCACAAGGTTTTACGATGGACATTGGCTCCGCTTTCGTTGCTCATTATCATTCCAACCAACTATTATCTCTATCGTTACACGGATGGTTTATATACTTTTTTTTGGTGTGCACAGGTTGTGTTTTATTCTTTTACCTTACTAGGGTGGTTATTTGAAAACAATAAAGTACACATTAAAATCTTATTTATTCCCTATTACTTTTTCATGACCAATTGGTGCATGTTTATAGGGTTTGCAAGATTTGTGAGGGGCACCCAATCTGTAAATTGGGAGCGCTCTGTCAGAGGTTTGGCCTAGTTACTTCTTTCAGGTCTGTATTTGCTTAACTTTAGAATTTTATCGCAGTCGGTGTCTTCCATGAGTTTTTGCAAGCTTACGTCAGGATGCAAATTCATATATTTTGTTACGATTTGAAGACCGCTGTATGCCCCAATACCGGGAGCAGATTCTGCCGGAACCCCTTCGGCAGAGGTAAATGGGCCGTCATTAAAATATCTGATAAACGCCATCGGATTATTTTTATAAAGCAACTCTTTCTCTATATAATGAGTCCATATTTCAGCTTCATTTTTTTTGCACCACTCTAATTGTTTAGCAGAGCATCCTAAGATTATGGTGTCATGCACCTCTGGTAGCAATGCTTTTGTAAAATACCTGATTTTGCCTTCATAAATCATCATAGCAATAAAGCGCTTATCTTTATAGGTCTGCTCATCATACTTACCTATGGCAATAGCCTTGATCGCGTTGGGCACAATATATTCTTTTTGTAGTTTCTTAATCATGTATTCCGGAAATTCAAGTGCCCTGTAAAATTTATCATGTGTGGCATTCATGTACATGTCAATGCCAATTCCAATTAATGAGTCGTAAGTTACATTGGCATAGCCGAATTCTGAAAGAAAGGTAACAAAATCAGGAACCCTATATTTTGGGAATTCAGCATGATAAATGCCCATTGCCTTACTCAATTCCACTTGTATATCGGCCATGTTACCATAAACAGAATCGATATTTTTTTGCAATTGCCGGAAAGGTTCATAACCCACTACCATAGTCATGGGTTTAATAAACATCGGGTCGTTTTTATCCTCACGCATGGCCAAAATATCTCTTGCAAAAGAGAAGTAAAAATGCCCATAAGTATCAGCCAGTTTCTTCAAACTACTTTCAGCATCTGCGGGATTGAGTTGAAACAAATCTTTTTCAAATCTGAGTAGTTTCACTTCAACCGGATTGCCATTAAACGTACGTTGTGTATTTTGTTTGCAGCCATTACAAGCCGTCAGACAAACCACTGTGCAAAACAGGATTACCCACAGTAATGAGAATTGTATACCTTTGAACTTTATCATGAAGCAAAAATATATGAAGCAAGTCATATTTGTGATGCTAGCCGCTATTTTATCATTGCCAACTCACGCACAGATTAAGTTGGGTTTTAAGCTTTCCCCGCATATTACATGGGCTTCTGAAGACAATAAAAATACCTTAAGCAATGGCGCTAGAATAAATTTATCATATGGATTGGTAGCCGACTACTATTTTACTGAAAATTATGCCATTGCTACTGAGTTGGCCATGACAACCTATGGCGTAAATCTTGCCCTTCCTGCATCTAAATATACCGCCATACAATCCAACGGAGTAAACACACCGGCCAATGGCAGTGATTTAACCTATGATTACAGGCTGCAATATTTTCAAATGCCATTGTTGTTGCGCATGCGAACCAAAGAAATTGGTTACCTCAGATACTATGGCGAGTTTGGTTTGGGAGCAGGATGGCTCATGCGTTCCAAAGCAGATATCTCCGGCCCGGCAGGGGTAAGTTATAGCAATGTAAACATTAATGAGCCGGATGAGGTTGATAAGTTTGACATACTGGAGGCCAAATACTCCGATGATGTGAACAGCCTGCGCTTATCCATGATCCTTGGAGCAGGTATTCAATACAACTTTTTCGGAAATTCACTGTTGTTTGCAGGAGTGAGGTATGATAATGGTTTAAATAGTTTCACCAGCGACAGCCGATGGACTACTCATTTAAATTTTATTGCCTTGCATGCCGGAATATTGTTTTAATTTAAAGTCATCACCTTGTCTTTACTGAATATTGCCATAGCCCAGCTTAATTACCACTCCGGTAATTTTTCCTACAATGCAACCAAAATAATTGATGCCATTAAGCAGGCCCGTGAAGAAGGCGTTGATTTGATTGTATTTTCTGAATTAAGTATTTGCGGCTATCCGCCAAGAGATTTTCTTGAGTTTTATGATTTTATAAAACGATGCGATGAAAGCATTGCAACCATTGCTGATCATTGCAATGGCATTGCTGCCATTGTAGGTGCACCTTTTACAAATCCGGTTAAGGAAGGAAAGGATTTATACAATGCAGCGTATTTGCTGGCTGATGGCAAAATACAACAGGTCATACACAAAACCCTCTTGCCTAACTACGATATTTTTGATGAGTACCGGTATTTTGAACCCAACAGGGTATTTACTTGTGTTACCTACAAAGGGGTAAAAATTGCATTAACCATTTGTGAGGATCTTTGGAACATCAATGATAATCCGATGTATATTATTAACCCGATGGATGAGTTGATAAAGCAGCAGCCGGATGTGATGATCAATATTGCAGCATCGCCTTTTTCTAAATCTCAAATTGCGGTGCGCAAACAGGTGATGATGGATAATGTAAAGAAATACCATATCCCGTTGTTTTATGTGAATATGACCGGTGCGCAAACACAATTGATTTTTGACGGGGGCTCAATGGTGTTGAGCGCAAACGGAGCCATTGCAGATGAGCTCAATCATTTTGTTGAAGATGGTGGCATCTATCAGTTGGCTAAAACAGGAGAAGTAACGGTTTTGAAAAAACACCTTCAGAAGGAATATAATGATGAACTGGAAAATATCAGACAGGCACTGGTGCTTGGCATCAGAGAATATTTTCTGAAGCAGGGCTTTACCAAAGCCATACTGGGTTTATCCGGAGGCATTGACTCTGCCGTGGTGCTGGCACTTGCTGCCGAGGCTTTGAGCAAAGAAAATGTAAAGGCAGTTTTATTGCCTTCTCGTTTTTCATCACCTGGATCTGTATCTGATGCGGTTGAGATGGCAGAAAAATTAGGTGTGCCGTATGAAACCATTTCTATTGAAGAAACATTTGCTGCACTTGAAAAAACACTGGCCCCTGCATTTGCGGGAACAACTTTTAATGTTACCGAAGAAAATATGCAATCACGCAGCAGGGGAATTATTTTAATGGCATTGAGTAATAAGTTTGGATACATTTTATTGAATACTTCTAACAAAAGCGAATTGGCTGTGGGTTACGGAACGCTTTATGGTGATATGTGCGGAGGCCTTTCTGTAATTGGCGACTTGTATAAAACCGAGGTGTATGCACTGGCCAACCATTTAAATAAAGAGGGTATGATTATACCGGAAGCCATCATTTCTAAACCCCCATCAGCAGAACTCAGGCCTGATCAGCTGGATTCTGATTCCCTGCCGCCTTATGAATTACTGGATGCAATCCTGCATTTGTATATAGAGGAAAGAAAAGGTCCGGATGAAATCATTCAGGCAGGATATGATGAAGCAACGGTTAGGCGCATTTTAAAAATGGTGAATATGAATGAATGGAAACGCCTGCAGGCCCCACCCGTGTTGCGCGTATCTACCAAAGCGTTTGGCCCCGGCCGCAGAATGCCCATTGTAGCCAAATACCTGAGCTGATTATTCCTGCTCAAATTCCAGTTCTTCCGTGTTGGATTCTTTTTCTTTAATGCTGGTATCTTTACCAATGCCCAACTCTTTCTTTAGTATTTCTTTTATATTTTCTTTTTCGTTACGCAGGTCCTGTTTCACTTTTTGTTTCACGCCAATTTTATCGTAAGCAATTGTTAAATCACCGGCTGGTCCCTTCATGGTAAGGAATAAGCTCAACCCTTTTCCATTTTCTTCTTCTTCACCAAACTCATTTTCCGCAGGCTTGCGTTTTTTCTTCAGCAGTTCAGATAGTTTTATCTTCAATCTGTAGTCAAGGTAGTTGCTAAAGGTATGCGTGCCTGCAAGGGTAATATTCATGGCGTTGGAGAGGATATCCATTTCCGGTATGTAAATGGTTTTTCCGCGTATTTCAATCTTATTGCTTAGTGAGGCAAATTTCAGGTTTCGCAAATCTTCTACATTCGCAAACCTCGACAGATTTTGAAGTGGATCATACTGTATAATTTCTCCGTTTTTAATAGCCACATCAGCCACCATATAAAATTTATCCAAATCGCATTCCCATGATTTATTCCATACCGATACAATTTCGGCATCACAGTTTAGTATGCCTTTTAAATTTTTATCGGTTATCTCTGCCTGAGAGAAATTATTGCATTGCCTGAACAGCTCTGTTATATTTACCTGTGCCAGGTTGGTTTTGCCGCTAATCATATATCGGCCATCTGCTGCAGCAAGCAATTGCATATTGCCTTTTATGGTGCCTTCCATGGTTTGTGCCGTAAGGTCAGACAATGTGAGTTGCCCGTTGCTCCATACCAGGTTTGCGCCAATTTGCGTTGCTTTAAACCGGTCATAATCCAGCGCATCAACTTTAATTGCTGCTTGCAGGCTAATTCTTTCGGGTAATGCCAGTGCCGTTGATTCACCTGCTGTTGCAGGCACATAAAATTGTTGCAAATCAATATAGCCTGAATGATAGGTTAAACGGGCTATCAGCTCTTTTTTATCAAACAAATACGCATATACCTGCCTCAGTTCGCCTGATAGTTCAATATCAGATTTATTAAGCGTAGCGGTTAGCTTATTGATTACCACATCTGGTCCGTTTAACGAAATGGCAGCCTGTAGTTTTTCAATCCTTTCTCTTCTGTTCTTAAATGCAATATCTTTTAAATCTACCCTAATGGTGCCCGATGATTTTACCGATGCTGCATTTTTAATCAGATCTTTAAGCCTGCCTGCACAAGTTAGCCGGGCATCAACCGTTCCTCCTGCATTTTCAATGATTTCAGAACCTATCAAGCGCAACAGTTCATTCCCATCTGCATGGCAGTTTACGTTGGCCTCCACCTTCATATCATTCAATTCAGAAAGTTGAAGGCTGCCTTTAAAGGTTGAGTTTTTCATGCGGAATGAGAACGGTTCCAGCTTAACAATTCCATCTCCCTTGGCATAACGGAACAAGCCCTTACACTCCACCTGATTAAGCTGCACATCTGTTTGCTTGTTTTGTAAACTACCGTTTTGCACCTCAAAAGAAATATGCATATCAGGCGTGTTTTTATCAGAGAGTTTGCCTTTTATATTGCCTGCAAAACTTGCCTTGCCATTGCTTTGCCACCCATCGGTTAATGTTATTTTAAACGGTATTAGCGCAAGCAGTGCAGGTATATTGGTTTGTTTGGCATCAAACGCAATATCAATATCGGTGTGTTTTTCTTTATTGGTTATAGTACCTGTAAGTATAAGCGGCAGCGTTTCTATGTTAATGAATGAGTTTTTAAAATCCATGCGGCTATTGCTGTAGTTATAGGTAAAGCCCATATTAAGTTCCACAGCTTTATCTTTTATCCAGGCTATGTTGCCGCTTCGCAATTCGTGTGCCTGTAAGGTTCCGTTACAGGTTAATGCAACAGCTTGTTTCTCCAGTGTGAGGCCAAGGTTTATGTGGTTAATAAAACCCTGGTTGTATTGTTTATGATACCTGTCGTCATAAGTGGCCAGTATTTGGTGCAGTGCAACAGACTCCAGGTAAACAAAGGTTTCATTACTTGAGGTTGAATCTGACGTAAAGATCTGGTAATTGGCTTTGCCGGCTTTACTCATGAAGATATGAACCCGGCCACTGTCTATATTTAACTTTCTTACGCGGTAGCGTTTGTTAATGATATCCCAAATATTAAATCCAATATACATATGTTTGGCAGCAAGCAGGGGTTCTTTGCTGTTAAAAGCATCTTTAACTTCCAGGTTTTCCAGATCCAGGCTTATTTGAGGAAAATTGTGATAAAAGTCTATGCCAATGGTGCGGATGCTGATTTGCGTGTGCAGGGTTTTGTTTAGTTGTGTAAGCAAATGTTGTTTAATTTCATCCTGGTTAGACCATACATAACCCATGATACCGGCAAGCAGCAGCAGAAAGAAGAGGAGTACATACAGGAATATCCTAAGCCATTTAAGGGTGGGTTTATCGGGTTTATGCTGCATTTGACCTTCCATATACGTTTATGATATAACGTGCCAAAATATGAAATTCAGGTATTTACAGCTCATATGTTAAAAAAATAAATCAAAGTTTGCATTTTATGCGGGTGGGTCTATATTTGCAGTCCCTTTTTAAAGGAGGCATAGCTCAGCTGGTTCAGAGCATCTGCCTTACAAGCAGAGGGTCACAGGTTCGAACCCTGTTGCCTCCACCACTTAATCCCGACAAGTCGGGATTTTTTGTGCCATGCCATTTACCGTTTACATTTTGTTTTCAGCAAGCTTTAATCACTACCTAAAAGTTTGGACTTAATTTTCAATATCGTTAAGTAATAATTACATTTTGGGAGCTAAATGGTAAAATGCCTGCTATGTGTTTATTTAAAGTAATATTAAAAACATGATACAAGAGAAAATAAAAATTACCGCAACAATTGCGGCCGCTAAGCAAAAAGTTTGGGACTATTACACACAGCCCATGCACATTACCAGATGGAATTTTGCCCACCCAAGCTGGCATTGCCCGGCAGCAACAAACGATATGAAAGTTGGTGGACGCTATGTGGCAAGAATGGAAGCCAAAGACGGAAGTGCTGGATTTGACTTTGATGCTGTTTATACAGACATACACCAGGGTGAATGTTTTACTTACGAGTTTGGCGGACGAATAGCAACTGTTGCGCTTACCGAAACAAACGGTATAACAGAAGTAACAATCACTTTCGACCCGGAAACAGAAAATGCAATTGAATTACAAAGGAGCGGTTGGCAAGCAATTTTAAACAACTTTAAAAACTACACAGAAACAAACTAAGGTGCATCTCCTGTTCTCGCGCATCCCACAAACGGTTATCATGCCTAAGAAATGGTGTTGAGATTCATTCATCGCATGAGCAACTTCAGCCGGCAACTCATTTTAACCCACTCTCAGCGTTTTTAAGGTTAGCAGCAAGCTGTATTGTTTAACAAAACATCCAACTCCCAACCCCCAACCCCCAAAAGCCAACCCCCAACC
>JAJTFA010000010.1 GCA_021299635.1 Sphingobacteriales bacterium
ATTTGGCGGTATCTTAACCAGTCCGTTTAACTACAACAACCCTAATTTTATGCCTACCGGTTCTTCCGTTGCCAATTCGGGCGCCTCATTTGCAGGCCCACGTATCAGTGATGCGTTTTTTACGCCTACCACATTCAGAGGTGCAATGGGTAATAATGCAGATAGCAACTGGACCAACTGCTGGTGCAGATTTAACCCACAAAATGAAAACTATAATTCAGCACCGGTAAATTATCCTGTGCCATTGGCGAATTTCAATGCAGGTGCGCCAACTGGCAGATCAGTTGTGTTTGCCAATAACTCTTCAAACGCAACAAGTTACTTCTGGGATTTTGGTGTATCCGGATCTAATGCTGATACTTCTGTGGATGCAAATCCAACATTTGTTTTCCCAGCAAACGGTACTTATACGGTAACACTGCGTGCTAAAAGTGCTTGTGGTACTTCTACTCAAACAACAGCAGTTACCATCAATGACCAATCGTCAACTCCAGTAGCCAATTTTACTTTTGTGCAAAACAATACGGTAGGATCAAGAGCATTTACCTTTACCAATACAACAGATGAAAAAGGATTTGCAACTACCTACTTATGGGATTTTGGAGTAACAGGAGTAACGACTGATACATCTACTGAAAAGAATCCTTCATTTACCTTCCCTGCAAACGGAACCTATCAGGTTAAACTGCTTGCTGTTGGAACAATCGGAAGAGATTCGATTACTAAAACTGTAAACGTAATTGCAACTTCAGTAGAAGAAAAGACAAGCGGAATTGCTAACATGACCCTATTCCCTAACCCAACAGATAATGAAGTAAACTTGTTATTCAATACAACAGCACAAACTTCACTTGTAGTAACAGTTGTTGACCTTACAGGAAAAGTTTTGAAACAAGTAGAGAATGGCCAATTCCTTGCAGGTAACCATCAAATAAGCTTCAATACCACTGAACTTGCTTCCGGAATGTATTTTGTGAGGATGGAAACAGAAAACGGAATCAAAACCATGAGATTGGTTGTAGCTAAATAATCTTCTAGACGCACGCACCCAAAAAAAGCCTCCCCATTGGGAGGCTTTTTTTATTTTGAGCTGTGTTAAAATCAACCAATAAAATAATCTACAATATAATCTGTTTCTGCTTCCTAGCTCTCTTTACACTTTCATTTACCAAAAGAAAAAATGTTCCGGAAACCAACCACAAAATTATCTCATTTGTAAAAGGCGTAACCGGTAAAAAAGTTGGCAAAGGCGAGTGCTGGGATCTTGCTGCGGGAGCATTAAACGCTGCGGGAGCAAAATGGACTCCGCCATATGCCTTTGGTAAATTAGTTGATTATAAAAAAGAAGAAATTATTCCGGGTGATATTATTCAGATAAGCAATATCGTAATGGAATCAAGAAGCGATAATGCAATAACACGATGGAAAATGGTGCAGCATACTGCCATCTTATTCGAAATCGGAATTAAGGGTTCTGTTCAGGTTGCGGAGCAAAATGTAAATGGCGTAAGAAAAGTAATGATCAGCACCTGGAACCTGAATGATATAAAAAGTGGTAGAATGCAATTCTATCGTCCGCAGCCTTAATCTGATATAATTGGTTCCCTGCTAAAAGAATATGATTTAACAACCCTTATCCCAAGGAGCCCTGTGGCAGTTTGGTAGTGAATTACGTTATGACTTATTACTTCAGAGAAATTTAAAAACAAGCGCACCCCGGTAAATTCATGGTAAACGTCTCCTTCCAAATAAATCAAAGTTGATTCCTTACCTGTATCATCTTGCGCTAAATGGTAATAGTAGGTTTCATGCTTTTGAGGACCACTGAAAGTAAAATTAATAATGAGCAATAGAGAAATAAAAGCAGGTAATAAACCAAAGGAAATCAGTTGGGGCTTTTGCTTACCTGCATAGCGCAATAGGTAAAACAGCAGCAATGGTAGCAGAACATAGACAACTGCAAGTGCTTCGGTAGATGTAAAAGTATTAAAACCGATTTTTATAAAAATCCAGATATTAATCAGCACCAAAAATGCCAGATGAAAGTAGCGCCACCGAATAAAGTATAAAAAAGAATGAAGATAACGGGTTACAGTAATGTCATTTCGGTTTAATGTTATCATATAGATCACTGCGATGCCGAGTATATCAATTATAAGTGCTCCAATCAAACCACCCATCCCATTCTGTTTATAAGCAAAAACCGTAATAAGCATAAATACAACAAGACTAGCCAAGCTAATAAACACATCGAGCATATCTGCCAGTGATGCAGTTGATTTGTAGTAGGCTGTTTGGGTGAATGCTTTATAGCGCATGCGGGCATGGGCTGAGGCGCGAGCACGAGCCTCTTTTAGTTGCTCATCTGCCGTTTGAATTTTGATTGTGTGGTGCTTCCCTGCCTTATATTCCATTAAGAATTCATACGCCTCATTAATAAGTACAAATTTTTCATGAGCATTCTGTTCCTTATTTAAATCAGGATGAAATTGTTTTGCTCTTTCTCTATAAGCTCTCTTGATATCATCGACTGAAGCGCTTTCAGCTACACCCAATACATTCAGATAAAGTTGAAGCGTAGCAGCCATGTTATTTGTTTTGCAGCAACACGCCTACACCTACACACAACCTGAAAGTATTTACAGGCAATGATTGAGGTTCATCGGTGGCTGAAAAATAATTGAAACGAAAAGCGGTAGGTGCATAAAAATTATCTACCTGTGCTGTAAGTAGCAGTCTATTGCTAAGCTCATATGTTGCCATTAAACCCCAATTAAATGCAGCCGAAAAATCAGTTGCCTGGCCTAATACACTCGTATAATACTTTCCTGCAAATTCCTGCTTGATTTTTTTCTCAGGTACGGTCACATGTGCAAAGCCAAGCTGCAATTTTACACCCAATGCAAAGCGGTTAAACGGAATAAAGCCATAAATACCGGTAAGCGCATGGTTTATTTTGTATGGATTACTTGCCACCATATCATAAGCGGCTTGTAGGTCTGACAAATTAAGTGCTTGTGTGTAGGCATTGCTATTAAAAGCTGCCGTGGCTTGCCCAAAATCTGTGCACAAACCAAGATTGCTATGAATGGGGTAAAGAGTCGCCAAACCATAACTATAGCCTGTTTGAGCGAAACCACTTTCGTCATCAGAAAAATTATTATTGCTAAAACTACCTGAAGCAATATTGCTGCCTACATATAGTCCTGCATACTGAGCCATACACGCGTATGATAAACACAAACAGAGAAGCCCTATGAGAACAAAGTGTTTCATAAAGCAGGT
The DNA here is from genome assembly GCA_021299635.1 of Sphingobacteriales bacterium. Lineage (GTDB taxonomy): Bacteria > Bacteroidota > Bacteroidia > UKL13-3 > UKL13-3 > JAJTFA01. Next base: position 3,286 of record JAJTFA010000010.1, read on the forward strand.
TGATTTTCTGAATCAGCTTTTTCTGGCTTATTGTCTTCTGAATGAACTGCAAAAAAGGTTTTTTGAAACAACAGTATGGCAATAAAACCAACACTGATGGCTGCATCAGCTATATTGAATACCGGCCTAAAGAATTCAAAAAACTCACCTCCCCAAAATGGTACCCATTCCGGCAAAGTGGTTCTGATGATTGGGAAATAGAACATATCAACTACGCGTCCATGAAAAATAGACGCATAACCCCCGCCCGGTGGCATAAATAAAGCTTTATCAAAAGGTGTGCTTTCATTGAACCAAACTCCATAAAACACACTGTCGATAATATTACCTAAAGCACCTGCACCAATCAATGACCAGGATATGATGTATCCTGCATGCGCTTTTTTAGCAAGCAACTGCGACACATACCATCCTATAGCACCAACAGCTAAAATACGAAAAAGAGTAAGTATTATTTTACCCCACTCTCCGCCAAACTCCATACCGAATGCCATGCCGTAATTTTCGGTAAAATGCAACTTAAACCAGTTCCCGGCTACATTTACTTCTTCCCCTAAACAAAAATTTGTTTTGATATAGAACTTTAACCATTGATCAATGAAAAGCACCAGCAACACAATCATTACCGGCCATACGTATTTTTTATCCCTCATATTGCAAATCTATGTATTCTTTAAAAAAGAAAGAGACGCTGTTGTCAACGTCTCTTTCCATTAAAATAATATTTCAATATTATTTATACTGCTGCAGTTTGGCTTCCATACTTAATGTGGTATGCGGCACTGCACGCAAGCGCTCTTTAGAAATAAGTCTACCTGTTACACGGCAAATACCGTAGGTTTTATTTTCAATTCTAACAAGTGCATTTTCCAGGTTTTCAATAAACTTTTTCTGGCGGGCAGCAAGTTGACTCACATATTCTTTCTCAGCAGATGCTGCCCCATCTTCCAAGGTTTTGTATGAATTGTCTGAATCATCTCCCGCATTCATACCCGGATTTTGCATCTGATCTATGAGGTTTGACAATTCTTGTTTGGCAACTGTTAATTTCTGATTTATGATATCACGGAATTCATTAAGTTCACTATCGCTGTAGCGTTTAGAATCAGTTCCCTCATTTCTCTTTTCAGCCGGTGCAACTTTAGCTGCTGCAGGCAAGTTTTTTACCGGAATATAGGTAGCAGATGCCGGTTTAGGCTCAGCTTTAACAAAAGGTTTTGGTTCGGGCTTAGCTATAGGTTTTGCAATTGGCTTAGCTGCAGGTTTGGCAACTGTTTTTGCAACAGTTTTTTTAGCCACTACTTTTTTAGAAGCAAGCTTTTTAGCGACAGTTTTTTTAGCAATCGGCTTCTTGGCGACAGGTTTTTTGGCAATTGGCTTTTTGGCTACCGGTTTTTTGGCAATCAGCTTTTTAGGCACAGGTTTCTTAACAACTGCTTTTTTCACTACTTTTTTGGCTACCGGTTTTTTAGTTGGTTTTGTAGGCGCTTTTTTCACTACTTTCTTCACAACCTTCTTTACAACCAGCTTTTTAGGTGCCGGCTTTTTTGCAACTGGTTTTTTTGCTGCCGCTTTCTTTACCGGTTTCTTTACAACCGGCTTTTTAGGAGCCGGCTTTTTTGCAGCTGTTTTTTTTGGTGCCGCTTTCTTCACCGGTTTCTTAGCAGCTGGTTTTTTTGGTGCCGCTTTCTTTACCGGTTTCTTAGCCGCTGGTTTTTTTACTGCCGCCTTCTTTACCGGTTTCTTAGCCGCAGGCTTCTTCGTTATTTTCTTTGCCATACTAATTCCTGTTTTCTTTAATCAGTTGAACATTCAATTTTATATCATCTACTTCTATTTCTGCTCCACCTGAAATTGGTTCTTCAAAATCTATCTCGGTGGCCAGAATTTCGGTGCAAATATATGTTTTGTAAGAAATTATGGAATTTTTTATGTAGGCATGGGGTTCAATCTTCACTTTTATTTTATCAGTTACCTCCAGGTTGCTCTCTTTCCTCAGGTTCTGCAGTTTACTTACCAGCTCCCTTGCAATGCCTTCAGATATCAGATTATCAGTTAGTTCTACATCTAATGCCACCGTAATTTTTCCTTCTGATGCCACTTTGTAGCCTCTTATTTCAGCCGATAGAATTTCTACATCTTCGGTTAAAATTTCCATTGTTTGTCCCTCAATTTCAATGGATAAACACCCATTTTTCTCCAATTCGGCTATTTGCTCCCTGCTAAGTGTGGCAATTTTTTCGGCTACAGCCTTCATTTTTGACCCGGCTTTTTTACCTAAAACCCTGAAATTGGGCTTAATAGACTTTTCTATCGCATCAATGAAGGCCAATTCTTTTACATTAACCTCAGACAAAATCAAATCCTGCACATGTGCTATTTCATCCTTAATACCGGCATCAACCACCGGAATCAGCATTTTTTGAAGCGGCTGACGCACCTTTAGGTTCTCTTTTTTGCGAATGGACAATACAAGTGATGTGATTTTTTGGGCATAATCCATCTGACCTTCAAGAAGTTTATCTACCACAGCCTCATCTGCGGTAATCAGGTTGGTTAGATGCACCGATTCCGATTTGCCATGCAAATTTTTATAAACCCAATCGCTGAAAAAAGGAGCAAACGGACTGCTTAGCTGAGCAACCGCAGCCAAACACTGATACAGGGTTTCATAGGCCGCTTTTTTATCGTCATTCATTTCTCCTTTCCAAAAACGCCTGCGACTTAAACGCACATACCAGTTTGATAAATGATTGCTGGTAAATTCTTCGATGGCCCTCACAGCCGGAGTTGCATCATAATTATCCATATGATCTGCAACGGTTTTGATTAAGCTGTTAAGCTTGCTCATAATCCATCTGTCTAGTTCAGTGCGGTTTTTTACCGGAGTGATATTCTTTCTGTCAAATTCAAAACCATCAATATTGGCATAAATGGCAAAAAACGAGTACGTATTATAAAGCGTTCCAAAAAATTTTCTTTGGCACTCTGCCACTCCTTCTAAATCAAATTTTAAATTATCCCAAGGATCGCTATTGCTTAGCATATACCAGCGTGTTGCATCGGCACCGTATTTGGCAATGGTACTAAACGGATCAATAACATTGCCCAAGCGCTTGCTCATTTTATTTCCATTTTTATCAAGCACCAGTCCGTTGGCAATTACATTTTTGAATGCAATTCCCGGATTACCGTTTGCTTTATTTATTGCTTTTATTTCATCACTGCATTCATTAAGCAATACAGCCAGTGCATGCAAAGTAAAAAACCAGCCACGGGTTTGGTCTACTCCTTCGGCAATAAAATCTGCCGGGTAGTTGGCTTTAAACGTATCATGATTCTGGTTTGGAAAAAACCATTGCGCATAAGGCATGGCACCGCTGTCAAACCACACATCAATCAGGTCGGCTTCTCTCAGCATTTTTTTACCGGTTGGCGAAACCAGAATTACATCATCAACATATGGTTTATGCAAATCTTTTACTTCAAAGGCTTTATCCATAAAGCCTGCTGCAACCGACTTGGTAATTTCTTTTTCCAATTCATCCTTGCTGCCTATGCAAAGCTCCTCTGCCCCATCTTCTGTGCGCCAAATGGGTAATGGTGTTCCCCAATACCTTGAGCGAGATAAGTTCCAATCCACCAAATTTTCCAACCAATTACCAAACCTACCTGTGCCGGTGTGTTCCGGTTTCCAGTTTATTTGTTTGTTCAGCTCAACCAGTTTGTCTTTATAAGCAGTAGTTTTAATAAACCAGCTTTCCAACGGATAATATAGGATGGGCTTATCTGTGCGCCAACAATGCGGATAAGGATGCTCGTATTTTTCTTTTTTAAACAGCTTACCTTCGGTTTGCAGTTTAAGAATGATGCGCTCATCAACACTTAAATAATTCAGCTTAGATGTATCCTTGATGATACCTTGGAGTTTTTCTTTTTGCCTTTCTAGTTCTGATGCTTTTTCGGCATCAGTTAAATAGGCTTCCTTCACATATTCCTCTCCGAATAAAAACAAATCGTCTTTTACCTCAGGTAAAAACTTGCCTCGCCTATCAACAAGAGTTAAACTGCCTATTCCATTTTGCTTGGCCACTCTAAAGTCATCTGCACCAAAGCTAGGGGCAATATGCACTATGCCTGTTCCATCTTCGGTTGTTACAAAATCGCCTGCGATTACTTTAAATGCATCGCCATTTTGAACTGTTGCAAAAGGCAACAACTGCTCATATTGTATACCTAGCAACTCGCTTCCTTTTACCTCTTTTACAAATTGACAAGGTATGAGTTTATCTCCTGCCTTATATTCATCAAAAGGCAACTCCGCTTGCTCGGGCTTAAAATACTTAGCTAGTAAATCTTTTGCCAGTATCACCACACATTGCTTTCCTGTATGCGGATTGTATGTTTTAATCAGTACATAATCAATTTTAGACCCAACTGCAAGTGCTGTGTTGGAAGGCAAGGTCCAAGGCGTGGTGGTCCATGCCAGAAAGTACACATCACCATCAAAGGGCGCATTTACCGCTTTAAACATAGCAACCGCTGTATTATCTTTTACATCCTTATAGGTACCCGGCTGATTTAATTCATGAGAGCTTAAACCGGTACCTGCTGCAGGAGAGTAAGGCTGAATGGTGTATCCCTTATACAATAATCCTTTACCGTATAATTGTTTCAAAATCCACCACAAGCTTTCAATGTAGTTGTTTTCATAAGTGATGTAAGGGTCGTTGAGGTTCACCCAATATCCCATGCGCTCCGTCAAATTGTTCCACACATCGGTAAACTTCATTACATCTTTACGGCAGGCCTCATTGTAATCGGCAACCGATATTTTTTTCCCGATATCTTCTTTGGTGATGCCCAGTGTTTTTTCAACCTGCAACTCAACCGGCAAACCATGGGTATCCCATCCTGCCTTGCGTTTTACCTGAAAACCTTTTAATGTATGGTAGCGGCAAAAAATATCCTTAACCGTGCGGCTCATTACATGGTGAATGCCCGGCATACCATTGGCACTGGGTGGGCCTTCATAAAAAACAAAAGTTTTGGCACCTTCACGATTGGTTACACTTTTCTCAAATATGCCATACTCTTTCCAGAAGCGGAGTATTTCTTCTTCAAAAGCAGGGAAATCCAGTTTCTTGTATTCTTTATATCGGGTCATGTTTTAATGGCGTTATCCGTGCAGATGGGCACAGGTAGAAGTTTGCGAAAATAGGGTTTAGGGTATAGAAAAGAAAATAGCCTATTCCTCATCGGATTTGCCCGGCTCCGGCTCAATATCTATGAAGGTTTTCCCAAATTCTTTCTTGGCATTGATAGACTTTTCAAGCGAAAGGAGCATGGCGGGCAGCAATAGCAAATTCATAAGCATTCCAAACAGCAGTGAAAGTGATGTAAGTACACCCAAGGCAATGGTGCCGCCAAAATCTGATGCAGCAAAAATGATGAACCCGAAAAATAAAGCCACTGCTGTGTATATAATACTTGGGCCCGCTTCATTAAGCGACTCAGGAATGGCCAGTTTCATGCTCCAGTTATTGTGCTTCAACGAATTGCGGTATTTGGCCAGGTAATGAATGGTAAAATCTACAACAATGCCGTATGCCACTGAAAAAATAATGATGGTAGAAGGCTTGAGTCTGATTTCAAAAAAGCCCATGATACCCATAGTCATCAGCAAGGGAACTATATTGGGTATAAGTGATATGGTAACCATTTTCCAGCTTAAAAACAAAAATGCCATCATTACCGAAATAATTACCAAAGCGGCAATCATACTTTGTAGGAGGTTTGATACCAGATAATCATTGCCCTTTAAAAATATTACGCTGGTACCGGTAAGTTTAATCTGATATTTTTGATTGGTAAAAATTTCATCTACCAACTTCTGTACCCGAGCATTTAAAACTTTCATCTGCTCAGAGCCAACATCCGCCATTTGCACACTGATACGCGCAATCTGGTAGTTGCTGTCAACCATTGATTTTACCAGACTACCGTTTGTGCCGGAGTTAGTTGGCATGTAAGACATCAGTTCAGGAATATCCAAAGCACCCGGCATCAGATAATACCTGGAATCACCTCCGTTGTATGACTGGCTGGCAAATTTTAAAAAATCAACCACAGAAACAGATTTTGAAAACTCAGGAAACGCATTGAGCTCTTTTTGTAATCTATTAATTTTTTGCAGCGTAGTTAAATCCTTCACTCCATTTTTTCGTTTGGTGTTGATGCTGATTTCGTAGGGCAACACACCTTTAAAATGCTGTTCAAAAAATTTAAGATCGGTATATACTTTATCTTTCACGGGTAAATCATCAACTACATAACCCAGTGTGTGCACACGGGTAGCACCCCAAACCGAAACAAGACAAATAAGCACCGTAACAGCATAAATACTTTTGCGGTGATTATACACCACATAATTACACCACTCCATCACGCGCATTAGTCTGTGGCTATCTAAGTGCCTGGTATGCTCAGGCTTTGGGGGGGGCAGGTAACTGTAAACGATTGGAATAAAAACGAGTGAGATAAGATAAACGAGCATGATATTAATGCCCGAGATAACAGAAAACTGATCAAGTATGGCACTGCCTGAAAAACTGAAAACACAAAAGCCTACCGCAGTGGTGATATTGGTTAAGAACAAAGGCAACCCATTTTTAGTAATCAGGCGCATTATGGCCAACATTTTATTGCCATGTATCCTAAATTCCTGATGATATACATTAAGCAGATAAATACAGTTTTGTATACCAATAATAACCATGAGCGGAGGCAATATTCCGGTAAGTAAAGTAATGCGATAGCCAAACAAATGTATGCTGCCCAGCGTGCAGATAACAGATATTACCACCACTATTAGTGAAAACAAAACCGCAGAGAAAAATTTAAAAAAGATAAAAATAAACAAGGCAGTAATGGCTATACTCAGGTAGGTGAATAACTTAATTTCATTTGCCACTTTTGACGCATGCACTGTACGAACATAAGGTAGACCTGAGTAGTGCATATTTGTTTCATGCTCTTTGCCAAACTCATTGCAGAGCCTTTCCAATTCATTAACCAATGGGATGCGCTCTTTAGAGTCGAGCTGCTGCTTACGCAGGGTTATGGCTATGAGTACAACATTGGTTTGCTCATTATACAGCAACCCTTTATAAAAAGGCAAATTGTTTACCAATGTTTTGAAAGAATCGGCTTCCTGCTGTGTATCCAGATACCTGTTAAGTAATGGCGTTAGCTGCAATACATGCAGGCTGTCATTTTTAACCAGGTTGTAAATTTTAGGTATGGATACTACTTTTTCTACACCGGGTGTTTTTTCAAGGGCATTGCACAGGGCATAAAAATCATTGAAGAAATCACGCTCAAACAATTTCTCTGACTGAAAACCAACAGCCAGTATATTTCCATCTTCGCCAAAGGTTTCTTTAAATTTTACATACTCTATGTAATCTGCATCATCTTTGGGGACTACCTTGGCAAAATCATAGGTTAGTTTTACTTGCGAAGCCAGAAAAGCAAATACCACCGTTAGCAAACCCAAAGCAATAAGCAGGGCAAGGCGGTTTCGCAAAATAAAACGTCCGAATTGTTGCCAGATCATAAATGAGGGACAAAAATAGAAAAATTGGGCTCACTGCGGGTTAAATTTATATTTTCGCAAACACTACAACATTAAATTGCCGTTTGGCGTTTACTAAGGGTATATGTCGAAAAAGCTTTTTTTACTTCTGATTGGTGCATGCTTAGGCTGCCTTTATTTGCAAGCCCAGCAAGCCAAAGCGCCAGTAAACGGATGGCGCGTGCACCTTTCATTTCGGGTAAATAACGACTTAGCCGAAGCAGGAGAATTGATTTATGTAGCTTCTAAAAGCGCTTTGTTTACGTTGAATAAAAATACGGGCGAAGCACAGGTAGTTTCTAAAATTAACGGGCTTTCTGATGTTGAAACCGGCTGCGTGGATTATGATGCATCAACTGGCTGTGTTATTATTGGCTATACCAATAGCAATATTGATTTGCTAAGCGATGGCTTTACCTACAATATTCCTGATATTAAAGATAAAATTATTATTGGCGATAAAAACATTAACAACATCACTATTCATAATAAGCGGGCTTACCTGGCCTGCGGATTTGGAATTGCTGTGATTGACCTTGAAAAGAAAAAACTAGCCGATACCTATACCAATTTAGGAGCCAATGGAGCAAGCATTGCTATTTTAGATGTAGCCGTTTATGAGAACAATATCTATGCTTCAACTAAAAATGGAATTTACCGAGCTGCTCTTAATAATAGCAACCTGAGTGATTTTAATAATTGGAGTTTATTTAAAACATCTCAATACAGCAACCACATGGAGGCTTTTGGCGGGCAGCTGTATGCTGTAATAGATTCTGCAGTTTATACATATGATGGAATAAGCTGGAGCCTGCAACCATTAAATAACATGGCCAAGGCAAAAATAAATGACATGAAGGTGTGCAATAACCAACTGATAGTGGTAACCGAAAATCAGATTATAATGCTAAAGGCAGGAGATTTAATTCCAAATGTAAGACCTGAGGTAAAAACAACTGCTGCCATTGTATCTAAAGAAGGCGACCTTTATTTTATTGCTCTTGATTATTCGCTGATAAAAATTGATGGAAGAAGCGGTGATGCCGATTACTTTGGACCTGCTGGTCCGTATGCCAACACAGCACAACGCATAACCTATTTTGATAAACAACTGTGGGTGGCCGCAGGGCAGGTTGATGGTTTTGGCAACGGTGCCGGTTGGAGTCCGCGCAGCAATAATGATAAGTTTTATAGATTTAGTGAAAATACCTGGACCAGCTTTAAACAAAGCACTGCTGCACAAATCATAAATAGCAGAGATTTTATTGACGTGGCTATTAACCCCGAAAATAAAAAAGTGTATATGGCCAGTTTTGGCAATGGCCTTCTTGAGCTGGATGAAAACGGAAATGTGCTTACCCTGTTCGACTCATCTAACAGCAGTATACAAAATTTTAATGCAGTTGGATACAGGCCCACTTTTGTTTCAGGTGTGGCATTTGATGCCAAAGGCAATTTATGGGTGAGCAATTTTGGTGCAGTTAGGCCCATCTCTGTAAAAACAAAAGAAGGTAACTGGTACTCCTTTCAATTTCCGGCAAATGTAGATACACGCCTTGGCTATATCTTGTGCGATGACTACAACAATAAATGGAGTTTTAATACAAAAGGCGGTGGCCTGCTGGTATTTAATGATAACGGCACACCTGCCAATAGCAATGACGATAATTATAAACTACTTACCTCTGCACAACAAAACGGTGCATTGCCAAGCAATACCGTGCTAAGCATGGCGCAGGATTTAAAAGGCGAAGTTTGGGTTGGAACCGATAAAGGATTTTGCATTTTCAGGAATCCGCAAGATATTTTTAAACCCAATAAAGATTTTGATGCCACACGCATTGTGGTAAAAACCGGACTGGTGTTTTCCAATATGCTGGGCGATAATCCCATTACCTGCATACGCGTGGATGCCGCCAACCGCAAATGGATTGGCACAGCCAATGGTGGTGTGTTTCTGCTATCGGAAGATGGATATACCATTCTTCGAAATTTTAATACTTCCAACAGTCCATTGTTATCCGATGCCATTTATGAGATTGGAATTGATGGACAAACAGGTGAAGTATTTATTGCAACCGATAGGGGCATTATTTCATATATGGGAGATGCAACAGATGCCGGAAACACACATGGAGATGTAATGGTTTACCCCAACCCGGTTAGACCTGAGTATACAGGCAATATTGCTATTAAAGGGTTGGTAAAAGATGCCAATGTAAAAATAACAGATGTAGCCGGCAACCTTGTTTTTGAAACCAAAGCAAACGGAGGTATGGCCACCTGGAGCGGACTAAATTTTAAAGGCAAACGCGCTGCTACAGGAGTGTATTTAATATATTCTTCCAATGCCGATGGAACGGAAACCTTTGTTACAAAAATTCTTTTTGTGAATTGAGTTGATACGAAACAGTTGCTGGTACTTATCCGCACTTCAATTTTATACAAACTACAGACGCCTGATAACAGGCAATGAATCTATACTCATAACGCGTGAAACAAGTTGCCCTTGGTTAAAATAAAAAAAACGACCTGCTTTTTGAGCTGAAAAATCATAAATCTGAACTTTGTATTCAAGATCTGACTTTGGTTTGATCGTTAGAAGGTTAATAGCAGGATTAGGATAGATATCAATTGTATTTTGCAAAGTAGTGTCTATGACCATTTCTGCAGCATCATGTTGATTATCCTCTATTTTCTCAACGTCTAAGTGCGCTTTAACTCTGACACCTGATGCATCATATGAGTATCTTATTTGAGCTGGCACTATACTGCTCATAAATAACAAGGCTGTAAGTATTCCTAGTTTAATTTTCATTTTTTAATCATTTTAATAATTGTAGTTTCATTACTATTATTTTCGAGCTTTCAGAACAGCAAGCTCTTGCTTCAATTGGGCTATTTGTTCTTTTTGAACCTGTGAAGAATCGGATAATTGCAAAATATATAATGTAAGCTCTTCTATTTTTTTTAGCAATGTCATCTGCATTTCGTTTAAATTAATCACACCCTCCTTTTCAATCACTGCGGCTGATTTAATATCTGGTAGATGCTTATTTTTAGAAACATATTTCCTTAGCTCACTTATCGACATTAATTTATAATCTGATTCAAATACATAATCAGGCAAAGGTAAACTCGCCATTACTTCAAATTCTTTAGCAAACACTTTTCCATCCTTATTTACCATAAAAAGTCTGTCGCTGTTGTTTGCAAAAACTAGGTGAGGGCGATTATTGTCTTTACTCATCTTAAAGTGAATTCCATTTGCCGCACCAACCAACATATCAAAATTGCTGAAATGATAATTTGCCTGAGGATTAATATTACCGAAACCAAACTGACCATGCTCATTCACATAGAAAATATGAGTGGGTGTATTATTGCAAGCACTAACTGTGCGTATCCCAAATACTTCATTAGGCTGCAAGGCTGTTACTTGACCTGTTAAAAAATTTATTTCAACTCTCCTAAACATTGAGTTTGGGTTATGTGGATTATATTTACTACAATTTGTGTTGCTATACCAATCAGGAAGCAATCCGACATCGTCATCCGTTCTGAAATTGCGGTTCGTTGACAAAATATCAAGTCTATCTTTCAACTTCCTTAAGTGACTAATGTTATTAATATTAAAAATACTTCCTTCCGGCATGGCAAACCTTGGTAATGATAATATTGAATTATAAGCCGCAGAATCACTTGTACTCCAAATAAAAGGAGCAGCAGCACCTGCCAGAAAATCTAGTTGGCCAGCTAATCGGTTAACTGAGCTTACTTGCCCTAGTAGTTGATTTCCCGAAAGCAACATTAAAATAAAGGCGAGTTGAAATGTAAATTTTTGCATAATCAGTTTTTTTTACACAAATTTTATATCTCCATATTTTCTAATCAACTAAATTAGGTGGCATAAAAAAACAATCGTTGGCTTATTAATCTAATGGCCTGCAAAAACAACATATCAGTTATTGAAAACGAGATTTTTTATAAAAATCTGGGGAGTGTTATTAAGGTTATTAGAATATACAGGGGTGAAACGCCCGAGTCAATGGCATTTAAAATTGGCTTGAAAGATCCCAGTGGATATTATAAATTAGAACGTGGCAACTGTCAAACTATAGATTTTAAGAGATTGATTGACATCTGTCAAATTTTAAATGTAAGTCCAATACTAATGCTTTGCCTGATGGATTTTGATGTAATTAACTTTGATTCAAATGCATTTGAAGAATATATAAAAATTATAGAATACTGCATAGGAAAAGACAATACAAAATCACCTAACATTGAAGTATTATTAAGATTATATAATAACACTTCTGATGGTTCAACTACAATTAAGCTAAAAATCATTGAAAAAAAGATGATTGAATTGAGTAAAGAGCTTGAACTAATAAAAAGCCGGTATTAACTTACAGTGCTTTTAATCTTAACAGAATCAGCTAAAAATATTACTTTATGTTTTCGGATTCGGCAATATTGTCTTTACCATGTCCTAACTTGCACCCGTGCTTACCAAATGCAAAGCCATTGTTATAAAAAGTATCAATTACTCTGAAAGCAGTGTAGTACTCACCTGCTATACTGATTTGTTTGGCATACAAACGTATTTGGTAAATGGTGTGCGCTCCAAAAAAGGAAATATCAGGCCGTCACACTTAATGCCACTTACCCTGATCGAGATTGAAGCCTACCATCAGCAAAACAAAAACATGCAGCGTATTAAAGAACTGCGTTGCACACCCATGCTACAGTCTATACATTTTGATATGGTTAAAAGTGCCATTGGTATGTTTATGGCTGAAATAATGTATAAAACCATACGTGAAGAAAACCAGCCTGATCCCGCTCTTTTTTCTTTTTTATTTAATGCCATACAAGTTTTAGATCTGCAAAATCAGCCTGCTAATTTTCCGGTTTTTATTTTATTACAACTAAGCAGATACCTTGGATTTTTACCTAAGCAAAACTACTCCGAAACAAATAACAGCTTTGACTGGGCCGAAGGTGAATTCAAACCCTTTGACACACTGCATCCGGGTTTAATGGAGCCTCAAATCAGTAACCTTATCGCGGATTTATTGGTTGCAGATTTTAATAATTTCTCTGAAGTTCCTTTAACTTATAAACAGCGCAGTGATATCCTAAACTGCCTTATTCTCTTTTACCAAAACCATACCGATACTTTGCATGAAGTAAAATCACATAAGGTGCTGGCAGAAGTGCTGAGTAATTGAGGATTGGTAGGTTTGCTATTGGAGGTGTGGGCGCTAAAGTTAGAAATTAGAAAGATTAAATCATATTGATGTGATAATGTGATGATGGGTTTATTCTGCAGGTTGGCTCTTACGGGGCTTCGACAAGTTCAGCCCAAGGCTTCTCATAACTCACTTCTCGTCTCTCAAATCTTTTGTCTTTCAGCGCAGCGTTCTTTCGTCTCACATCTAGTTTCTCGCCTCCTTCAACTCTAAACTACATCATTCGATATTCATTATTTGATATTTTAATATTGCAGTTTGAGTATTGAGCATCTTGATAATTTCCGGTAACAATAAAAAAGACTGCCCTGTTAGGAGCAGTCTTCTCTATTTTTATTAAAGTAAAAGTAACTTATGATTGGATGGTTATCAATCGTAAAAACTCTTCACGAGTTTTCTGGTCTAAAAATTTGCCGGAGTAATCGCTTGTAACGGTTTTGCTACTCACATCCTGAATTCCTCGAGAGGCCACACACAAGTGATCAGCCTCTATTACCACAGCTACATCTTCAGTTTGCAAAACTTGCTTTAAATCATTTGCAATTTGCACGGTCATGCGCTCCTGCACTTGCGGACGGGATGCATAGTAACGTACGATGCGGTTAAGTTTAGATAAACCAACCACTTTACCATTTGATATATATGCCACATGGGCTTTACCAATAATGGGCACAAAGTGATGCTCGCAATTGCTGTAAAAAGAAATATTCTTCTCGATAAGCATTTGCTTGTATTGGTATTTATTTTCAAATAAAGCTACCTTAGGCCTATTGGCAGGATTTAATCCTTTAAAAATTTCCTGCACATACATTTTTGCTACGCGGTGAGGTGTACCTTTAAGGCTATCATCATCTAAGTCTAAACCCAAAATGAGCATAATTTCACGAAAATGCTTTTCAATCAGTTCAATTTTCAGTTCATCATCTTTTTCAAATGCATCCGGACGCAAAGGTGTTTCTGCAGATCCACTGAAAGGATGGTCGTCTGTATCAAATATCTCTTTATTATTTTCCTTCATATTCAACAATGTTTCTTTCTGTTTCATACAATTTAATTTTTAATTTTAATGTTGGTTCCAATTTATTCCTTAAGCGTTTCCAGATAACCACCGCTATGTTTTCAGCTGTTGGATTTAACTCTTTAAAATCCGGCACATCTAAATTCAGGTTCATGTGGTCAAATCTGCTTAGTACCTCCTGCTCAATCAGGTTTTGCAAAACCTTCATATCAATCAGGTACCCGCTTACCGGATCAATCTCTCCGGTTACCGAAACCTCCAGTGTATAGTTGTGCCCGTGGTAGTTGGCGTTATTGCACAACCCGAAAAATCGCTTGTTTTCTTCGTCTGTCCATAGCGGTACATGAAGCCTATGAGCTGCATTAAAGTGCGATTTGCGCGTTACGGTTAATTCCATACAAGTTTACAAAGGTAAGCATCCAAATCTTGTTTAAGGTAAATAGATACTATATTATACATAACTTGTTTATCTTTTAAATGTTTTGGTTAAACACAAAATGACAATCTGAACCTTATTTTTACCCCAAATCACACGCGCATTGGATTTCTTTAAGCCTTACAAATGAAAGGTTTATCATTTTTATAAGCCTGATAATGTGTGGCTTATAAATTGTTTAACTATTTATATTAAAAATTAAACAAATAGATTTGGATTTATCCCTTTAAAGTCATTTAAATTTGTGTAACAATTTTCTTAAATAATTAAACAATTATGACTGCAATAGAATTCAAACAAATGGTACAAAAAGAGGGAACCTCCCTCAGGCACTACGCCTATCAGCTTACGCGCAACGTAGAAGATACCAATGATCTGGTGCAGGACACCATGCTTAAAGCGTTGATGTATCAGGATAAATTTGCCGATGGTACCAACCTTAAAGGCTGGCTATATACCATTATGAAAAACACTTTCATTAACAATTACCGCAGAATGATGAAGCGTAATACCTTCATTGATCAAACGGATAATGATTATTATTTAGACTCTGCATCGCATGCCGTAAAGAATGCAGGTGAGCAAAAGTTTATGATGAGGGATATTGAAGCTGCTATAGATAGACTACCATCCAGTTTAAAGAAACCTTTTACCATGAATTTTAAAGGTTTTAAATACCATGAAATTGCAGAAATACTGCGCATACCAATCGGAACTGTTAAAACGCGCATATTTGTGGCCAGAAGGGCACTCCGAGATGAGTTGAACACCTACGGCAAATTATATGGTTTGGAAAACGTGAACTGATGCTCAGTCTTATCAATATTTTTTGAAGAAAGCCGGCAGCAGTCGGCTTTTTTATTTAAACCTATTTTTCATTTCTTTCATCCATACTTCGGCAGGCGATTCAGTTCTTAATTTCCACTCAGGCCTCGCATTAAAATATCTTGGATTATAATAAACTGTTATATGCACCACACCCTGCTCATAAGAATTGCCTGGCCATGTTTGCAACACAGCTAGCTGTTGTGATGTAAATTCAGCATTTACATTGCTAACCAATACAGCAGGATAATTATCAAGCTGCGCTTGTGTGATACGCTGAATGCGCAAGGCATCGCTATTTAAGGATTTCATCTCAGGTTCATTGGCTACAGGTGCGTAACTGTATACAGGCACTGTATCAACTAAGTCATGGCTAACCGTTTTTTCAAGTTCAAAATATGAGCGATAGGCCAGCGTGGCATCGCCCAATGTTTTGCCAGGATAATAAAGAAAGTTACCCGCTAAAATTGCAAATAAGCACAATACAATAATTGCATATTTCCATTTTCTGACAAGCGTTTGCAACTGAAATGATAGTAGTAAAAAAGCAATCATGTGTAATACAAGAAAGTATCGGTGACCAATGGTATTTTTAAGAAACAAGGATATGCATACCATATTGACCAGCAGCAACACACTGAAATAAAAAAAGGCAGGCTGATAGGGTTTTTTACGAAATAGCCATAAGCATAACAACAACATATACACCGGCAGCATACCATAATCAAGCAAACGCCAGCAACTAATTAAAAAGCTTTTGAAAAATGTAGTTGACAAATTAACTTCCTTGGCATCGGAATAATTGGGTGACTGCACAGCCCAGCCTGAATGCTGCATATGCAACAAGAGCCATGCAATGTATACCAATGCAGGCAATGCAAACAGCGGTAAAGATTGCTTGACTAGTACTTTTAATTCTTGCTTCTGTATGATCAACTTTTCAATTACGAATGCAATAAAAAAACCAATTAGAAAAAAAACCGATTGTGTATGCAAACACATCATCAGTATAAGACCTGTTATTTGCCACACCTTTTGCTTCTGCACAAAACCTTTAAAAGCCAGTAATACCATGCCCATAAATGCCATCGTGTTTAGCATCATAGCACTTTGAGATATATATGTGGCAAAACAACAAAGCATGAATATTGCGCACCATTGCATAAAAGGAGAAAGTAAATGCTTTGAAAGTGAGATAAAAATGCAACCGGTAATAAATGCCCACAGGCAGGCAAAAGCATGCGCAACCAGTAATGATTTGCCAAACAACAACCAGCAAGCTGCAAGCAACCAAGCATAAAGTGTTGGATGGCCGGGATCATGTTGCAGCGGATAAAAAATAGATTGTAAATTGTTGTTATAAATATTGCTTGCAGCGCGTACAGTGGATGAAATAGAATCACCAAAAAAAGGATCATTGCCCACCAGCACGAATAAGGCAACTTGGAAAATAAAAAGAAATAAATAGATGAATCGGTTCAACTAAAACGAAAGTAAAGAATCGTTTTGAAATATTTAACCCCCAATTGCCGTTTGTACCTGCTGCAATACCCAATTATAGTAGTCCTCGTAAAGAGGTACAATTTTATCTATATCAAATAACAGCGCACGTTGCTTTGCCTTTTGCTTGAACACCTTTAAACGCTGCTCATCTGAAAGTATAAATATGCTCTTTTCAGCCATTGCATCCACATCGCCAACGTTACACAAAAAACCGGTTTCACCCTCAACATTTAATTCGGGTATACCTCCGGCATTGCTGGATACAACCGGCACTTCGCAAGCCATTGCCTCCAAAGCGGCCAATCCAAAACTCTCGGTTTCTGAAGGCATTAAAAACAAATCGCAAATGGAAAGTATCTCCTCTATGGCATCCTGTTTGCCTAGAAAAGAAACCTTCTCGCAAATATCCAGCTCCCGGCAAAGTTGCTCTATATTGTGCCTTTCCGGGCCATCCCCTACCAGCAGCAAACGCGCATTTACTTGTTTAATCACCATACTAAAAACCTTCATTACATCTTCTACCCTTTTAACTTTTCTGAAGTTAGAAGTGTGTACCAAAAGTTTTTCGCCTGCCGGTGTTACTGCTTTTCGAAAATGCTCACGAGGTTGTTTACTGAATCTTTTGATATCTATAAAATTGGGTATGACAAGAATATCTTTATTAACGTTAAAGAGTGCATACGTATCTTTCTTTAATGAGTCGGAAACTGAAGTAATACCATCTGACTCATTAAGCGAGTAACTTACCACTGATTCAAGTGCTTTATCTTTACCAACCAAGGTAATATCTGTGCCGTGCAGTGTTGTAACTACAGGGATGTGAATACCTTCTTTAGATAGGATGTGTTTGGCCATAACTGCAGCAGCCGCATGAGGTATAGCATAATGCACATGCAAAATATCAAGCTTTTCAAACTTAACTACATCAACCAGACGGCTCGTAAGAGTTGACTCATAAGGAGGGAAATCAAACAAAGGATAACTGCTTACATATACCTCATGATAAAAGATGTTTTCTGCAAAAAAATCCAGGCGTGCAGGTTGCTTATAAGAAATAAAATGTACCTGATGCCCTCTTTGTGCAAGGGCCTTTCCTAACTCAGTAGCTACGACACCGCTGCCTCCGTAAGTGGGATAACAAACAATTCCAATTTTCATAAATTATAATCCTGTGTGGGTAACATCAAATAAACTTCAAAGTTGCAGATTATGTTTGATAAACGGTCTACTTAACAAACTATTTTCCGCTCTTAAGCAGCGTTTCATAAATCACATCCATTATTCGGGTGCGTATATTCATATCAACCAGCATTTTATTCCCTGCGCCTGGATGAACTCGATTGCTTAAAAAAACATAAACCAATCCATACTTGGGATCGGCCCATGCACATGTTCCTGTAAAACCGGTATGTCCGAAAGCAAGTGGTGAAGCCATGCGGCTAGTTGGTGAAGCCTTTTTGGTATCAGTTTCAGGCTTATCAAAACCCAAACCTCTGCGACTTACCTTGCCATGTTTTTTGGTAAAATCTTTAACTGTGCTCTCTTTAAGTATGCGTTTGCCGCCATACTCTCCTCCGTTTAGCAGCATCTGCATAAGAACTGCCACATCATTGGCACTGCCAAACAATCCTGCATGGCCGCTAATACCACCAAGCATGGCAGCTGTAGGGTCGTGAACGGTTCCGTTAAGCAACTGTTTTCTAAAGGCAGAATCCCACTCGGTAGGCACTATCCAATCACGGTTTAAATTACCAAGCGGATTAAATTGCAATACCGAAAGATTAAGCGGCTTATAAATCTGCTCACGTAAATATGTTTCAAACGATTGGCCGCTGATTCGCTCTACAATCTTGCGCATTAAAATGAATCCAATATCAGAATAAACATACTCCGGATGCTGTTTCACTTCCGTATCTATTATTTGTTGCCACAATACCGCCTCATAATCTTTATGCAAGTACAGACCATAAGCTACAGGAGTGCTATAATTCGAATCCTGCTGGTTGGCATATAAAATTGGATTCAGGTTTCCATTAACAAGTGTTTTCTTGTAAAACGGAACGTAAGGCACCAAACCTGCCTGGTGCAACAACACATCGTGCAGAGTGAGGTGCTCCTTATTTGAACCCTTGAGTTCAGGCAGATAATCGCCAAGAT
This sequence comes from Sphingobacteriales bacterium, assembly GCA_021299635.1. Classification (GTDB taxonomy): domain Bacteria; phylum Bacteroidota; class Bacteroidia; order UKL13-3; family UKL13-3; genus JAJTFA01. The sequence continues at coordinate 22,119 of JAJTFA010000010.1, forward strand.
GTGCCTCAGTTTTTAACTTCCTTTCATCGTGCAGTTTCATCACTGCTAAAGTGGTAGCCAGTATTTTGGTTAAAGATGCCAGATCATATGCATGATAGTTTTTAACCATCTGAATTTTATCATAGGTGTGATAACCAAAAGATTTCTGATAAATTACTTTGCCATCCTTCGACACCAACACCTGACAACCGGGTGTTGCACCGCTATTAATGGCCTGCGTTACAATGGTATCAATAATATTTAGTGGTGTGTGGTCTATACCGATTTCTTCAGGATAAACATACTCCAGCCGTTCAAGCGTATTTGTTTTCTCCCCGCTTCCCATCGCAAAATTTTCATTTACCGTAACAGGCAAAACACCACCTGCTTTTACCGCTCCAAACAACACCTGTGCAGATAATTGGTTGTACTCATCTAAATCCTCAAAAGCAATGATGGCATTGCGAATTCCATTAAACTGCCTAAGTATGTATGGGTTTCCGTGGTTAACAAGAATCACCTTTTTCCCACCGGCAAGTAATCTGTTACAAAAATCAATCTGAGCAGTTGTTAGGCCAAGTTTTTTACTTACAAACCTACTGGTATTTTGCAATGAAAGAATAATAAGATTATAGGAATTGAGTACCGTAAATAGGCTATCAAAATATTGCGGCATCTCTGCTTTATCAATACTGTAATAATCTGCCTTGATATAGTTGGTACACATTTCCTGAAAAGGCGTAAAGCCAGAAAAACCCAATGAAACAACAGCTATCTGATATAATTCAGGATTTTGAATCGGTATTATTTTATCATCATCTTTAGCTACTATAATGCCTTGTTTAATTACCTTTTTGGACATCAAGTAGGTTTCACAACAATTTAAATCGGTGGTTAAGTTTTCCAGACTGATGGGCTTGTAATGATTTAGTCCGAGCCAGAACTTAGTAGCCAGAATTTTTTTACAGCTTTTCTCAATTTGCTCCCAGGTAATTTCTCCTTTGGCTAAATACTCTTTAATACGCATAATTGCCATTGGGACATCTTCTACAAACAGGAGCACATCGTTGCCGGCAGCAAACGCTTTTGCAGCAACTTCACCCGGACCATAAAAATCAGCAACGCCTTTCATATTTAGGGCATCGGTTATTACCAAACCTTCAAAACCCAACTCATTGCGCAACAGCCCTGTAATTACAGGCTTCGAAACAGATGTTGGCGTATTGGTAGTATCAATGGCAGGCACATTCAGATGCGCTACCATCACACTCATAACATTGGCAGCAATTAACTCTTTAAACGGATACAACTCCAGCGAGTCCAGTCTTTTTCTATCACCTTTTATTACAGGCAAACCGTAATGACTATCGGTTTCCGTATCGCCATGTCCGGGAAAATGTTTAGCTGACGCAACGATATGTTCATCCTGCATACCTCGTGCATATTGCATACCCAGCCTTGAAACCCATTGCCTGTGCTCTCCAAAAGATCGATCATTGATTACCGGATTGTTAGGGTTGTTATTTACATCAATATCCGGTGCAAAGTTCCAGTGTATGCCAATGCGCTTGCATTGCCTGCCAATAACTTTACCCATATCATACATAAGTTGCTCATCCCTAGCCGCACCAATTAACATTTGTCTTGGAAATACCGGAGTACTATCCAAGCGCATGGATAAACCCCATTCACCATCAATACCAATAATTAAAGGTACTTTAGCAAGCGCCTGATATTGGTTGGTTAGCGCTGCCTGTTTATGTGGTGAACCTTTAAAAAAAATAATGCCTCCTACTTTCAACTCACGCACGTGGCATTCCACATCACGGATATGAGCAGAATCTCGATTACTAAATGCTGCAATCATGATGAGTTGAGCAATACGCTCATCTTCTGTCATGCTTGCATAAAGAGAATCAACCCACGGATTAGATTTACCCCATTTAATATAATCAGACTGAGCAAATGCACCTACATGCAGGTGCATTAATGCAAAAAATAAAAAGCGAAAATTCGACTGCATGATTAAACAACAAAAAACGGAATTTAGAGCTGAATTGGCTAACAGCTAAAAGCAGAGTTATATACGGAAATATCAACAAACAAGGCTAAGCGTTCAAATATTGCTTATTTTGCATGCAGGTAAATATATGTCGGATATCATAAAATTATTGCCCGATCATGTGGCCAATCAAATTGCTGCCGGTGAAGTTATTCAAAGGCCTGCATCGGTCGTGAAAGAGCTACTGGAAAATAGCATAGATGCCGGAAGCACGGATATTAAACTCCTGATAAAAGAAGGTGGTAAAACCTTTATTCAGGTAATGGATAACGGCAAGGGAATGTCGCCTACCGATGCGCGTATGTGCTGGGAGAGACATGCTACCTCTAAGATTTCCCAAACAGAAGACATTTATCAGATAAAAACAATGGGATTTCGTGGCGAGGCACTTGCATCAATTGCCTCCGTTGCGCAGGTTGAGTTAAAAACCAAACGTGCAGAAGACAATGTGGGAACCCTCATTCTAATCGAAGGAACTGAAGTAAAAAAACAAGAACCTGCTGCGTTGGCTAATGGCACTGCCATTTCGGTGAGAAATTTATTTTATAATATTCCTGCACGCAGAAATTTTCTTAAATCAAATCCGGTTGAAACCAGACATATCATAGATGAGTTTAGCCGCGTGGCATTGGCCAATCCAAATATTGCATTCAGCATGTATAATAATGATGAAGAGGTTTATGCGCTTAAAGTTGGCACTCTTGAGCAGCGGATTGAGCAAATGTTTACTTACCGTACCTTTGAGCATATTTTAGCTGCTGATGAGCAAACCACCATTATTAACGTAAACGGGTTTATTGGTAAGCCTGAAATATCAAGGAAAACAAGAGGAGAGCAATTCTTTTTTGTGAATGGAAGATTTATTAAAGATGCCTACCTGAATCATGCAGTTGTTAATTGTTATGAAAATTTAATCAGCAAAGAACAATTTCCTTTTTATGTATTGCACATAAGCATTGAGCCCTCTCAGATTGACGTAAACGTGCATCCCACCAAAACAGAAATAAAGTTTGAAGATGAAAGGGCCGTTTATCAAATTATACGGGCCGTAGTTAAAAAGGCATTGGGCCAACATTACCATGTGCCCACTTTTGAGCCCGCAAGCGATGATACTTTTCTAAATCTAACACCTAACCCAACATTTCCAGGAAGCAAACAAGGCTTATCGCAAGAAAACACGGGCAGAAACGGCAGCAAAACACCTTTCAGACAAAATGCCTTTCCTGAGAGTAAGTCTGCTTCAAAGGATTGGCAAGAGTTATTTTCTATCATGAGCAATAAGGAAACTGTTGGCAAATCATCAACATTTTCCAGCACTACTGAGCAGCAACTCCAAGTGCCAACAACAGAAAGCTATTCAGTAAATATTTTTCAGCTGCACAACAGCCTCATTTTTTCTCAGACTAAATCTGGGGTAATGATTATTGACCAGCAAGCTGCTCACGAGCGTATATTATATGAAAAGTATTTGCAGGCACTAAGCAACCATCCCATTGCAAGTCAACAAAAATTATTTCCGAAAAGTGTAAGCTTTTCTCCGGCCGATGCACAATTACTAAAAGAAATGATGGGTGATATGCGTGCACTGGGTTTTGATATCAATGAATTAGGCGGAAATACTTTTGCAGTAAACGGAGTGCCTGCTGAAATAAGCAATCAGCATGAAATGGTTTTACTGGCAGAAATGCTTGAAAATTATAAACAGCAATCCTTTGCAACATTAAACAGGCATGAACGAATTGCAAGATCACTGGCTCAGAAAGCATCAATCAGAAAAGGAACAAAACTTACCCTTGATGAAATAAAAAATTTAATAGATGAACTGTTTGCCTGTGCACAACCCAATTACGCACCTGACGGGCGTGCTTGTGTTGTAACCATGAAAAGCGAAGACTTATTTGCTATGTTTAAATAGTACCCGTCTGTTATAAAAAAACCCCACCATATTGGTGAGGTTTTTTTATGAAGGGTATTTCTTAATTATTGTTGTTTCACAACCTTGA
>JAJTFA010000011.1 GCA_021299635.1 Sphingobacteriales bacterium
ATACCATCCAATCCACCCTAACATCTCTCGGTTCTGAGACCCATTGGTATGATGTTATAGACCATTTAGATAACTTAGTAAAAGAAGAAGACCAATTGTCTCAACCAAAGAAAAAGGAACTAATACGGTCTATTATTGACCGAATTATAGTGGATTATGATAATACCAATAAAACACACGGATTGGAAGTGAATTTTAGAATACCGATGGGGGTGATTAAAGAAGAATCAAAATTGGAACTTCCACTCTTGCCAAATCATCATTCCACAGTAACAGACTTAGCTAAGTTACGAGGCTGATCTACATTACAACCACGCATCACTGCAATATGGTATGATAGCAATTGAAGAGGTATTGTAGCCAGCAGTGGCAACATGGCTTCTTCACATTGTGGGATATGGATGATATAATCGGCATGATCTTTTATGTGCTCATCGCCTTTGGTTGAAATAGCAATTACCTTGCCTTTGCGTGCCCTCACTTCCTGTATATTGCTTATTACTTTTTCGTAATTGCTGTGTTGGGTGGCAATAACCACTACCGGCATTTCTTCATCAATCAGTGCAATGGGTCCGTGCTTCATTTCAGCTGCAGGATAACCCTCGGCATGTATATAAGAAATTTCTTTAAGTTTAAGTGCACCTTCCAGGGCAATAGGGAAGCCGTAGCCACGACCAAGGTATAATGCATTGGTGGCATTTTTAAATTGTGCAGCAATTCCTTTGATATACTCGTTTGATTTTAGTGTTTCTTCAACTTTTGCCGGAATGGTTTCCAGTTCGGTTAATAACTCACGCAAGCGTTGTGTAGTGATGGTACCTTTCTTTTTAGCAATGGAAAGTGCAATTAGAATGAGTGCGGTAACCTGCGCTGTGAAAGCCTTGGTAGATGCCACACCAATCTCTGGTCCTGCATGCGTGTATGCACCCGCATCTGTCATACGCGGAATGGAGGAGCCTACTACATTGCATATGCCAAAAATGGTTGCACCTTTTTGTTTAGCCAGTTCAAGTGCGGCAAGCGTATCAGCAGTTTCACCTGATTGTGAAATGGCAATAACAAAATCATGCTCATCAATAACCGGATTTCTGTAACGAAACTCTGACGCATACTCAACTTCAACCGGGATACGTGCAAAATCCTCAAACAAATATTCTCCAACCAGGCCGGCATGCCATGATGTGCCGCAGCCTACAATAATAATACGTTTTATATTTTTCAGTTTGTCCTCAAACTTATCAATACCAGCCATGGTTATCAAACCTTCATTGGTATGTATACGGCCGCGGAATGAATCTTGTATGGAACGAGGCTGCTCATAAATTTCCTTCATCATAAAATGATCAAAGCCGCCTTTTTCAATACTCTCTAAATTAATTTCGAGCTCGTGTATATATGGCGTTTTAATAGCATTATCAATGGTTTTAACAGTAAAGTTTTTACCTTCCACAATCACAATCTCACCATCATTTAAGTAAACTACATTACGTGTGTATTCTACAATGGGTGTTGCATCAGAGGCTATAAAATATTCACCTTCACCAACACCAACTACCATAGGGCTGCCTTTACGCGCGCCAATTAAATAATTGGGATCTTTTTTAGATAAGATAACAATGGCGTAAGCACCTACTACTTGTGTAAGTGCCATGCGCACGGCTTCTTCAAAACCTACTTTATTATTTTGGTATACCTCTTCAATTAAATGTATCAGTACCTCGGTATCTGTTTCTGATTTAAATTCATGCCCGCGCTCTTTCAATGCTTGTTTTAACGAGGCATAGTTCTCAATAATTCCATTGTGTATGATGGCAAACTCTCCATTTTGCGAAAGATGGGGATGGGCATTCACATCATTTGGAGCCCCGTGCGTAGCCCATCGGGTATGCCCCATGCCGGTTGAAGCAAACTTGGCACTACCATCAATGGCTTGTTCAAGGTCGGCTACTTTGCCGCTCTTTTTAAAAATTTGTAAATTTTTTTCAGGGGTAAGCAATGCAACTCCGGCACTGTCATATCCTCTGTATTCCAGTCTTTTTAGACCTTTAATAATAATGGGTAAGGCCTCTCTGTGGCCAAGGTAAGCTACTATTCCGCACATATTAATTCAAAAATACTAGAAAGATTGTAGTTTTAAAACCGATTCCTGGTCTGAAGAAAAGGATTTGAGGCATTCTCTGATGGCTTCAACTTTAGAGGCTATGCTTTTAAAGTTATCAAATGAAACAGCTTGATACGCATCTGACAAGGCCTTTGAAGGATTTGGGTGCACTTCAATGAGTAGCCCGTTGGCACCTGCTGCAACAGCAGCAAGCGATAAGGCTTCTACACGAGATGCTTGCCCTGTACCATGACTTGGATCTGCAATAACAGGTAGGTGGCTTAGTTCCTTAATCAAAGGAATCACACCCACATCCATTACGTTGCGTGTGGCATTGTCAAAACTCCTGATGCCTCTTTCACATAATATAACTTTATCATTTCCTCCGCTTAAAATATATTCTGCAGCCAGTAGCCATTCATTTACACGCGCATGCATGCCTCGTTTTAGTAAAATGGGCTTATCAATTTTGCCTAATTCATCAAGTAAAGAAAAGTTATGCATGTTGCGGCTGCCCACTTGTAAAATATCCGTATACTCATAAACCTCATCTAGTAAGGAGAGATCCATGATTTCTGTTACCACACGCAAATCATATTTATCAGCAGCTTTTCTGATTAGTTTCAAGCCATCAAGGCCTAATCCCCGAAATGAATATGGCGAAGTGCGTGGCTTGTAGGCGCCACCTCTAATAAATTTAATACCCAATGATGCAAGGAAAGCTGCTGTTTCTTCAATTTGTGATTCGGTTTCAATGGAGCAGGGTCCTGCTATCATTTGAAAAGACTGTTTGCTAATGGTTGCTCCTTTTACATTAAATGAAGTATGTTCTTTAAATTGAATAGATGCAAGCTGATATGGAGTATCGGTTTCTGTGATGTATTCAATGCAGGATTCATTCTTAAGAAAAGCAGAGTCGTTAAGCTTTGGAAGTACAATCAGGTTCTTTGCTTCAACCCATTTATAATAGGTGTGCAGAGATTCCAGTTTTTTAAGGAGTTCCTGCTTTTGCGTTTCCGTGCTGTTATGATTTAATTGAATAATCACCTTATTGAATAACAGTATAAGTTAGTTTAAGTTTCACGTTACGATTGGTTTTGTCTGTATCCAAAATAGCACGTGCTGCTGTGAGCGGATTATCGGCCGGCACAATCAGATTCAACCCATAATTTACGTTGCGATTTCTTTGTTTGTATTCGGATAAAACATATTGCAAATGTCTTATAATATTAAATTTATATTCACCTGTTGTTTCGTTGTATTGGCCTCCATAGTAGGATGCCCCAAGAGTTTGATCAAGCAAAAAGTCGTTTCGGCCCAAGGAGTCGCAAGAAAGTAGTCTAAGTTCTGAAGGCTTGGTAAAAGGGGCTGCAGATGAACCTGACTTTAATGTAAAAATAATCTCTGCACTGCTAATGGCAATGTTCTGATTTTTTACATAATCAAACAGATAAGGTATTATTATTCTGGTTTTAATACCGCCTGCCGGTTGGCAATAGGTGATGCTTTGATGGGTGCCATTCATCACAGGTAGCAGATTTATTAACGGTTTATGAACGTGCTCATAGCTATTTGCTTTCACATCAGCCCTAAATGCAAAATCAACTTTCGTGTTGTTATGGTAAATTACCAAAGCCGAAAGACCGCTTCTGGGGTCAACTGTTATTAAGGCTCCTTCGCCACCTGCCATAAACGGATTATCTGGCATGAGAATAAATCCTTTAAAAGCTTTCTGAAAAGATACATTATTTATAAACTGTGAGGCGGCTTCGGCATCATTTAGCTTGTTTAAAAAACTGCTGTCCGTTATGGTAATGCGAATATGGCCCGGCAGTTTGCTGTTATTTGTTTTTATGCTATCAGTTAAAGATTGGACACTTCCCTCCCAAAACCCAAGTGGTTTATTTTTATCAAACGCATATTTTCTGTTTGAAAAATAAGTTGAATCAATGCTTAGGTCCTCATTAAGCTCATACAGCACCAATCTCTGAACGGTTTCCTTATTGCCATAAAAATAGGTGGGAGAATTGATAATAGCCAACTGCAAAACAGCTGAATCTACTTTGATACCCGCACCAAATGAGAATTGATTTTTAGGTAAGGTAAACTGACCAATATAGGAGGCACGGGTTAGCCCCATTTCAGGATCGTGCATTTCACCTGCAAAAAAATAGCTTAATGCATTTCTTGATCTGTATGTTGCTATTGAATCATGACGCGTGCTATAGGTAATTAGCGTTGTTGTATCAATGCCATCAGCTAAATCGAGTGGATTTCTTTTAGCCAGAAAATCTGCACCAACAGTATCTTCATGTTTGCGGCAGGAAAAGAGTAGAGCAAAAACGATGAGAAGCGGTAGGAGATGACTTAAGGTTTTAGTTTTGACTTTTAAGCAGATTGTCATATAGTTTGATATATGCATCAACGTAACCTTCTTCATTCTTATGCTCAATAACAATTTTCCCTTTTTGCTTTTTCATAAAGCTGGCCACTTCCGGGTCAATATCAGGGCTGCATCTTACAACTGCATCAGCATGTGTTATGCCTGATTTGTATAAGTCTGCGCATGAGGCTTCACTCAAGTTGCTCATTTGTTTGTTATCAATGCTATTTAGACTGGCTTTACGTGCAAAATCTTTTCCGAAAGAAATATCAAACTGATTTTCAAATACAGAGAAAACCACTTTGGCATTTCTGAAAACGGGCTCATCTTTATAAATAGTCTTAAGATAAAGCGGTATGAGGCTGGTCATCCAACCTTGGCAATGAATGATATCCGGTTGCCATCCTAGTTTTTTTACGGTTTCAAGAGCACCTTTACAGAAGAAAATGGTCCTTTCATCATTGTCTCCGAAAAACTCATTATTCTCGTCCGTATACACATGCTTACGATGGAAATAATCTTCATTATCAAGAAAATAGACCTGCATCTTAGCTTCAGGTAAGGAGGCTACCTTAATGGTTAACGGATTGTCATTATCATCAATAGTAATGTTTATTCCGGACAGCCTAACTACTTCATGCAGCCTGTTTCTTCTTTCGTTGATGCAACCAAAACGGGGCATTAATACCCTAATTTCGTTGTCTTTCTCCTGAATGGCTTGTGGTAATCTTCTTGCTAGTTCTCCAACCGTGCTTACCTGAAGGTAAGGTGTCATTTCTGATGATATGAACAATATGCGTTTCTTTGTCATAGCCAATGTGCTTAAAAAAGTATGCAAAGTTATGCTTAATGTTAAAAAAATCCTTAATATTCGCCCGTTTTCTTCCTATTTATAGGATAAGTTACAGAAAATTAACACGCTATAATTAAATTCAAGGGTCTTGCATCTCTCGAAAACTATCAGTGGCCTGCAGCAGCATTTGCTAAAGGCTGCGCAAAAGGGATTGGAAATTGGGTTTGTTCCTACCATGGGCGCCCTTCATAATGGGCATATTTCCCTCATTAAAAAAGCTTTATCTGAGAATGACCTGGTGGTTTGCAGCATCTTTGTCAATCCAACCCAGTTTAATCAGGCAGCCGATTTGGAAACCTATCCGAGAACTCCTGCAGAAGATATTGCTTTGCTTACCCTAGCGGGGAACCATATTCTCTTTCATCCGGAGGTGAATGAAATGTATCCTTCCGGAATGCAGGTAAAGTCGAGGGATCTGGGGCCCGTTTCCTCAATTTTTGAAGGCGCTTCAAGACCTGGCCATTTTGATGGCGTGGCAGAAGTGGTGAGCCGTTTGTTAAATGTGGTAAAACCAATGCGTGCTTATTTTGGCCTAAAAGATTATCAGCAATGCATGATTATTAAATCTTTGGTCGAGTTGGAGCATATTCCTGTATCGCTGGTATTTTGCCCAACCCAACGTGAGCCGGATGGATTGGCCATGAGTTCTAGAAACAGAAGGCTCTCACCTGAAAACAGAGAGCAGGCAATTGTTATTTCGCGTACACTCTTTGAAATGAAGGATAATTACAGGTTTGAGCAAAAGCAGGAATTACTTGAATCCTGCAGGGCTCGCCTGAGTAAATCCCTTCAGATGGAATATCTTGATATCGTAAATGCTCGCACCTTGATGCCTTTGCAATCAGCAGCCGAATCGGCAGTGGCCTTATTTGCAGGCAGGTGTGGAGAAGTAAGACTCATTGACAATATGCTGTTAACAGAATAACAGATTTATTTATTTAATTTGAAGAGGATGCGCCCAACCGATGATTTTTTAAGTAAATCTGCCCATGCAACTGCCAATAAAGAGCAGCGCAATGCAGTTTATGTGCATGGACAACGGTATCAGGAAGCTTTAGGCATTGCAAGAAAACAATACAAGAACGAGGAGTTGGCCAAGGACCGTGCTGCCTATCTGAAGTGGAAGGTAACGGAGAATCTGGATAAATACCTGATTGATTTTGAGGCTACCCTTATGCGCAGAGGCGGCCGTGTGGTTTGGGCGCATGATGCAGAAACGGCAAGGAAAGAAATCCTGCAGCTCATCAGTAAAAATGGCGCGCAGCGTGTGTTTAAAAGTAAATCCATGTTGAGCGAAGAAATTGAACTCAACTCCTTTTTAAGGGGATCAAGCATAGAAGTTATTGAAACCGATATTGGCGAATATATAGTTGATGTAGCCGCTGAAGCACCATTTCACATGGTAAACCCTGCTATGCATAAGACAGAAAAAGAAATTGCAGGGTTATTAAATGCCAAAATTGGCACTTCTATGGAGGCCGATGCTGAGGGTATTACCTCAGATGTGAGAGAAATAATGCGCAGTTATTTTAGCAAAGCAGCTATAGATGTTTGTATTACCGGAGCCAATTTTTTAATTGCAGACAGCGGCATGGTAGCCATTACAGAAAATGAAGGAAATATCCGAATGATTACCGCTTTAGCCAATACGCATATTGTTATTGCAGGGATAGATAAAATTATTCCTACTTTAAATGATATTGATACCTTTTTCCCCTTACTTGCTACCTATGGTACGGGCCAGAAAATTACCTCTTACAACAGTGTTATTGGTCCTAAAACACCAGATGACTATGATGCGCCTGCAGAGTTTATTGTGGTGTTAATTGACAATGGCAGAACCAATCTGCTTGCTCAGCCCGATCAGCGACAGGCATTGTCGTGCATCAAGTGTGGAGCATGTGCCAATGTTTGTCCGGTTTATCAGGTAATAGGTGGCCATGCATATGGCGTAAATAACAGCGGGCCAATTGGTGCGGTTACCCAACCTCATGAGCAAGGACTTGACGAGTTTAAACACCTTAGCTACGCTTCATCGCTTTGTGGAAACTGCACGCAGATTTGTCCCATGAAAATAGATTTGCATAATCATTTGCTTAGAAACAGGCGCGATAGTGTGCAGCAGGGCCATGCAAAAAGTGCTGAAAAGTTGATGTGGTTCAGTTGGAAAAAGATGATGTTAAGCAGAAAGAACATGAACAAAGGTGCCAGCATTAAGAACTTTATGCTCAAGTCTTTTTTTAAAACAGCATGGGGTGAGGATAGGGAGTTTCCTAAAGTTGCAGAAAAGTCCTTCAATCAAATCTGGAAGGAAAGTCATTAGGGGTTATTTAAGTTTTACGTTCACACTCCAAGCAAAACAGCTATCGGTGCTTATTGCAAAAACACATTTACTTTTTTCTTTTCAATTGTAACGGCAATATGCTCCTGCAGGGTAGTGGAGAGACTTATGCCAATAAAATCTGCAGCTACCGGAAAAGTTGTGTGGTTGCGGTCTACCAGAATAGCTGTTTGAATTGTAGCTACTCCTGATTTTAAAAAAGGAAGAAGTGCATAAATAAGTGTTCTCCCCGTATTTAGCACATCATCTACTATTACGGCATGCATGCCTGATTTTTTTAATTCAGCAGATAGTTGGGTGCTGCTTTCCGATGGGCTATCCTTATTAACCATTACAGTCATTGTCATTATTTTAATGCCTGAAATAGCTGTAAGTTCCTCCGCCAGCAAAGAAGCAATGGTTTCGCCCCGCCCACTTATACCTGCAATGCACAGTTCCTTTACATTAAAATTTCTTTCATAAATTTGGTAAGCCATGCGTTTCACAATCTGCTTTACCTGCTCATGCGTAAGTATTTGGGTACGTGCAGCCGACATAAGGATTTTTTTCTTCAAAAGTAGGTTTTCCGTGCAGTATGCCCAATATTTGTCGGCTTGCGCGTAAACTTTTATTTTTAGTGAATTATTTTGTGCAAAATCAAAAATTCCTATATTTGCCCTCCCAAATTTTTACAAATGAAACCAGAAATACATCCAAAAAACTATAGATTGGTCGTGTTTAAAGACATGTCTAATAACTATTCTTTCCTATGTCGCTCTACAGTTGATACCAGAGAAACGGTGAAATGGGAAGACGGAAATGAATATCCGTTGTTTAAATTAGAGATTTCTCATAAATCCCATCCGTTCTTTACCGGCCAAAACATGCTAATTGACACTGCAGGACGTATTGATAAATTCAACAAACGTTACGCTAAAAAGAAGTAATACAAAATTTTATACAGCAAAGCCCTCCGTTTGGGGGGCTTTTTTTATAATATCGCATTATGAACTTAATTCTGTTCGATGGATATAGCAGAACCGATTTGCTGCCTTTCACTTTTACAAGGCCAGTAGCAGCTATTCGTTTTGGCATACTCACCATTGCCGAAAAATGGCAAAAGCATTTAAATACAAGTGTTTCTTACCTTACTCAGGATTACCTGCAACCTAAGTTTCCGCTGATAACCCAAGCCGATAATTTGCTGATAAACGGATCGGTTTGCCCGGATGATATTATTATTAGTGAAATAAAACAACTTAAGTTGGGTGAGGGATTATATGCAGGAAACCTGCTGGTAGCTGCAAATATAAAGGCTGCTGATGTGGCGGGTTTTGATGAAACAACTTTTCAGGGAACTAAAATAAATAGCAAGCAGGAAAATCTTTTGCGTATCGCATTTGTGTACGATATTTTTTCGAAAAATGATAAAGCAATAGCTGCAGACTTTGCGCTGCTAACCAGCGGTCGTAAATCGCAGCCAATATCTCTAACCAATCAGGTTGTTAATCCAGAACACATTTTTATTGAACCCGGAGCAAAGGTTGAGTTTAGTATACTCAATGCATCTGCCGGACCTATTTATATTGGTAAAGATGCAGAGGTAATGGAAGGCTGTAAAATTAGAGGGCCATTTGCTTTATGTGAACATGGTGGGTTAAAAATGGATGCCAAAATTTATGGCGCTACTACTGTTGGTCCGCATTGCAAAGTGGGAGGTGAGGTAAACAACGTGGTGTTTTTTGCCTATTCCAATAAGGGGCATGATGGCTTTTTGGGTAATGCGGTGATAGGTGAATGGTGCAATCTGGGTGCGGATACCAACTGTTCCAACCTTAAAAACACATATGATGAGGTGAAATTATGGAGCTACCGTACGCAACGTTTTGATCAAACCGGATTAACCTTTTGCGGATTAATGATGGCAGACCATGCCAAATGCGGAATTAACACCATGTTTAATACGGGAACCGTGGTTGGTGTAGGTGCAAATATTTTTGGTGCAGGTTTCCCTAGAAATTTCATTCCTTCTTTCGCATGGGGAGGTGCCCAAGGGTTCGATACGTTTCAGTTAAACAAATTTTATAAAATGGCTGAGGCCATGTTTGCCCGTAGAAATGTGGTGTTCGATGAAAACGACAAGGCAATTATTGCTCATGTCTACAAGGCTACTGCTGAATTCAGATTATGGGAAAATTAGCACATTATATCCATTCAATGCATTTTATAGTTATTTATAAACGTTACCAATCATGAGAAAAAAAATAATAGCCGGCAACTGGAAGATGAATAAAACTTTTGAGGAAGGCATGGCGCTTGTAACTGAAATTAATGGTATGCTCAGAGATGAATATCAAGGAAGTGCAGAGGTAGTTATTATCCCACCATTTACCCATGTAAATGCTGTAAGCCGTATGCTTGGTGATGAGAAAAATATTTCAACCGGTGCACAAAATTGCAGTAACCATGCCAGTGGTGCATATACAGGTGAAGTGAGTGCGGCTATGTTGTATAGTGTTGGTGCTAAATATGTAATTATTGGCCATAGTGAACGCAGACAGTATTTTATGGAGCACAACGCCTGGCTTGCCCAAAAAGTTGATGCTGCTTTAGCAGGAAGCCTGCTTCCTATTTACTGCTGTGGTGAAACATTGGAAGAGCGTGATTCTAACAAACATTTTGAAGTTTTAGAAGCTCAGATAAAAGAAGGTTTATTTCATTTAGCCGCTGAGCAATTTTCCAATGTGGTAATAGCGTATGAGCCGGTATGGGCTATTGGCACAGGTAAAACAGCTTCAACACAGCAAGCTCAGGAGGTGCATGCGTTTATACGAAACCTGGTGAAAGAAAAGTATGGAGATACACTAGCACAGCAAACTACCATACAATATGGCGGAAGTGTAAAGCCAGATAATGCAGCAGAATTATTTGCAGCTTCTGATATTGATGGTGCATTGGTTGGAGGGGCAGCCTTGCAAAGCCGCAGCTTTGTTGATATTGTTAAAGCAATGCGGTAAACATACATTTTATAAATTTAAGGCCGCCTTCAGGTGGCCTTTTTTATGGCTATACGCACAGTGAGGATAGCTGCCGTTGTGCAGAAATAAGCCTTGTTTTGATATTCTAACTTCATTTCTTTTATTATTTTAGCCCTTTCATTATTGGCTATGATCAAAAAAGCGGGTGTTTTTTTAATGTTGATTTTCTGGGTGGGTATTGTAAAGGCACAATTATCAACCGACCTCATACAGTTTAGCAACGACCTCGAAGATTTTATTAAAAAATCAGGAGGTAGCACCGCCAGTGATGCGGGTGATGAGTTTGTCGGATATTTCAATGCCGGACGTTTTACCAATCCGCAAAAAATTCAAATTATTCGTATATGTAATGAAATGATAAACCGCCATACCCCAATGCCGGATTTTGAAAATTATTTGCGTACGGTAAATGGCATGTTTGAAAATAACCAGCATAAGAAGTTTGATAATTGGCAAAAGGCTGCATATGCAACTTTTACTTCAGGAGAGCCTGATGAATACCATGATTTTTTGCAGATTTCACGAAATATATTTGCAGAAGGTATAGTGGCTCAGGTAGGCGGAATGAAGTGGACGAGCAGCAACCCCAATGTGGAATTGGAAACCAAAGGAACAGTTGGTTTCGTCTTTAAAAACATTAATCTTTTTTGCTATACCCAAGGTGATACACTTGAAATTTACAGTACTAGTGGTAAGTATTCACCTGCATCAAATTCATGGAAAGGAACTGGTGGTAAAATAGACTGGACGCGCGTTGCTATTGACAGTGCCACTATGTTTGCTGAACTTAAAAGTTATGAAATAGATTTTGCAACAGGCTACTTAAAATCAGATTCAGCATGGTTAAGTTATCCGTTATTGTTTGATAAGCCCCTTCTGGGTAAGTTGGTTGACAGGGCAATGGCGCAGAGCCAAGGTGAGCGTTCCAATTATCCGCAATTTGTTTCTTATCAGCGTAATTTTTCAAAATTGAATTTTGGCAAAGGAAAATTTACCGGATCCTTTGCCATGAAAGGCAAACGAATTAATGGTAAAGGCACAGACACCCTAAAAGCAGAGCTTTTGTTTACTTATAAGGATAAACCAACCCTAAAGGTGCTTGCCAATGATTTTGTGGTGAAAAATAACACCGTTGTTACCAATGAGGCATCAGTTATTCTTTACCTTGATAAGGATTCAATTTTTCATCCGCAGGTGAGGTTCAATTATCGTATTCAGGATAATTATATAAATATTTATCGCAGTGAAGAAGGAATAAGTATGGCCCCTTTTTACGATTCATACCACAACGTAGAATTTTACTGTGATGAAATAAAATGGGATTTAACCAATCCAAAGATTGATATCGATATGGTGAATGACAATGCACCTGCAAAATTTGAGTCTATCAATTATTTCAGAGACATGAGGTATGAGAAGCAGCAGGGTATATTGGCCTATAATCCTTTGAACCGAATCAACTCCTATTGTTTAAAATTTAACGTAAAGGAATTTTTTGTTCAGGATTATGCTGCTAATTTTAAAAGCAATCCTGTGGATATAGAGTTGCAGATGATTGATTTGAATGATAAAGGTTTTGTAGAATATGATAAAAAGCAGAAATATGTTAAGGTGAAACGTAAATTACAGGATTATGTTAATGCACATAACGGAAGAACAGATTTTGATGCTATTGCCTTCTTCTCAATTATTAAACGTATACCAAATGCAACCATTTCTCTAATCAATAACGATTTGCAGATTCAGGGTGTACCTAAGTTCTATTTCTCCGATTCGCAGAATGTATATATCATTCCGCAGGATCAGGTTATCACCCTTAAGAAAAATCGTGCAATGGATTTTTCAGGCAAGTTGCGCTCAGGTAAAGTAGATTTTTATGGAAACGGCTTTTCATTTGATTATGTAAAGTTTCAGATACGATTAAATAACGTAGATTCTATGAAGTTTCTTTACAAGGATGCATCCCTCGGGATGGATATGCCAATAAGAAGTGCCATCGAAAATATTTACGGAACACTGGCCATAGACCATCCGAATAACAAAAGCGGCAGAAAAAAATATCCGGGTTATCCTATTTTCAAGTCAGATATTGGTTCTAAGGTTTTCTATAATAAACCCACTACGCAATTGGGAGTTTATGATAAAAACAGATTTTACTTTGATGTTGATCCATTTACCATGGACAGCCTTAATGATTTAAATCTGGAAGCACTTGCACTTAGCGGCACCTTCGTTTCGGGAGATATTGTTCCGGAACTAAAGCATTTTCTTTCCCTCCAACCTGATAAATCTCTCGGCTTTGTCCTTGAAAGCCCGGAAGTGGGTTATCCTATGTATAGAGGTAAAGGTCGAGGATTTATCAAACTGTCTTTAAGTGATGAAGGATTATTTGGTGATGGAGAAATAAAGTATCTCTCATCCTCATCAAAAGCTGATCAGTTTATATTACTGCTCGATTCGATGAATGCACAGGTAAAAACCTTTGTTAACGACCGTACCGGAATTTATCCAACGGTAAAAGCAAATCAGGTTTATGAGCATTGGATGCCATATAACGATTCCATGTATGTATATAGTCAGCAGGAAAAAATCAGCTTCTCATCTAACAGAGCAACCCTAACGGGAACCTTGATGTTAACGCCTGAACGAACCGCAGCTGAAGGCAATATTGATGTGGAACAAGCGCTACTAAACTCACGGAATTTTTGGTTGCAGCCGGATAATATTTTATCTGATACTGCCTATTTCCGCTACCGTTCTGCTGCGGATTCTACTGTATTTGCATTTGTCTCAGGTGCTACAAAATGCAATGTTGACTTAGAAAATAGGATTTCCAATTTTGACTTCAATACATTTAATCTCAATTCCAATTTCATATATAATCAATATGCAGGTTCATTTGCACAATTTATCTGGTACATGGATCATAAGAAACTTGATTTTCGTTCTTATCTTCATGCAGGTGAAGAAGTATCGTATCTTGTTTCAACCAATGCTGAGCAAGACTCCCTATTATTTAAAACAGGTATCACTACTTATGATGTAACCGATTATACACTCAGACCACGTAAAATCCCTTATATAAGTGTGGGCGATGCTAAAATCTTTGCCGATAGCCAGAAAGTAGTGATTAGAGAGGCCGCAGATATGGATATCTTATTTCGGGCAAAAATTATTGCTGATAGTACCAACCGATATCATAATATAGAAAATGCTAAGCTAAAAATTGGTGGTAAATTTACTTTGAACGGTGTAGGAGATTATGAATATATTGATCGAAAGAAAAATCGGCAGTTATTTTACCTGCATGAAATAGGAATAAGCAAGGAGCACTATTTAATTGCTAAAACAAATATCCCCGATTCAATTAATTTTTATGTAGGCCCTAAAATATTATTCAGAGGTAACGCTAACCTAAAAAGTATTATCAAAAATCTGGAGTATGACGGCTTCTTCCTCGCTCAGCATGCATTACCTATTCCTAAAACAGAGTGGTTCAGAAATGCTGCTGTTGTTAATCCCGACTCAGTTTTTATTAATGTAGCAGCCCAAACCACTAATCTGGCAAGGCAGGCTTTGATGGTAGGTGTAAATGTTTCAAATGATTCAACGCATGTATATCCGTTATTCTTCACCCGCAAACGCAATGGTTCAGATCATGAACTGATGCGCGTGGAAGGAACCTTGTTTTATGATGAGAAAACAAAAGAATTTAAAATGGGGGCCTATAATAAAATATTTAAAGAGGCTACAAAGGGCAATTTAATTATACTGAATGAAGCCAAACAAGCGGTTTCATTCGAAGGTAAATTTGATATGGCATTTAAGGGAAGCAAGTTTGAAATTGGTGCAGCAGGTTCGGCCATTTATTCATTAGCTGATACCTCCTTTACTATGAAACTGGTAGCACTGCTTAATTTTCCTTTCGCCCAAAATGCATTACGCATCATGTATGATTCATTAACTGATCAATCGCTTATGGCCGCTCAGCCGGAGTTTAATCCTGAGTTTTTAACAAAGGCACTTTCTGAGCTGGTTGAAGAGAAAAATATCAAACGTATCAACGAAGAGATTAATGAAAACAACAATATCCGTTTAATAAACGATCTGGAAAAAACCATATTCATTTCCGATTTGCAGTTGAGGTGGAATCAAGCCACGCGCTCTTTTGTTTCGGTTGGTGAAATTGGTATCAACTCATTTGATAAGTATAAGTTTGAAAGAAAAATTAAGGGGATGATGGAAATTGTGAAACGTAGAAGTGGTGATGACTTTACACTGCACCTGCAATCCATGCAGGGAAGCTGGTATTTCTTCAAGTACCAAAAAGGTATCATGTATACCATTGGATCCGATCCGCTTTATAATAAATATGTAAAAGATAATATTGATAAGGTTTCAAAAGATGATTTTAAGCTAAGGTTGGCTAATATTTCAGCCCGCAATCAGTTTGTAAAAGCAATGAAAAATAAGCAATGACAATATTCATCATTTGTTTTCTTGGTGCCTACCTGCTAGGCTCAGTTCCTTCGGCAGTTTGGATTGGCAAAAATTTTTACGGCATTGATGTGAGGCAACATGGTAGTGGCAATGCTGGTGCTACCAATACACTAAGGGTATTGGGTAAAAAAGCCGGATTTGTTGTATTGGGCATTGATGCACTAAAAGGATTTGCAGCAGCCTCGCTTGCAATACTCATTTTACCTGATGCAGGTGATGAAAACCTTTTGTTGATCTATAAAATAGTTTTGGGTTTTATTGCGGTTTTGGGTCATGTATATCCCGTGTTTGCTGGCTTCAAAGGTGGTAAAGGTATTGCCACCCTCCTGGGTGTTGTTATTGCGCTTAATGCCTGGCTTGCACTTTATTGCTTCTTATTATTTGTATTAACTGTATCAATTACACACTATATATCGGTAGGCTCTATGCTCTCGGCAATGATGAGTCCGCTTATTGCTTTTTGGCTCAATCATTACAATATCAACCCGTTGTTTTATTTTTGTTGCGCAGTGGCTGTACTGGTTATTTATACCCACCGCGCTAATATCAAAAGATTAGCAGCAGGTAGTGAAAACCGTTTCAGTTTAAATAAAAAGTCAACATGAGCAGAGAATTATTAAAACAGGAAGAATGGTCAGAAGTACTGGATGATATAGGCACGCCTGCAACCTTATTGCTGTTTAATGATGATGTAAATACATTTGATCACGTAATTGAATGCCTGGTTAGAATTTGCAAGCATGAACCCCTTCAAGCCGAGCAATCTGCCCTCATTGTGCATTTTAAAGGCAAATGTGTAGTAAAAACAGGAGAGTATAGTGAGCTGGCAGCCATGTGTCAGGCTTTGTGTGACGAGGATTTGAGTGCAGCCATGGGAGAATAATTAATTAATCAAAAAGTAACGAAGGTTTAATTTATGCTAAACAAAATTGTGAAGAATGCCGATGAGGCAATACGGGATATAAACGATGGTGCAGTTTTGATGCTGGGTGGTTTTGGTTTGTGCGGAATCCCTGAAAATTGCATTGCTGCGCTGGTTCGCAAAGGGGTAAAAAATTTAACATGCATTTCCAATAATGCCGGTGTAGATGATTTTGGAATTGGACTAATGCTAAAAACGCGTCAGGTAAAAAAAATGATTTCATCTTACGTGGGCGAGAATGCAGAGTTTGAAAGACAACTACTGAGCGGTGAGTTGGAAGTGGAACTGATACCGCAAGGTACACTGGCCACACGCTGCATGGCTTCAGGTTATGGTATGCCTGCAATCTTTACTCCGGCTGGTGTAGGAACTGAAGTTGCGCAAGGCAAAGAAGTTCGTGAGTTTAATGGAAAACAATTCCTTCTGGAATATGCCTTTAATTCAGATTTTGCTATTGTAAAAGCATGGAAAGGCGATACACACGGAAACCTGATTTTCAGGGCTACCTCACGCAATTTTAATCCGCTGATGGCTATGGCCGGGAAAATAACCATTGCCGAAGTAGAAGAATTGGTTCCTGCTGGAGAACTCGAACCTGATATGATTCATACTCCCGGAATATATGTGAACCGTATTTTTCAGGGAGTAAATTATGAGAAACGAATTGAGCAGGTAACTACACGTTTGAAAGATTAAGTACATGTTAGATAAATTTGGAATTGCAAAGCGCATTGCGCAAGAGTTAAGGGACGGATACTACGTAAATCTGGGAATCGGCATTCCTACCTTGGTTGCGAATTATGTACCCGAAGGAATGGAGGTTATTTTACAATCTGAAAATGGTTTGTTGGGAATTGGCCCGTTTCCATATGCAGATGAAGTGGATGCCGACTTAATTAATGCAGGGAAACAAACGGTAACCACTACCAAAGGCTCATCTTTTTTTGATAGCGCCATGAGTTTTGGAATGATTCGCAGTGGCCGCGTAGACCTCACCGTTTTGGGAGCCATGGAAGTTGCTGATAATGGTGATATCGCCAACTGGAAAATCCCCGGCAAAATGGTGAAAGGCATGGGTGGTGCAATGGATTTAGTAGCTTCGGCTAAAAATATTATTGTAGCCATGCAGCACGTAAATAAAGCCGGTGAAAGCAAATTATTAAGTAAATGCACCTTACCCATAACAGGCTTGGGTTGTGTTAAAAAAGTAGTAACCGAACTGGGTGTGTTTGATATTACACCGGAAGGTTTCAGGTGTATAGAATATGCACCGGGTGTATCGTTGGAGTATATCAAAGAAAAAACCCTGGGACGCCTTGCCATTGCAGATGATGTGACGGAAATGAGTGTTTAACTGAATGATAATAAATATTATTTTTTCAAGAGGCATTCTACTAATGGATGCCTTTTCTTTTTATGATTATTTGGGCACATAAAATCTTCTTTTAAATAAATTTTTAACAGTGGAGTAAAAAACTAATTTCGCACACGATTTTTTAAACGATTTAAAACTAAATATTTATACCATGACAAAAGTATCCGTAATTGGTGCAGGTGCAGTAGGAGCAACCACTGCCGATGTAATTGCTTACCGCGAACTGGCAGACGAAGTAGTGCTGCTGGATGTGAAAGAAGGATTTGCCGAAGGCAAGGCCCTTGATATTTATCAAACAACTTCGTTGTTGGGCATGAAAACCCGCATCAGCGGAACTACTAATGATTACAGCAAAACAGCCAATTCCGATGTGGTGGTAATCACTTCAGGCATTCCACGTAAACCGGGCATGACGCGTGAAGAATTAATTGGTACCAACGCCAACATTGTAAAATCAGTTGCCGAAAATGTACTGAAACATTCACCCAATGCCATTATTGTGGTGGTATCAAACCCGATGGATACCATGACTTACCTGGCTCTTAAATCAACAGGGCTTCCTAAAAACCGAATCATTGGTATGGGTGGCTTGCTTGATAGCGCCCGCTTTAAAGGATATCTTGGTCTGGCATTAAATCAGCCTACTGCCGATATTCAGGGAACTGTCATAGGCGGTCATGGTGATACTACCATGATTCCGCTTACACGCCTGGCCACATTAAATGGCATATCAGTTTCAAAGTGGTTAAGCCCCGATAAGTTAAAAGAAATCAGTGACGCTACAATGGTGGGTGGTGCTACGCTAACTAAATTGTTAGGAACATCAGCATGGTATGCACCGGGTGCAGCCAGTGCTTTGTTGGTTGAAAATATTGTACGTGATCAAAAACGCATTCAACCTTGCTGCGTATACCTGGATGGCGAATATGGTCAGAAAGACATTTGTCTGGGTGTGCCTGTTACCATAGGTAAAAACGGATGGGAAGAGATCGTAGATTATAACCTTACTGCCGATGAGCAGGAGTTGTTTGCAAAGAGCGCAGATGCGGTGCGCAACATGAACAATGTGCTGAAGGAAATAGGCGCACTGTAATTAATTATTCTTAATAAGCACACAAAGACGTTTCACTTTGAAGGAACGTCTTTGTTATTTTAAGCAAGTATGAAATATCGGATTCCTTTACGCATCATCAAACTGGAGTCTGGCAATTATCATGCTTTTATTCAAATAAGTATTGAAAATAAACCATGCTTATTACTGTTGGATACAGGAGCCTCTAAAACTGTATTTGATGCAGAGCAGATTTTACAATTTGTAAAGGAGCATGAGTTTAAAAAGCACCCGGCCAAATCAGTTGGTTTGGGAGTTAAAGCAATGGATACCCGGGTGGTGGTGCTCAGGCAAATACTGTTTGGTAAGTTGGTTAAAAAGAAAATGGAGGTAGCTGTGTTGGATTTATCTCATGTAAACCAAACCTATCATGCACTTAAACTTCCAAAAATACATGGAGTTTTGGGTGGCGATATACTACATAAATATAACTCTGTTATTGATTACGGAAAAAAGCAGCTGGTGCTTCAAAAGAAAAGTTAAAACTTAGCTTCTCATATTGTCAAACTGCAGCGGTATCTCAAAATCATGCCCCCTTACCTTGCCAATGGTGGCCTGCAACTCATCAATTGATTTGCTGGTTACCCTCACCTGATCATCCATGATGCTGGCCTGCACCTTTAGCTTGCTGTCTTTAATAAATTGAACCAGTTTTTTTGCAGTCTCCTTATCAAGTCCTTCTTTAATTTTCAGATCTTGTAACACGTGCTTACCACTTGGCCTTGGCTCCGAAGATAAGTCGAGCAACCTGGGATCCAACTGCTGTTTCGTCATTTTACTCAAGATAATATCTATAAGCGAGGTGAGTGCCATATCTTGTTTGGCCTGCAACTTTACCAGCTTATTTTTTTTATCCAGTTCAATCTCGCAGTCCTCATCTTTCAGGTCATAGCGGTTTATCAGTTCCTTCTTAGCTATATTAATGGCATTGTCAATTTTCTGTAAGTCTATTTTGCTTACAATATCAAAACTGGGCATAATGTGTTTTAAGTAAAAATTATGATTCGAAAATACTAAGTTTGAGGATGCAAATGCTAAAAAAATGAATAGGCAGTATCGCTTAACTTATTTCATGATTCTTTTTATTACAGCCCTGTTACCAGGTTTTTATTCATGTAATGGCGAAGAAGGTGATGATGAATATAACGGTGTTGAGCTTACCGGCACAGGAAGTTTAACGCTTCAGTTTAATCATCTTTTTGGCGGCAAACCCCTCAAATACGCGCCTGATAGTTTTTTCTCCGCTGCAGGGGATACCATAAAAATAACCAAGCTGGCTTATTATGTATCCAATATTACGTTGGAGAATGAGGCAGGTGTTAAAACCAATCTCAATACCTACCATTTAATAACTGAAAGTGTATCATCCTCCAAAACAATTACGCTGAGCAATATTCCCGCAGGTAAATATAAGTCCATCTCATTTATGTTGGGCATAGATAGCATCCGCAATCACAGTGGTGTGCAGGATGGTGATTTGGATCCTGCCTATGGCATGTTCTGGACCTGGAATACCGGGTATATTTTCTTTAGGCTTATTGGTAGATTTGGTAAGGCAGATAAGCCAATTTCCTATGATGTTGGCGGAGATAAGCATAGCAATGTTTTTAATTTCTCGTTAACAGGTAACAAAGTAAAATCTAATCAGGTGCAAATGCAGTTAAACATGGATCTGGCAGAGTTTTTTACCGGACCAAATATGATTAACTTGCAACAGGATGCACATGAAGTGCATTCAGGTACAGATACCCAGATACTGCCTCGCCTGCATCAGAACATGAAAGATATGCTTACACTCACCAATATTCAGTAACGCAATGAGGAAATTTTATTTGCCTTTCATATTGTTTATTTCAGTTGCATGCTGGTTGTCGGCTTGCCAGAAAGACAGCGAGGTAAAAGATGAGGTGCCACCTACACCTGTTGATACCACCAAGCCGTTCAAGGCTACACCTTATCCGCTTGCTTTGCCACCAGGTTGGCCTTCCATGTTTATTCCGGCAGATAATCCGCTTACCGTGGAAGGTGTGGAACTTGGCAGAAAACTATTTTATGACCCCATCCTTTCCCAAACTAATACCATGTCGTGTGGCACATGCCATAACATCGCTTTTGGATTTACTGATAATGGCAAGCAATTCAGCGAAGGATTGAAAGGAGAAAAAGGTACACGCAATTCCATGCCATTATTTAATTTGGGTTGGTCAGAGAAATACATAACTACCAATCATAAATTTTTCTGGGATGGAGGTGCAGCTGATTTGGAGTCACAGGTACTGGGTCCAATCACCAATCCCATCGAAATGAATGAAACACTGGCCAACGTAGTTCAAAAACTACAGCAACATTCAGTTTATCCGGGCTTGTTTAAAAAAGCATTTGGAACCGACAGTGTTACCACCAAGCGTCTCATACAGGCTATTGCGCAATTTGAAAGAACCATTATTTCCTTTGGTTCAAGATATGATATGTACATGGTTACCAAAAACCGTAACCTGCTTACCGATCAGGAGTGGCGTGGGTTCGAGCTGTTTAATAACGATGTAGCAGATGGTGGGGCCGATTGTTTTCATTGCCACAATTTATCTTCTCCGTTCACTTCCGATTTCCAGTTTCACCACAATGGGCACCAAAGCGCGGATGAAGGGCTTAAGCGCATAACAGGTAATCCGGAGGACATAGGCAAATTCCGCACGCCAAGTCTTAGGAATCTACTCTTTACCGCCCCTTATATGCATGACGGCAGACTGAAAAACTTGGAAGAGGTAGTAGCCTTTTATAACTCAGGAGCCATTAGGGTTTTTCCTGCCGATGAGCTCATTAGAAAAAATCCGGCCGGCCTAAACCTAACCCCACAAAAAAAGGCCGATTTAGTGGCGTTTCTGAAGACCTTAACGGACTCTACGCTACTTACCAAAACCCATCTGATGGCGCCATAAAAAATAAAAGAAACCTGTATTTGATTTTTTATACAAAAAATGTAGTTTTGATTAAAAAATCCCCTTCCTATCTCAAAAACACTACTTAATATGGAATTTATATCTACTTTTAAAGTATCCCGTAAAATCATCATCTCTTTGGTTTTATGCTTATCGTCTTTAGCAGAGTTGACCGCCCAAAGCGTGACTCCCTATAATTTCTTCGCCTTTACCAGGCCATTTGTTCAAATTAGCGGAGGCACTATTGTATCTTCTATTCATGTTGATGATGCGGTTGCCACACAAAGCTATCCAATTGGCTTTGATTTTGTGTTTGGTGGCCAAACATTCACGCATTTCTGGCCATCTTCAAATATGTTCCTAACACTAGGTACATCATCAATGACTGCTCCTACAAACTGTTTAAGTTGTTTTTTTACCTCACATGGTACCTCCTCTGCACTTTACCCGTTCAATCACGATGCTTACGGAGCTACCACAGGTGGTGAAGCTTCCTTTAACGTTACCGGAGTTGCACCATTTAGGGTTTTTACATTTCAGTATCTTAATTGGGGTACCTGTTGTGGTGCAACTCCTACACTTTCTGCTCAGGTTATTTTATATGAAACACACAATGCCATTGAGTATCATTACCGTCATGAAACGCCTAATACACCCACCACAAGGATTGGTATTATTGGTAATTCAACCTCGTACAGAAGTTTAAGTGATCGGTCTGCTGCACCAAATAGTCAGCTAAATGTTGATGTTTCAGCGGCTGGTATACCGGCCAATAATCAGGTTTACCAATTTACCTTATACAATAGCTCAACCTTTCCATCAGTTGGCCCCCAAGTCCCTGCTTTAGCTAGTTTTGTATACAATCCGAGCTTAGACACGGCATGGATACAGAGCCCGTATACGTTTGTAAACACATCCAATAATTTGGTAAGAAGCTATTGGGATGTGGTGAGCTATAGCAGTGTAGGCCCAAATGGCCCATATACGGCATGGAATGCACCGAGGCTTTGCGGCCCTTCACCCAATGGAGCAAGCGGCT
>JAJTFA010000012.1 GCA_021299635.1 Sphingobacteriales bacterium
TGGTTAAAAATTATAAATCCCAATTTTCAGTTTTTACTTTCTTTTTCAATTTGTTGCAGTAAAAATTCTTGCCCAAATGTGAGTTTCTTGGCCAATGCACTTTTCGGTTCAATCACTCTCCAAAAAGGCGTGATTTCTCCTACATGTTTTCCATTTTGTAATTTTTCATAGTTAGCTTCTGCCACAATTCGCAAAAATATTCCTGTAGTTACAGGACAAGTATAATCTGCATTATACTCTATAGCTAGGTCTTTTCTTAATGTTTTTATGTCTATCCGCTTCCCAATTCCAATTTGTTGAATATACTCATCTATGAGTTTTGGCGTAGCAATAAACATATTACTTCCTGCTGGAATATCAGCAAAGTCAATGTCAATTCGTTTAATTTTTGGCTCTTTCTCTTCGTTAAGTTTGTCTAGCCAAGTCTTTTTCATTGCCATATTATTTAATTGTATTTCAAAAATAATAAAAACTAAAAAAGATGCAGCTAACCTAACTCTCTGAAGGACAAAGAAAAAGGCGACATTTCTGTCGCCTTGTGCACTTGTGCTCCCCGACCTGGGCTCGAACCAGGGACCCCATGATTAACAGTCATGTGCTCTAACCAGCTGAGCTATCGAGGAGTATGCCTTTTTATACTCTGCTAAAGCTAAACTGATTATTTCTCAACTTGCGTTGAGGTGCTCTAACCAGTCCCGAAATAATTAGAATCTTTGATTCTGCTTTATTTCGTGGATTCTCGAAAAACTTTGCAAATCTTTGATTTGCTGTTTTTCGGAACTGAGCCTTCGAAGGGTTTCCTTAAAAAGGGATGCAATAATAGGTTTTGAGAACTAATTACGCAATATTTGTCGAAATTTTTTTAAATAAATCTACGCATGAGTTTAATAGTTGTAGGCAGTGTAGCCTTTGATGCCATCGAAACACCCTTTGGCAAAACAGATAAAATAGTAGGCGGAGCTGCATCATACATCAGCCTTGCTGCCAGCAATTTTACCGGTTCTACCAAACTGGTGGCCGTAGTTGGTGAGGATTTTCCGCAAGCGTTTATTCAGCACCTGCAACATAAAGGTGTAAATACCGAAGGGCTGCAAATAAAGCAGGGCGAAAAATCATTTTTCTGGTCAGGTAAATATCATAATGATATGAATTCCCGTGATACGCTCGCAACCGAACTGAATGTGCTTGCAGATTTTGATCCCATTATCCCCGAATCATACCAGGATTGCGAATACCTGATGCTGGGTAACCTTACGCCTAAGGTGCAGCAAACCGTGATTGAGCGTTTGCGCAAACGCCCCAAACTAATTGTGATGGATACCATGAATTTCTGGATGGAAATTGCTTTGGATGATTTGAAGCAAACCATTAAAATGGTTGATGTGCTTACGATTAATGATGAAGAAGCTCGCCAACTTTCCGGAGAATATTCTCTGGTTAAAGCTGCAATAAAGATTCAAGCCATGGGTCCAAAATACCTGATTATTAAAAAAGGGGAAAATGGTGCCTTGCTGTTCCATGGTAAGGAGGTATTCTTTGCTCCTGCCCTGCCACTTGAGGAAGTATTTGACCCAACCGGTGCTGGCGATACGTTTGCCGGTGGGTTTATAGGCTATCTGGCTAAAACAGGCGATATTTCTTTTGAAAATATGAAAAACGCCATCATATACGGCTCTGCTATGGCCTCTTTTTGCGTAGAAAAATTTGGAACAGAGCGCTTGGTTAACCTCACCGAGGAAGAAATGAATACACGTATCAATGCTTTCCGCCAATTGGTTAAGTTTAATCTGGCATCGGTATAATTAATTATACAATTCAACCCATTTTTCAACAAAGCCGCTGTTTTGCTAAATCATTTGCTAAAACAGTGGCTTTTGCTACTTTTGCCACCACTTAAATTTTTATATCATGTCACAAAGAGATAATGTGATTAAACACAGCTCGGAAAATCCTTTCGAGTCGATGAAAAAAAGATTTGACATTGCTGCCAAAACCATTGGTTTGGATGAAAGTGATTATCATGTACTCATTGCTCCTCAAAAAACCGTTATTGTAAACATTCCTGTTACCATGGATGATGGCAAAGTAAAGGTGTTTGAAGGCTTCCGTGTGGTGCACAATGCCAACCTGGGCCCTTCAAAAGGCGGCATCCGCTATTCGATGGATGTGCATTTAGACGAGGTACGTGCACTGGCAGCATGGATGACCTGGAAATGTGCCGTAGTAGGTATTCCATATGGCGGTGGCAAAGGTGGTATTAAATGTGATCCGCGTTCCATGAGCAAAGGTGAACTGGAGCGCTTAACACGCTCTTACACCGACATGATGGTGGATGTGTTTGGGCCCGATAAAGATATCCCTGCACCCGATATGGGTACAGGCCCTCAGGAAATGGCCTGGTTAATGGATGAATATTCTAAACTGGTAGGTAAATCATCTCCTGCTGTTGTTACGGGCAAACCAATTGTATTAGGTGGCTCATTGGGTCGCGTAGAAGCAACCGGCCGTGGTGTGATGGTTTCTACCCGCGCTGCACTGGCTAAAATGGGTATCAACCCGGTTGGCACTACTTGTGCCGTTCAGGGATTTGGCAATGTAGGTTCTATTTCAGCCAAATTATTGGCTATGCAAGGCTTGAAAATACTTGCCATATCTGATGTGAGTGGTGCATATTACAACCCGGAAGGTATTAATATAGAAGCGGCTATCGCTTTCCGCGATAACAACAACGGAACTTTGGAAGGATTTAAAGATGGTAAGAAAATCTCAAATGCAGAGTTGCTTGAGCTGGATGTAACTGTTCTGGTTCCTGCCGCCATGGAAGACCAAATTACCGAAGAAAACGCCAACCGCATAAAAGCAAAATTAATTGTAGAAGGTGCAAACGGACCAACCTCTGCAAGTGCAGATGATATTTTGAATAAGAAAGGTGTGTTGGTAGTACCGGATATTTTAGCCAATGCCGGTGGGGTAACGGTAAGTTACTTTGAGTGGGTGCAAAACCGACTGGGTTACTATTGGACAGAAGAACGCGTGTATCGCAGGGCCGACCGTGTGATGAAAACGGCTTTTGAGGGGGTTTATGCCGCAGCCCAGAAATATAATATCCCTATGCGAATTGCTGCTTATTGTGTAGCTATTCAGCGTGTAGCCGATGTAGAAAAACTGAGAGGTAAATTCGGCTTATAAGCACTTAACAAATTTTGTAAAATCCCCCGCTGCATAGCCATTGGGGGATTTTCTTTTATATTCGCATACTTAATATAAATCTATGCTACATAAAGAAGGAAAAGCAACCATATTTATTACCCTAGTGGGTTTATTTGCCATCAATGCACTTCTGCAGTTTATGTTGCCTGAGCAAACCATCGTTCACAATATTGGCATCATTATTTCACTGGCCTTTCTTGTTATTATTCTGCAGTTTTTTCGTAATCCGGCTATAACACCTACCAAAGGAGACAACTTGGTTGTTTCACCTGCCGATGGAAAAGTAGTAGTTATTGAAGAGGTTGAAGCCGATGAATATTTTAGCGGCAAGCGCCTTCAGATTTCGGTTTTTATGTCGCCCTTCAATGTGCATGTGAACCGCAACCCTGTTAGCGGAATTGTTCGCTACTTCAAGTATCACCCGGGTAAGTATTTGGTTGCCTGGCATCCCAAATCATCTACAGAAAATGAGCGCACAGCAGTTGTGATTGAAACCCCGCAAAAAAAACAAGTGCTGTTTAAGCAAATAGCAGGAGCATTGGCCAAACGCATCGTTTGGTATGTAAAAGAAGGCCAACCGGTTGAGCAAGGTGCAGAAATGGGTTTTATTAAATTTGGCTCACGCGTGGACTTGCTGCTACCGCTGGATGCTAAAGTTAAAGTTCAGCTTAACCAAAAAGTAAAAGGTGGCACAACCATTTTGGCAGAGATTTAATTATTAGCCTCCTTTTATTACATTCGTATTATTAAAATAAATCAGTAACATGAAAAAAATAGCAATTGTTATCGCATTCCTGAGTTTAGGATTTGCAGGCGCACAAGCACAAAATGCTCCCAAAAAAGAAATTAAAAAAGCTGAGATGATGGCTCCTGCCAGCAGCAATGCAACGGTAGATGCCCCTGCAGAAGTAAATGCAAGTGATGCAGCAGCGGCAGTTAAATCAGAAGAGAAAAAAGCACACTGCTCTTCAGAAGAAAAGAAAAGCTGTGGATCTGCATCAGGTAAAAAATCATGCTGCAGCAAAAAAGCTGAAGCCAAGAAGGAAACTCCGGTTAATCCGTAAACCATTTCTTAAAAAAGTTGAATCAGCCCCGCAACAGCGGGGTTTTTCATTTTACATGAAAACATACACCAATAATTCGGGCATTTTGTCATTTACTCAAAGTGGCAAAACTATTGTGAGTTAAATGGCTTTTACTATTTTTGACCAAATACAACAAACATTATGATGGACGGAAAAGAATTTAGAAAATATGCGGTTAAGCATAAAGGCATAAGTAGCATTGCCGTTGATGCCTATATTGAAAGTTCGGTAGAAAACATGACGCGCACCGTTATTGAAGAGCGCCCTATGAATTTCAGGGAAATTGACGTGTTCTCCCGTTTAATGGCCGACCGTATTATATTTCTTGGTATGCCCATAGATGATTATGTTGCCAATATTGTGCAAGCGCAATTGCTGTTCTTAGACAGCATGGATGCCCGCAGAGACATTCAAATGTATATCAACTCACCCGGAGGTTCCGTTTACGCAGGGCTAGGTATATATGATACCATGCAATGGGTTAATCCGGATGTGGCAACCATTTGCACAGGCCTTGCAGCATCAATGGGTGCGGTGCTTCAATGCGCTGGCACCAAAGGTAAACGCACCGCACTGCCGCATGCACGCATCATGATTCATCAGCCATTGGGTGGCGCACAAGGTCAGGCTTCTGATATTGAAATTACAGCACGTGAAATTCAGAAATTGAAAAAAGAATTATACGATATCATTTCTCATCACAGTGGCCAGCCTTTTGATAAAGTGCAGGTTGATAGTGACCGCGATTACTGGATGACATCTCAGGAGGCCAAAGATTACGGCATGATTGATGATGTGCTTACCAAACATAAAACGATAGATAAAAAGTAATGGCTAAGACTCCCAAAGAAGAAAATTGTTCATTTTGCAGCCGAAGCAAAGCCGATACCGAATACCTTATTTCAGGCATATCAGCTTTTATCTGCGACCAGTGCATCGATCAAGCTTTTAGACTGGTACATGATGATTTGAAAAAAGATAAACCGGAAGGTAAAGGCAAACAGTTCAGGTTGATGCGCCCTGCTGAACTCAAAGAACACATGGATGAGTATGTGATTGGGCAGGATGAGGCAAAAAAATCGCTATCAGTTGCCGTATATAACCATTTTAAGCGCATTATGTATAAGCATCCCAATAGCGAGGTTGAGCTTGAAAAATCAAACATCCTTCTGGTTGGTGAAACAGGAACAGGTAAAACCTTACTGGCTAAAACGCTTGCAAGAATTCTCGAAGTTCCTTTTTGCATTGCCGATGCAACGGTGCTTACAGAGGCCGGTTATGTAGGTGAGGATGTAGAAAGTATTTTATCTCGTTTGCTGCAAGCTGCCAATTATGATGTTGCCTCTGCCGAGCGTGGTATTGTATATATTGATGAAATAGATAAGATATCGCGTAAGAGTGATAATCCAAGTATCACACGCGATGTAAGTGGCGAGGGTGTGCAGCAGGCCCTTTTAAAAATACTGGAAGGCACCATTGCCAATGTACCTCCTCAAGGTGGTCGTAAACACCCGGAGCAAAAAATGGTGCAGATAAACACCGAGAATATTCTATTTATATGTGGTGGTGCTTTCGAAGGTATTGATAAAATTATTGAGCGCAGGCTGCAAACGCAAACCATAGGTTTTAAATCAAAAGCAGAAGGACTGGAAAACGAAAGCAACTTTTTACAATATATCTCTCCTGCCGATTTGCGCAGTTATGGATTGATTCCTGAAATAATTGGTCGCATTCCGGTTCTTGCACATCTCAACCCGCTTGATAAGTCAACCTTGCGCAGCATCTTAACCGAACCTAAAAATGCGTTAATTAAACAATACAGTAAACTGTTTGAAATTGAAGGTATAAAACTAACCATAGAGGATGAGGTGATTGATATGATTGTTGATAAGGCCTTTGAATTTAAACTGGGAGCCCGCGGTTTGCGAAGCATCTGCGAGGCAATTATGCTTGATTATATGTATGAAATACCAAGCCAACGTGCAGTAAGCGAGTTGGGTATTTCATCTAAAATGGCTGCCCAGAAAATGGAAAAACTTAAAATGAAAAGCCTGAAAGCTGCTTAGGTATATCTCGGAATTTTTTTCATTAAAAAAAAAGCTGCTTCAATATTGAAGCAGCTTTTTATGTTAATTAAACTAGAATGGCTATGGCCACAAACTAAGTTTCTCAAACAATCCTTTTGAAGGAGTATTGGTAGGATTGGTATTTATTTCAGCCTGAGGATAAAGAAAACGTTGTGGTACATTTGAACCTGTATTTGGCTTAACCCCTATCAGGTTATTTGTTCTACGCACATCGCTGTAAGCTTCAATCTGGCCATAAAGACTTATATATTTTTCTACCATAATCTCTTTTAAAAGCGCATTATTATTGGCAAAATCAGTTGCTATGTAAGGATCAAAGCCACCAAATGTGCTGTCGTTGTATTTTCTGGCGTTATTCAAGTGATTAAGTGCTTTTACAAAATCTGATGTGCGCCAGTATGATTCAGCCAAAATCAACTGATTTTCAACATAACTTACAATTGGGAAATTTGCATTGGATGCAAATGCGCCATCAACCCAATTTGGATCAAGAGCAGAGTATCCATCAGTGGTAAAGTAATAAGGCAGCCTATTTGACTCATCAGTTTTTGCATTACCCCTGTAATTTGTATTGGCTGAGCTGGTATCCATTAAAGATGCAAGATAGGATCCATCTGCACTCATGTATCCTGCACGGTTCCAGTCCAGAAAATCATAATACAGATTCCATGCCCCCGGAACATTGGCACTATGATTAGCCATCAAATCTTCACCATAAGCAATGCCATTGTTTGCGGCATCAATTGCTTTCTGATATTCTCCTTTGTGAAGATGGGCACGTGCTTTTAGTGTATTAGCAACATCACCCCAAGCAAACGAGCCGGCATAAGCAGTGCTAAAAGCAGAAGAAGCTCCTACAAGTGGAATAGACTTATCCAACAGGCTTATGCAATACTCATACACATCTCCCATTTTATCGAATGTTGGTGTTGGGTAGTCTTTAGGATTACATGCCTGCACGTTAGGAATATCTCCCCACAGTGCTGCAGCAGTGATTAACAGATTAGCTTCTGTAATGGAAGCAACACCTTCAAGTACTTTGTTTTGTGATTCAACAGCTTTTGCTCTTATTAAACGGCATTGTGCAACTCCGCTTGCATATAAATTTGACCAAGCTGCATCAAAATCGCCAGAGGTAACAACATAATTATTATAAGATACATACTGACGATCTACACCTGTAAAATGTCCTGAAAAAATCCCTGATAATCGTGCAGCATCACCTTCATTTAACATTACGTTTGCAAGCTGAGCTCCTGTCAGCATCAATACAGGATCAGAGTCGCTAAACTGATTCGGATTCGTCTCATTAATTTCATTAATGTCTTTCTCACATGATGCAAACAGCATCATACAAGCTGAAATACCTAAGAGATATTTG
This sequence comes from Sphingobacteriales bacterium, assembly GCA_021299635.1. Classification (GTDB taxonomy): domain Bacteria; phylum Bacteroidota; class Bacteroidia; order UKL13-3; family UKL13-3; genus JAJTFA01. The sequence goes on from JAJTFA010000012.1 coordinate 7,764, forward strand.
TTTATTATATTTTTCATAAATCTCATGATTATAAAGTAATTCTTAAGTTAAAAATGTAAGAACGTGTGCCGGGGTTTGTGAAGTAGTCTAAGCCCCTTCCATTGGAAGTACCGGTAAGGTTGAGCTCAGGATCAATTCCTTTCACATCTGTCCATAATAAAAGATTACGACCAGTAAATCCAAGTGATATGCCACCTAAACCAAGTTTTTTAGTAATGGAAGAAGGCAAGGCATAAGATAGACTAACCTCTCTTAATCTGAACCATGATGCATCTACAATAAAATCTTCTGCAACTGGTCCAAAACCACCTCCTAAGCCGGTATACCATGATTGATCAAGCAATACCTTTCCGGCACCAAAATCTTTTAAATTTCCACGGAGTGTATATGATCCATCAGCATTAGCAGTTGCCAACTGATCGATGGTTTCACCGTTATAGTTTTTAATTGAAGCTGCTTCAGCTGCCGTAACGGTAACCTCATTAGCGGTTTCAGGATTAATACCAAAATAGTTCAGAACGCCATATGTACCTGCCCACATTTGGTTACCTTGAGAAGTTTCAAATAACACATTTAATGACAATCCCTTCCATGAGGCATTTGTACCAAAACCTGCCCTATAATTGGCATTTGGGTCTCCAATTACTGATTCACTGGTAGCAGCCACAGGAAATCCATTAGCATCCAATGCTAATGTTCCGTTGTCATTGCGCTGCCATGCCACACCCCAGAATGATCCTAGAGCATGCCCTTGAACTGCTCTGGAAGAAGTACCGGTAAAGCCATCAAGGAAAATTGACTGGGCACCACTTAAATCATCAACCATATTCTGATTTGAACCGATATTTCCATATACATTAATTAGCAGGTCCTTTTTATCAAATACTTTAACATTAAGTTCAGCCTCATAACCTTTATTACTTATAGTTGCGGCATTTGCCCATTTGCTGGTATACCCGGTTGATGGTGGAACATCCACCTGAAAAATCGCATCAGTGGTTTTATTTTGATAATAAGTTGCGCTTAATGAAATAACATTTTGAAAAAACTTTAAGTCAGCCCCAAATTCAATTTCACTTTTTTGTTCGGGTTTTATGTCTGGGTTACCTTGTGTACTGCTTCGAACAACTGATCCACCAAACTGACTTCCTTCTAATGTTTCACCCCATGAAGATGCGGCAATAGCGTTTACATAATTGGTATTCCAAATATATGGTGGTGGTTCAACACCAACCATACCCCATGATCCACGAAGTTTACCATAACTTAATATTCGATTATCTCTCAACACATCTTTTGTGAACTCATAGGCAATAGTTGCGCTTGGATAGAAAAATCTATTCTGAAATGTACTTGCTGCTTCTGAGGCACCGGTTAATTGAATAAAGAATTTATCATAAAGGTCTAAATCGAGAATGGCGTAAGCCCTGTTATTAAGAATATTGCTTATGCTATTAAATGGATTCTGATTGGCACTGGTTGAGTTAATAAATGCAAATTTATCCTGATTCTTTAAGTTGAACTGATTGGCAATACCTCCAATGCTATATAAACTTCTATTGGTGTAGAGATACCCAATGGTGGTATGAATCTGAATATTTTGATTCACCTCAAATGCATTTTTGTTGTATGCATGTAAACTTAACTCTGATTGCTTGATAAACTCATCTGCAAAATATCCGGTAGCAGCAGTAGCAGCAGAATTATACGGGAAGTAAGTAATTCTTCTATCATTGGAAACATCATAACCTGCTCTAACGGTTAACTCAGACTCGGGCATCCACTCCCATTTAATTTCTGGGGTAGCGATAAAACGAATTACATCACTGGTATTGGTTTGCTTGTTTAGTGTCCATCCGGGATTATTATAAGTTGGTGCAGCATTTCCTAAGTATCTTCTATACCCACGATGCGCATTAAAAGTAGCTTCACCGGCTGCATTATAATAGGTGCCGATATAATCAGTATTGTCAAAATCAGCAGGTGATCTGAGATATCCAAGATATAAACCATCAAGGTTAGAACCTTGTTGGATACGGTTAGAGAATATTTTTGAAAGGAAAGAATTCATGCTGATATTTACCTTGTTGTTTATGCGCTGGCTATAGTTTAAACGGCCTGAAGTTCTGCGATAATCAGATAAGCCATTTAATACCCCTTCCTGATTCCAGTCTGCTATATTAAAGTAAACGCTGTTCTTTTCATTAGCTGACGAGATGGTTACATTATTAATAAAGGTCTTTCCTGTTCTGAAAACCTGATCTCTGTTGGCATCATTATAAACGTTGGTGCTGTTTTTCTTTACAAGCGGATAATAAATAGTACCATCTGCAGCTACAAATTTGGCTCCTGTTGTGTTGACTGCATCTTCACCTCCTGCTCTGCTACTTATCTTATCACCCCAGCTTAATGCATTATTTGCTACATAATTTCCTGCTGAACCCTGACCATAAATACTTTGCTTATCAAACTCCCTGTTCACATAATCTAGTGCCACGGATGAACTTACCTCAACATTGATATTGCCTTTTTTACCCGGGCGACCCTTTTTTGTAGTAACCAAGATAACTCCATTAGCCGCTCTGGTTCCCCAAACTGCAGCTGCAGCTGCGCCTTTTAAAATCTCTACAGAGGCAATATCCTCGGGATTTAAGTCATTTAAACGCGACTGCTGAACAACTGCGGCAGTAGGATCACTACCGGTACCTCCGCCAAAACTTGAATTACTTACAGGTACACCATCAACAACAACCAAAGGCTGCAGATTAGATGTAATGGTACTTTGACCACGAATTTGAATATAAGCACCTGCACCGGGATCACCGGTATTTCGTGTAATCTGAACGTTTGAAGCCTTACCTGACAGGCCTTGAATCACTCCACCCTCGCCTGATTGTGCTACCTTATCTCCTTGCACCTGAGACGCAGAATAACCAATCTTTCTATTGCTGCGCTTATCACCAATAGCTGTAATCCTTACCTCATTTAACATTAGAGGATCCTTCTCCAACTGTACACTATAATTGTCTGTTTTAGGGTCCAGTGTAATTTCCTTGGTTTTCATACCAAGATAGGTAATAACCAATGCGGTACATTCGGCATCTGATACAGTAATGGCAAAATTTCCATCTGCATCGGTGACCACACCGGTAACTGATTTCTTGTTGGAACACTTGGTTGAAACTGAAGCTCCGATAACGGGCTCTTTTCCATCCGTTACATTGCCCTTGATGAGCCGAACGCCCTGGGCAAATGATAATGTTGCGACAAACAGCCACAACATTATCAAAAGAATTGCTTTTCTTTTCATAAGTTAGATTAATTGTGTTGAGTTAATGGGTTTTCTTCTTAGGTTTTGAAGAGTTAAAGCAATTTTATACAATTATTTAACATATCAAAATAAAATTAAGCACGTCTTTCTTTTTAATGCTCAGCTTTATAACTGCACTTATTGATTCTATAGAAGTATGGGCCTATTTAGAGTGTTCATAAAAATTGTTTACTTATTTAATATGGAATCATTTGATGATTTAAAAATATTCCTAATTTGCCACTATGAAAGCCGAACGAAACAACAAAAAAACCATTTGGGCATGGACCATGTACGATTGGGCCAACTCGGTGTTCTCTCTTACAATAGCAACAGCCGTATTCCCTCCTTATTATGAAAGTATAACCAAGGCTGCTGCCATTGCGGCCGGTAATAATCCAGATGGGCCCTATTATGTAAACATATTTGGCTTTCAGGTGGTAAGCAGTGCGCTTTATTCTTATGCGCTTTCAGCCGGCTTTTTACTGGTAACGCTCTTCTCTCCCATCCTCTCAGGCATTGCCGATGCCAGAGGCAATAAAAAGTTTTTCATGAAGATTTTTTGCTACCTGGGCTCTGCATCTTGCATGCTCATGTATTTCTTTACTCCGCAAAACATATCGCTTGGGGTAGGTCTTTTTATTTTGAGTTTGTTTGGGTTTGGCGGTAGCATTGTGTTTTATAATGCCTTTTTACCTGAAATAGTAACAGAAGACCAATTTGACCGTGTAAGTGCACGCGGTTTTTCTATGGGCTATCTGGGTAGTGTTATTTTACTGGTAATAAACCTGGTTACCATCCTAATGCCTGATTTGTTTTTTCCTGTTCAGCAAATGGCTGATGGCCTAATTGCAGCAGGAACTGATGCCACTCAAGCCATGTCGGATGCCAAAAATCATTATGTAGGTGTGGCCAGCAGATTATCATTTGTAAGTGTGGGTATTTGGTGGGCCGGCTTTGCACAAATACCATTTGCCATACTTACAGAAAATCCGCGTGATGCAGATTCGGAAACAAATATGCTTAGCAAAGGCTGGCATGAACTTAAAAAAGTTCTCAAGGAAATTCGGCAGCCCCATAACCATTTAATAAAACGCTACCTGTGGGGATTCTTTTTTGTGAGCATGGGCGTACAAACGGTTATGTATGTAGCAAGTTTATTTGGTGCAGAAGAATTGCATCTGCCAACACAGGATTTAATTATTACCGTTCTTATTATACAAATCATTGCCGTGCTGGGAGCATGGGCGTTCTCTCGAATCTCAGAAAGAATTGGCAATATTTACAGCCTCATGATTATGATTGTGGTGTGGACCATCATCTGTGTGCTGGCCTATTTCATACAAACCGATGTACAATTTTATATGCTGGGAGCACTGGTAGGTATGGTAATGGGAGGTATTCAGGCCATCTTACGTTCTACCTACGCCAAACTTATTCCGGATGACTCACCCGATCACGCCTCTTACTTTAGCTTTTATGATGTAACAGAAAAAATATCCGTTGTGCTCGGAACTTTCAGCTATGGTTTTCTGCTTACCCTTACAGGCAATATGAGATCTTCTGCAGTTGCACTGGTTATTTATTTTGCTTTTGGCATGTTCTTTATTTCACGCATTAAAAACTTTAAATCCTTTCATCCATAAACCATGAAAGTAGATGTATTCATACCTTGTTTTATTGATCAGCTAAGACCTGAAACTGCTTTGAACATGATTAAGGTTTTAGAAAGAGCAGGCTGTCAGGTGAATTACAATGCCGAACAAACCTGCTGCGGTCAGGCAGCCTTCAACGCAGGATTTTGGGATGATGCCCGTGAAGTAGGTGAAAAATTATTGCATGAGGTTTCCAATAACAATATGGTTTGTCCGGGGGCATCTTGTGTTGGTATGATTCGTAATTCTTATGACCTGCTGTTTCAGAACTCATCCTACCACAATAAATACAGGCAATTGCAAAAGCGCACCTTTGAGCTAAGCGAATTCTTGGTTGATGTATTGAAGGTAACCCAGTTAGGCTCTATGCTGTTTGGCAAAGCAACGTATCATGATTCTTGCAGTGCATTGAATGAATGTAAAATCAAATCACAACCGCGTAAGTTGCTTAAAAATGTGCAAGGTTTAGAATTAATAGAGATGAAAGATTGCGAAACCTGCTGCGGATTTGGTGGTACTTTCACGATTAAATATGAAAATATTTCGGTTGCAATGGCTGAGCAAAAAGTTGAAAACGCAATGGCTACAGGTGCGGAATATTTAATCAGCACAGATTATGCCTGTCTTATGCACATGGATGCTTATATTAAAAATAAAAATATTCCAATCAAAGCTCTTCATCTGGCAGATGTACTTGCACAGGGCTTGTAAAATCTTTTAAACAACTAAAATCATGGGACTTATTATTCTTGGAATCATTGTTACGCTGCTTGCTACATTGGTTATTACTAAAGTTGATGTGCTGAAAAAGTTTAGCACTGTAACCCGTATTGCTGGAATTGCTATTATAGTAATGGGACTACTCACCTCTTGTTTCAAACAAATTGAAGCAGGCTATGTAGGGGTTAAAACCCTTTTTGGACAGGTGCAGCCGGGAGTACTCTTTAGTGGTTTGAATATGATTAACCCATTGCTTGATATTAAGGAATTTGACGTACGCACACAGAATTATACCATGAGCGGTATTCATGATGAAGGTGATAAAGCAGGTGATGACGCGATACGTGTATTGACTGCAGATGGACTGGAAGTAACCATTGACCTATCTATTCTATATAGGGTAATTCCTGATGAAGCTCCTCGTATTTTACAAGAAATTGGTTTGGATTATCGCGATAAAATTGTGCGACCGATTACGCGAACTAAAATTAGAGACAATGCGGTTTACTATGATGCAGTTGCTCTTTACTCTACGAAGAGAGATGAGTTTCAAACACGTATTTTTAATAGCATTGAAAAAGATTTTAAAAGTCGCGGGCTGGTGCTTGAGCAATTGTTGGTTAGAAACATTACCCTACCCCCGTCTGTAAAAGCAAGCATTGAATCTAAAATCAATGCTGAGCAGGAAGCACAGAAAATGCAATTTGTGTTGCAAAAAGAAAAACAGGAAGCAGAGAGAAAACGTGTAGAAGCTCAAGGGATAGCCGATTATCAGCGAATTATAAGCAGTGGTTTAACCGATAAGCAATTGCAATACGAAACGATAAAAGCCAATTTGGAGTTGGCAAAATCTCCTAACAGCAAAGTCATCATCATGGGTAAAAATACACCATTGATTATTGATGGGAAATAAACAGCTGCATGAAGTATACAGCATCAGAACTTACAATATTTACTAAGCATATTTTTACAGCCTGCGGCATGAATGAAGCCGATGCTGCATTGGCTGCAGATGTGCTGGTAGCAGCCGATATGCGCGGTATTGATTCTCATGGTGTGGCCAGACTTAGCGGCTACGTGCGCTTACACCAAGCCAAGCGCGCCAAGATGAACCCGGAATGGAAAATCATTCACCAAACACCCTCAACTGCTACGATTGATGCAGATCAAGGCCTTGGCTTAACAGTGGCGCCCAAAGCCATGGAAATAGCCATTAATAAAGCAAAGCAAGTGGGCACAGGATGGGTGGCCATACAAAACTCTAATCATTTTGGCATTGCGGCTTATCATGCTATGATGGCGCTTGAGCATAACATGATTGGCATAGCCATGACCAATGCAAGTCCGCTGGTTGCACCAACATTTAGTAAAGAAAGATTATTGGGCACCAACCCAATGTGTTATGTTTTTCCTGCAGGTAAGCATCAACCCGTTGTGGTGGATATGGCAACCTCTAGTGCTGCCAACGGCAAATTGGAAATTGCCCAACGTACAGGCAAACCCATACCGCTGGGATGGGTGCAGGATAAAGAAGGCAACGATACCACCGACCCATTTGCCTTGTCAAAAGGAGGAGCACTTTTACCTTTAGGAAGCGCGCATGATGCGGCCGGGCATAAAGGTTATGGCCTTGCAGCAGTGGTAGATATTTTTAGTGCCGTGTTATCAGGCGCCAACTATGGACCATGGGTGCCGCCATTTGTTGCCTTTCTAGATCCGTTAAACAATTTACCCGGAAAAGGTATCGGGCATTTTGTTGGTGCCATGCGTGTAGATGCGTTTAGGCCATATGAGGAGTTTATTGCTCATATGGATAACTGGATTGCACGTTTTAAATCTGCTTCTACAACAACACATAATGAACGCGTTATTATCCCCGGAGAGCCTGAGTTCATGCAATATGAAATAAGAAAAAAGGAGGGGATAGAATTAAACGAAAAAGTGCTGGATGATTTAATGAAGCTGGGGCATGAAATGCAGATTACATTTCCATCATAAAAATGCTTTTATCTTATTTACAGGCATGCTTAATAAATCTGTCTACATGCTTTGAAACACGAATACTCTTTTAAACCTTTGACTATTGGAATCGTATTTTGAATTTATTATTACCTGCAATGAAGATGTGCGCGAGCAATTGATTGCTGAACTGGCCGAAGAGGCATATGAAGGTTTTATAGAAACCGACCATGGATTTTCGGCATATGCACCTGTCAGTGCATTTAAGCGCGAAGTCTTTGAGCAATTGCTGCAGAAATATGAATTAAATCCGGAAACCGTTCCGCAACGGATGATTGAACAACAGAACTGGAATGCGCAATGGGAAGCAGGATATGAACCAATTATCATTAATAGTGAAGTTATAATCAGGGCACCGTTTCATCAGTCGGATAAAAATTATCTGTATGAATTAATCATTCAGCCAAAAAATACTTTTGGCACCGGGCATCATGAAACCACACAATTAATGATTAGGCTAATGTTTCAACAGCAATTTGAAAACAAACGTGTTTTTGATTACGGCTGCGGAACCGGTGTGCTGGCTATAATGGCAGCAAAACTTAAGGCCAAAGAAATTTATGCAATAGATATTGATGAATGGTGTGCAGATAATGTACCTGAAAACATGCGATTAAACGATATTGAAAATATTGTATTTGAAAAAGGTGATTTAAGCGTGGTAAAACCTCAGCATTTTGATGTGGTTTTGGCCAATATCAACAAGAACATTTTGCTAAATAGTTTTGAAACACTGAGCCGCTTGCTGGCAAACGGAGGAATCCTGCTCATCAGCGGATTTTATGAATCTGATTTGAATGACCTAAAAGAAGCAGGTGCGCCCTATGGCTTGTTCTTGCAACAACACATTACCTTAAATAATTGGTGCAGTGCTGAGTTCAGGTTGCAACAAGCCTAGTTTTTGCACTTGATAAGTTGAACAACTTTTTCATCTTTGCAAACTTTAAATCATACAACTTATGTACGGAGGATTAAAAGCACATCTGCAAAAAGAACTGGCCGAAATTGAATCAGCCGGATTATATAAAAAAGAACGTATCATTGTTTCTGAACAAGGTGCTGAAATCACCTTAAAAACAGGGCAAACCGTGCTGAACTTTTGTGCCAATAATTACCTGGGCCTTTCATCACATCCGCGTGTAAAAGAAGCAGCCAAGCGCGCACTGGATTCACATGGATTTGGCATGAGCTCCGTTCGTTTTATTTGTGGCACACAGGATATTCATAAAGATTTGGAAAAAGCCATTGCAGACTTTTATCAAACAGAAGATACCATTTTATATGCTGCTGCTTTTGATGCCAATGGTGGCGTATTTGAACCGCTGTTTCAGGAAGCAGATGCTATTATCAGCGATGAACTCAACCATGCTTCCATTATTGATGGTGTACGTTTATGCAAAGCACAGCGCTATCGTTACAAGAATAATGATATGGCCGATTTGGAAGCACAACTCATTGCTGCCAATGCAAAAGGTGCACGCTTCAAAATCATTGTAACGGATGGTGTATTCAGTATGGATGGATACGTAGCGCAATTGGATAAGATTTGTGATCTAGCCGATAAGTATGATGCACTGGTAATGACCGATGAATGCCACAGCGCAGGCTTTATTGGTAAAACCGGTCGCGGTGTGCCTGAGTTATGCAATGTGATGGGTCGGGTAGATATTGTTACCGGTACACTAGGTAAAGCTTTGGGTGGTGCCATGGGCGGTTATACCACAGGCAAAAAAGAAATTATTGATATGCTGCGTCAACGCTCCAGACCCTATTTATTTTCCAATTCGCTTTCACCGGTAATTGTTGGAGCGAGCCTGGAAGTTTTTAAACTATTAAACGAAAGCACAGCTTTAAGAGATAACCTGGAACAAAACGTAAAGCAGTTTAAGGCAGGCATACAAGCTGCAGGATTTGATACCCGCGGAGGCGAATCCGCTATTGTTCCGGTAATGTTGTATGATGCTAAACTATCGCAGACCTTTGCAAATAAATTATTGGACGAGGGTATTTATGTAATCGGATTCTTTTATCCGGTAGTGCCTAAAGATTTAGCACGCATACGTGTGCAATTATCAGCAGCACATGAGTCGGAGCATATTGAAAAAGCCATTGCTGCATTTACTAAAGTTGGCAAAGAACTCGGGGTGATAAAGTAGAATATTGGACTTTGGGTATTTTTAAAAGCAATGGTGCAGACGAAAGACCGCTGCGCTGAAGGATGAAAGAAACGGGAATGAAATAAAAATAATAAGTTATCTGTAGCATCAATTCAGCATCACATTTATCACATTGAGATATTATCACAACAAATCATTCTCATATTAATATTATTTAATCCTTCTAATTTCTAATGGCCAATAAGTGCATTCCAAATAATCCGGCCATGTCGTATGATATTTATAGGCAATCAGCTAACCAAACTTGCCTGCTTAACATTGGCTTAACAAACAATTGATATTGCATTAACTTAACATTAACCTTTGGGTAACCGCTGCTAAGAGCTACGGGGTTAGCTTTGTTCCCGACTTTAAACAAAGTACTATGAACAAATTTTTTCTTAAAAGCCTTATACTTAGCACTCTTGCTCTTTTATTGAATTTTACGGAGATATGGGCTCAAACGAATGGCAGAATAAGCGGCAAAATAACCGATAAAAAAACCGGAGAAGAATTAATTGGCGTGGCAATACAAGTGGAGGGAACTTCCTTTGGCACAGTAACCGACTATGAGGGTAAATTTAACCTAAGCATAGCACCCGGCACCTATAATTTAATATTCAGTTATATTTCTTACAGTAAAAAGATAGTAAAGGGCATAGAAGTAAAGAGCAAAGATGTTACCACCATTAACGTCACCCTTGAGCAATCTACGCAAGAGTTAAATGAGGTGGTAATACAAGCCGAAGCCAGAAAAGAAACAGCCAGTGCATTGTTGATTCAACAGAAGAAAAGCGTAGCCATATCAGATGGTGTGTCGGCAGATTTAATTAAGAGAACGCCTGATGCCACCACAAGTGATGTGATGAAACGTGTAAGCGGGACCTCCATTCAGGATAACAAATTTGCCGTAATCAGGGGATTGAATGACCGATACAATACTGCCTATATCAATGGTGCTCCACTTCCCAGCACAGAATCTGACAGAAAAGCTTTTTCCTTTGATATTTTTCCATCAAACATGATTGATAATATGGTCATCACCAAAACTGCTTCGCCCGAACTTCCGGGTGATTTTGCAGGCGGTGTTATCACTATTAATACAAAAGATATACCTGAAAAGAAGTTTATTTCCTTTGGCATAAGCAGCAGCGTGCACAGTATAACAACTTTTAAAGAAGGTTATCGTGCAAATAGAGGTGCCAATGATTGGATCGGTTTGGATGACGGAACCAGAGCATTACCTTCAGGCATCCCTGCTCGATTGGCTTTTGAACAAAGCTCACCTGCAGAAAAGTATAATAGCAGCTTTAAATTCAATGACCAATGGCAGGCCGAAAATATTCCTGCTATACCTGTGAATACATCTATAAATTTCTCTGCCGGTAGTAATTTTAAAATTAAAGAAAAACAGGAAGTGGGCTTTATTTTATCCCTTTCACGTTCTGAGAGTTTCCGTAACATACCCGTTGAACGAAACAAGTTTAACAAACCAATGAACGTAGAGGAGAATCAGTTTCGTTCACAAAACTTTGATAGTATTTACAAAAGAGAAGTATTGGTAGGTAGCATGTTTAATGTTGGCTGGAAAGCAGGTAAAAACCATAAGATAAGTTTTAAAAATGCATACACCATCAATACAGAAGATCAAACCATTTTTAGGTCGGGTTTAGATGACCTCTTGGATGCAGAAGGTTTACCGCAAATTAGAAACCGTTATTACATTTATCAGCAAAATACTTTATTAAGCAATCAGTTAATTGGTGAGCACTACATTGTTCCTCTGAAACTGAAAGCAAAATGGGTATTAAATAACAACCAAATTTCAAGGCAGATGCCTGATTTTAGAAGAGCATCTTATCGATCTACTTTTGACGGCTTCACCGGTGAATATAGCCCTTATACTTTACAAATTGGACCTAATATAGATATTACACAAACAGGTAGATTTTACTCTGATTTAAAAGAAAGTATTCAAAGTACAGGTGTTGATTTTCAACTGCCACTCGAATTTTTAACCACCAAACATATTAAAACTGATTTGAAGGTGGGTGGATTTATTCAAAAAAGAGAAAGGGATTTTCAAGTACGTGTTTTTGGATATAAACTTCGCCAAATCGTAAAACCCGGTAACCAATACAATTATCAGGATTTTATCACTCAGAATATTGATCAGGTTTTTTCCAAATCAAATTTTGCTGAAGATACATTCTATATGGATGAAAGAATTAATCCGCAGGACGTGTATAAAGCAAACTCAACACTAAAAGCAGGATACTTAATGTTGGATCAGCGCTTCTTCTCAAGATTCAGAGCAGCTTATGGTGTGCGTATAGAAAGTTACAACCAACAGATGAATTCCTTGGGAAGTGCAGGAGAGCCGGTAAACGTTGATACTACTTTTATAGATTTACTGCCTTCTGCAAACCTCACCTATGAACTTACCGAAAAAATTAACCTTCGCCTGTCAGGAAGCAGAACATTGGCAAGGCCTGAATTCAGAGAATTAGCTCCATTTGCATTTTATGATTTTAATATCAACTCAATGGTTGTAGGTAATCCTAATCTGAACAGGACTAGAATACAGAATTATGATTTCAGATTTGAATACTATATGGGTGAATCTCAGCTTATTTCTGCATCATTATTCTATAAAAAGTTTGAAAATGCAATTGAGCAAGTGTATGAGTTTACAGGTAGTGATGCTACACTTGGTTATGTAAGTGATGCCAAAGCACAAAATTCCGGAATAGAGTTGGAACTGAGAAAGAATTTTGCTTTCATTGATTCATGGTTGGGCTCCAACTTTGCCAGAAATTTTGCTGTGAATATTAACTATGCCTACATACTATCGGAAGTTATTTTAGATGAGAGTATCAGTCAATCACAGTTTGGCAATAGGCCTCTGCAGGGACAATCGCCTTATATCCTGAATGCAAGCTTGCAGTACTTTAATCCAAAGACCAATTTGTCTGCAGCATTTTTTATAAACCGCATAGGAAGGCGAATTGCTTTTGTTAGGGAAAAGAATGGACTCGTTCCGGATTTGTGGGAAAATCCAAGAACGGTGCTTGATTTTTCTATTTCTAAACTATTCTACAAACACTTCGAAGTTAAATTTACCCTAAGCGATCTGTTGGCTCAAGATCTGGTATTCTATCAGGACAATAATAATAACGGAAAATGGGATGAAGTGAGTACCAATCTAAATCCCAAGTCAGGACCAATTGCTCCTTATGTTGACCCTGCAGTTCCTGTTGCTCAAAAGGCAGCATATGATAATGTTATTTTCCGATATAAAATGGGTATGCAAATTGGCCTTGGCATAGGATTAAAATTCTAATCTGGACTAAACGGTTTTTAGAAAAGCACAACTTGAAAGGTTGTGCTTTTTTTTAGCGGCAATCATAACAAAGATTTAACATTTCATTAACCATTCCCTTACGGCATGTGAATAGGTTTGTCCAATCAATTTTAATTCGATGAAAAAACTATCCTACCTGTTTACTTTTTTGCTCCTTTCTTTTGCAGGAGCTCATGCTCAAAAAGCAAGAACTATCGCAGCTGGCGATATTACAGCTAACACCACGTGGTTTAGCGACACCATTTACACACTTGATGGTTATGTGTATGTGAAAAACAATGCTACGTTAACTATTCAGCCTGGTACTCTAATAAAGGGAGGCGATCCAACCAAAAGATCTACTTTAATTATTACCAGAACAGGAAAGCTGATAGCAAATGGAACAGCGAATCAGCCTATCGTATTTACCTCTTCCAGAAATGCAGGAAGCCGTGCTCCCGGTGATTGGGGTGGTATCATAATCTTAGGTCAGGCGCCTATAAACAGACCTACCGATTGCTCAACTTGTCCAGGTGCTTCTGTTGCGGCCACGTTACCGGGTATTCAAAATAATATCGAAGGTGACTTAGACAATGCAAGCGGTGATGGCTTATATGGTGGCACTGACCCTAATCATAACTCCGGTACT
>JAJTFA010000013.1 GCA_021299635.1 Sphingobacteriales bacterium
TCAAGGTTGTGAAACAACAATAATTAAGAAATACCCTTCATAAAAAAACCTCACCAATATGGTGGGGTTTTTTTATAACAGACGGGTACTATTTAAACATAGCAAATAAGTCTTTGGGAAATCAAAACAGTAGCACCTCAATAAAAAAAACAACAAGTACAAAACGTGCAAATTTGACTAATTTAACTTTCATCATAAATATATGTTTAGATACCAAAGCAATTTGTCTATTTCGCTAATAATTCAATGAAAATAATAATTTCGCTAATCATCTTCGTTTTAAACAGTACGCTCGTGAGTGCACAAATACATATCTATAAAGGCCGCAATACAAACAGCAGCGACATCATTTATACATGGGATGGCAAACATCTGTATAAAGGACGTAACACCAATAGCAGTGAAATAATATATACGTTTGACGGCAAACACTTATACAGAGGTCGTAACACCAACAGCAGTGATATTTTATTTACGTTTGATGGCAAGCACTTATACAGAGGGCGCAACACCAACAGCAGTGATATTTTATTTACGTTTGATGGCAAGCATGTATATCAGGGTAGAAATACAAACAGCAGCGATATCATCCATACATATGATGGCAAGTATTTTTACAGAGGACGAAACACCAATAGCAGCGATATCATATTTACATCTGATGGAAGGATTCCATTATTTCTATTCATCATATAAATAAAAAAAGCCCCTAAGCAAGGGGCCTTTCTATTCAACTATTTTTACCAATGCTATTCTACCTGCATATCAACCCTGCGGTTTCTTGCACGTCCCGCTTCGGTTGAGTTGGAAACAACAGGCCTGTTTGAGCCATAACCGGTGGCAGAAATACGCGAGGCATCAACTCCTTTGCTGACCAAATAATTTTTAACAGCATCTGCCCTACCCTGAGATAATACAATATTCATTACTGAGTCGCCTACGTTATCAGTATGACCATCGATTCTAAATAGAAATATTTGATTATCTACGAGCAATTCCGCAAGCTTATCCAACGCAGGAAAAGAACTCGACTTAATGATTGTTTGACCTGTTTCGAACTGAAGGTTTTTTATCCCATCATTTATAACCATCAGCTGACCTTTTGTTGCCTGCACGGGGCATCCGTTATTGGCAGCTCTGCCTGCTTGTGTAGGGCACTTATCTTTATAGTCTGGGATACTGTCTTTATCAGTATCCATTGCTCTTCCGGAACCATCTACAAGAGCGCCATCAGGTGTATTAAGCTCCTTATCGAATACATCTGAAACCCCGTCACCATCACTATCATTTTTATATGATTCCCTGAAAGCATTTATCAAAGAATCACTCTTTCTCTTATTTTCCTCCAACTTCTGTTCAAAGCTTTTACGCATAAATTCAAAAGCAGAATCGTGCTCACGTTTCATATTTTCCATTCTCTGATTTGTTTCATTTCTTGTTTTTATCAGTTCATCATAGACCTGTTCAGCAGGCTCTACCCATTCAATAGATCTGTCATTTTTAGTAGCACCAAAATTATAGGTTAAGAAGACTTGCGGTAATATGTAAAAATCATTAGAACGATTGGTTGAAGATAGTGATTCGTACCCATCAATTTGATCAGTGAATGTAAGACGTTGACCAATTTCAATACCAAAATCAAACATTGGATTAATAAACCATTTAAAGCCTACACCATAGGGAACAATCAACGAACCCACTTCTGGCAAGGTTGATGCTATATTTGAAGGATTGTAGGAAAGAAAACCCTTGTGATAACCCAATCCTGCTCCGATGTATAATTGCGATACATTCTTGCCGGTACCTTTCTTCTTGAAGTTAACAAGGTTTAAATTGCATTGAGTACTAAACTCTAAAAAGTCATTGGTGCTTTGGTAATATGGCAAACTCGACCCTAAATTTTTATTTTGCATTTGCCCTGCTAATAGCATAGCCCTTATGCTAAAATTATTCGCAAACACGTATTTCGCGGAAAATCCAAAAGCTCCTGATAATTCTTTTATGTCTCTATCACCCTGCATAACTGGTGCGCCAGTGTGGAATGAGAGACCCCATCTTTTGTAATCCTGAGCTATTGATGTAGAGAGTTGACTAATAAAAATAGTTAGATACAAAAACGCTTTTTTCATAAGACGTGCAGATTAGTTATACAAATCTAACTGATACCCCTTTCTATTTAATTAAGCTTTACCACAAATCAGGCCTGTAGTGCAGTTTTATAGACACTCAAACATCTGACCCTGGCCTCCTCGTGTTTTACTATTGGTGCTGGATATGCGGATGTCCCATACTCCGGAACCCACTTTTTTATGTATTGAAGTTGAGGATCAAACTTTTGCGTTTGCAAACTTGGATTAAAAACCCTGAAGTATGGCGCAGCATCGGTGCCACAGCCGGCAGCCCACTGCCAGCCTCCATTATTGGCGCTCAGATCAAAATCGAGCAATTTTTTTGCAAAGTAGGCTTCACCCCAACGCCAATCTATAAGCAAATGCTTGGTTAAGAAACTTGCTACGATCATACGAACACGGTTATGCATATACCCAGTTGTGTTTAGTTCGCGCATACCGGCATCTACAATCGGATAACCTGTTTTGCCATCACACCACGCATTGAATTCGGTTTCATTATTTCTCCATTGTATCCGGTCATACTGTGGTTTAAATGCATGTTCAGCCACCTGCGGAAAGTGCGCCAAAATCATCATGTAGAAATCACGCCAGATTAATTCATTTAAATACGTTTCGTTTAATGCAAGCGCCTTCTTTGCCTTTTCTCGTATGCTTATGGTGCCAAATCTGTAGTGGATTCCGAGGCGTGATGTACCAGGTATGGAAGGAAAGTTTCTTGTCTTATCATAGTTTTTTATAATCCCTGCGGTAGTTTCTTTTGGAGGGAAAACCATACAGCTTGGCTTAAAATTCATTGCTTCAAGGGTGATCATCGGTTGAGGAGCAGCCGAACGAAAATAGTCACCTGTTAATTTTTCTGAAGGATAAGCATGCAACTGCTCTTCTGTTAAGCGCGCCTTCCATTTTTTTGAGTACGGTGTGAATACGGTGTATGGTTTGCCATCATCCTTTAAAATTTCGTTCCATTCAAAAATACACTGGTCTTTGCTTGTATTAAAGCTAATTTGACGCTCATTTAAAAGTTGTGCAACTGCTTTATCTCTTTGCTTGGCATAAGGTTCATAATCCCTATTTGCAAACACCTGTTTGATGTAGTATTGCTTTATCAGCTGTTTCCATGCGTTTACAGGGCTGTCATAGCATATAACCAAATCACTGCCAATTGAAATAAGTTGCTGTTTTATTTCAGAAATCTGTTGGTGTATAAATGTTACCCTCGCATCAGCTTTATCCTCCAGCTTATTTAAAATAAGCGGATCGAAAATAAAGATTGGAATAACCTTTAAGCCGCTTTGTAATGCATGATGCAGGGCTGTATTATCATGCAAACGCAAGTCTCTTCTAAACCAGA
Organism: Sphingobacteriales bacterium; assembly: GCA_021299635.1. Taxonomy (GTDB): domain Bacteria; phylum Bacteroidota; class Bacteroidia; order UKL13-3; family UKL13-3; genus JAJTFA01. The sequence goes on from JAJTFA010000013.1 coordinate 3,484, forward strand.
AAACAGCATATGCAGTATTATTTGTCATGACAATAATAACAAGCAATCATTAGGCTTGTTTTATTTTCTTTTCGATAAGTGAGGTTGAGTAACCCTGCATAAAATCTATAGTTTTAACCTTTCCGCCTTTTGCAGTTACAATATCATAGCCAACTATATTTTCCGGTATATAATCACTCCCCTTCACCAAAACATCGGGCTGTACTTTTTGAATTAATTCGTACGGTGTATCTTCATCAAATAATATCACAGCATCAACACAGGCCAGAGAAGCAAGAATAAATAAGCGCGATTGCTCATCCTGAATAGGTCGTGTTTCACCTTTCAATTTCCTTACGGAAGCATCAGTATTCACACCTACAATTAGTTTACTGCCGCAGTCGGCTGCCTTAGCAAGGTAGTCAGTATGTCCGCGATGTAAAATATCAAAGCATCCGTTGGTAAATACAACCTGTTCACCGGTTTTTTGCCAAGCCATTAATTTGGCTTCCAGTTGTTGTGCGTCTGCACAAATCTTCTCAGTAATTTGCTGATGAATGCCCATGCTATGCTGCGTCTCTTTTTCTTTCTTCAATAATAGTAAGAATAAGTGAAATGCCTCCAACCATTAAAATCATAAGCATTTGAACACCATGCGATACAAAGCCAAAGACACCGCCATCTAGCGAAGAAACACCATATAAGGCAAGTCCTTTGGCTACAAAAATATGATAGGCACCAATACCACCGGAAACCGGGGCGGCAAATCCGAAAGTACCAACCACCAGAATGCTGAGAGCAGCTGCCAGGCCAACACCTGCTGTTCCATTAAAAGCCATGAGATAGCACCATGTATTAAGAAAATAAAGTATCCAGATGATGAATGTATAAAAGAAGAAAAGTAAGGGTTGCTTTAAACTAAATACACTTTTAAAGCCTGATGCAAACCCTTGCAATAAACTACTAAACTTAGAAAAAAGGGCACTCTCTGCCAGTTTGTTTTTAAACTTGTATAATACAAAAGCTGCTAGAAGCAAGGCAAGCATAAGCCATATAAACATAAGACCATTACTGCCTCCCAATTTTTGAGCTAATGGTAAAATAAATGTATCGTTGAAAAACCCATAAAGCATGTCAAACTGAAATAATAATACAACGATTGTTAACAGCAGCAGAATCAGCATGTCAAATACGCGTTCAACTACTACTGTTCCAAGTGATTGATTAACGGGTATACGGTTGCTTCGATATAATATACCGCACCTGCTTACCTCTCCCATGCGTGGTATAGCGAAGTTGAACAAGTAGCCAATCATTACCGCATTAAATGATTGCAAAGTTGTGGGTTTTTTACCCAAAGGCTCCAACATTTGATTCCAACGCAGGGCTCTGAACCAATGGCTTGTGAGTGAAATAAGCAAGGCAGTCGCAATCCAAAAGTAATTGGCACTTTTAAAACCAACCATTACCTTATTATAATCGAGATTAAGGTTAACAAAAGCGAGATAGAGCAGGCCTACTCCAAGGCTAAGAAAGAAAACAAATCTTAAGGCTTGTTTAAGCTTAATACTCAAGCAGGAAGTTTATTATTGGAATCGGGATAAACAGCAATGGGCTGATGCTTTTTTGCCTCTTCAAAATCCATGTGTGCATAGGAAATAACAATGAGGTGGTCGCCCACAAAACCTTTACGGGCCGCAGGACCGTTAAGGCAGATAACACCGGAATGGCGTTCTCCTTTTATCACGTATGTTTCCAAACGCTCACCATTGTTGACATTCACAACCTGAACTTTTTCATTTTCAATGATATTGGCAGCCTCCATTAAAGACTCATCAATGGTAATGCTTCCCACATAGTGCAACTCGGTTTGGGTAAGTTTAGCTCTATGTATTTTAGATTTAAGTACTTCGATTTGCATATAAAGCGTGACAAAGTTAAAGTAATTTTTGAGAATGCCTTAATTGAGAAAAATCTGCTACTTTTGCAGGCCTAATGTATAAGGAGAAGTGCAGGAGTGGTTGAACTGGCACGCCTGGAAAGTGTGTATACCTTAACCGGTATCGAGGGTTCGAATCCCTCCTTCTCCGCCAACCCAATCCCGGGCAAAGCCCGGGATTTTTTATATCCGCAGGTCTCAGGCTTGCCTGAAAGACCGGAGGATGTAAAAATCAGGTTCGCCTCTGGCGAACGGGATTGGGTTGAAGCATCCATCCTAACGGGATCAACGCAGTTAATCCCATCTTTTGAATCTCGCCTCTGGCGAACGGGATTGGGTTGAAGCATCCCTGATTACAGAACCATGAATTGAATCCATTTTACATTAAATCCATATGAAATGAATAAACCCAGCCTGTCTAAAAGAGGAGGTATAGAATTGCCTCAGCAGTCTTATCTGCTGATTAAAAGAAAAGGTTGAGATTACTGCGGCCTTACAACAATTTCAAGTTTTAAGACATCTGAAAGCTTAACTACCGTATCCCAAGAGGGATTTCCTTTTGCACTCTCCAGATTGTTGATGCTGCGCAAGTGTATACCACTTCGCTCAGCAAGCTCTCGTTGGGTTAGCTGCATTACCTCACGTTTCCTGCGAATAACAAATGCCAAATCGTCTAAACTCATAAGTGCAATATATTACACATTATTTAAAAATCAAGCACTATTTTTCCATAACTCTCAAATACACATGTATTATATTACATATTTTTGTGCTAAATGCTAAATTTTACACTTGCCAATCAGCATATTAGGCTGATGTGTCTGATATGTTTAAAAATCAGAAAGCACCATGAATTATTTTCGCTTCGGTTTTACACCTCTCATTCAATTTCAGTTAAGTCCAACAAAATAAAAAAATTAAATAATGTCAACACTTCGTTTTAAAGCATTGGAAACCGTTTTGGGTCGAACCAGTGTAAAGGTTAATCCTCCATCATTTAAAGTTTCTGATTATTACAATTCCCGCGTATTTAATGATGCTGCCATGAAAAACTTTCTTGATAAGGAGGCTTACGAGGCAGTTATACAAGCCATTAAACATGGCGAGAAAATTGACAGAAAGGTGGCCAATCAGGTTGCCGCAGGAATGAAGAGTTGGGCAATGAGCTACAATGTTACCCATTACACCCACTGGTTTCAGCCATTAACCGGTTCTACAGCAGAGAAGCACGATGCGTTTTTTGAGCCAACAGAGGATGGCCGATCCATTGAAAAGTTTGCAGGAAGCGCATTGGTTCAGCAAGAGCCGGATGCATCCAGCTTTCCGCATGGTGGCTTACGCAATACATTTGAGGCAAGAGGTTACACCGCATGGGACCCCTCTTCACCGGCTTTTATTATGGAAGGGTTGAACGGCAATACGCTTTGCATACCTACCATCTTTGTATCTTATACCGGAGAGGCCCTAGATTATAAAGCTCCTCTATTAAAAGCATTGCATGCGGTTGAGCATGCGGTGGTAGAGGTATGCTCCAGCTATTTTGATAAACAAGTTACCAAAGCGATGGCATCTCTGGGAATTGAACAGGAATATTTTTTGGTTGACGAGGCAATGGTTAACGCAAGACCAGACTTAATGCTAACCGGTAGAACCCTGCTTGGCCATGCCCCGGAAAAAGGCCAGCAATTGGAAGATCACTACTTTGGTTCCATTCCTCCGCGCGTGCATGATTTTATGGTTGACCTGGAAATAGAATGTTATAAGTTAGGAATACCTTTAAAAACGCGCCATAATGAAGTGGCACCATCTCAATATGAGTGTGCACCAAACTTTGAAGAAGTAAATCTTGCAATAGATCATAATCAGTTGCTAATGGACTTAATGGAAAAAGTTGCTCAACGGCATGGTTTCAAAGTGTTATTGCATGAAAAACCATTTGCAGGTGTAAACGGAAGCGGCAAACACAATAATTGGAGTCTGATAACCGATACCGGTGTGAACCTATTGTCTCCCGGTAAAACACCTCATACCAATTTACAATTCCTCACATTCTTTATCAATGTTATAAAAGCCGTGCATGACCATGCCGATCTTCTCCGTGCCAGTATAGCAACTCCCTCAAACGATCACAGGCTGGGTGCAAATGAAGCCCCTCCGGCAATCATGTCGGTTTTTATTGGAACACAATTAACCAGTGTGCTTGATGATCTTGTTTCAGCAAAACCTAAAGGTGCAGTAAAAACATCTTCTAAAACTTCCATAGATGTAAAGAAAATTCCTGAAATATTGCTTGATAACACAGACCGTAATCGCACCTCTCCGTTTGCTTTTACAGGTAATAAATTTGAATTCCGTGCCGTGGGTTCATCTGCTAACTGCGCAAATGCAATGATTGTGCTCAATACCATTATGGCTCAGCAGTTAAAAAAGTTTAAGGCAGAGGCTGATGCCATGATTAAGAAGGGTAAGAAAAAAGAAGATGCCATTCTTGAAATACTTAAATCTTACTACAAAGCATCCAAGAATATTTTATTTGAAGGCAATGGCTACAGCGAAGAGTGGGTAAAGGAAGCAAAGAAACGTGGCTTAAGCAATATCAAAACAACGCCTGAGGCATTAAATGCATATATCACACCGCAGTCAAAAGCACTATTCAGTAAAAATGATGTGTTTGATGAAAGAGAATTGGATGCACGTTATGAGATTATGCAGGAAGATTATGTGAAAAAAATTGATATTGAAGCAAAAGTGCTTGCACAATTGGCTATTTCGCATGTAATACCTGCCGCATTAACTTACCAGCAGAAATTATCAGACAATGTAGCCTCACTCAAATCAATAGGGCTTTCCAGAACCTCATATGAAGCACAGCTGAAGTTTATTGAAGAGATTTCAAAATACGTGAAACACATACGTGAGAACGTAGAAAAGTTGATAGCTGAAAACAATAAGGCGCATCATATTGAAAATACGCACAAGAGAGCTCTTTCCTATTGTCATAAGGTAAAACCTTTATTTGAGGAAATACGCAAAAGCAGTGATGCTCTGGAGTTTATAATTGAAGACGAACTTTGGAAACTGCCAAAATATCGTGAATTATTGTTCGTTAAATAAAAAAAAAGTGTATACTTGTTTTTTAGAGCAATAATTTAGGACCACATTCATGAAAAGAGTTTACTACTTTCTGCTGGCCACTTTTATTTCGGCAGCACTCACTCAATCTTGCAAACCTGGCAAAGGAAGTATGGCCGCTGCGCGCGAAGCTTTTGCAAAAAAGGAGTTTTTTACTGCGGGAGAGAACTATAAGGCAGTTTACAGCAAAACGAAAAACAAGGATGAAAAAAATGAGGCTTGTTTTAAAACTGCCGAATGCTACAGGCTATCAAACGATATGAAGAATGCTGAAAACTGGTTTAGGAAAACAGTGAAGGCAGATCCGAAAAATACCGAAGCTTTATGGCGGTTGGCGCAATCTCTTAAAGCCAATCAGAAATTTACCGAAGCCATTGTAGAGTTTAATAATTACAAAAAACAGATGCCATCTGATGCAAGGGCAGATGATGAAGTTAAAGGTTGCGAGCAGGCACTGAAATGGAAGAATGAGAAAACGCGTTACGTCATTGAAAATGTAAAAGCCATTAACAGTAAGTGGAGCGATTTTGCTCCGATGTGGTATAAAAAAGACCAATTATTTTTTACCTCAGACCGAGAGAATGGGGTAGGTAAAGCGATGTATGGATGGACTGGGAACGGGTATACAGACCTTTACAATATTAAATTTAAAATAGATAAAAAGAACGCTGATAATATAAAATACGAAATACCGATTCTTGCCGACAAAGAGAATCTGAATGGCAAACTAAACGATGGAACCATTGCATTCGATTCGAAATTTACGGTAGCCTACCTCACCAAATGTAATTATGATAATAATGGTAAAGGTAAAAACTGCCGCATTTACACCTCAACAGGTCAAGGCTCTGAATGGAGTATCCCCGAGCCTCTCTCATTTAGCACAGATTCATTTACCTGCGGTCATCCATACCTGAGTAAAGATGGCCAGACTTTATATTTTACTTCAGACATGCCGGGAGGTGAAGGGGGAAAAGATATTTGGATGGTCACCTATTCTAAAAAAGGCAAATCCTGGGGAGATCCGATCAATCTTGGCCCTACCATTAATACAGAAGGTGATGAAATGTTTCCCTACATGCATGAGGATGGAACGCTCTACTTCTCATCAAATGGCCATGTTGGCCTTGGTGGAGTAGATATATTTTTCTCGAAGGGAGAAGCAACAGATTGGTCTACCCCAATTAATATGAAATCACCCATTAACTCAGGTGGTGACGACTTCTCCTTAATACTTGATAAAACAAAAGAAAGCGGCTACTTCAGTTCTAATCGTGAAGGTGGTAAAGGTCAGGATGATATTTATCGCTTCCGCATGACACCACTGGTATTTACTTTGAGCGGGGTTGCAAGGGATTTGAAGACAAGAGAGTTATTGGCTAGTACCATTCTCACCATAACAAACAGCACAGATACAGGTAAGCTAATAATAAAAACAGATGCAAGAGGCTTTTATAAAATTACTTTAAAGCCAAAAACAGATTATGAATTGTTTGGTGCCCATGAAGACTATTACGATAGTAAAATTTATGGACAAACCACTCGTGGTTTAGAGGTATCAACCGATTTGGTTCAAGACCTTGAACTCGATCCGTTTGACTATGAAAAAGCATTTGAAGTGGAAGGTGTTTACTACGATTTGGATAAAGCCAATATCAGAGCCGATGCCGCAATTATTCTTGATACGGTTGTTTATCTCCTCAATAGATATCCTAAAATTCGTTTAGAGTTGGGTTCACATACCGATTGCCGTTCAGACTCATTGTATAATAAAGATCTCTCACAAAGACGTGCCGATTCAGCTGTGGCCTATATTGTAAGTCGTGGTATTGATAAAGAGCGTCTGGTAGCCGCTGGTTATGGTGAGTCTCAACTGGTAAATGATTGCGAGTGCGAAGGTAAGTATGTGAAGCGCGTGTGTTCTGAAGAAGAGCATCAAATGAACAGAAGAACAACCATACGGTTATTAGGAAATGATTATGTTCCAAAGAATAAAGAGGAAATGAAAAAATCTGAGGACAAAACACAGGTTAACCCTCAGCAGAGAGGCAACCAACCTCCTCCAAAAAAATAAAAAACAAAACCCCGCATTAGCGGGGTTTTGTTTTTTTGCTCTTCTTATAAATGAAATGAGTTGTATTTTCGTTATCTGAAAACACATGCGGACTACTTTAATTTTAATATTGCTTTTATCTTTTGATGCTTCTGTTAAGGCACAGAATCAAATCACTTCCCTAGATCTCGAAATTCAGAGAGCACAACACGCGTTTGATGCCCGTAAATACAATACAGCTGCAGCTCTGTTCAAACGTATCTATCCTAAAGTTAAAGTTGAGGACAAACAAAATGAAATACTATATATGGTAGCAGAAAGCTATCGTAGAGCTAACAATTTTAAGCAGGCTTTTGAATGGTATGAAAAACTGGTGAATACAAAATACCCAAATCCTAAAATTTTGTATTCCTATGGCCTATTGCTTAAAAATTTCGAACGATATGAAGAAGCAAGCAGGGCCTTTTATGATTATCTGTTTGAAATTCCTGGCGATAGCAATGCTATTCGTGAAATACAATCTTGCGGTGTTGTGCAGCAATGGAAAGCCAAACCACAAAAGTTTGAAATTAAAAATGTGGGTGAGTTAAACACAGCGGTTTCTGATTATGCACCTTACTATGCAGGGGGTAAAATCTTCTGGGCTTCATCAAGATCCGAAGCAACAGGCAATGAAGTTTTTGAATGGACAGGCCAAAAGTGTTCTGATTTTTTTGAGGCTACATTAAGCAATGGAGTTTGGAGCAAGGTACAAAATGTAAAAGGTGCAGTAAATACAAATTTTAATGAAGGGGTTGCCTGCATTGATTCAACTCTAAGTACCATGTATTTCACCCAATGTAATGGTATTGATGGCAAAGGAATGAATTGCAAAATTTACGTCTCTTACTTCCAAAATAATGCATGGAGTGATCCCAAAATGCTGCCGTTTTGCTCTGATTCATTTTCCGTTGGGCACCCTGCCATTAGTGCAGACGGGAAACAACTTTACTTTGCCAGTGATATGCAGGGCGGTTTTGGTGAGAAGGATATATATTCTGTTACCTACGATATGGTTAGAGATAAATGGGGCATACCGAAAAACCTCGGATCTAACGTTAATACGCAGGAGGATGATATGTTCCCATTTGTTGATGAATTAGGCAAATTATATTATGCATCAAAAGGATTTACCGGTATGGGAGGTCTGGATTTGTATGTAACATTTGATTCTGCAGGTACTTACGCTAAAGGAAGAAACCTTCAGTATCCCATTAATTCTGGTGGTGACGACTTTGGAATTACCTTTCTTCCAAGCTCGCAGGTGAAAGAGAATGGGGCAATTGGTTACTACAGCTCCAACAGACAAGGTGGTAAAGGTGATGACGATATTTACTCCATCTCTGTTAAGCCATATATTTTTGTGCTTAAAGGCAAAGTATTTGACCGTGAAAGCATGGCACCTCTTGCTCAGGCAGCAGTTGCAGTAAAAGATGCATACGGGAAACCCGTTTTCAGCATCAAAACCGGACCAGGTGGAGAATATACCGGTGAGTTACCGCTTAACGCTATACTGGATTTGGCAGCAGGTAAAGAAAAGTATTTTGCTTCAACATCTGTTTTGATTTCAACCCAAAATATAAAACATGATTCTGTGCTGGAAATTAATCTGATACTTGAACCCATACCTGCGGAAGATGTTGACTTTACCCTGAAAGGTATTTTTTATGATTTGGATAAATGGAATCTGAGAGACGAATCGAAAAAAGTGCTCGACTCACTTACTATTATTTTAAATAAGAATCCAACCTTGGTTATTGAGCTGGCTTCACACACCGATAGCCGTGCACCACAAGATTATAATTTGGACCTATCAAAAAAACGCGCAAAAAGTTGTGTAGATTACCTGATAACAAAAGGTATTGCCAATGAAAGGCTAATTCCCGTTGGTTACGGAGAAACCAAACTGGTTAATGATTGCGCAGATGGTGTGGAATGCAGTGATGAAGAGCACCAACAAAACAGGCGAACCACCTTCCGTGTGCTGCGCAGCGATTATAAGGAGAGAAGGTAAGTTAATTGGGTTATCAGTGCATCAAAATTTTAACTAGCACTTCTTTTAAAAGCTCATCTTGCCCTGCTGATAAGTTGTTCACTCCCTTGCTTTTTAAATCATACTCATGCATAATGCGTATGCAGCGTTCAAGCTCTGCTGCAGAGTATTTGCCTGCTGCCGATTGATAATCATTAGCCTGATAATAATTAAAGCCGAATTGCTTTTGCAATTGTGCCCTGTCTCTCACGCCACTTTGTTTAACAATATATGACTTATTAAAAAAAGTATTCATATTGATGAGGGTGGCAATAATGGAAAAATCTTTAGCCTTGCTCATGTGGTGACCTATATGAAAAGCCCTTGAAGCATTTTTATTGGCAATAGCTCCTATCAATTCAAATACATTAAACTCTTTACTGATGCCAATTTTCAACTCTACATCCGTATCGGTTATTTCCTTGTCGTCATTTTTATTGATGATGAGTTTCTCCAGCTCATTGGCAATTTTTGCCAAATCACTTCCAAGTGAATCGGCTATTAAATTAGATGCACGGGAACTAATACTATACCCTTTACCTTTTAAATATTGCTCTATCCATGGCCCTAGCTGATTATCATATAATTTTTTAGACTCAAACACCACATGCTTGCTAATGGCTTTATAAAAACGGGTGCGTTTATCAAGCTTCGAGCTTTTATTGCAAATAACCAAAATGGTAGTTGGTACAGGCTTTTCCAAATACCCCTCTAATTCATCCAGCCCTTTCATGGTTTGCGCCTCTTTAACTACTATTACCTGGTAAGGGGCCATCATCGGAAATCTTCTGGCTGCGGCTGATATGGCATTCACATCAGTATCCTTGCCGTAAAGTATGGTTTGGTTAAAACCCTTTTCCCCATCATTCAGCACATTGTCTTCTATGAAGTTGCTAATTTCATCAATATAGTAATGCTCCTCTCCGTAGAGATAGTAAACCGGAGCATATTTTTTTGCTCTTAGGTCGGATATGAGTTTATTGAATTCGGCCGACATGGAATTTTGCTTTTATTTGCAATGCATGCAACTAAACTTTCCTGCATACAATTTTAAGCTGAAATCTCAAGAAAACAGAAACTATGTTTTCGACATCATCAGGAAAAAGTATGTAGTACTTACGCCTGAAGAGTGGGTAAGGCAACATTTACTGCATTATTTAATAGAGGAGGCTGGCTACCCTGCTTCTCTTATAGCTGTTGAAAGAGGCCTGCAAATGAATGGTTTACAAAAAAGATTTGATGTGTTGGTGTGCAACAGGCAGGCAGAACCTTTGCTGCTGGTTGAGTGTAAATCGCCTGAAACGATGTTGACAAAAGATACGTTTTTACAAGCTGCCGTTTACAATTCGCAGTTTGCATGCAGGCATATTCTCATCACCAACGGCATCAATCATTTCTGCTGCAACTACACCTCAGGCCAGCCAAGGGTTACCGAACAAATACCTTCTTTTAATACCCTCTAAAATTAAGCTATGCGCAAACCATTGGGCACCGGCAAACCCGGCTGAAGCAAGGTTACCTCTTTGTTTTCGCCAACTGCTCCCAGCACCAAACACTCGCTCATAAAATTTGCAATTTGCTTTGGAGGAAAATTAACAACTGCCACCACCTGTTTGCCCGGCAGCTGTTCTTTTGTATACAATTGGGTTATTTGTGCAGATGTTTTTTTAATGCCCAGCGCACCAAAGTCAATAATTAGCCTAAATGAGGGGTTACGCGCTTCAGGAAAATCATGCACCTCCAGTATGGTGCCGATACGCATATCAATCTTTTCAAAATCATTCCACGTAATTGGCTCCATGTGTAGATCAGTGCTTGGAAAACTCCATTAAATAAGGTTTGATAAACTGATCTAAATCTCCATCCATCACCCCTTGCACATCCGAAGTTTCTGTATCTGTTCTTAAATCTTTAACCAATTTATAAGGATGAAATACATAATTTCTGATTTGGCTTCCCCACTCTATTTTTTTCTTGCCTGCCTCAATTTTATCACGTGCCTCATTGCGCTTGCGCATTTCAATTTCATACAGTTGTGATTTCAGCATTTTCATCGCCCTATCGCGGTTAGCACTTTGTGAGCGCTCAACCTGGCAAACAATCACAATACCGGTTGGCTTGTGTGTAAGTTGCACCTTTGTTTCAACCTTATTTACATTTTGGCCACCTGCACCGCCTGAGCGTGATGTTTGAATTTCTATATCGGCATCTTTTATTTCTATTTCAATATTATCATCTACCAGCGGATATACATAAACCGATGCAAAAGAGGTATGCCTGCGGGCATTAGAGTCGAACGGAGAAATCCGAACCATGCGGTGCACCCCATTTTCTCCCTTCAGATATCCATAGGCAAAATCTCCTTCCACTTCAATAGAGCATGATTTAATGCCTGCACCATCACCGGCTTGTTCATCAATTACTGCAGCCTTAAACCCTTGCTTATCGCAATACATCAGGTACATGCGCATCAGCATCTCAGCCCAATCCTGGCTTTCGGTTCCACCGGCACCTGAGTTAATGTTTATTACACAATTCAGCTGATCTTCTTCATTGCTTAGCATGTTTTTAAACTCCAGTTCTTCAACTGCTGTTAGTGTTTTGCTATATTGTGCATCCACCTCTTCCTCACTTGATTCTCCGGCAGCGGCAAATTCATTCAGTACGCTCAAATCATCAAATATCTGCTGCACGGCAGCAAATGCTTCAGTCCAGATTTTTTTAAGTTTAATAGATTTTAAAACCTGCTCAGCCTTTTTGGGATCGTTCCAAAAATCCGCGCCATGGGTTTGTTCTTCTTCTTTAGCTATTGCAGCTAGTTTACCATCCACGTCAAAGATACCTCCTCAGGTCATCTACCCTTAACTTTATAGATTTAAATTGTTCGTTTGTCATATGGGCAGCAAATATAGGTCAAAAACAGGTATTGCTTCAGCAAGAGATGAATTACCTGACAATTGTACATATATTAAGCCAATGGTTGTATCTTTGCGAAGTAATATCACTGTCAGGGGATGACTGGAATTGACGGGAAGAGCAACTGACAGGTAAGCACGCAGCGCATTGGGATGTTGGCGCTTTAATCTCAACACTCAAAACTTTAACTGGCGATTCAAACTTCGCTATGGCTGCCTAATCAGGAAGATTACGCAAATGCCATTGTCCCGCAGGGGTTAGCTTAACCGCTCTTGCATCCGGGGCATCAACAGGAAAAGCGTTGTATCAGCCCTCCTTTGGTTGAAGCGACTACTTAAGAGGATAAGGATTGGTTTGGTAAGTGTTGCAACCGCACCCATCTCGAAAACAATGCAACGCTAAGCGTGAAGAAAGCCTGATTCATTCCTTCTCCGGACGCGGGTTCGATGCCCGCCATCTCCACCAAAAAATCCTGCCGCAGGGCAGGATTTTTTTATTACGTATCTTGGTGTAAATGCACAGGCTTTCTCAAATAACCTTCATTACTTTTTTAAGCACACAGATGTTTGCATTTGATAAACGGATCTGATAAAGCCCCGGTTTTACATGATCCAAACCTTCTATCATTGCTTCTCCGTTAGCAACATTAACTTTAGCAGTATGAACCAATACTCCTGAAGAATTAAACAGCTCAAACACCATTTCAGCATCTGCAACATCACTCATGGTGAGCATGAGATTAGCATCAAAAGGATTGGGCAACACCTCTACCTCTGGTTTATTATTGGCTACATTTACTGCTATAACAGCAGAATAGCTATATGATCCATCCCTATCCTGCTGTTTCAATCTGTAATACACCAAACCTTCTGGTGCATACAAATCGCGGTACATATAATCCTGCTTTATGATGCTGTTAATGGCGGCAGGAACCTGAGCAATACTCATAAAGTTTAGTCCATCAATACTTCGTTCTACATTAAATTGATCAGAATTGATTTCAGTTGCAGTAGACCACTTGCACACCACTGTTTTATTTTCTACATGGGCATTGAACCCAATAAGAGTAACCGGCAGGATACTGGTTTTGCTATACCATATAGGAGAGGTAAACACCTTATCACCATCAAGCTGAGTGATTACTGCATAGTAATAGTATGATCCACCAATTGGCAAGATGTGCGTGTAATTCAGTGTTGCCGATGAGCTGTTGGAGGTTAATGTTGTTGGATTAACTCCGCTACCCGGTATTCCATGAATAATTGCAATGGAAGATACCGGTTCCATATCCGGATCATAAACCGATACCTGAATGGTTGCATTGAATGAATCATTGAAAACTGTGCCCAGCGGTTTGCCATTAATTGTAAACGTAACCTGCACATTCCAATCATCACTTGCCTGTGTTCTTCTTTTCCTGAAAGCCTCAATAATATTATTTCTGGTTAAAGCAGGTGCAAGTGCCACTGTTCGGCTCTTGGCCATGCGTCCAAATGTGGTATTGTGATTATCATGATCAAGGGTAGCACCTACATGATAACCTTGCTTGAGTGCATCTTTGTAGCGTGCCTCAAAACTGGATGTTGACGGATTATTATACATGGTATCTGTACTAAAAGCAGGCCCGGACCTTATAGATACTCCCACAATAGCACTATCCCAGGCAGGGTTTACTATAGTTGAAAACATTCCAGAGTAATCTGTTGTAGCAGGGTGTGCCAGGCAGGCAAAAGCATTGGGTGTTCTGGCTACACGCTTGAATAAGGAATCATAATCCAAGCGAGCATTATATATATCATAATTAGGAACAGCGTATACACTATCCCAACCAATAAGCTGATTGATGCCGTATATAAGCGTATGGCCACCGGGTGGTCCTATTACACCCCACTCCATACCATACATACAAACAAAAACACTATCCTGATTTGCAGTGTTTGCCTGACTTAAACCGAGTGCATAATTACTTTTAAGCATACCTGCACCATAATGGTTATGTTCAGAGATTCCCAAAAAGTGAAACTGCTGAGATAGCCTGGCATATTGATAATTCTGCAACGGGGTTGATAATCCACTGGTGGCTGCATCCTGATTGCCATCAGAATAGGAAGAATGTGCATGCAAATTACCGTAGTAAAAATTGAATGGCTGGGCTTGAATCAAGAATGGGAATAAACTAAGAAAAACATTGAGTAGAGTTTGTTTCATAAAGGCGAAGTAAGCCCATCTATACACCTATGTAATAAACATTATTACAGATACTGTGGAGAATATTACTGCATCTGAATCATGGGGCAAAAGCGGTGATTAAACGTATATTTAATAAACACCTTAATCTGGTATGCAATAAAAAATGGGTAATGAGTGATTTACATGGGTAAACTTAGCATTGATTAATGCTATCATAAAAAACTAAAATACATCTGTTCGTATCTACTAAAACTGCAAGGGTAAAACAACTGATCAGTACATTATCATGAGTAATTGACTAAGTGTATCTCTAATTTAAAGATTATAACGTTGCAGCGGAAAAACACTAATCAGTTGCAGATAAGAAACCTCTTAATTAAATTTGTTTATAACTTAAACTAACCTATGAAAAAAACAATTACGTTAACTGTATTGGTATTATTAATTTCTGCAACAAGTGTATTTGCAAAAAAGGTTCGATTCCGCGTTGATATGGCCGGACAGAGTATAAGCTCGAATGGCGTGCGGGTAGCGGGAGACTTTCAAGCTGCTGCCGGCTATGGTGTAAACTGGTCACCTTCAGCAACCGCAATGACAAATGGTGGATCAGGAACAATCTATTCAGTAACAGTAGACATTCCTTCAGGTAGATTTTACGAGTTCAAATTTATAAATGGCAATGACTGGAACGGTGTAGAATCTGTTCCATCGTTGGTGAGGGTAGGTCACCCGGTAAACGGAGGCACCAATGATAATCGTTGGGCATTTATTGACTCCACTTCAGCCGATACACTCCTGTTACCAGCTGTCTTATTTGGTGGTTCTGCCCCGGCAAATTCATACGCTGTTCGCTTTTCTGTGGATTTAAATAATTTAACCATTGCACAAGAAGGCGTATTTATTGCCGGATCATTTACCAGCTGGGGTAGTGGTCAAAGAAGAATGGCAAATCTGTTTTCAGGCAATAAATTATATGAATATATTGCTATACTTTCTATTAACTCTACGCATGAATATAAATTTAAGAATGGAGATGGAGGATGGGAATCTGTTCCTGCAGCATGCGCAGTGAATGGCAATCGGCAGGTTGTGGCTAATTCAAATAAAGCAGAACCAAGAGTATGCATAAGCTCATGCACCTTTTGCCCGAGCGCCACTATTCCCAGATTCAATGCATTATTTGTAATTGATATGACCAATTCTACATGTTTTGGCGGATTTGACTCTGTTACAGTGGCAGGCAATCGTGATGAACTTACAAATTGGGCATCTGGCGTAAAGCTGATAAGACAGGGCACTACCAATATATATAGGGCACTCATTCAACTTGACTCAGGACAGCTAGATTTTAAGTTTCGTTTTCATAAAAACGGTAACACAAATTGGGAGAACGGAAGCAATAGAACGTGGTTATTATCTGCTGCCGATACGCTTGACCTAACATGCTTCGGATCTCAAACTCCAGGAGCTTGTGCGCCACAACCTCCGCCTTCTACCATAACATTCAGAGTAGATCTAAGCAACCATATACCGGATCCTCAGGGAAGAATATATGTGATGGGCAATTTCCAAAGTCCCAGTTGGCAGGCAGGGGCCTTACGAATGTTCCCTGTGGCTGGTGCACCCGGAATATTCGCAGTTACAGTAACTAATGTTTGTCCTGCCTCGTTTAGTTATAACTTTTTAAATGGCGACTCTTCTCTTTCTGCAAGTGAGGAAACTTATCCTGATACATCCTCACGTTCTTGTCTGGTATCAAATGGCTTGGGCGGATTTAATCGCACCTATACAAGGACCTCCGGAAGTCCTGTTGTTTTAGGATTTAAATTCAATAGGTGTCAATCTATTTGCGGGACATTTGCAACAGCAACACCTGCCGGCCAGACAACAATATGCCAAGGAGCTAGTGTGGTAATCAACGCAAACACAGGTTCAGGTTTTACCTATCAATGGAGAAATGCCGGTGGATTGATACCAGGAGCTACAAGTTCCGGTTATACAGCAACTGCCTCAGGAGCATACCGGGCAATTGTGAGCAATGTGCTAGGATGTGTTGATACATCAGCTGCCGTTAATGTTATTGTAAATAGCCTTCCATCTGCAAGCGCCATTGCTGCCGGCCCAACCACGTTCTGTCAAGGCAGAAGCGTTATAATAAATGCGAATACAGGATCTGGATTAACCTACCAGTGGAGAAACGCAAATGGAAATATTTCCAATGCAAATAGTGCGAGCTATAATGCAAACGCATCAGGGACATATAAGGTTGTGGTTACAAACAACAACGGTTGCTCTGATTCCTCTGCAGCAGTTCTTATTACTGTAAATCCATTGCCAAATGCTTCAACCTCTGCATCCGGTATTACAACGTTCTGTCAAGGTAAAAGTGTTACACTTAATACAAATGCAGGCTCCGGACTTCAATACCAATGGAAAGATTCTACAACCGGGAATATTCCCAATGCAACAACTGCCAGCTTCATTGCAACTGTATCCGGAGTATATAAAGTTATTGTTATCAATAACAATAATTGCTCCGACTCTTCTGCTGCTATTAAAGTAACTGTTAACCCAATAACAACTGCTACAGCTGCAGCAACAGGACCAACAACATTCTGCGAAGGAAACAGCGTGCTTATTAATGCAAATACAGGAGCAAGCTTATACTACCAGTGGCTTAAAGAAACAGGAGCTATAATAGGATCTACTTCTGCAAGTTATCTTGTAAATGCAACTGGAGCTTACAAAGTTGTTGTAACCAATTTGTTTGGCTGTTCCGATACATCAGGGGTTGTTCAGGTAACCGTGAATCCAAAGCCTGCTGTAGGCCAAATTCTTGGAGATAGCATAAATCTAAAGCCCAACACACCTTATACCTATACAGTGGCTGATCAATTAAACCATAACTATAGTTGGTTTATTACCAACGGGCTCATCAGTTCCGGCCAAAATACAAATTCCGTTACTGTACAATGGACCAATAATGG
This sequence comes from Sphingobacteriales bacterium, assembly GCA_021299635.1. Classification (GTDB taxonomy): domain Bacteria; phylum Bacteroidota; class Bacteroidia; order UKL13-3; family UKL13-3; genus JAJTFA01. The sequence continues at coordinate 20,751 of JAJTFA010000013.1, forward strand.
TATTGGCAGTATTAAAGTAATAAAAAGCAATCCATTTGCATGCAGCGACTCCAGTTCAAAATTGCTGACTATCGGCAACGTTGGTTTAACAGAAAATTTACTAACCGGTACACTTAAGATTTATCCAAATCCCGCCAGTAATAAGCTTAGTATTGAGTTCCCTTCTTATAATCTGCAAGGAGAAGAATATGTTGTAAGGATAGCAAATATCCTAGGTCAGCTAATGTATGAGCATAATTTACAAGGTCATATTACAAGCATTGATGCATCAGCTTTTGGCAATGGTGTGCATATTCTTACTATTTATGATGCAAAAGGGAAATTAGTATCAACAAGCAAGGTATCCATTATAAAATAGTCGGCATTAATTTGCTTCATTAAAAAGGAGAGTCTAATCGGCTCTCCTTTTTTGTTTAGTATATTAAAGAACATATTGAAATAGCATTACTCTCTATATTTTCTTGGGTACATCGTTTCTAAAAAACTCCATTTTGAAGATGGAAAAGCTGCAAAAATCGTTTTTACAAAACCCATTCAGGTTTTACTCAATATTACCAAGGATCTCAGGGATATAAAAAAGAAAAGGAGGTCAGACGTGACCTCCTGTACAGATGTGCTCCCCAATGTGGTCTATTCTCAAACCAATTCTGGGATGAATTGAGGGTTTATGCGACTTTGGTATAAATCCAGCTTGATAATATTGGTAAAACTCAGTTATGGGCTAAGAACAAATCGTTTCGTTTTGGTTAAAGAATAT